>CAVWVV010000024.1:0-244135 GCA_963758425.1 uncultured Verrucomicrobiae bacterium
GGCTCGTCAGTCCTTCTCAGAATCTAACATGTCACGAGACACGAATTGCACGAATTACCACGAATATAGCTGGTCAATTGGTGTGAATTCGTGAATCGAGCTGACGGGATCAGCGAGATAGAAGGCAAAGCCGCTAGGGTAGCGGCGAGAGAACAGGGCAGGGAGCGAGTTTCAAATTCGTGTCTAGCCGTTTTCTTCAAGCCTTGAAAGCTCGTCCTGACACGCAGCGATGATGCGTTTCGCTGCTTCCACGGCGCGGCGAGCGTTTTGATCGCTGACACGATCCACGCCGCCGTAGTCACTGATCTCGCGCAAGTCCATGAGAAAATCGTACTCCTTACCCAACTCGACAGGCCATTGGCCGGTATTGATCAGGTCCTTATGCAAAGCAGCACGCAACGCAGCGTGTTTGTTGAAGCTTTGTCCGCGGTACTGCAAAGAGCGCTGTTAATGCATGGAAGGCCGCGTAATACGCCCGCGAGACAGCCGATTCAGGATCACTCTCAATCAGCGTGGACGCGCTCTTGATGGCGCGTTGGGCACGCTGCCATTCGCTACGAGCGAATTCCTTCACGCAGCAATGCCCTCATGATGCACCTCCCGGTACAAGGGGCAATCCACTGATTCGTACTCCTGTGCATCCGCCGGCTTCGGGCTGATGCGTCGTCCCAATTTCAAGGCGATGGGATAGAGCGCTTCCAGACAACGCCATACATCTTCCCCGTAGTCCGGCACTCGATCCAACAAGACGAGCACGTCAATGTCGCTGTCGCTTCGCGCTTCTCCGCGTGCTTCTGAACCATACAAGAGCACGCCACGCAGGCGCCGGCCGTATGCCGCTTCCAGCGCCGAGCGCATGGTCCTCAATAGCGAGCTCCTTTCCATGCCTGACACTAACATCCGTGGCGGCTGTTTGCCAACCTCTTTGCAACGCGCGCCTTTCGGATGAAGCCAGTCTTTCGCGTCCATTTGCGTGATTAGCAGGCCTTTCTCCTAATTGGCGGCGAAGGTTTCGTTCGTTATCCGTGCGATGTGGGCAATCCGTGGTTTCCCAAATTATCCGCGCTTTCTGCGTAACCTCGCGCGGGATTTCGGACAGTACACCGGGTGAACAGGCAGAAATGAATTTGTGCTTGTCAGCCGTAACCCTACAAACACAGTATACAAGAACGCTCAATGAAAATTGGCGTAATACTACCCCCAATAAGTCAAAAGGCGTTCATCGCCGCTATCGGCGTTAGCTTTTTGATCGCTCCCAGAATCTGCGCTCAAACGATTGTGCCGGAGCAAGTGACAACCGGCGCGACGGCCGAAGTAGAACGTGTCATGGTCACTGGGTCGAACATTCCCACCGCAGAAGAGACGGGCCCAAATCCAGTGGATACGTATCGTCCGGCGGACATCGAGAAACTCGGTGTCCGCAATACAACGGACTTGCTCGCCAGTCTGCCGCAGGAGATGGGCACCACCGTTAGCCAGAACAGTCTCTTTGGGGGCGACGGCGCCGTGATACCGAATCTGCGGGGCTTGCTGCCCAAAGAAACTCTGGTTCTCATCGATGGAAAACGCGTCGCCATAGCTGGGATGGGCGACAATTTCATTACTGGCAACGGTCTCGGCCTCACTGGCGTGGACATCAATCTCATTCCTTTCTCGATGATTGATCACATCGATATCCTGAAGGATGGCGCCTCAGCAGTTTATGGCAGCGACGCAGTAGCCGGTGTGATCAACATTCTTTTGCTACACAAGTTTCGTGGTCTCGAGATTGGCGGGAGCATCGGCAACGCGAACATGGGCGCCTCCAATGATGCGCGTGAGCTGGAGGGTTGGATCAAAGCCGGCACTGGAGATGACAAGACTGATATCCTGGTGATTGCCGATTTTTATGATCGCGCCGCCATTTGCAGTCACGACCGTGACATTGAGAGTAACTCGTTCGCGATCCCTTGGGGTGGGTTTGAGGATCGCTCGCCGAATATTCCCGGCCGGATTGGAGGGTTTCGTTTGATCCCAAAATTGTTTTTTAGTGCCAACTCTCCGTCGCCGCACTCGGCTCCTAACGTCGCGGCTTCTCCATTTTACAAGAACCCGTTTGTGATAGCTCCCAATGCATATCCAGGCCCCCCGGGTATCATTGGTCCCAACGCAGCCCAACATGTTCCACAAACCTTGGGCACGTATGGTTACAAGGGCGGTGGCGATTACTTTTTCTATAACTACCAAGCTGTCACGGACGACATTCCTGCGACGGATCGCCAAAGTTTTTATGGCTCCTTCACGCGCGATATTTGCGACAAGTATTTAACTGTATTTGCCGACTTTAAATATACGCGCTCATTTTTTGATCCGCAGTTCCGGACCATCTCGATTAGCAGTGATGCATTCAACAGACCGAACGGCTTGGGATTTAGCCCAAGCGGCTTCAGTGTGCCGATCCAGAATCCGTTTAACCCGTTTACCGTCGCTGATGCCACCTTGCTTTACAACGGCGTCAGCATCCCCGTCACGACTGGCGTACGCTTTCGCGCTATTAATGATGAGCCTGTCAGACCGGACAAAACTACTATTCACGATGTTTTGTTCGATAGCGGACTCCGCGGTGAGATGGGCGAATTTGGGATATTTCGAGAGCTGGAATTGGGAATTGGGTTTTCGTTATTCTGATAATTCTGAACAAACTGTTTACGGGGGCGTGGTTAGTGCGTCAGGTTTGCGCGAGGCATTACTGGATACAGACCCAGCTACGGCATTCAATCCTTTTCTGGGCTTCTTTGGTCGGAATGGCAGAGCCGCCATCAGCAGAGTTTATGTCACTGTCCACCAAGTCGGCGAATTTGAGTTGCCTTTAGGTTATTTCGCTATCAACGGCGATCTATTCAATCTCCCAGCAGGACCGGTCTCCTTTGCCGCCGGGCTCGATACCGTGGCGAGCGGTGGAAGAACGATCCCGACCCAGAAATGACTTCGTTTGATTCAATCGGTGTTTCCTCCAATTTCGAGGCTTCCCGCGTGAACCGCGATGTTTGGGCAATCTATCAGGAGGTGCGATTGCCGGTGACCAGTCCTGTGTGGAACGTAGCCGGTGTGTACAGCCTCGAGTTCGATATTGCTGAACGAGAGGAATGGTACAGCCAAAACACATCTGCGGTTCTGCCCAACGCGTCGCAGCCATTTGTCCCGGCTCAACACTCGCAATACAATGCACAGAAGCCAAAATTTTCAGCGCGCTGGCAACCGCTTGATCCAAAGTGGATCGGCGCACTGACTCTGCGCGGCAGCTACAGCGAAGCGTTTCACGCGCCGACGCTACCAGAGCTTACACCTGCGGGTGTTCAGTCCAACACGCAGATATTTTCTGATCCGAGGGGATTGACTCCTCCGGGAACTATAGTTCCTACGTTCCAAAGTGGAAACCCCAACCTAAAGCCGGAAGTTGCCTACGAATGGACTTACGGAGCAGTTTACAGTCCGAAATGGATCAAGGGCCTTACATTGAGTGCTGACTTCTGGCATATCGACCTGCGGTCGATTGCTTCGGTTCCATTTGCGGAATTCATCATTGGTTTCGAGAACAGCTTTCCCGGCTTGGTTATTCGCAATTCAACAACCGGTGCAATCACCGAGGTCCTCATTCCAACTCTAAACCTCACGCGGGCCATCGTCGAAGGTCTGGATTACGAAGCGATTTATATTCTGGACTCTTCAATCTTTGGTCATGGGGACTTTGGCAGATTGACCTTTACCCTTAATGGGACCTACTTGTCGCGCTTTGAATTTCAGGCGACTCCAATTAGCAAACGGGTTGGGCTTTCGGGCGAGTTTGTCGGCCCCATTTCCGTTTTTACGGGCTCCTTGCCGCACAATCGAGCCTATGCGAGCCTATTCTACGATGGCCCAACTGGTACGTGGCTCGGTGGTTTCGACACGGGCGCGACCGTCCATGCCACCGGCCAGTACGAAGATGCTAACCAATTCCTTGCTGGATCGTCGAAACCACAAATGCCGATAACAGGCGGTCCTAACACTCCGTCTATTTGGCCGTGGCGGGCGCGAAAAATCCGCGAGTGGGTTACACTCGACCTCATAGCGTCTTACACGTTTAACTTGCCGCCGCCAGCCGCAGTCGAAGTGCCGGGCTTAGCTAAGGATGGCGGTAAGAATGTCACGATGAAGGACGGCAACGAGAAAAACGTTCTGCCAGTTTCCACAGCTGAGTATAACCCCTGTGGGTGGCACGCCTGGTTGAATAACACCACGATTTCACTTGGAATGCAGAACGTGTTCGATTCTGATCCGCCTTTTGTGGCTGGAGCAAATGGGAACAACTACGACCAATCGCTCGCCACGATGAAAGGCCGTTTCTGGTATGTTCAGCTAAAGAAAAGATTCTAAGCTGAACAGTCTACCTGGATTCCTAGGCCAGGGTGTATCCGCAGCGCGGCGACCCGCGCTTCGCTGAGATCATCGCTGCCGCCGCCGAACCGATTCTGCTGATGTAACAGCTGCGGTGGCAGGCTCGCCACGGGACGAGTCCGTCCGAATGGCGGACGTGTCGCCTGCGCTTTACGGAAGTCTGTCTTTTCGCAGCCACCATGGCTGCATCTCAAATAATCGTCGCCAGATAGCTCCAAACGAATGGAGCGCGGAGCTCTGCGACGCCCTTCACCGCTCGGCAGAGCTCGCCGTTCCACTTTCCGCGTAACCTCGGGCGGGATTTCGGACAGTACTCTTATGAAAGGACAACAACATTCACATGAGAACCACAATCGCTTTGATTCTTAATGCAGTTCAACAATCCCACCTCTACAAAAACTGAAAAACAAAAAATATGACAACTCTACACTTAAGAAAATCAGTCGACTGGTCGCCTTTGCGGCTCGGCGTCCTCCTCATCGCGCTCGCGCTCGCCACCCTTGCGAAGCGAATGGCGTTCCCGCTGCTTCTACTCACTGCCGGGCTGGTATTCGTACACCCTTGCACGGGCCAGAGCGGGACCTGGGCGCCTACTGGCAGCCTCAACATCGCGCGCGGGTCTCACACGGCAACGTTGCTGTCAAACGGCAAGGTGCTCGTCGCTGGAGGCTATGGCTTTAGCGGCATTCTAGCGAGTGCGGAACTGTACGATCCGGAGACCGGAATCTGGGTCGTCAACCGGCAGCCTCCACACCGCACGCTACTATCACACGGCGACCTTGCTGCCCAACGGCATGGTGCTCGTTGCAGGAGGCTCTGGTACAGGCAACAATGATCTTGCGAGCGCGGAACTGTACGATCCGGGGACTGGGACCTGGTCGTCTACCGGCAGCCTCAATACCGCACGCTTTCTTCACACGGCGACCTTACTGTCCAACGGCATGGTGTTGGTAGCTGCGGGCGGTAATGCCCGTACTGGGCTGGCTTTGGCGACCGCAGAACTATACAACCCCGCGTTCGGGAGCTGGAGTTTCACGGGCCCCCTTAGCCTAGCACGCTATGAGCACACAGCGACCTTGCTGTCGAGCGGCATGGTGCTGGCAGCCGGGGGAGCAGGTAACGTGGTGGGCGTTCCCCAGCACCGCAGAACTATACGATCCGGAAACCGGGATCTGGTCGTCTACCAACGACCTCAACACCGAACACTACAGGCACACGGCGACCTTGCTGCCCAACGGCATGGCGCTGGTGGCTGGAGGACTTCATACGTACTCATGGCATTTTGGCAATCGCGGAACTGTATAATCCGGACGAGCGGGAGCTGGTCGACTACGGGCAGCCTCAATACCGCACGCTTTGATCATACGGCGACGTTGCTGCCCGACGGCATGGTGTTGGTAGCTGGGGGACATATTGTTACTGGCTATTCTAACAGCGCGGAACTGTATGACCCGGCGCACGGTAGCTGGAGTGCCACGGGCAGCCTTAACACCGCTCGCTACCAGCACACGGCGACCTTGCTGTCCACCGGCAAAGTGCTGGTGGCAGGAGGAAACTTCCAAAGTGGTTATTCTGGCAGCGCGGAACTCTATGAGCCGAGCGGATCCGTTCAGGTGACGGTCCAAACGAATCCTGCAGGCCTCAGTTTCTCGGTTGACGGCACGACTTATGGGTTCGACGCAAATATTTTCGTGGGTGCCCGGTTCCAGTCACTCCATTGCCACAACTTCGCCGCAGAGCGGCGGCACAGGCGTTCAATACACATGGACCAGGTGGAGCGATAACGGCGCGATCTCGCACACTGTGGCGCCGACCACCAACAAGACCTACACTGCGACTTTCAGGAAGCAATATTACCTGACGATGGCCCACGGAACCGGTGGCACAGTAACTCCCGCCAGTGGCTGGAAGAACAGCGGAACAGCTGTGTCGATTCACGCAATGCCAACCAGCGGCTACAGCTTTAGCAACTGGACAGGCAGCGGCAGTGGCTCTTACTCTGGCCCGAACAATCCGGCTTCAATCACAATGAACGGGCCGATTACGGAAAACGCCTCATTCACTCAGAGCAATGTTCAGGTGATTGTGCAGACAAATCTGGCAGGTCTTAGCTTCTCGGTTGACGGTACTACTTACAGTTCAACACAGACATTTTCCTGGGTGCCTGGTTCGAGTCACACCATTGCTACAACCTCACCACAGAACGGCGCTACGGGCGTACGTTATACATGGACCAGCTGGACCGGCGGCGGCGCTATTTCTCACACTGTTGCGCCTACCACAAACAAGACTTACACCGCGAACTTCAACACTCAATATTATCTCACGATGAGTCATGGAACGGGTGGCACAGTGAGTCCAATGAGTGCGATGGAAAAACAGCGGAACAGTTGTTTCCATTCATGCCACGCCAGCTAGCGGTTACAGCTTCACCAACTGGACTGGCAGCGGCGCTGGTTCTTACTCTGGCCCGAACAATCCCGCTTCAATCACAATGGGCGGCCCCATAACGGAGACGGCGAGTTTTACCCATAACTGAATCACCTCCGACCTACAAGATGACTATGAAATCACTGAAAGTATACTCGCCATCACAGTCCCTGGTCCGTTTGCGTGACCATACCGATTTTTATACCGACACACTGACCGACCGCATTTCCCTATAGGCGCTACTAGTCGCAAATCGTGCTGTAAGGATCCACGATAGGCTCAGAGTTGTAGGCGTGTTTTATCGATGTCCATGTTGACGACGGACTGCGGCCTCACTGGTAGGTCCGCACCTTTTTGACTCCTTCGACAAACCTCCTCACGCCGATCATTTTGGTTTATCAAGTAATAGATTGCCTCCTCGTATCGAATTCAAGCTGCGCGGCTCGTCAAGTTCTACCTTGAAACAGGAACCTGTGTCAATCGTGAGGACTGACCGCTATCTGACTCTAAGTGCCATTGACGCAATGTCTCGGGATTCGAAATAGGGGCGATTGATCTCAATCGTTCCGAGCGGTTCGGGTGAACCGCCCCTACCAACGGACCGCAAAGCAACTCATGGATAACGCGCAGCCACAACTCACACAGTCTTTGCTGAGATCTTTCCGCGTAACCTCGAATCGGATTTCGGACAGTACACCTGTGAACGGCTAGAAATGAGTTCTCACGATGAGACATCAAAGAAGGCCAAAACAATCAAAGGAAACAAGCAGTATGAAAAAACGACGTCCGGTAACTCAACTCACACCGCTATTCGCTTTGTTACTAACTCTTAGCACAGTCCGAGCCCAAGACCCGGTAATAGTGAGGGCTACGCAAATCAGGGGCGCTGAGGGAACGGGCAGTTGTGGAGAGGGATACGATCTGGGCGTAGGTCTGGTCGACCTCGACCACGGCCTTGGGGCTGGCGCCACGACTTACGACCATAACGGTGTCCTTTGGTGCGAGACGTACGCACCCTACCTATGGTCAGAGGAGGATGGAACATCGACGTTGTGCGAGCTGCAAGGCGAGTTTAACTGGGAGCATAGCACGTATATCCCGAGCGGAATGACGCCGGATGGAAGCAAGATCGTCGGCGGTGTAATCTTCTTTGACAGTGGCACCAACGCGCCGTGGATGTGGACTGCGAATGCGGGGCCGGTTGAGTTTCTCAAGTTGCCCGCGGGCTACAGCGGAGGCAACGCGGTCGCCATATCCCCCGACGGACGGCTGATCGCTGGCAACTTGCGCGGCCCCGGACGCGTCGGCGTCAGCCGGGCAGCGGTGTGGCGCGATGGTACCCCGGAGATTCTGGCGAGTACCCAGCCCTGGTCGGCAGTTGGTAGTAACCCATTTGAAGCAAACGTTGCATACACTGCGCGACGCACACACCCGATGACCAGCGACTGGTTCGGTCATCGTCGGGGCCTCTGGCCCAGCCTTCCTCGTCGGATGCAAGGCTACGAAGTGGGTGAATGGTCTCGAGCAGCATCTATCTACCGGCGGGGTGCAGGCACAGTCCAGCGTCGCCGTATTCGTTGCTGACAATGGAGTGATTTTCGGCTACGCGATCCTCAGCGATGGGCGCGTGGTCCTGATGCGCTGGGATGCCGATGGGAATCCCCAGATCTTTCAACCGCCAAACGGTCTCAGCGTCGTGAACCTTAGCTCGGTTGACTCCCAAGGCAACGCAGCCGGCGGTGCACTGGCCCAGCAATTCAGGTGCGTACAACAATGCAACGACCCTCTCTGCACCCGAAAACCTTTTGTGTGGACTCGCAGCGGCGGGTTTACAGTCCTCCCTGAAAACGGTGACGAGAACACCTACAACAACAGCGCTGTTTTAGACGTGTCCGACGCCGGGCGCGTAGCTGTGGGACAGCTCTCAACATGCGAGGTAACACCCGGCAGCCCGCCTCAGCTCGGGTTCTTATGGACCGCTAATTCGGGGCTTGTGCTCGTTGATGATCTCATGGCAGCGCATGGACAGCCCGACCCCCACTACTACCTGGCCACCGATGTGAGCCGCAACGGAAACCGTGTTCTTGTGGTGGGCAACCCTCCGCTGCACGATGCGCAGGACACCCCTGATCTGACTCTCGATCTGGCGTGGCCTACGCCAATTCCAACACGTAGACGAACTCGATGATCTGAGCTGACTCCACCTCCTGATCCCAGTCGACCACAGGTTATAGGGTCCCACTAGATTCGATTCAATCCGGCGAGAATAACCGCGCGATTTCAACTCTGACCGAGCTGTTACAAACACCCTATAATAACTGGGGTTTACAGCTCCGGCACTTGGACTCTCGGCGGCCTCAGCAAAAAGTCCTCTTCAACTATTTCCAAACCTTTCGGCGTAACCTCGGATCGAATTTGGGACAGTACACCGGTGAACGGCCAGAAATGAGTTCTCGAACAACGAGAAGTCACGGAAGGCCAAAACAACGAAAGGAAAATAAATAACATGAAAACAAACATCATCAGCAAAATCCTTTTTAGCCTCGCCTTAGTCTCCGTGCTTGGGAGCGCGATAACACAGGTGCGTGGCGGTGACCCTCACGATCGGCAACTCCCGGTTATCAGTATCCATAGCACAGGGGATGTGAAGCGAGGGAAGACCGGTTCGTTCGTTCTGAGTATGGATCCAGTCGTGTTCGGTGGAACTTACGTAAACTTCTCTGTCAGCGGCACCGCTGTCCCCGGAGTTGATTACGTCTCGCTGGTCTCTCCGGCCTACATCGGGCAATCCGGCTACGGAGTACTCCTGGTCCAAACGTTCCCCAACCCCAGGGGATCATCCGACCGCCAATCGTACAGCGTTGTGGTAACGTTGGAACCTGGCGCAGGATATGCACTAGGCGAACCCAAGTCAGCTCAAATGATGATTAGGCCTTGAGCTTGAGTGTTCGACAAGAGGCAGGAATGCGCGCTGCGCTGTTTCCCCGGAAGCTCTCGGGGCGGCGCAGCGTCGCCACGCTATGTCCCTGCCTTCTTATGTCCGCCGTTACGCCTGACTCTTTGGCCAGATTCAGCTGACATCGCCGCCTTTAAAACCCCCCGGCTTCTACAACTTTCCGCGTAACCTCGGATCGGATTTCGGACAGTACACGGGTGAACGGCCGGAAATGAATTCTCAATAACGGGAAGTCACGGAAGGCCAAAACAATGGAAGGAAATTAGTTTATGAAAAATCGAAACATTCAGTTCAAGGCAACAGCGGGACTTGTGCTCCCAATACTGCTCGCCTGCTTGGCGGCTGTGTTCATCTTGGTACCCACTCCGGCATTAGCCGACGACCACGACGACACTCAACCATTCATAGGCACTGTCTCGGGGACTATTCCTGATGACTTGGGTCCGCCCGTGCCCGGCAGTGGTGGTTGCGTTTTCAATTTCTTCGTACCCAATTCCGGAAACGCCAATCTTTTGGGAAATTTCACCGGGACCGCAAATTTTGTCCCGAACGTCTGCGATGGAAGCTACACTGGCACCTTTGAGTGGACTGCGGTCAACGGTGACACAATGTCCGGCCCTTTTTTAGGGCAACTGATCCCGACGGCAACGCAGGGAGTATTTTACAACCTGGAAACCGCGCTCATCACAGGTGGCACAGGTCGCTTCCGGCACGCCACCGGCATGTTCACTCTGTACGGGCAGGTGAACTTCGTCACGAAGACCTTTGTCCTGCCTTGGCAAGGGACGATCTCAGGTGTCGGCGCGCACCACTAGGCTGTAGAGATTGCGAGCCTTGATCGGCGCATCGCAACCGACGTTAATGTAGATGCGATGCGCTGGCTCGCTTGGTAACCCCGAAGGCTTTCAGCGCAATCACATTTTACGATTAGCCGCCACGCTTCAGCGCGTGGCGGCTTTTGTTTCAGGCGCGAAATCGCACCGCAACCTCTAACTTTGCGCGTAACCTCGGATCGGATTTCGGACAGTACACGGGTGAAAGGCCGGAAATGAGTTCTCAATGACGAGAAAGCAAAGAAGGCCAAAACAATGAAAGGAAATAACAAAATGAAACAACCACTTCATAGGAAAACAAACATCATCAGCCAAATCCTTGTCAGCCTCGGATTCGTGTTCGTGCTTGTGAGCGCGATTACGCAGGTGCATGGCGGCGACGCGGCAAGCTCCGCGTACCTAAGAAGTCCTGAGGATGTGCAACTCCCAGCGGTTACTATCCATAGCACCGGCGATGTTACCCGGGAAAAGACCGGTGTATTCGTCGTAGCCGTAAACCCTCCTATTATGCCCGGTGGGACTTACATAAACTTCTCTGTCAGCGGCACCGCTGTCCCAGGAGTTGATTATATGCCGCTTGTCTCTCCGGCCTACGTTGGGCCCTCCGGCTACGGAGTAATCCGGGTTCAAACGTTGGCTGACCCCAGAGGATTATCCATCCGTCAAACATACGACCTTGTCGTAACCCTGGAACCTGGCCCAGGATATGCGGTAGGCACACCTAACTCAGCCCGAATGTTGATTAAGCCTTGAGTTTAAGTCTACCAGAGGCGGCAGAAACGCGCGCCGCGCCGTCCCCGCGAAGATTTCGGGGCGGCGCGGCGTCGGTATGTTGCGTCCCTCGCTTCCCCATTCGTGTCTGCGTTTCGGCCGACTTTTTGTGCCCGCAATTGTGTAGGGCATCTGTGTCAGATACCCGTTGGCGCGCCGGGCGGCGGCCACAATTCGAGCTACGACGCGCCAGCATTTTTCGCCAGATTCATTTCGTTGATTTTTCGATGAAGCCTGCGGCGCCGATTCCGAGTTCTTTTACTGGTTGTTACCATGACAGCCTGGTAAGGCCGGGCACCGCGTCAAAGTGAGCGTCACGGCTTAGAACTGGCAAAGCGTGTTGTTGAGCCAGGGCGGCGATCCAAACGTCATTGGAAGGTAAGGGCGTGCCGGCTTTCTTCAGTTGCTGCCGAATCGACGCGTAGTGCGTGGCAGTTTCCTCCACGACTGGAAGCACGTTCCAGAACGCCCGGCCACGCGTCAGCCATGCGTCGTATTCGCGCCGGCGACGGGAGGTCACGATGCCAAAGCGATATTCTCCTAACACGATGACCGGAATGTGAAGCTCCTCGGCAGTCGCGATCTGTTGAACAACTGAAGGCACGCCATCCGCAAACGCGGAGAGCGCATTAGTATCGAGAATCATTGCCGGTCTTCCGGTTCGATGTTCTCGAACTCCGCCTCGATCAGGCGCTCGATTCGGCGGTTCTCGCTGTGGAGATGCTTCAAACCTCCGGCCAATATCATCCACGGCTTTTGCTCGCTGCTGGCTCCATCTACGCGTGCGATCTTCTCCGACAACGCTTCTTGGACAAGCTGCTTGAGTGTGCATCCCTTCCGTGCGGCAATGGCTTTTGCCTTGCGGAAGAGAGGCTGAGGAATTTCAAACGTTGTTTTCACAGGACAATTGTGACCCATATTTATGGGCGCTGTCAAGACATGCTTCCTCTTGGACAGAAATGAATCTTTTAAACAAAAGATAACGAAGAGAACAAGCTTTCAATTTGGGTTGCATTGAAGACAGACCACGTTCTTTGCCTGATCTGCGCATCGCAACCGACGTTCGTTTGGTTGCGATGCGCTGGGTCGATCGCGTGTCTCGATCACGTTATGGGCAGACATTGACAAGGCCCCGACTCTCGCTTCCGCAGCACTCCCATCGATCAAGCCATCAACCATGTGATTTAAGATCAGAAGATTCCCTTTTCGCGTTTTCCAGGGGAACCGCGAAACCTTACGGGTTTCGCTACCAGATCAGATAACTGCAAGCGGACGCGGCCAGACATCGACTCAGTTTTTCGATGAGTTGCCAGGCTTGCTGCCGACGGACTCTTAATCCGTTGCCACACTATAGCACCCAGCAGCGTTACCGCGCACTTGGCAAATTAAGCCGGTTTTCCGCAGGCAACACCGCTCGCGGGTCAGGCAAGGCTGAGGGCTGGCGAATCGTTCCATCGCCAAGCGCATTCGCAGACGACCAGGCAAGAGCCGCAGTGAGTTCCCTCTCTGAGAGTGGAGATACTTATCCAACTTGCGGTTTCAGACTTTCTGCCAGAGGCGCGGGAGATGCACACCGCCAAGTGTACCGGCAAGGTGGGAGCTGATCCTCACTTCGAGCTGTCGATGATCTGCTGCGCGTTCTTGATCGCGGACTCGTCCGGCGCTTTGTCTTTCTTCAGGATGTCGATCGTCTTTTGCGCCGAGGCAATGGCTTCTTTCTTGTTGCCAAGCTTCGCCTGAATCTGCGCCTTCTTGTAGTGCATGAAGTAGGCGTCTGGGTTCTTCTCCAGCGCCTGGTCGATCCACTTCGCCGCCTGCTTCATATCCTTGTTGTTGTCGTAGTAAAAGGCCGCGGCCTGATAGGCGGTGCGCGGGTCGAGCGGAGTCGTTGCGCTAGCGACTGCATCGAGTTGCTTGCTTACCTGCTCGACATCGTCCGTGGTCAACTTCACCGGCACGCGCGTTTTATCCCAAAGGAAATTAAGCGTTGCGGAAGCGCCTTTCACATCAGCTAGCGCGATGGTGAACGTCTCGATTGTGACCGGAATGGGTTCCGGCTTCGCCGTGAGACGCACGGCATCGTTCTCCTGCTTATAATCGGCCGTGCTCTGCACCTTCGCGTCCTTCGAAACGATGATAGTCCACTCGTCCGCTGTCGGAATCGTGAAGAGTGCGTACTCACCGGCCGGGATCTCCTTGCCGCCGAGCGTTATCGCGTTGCTAAACTTAATTTTGGTGACCGCGTTGGCGCCCGTGCGCCAGAGCTTACCGTAAGGCACCAGGCCGCCGAAGATCTCGCGGTCGTTCTTGTTCGGGCGCGAATAATCCACCTCGACATCGGTCAACCCGACACGCTGTTTTACCACCGAGTGCTGGCTGGCCGCGGGGAACTCTATTTTTTTCTCCTCCGCTGCCCGCAGGCTGCCGGGTAGGAGCGGTCCTGCGACGAAGGGAAGTGCGAACAAAGCGGAAAGGAGAAGCGAACGAAGACGTGAGGATTGGATCATAATGTGCAGATATTTTAAGATGTGATGATTTAAGCGGAGACGATACCGCAGGGCGGCAGGAGTCAAATCGGTTTGCCTGGCCCAGCCTTAGCCTTTCGTCGAACGAATATCACGCTGCGTTCTGAAGATTGGCAATTCCACATGAACGTTCAACGAGCTTATGTGTGCGTCGTCGTACAGATGGCTGCAATGGCTGCGCAATCCGTAACTTGCAATTACAGCGATCAAAGGGTTGCCCTATCGTTGCCGCAAACACTCATTTCAGTCTGTAAATATCCGCAAATCTCGAGTCAGATGCCCTAATGAGCTGCCACCGAGCGAAGGAAATCCTGCTAACGATTTTGCAACGTATCGCGTTCGTCGATTGCAAATTTGGGCGGAGGAAATTACGCGTATTGAACGTAGAAGTGAGGAGACACCTGATCCGCAGATTCTACTTTGTTGCTCGCACCTGTGCGGCGTGAAACGCCTGCCAGGCATTCCAAGCGCGTTCCCAGTTTTGTTTCTCGGCCCAACATTGCGCTTCCAAGAAGTGAAAATAGGCTGGGGAGTTCGGCCGTTCGCTACAATGACGTGCGGTGAGAAGGGCATCGTCGAGCCGACCATCCTGCATCTGCGCGCGATAAAGTTCATAACCAATGCCGTAGTTATTCGGCGCGCCAGCGAAGCGTTCCTCCAGATCTCGAAGAGATAAATTGGCGACTCGCGGAAGTGCGACTGGTTCGCCGTATCGCTGGGTCAATTCGTAGGCAGCGTGAAAATCATTCTTGTTGGCTTTGTATTTCGCCATGCCAAGCCATGCATAACGGACCCACTCAGGATGGTGTTCAACGGCCTGGGAAATCTCCTCGGGGTCGCCGCGTTCGGACCAAAACGCGAAGAGCGCGAGTTTTTCTGTTTCACTGAACGATTGTAAGTTCGGATCATTTCTCACTAGTTGCGCGAGAGCGCGATTGAAAGAAGCGTCGGACAGCCGGTCGAGATAGGGCAGCGCCAAATCGTGTTCGCTAAGTCCAATCGCCTCCAGAAACGGGCTGACTTCTGGATTCCTGAGCGAAGCGTCGCTCAGCATGCTTGAGTAGACTTCCGGCCGCAGAGGTCCGGCTCTGCGTATAGCCTCACGCCACGCTGCCACGGCCAAACCCGGACGGTACGGCAGCCAGGCGTTTCCTTCGGACAGCGGAACTTCATAGGCGATGGGCTCCAGGAAGCGTGCTCGGCGGAAATCATCGACTGCATTTGTCGCCTGGTTCAGTTCGACCTCCGCGATAGCACGCGTAAGATAAAGTTGCCAATCGAGCGGCGCCCATCCAACCGCGCGAGTTGTCAGCGCGATTGTTTCACTATAATCACCGTTGCGGTCTGCTAGCGCCGACAATTGCTTCGCACTGGAAACACCGACTGAGCCGGGAAGGAGTTTTGCACTACTCGCGGCGACAACCAATGACAGGCCCGCCGCAAGTAATACCAATCCAACAAAGCGAAATAAGATCGGCATCCACTGACTCCTCTTCCAAGAGAGCGGCCGATACAGTGAGAGCCCAAGCAAAAATATTGCGGCAAACGCCGTACCCACCTGGTGCCCTGAAACATCGACAAGCCCATGGATTGCAAACAGGAGCGCCGCAATAAGCGTGGCGAGACGATAACCTTGGTTGGTTCCCACTCGCAGTGGGAAAACTCGACTAACAAACATCGCGATACCAACGATCGTGAGCACCACCGCTGGCCACCCGAGTTCAGTCCAAAGCCAAAGCCAGTCGCTTTCCGGATGCAAGGCTCGCCGGTCGCCGAGGGAAGCGTCACGAAAAATTGCAAAGATTGATTCGAAATTTCCAAAACCGATCCCGCACCAGGGCGAATTACGAATGAGTCGAAACGTGTCATGAAAAATTCGCCACCCGAAATTCGTTGAGGCACCGGCACTAATGAAATCGCGAAGATGAAATCTCTCGAATGTCTGACCTCCGAAAAGCAGCAGCGCCGTGAGTAGCAGCAGCAGAAGAAGAAGAGAGATTCCAAGCGCTAGTCGCCAGGGAGAGCGTTGTCGGAACGCCAACGCGTCAAGCCAAAATGCGCTGCCCGCGACGAGGATTACGATTCCAGACCGCGAAAAATTCAAAATGATCGCTGCCCCGATCAGGACCAGCGCGAGGATCCAGACGATCCACCGTTTTCTTCGCTTACGAAGATCCTCCTGAGCGCAGGCAAGAATCACGATCGCGGTGAGTCCGAAAAGATCTCCGGTTTGATTCCGATTTGGAAATGGACCGAAATTTTGCTCGCTGTGCCAGAACGGGAGCGTGGTGCGTGCCAGGTAAAGCGCGATACAGACTGCGGCTAAGAGCGCTATTCCACCGGTAAACAGGCGCAGTTGAAAGCGCACCTCGTGAAGCTCAAGGTCTTGCGTGGAGACGATATAGAGCCAACTCAGTCCAGCAACGAAGCTAACGAGATAGCTCAGCGTGATCCATGGCTGCGCAGTGAGCGTCGATGGAAGCTGAATTCCGAAGTCATTTACAAGTGCCGCACGCCACTCTGGTTGGAAAAACCAGCGGGCCGGGAGAAATGCGACTGCCGCCAAGATAAAGAGAGTGAGAAGAACGAGGTTCGTTACCGCGCCGAGCGAAAACCGAGGCGGTCGAATCAGCAGGTACGCCCCAAGAACTGTGATGACAAGGCCCTCTTCCCATTTTTCAGTGGCGCCGCCCAGGAAACAGGCGAGCACCGCCAGCAACGCGACGGTCCCGCTGGCTATCCAACGAGTGGTTGCGGCGGGTTTTTGGTTCTCACGCGATTGAGATTGCTGCATGGAATTTCGCATTAGCCAAGGCAAAGTGCCATCGTATGAAAATCAGTTTTAGGTTCGATAACCCACCCGGTGACAAAGTAACGTAACTCGTTCGAAGGCGACCAAAAGAAAGCACGTCGGAGATTAAGCGCCGATGCTCATAAACAGCCTGATATCCCCCAAAAGGCATAGTAATAAGGTCTAACCTGCAGCTGTTGGAAGCACTGTTCGAGCCGGGCATGCTTATATTCAACGTGCAAAAGCGATTTAGAGAAGGAAGTGTAGGTGTTTATGCCTCACCTTTTTGATCCGCTTACGATTCGAGACCTTAAGTTTGCTAATCGGGTCTTTGTCTCACCCATGTGCGAATACTCGAGTCGCGATGGATGCGCTAACGACTGGCATTTTGTCCACCTGGGCAGCCGCGCTGTGGGCGGGGCTGGGCTGGTTCTGACGGAGGCAACCGCGATTCTTCCCGAGGGCCGCATCAGCCCGCAGGACCTCGGCATCTGGAGCGACGATCATATTGAGCCGCTGCGGCGGATTGTCAGTTTCATTCATGAACAAGGCAGTGCCGCCGGGATGCAGTTGGCACACGCGGGACGCAAGGCCAGCACGCACCGGCCGTGGGAAGGGTCGGGAATGGTTCCCGAAAAGGAAGGCGGTTGGAAAAACGTCGTGGCTCCGAGCGCCGTCCCTTTTGCCGATAATTATCCGATGCCGCAAGCGCTGACGCTGGATGGCATTCAGGAAATAATTGCCGCCTTCGCGGCCGCGGCCCGTCGCGTCTGCGAGGCAGGCTTCAGGGTGATTGAAATTCACGGTGCTCATGGCTACCTCATCCATGAGTTTCTATCGCCTGTGAGCAATCGACGGGAAGATGTCTACGGGGGTTCATTCGAGAATCGCACTCGATTACTTCGCGAGATTGTTACTGCGGTTCGATCCTCCTGGCCAAACGGAGCACCGCTCTTTGTGCGCATTTCCGCCACCGATTGGGTCGATGGCGGCTGGGATATTCAGCAATCGGTCGAACTGGCCCGGCAATTGAAGAAAATGGACGTGGACCTGATCGATTGCTCGTCCGGCGGTAGCGTGCCTCATGCAAAGATTCCGATTGGCCCAGGCTACCAAACGCCATTTGCGGAGCAGATCCGCCGGGAAGCTGAAATCATGACCGGTGCGGTTGGGATGATCACTTCTCCAATTCAGGCTGAACACATAATCGGCACGGAACAGGCCGACGCGGTTGTTATAGCCCGCGAGTTCCTGCGCGATCCTTATTGGTCATTGCGAGCGGCCCGAGAATTGGAACAATCGATCTCGTGGCCGGTCCAATATCTGCGAGCTGCGCCAAAAGGCGCACAGGCTCGCGTTCCGGTAGACCTCAAGAACTTGGAATCGTGCTTTGCGGAACAACACGCCATCCCGGAAGCATCGAGTTCGTCTTAAAGCATAAGATGCGTTAAAATAGGGGCACGCAAAAAGGTCGGAGAAGAATCAAAAGCCTCGGTGGGAAAACCCGCCGAGGCTTTCGTTTTTCTCCTCAGCGCGCGAGCGCCCCACAAACGTTAAGTCACGTCTGTTTCCAGCCGTTACCGTTCCCATCCGACGCGAGCGCAGTCGCCATTTCCGGTGTACGATCGACCTCTTCGGGTGTGTCTTCCCAGCCTACGTCCATGAGAGATTTTTCGTGGTGCTCCTTTGCAATGAGCATGTAAAGCGACGGCACAACGAACAGAGTGAAAATTGTTCCGATTGTCATTCCGCCAACAAGCACAAGACCAATCGAATTTCGTGCCGCAGCGCCGGCACCGGTCACGAGCGTTAGTGGAAAGTGACCCGCGACAGTGGCAACGCTCGTCATCATGATCGGACGCAAACGAATGCGCGCGGCTTGTGCGATCGCCGCCAATTTTGTCACACCTTGCCGTTGCAATTCGTTCGCGAACTGGACAATCAGGATTCCATTTTTCGAAACGAGACCGACGAGCGTCACGAGACCGACTTGGGAGTAGATGTTGAACGACGTAGTCCAACGATCGGTAAAGAACTGCCCGAACGGCATTTTCAAGAACATGAAGAGACCCGCGCCGAACATGGCGAGCGGGACCGATCCCAACAGGATAATGAACGGATCGCGGAAGCTGTTGAACTGCGCAGCCAGGACGAGAAAGATCAGCACCAGCGAAAGCAAAAACACACCCAGAAACTTGCTGCCTTCGGTCTGCAGCTGGCGCGACTCACCCGTGTAATCGAGCACGTAACCTTTTGGCAGAATATTGTTTGCCTCATTCTGCAGAAACTTCAGAGCGGCATCGAGCGAAACGGCCGGAACCCCGCTGATGGTGACCGCGTTTAGCTGTTGCATCCGATTGAGCGAACGCGCGACGGTTTTGTGGTTGATGGAAGCGACCGTGCTCAGCGGGATGAGCTGGTTGTTCGGTCCACTGACGTAAATATTTTTCAACTGCTCAGGATTTAATCGATCGACGCGTTTGATTTGCGGAATCACTTTGTAACTGCGCCCTTCGATGTTGAACCGGTTGACATAATTGCCGCCGATGCTGGCCGAGATATCGGCGCCCACTTGCTGCATGTCGAGACCGAGCGCCGCGACCTTATCGTGATCGAAATCGATCGCCGATTGGGGCTGGTCGATTTTCGTGTCGATGTCGCCGAATTGGAAAATGTGCGCCTGCATGGCTTTCGCGAAAATCTGTTTCGCGAATTCGAGAATGCGCTCCTGATCGGCGGTCGAGGTGATCACGAAGCTGACTGGGAAATTATCAGCCCCCGGGAGCGCCGACGGCATGATCGGAAACATTTGGATGCCGGGAATCGCGCCGAGTTTTGCCTGGATTTGCGGAAGGTAGGCCTTGGTCGGCGTTTTGCGAACGCCCCACGGCTTCAAAACCATTCCGCCGAATCCGTTGTCTGGGAACGTAAGTTGAAACGTGAACCGCGTGTCCGGGATGTTCTGAAAGACTTTCCCGGCAGCATCGGCGTAACGGATCGTGTCGTCGATGGTCGCGTTCGCCGGTGCGGTGATGATTCCAAAGATGACGCCTTGATCCTCTTTCGGCGCTAATTCTTTTGTCCCAAGTTTCGGAATCATCGCGAACATCAAGAGCGCGAGGAGTGAAACGCCCGCCCAAAAAATGTAGACGGCCGGCCGCGCATTCAGCGTGCGATCGAGATGACTTCCGTACCAATCCCGGAAGCGGTCAAACGTTCGATTAACGACCCCACTGAATCCCTTATCGGTGTGGCCGGCGCGCAAAAGATGTGCCGACATCATCGGCGAAAGTGTCAGTGCGACGACGCCGGAAATGAAAACCGCGCCAGCAAGGGTCAGCGCGAATTCGCGAAAGAGCGCGCCGGTTAAACCGCCTTGGAGCGCGATCGGCGTGTAAACCGCCGCCAGCGTGATCGTCATTGCAATGATTGGCCCGATCAGTTCGCGCGCGCCGACGAGTGCGGCATTCATGCGCGACATGCCGTCGCGCAAATGGCGCTCGACGTTTTCGACAACGACGATCGCATCATCGACCACCAATCCGACGGAAAGCACAATCGCCAGCAGTGTCAGCAAGTTGAGGCTGAACCCAAATAGCTGCATGAGAAATAGCGCGCCGATCAGCGAAATTGGAATCGCGACGACCGGCACCACCACCGAGCGGATCGAGCCGAGGAACAAAAAGATTACGACCATCACGATGAGCAATGTGTCAATCAACGTCTTTACGACTTCGTGGATGGCGTCGTTGATGTAAGCCGTAGCGTCGTAGGCGATTTCGCCTTTCATTCCGGCCGGCAATTCCCTTTGGATTTGCTCCATCTCCGCGCGAACGCGTTTGATCACGTCCACCGCATTCGCATTCGGCAGAACGTAAATTCCCATGAAGACTGCTTTCTGTCCCGAGAACCGCACCTCGGTATTGTAATCTTCCGCGCCGAGCTCGACGTCCGCGATGTCGCTCAACCTGACGAGATTTCCTTTCTCCTGGCGAATGACCAGTTTTTTGAAATCATCCACCGTGTGCAGGTCGGTGTTCGCGGTCAGATTGACCTGAAGCAGCGAACCTTTCGTGTTACCGACGGCCGAGAGAAAATTATTTCGCGCAAGCATGTTGCGCACCTGGGCCGGGCTGATGTTTAGCGCAGCCATCCGGTCCGGTTTCATCCAGACGCGCATGGCGAACGTGCGGCCGCCGAGAATGTCCGCTTTCTGCACGCCGCCGACTGCAGTGAGACGCGGCTGCACCAGGCGCACAAGATAATCGGTCACTTCGTTGGGCTGCAGAATGTCCGAAGTGAAACTTAAATAACACGAGGCGGTCTGTGTATCGGCTGATTGGATTTCTAACACCGGGATCTCCGCGTCCGGCGGCAGATCGCGCCGGATCGCGTCCACCTTCGAGCTGATGTCTGACAATGCCTTATTTGCGTCGTAATTCAGTTTCAGCCGTACGGTAATTGTCGACGTGCCTTGAGAGCTTTGCGATTGGATGTAATCGATTCCGTCAGCTGCGGCGATGGCACGCTCAAGCGGCGTTGTGATAAATCCCCTAACGAGTTCAGCATCGGCGCCAACATAAACTGTCGTTATCTTGATCGCGGCGATGTCGCTGCGCGGATATTGGCGTACGTTGATCGTCCGCATCGCCTGCAAACCGGCAATCAGGATCACAAAGCTAACCACCAGCGCCAGCACCGGCCGCTTGATGAAAAGGTCAGTGAAGGATGATTTCATGTCGCTCTTCCGTCGTTACGAATCGACTGGGTTCGGATTTACCTGCGGGTTCGGCGCCAGATCGTTGTTGATCGTCACCGTCATTCCGTTTCGCAGTTTGAAAACTCCTGTGCCCACAATGGTTTCACCGGCCTTCAATCCTTGCGTAATCGCGACGAGATCGCCGCGCGCTTCACCGGCACGCACAAATTGCTGTCGAATCACTTGCGATTCTTTGCCGGTCTTTTCGTCTTTCTTTTTCTCAATCACAAAAACCGAGTCGCCGAAAGGCGCGTAGGAAATTGCGGATCCCGGAACGACAAGCGCCTTGTGTTTTTCGGGCAACGTGACTTCCGCTTTCGCGAACATTCCCGGCCGCAGCGCATGATCGGAATTGTCCAGCGTCGCCTGCACCGTGATGTTGCGCGTGCTCGAATCGACCATCGAATTAATTGCGGTCAACTTTCCGTTGAAGACACGACCGGGAAGGGCGTCCGTAGTCACGTGCACGTCCAAGCCCGGGGCTAACTGGCCAAAATATTGCTGCGCCAAGGCGAAATCGGCGAAGAGTGAGTCGAGTGAAGTGAGCTGCACCACTTGTTGGCCCGAGTTGATCATTTGCCCGACGTTTACCTGACGAATTCCCAGTTGCCCATCGAACGGTGCACGCACGGTTTTCTTGGCAATCATCGAACGCATTTGATCGACGCTCCCTTCCTTTTGTTTGAATTTGGATTCGGCCGCGTCGATCTCCGCCTTTGAAATCACCTTGCGGCCAACCAACTCGCGCGAACGGTCTAAATCGGCTCGCGCCAGCTCAAGATCGGCTTCGGCTGACTTTAATTGCGCTTCTTCCGCCGACGCATCGAGCTGAACTAACAAGTCGCCTTTTTTTGCGGTGCCGCCATTTTCAAACGCGATTTGGCTAACGACACCACTGAGCTCGCTCGAAACGACCGCACCTTGCACCGCTGAGATCGAGCCTACCGCCGACAACGTCGGCGCCCAATCTTCTTCCTTGACCGTTGCGCTCGACACTGTCGTCGGCGGCATGACCATTGGCGTTGACATCATCTTGCGGATTTGCAGCGCTTTGATGCCAAAAGCGAAAACCAAAATGGCGACCAGCAGACCTATCGCAATGCCAACCCCCCGCCCGCGACGGCGCGGTCTTGCATTCGATTGCACTGGAACATTTGAAATACCCTTTGCCACGTCATGCATAAGCAAGTTCTCCCTCAGGTTTGAATAACAAACGCCAAAGTCTGCGTGTCACTTCCAGTTGCCGCGTGCGTCGCTCTGCCGCGGTCATTTCGTGCGGCCGCAAGACATCCAGCATCAACATCCCGCGTGCGACGGCAAAAATTAGTTCCGCCAGGTCATCCGGCGTTAGATTGTTCCCGGTATTTTGCACTTCCGGAGCGCGCGCAATTAAATCCCTTACTCCGTTCATCGCGGTTTCCAAAACATCGCGGACCAAATCAGCCACGTGCGGATTTCGCGAGGCCTCAGCGTAAAGATCGACGACGAATGCTGACACAACTTGCGGCGCGTCTTCGCAACAATGCGCTGTAAACAAGATCTCGAGCGACTCCAGCAGGCTCGGAGCCTGGCGCGCACGTTCCAGCATCTCGGTGATCTCCTTTTTGTGCCGATCGGCCATTGCCGAAATGACAGCTTCCTTGTTTTCGAAGTAACGATAGATCAGCCCAACGCTGATCCCTGCCTCGCCGCTGATATCATGCATGCTGGTTTGGTGAAACCCGCGCTTGGCGAAGCAGACCAAGGCAGCCTCAAGGATCTGGGAACGCCGATCGCCATTGGAAGAGTCTATCTGGGGTTGAGACATAGGCCGGGAAGATGAATGAACGTTCATTCATTGTCAAATCCTTTGACAAAAACAGGTCGAATAAAAGAATCCTCCCGTCGTGACCAGCGGGCATTGGACGGATGAGCCCGGAGGGTTCAAACCGGCAGCGGTTTGCAGGCTAAACGCCTGTAATTTAAACCACGCGCCTTTCAGCCCTGATGAGGGGTGTACGGGATCTCATACGCCTGTGTCGTCAGCGTCGTCGGCAACCGGTTTGGTTGTTCAGCGAACTGCAAAATCGACAGGATTGCGCTCAGACCCAGGAGCGCGTAAACCGCCGTTTCCATGATGCTTCGGCCCTTCTCTTCTGAGTGAACCAGCAATGCGTAAGTTGTATTGTTGTTCATATGTCTTTGATCCTTTCTTCTAAAGACGCCAGCCGTTTCCGCTTTTGTCTAAAGTTTGTTGCTCCTTCATGATTGCTTTGAACGTTGGATGCCGCGTCGCCATGAATTGGATTCAAATAATTGTCATGTTGAGCCCTTCGACTTCGCTCAGGACAGGCTCCGCGAAAACATCTCTGATTGCTAATGAGCGCGCTGCTGGATCAGATAATCAGAGATTCTTCGCTGCGCTCAGAATGACAGTAAGGCGCTCATGAAACCATTAAACATCAGCCCTCGACTAAGCCGCGATTTCCCACCTGAAGCGCGCTATCTCATTGGCGTTTCCGGTGGGCGCGACTCCGTCGCGTTACTGCATTGGCTGGTCAATCTCGGTTACGAGAAATTGATCGTCTGTCATTTGAACCATCAATTGCGAGGACGAATGAGCGATGCCGATGCGCGCTTCGTCCAGAAGCTGGTCGAGCGTTACAACCAGAACTTTGCAGGGCGGGCATCCCGCCCGTCGAGTTCCCGAATCGGCAAGCGAAGCGCCCGCCCTACAACGCGAATGGCAGACCTCGATTTTGAGCTCGGCGCGGTAAATGTCCGCGCGCACGCCGCGAAACAGAAGGTCTCGATTGAAACCGCAGCGCGCGAAGCCCGCTACAAATTTTTCGCTGAAACTGCACGACGGCGAAAATGCGAAACGATCTTTCTTGGGCATCACGCCGATGACCTCATGGAAACGTTTTTGATCAATCTCTTTCGCGGTGCAGGCGGTGCAGGCTTGAGCGGAATGCGGAAGGTTTCAACGCGCCGGATCGGCGATGTCGATCTTACCATTGTGCGTCCGTTTCTCGGTGTCTGGCGCAAAGAGATCGATATTTATATGCGCGAACATCGGATCAAATTTCGCGAGGACGCATCGAACAAGAATCTGAATCCGCTCCGCAACCGAATTCGACATCGCATCATCCCTTACTTGGAGAAAATCATTGGCCGAAACATTCGTCCCGCCATTTGGCGAGCTGCTGCAATCACCGGCGAAGAAGAAGATTGGATCGAAAAACAGCTCCCGGATTCGACCGATGCCCAGTTTTCGGTCGCGCGTCTCCGTGCGCTGCCAGTCGCGCTTCAACGGCGTGCAATTCTGAAATGGCTACGAGCACAAAAAATTTCCGAGATTAGTTTCGACGTGATCGAGCGCGTGCGCTCGCTTGCCGATCACGATGCTGCCAGCGCCAAAGTGAATCTTTCGCGAGATCGCCATGCCCGTCGCCGCGCTGGGGGGATTTTTATCGAATGAGTTGTAGTCGTCGCCCTGTGGGCGATGTGAACCGTATGGCATCAGCGCCGCTTTGCAGAGCGAAGCGGCTACAGCAATCCGGGAAAATCTGTGTAATCTCTGGCTAATGGCTTCTGACATCCGCGTTCGTTTCGCCCCTTCGCCTACCGGTTACCTGCACATCGGTGGGGCGCGCACGGCGCTTTTCAACTGGCTGTTTGCGCGGCATCACGGCGGGAAATTCGTTCTGCGAATCGAAGACACCGATATCAAGCGAAACACCGAAGAAGCCATGGCCGCGATCTACGACGGACTACAGTGGTTGGGCCTGAACTGGGACGAGGGCCCTCATGCGGGCGGCGATTACGGACCTTATTTGCAAAGTGATCGGACGGAACTTTACGAGCGCTACCTGAAGAAACTTCAGGATGCCGGTCACATCTTCGAGGATCAGGGTGCCCTGCGATTCCGTTCGCCACGCGAGCACGTCATCGTCGATGACACCGTGTGCGGTAAAATCGATTTCGATCTCACCAATCCGGCGACGCACCCCGACATGACAATCCGGCGTCCGGATGGCTCGTGGATTTTTCACTTTGTGAATGTGATTGACGACCTGGAGATGAAAATCTCCCACGTGATCCGCGGTGAAGATCACCTCTCGAACACGGCCAAGCACATCGAGATCTTTCGCGCTCTCGGCGCAACGCCGCCGCATTACGCGCACATTCCCCTTATCCTAAACCGCGACGGATCGAAGATGAGCAAACGCGACGAAGGCGCCCGCCTGGAGTACTACATTGGGCGCGGTTATCTCCCGGCGGCAGTGCGAAACTATCTCTGTCTGCTCGGCTGGTCGCCAAAAGATAACCGCGAGAAAATCGATATCGACGAGATCATCCGGATTTTTGATCTGAAAAACATCGGGCGCAGCTCCGCCACGTTCGATCCCGACAAACTCCATTGGTTGAATGGCGAATACGCACGCGAATTGAGCGACTCCGAGTTTTACGATCTGGCTCTCGCAAAGCTGAGGTCTAACGGGGTGAAGCTTGAGAATTTTCCAGAGAAATACGTGCGTGCGGCACTGGAAACCTGCAAAGGCAAAATCAATACCTTTGATGAATTACCGGCCTATTGCCGGTTCTATTTCACAGACGACTTCGATTACAATCCCGAGGGCGTTGCCAAGCATTTCACTTTTGAGAACAAAGCAAGATTGAAAGCGGTTCGGGACGCGCTGAGCACGCTCGACAAGTTCGATGTTGCTGAAATTGAAGCGACATTGAAAAGCACAGCCGCAAAGCTAGGCGTAAAAGTCGGCGGTATTGTCCATCCGACTCGACTCGCTGTGACGGGCAGCAACGTAGGGCCAAGTTTGTACCATCTGCTTGAAGTTCTGGGCAAGGAAAAGGTGGTGGCGCGAATCGATCGCGCACTCCGGAAGATAGGCTGCTAGCCTGTCTCGGCTGGCAGGCAGCTTGCCTGGCGAATAGATCCGGCAGGCTGGCAGCCTGCCGGCCGAGTCAGGCAGGCTGCCTGACCTCCTTCTTCGCTTCCTTCGCCCACGTATCTCTCAGCGTAATCGTGCGGTTCCACACCTGTTTTTCACGCGTTGAATCTGGATCGAGGGCAAAATAGCCGAGTCGCTCAAATTGATAGCGTTCCGCAGGATCTGCGCTCGCAAAGGCTGGCTCACATTTCGCGGTCACGACTTGCAGCGAATTTGGATTAATAAATGATTTAAAATCGCCGCTCGCGTCGGGTTCCGGAACGCTGAACAGGCGGTCATACAATCGAACCTCTGCGTCGATCGCCTGTGCTGCACTTACCCAATGTATCGTCCCTTTCACTTTGCGACCAGCAGTCGGTCCGCCTGATTTGCTGTCGAGATCGACAGTGCACCGGAGCTCGATCACCTTACCGGCTTCATCTTTCACGACCTGATTGCACTTGATAATGTACGCGTATTTAAGTCGCACTTCCCCACCCGGTCGGAGCCGAAAATATTTTGACGGTGGCGTTTCCATGAAATCGTCGCTCTCGATGTAGAGCTCGCGACTGAACGGAATCTTGCGCGTTCCGGCATTGGGATTCTCGGGATTGTTAATTGCATCGAGTTCTTCAATTTTTCCCTCGGGATAGTTCGTCAGCACAATCTTGATCGGTCGCAGCACGGCGAGCCGGCGGGCGGCGTTGCGATTAAATTCATCACGCATCGTGTGTTCGAGCACAGCCACGTCCGTCATGCTCGGGTATTTCGTGATGCCAACGTTGTAGGCGAACGCCCGCAAAGCGCTCGCAGTCATGCCGCGCCGACGCAACCCGGAGATAGTAAGCATCCGCGGATCGTCCCAGCCATTGACAAGTTTTTCGTTCACAAGCTGGATCAGTTTCCGCTTGCTCATGACCGAGTAAGTGAGATTGAGTCGCGCAAACTCATGTTGATACGGGCGCGGCTCTGCCAATTCGAGCGCGCTGAGAATCCAGTCGTAGAGTGGCCGGTGCACCTCGAATTCCAGCGTGCACACCGAATGCGTAATCCCTTCTATATAATCGCTGAGCGTGTGCGCCCAGTCGTACATCGGATAAATGCACCATTTGTCCCCGGTGCGATGATGCGAGGCGTGCCGGATGCGATAGAGCACTGGATCGCGCAACCAAACGTTCGCGGCGTTTACGTCGATCTTCGCGCGCAACGTGCGTGCCCCGTCAGGGAATTCCCCCGCTTTCATTCGCGCAAACAGATCGAGGTTTTCCTCGATCGAGCGATCGCGAAAGTCACTCGCCTTCCCGAGCCGGCGAAGTGCGTCCGTTTCCTCGGGGGTCATATCGCAAACGTACGCTTTGCCTTTGCGGATAAGATCCACCGCGTATTCGTAGAAACGGTCGAAATAATCCGATGCGTAAAACGGTGCGCCTCCGACATGCTTGTCCGCCCAGCCGTCGATGAGCCAATGAACATCAGTCATGATTGACTCGACATATTCCGCTTCCTCCTTGATCGGATTGGTATCGTCCATTCGGATGTTGCAAATGCCGCCAAACTCGCGCGCGATTCCGAAGTTGAGGCAAATCGATTTTGCGTGGCCGATATGAAGGTAGCCGTTGGGCTCGGGCGGAAAACGCGTGCAGATTTGCTTGTATTGGCCCGCGCGAAGGTCGTCCGCGACGATAGCGCGAATAAAATCCGAAGGTCGTTCAGTTTCAGTCGTCATGGTAACGAGCAAAGTTACCGGCGAAGGAGCAGACCACAACTTTCGCGCTGGACGTCGCCGCGCTAAGCTACACTCCACGCGTGTCATGCTGAGCGAAGCGAAGCACCTCACCTGCGACGGTTGGATCGCTAAAGAACTGAGAATGTTTTACCTGCCTGTGCGAGGTCCCTCGCTTGGTTCGGGATGACGTGCAAAATATGTAAAACATGCAAACCACCCAACGCTACACACTCGCTGATCTGGAGAAGTGGGATGATGTCGCGCGCGACATTGATCCCCCTATTCGCCTGGGCGTTTTTGGCGATCCTGTCGCGCATTCGCTCTCCCCGGACATGCAAAATGCAGCCCTGTGCGCCTGCGAGATCGACGCGCAATACGCGCGTTTTCATATACGGCCGAATGAATTGAGATCGGCTCTGCGGTTTTTGCGAAACTTGGATTTCGCGGGAGTGAATCTGACCGTGCCGCACAAAATTGCGGGGTTTGGGCAGATCGACGAGGCAGATGAATTTGCCAGTCGCGCAGGATCGGTGAACACGATTCGTCTTCGCGACAAGAAACTCGTTGGCTCGAATACCGACGGCGAAGGATTCCTGCGCGCAATCCGCGCGGAATTCTCCGTCGATGTGCGCGATCTGCGAGTGATGATAATTGGCGCCGGCGGCGGAACGGGGCGCGCCATTGCGTGGCAATGCGCGCTTGAGAACTGCGAGCGTCTCGTTCTGGTCAATCGCACACTGGAAAAAGCCAATGCGATCAGCGAGCGGTTGCGCCCATTTTTTATGGAACCTCGTGTGCTGGGCCCCGCAGCGCGCCTTGAAGCTATAGCGTGGGAGGAATCGGCAATACGCATGCAACTTGCGGACACGGATCTTATCGTCAACGCGACTCCCCTTGGGATGAATTCGAGCGATCCAGCGGCAGTCCCAGCGCGATTACTTGCACCGCATCACATGGTTTTTGATTGCGTATATGGGCCATCCAAAACCGCTCTGCTTCGCGCCGCCGAACAAGCCGGGGCGCGTAGCGCGAATGGAATATCGATGCTGCTACATCAAGGTGCGCTCTCGTTTTCGATCTGGTTCGATCGCGAGCCACCGATCGACGCAATGCGCGAAGCGCTGTAGCCGCCTCGCTGTGTCGAGGCGCCGCTTAATGTTGGCAGAAGCAGGGCAACACACCGCCGTGGCTACATCCCATATTTGTAATTCCCTCGAAAACCGCCATATTAACCGATGGTAAGCGCCGGCATAAACTTTGGCAATTTACGGCGGATTGTTGTTGATCTTGCAGAAGATTTGCGTGAACTCAAGCGCGAACGGAACGCTGTTATTCTCGCCCATAACTATCAGGTGCCCGAGTTACAGGACGTTGCTGACTTCGTCGGTGACTCGTTAGGTTTGAGTTATCAGGCAGCGAAAACGGACGCCGACGTGATCTTGTTTTGCGGCGTCCATTTCATGGCCGAAACGGCGAAGATTATTAATCCAGCCAAGCGCGTGATTTTGCCAGACCTCGATGCCGGCTGCTCACTGTCCGAATCGTGTCCGCCGGAAAAGCTGGCGCAGTTTCTGAAAAAGAACGCGGACAAAAATTACTACGTCATCGCCTATATCAATTGCAGCGCGGGAGTGAAGGCGTTAGCCGACGTGATCTGCACCAGCGGCAACGCCGACAAGATCGTGCGGGCCGCTCCGGCTGAGCGAAACGTTCTCTTTGTTCCGGACCAGAATCTCGGCGCGTGGGTGATGGAACGGACGGGACGCAAAATGGATTTGTGGCAGGGGAATTGTTACGTGCACGTCGAGTTCACTGCGCGGAGCATTAACCGCATTCGCCACCAATATCCGGATGCACCGGTAGTGGCGCATCCGGAATGCACGTACGCCGTCCGTATGCTGGCCGATGAAGTTTGTTCCACCGAAAAGATGGTGACGTTCTGTAGAGAATCGCCGGCTCGCGAGATCATTGTTGTTACTGAAGCCGGTCTATTGCATCGCTTGCACAAGGAAGTCCCTAACAAAACCTTCATTCCCGGTCCCACAGATAACTGTTTTTGTGGTGAATGCCGGTTCATGAAGATGAACACGCTCGAAAAAGCGTACGACGCTCTCTTGAACATGGAACCGGAAATCACTTTGCCAGAGCCATTGCGCAAGCGCGCAGAGCTACCCATTCGGCGCATGCTTGAGCTAAGCGGGTAGCTCCAGGCACGCCGGTCGATCTGGGAAAGCGGACTGTAGGCCGCTCGCTGTCCCCCTCGCCTGGTGCTTCTTATCCGTGACATCTCCGTAATCCGCGATTTTTTCTGCCAAGCATGACTGACAAATCCATCGAAGAACGAATCGACCGCCTACAAGCCGGCGGCATTGTTGATCTGCATTTCGACTTGCCGATGGATTTGTACGAAAAGCGCGAGCGCAAGGACGTGCTTGAGACGGAATTTTTACCGGAATTCGAAGCCGGGAACGTCGGCGTAGTCGGCGTCGCGATTTACATTGAGGACCGTTATCTGCCGGACTGGGGCCTGAGTGTGGCGCTCGATCAAATTGCGCGGCTATACGCTGAGACGCAGGCGTGCCCTCAGTTCGCGATCTGTAAAAGCTATCACGACATCCAGAAGGCACGTAAAGAAGGCAAAATCGCGCTACTCATCACGATGGAGGGAGCTGAGCCGCTCGGGACGGATCTGGATTTATTGCGCGTCTTTTACGAGCTGGGCGTCCGGGCGGTCGGACTTACACACGCCCGAAGCAATGCGGCAGGACATGGTGGGATCTTTGCTTCGAGCGGTTCATCGCCGGAGGGCCTTACCGACTTTGGTCGTGACCTGGTGCGAGAATGCGAAGCGCTCGGCGTGATTATCGACCTTGCACACATCAACCCGGCCGGTTTCAACGACGTTTTGTCCGTCACAACACAGCCACCAATTGTTTCGCACACCAACATCCGGCGTTATTACGATATCGAGCGCAATATCAGCGATGACCAGATCAAAATGATCGGGGAACGGCGCGGTGTGATTGGCATTAACTCCGTGCTAGTAAGTCCGAAAAAAGAAGAAAGCACGCTCGATCGTTACGTCGACCACATCGAATACATAGCCAATTTGATTGGCATTGATGGAGTCGGTGTTGGGTTTGATTTTTTTGAATTTATCTACAGCCAGTGGCCGGAGTCCGCGAAGAAAGAGCTCGCCGAAAAGTTTACAACACCGCATTTCATTCCCGATCTAAGGAACCATTCGCACGCACGCAACCTCACCCGCAAATTGATCGAGCGCGGCTTCAATGTCGAGGAAATCGAAAAAATTCTGCGCAGAAACTGGTTGCGGATTTTCGAAGAGTGTTTGTAGCAGCGCTGTTACTCTTGTTCATCGCCACCGATCTGGCAGTCACCGAGAACGACGTTCCATATCCTGTTACAGCGGGAGATAACTTAATCTTTACGCTTATGGTAACAAACAACGGGCCCAATACAGCGATATAGGTTGCTGTAACAGATAGATTTCAAATATATGCTCTAGCGGCGAACTACTTGGCCGGAACTTAATTTGAGTTGATTTTTTTTATTTAAATGATGGTTGTGTTTGTAATATTTGTGTTATTGATATTGGTAATAAAGGTTTTTTTTTGTGTTTTGTTAGGTAGATGTGTTTTGTGTTGGTTTTGTTAGTAATATTGTTATTGTTGATATTGATATTGTTATTGTTTTTGGTGAGTTTATAGTTAGTTTTAGAGTTTAATGTGATGTTTTGTTTGTTGGTGGTATTGTTAAAGAGCATAAAAAATGTTGGTTGTATTGTTGTTAATAGTTGTATTATTAAAGAGTGTTAATAATATATTGGTTGTGTATATGAATAGATAATGAAAATAGTGTATATATGTAGTTGAAAAAATAATGAGTGTGATAAAAAATGATGGATGTGTTGTGAATGATAGTTGTATTGGAAAAGAGAGATAAAAAAATGTTTGATATGTTGAAGATGAAAATAGTGTTGATATAGAGTGAGAAAATAAAGGTAGAAGTGTTAAAAAAGAAAGTTGTATGCTATGACGAAAAAAGAAATCGTATATGTGATCATAGCACAGACCACAACCATCACGATCATGGCGACGATAAAGATCCCATCTGCAATTTTTTCAAGGCGATGCATTCTGTGCAGACCCCGCGAGCGAAGCGCCCAGTAAGAAAGCAAACAAGAGACCAGAAATAGCAGCGCGTCGGCAGCCAGCAAATCATCTGCCAGCGTGTCTGCGGTTCCGAGCGTAATAACGACGCGGATCAATCCAATAACTGTCAGGCAAACGCCGACCATCGCCGAAGAGACGGTGAAGATGTGAATGCAAATGTCCTGCTCGAGGTGGCTATCTGGACTGCGTCGCAGCTGCTTTTCTCCTTTCATGCGATCGTTATTTAGACCGATCGCGAAAGTGACTGTTCAGAGAATTACGCGGCTGATAGAAGAATTGAAAGGTGCACTAACAAGAACTGCATTTGAAATTCATTAACTTGACACGCCGCACCGAGATTGGTGCGAATTCGTATTATCTCGAGATGGGCCGCCATCGACTGGTGCTCGATTGTGGTATGCATCCCAAGGACGCCGGTGAAGATGCGCTGCCTAATTTCAAAGCGATCGCAGGTCAGGAGATCGACGCGATCCTGATCTCGCATGCCCACCAGGATCACATAGGCACACTGCCGGTACTCATGCGGCGTTTTCCAAATGCGCGCATCTTCATCACGGAAGCCACAGCTAAGATCGGCAACGTGCTTTTGCACAACTCGGTTAATGTGATGACCCGGCAACGCGAGGAGCTCGATCGCGCCGTCGCTGGCTTGTATCCGCTTTTCACGCATCGGGAGATCGATCGAGCATCCGAACGTTGGCGTTGGTGTCCACTGCGGCAACGAATCTCCATCGCGGGCGAGCGCGCACGTCAGCGCGAAGAAGACGCGCTGACATTCGAGTTTTTCGACGCAGGACACGTGCTGGGCTCGAGCGGAATTTTGCTGCGCGGGGAGGGGCAAACGGTCTTTTACACTGGGGACGTCAATTTCGACGACCAAACGATCATGGAGGCGGCAGTTTTTCCGCAGGAGAAGGTTGACGTCTTGATCATGGAATGCACGCGAGGCGACCACGCAAAACCCGCAGGTTGGACGCGCGCCGGTGAAGAGCGACGTCTGGCAGAAGCGATCCGGACTTCTTTTGAGCATCGCTCGTGCGTGCTGATCCCCGTTTTCGCGCTCGGTAAGACACAGGAGATCCTGGCGATGCTTCATAAATTTCGTCGGGAACGGCTCCTGCCCGAGTTTCCAATCTACATTGGTGGTCTGAGCTCGAAGATGACCGACATCTACGATCGCCGGGCGCATATGACTCGTCGCCAATTGCCGCGTCTGCAATTGATGAGGGAGACTGCGCCCTTCATTCTGAACGACAAAACAGTGCGAGACGCGCCGCTGCTGGCCGGACGCGTTTACGTCCTCTCCAGTGGGATGATGATACCGAAAACACTTTCGAATGTTTTTGCGCGTCGGTTAATCGAGAATCCACAGCATTCGATCTTTTTTGTCGGCTACGCCAACCCGGAATCTCCTGCCGGCCTTCTGCGAGAGGCAGGCACAAACGGCGAGGTTGCGCTCGATCCCGACAAGCCGCCTCAGCGCATCCGCTGCAACATCGAACAGTTTCAGTTCAGCGCGCACGCGACACGGGAGACGCTCGTTGACTACGTCAAAAAACTGTCACCCCGCAAAATTGTTCTCGTGCACGGCGATCCGTCGGCGGTGGAGTGGATGCGCAGCGCGTTGTCGGCTGAGGTTCCGCGTTCAGAAGTGATTGTGCCACAGCCTGGAACGGAGGTCGAATTGTGAAAGGTGGCACGTGAGGAGTGAGAGATGAATTGGTAACTTTCACTTTTCACCTGTTACGTTTCACTAAATGAAAGTCGTCTCCTGGAACATTAACTCGCTCCGCAAACGCCAGGACCGTTTGTTTCCCTGGCTGGAGGCGACCAGGCCGGACATTGTTTGCTTGCAGGAGACAAAATGCCCGGATGACCAATTTCCGGCGCTCGCTTTACAAGCCGTTGGTTACTACGCGGCTTATCACGGAGAAAAATCATACAATGGCGTTGCGATTCTGGCGAATATCGAGATGCGCGACGTGCGACCATCGCTTTGCGATCAAGTAGTGGATCCGCAGGCGCGCGTCATCGCAGCAACCATCGGTCACCTGCGGGTATTCTCAATTTATGCTCCCAACGGCCAGGCGGTTGGCTCAGCAGCTTATCAGTACAAACTCGATTGGTATCAACGGCTGCGCGGTTGTATCGCGAAAGAAAAATCTGACGATCTGATCGTGTGCGGCGATTTCAACGTCGCACCGGAAGACATCGACGTGTACGATGCAGATTTGTGGCGTGGGGCAATTATGTGTTCGGAACGCGAACGCGCTGCGTTTCAGGCATTGTGTGAAATCGGCTTGCGGGACACACTGCGGATTCATCACAAGGAAAGCGAAGTTTTCAGCTGGTGGGATTATCAGATGCGCGCGTTTGAAAAAAATCGCGGCCTGCGCATCGACGCGATTCTGGCTAGCGAAAAACTAGCGAAGCACTGCAGCGCATCAGGAGTTGATACTGAAATGCGCAAGGGCAAGGAGCCATCGGATCACGCGCCGGTGTGGGCAGAGTTTAAGGTCGAGTGAGAAGTGAGCAGAAGCGCACCCAAACTTCTCACTTCTCACTTTTCGCCTATCACGTTCTACTAATCTGAATGCACCTCCGCGTTTCGAACCCGCCACCAAAGCCTCTCATGATTTGGGATGGTGAGTGTCATTTTTGCAAGCGGTGGATCGAACGTTGGCGCGAAATCACCGCACGCAAAGTGGATTATGCCACTTATCAGGAGGCAGGCGCGCGCTTCCCCGAAATTCCAGTCGAACAATTCAAGCGTGCAGTGGCGTTCATCGAGCACGATGGCGAAGTCTTCTTCGCCGCCGAAGCCGTCTATCGCTCGTTGCGATGTCGATCTTCGAGGAAATGGCTGGCGTGGAGCTACGATCATGTCCCTGGTTTCGCAGGGATTTCGGAGGCCGCTTACAAATTCATCGCGCGGCATCGCGGTCTCGGATCAACCTTTACTCGATTCCTCTGGGGCAAAGATGTGCGGCCGCCGACTTATTTTTGGGCGCGGCGCTGGTTTCTCCGCATGCTTGGCCTCGTCTATCTCATCGCATTCGTTTCGCTTTGGATCCAAGTCGATGGGCTTGTTGGCAGCAACGGAATGTCGCCGGTAAGTCAGTTTCTGCCGGCAGTTCACCAGCAACTCGGGCTAGACGCCTATTTTCTTTTGCCGACACTTTGCTGGTTCGACTCGACCAGCGCGTTTCTACATTTCCTTTGCGGCGGGGGCGTTGTTCTTTCGTTGCTTCTGATTTTCGGCGTCGCGCCCGCGCTTTCACTCGTCGTGCTTTTTGTCTTCTACCTGTCACTCACCATTGCTGGACAAGTGTTTCTCAACTTTCAATGGGATGTTCTCCTGTTGGAGACCGGCTTTTTGTCGATTTTTCTTGCGCCATGGCGACTATGGCCGCGCGACCTTTTGTTGTGGCCAGGATCTGCGACCCCGGGTACAGCGACCTCAGCTATAGCTTCTCCCGTCTCACGAGCCGGTTTGTTCTTGCTCAAGTTCCTTCTCTTCAAATTAATGCTTATGTCCGGCGTCGTGAAGCTAACCAGCGGCGACGATTCCTGGGGTTGGCTGAATCACTCGTTTCATTGGAGCGCGCTCACAGCCCTTGATTATCATTACTGGTCGCAACCGTTGCCGACAGTTTTCAGTTGGTGGGCAGACAAAACTCCGGAATGGTTCAAACACTTCTCAGTCGCATTTTGTCTCGCAGTGGAGATCATCGCGCCATTTTTTATCTGGGCGCCGCGACGCCCGCGGCTGGTTGCTGCAGGGTTAATGATCTTCCTTCAAATGGTAATCGCACTCACCGGCAACTATTGCTTTTTCAATTTGCTGACGATCGCGTTGTGCTTGCTATTGATCGATGATGCGGCAGTACGCACCAGGGAGCCGGTTCGCGACGGCGCGCCCAATACCAGTCCGACTCGGACCGGTCGCGCCCTACCAAATCGATTGTGCAGTTACGCGGCGATAGCAGTGATTGTTGTCACGTTTCCAATCAACGCGTGGCTCATTTTCAGCGCGTTCAAGCCGCAAAGCCCGCCGCCAGGGTTGCTGGCGAACTTTTACGAACAACTGGAAGCATTTCGAATCGTGAGTGGCTACGGCCTCTTTCGCGTGATGACCAAGGACCGTTGCGAGATCGTGATCGAAGGCAGCACCGATGGCATTAATTGGGCGCCTTATGAATTCAAATGGAAACCGGGCGACGTGAAACGCGCCCCAGGCTGGTGCGCACCGCATCAACCCAGACTTGATTGGCAGATGTGGTTTGCCGCCTTGGAAACGCCCGAGCAAAATCCATGGTTGATTGGGCTAATCGCCAGGCTTCTGGAGGGATCGCGAGATGTGACCGGATTGCTCGCGTATAATCCTTTCCGGGATAAACCGCCCCAATACATCCGCGCGACGTTTTATCGCTATCGTTTTACAAACAGTGAGGAGCGTCGGCAAACCGGCGCCTGGTGGAAACGCCAGGAACTCCGGGAATATTTGCCGACGATTTCGCGGGATCAGCTGCGTTAGTAACGAGAGGATCGACCCGCTGGGGCGGGTCGACGTTTAGGTAAATGCAATTTCGTCGCCTAATCTAAGTACGCGTTGCAGAGAACGCGTTCACCCCCATCTTGAGCCGCACGTGCACTTGAATATATTTAGCACGTGTCGAAGGAAGGTCAGATCGTAACCGAAGGAACGGTAACTCAGGTATTGCCGGGTACCATGTTCCGGGTCGATCTTCCAGGACAACGCAATGTGCTTGCACATATTTCGGGTAAAATGCGGAAGCATTTCATTCGGATCGTGCCGGGAGATAAGGTTTCTGTCGAGCTTTCACCCTACGATCTGACAAAAGCGCGCATCATTTTTCGTGAACAGTAATTTCTTTGTTTTAGCTGGAACCCGCTAAAACCTCCAAGGCATCCAAGTGCGATTGGTTTTGGGTGCTCTACATGGCGCTCAAGTTCGTCAAGAGATGTGTTTGCCGAATTTGTGAAGCACGCGGATAGTTGCAGCTAGAATCAACTGGAGATTACCAATGGCAGAAGAAAACAAAGCAGAACAAACGACGTCGACCGGGGCGGATGCTCGCGATAGACTGGAGAGCAGTAAACAACATGCGCGCAAAGCAGCTGAAGATTTGAAATCGGCAGCAGGCGCCATAGCTGGAGAATATCGCGGTAAGGCAGAGCAGAAATGGGGAGAAGCACGCGGCAAAGCAGAACAAGCATGGGGAGATGCGAGGAATCGCGCCCGTACGTTCCAGGACGACGCGGAGCAATATGTGCGCGAAAATCCAACGAAGGCGATCTTTACCGCGGTCGGAATCGGGTTTGTTCTGGGGTTGATCTTCCGGCGTTAGCTCCGAAAGCCTTCGGAGATGATCAGTGAGAGCACTCGGCCCCGTAATCCTGCGGGGCACGCCGGCTTGCTCGGGAACACGCTCGCGTTCGCGAGCGCGCTTGTAGAGTTTTTTGAAAGCCGGTTTGTCCTGATCGCTCAGGAATCAAAAACGGCCGCGGTGCAAGTACTGATCATGGCCGGTTGTTTGATTCTAGCACTGCTCCTCTGCGCGGTGGGTTATATTTTTCTCATCACCGGCGCCGTTGTGGGGCTGGCCCATTTAGTTGGGATTTCATGGCCATGGATAGCGTTGGCCGTCGCTGCGCTGCATTTTGTAATCGCATTGGTGCTGCTTCTGATCGCGCGGAGCCAAGTTACCAAGCCGCTCTTCCGCGCCACGAGGGCTGAACTTAGGAAGGATCGCGAATGGCTGAAACATCTGGACGCAACAAATCAATCGACGAGCTGACAGCGGAGATCGTGAGTTCACGCGAACGCGTGGGCCGCGAGTTGCGCGGCCTGCATTATGAATTGGATTTTCCCGCGAAATTCCGCAGATCATTTCGAGAACAAACGGTTTCCTGGATCACAGCGGCAGGCGCGGTCGGTGCGCTGATCGCCTTGGCGCCGATGCGGAAGAAAAAAATTTACGTTGATACAAACACCAGTCGTAAATCGCAGAAGAAACTCGTAGAAACAGGCCTTGCGTTGGCTGTGCTGAAAACGATGGCCAGTCTGGCTCGGCCGGTGATAGTCGAGTTTGTCAAAAATCGAATGACCCATTTCGCGGGAAAATCCCGCCGCAAAACATAAGACCAGAATCTCATGTATCCCATGGGATCCTCGTTTTAGGATTTACGCGCTCGGCTGGGTTGCGTAATTATTTCCCTGGGGTCCCCATGATCGCTAAGTCTCCAGACCTTCCCGTGAAATCGCAGGCGATGCGGCACGTGGATGATTATCTTGAGGTCGGCCAAAAAGCGGGTGCGTCTGATGTCCATTTGGCCGCGAACGCGCAGCCGAGATGGCGGTTGCATGGACGGTTGGAGCCTATCTGGCCCGATGCGCCGCTGCTGACCGCCAAACAAACTGCCGCGCTCGCTGAGGCATTTGTTCCCGACGTCTATAAAAACGAACTCAATACGCAGGGCGACTCGGATTTTGCGTATGAAAACGAGTTCGCCCGCTATCGCACCAGCGTGGTTCGTCAGCGACTTGGGATCGAGATTGTCTTCCGCGTGATCAACAGTCACGTCCGAACTATGGACGAACTGGGGTTGCCGGAGCGCCTCAAGCTACTCACCCGTTACCAGAACGGGCTGATCCTGGCGACCGGTTCAGTAGGAACGGGCAAATCGACGACACTCGCGGCGATGGTCGAACAGATAAACATGGAGCGCCGCGATCACATCATCACATTGGAGGACCCGATCGAATACATTTTGACGTCGAAAAACTGTCACGTTACCCAACGAGAGATATTCACTCACAGCGACTCTTTCGCCACAGCGCTGCGCGCTTCACTCCGCGAAGATCCCGATGTGATCATGGTCGGTGAAATGCGTGATTTGGAAACGATTTCTCTCGCCATCACCGCCGCCGAGACCGGCCACCTTGTTTTGGCAACGCTACATACCAGCAGCGCGGCCCGCACACTTGATCGACTCCTCGACGTGTTTCCGTCCCATCAACAGGAACAAATCCGGGTAATGGTAAGCGAATCTCTGCGGGGAGTTATCAGTCACCAGCTAATACCCCGGGCGGACGGCACCGGACGCGTGCTGGCTTTGGAAATTCTTACGAACACACCCGCGGTCGCGAACGTTATTCGCGAAGCAAAGACCTACATGTTACCAGGCATTATTCAGACCGGCAAAAAGCAAGGCATGCGCTTAATGGATGATGCTCTGATCGAACTGTGTCAGCGCGGCTTGATCAGCGCTCAGGAGGCTTACGCGCGCGCCGAGCAGAAACAAATGGTGCGCCAACAGGTTGGAAAATGACGAAGCACGAATGACGCATGACGAAGTAAATTCAAATGACCAAGCCGGGATGGGACGTGCACGCTTTCGGCGTCAAGCAACGGGACGTCTCTACCGATCCCATTCGGCATCTTTTCCTTATTCGAGCTTCGTCATTCCTTTGTCATTTATCATTAACTAAATGGCTTACCTTGATCAATTTCTCAGCGTAATCGTCAAACACGGCGGGTCGGACCTACACTTCGCGGAGGGCCAGCCACCGAAAATGCGTGTGCATGGCGACATCATGCCCATTCGCGCCGAGGCGATTTCACGCGAGGAAGCCATTCAGATGATGAGCGAAATTTGCGGAGCGCGTAACTGGGAAACCTTTGAACAACGCGGAGATCTGGATTTTGCCTATGAAATGGATGAAGCCTCTCGTTTCCGCAGTAACTACTTCAAGCAGTCAAACGGCTACGGTGCGACGTTTCGGCTGATTCCCACCAGAATTGCTACGCTCGAGGACCTAGGCATTCCGCTGGTAATAAAAGACTTTGCGAATTTACGCGGAGGACTGGTGCTTGTGACTGGTCCCACCGGCTCCGGCAAGACCACCACGCAAGCTGCGCTGATCGACTACATCAATCGAAACTTTGCGAAACACGTTGTAACGATCGAGGAACCAATCGAATTCGTGCATGACAACAAGAAGAGCACGATCACTCAGCGGGAAGTCCCGACGGATTCGAGTTCGTTCGCCGCTGGACTAAAAGCTGCGCTGCGCGAAGACACCGACATTGTGCTTGTAGGAGAAATGCGCGACCTGGAAACAGTTTCACTCGCTCTAACCGCCGCAGAGACCGGTCTTCTCGTGTTCGGCACCCTCCACACCAACAATGCGCGCAAAACGGTGGACCGAATGGTGGACGTTTTTCCGGCCGATCGGCAACCGCAAGCGCGTGCCATGCTCGCGAACTCACTACGCGGTGTGGTGGCTCAATTGCTCTTAAAAAGAGCGGATCGACCCGGCCGAATAGCGGTAAACGAAATTCTAATCGCGAACGCGGCGGTCGCCGCAATTATTCGCGAAGGCGCAACGCAAAAACTCCAGGATGTGATCGTATCAGGAAGGGCACAAGGAATGCAGTTCATGGACGACGCCATTTGGGCGCTCCTCGAAAAAGGTATTGTCTCTCCGCGCGAAGCTTTCATGAAAGCGATCGACAAAAGCCGGTTCAGACCATTTCTGCCGCCTGAGGAAGAAGCGCTAGGCAACGCTGCAGGTTCCGTCCGAAACGACGAGAAACGGCTTGCCGGCGATTTTGTGAAACCGATCGGCACCCGCGCGCAAATAGGAACGCGGTGATTCCGCAGATCTCAGGCTAACCCTTTACAGATAGGAATGAGAATGCCCACGAAACAGGCTAATCACACGAAAGGAAAGATGCTGTTCTCACATTTTGTGTCGTTTCGCGTGTTGAGTGGGCAAAAAGTCAAAACCCCCTTTACAAGGGCTCACGCTGATTAATTCGCATGCTCCTAGTTGCTAGTGTGGGGTCCCTCCCCAGCTACCTGGTCGATTTTTGCCTCGGACAGCCTTCAAGGACTTTCAAGTAGCTGGGTCGGGATGACCGACCTTGGGGATTAGAAGAACAGCAGTCCCACTTAATTTGCCGGCACGAAACCGATCCAGCGCAATGTTGGCTTCTTCCAAAGGAAACGTCTCTGTCTTGGTCTTAACTGGAACACGTGGTGCGATGTTGAAAAATTCTTCCCCATCACGCCGGGTCAGGTTTGCCACGGACGTAATGATCCGTTCTTCCCACAGGTCCGCATAGGGAAAGGAAGGAATGTCACTCATGTGAATCCCGCCACAGACTACAATGCCACCTTTGGCGAGGGCGTGCAGTGCTGCGGGTACGAGGGGGCCGACTGAGGCGAAGATAATCGCAGCATCGAGTTTCTCCGGCGGCATCTCGTCGGAACCGCCAGCCCACTTTGCGCCTAGCGCTTTCGCGCTTTGCTGTGTTTCCGTGTCGCCTGGTCGCGTAAAGACGAAAACGTCGCGTCCTTCATAAAGGGCAATCTGCGCGATCAGGTGCGCGGCATTGCCAAAGCCATACATGCCGAGCCTGCGTGCATCTGCGGTTTTGCGATAAGAACGATAACCGATCAGCCCGGCACAAAGTAGCGGCGCAACTTCGACGTCATCATAACGGTCAGGCAAATGAAAACAGAATCGAGCATCGGCCACGGTAAACTCGGCATATCCGCCATCGATGGTGTAACCGGTGAAACGCGCTCGATCGCACAGGTTTTCCCGGTTCGATCGACAATAAACGCATTCGCCATCGGTCCAACCGAGCCACGGAATGCCGACGCGATCTCCGATCGCGAATGACGGAGGAATTTCGGGGCCCACCTCTTCGACGTACCCAACAATTTGGTGACCCGGTATCAGCGGGAGTTTTGGATCCGGCAGTTCGCCATCGACCACGTGAAGATCGGTCCTGCACACTGCGCACGTCACGATTCGCACAAGCAGTTGTCCCTTGCCCGGTCTTGGTTTCTCTACGTCGCGGAGTTGGAGCGGCAACCGCGGCCTATCCAGAACCATCGCGCGCATGGGCTTCGCCACATTAATGCGTTAAAGCGTTAAAAGGTTAAGATCAATGGGCGCCCGCTGGTTCAGGTCGCATCTCTCCCCTCGCGGGTTCGCCTTCGTGATGGGTGTGCGCGCTGCGAAGGAACGGTACCTTATCGAGCACGTGCTCCTGAAACCATTCGAGCCAGAGATAAATGACTGGCGTCACAAACAGCGTAATCAGCTGGGAGAAAATCAGACCGCCGACGATCACCAGACCGAGCGGGCGGCGCGATGCGGCGTCCTGGCCGAACCCCAGCGCAATCGGTATTGCGCCCATGAGCGCGGCAAGCGTGGTCATCATAATGGGACGAAACCGTTCCATACTCGCTTCGTGAATGGCCGAGCGCAGGTCCCAACCTTCGTCGATTCGTTGCAAGGCAAAATCGACAACCATGATTCCGTTCTTTTTGACAATACCCAACAGAAGGAAAAGTCCGATCACGCTGTAAAGCGAAAGCACCGAGTGAAAGAGATACAATGTGGCGAGCCCCCCGACCACCGCAGGGACAATAGCCGGGAACAACACCGTGAATGGATGCACATAGCTTTCGTAAAGGATTCCCAGAATCACATACATAACAAAGACCGCAGCGAGCAGAAGCATGGGCAGAGAGCGGAACAGTTGCTGGAACACGAGTGTTTCCCCTTGGAAGATACCCTCTACTGTCGGATAATTGGGATGGATTTGCGCGAAGGCGTCCTCGATGTATTTGGTGGCGTCGCCGATGGCGACGTTTGGCAACAGGTTAAAATTGAATGTGACACTGGTGAACTGGTTCAAATGGTTCACAGCTTGCGGGCCGATAACTTCCTTTGTTGATGTTACAACACGCATCGGGACGAGGCTTGACATGTTGCCCGTGGTCGTAGCTATGGTTCCCCCACCCGAGCCACTCGCGCTGAAATTGCCGCTGGTGCTGCTGCGTACATAGAGATCGTCCAAGTCGTCAGGGTGCGCCCGCTCCTTGTCTTTGACTTCCAGAATGACCTGATATTGGTCGTCCGGTTGCTTGATGAGATAGACGTAGTTTTGCGAGTAAGCGTTGCGCATCAGACTCTGGATGGCAGAAGTAGAAACGCCGTAGGTCGCGGCGCGGTCGCGGTTGATGTCGATCCTAAGATTTGGCGTGTCGTGGTAGTAATCGGAGCGCACGCTGGCGAAGCCTTTGAACCGCTGAAGTTTTGCCATCAATTGGTCGGCCACGGCATAAACATCCTCGGGCACGATGCCGCTAATCGTGTAGGCATACTGTCCCTGAGTCTGGCTGGTGGCGCCGACGCTGATTTGTAGCACCGGGGTCGGCGTTAAAACCGCAGTGATACCGGGAATGGAGCCAAGCGATTTTTGCAGCCTGAAAATGATTTGATCAATGGGCGGACGATCACTGCGCGGCTTCAGAAAAAGAAACATCAGGCCCTGCGACAATGCGCTGCGCGAGGAAAAACCAGCGAGTGTGAAGAACTGCCCCACGGCTGGGTCCTCTTGGATTTTCTTATTGACCTCCGCTTGATACGCCCGCATCTGCGCCGGCGACGAACCTTCCTGCGCGATGAACACGCCACGAATGAAACCGCTATCGCCCGGCGGCAACAACGTGAAGGGCAAATGGGTGAAGAAGAACCATAGACCAAGAATACACGCGAGCACAATCGGCACAGTGAGCCACGCACGATCTAGAAACCAATCGAGCGCACGACCGTAAACAGCAATCACACCTTGGATGAAATTGCTGGTATGCCGCTCCATCCAAGCGCGTTTGTGGCCGGCTTTGCGCTCGCCCAAAATGCGCGCGCACATCAACGGCGTGAGTGTCAGTGACACAAGGCCTGAGGCCAAAATGGCCACGATGATGGTGACGGAGAACTCACGGAAGATGCGGCCGAGAAGTCCGGGGATGAATACGAGCGGAATGAAAACGGCGGCGAGAGAAAGGGTCATCGATAGGATGGTAAAAGAGATTTCGCCAGCGCTGTTGAATGTAGCCTTCAGGATCGATTCGCCGTGCTCGGCCCGACGCACCACGTTTTCCAAAAACACAATCGCATCATCGACAAGAAAACCGATGGCCAGCGTCAGCGCCATCAGGGTGAGGTTGTTGATGGAGAAGTTGAGCATATACATCACGGCCACGGTGAGCAGCAATGACATCGGCAAGGCCACAGCCGGAATCAGTGTGTCGGTTGCGCGGCCGAGAAAGACGTAGATGACCGCCACAACCAGCACGAACGCGATGATCAACGTCCATTTCACTTCGTCAGCAGAATTGACGATGGTTTGTGACCGATCGAATATTGGCGTGAATTTGATTGAGCCGGGCAGGCTCGCGCGCAACTCAGGGAAGAGCGCTCTCACTGACTTGGCGACTTCCACAGCGTTTGCGCCCGCCTGCCGGTTAACCGCGAGCACGACCACCGAGCCAGGCGGATTCAGACCGCGCATCCAGAAGAAGCGCGAGATGCGCTCGTCCTGCACGCTTTGGCGAACATCGGCGACGTCACGAAGGTAAACAGGCGAGCCGTTTGGATTGCGCGCCACGATCAAGTCGCGATAGCCCTCGGCCTTGTCGATCTGCCCATTGGGCTGCAGCACAAACGTGCGATGCGTGCCGTCGAATTGTCCCGCGCCGGAATAGACGGTGCCCGACTTAATCCCGCTGGCCAGATCGTCCATCGTCAGGCCGCGCGCAGCCAGTGCCGATGGATCCGCCTTGATCCGAATCGCGCCCTGGACGCCATAAATGTTTACTTGTGAAACTCCCGGCAGAATATTGATGCGCTGCGCGACAGCGGTGGACGCGTACTTATACAGATCCCAATCCGTCAGCGTGTCTGACATTAAGCCTAACAAGTAGATGGCCTGGTCGTTGGGGTTCGTCTTCGTGAACGTGGGCGGACTCGGTAAATCGAGCGGTAACTTTCCGGTGGCGCGCTGGATCGCGGCCTGCACATCGGTCGCCGCGTCGACGATGCTTTTGCTTAGAACGAACTGCAGCGTGAACGATGTGTTGCTCTGCGTGCTATTGCTGGTGATGATGTCGAGCCCGGGGATTTGCAGAAATTGTTTTTCCAGCGGCGTGGCGATGTTGTTGGCCATCGTCGTAGGGTCCGCACCGGGATACGAACAGGTGACTTGAATGACCGGGTAATCAACGGCGGGCAGATCGTTGACAGCCAGCTTCCCATAAGTCGCCAGACCAGCGACAATGACGGAGAGCGTCAGCAGCACGGTCATCACCGGCCGGCGAATAAACGGCCCGGAAAGTCCGGAGCCTTCGATCGGGACTAACTTTGCCGTCGGCTCGGGCAAGTCCCTAGCAAACGACTTCGATCCAAGGCGGTGCTTGTCCTTTACTTCGCGTTCGCCGTCATGTTGCTCCGCGTCATTCATTATTACATTGCTCTGTTTGAAGTCGCGACCTACCGGGACTGGGAATTGCCAGGGCTTGGAGCGGCGTACGGTTGGGGCGCTACTTTGGCCCCAGGGGCAAGCGCAAGCTGGCCGGTCACCACAACGGTCTCATCGGGTTTCACGCCGCTCTCGACCACAGTGAGGTCGCCTTCCTGGCGTTGGCCGGGTTTTACAGGGCGAAGATCGACAGTGTTATCGGACTTCACTACGAAAATGAACGGCCCACTTTGGCTAACCTGGACGGCCTGTCCCGGGACAAGCGTGGCGTTTTTGAGCGTATCCAGGATAAAGCGGACGCGCACAAATTCCGAGGGCCACAGCGCGCGGTCGGGATTCGCCGTAACCCCGCGGACTCTCACAGTTCCGGAGCCGGGCTGCACTGCGGTGTCAATGAAGTAGAGATCTCCGGTGCGTGGCACGATTGAACCATCTGCAAGGTAAGTTTGCACTTTCACATTTGGCCCGCCGACATATTTTCGTACAAGCGGAAGATCATTCTCAGCCACGGTGAAATCGGTATAAATCGGGTCGAGGCCCTGAATCGTGACGAGCGGCGCAGTCGAGGGTCCAACCAGATTGCCAACGTCAACATTGCGCAGGCCGACTCGTCCGTTGATGGGCGATTTTATGTAGCACCAGTCGAGGTTCACCTGGGCAGACTCGGTCGCGGCCTGAGACTTCTGCGCGTTCGCCACGGCCGTGTCGTAGTCCTGCTGCGATACGACCTTTCTAGCACGCAGGTCTTCTTGTCGCTTCAGATTCACCTGATCCAACTCGGCTTGCGCTTTCGCCTGATCGAGAGCGGCTTGAAACGGGCGCGGATCGATCGTGAAAAGCAAGTCACCTTTCTTCACGTCGGAGCCATCCTGAAAATTACGCGTGATGATTACGCCACTGACCTGCGCCTGGACCAGCACAGTTTCGTAAGCCGCGCAGGTGCCGATTTCGTCGAGATAAAGCGGTACATCTTTTGTAACGACCTTGGCCACGGTTACAGGACGCACTGGCGCCTGCGCCGGCTTCAAAGTGCCCACACCGCGCTGAAAGGTGCGCAACAGAACCAAAACAGCGAGGACAGCAAAAAGCACGTAGGCCCAGCGCGGAATCGATCGCACTCTCGTTCGTCTCAGTTTCGCTGGCTTTGGCGCTTTACGCGCGACGCGACGCTCTTCCTCTTGCACGATGTTCATTTTCTTACCGTGGACCGGAATTTCGCCGGTCCGCCATTTCCGTTCTTCCCTTCTGCTTTTTCGTAAATCCGCGTGAGCACACGCATGCAAGTACGCAAGTCTGTCGTCGAGATATTTTCCAGTAATTCGTGTCGAAGTTTTTCGGCTGCTGCATTGATTTGGGAAATGACACGCTGAGCCCGCCGACCAAGGAACACCATTTTGCAGCGACGGTCGTGCAAGGAACTCTGCGGATAATCCAGCCTTCGTTCTCCAGACGATGCAACAATGTCACCAATGACGGCTCCTCGATCCCAAGACGCTGCGCTATTTCGGCCTGTGTAAGGGCATCTCCTGCCAGCGAGAGATGCAGCAGCGTGCGCCACTTTGCCTGGCTCAAACCCATTGGCTTGAGTCGTTCGTCCAATTTCAGTCGCCAGGCACGAGCAGTCCCGTGCAGCAGCGGCCCAAATGTTTCGCCCTCGGACATGTAACGCAGTAAATTGGTTAGTATACTAACCAATTCCAATCTGCCAGCCTGTCAATGTTCATTTAGGGGCAAGTTCGTAGAGAAGTAGCTCGCGTTTGCGATAATCCCGCACACGAGCACGCAGTTGCGCACGTCGTGGTGTGTTCGTCGCTTCCGCTTCTTTGTCGCTTTGAACAAGAAAATAATGAGCGTCAGCGGGCAGTTCCTGGACGTCACTCACGTACTCAAGCGGCGCTTTCACATAAAAGAATACCGGCTGATACTCTGGGTCCACCGCATACAGCGTCTCATTCGTAGGAACCACGGAATTAATTTCGGCGGCAGCCTTCTTCACTTGTTGCCTGTTTCTCAAGACGACCGCCGTGACTGGATAGCCAATCCCTCCAACTACGACTCCAACTCCAACGAAAAGCGCAACTATTTTTGCCCATGTTCGCTCGTCCGACGTCCCTTTTTCCCAGGGCCACTGCAACGCATGCCCAGCGTAGCTCATCGCCAGCAGCCACGAAGCGGGTGCTATTACCGGCATGCTATATCGAGGCAAGGCACCGGGAACGAGGCTTAGAGCGAGAAAGGGTACGGCTATTCCCCAAGCGAGACCGCGCGCTAGCCGTTGCTCAGAGTGATCGTGAAACTTTGAAAACCTGACGAAAGGGAACAAAAGAACCCAAGGCAAAAAATAGATAAGACCGCGCGGGATATTTTGAATCCAACTGGCGAACTTGAAATCGAAGCCTTGGAGCCGGCCTGTGAACTGATTCGACCACTTCACTGCCGCCGCCTGCGTCGAGGTGCTGTGCAAGAACGGAATAGCCCACGCCGCAAAAATCCCCAGCATGATTGCTAGCCCGGCGAAATGCGCCGGGTGAATTAGAAGCCGCCATTCTTTCATCTGCCACAAGACGGCAAGCACGATCGCGTAGAAAAATATGAGATGGGTTGGACCTTTCGCCAGGAGTCCGAGCCCTAGAAAAATGAATGCCGGAACCCAAATGAGCCACGGAGATTTCCGTTGAACGAAAAAGCTCAGCCAAAAAATGATCGCAAGTCCACAAAGAGAGACATACAGCGCTTCGATTTCAATTAACCGACCTTTTTCCATCATCCCGATGTTTGTCATCCAGATGAGAGCCGCGATGATCGATCCTCCCGGGCCCAGACTGGTGCGCGCTACGGCGACAAATGCGACGGCCACCGCGAGCACGACAACGGCCGATGGCAGACGTGCTGTCCATTCGTTGCGCACTCCAAAAATTCGGAAGGATGCGGCTACCAGCCAGTTCACGAGGGGCGGCTTTCGGAAATATGGATTTCCTCCAACTTCCGGAACGATGTAGTTACCGGTCTGGAGCATCGCTATCGCCGGCAAGATTCGTCGGCCTTCTTCTCCCTTGATTGCAATCGAACCAAGCGCCGGTAAATAAATCACCGCCCACACGAGAACGACGACAAGAACGGCTGCAAGACGCGAATTCATTGGGTGCTGCATGTTCGATATTGAGCGTTGGACGTCAAATCAAACCGAATGGGTAGCTTGACGAGAAAGCCTCAAGACAGTAACCTAAGCGTCGAGTCCGCGCGCTGATCGGAGTGGGAACTGGCGTCCCACTCTTTTTAGTCTGCGGGCTGCATGTTTTTATGAACGCGGAATTTATTGCGATGCTTGATTATCTGGAGCGGGAGCGCGGGATTAAGCGCGAAATCCTGCTCGAGGCAGTCTCGAACGCCCTGCTCTCAGCCTCTAAGAAGAGCGTGGGCGCCTCGCGCGATCTGCGCATCGACATCAATCCGAAGACCGGTGAAATCCGAGCGCTGGCTAACCTCTTGGTAGTCGACGAAGTCACTAATCCGCAGGATGAAATCGAGCTGTCGAAAGCGCGTAAGATCAAGCCGGACGCGAATGTCGGTGACGCTGTCGAAGTGGAAGTGACACCAAAGAATTTTGGACGCATCGCGGCGCAAACCGCAAAACAAGCAATGATGCAGCGGATTCGCCAGGCCGAGAAAGAAATGATCTATGAGGAATTTAAAGATCGCGCGGGCGAAATCGTCAGTGGAACAGTGCGGCGCTTCGACCGCTCCGATGTCATTCTCGATCTTGGAAAATTTGAGGCCATCATGCCGCAACGCGAGCGAGTCGTAGTAGAAGATTACAACGTGGGCGACCGGCTTCGCGCGTACGTCGTCGCGGTCGAAAACGGTATCCGCGGCCCGGAGATCATTGTCTCACGCAGCCACCCCAATTTTGTGCGGAGGCTTTTCGAGTTGGAAGTAAGCGAAATCGCGGACGGCACAGTGGAGATTCGTGGCATCGCGCGAGAAGCAGGCTATCGCACCAAGATCGCAGTCTGGAGCGCGAACGAAAAAGTGGATCCGGTGGGCGCGTGTGTTGGTATGCGCGGCTCGCGTGTCAAAAACATCGTCCGCGAGCTGAACAACGAAAAGGTCGATATCATTCGCTGGAGCTCCGATCCAAAGGAATACGTTCTGGAAGCGCTCAAGCCGGCAAAAGTAAAGAAACTCGCTTTCGATACGGAGAAGAAAAGCGTGCAGATTTCCGTGGATGAAGATCAGCTTTCGCTCGCGATCGGGAAAAAAGGACAGAATGCGCGGTTGACTTCCCGATTGACTGGCTGGGAGATCAATATCGGCAAGGACACATCCGCGACAACCGTGGTGGAACAAAAAGTGGCACAAGCGGCGCAGACCCTTGCCGGCGCGCTACCCGTTACCGAAGAGCAGGCGCTCACCCTGGTAAAATCCGGCTTTACGAACCTGGAAGGATTGCGCGATGCGGACGTGCAGGATTTAGTGGATATTCTCGCAGTCGATGATACAAAGGCGCGCGAGATTTACGAGGCCGTACATCGGCAGGAACTCGTACAATAACATGGCTCTGGTTTAGGGAAGCTCGAGCCATGAGCGAAATTTTAACAAACAATTATGGCAACGAAGACGAGCAGCAAAACTGCAACCCGCAAACCGACGGCGCGTGGGACTGCTGCTGCTCGCAAGCCAGCACACGCCGCGGCCAAGACAAAACTTCCAAAGCAAAAGTTAGAGGATGATGTTGCGCCGGCAGCAAAGCCGCGCACGCCTCCGCGCTCAGAGTCCGCGCCGGAGACCGCTAGCCCTCCTAGCCACGAAGCAGAGAGCGTTTCACTCATCGATCAAAAAAAACCGAGCAAGAAGGCCGAAGACGGCGAGGTAAAACCGAAGCGAGCCGTTTTACCTCCCATTTCACGTATCAGGGCCTCGCTGGAAACTCCGCCGACTCCCCCAAAACCAGCGCCGCCTGCAAAGGGCGCGCCCGCGGAATCAGTTACGGTTGAAGCGCCGACCGTCGCCGACGCAAAAACCGCGGTCGATGCAACCGCGCTGCCGACCACTGAGGAAGAACCTGCGGCGCAGAACGTGATCCTCATCAAGCCACCAATTGTCGTTAAGCAACTGGCGACCGAGCTAGGGTTAAAACCGCATCAGCTCATCGCAGAGCTGATGAATTACAACATTTTCGCCAATATCAACCAGACAATCGAGCCAGAGATCGCTTCAAAGATCGCGGAAAACCACGGCTTTGTTCTGGAAAAGGAACGCCGCGAAAAAGGAGGCGGTGTCCACAAGGTTGAACAGGTGGTCGTCGCACCCCCGCCGCCGGTCATTGAAAAGAAAGAAGAACTCAAGCCGCGGGCACCGATTATCACGTTCATGGGACATGTTGACCATGGCAAGACAACCTTGATGGACGCCATCCGCAAAACCCGTGTCGCGGCGGGCGAAGCCGGCGGGATTACTCAGCATATCGGCGCCTATAGCGTTGATCACAATGGCGCGACACTTACCTTTATCGACACGCCGGGGCACGCTGCCTTTACGGCGATGCGCGCGCGGGGCGCAAATGTCACCGACATCGTTGTGCTCGTTGTCGCAGCCGACGATGGCCTCATGCCGCAAACGATTGAAGCGATTAATCACGCGAAGGCTGCGCCGCGCGTGAAGATAATGGTTGCGATCAACAAGATCGATCTTCCATCGGCAAACATCGATAGAGTAAAGAAGCAACTACAGGACCGTGGTCTTACCCCGGAAGACTGGGGAGGTGAAACGATTGTTTGTCCCGTCTCGGCAACGAAAGGCACAGGAATCGATCATTTGCTTGAGATGATCGCGTTGCAGGCAGAGGTAATGGAACTTAAGGCTTCGCCCACCGCTACCCCGCGAGGGACAGTGATCGAAGCGCAAGTCGATGCTGGGCGCGGTCCCACTGCCACGGTTATTGTGCAGATGGGGACCCTGAGAATTGGCGACCCTTTCATCTGTGGTGATTACAGCGGCAAGGTGAAATCGCTCCTAGACGACCGCGGCAAGCCGGTCAGGGAGGGCGCTCCTTCAATGCCGGTGAAGGTGCTGGGTTTCACCGGGCTACCGAACGCAGGCGATGAACTGCTGGTGATGGATTCCGAGCGTTCCACAAAAACGTTGAGCGAAGAACGTTTGCTGGCCAAACGCACCGATAAACTGACCATTCCGAAACGGGCCACCCTCGAAAGCCTGCTCGAAGCTGCCGGAGGGAAAAAAGTCCTGCGGATCGTGCTAAAGTGCGACGCACAAGGCTCGCTGGAAGCATTGGTTGGAGCGTTGAAACAGATCGAGAGCAAAAAAGTCGATCTTGAACTAATTCATTCTGCTGTAGGGCCGATTTCGGAATCAGATATTCTACTGGCGAGCGCTTCGAGCGCTGTTGTGGTCGGATTCAATGTAAAGGTGGAGAACATGGCCGTTTCAGCTGCAAAAAGTGAAGGGGTGCAAGTCAAACTTTACAGCATCATTTATGAGCTGCTCGATCAGATGAAAGAAGCGATGGCCGGTTTGCTCGAGCCCGAACACCGGGAAACAGTGATCGGACACGCCGAGGTAAAGCAGGTGTTCCAGCTTAGCAAGGGCATCGTTGCCGGCTGCCTCGTGACTGACGGCCGCATAGCTCGCGTGGCTCGGGCCCGCGTGCTCCGTAAACGCCAGCCTGTTTACGACGGCGGGCTTTCGACGCTGCGCCGTTTCCAGGACGATGTGAAGGAAGTGCGTTCCGGACTGGAATGCGGAATCAAGCTGGGCGATTTCAGCGAGTATCAAGTAGGCGACGTGATCGAGTGCTACCAGCTTGAAGCTTTCGCACAGAAACTCTAAGCAATGGAGTGATGGGGTAATGAAGTGTTGAACTAGTAAACCGCATTACTCCATTGCTCTAATACTCCAGTCTGGATCATGAAACACCGAATGCTGCGCGTTAACGAAGTTGTGAAGAGGGAGCTGAGCGGGATCATTGCGCGAGAAATGAGTTTCGAAGGCGCCCTGGTCAGCATCAACCATGTGGACGTAACACCGGACTTAAAAAACGCGCACGTGTTTGTGAGCGTTCTTGGAACAAAGGCCCGCGAGAGCGTGATGAGCAAGCTAACGTCTCATCGTCCCGCGTTACAGGCAGAACTTGCTCGTCACGTCACCATGAAGTATACACCGCACCTTATTTTTCATCTCGATGACTCCATCGAGCGCGGGACGAGGGTCATAGAAATCATGCAGGAGATAGAAGCGTCTCAAGGCGAAAAGAAGTGAAGATTGTAGCTACGGTCCTGTGGTCTTTCTATCGTAGCGAGTCGCCGTCCTTTTCGCAACCACTTATCCGCCTATGCCGAAAGGCTACAGCGGGATAAACATGACGGCGGCTATGATGAGCGCTTCAAAATTCCAGGAAATTGGCCAGATATTACGCGAGCATCAGCGTTTCGCCATCTTGGGTCACGTTCGCCCGGACGGCGACGCGTTGGGCAGCCAGCTTGCGCTGGCGCTTTCCCTTCAAGCGCTCGGGAAAGAAGTGCGCGTATGGAATGAAGACGGAATGCTGGAGAAGTATTCCTTCCTGGCACGCGCTGAGTTGCTCACCAAGCCGCCTTCTACTCCAGAGGATTTCGATGTTGCCATCGCACTTGATACGGCAATTCAAAACCGCCTTGGCACTGCTTTCGCGGCAGTCCGGTCGGCGAAAATTTGGGTTAACATTGATCACCACCTGAGTAATCCAGGCTACGGCGACGTGGTTCATATCGATTCGTCTGCGCCTGCCACAGCGGAAATCGTTTTTCGTCTGATCAAGAGCCAGGGCCTGCCGTTCAATCGAGATATCGCAGAAAATCTTTACGCCGCTATATCCACTGATACGGGCTCGTTTCAATATCCAAAGACCAGCGCTCATACTTTCGAGATCGCGGCGGAACTCATTCGCACAGGTCTCGACATTGGACGCTTGAGTCAGCAACTCTATGAGAATTATCCCCGGCGGCGTCTGGAACTTTTGCGCGAACTGCTGCGCACCATGCGTTTCCAGCAAGAAGGTCGCGTCGCAAGTTTTGGTCTTACCTTGAAAACAGCCGCCGAACTGACCGTCCTTCCCGAGGATAATGAGGGGCTGATCGATCACTTGCGCGCGGTCCGTGGCGTTGTCGTTGCCGTCTTTTTCGAAGAACTGTCCGATGGCAAAGTGCGCGTGAGCATGCGTTCTAAAAGTGATGCTGTCGATGTCTGCGCTATCTGTCAGAAGTTCGGCGGAGGAGGCCATTCGCTTGCCGCCGGTGCGCGCGTGCGCGGAACGCTCCCGGAAGTGGAAGAGCGAGTTTTGGCAGAAGTTCGCGCTAAGATTGACTCGCTAAAGGTGGCACCGGCTGCAAAGACTTAACGTTTCAATGCTTCAAGGTTTGTAACTTTGTAACCTTCGTTTAGGCATGTCTTATCCCGTGGCTCCTGACGGCGTCCTGCTCGTGGACAAGGCGGAAGGGATGACTTCACACGACGTCGTCGCGCTGGTTCGCCGAAAGCTCCAGGTCAGAAAAGTCGGTCATTGCGGCACGCTTGATCCCATAGCGACCGGCTTACTTTTGATCACTGTGGGACGTGGCACAAAGGTCCAGGATTTACTCATGAGCGAAGACAAGGAATACGCCGGAACATTCGTGCTCGGAGTGACCACCGATACACAAGATCGGCAGGGAGAAATAATCCAGCAGCGACCGGTTCCCGCGCTAGACGAAAACCAAATTCGCGCTGCATTTGAAAAGTTCCGGGGCGATTTTTACCAAATACCGCCGATGGTTTCGGCGAAAAAGCATGGTGGAGTTCCGCTGTACAAACTGGCACGTCAAGGAAAAGTGGTGGAACGGGAGCCGCGCCTGGTGCATGTCTATCGCTACACAATTGATCGAATAGTCCTTCCTGAGATCGATTTTAGTGTTTTGTGCAGCAAGGGTTTCTATGTTCGGACTTATGTCCACGACATCGGCGAGAGTCTCGGCTGCGGGGCACACCTAAAGTCGCTGCGGCGCATAAAATCCGGACGCTTTGACGTTGCTAACGCCATTAGTGTCGCTCAAATCAAAGATGCGCTACGCCAGGAAATTTTGAGCAGGCTCTTAAGCCTTCCAGATGTGTCGCGCATGCGAGGAGCATAGGGAAAATGACGAAGCTCGAATGACGAATGACGAATTAATGACGAAGCACGAAGTGAGAAAAGGCGTGCGCGAGCTTTTTCGTCCTTCGTTATTGGCACGTCATTCGTCATTTTAGTGATGGAAACACTTCGATCCATCGACGAATTATCGTATCTGCCTGGCCCGATCTTTCTCGCCATCGGTGTCTTCGATGGTGTGCACCGCGGTCATCAAGCCGTCATTTCCACCTCAGCCGAGCACGCCCGATTGGCAAACGGGACTCCCGTTGTCGTTACTTTTGATCCGCATCCGATGAAAGTGCTTCGGCCCAGCGACGCACCCCATTTGCTTACGGCCACGCAACACAAGATCAAATTGATTCGCAACCTCGGAGTACGGCATCTGCTTGTCATCAAATTCGACAAGGGATTTGCCGCGACTGCGCCGGAAGACTTTGTGCAGCAACTGGTGACGCATTCAAAACCGCTGCGTGAAATCTGCGTGGGACATGAATGGTCGTTTGGAAAAGGCCGGCGCGGCAATCTTGCTCTTCTCAGAAAGCTGGGTGCGCAATTTGACTTCGACGTCGTTGGAATTCCCGCTGTTACGCTCGGGAATGGTGAGCCCGTAAGCAGCACAGCGATTCGCCATGCAGTCGAAGCAGGCGACCTGGCGAAAGCGGCTGAAATGCTGGGCCGCGAGTACACGATCCTGGGGACGGTCGTGCGCGGTGACGACCTCGGAAAAAAGATCGGATTCCCGACGGCGAATCTGAGCGCCCACAGCGAGCAGTTTCCTCCAAATGGGGTTTATTTCGCGGAAGCCACGCTGGAAGGAAGCGTCTATCCAGGTGTGGTAAATCTCGGCTATCGCCCAACTGTGAGCAGCGGCAAATCCGAGCGCGTGCTCGAAATTCATCTCTTCGACTTTGATCGCGATATCTATCGCAAGGACGTCGAAGTGCGTTTTATCCGCTATCTCAGGCCAGAACAGAAGTTCGAAAATGTGGATGCGTTAGTTCGGCAGATTGAACTCGACGTATACCAGGCCCGTAAACTTTGCGCGGATTAGCCGAATCTGCCGGCGCGTTTCTCGGGCGAGTTAGGTTAGGGAGGCCCGGCTGCCGGATACTGCGGCCGTAGCGCCACCAGCTGCTATCACCAGCCCGCTGGCGAGAGCCAGCACAAAAACCCATAACGCGGGTAAGGCCGCGAGACGATCAAGAGTCTCGCTGACGAAGCGACCGCCACCTGAAACGACATAGGCGAGCACGCTCGCCAGGAAAGCCATTCCCAGGAGAATGATAGCACGCAACAGATCATGACGGCGACGGGGTGGCGGTAACTGTTGCAACACTCGGACAGTAAATCCCGCGTCGTCGATATATGGCGCCGCTTCGCGCAATTCTCGATCGAGCCAATCTTCCTGGTTCATTTGCTTCATATCCACTTTACCTAATTTGGACCCCAGTCGGCAAGCATTCGTTTCAATTTCTCGCGGCCTCTAAGAACATTCGTTTTCACCGTACCAAGCGGGATATCAAGAACACGAGCGGCCTCATCGTGCGAAAGGCCGTTCTGGCAACAAAGTAAAACCGCAGAGCGTTCATTCAAGGAAAGTAAACTCAATGCGCGCATAAGATCGTGTCTTAAAGCAGGATTGGCCACCTGAGGATCGTGTTGGGTTTGGAGTTGTTCTTCATCGATTCCAACGAGTTCCTTCCGGCGGCGCGCATCTTCTCGAAAACAATTGTAGGCAATCCGGTAAAGCCAAGTGGAAAAGCGGGCTTCACCGCGAAAGCTGCGGATGTTCTTATAGGCACGAAGGAACGTTTGCTGCGACAGATCATCTGCGAGAGCGACGTCAGTTCGAGTAAGTTGACGAAGCAGGCCGCGGACAGCGGACTGATGCCGCCGAACCAGCTCACCGAACGCGTGCTGATCGTCATCAACAAGAACTCGCGCGACAAGGTCCGCATCAGTCAGCTCCACGGCCGCAGATTACGGTACAGGCGGCGGATTGTCCTTCTTTGTATCCAGCTTCCATACAAGCAAATAGCCCACTCCGATTAGGAACGGAATAAGCCCCAAGGTCCAGGCCCCGCCCTCCCAATCACTTGCCGCGCCAAGAAACGCCATTACACCAATGCCAATCATTGCCAGGACGACACCTCGGCGGACGTCGGAACGTTGGCGCTGAGCCGGTGGTGGATTCAGTAGGGACTCGGGCACAGGCTGTCCTTTTTCGACCATCATCCGAACCGTCTTATGGAGAGCGCGCTGTCTGGAGAAACTGAAATACAGAATTAGCCCGACAATTAGTACCGGCGCGCCAAAGATTGTCAGGAAAACAATTCCAACGAGGGGGATTACCATTGCAGGAATATCCTCATGCGATTTTCCAAGATCGAGATCGCCTTCATCGTGATCGCCTCCGATGATGACTCCGTGTTTGCCGCGAAACTTTTTCTCCAGCTTTTGATGAATCTTGTCGGCGAGACCCGATGGGGAGACGCTGGCGGTTGGAGTTACTGATGCTGTTGTTGTTGCAGCTGTTGAGGGGCTTGAAATGGGCGAGGCCGTCGGAGCTTGCGCAAATGAGCTTATCGCCAACGCGAGGGAGAAAATGGAGACGAGAATGAATCTGTTCATAGTAGATGATTTGACCGTAGGATGCGTTTAGCGGCCTGTTTGGATTCAACTATTTCAACCCTCCGGCGGCAATTAAAGGTTGCGCCGCGCGGACGGCTGGACATTATTTGTCTCCCTCTCAAAACTGCGGGTGTAGCTCAGTGGTAGAGCGTCTCGTTGCCAACGAGAAAGTCGCGAGTTCGACCCTCGTCACCCGCTCCCCGCTTTTACCTCTCGTATTCCCTCTATTTTGCCGATATATGGCTGATCATTTGTTTTCAAAACGTGACAGTGATTACGTTACAATCGGTTACGGTTTTTACGCGCGGCGCGTTACTCCGTTTATGGCGTTGCTTTCGCAGTTCAAGTCGTAAATAATTTTTCTCCCCGTGCATCACTTCTATGAAAAAAAATAAGCAAAAAAAATCAAAGCCAGATTGTTTAGTTGGTCATTACTTCCATTCAATCGCGGGCGGTAAGGTAGACTGGCAGGGTGTAGTCATCGGACGCATCTCCGAGGAGCGTTACTTGGTTCAGCTATTCGGGTCGGCGATGGGTGAGCCGTCCGTCCAGCGGATAGTGTCTGCATCAGAGATGTCCCCTTGGCTCTTTTACTCAGACGCCGACGAGATGAGGATTTCATACGAAAGCGGCACAGCGTCCCGCATGAAGACAGAAACGACAGAACAGATTCGTGATTATTGATGTCTAGCGATTTCTTAATGCGAATGCTTCTTTCGCCGTGCGCGACGGACTGATTGCGCTTTTGTAAGATTCTGTTTTCACCAACGGCATTGACGGGATGGCTCCGGTGACGCTTTGCATCTCTATAACGCACGAGCCTCGTCCCCCGCTCCAGTCTTTGCTTGAAGCGTAGCGTAACGTGAAGGCCGACAACGGCTCAAAGATCCGTAATAAAGGCACGTGAGAGCTGCTCCCGGCAGTGATGTATCTGTGGCGAAAAATTGCTGAGCCGCGCTGGCTGAGTGCGCGCGAAAATATTTTGCAAGCGCGTTCAGGCGGCAGACTTGCGATCATCTCAAGACCCGGGCGCAAGCGACGGCAACTCGAAATTGCGTGCACATCACGCAATGATTCCCGAAAACTGGTCGAAGAATTTGGCGGACGCACCGAGAAATTGCCGCGCAATTGGCTCAAGCGATTCGCCTGCCTTCACAGATCGAAGCCACTCAAGGTCGGAAAACGACTGGTGATCGCAGGAAAGATCGATTTCCAAACCCCGAAAGCGTTCGTGCTAAAGAAACGGCGGCTCCTCGTCATTCCCGCTTCCGCGGCGTTTGGAACAGGAGAACATGCAACGACGGCAATGTCGCTCCGTCTCCTCGAACGCCTGACTCGTGAATGGAAGAAGAGATGGTCGCTTGGCGACCTTGGAACCGGGAGCGGAATTCTCGCTCTTGCGGCGAAACGCTTCGGCGCGGAACGCGTGGTTGGCATTGATGTTGATCCGAAAGCGATTTCCGTAGCGAAAGTAAACGCCCGCCTTAACAAAATCGATAATGTCGATTTTAAGTTGGGCGATCTGCGCAAATGGAAGTCCTGGGCCGGGAGGGACATTGTTGCTGCGAACCTTTACAGTGAGTTGTTGATCGAAATTCTCCCGAAACTAAAACGCAGTAACTGGCTAATTCTTTCCGGCGTGCTGCGCATACATGAGAACAAATTCTTTCATGCTCTGCGACGGAACAAGATTGAGGTCGTGAAAGTAAACCGTCGCGGGAAATGGATCGCCGTGCTGGCAAAGGTACCGCATGCGTCCCGCTTGCGAATTAGGCCAGGGCCAGATTAGGAGTCTACACGACTTTGGATTTGCGCGAGTAAACTCTGACAGATAGGTTCTTTCAGCCTTGGCGGCTTCGGTTTCTCTGCATTCCACGCGGTTTAATCACGAGCCGCGGCAGAAATAGATACCGTGCAGAACGAACAAGTCGCCTATGTTGCCGTCACGCCGCACTCGATGCGCAAATCGCGCACCGGCGGAATCGTTGGCCGGCTGATTTCCCGCACAGGACTTGATCTGGTGGGCGGACGCATGTTTGCGCCGGGTCTGGAGTTAACCAAACGCTATGCCGAGAGGATCGTGACGGAAACCGATCCGCGTCATCGCGCGACACAAGAGCTGATTCGCGAGTACGTTCTGAAGAATTTCACAAGCGAGAAAAACGGACAACGCCCGCGCGTTTTGTTCCTCATTTTTCGCGGCCCGGACGCGGTCGAAAAGATGCACCGCACGGTTGGTCATATCGTGCACGAGCGCACCAGCGGCGAAACGATTCGCGATACCTATGGAGATTACATCACAGATGATTCAGGCAAGGTAACTTACTTTGAGCCCGGAGTATTGGCGGCTTTCGATCCAAAAGCAGTTGAGCACGATTTGAAGCTCTGGGCGGAATTTTCCGATTCTGACGGCGGAATTTTGGATCGGGTCGTCCCGTTCCCCGGCAACGAGCAAGTCGAAAAGACGCTCGTCCTGATCAAACCCGACAATTTCAGGTTTCCAAATCTGCGACCGGGCGGGGTCATTGAAGTATTTTCCCGCTCGGGACTCTCCATCATTGGATTCAAAGTTCATCAGATGAGCGTTGCGCAAGCGGAGGAATTCTATGGCCCTGTGCTGCCGGTTCTTGAGAAAAAACTCGACCCAAAGAGCGGCCGCGAAAACTGGGAAAGCATTGTCGAATTTATGGCCGGGCGAAAGCCAAGCGAATGTCCGCGCGAAGAACGCGATGCTCCCGGAACGGAAAAATCGATCGCCATTGTTTATCAAGGCGTCGATGCGGTCCGTAAGATTCGCGACGTGCTCGGCCCAACCGATCCAGCCAAGGCGCCCCCCGGCTCGATCAGGAGAGAATTTGGCCAGACCATCATGATCAACGCCGCCCACGCATCCGATTCTCCTGAGAACGCAAAACGCGAAATGGCAATCGTTCGAATCGACGAGAATAATTTCAAACCTCTGATTGAAAACTTCTATCGCCGCCAATAGTTTGCGCTCCATTTTGAACCATCCCACAACCAGTCCTACTCCTATGGAAATTTCCGAACGCGCCGCTCAACTGAGTCCTTCGCTTACTCTCTCGATCGATAGCAAGGCTAAAGCCATGAAAGCCGAGGGTATAGACGTCTGCGGCTTCGGCGCAGGCGAACCGGATTTCGATACGCCCGAACATATAAAAAGGGCTGCGATCGACGCATTGGAGTCCGGCTTTACAAAATACACGCCCAGCGCTGGCATCCCGGAGCTGCGTCAGGCGATCGCGGAAAAACTGGCTGCCGATAACGACCTGAATTATCGCGCAGCGCAGGTCATCGTCAGTAACGGTGCCAAGCACGCGTGTTACAACGCGATCCTCGCCACATGCCAGCCGGGCGACGAAGTCATCATTCCCGCGCCCTACTGGGTCAGTTATCCGGAGATGGTCAGATTAGTCGGGGCCGAACCTGTGATCGTGCCGACGAGCGAGCGCAACTCCTGGAAAATGCGCGCCGAAGACTTTGAAAATGCAATGACCCCTCGCACGAAGATGCTGATCATGAACAGTCCCTGTAATCCGACCGGGTCTGTTTATACGCGGGAGGAATTGCAGGCGATTGTCGATGTTGCCGCTGAAGAAGACATTTACGTTTTGTCGGACGAAATCTACGAGAAGCTTGTTTACGATGATACAAAACATGTGAGCATCGCCTCGCTCTCCGAGGCGGCCTACGATCTGACGATTACAATCAACGGCTTCAGTAAAACCTACGCGATGACAGGCTGGCGGCTCGGTTATCTGGCAGCGCCCGAAGCTGTGGCCAAAGCGGTCGATTCCATTCAAAGCCATACCGCATCCAATCCTTCTTCTTTCTCGCAGTACGGCGCGCTCGCTGCCTTAAAGGGCGACCAACAACCGATAATCGACATGCGGGAAGAGTTCGATATGCGCCGCAATTACATGTTCGACCGCGTCTCGAAGATTTCGAACGTTACGGCAGTCAAACCGGAGGGCGCATTTTACGTGCTGGTGAATATCAGTCAGCTTGGTCTAACTTCGCAAAATTTCGCCGATCGTTTGTTGAGCAAAGCGAATGTCGCGGTTGTTCCCGGAGCCGCCTTCGGCGACGATCGCACTGTCCGACTCAGTTACGCCACCAGTATCGACGTAATCAAAAAAGGTCTGGACCGATTCCAAGACTTCTGCCGCACGCTTTAACGATTCCTGACCGGCGATTGCGGATTTCGGATTTCAACGCGAACTGATAGCGGAATTAATCGGAATCCGCAATGTCTTCCGGTTATCTCGCTCTCATTCTTCACGCACACCTTCCATTCGTTCGCCATCCGGAGCACGAGCATTTTCTGGAAGAAGACTGGTTCTTCGAAGCAATAACGGAATGTTATATCCCGCTCGTGCGCATGATGCAGCGCCTGGTCGATGAGCATGTGCCGTTTAAGCTTGCCATGTCGCTCACGCCGACGCTCTGCGCAATGCTGCAGGACAAGTTGCTTTGCGAGCGTTACATGCGGTGGCTGGATTCGTTAATCGATCTCGCTACACGCGAACGGAAACGAAATCGCAATCACGCTCAGCTACGCCAACTCGCGGACTTTTATTTCAGAATCTTTCGCGAAACCCGGCGCTTCTTTGTCGATGAATGCAAATGCGATTTGCTTGCCACTTTTCGCGGACTGCGGGAAAGCGGTGGACTTGAAATCATTGCCTCGGCGGCCACGCACGGCTTCCTTCCACTGCTCCAGGAGCCGGTTACAGCCGAGGGCGGTGACCTCGGCGTTCCAGCGTTTGCCTCATCCACGGCGCCGCGGTCAACGCACGCGGCTACAGCAGCGCGGGCCCAGGTTTTGATTGGGCGCGACGTCTATGCGGATCTTTTCGGTGTCGAGCCTGCCGGCTTTTGGCTGCCCGAATGCGCTTACGGTCCGGGTCTGGAATCCGTTCTACAAGAGGCAAATATTCGCTGGTTCGTTCTCGACACGCACGGGCTGTTGTTTGGAAAGCCGCGTCCGCGCCGCTCGATTTATGCACCTTGTTACACGCCGCCCGGGCCGGCAGCGTTTGCGCGCGACCGTGATTCAAGCCGACAGGTCTGGAGCGCACAGGGAGGTTATCCGGGTGACCCCGCGTACCGGGAGTTTTATCGCGACGCTGGATTCGATCTTCCATTGGAACATTTGGGAACAGTTGCTCACGGCACCCGGAAATTCTCGGGTGTGAAGTATCACCGCATCACCGGAGCCGGCGGCTATAAGGAGCTATACGATCCAGTCGCTGCAGAAAGAATCGCCCAAAGGCAAGCCCTTCATTTTCTGGAGGAACGCCGGCGTCAGATCCGTGAAGTCGCCGTGGCGGGGTTTGATCCGATTGTGGTCGTTCCTTTCGATGCCGAACTATTTGGGCATTGGTGGTTTGAAGGTCCCCGTTTCCTCGAACAATTCATTCGCCAGGCAGCAATCGAACGCGATTTTCGCCTCTCGACGCCGACCGAATATCTGGCAGCGAATCCGACGCAACAAATCATTGAGCCGGCAACCTCAACGTGGGGCGAGAATGGATATTTTGAAGTTTGGCTGAATCCAAGTAACGCGTGGATCTATCCACAACTGCACATTGCGGCACAGCGAATGAGTGACGCTGCGCGCCGATATGCTTCTTCTGCTGTGGTAGGGCAACCACTCCGGTTGCCAAGCGAGAAACCGTCAGGCGAAGCGCCTGCTCTACAATTTGCCGATCGTGTTCTAAAGCAACTTGCCCGCGAACTTTTACTGGCTCAGTCCAGCGATTGGGCGTTTTTGATGAAAACCGGGACCGCACGCGAGTACGCGACCAAGCGCACCATCGATCATCTCGCTCGCTTCAACCGTTTGCACGATCAACTCGTCACGAATACGGTGGATGAAGAATTTCTACGGGAGTGCGAATGGCGCGATAATCTTTTTCCGAACGTGAACTGGCGTTACTACGTCTAGTTCACTTGTCATTCCGAGCGAAGTCGCTTGCCCCGCCGTAGCTTTATGCGAAGGCTGGGAGGAATTTCTATCTCGTTATCAATTAATTCGAGATGTCTCGACTCCGCTCGACATGACAATAAGGACTAGTGCCACGATTTTCACGGCGCTCATAGCAATTGCCGTTTTCGCTCAAGAATCACCGTCGCCAACTCCTTCTTCAACAGCGGAAGAACCTCCTGCTATGCCGATCTCGCCGGCCGAATCTGTCACGCCGCCGCCCCCTCCAGAGCAGACGCCTTCAGCTTCACCCGCGAGAAGCATCCGCATCAGCTTTGTTCCGCCACCGTTGGAAGGCACGATCAGTCTAGGAATTTACGATGCAAAAGGGAAGCTACTTCGCGTTTTGCACCACGAAGCGGACCTCAACGAATTCAAAATCGGTGCGGACGCGCTCGTGACACAATGGGACGGGAAAAATGACAATGGCGAAGATTTGCCCACTGGAAAATATCACGCTCGCGGTTATCTCGTGGCTCCCCTCAAAGTGGAAGACCTCAGCCAGGTCGCTGCTTCCCCTCCCGAAAACAGCTTGAATACCAGCATTAAAGTGAACCTCATGCCAAATCCGCTAGCAGACGACAAGCCAGCACTCGTCGAACTCGCCGCCGGGTTTGACAACGACGGAAGCTACTTGAAAACAAACGACGGTCTGCGGTTGTTCACGATAAGTGAGTCACCGAATTTGAGTCGTGTATCGATTATGAAGAAGGGCGATAAATCGGTCGATATTTGGCAAACCGACGGCACCGTTTTTCACCAATTCCACATCCCGAATGTGGACCAGATGATGGCGTTCGATTGCGGGGAATTCGAATTGAAGTGAGCGTTAGCGGCGGTCTGGTGGTCACGCTGTGCCTTAGCGAAGGCGAATGACCGACATCAATTCCAAAGAACGGTGCTCGCCGCGGCGAGCACCGCTACAACATCTGGTCACGTGGCAGAATTTCTGTTAGTTAAGCGCTAAATGGCCTCGACTCCTGAGTTTCAACATACAGTTGGCAAGACCGCCAGTTTTAGCGGTACGGCGCTGCATACTGGTGAAAAAGTCACTCTGAAACTGCATCCCGCGCCGGTGGATCATGGAATCAAATTCAAGCGTAAAGATCTGCAGGATGAGCCTACCATCGATGCGAAGATCGAGAATCTCAAAACGGTCGAGCGCGCCACGACCATCGGCGAAGGGTCGGTGAGAGTCCACACAGTCGAGCATATTCTGGCCGCGCTCTCGGCAATGGGCGTGGACAATGCCTTCGTCGAAATGGGCGCAAACGAGCCGCCAATCGGAGACGGAAGTGCGCAGCCTTACGTTGATCTCATCAAGAAAGCCGGTGTAATGGCCCAGGAGGAACGGAGAAAATTCTTCGACGTGCGCGAGCCGATGCACGTGGAAGCGAAAACGGGCGCGCTGCTCGTTTTACTGCCGGATGACAAATTTCGCATCTCGTGCACACAAGCTGGACCGAACAATCGCTTCGCGCAGTTTCTATCGATGGAAATCACTCCTACGAGCTTCGAGTGCGAGATCGCGCCGGCACGAACGTTTGTTTACTATGAGGATGTTGAGCCACTCATGGAGAGAAATTTAATCAAGGGCGGCAGCCTCGAAAACGCGATTGTGGTACGCGGCGAGGCGGTCTTAAGCAAGGAACCATTGCGTTTCCCAGACGAATTCGTACGGCACAAAATCCTCGATATTATCGGCGATCTCGCGCTAGTCGGCCGGCGTATCCGCGGTCACGTCGTGGCGGTGAAGCCCGGACATGCTGCGAATGCGGAATTGGCTCGCGCGCTCGCTCGCGAGCAGACGCGGAGAAGCGCGATGAGCACACCGCGCGCGATCCCAATAGGCGATTCCGGTCTGGACACTGGCGAAGTGATGAAGATCCTTCCGCACCGCTACCCTTTTTTGATGGTTGACCGGGTTATTGGCTTCGAGGGCGAAAATAAAATTACGGCCATAAAATCCATCACGATTAACGAGCCGTTTTTTCAGGGGCATTTTCCCGGCCACCCAGTCATGCCTGGAGTAATGCAAGTAGAAGCGATGGCGCAAGTGGCCAGTATTCTATTGTTCAAATTGACGAAGACTTCGAGTCGTGTCGGCTATTTCATGAGTGCGGACCAGGTTAAATTTCGCAAACCGGTTTTTCCGGGCGACACGATTTTCATTCACGCCGAGCTGACGAGAGCGCGTGGCAATCGCATGGCGAAAACGAGGTGCTACTGCGTAGTGAACGACGCAATCGTTTCGGAAGCCGAACTGATGTTCACGTTCCTCGATAAATGAAGGGAATAAACCCTCACCCTCCCCTCTCCCTTACAAAGGGCGAGGCGTCAGCGATCACACGGAACGCGCGAGCACGCCGGACAACAGCGCAAAGCTCCTTCCGCCTCTCCCCTTGTGTAAAGGGGAGAGGATTGAGGTGAGGGGTTACTGAGAATGAGCGACGTGCAAACTCATTCAACCGCGATTATCGATCCAGGCGCTGAAATTGGCGCGGGGACAATTGTAGGACCGTATTGTGTGATCGGACCCGATGTCGTGCTCGGCCCGAACTGCTGGCTGCAACATCACGTCACGCTTTGCGGGCCAATGAAGGCCGGAGCGAAAAACAGGTTTTACGCGTACTGCTCCATTGGCCAGCAAACGCAGGATTTAAAATATCGCGGTGAACCGACGTATTTGGAAATCGGTGACGAAAACACGTTTCGCGAATTCGTTACGGTCAATCGGAGCACAACGAGCGAAGGCAAAACGCGAATCGGCAATTGCGGAAATTTTCTCGCCTACAGTCATATCGGCCACGATTGCAACGTGGACGACCATGTCGTTTTCTCTAATAACGGCACATTAGCCGGCCACGTTCAGGTGGGAAATCATGCGGTAATGGGCGGTCTCACAGCTGTCCATCAATTTTGCCGGATCGGACGGTTCGCGATTACTGGCGGCTGTTCGAAAATTGTTCAGGACGTCCCGCCGTTCATGATCGCCGATGGCAATCCGGCGGAAATTCGGGGGATTAATCTGATCGGCTTGGAGCGCAAGAATTTTCCTGCCGAGTGCGTAAAGCGGATCAAGGAAGCTTTTCGCCTGATTTATCGTTCGAAATACAACACTCGCCAGGCTGTAGACGCGATGCGGAAAGAATTGCCTCAGACCGAAGAGATCACCGAAATCATCCAATTCATCGAACAGAGCGAACGGGGAATTATTCGGTGAGATTTCAACCGTCGCGGCGGACTGGATATTAGAATGTGAGCTTCAATCCGTCATACGCAATGTGCGCGCCAATCGGAAGCCGGGACTCTGCAGCCTGCGGAAGATCGTGGCAGATGTGCGTAAAATAAGTCGATTCGGGCTTTACGCGCGCTGCCGCCTCTAGGGCCTGCCCAACGCTCAGATGTGTCGGATGCGGTCTGTCCCGCAGCGCATCGATGATCAAGACTCTTACAGCAGAGATAAGATCGACAATCGCATCTGGCACTGCGCTGCAGTCGCTTAAGTAGGCGACAAGTTTTCGATTCGCGCGCGAGAAAAGATAGCCGTTCACCATGGAGTCGCCATGAGGCACCGCCAGCGGTGTGACGAGGGTCTCGCCCAGTTTAAACGGGCCATGAATTATATGCGCCTCCGGCTTTAGATAATATGGAACTGGATTGCTGGTGTTGAACGCAAATTGAAACACCCTCTCCAAATCACGCATTGTTTCAGGCGATGCATAGACCGGCATCGAGCCTCGCGCGTGCGAAAAGCGTCGGAGATCGTCAAACCCCATGATATGATCGGTGTGCGAATGCGTGAAAACGACTGCATCTACGCGGCGAATGCCTTCTCGGAGCGCCTGTGTTCGAAAATCGGTTCCGGTATCCACTACCCAGGCACATTCCGGCGTTTCGACATAGATCGACGAGCGCAGCCGCTGGTCGCGGAGGTCGGGCGACCGGCAGACATCGCAATCGCAGCCAATCATCGGCACGCCCTGTGACGTTCCGGTCCCAAGGAAGGTGACCGCAAGTTGAGAGTTGAAAGTTGATTGTCGAGAGTTTGAAATCTTCAGAGTCGTAACTCTCAGCTCTCAACTAATAACACTCAACCTTCCCAATGTCTGCTGTCCTGAGCTTACTGCGAATCAAGAACCTGGCGCTCGTGGAAGAGCTCGAGTGGCAGATGGGGCCAGGGTTTTTAGCCGTCACAGGAGAAACGGGCGCGGGCAAGTCGATCATCATCGGCGCGTTACAATTGTTATTAGGTGAGCGCGCGGACAAATCGCTCATTCGTGGCGGGGCGGATCTTTGCACGGTGGAAGCAGTCTTTAGCGGAAACGATTTGCAAAAATTAAATCCGCAACTTGTCGAAGCTGGGATTGAGCCTTGTGAGAACGATTTAATCATTAAGCGAAGTTTCTCGGCTACCGGTGGCACGCGCCAATTCATCAACGGTTCGCCAACAACATTGTCGATCTTGAAAAATCTCGGCGACGACCTTGTCGATCTTCACGGGCCGCACGATCACCAATCGTTACTCTCGCCCGAGACACAATTGAGCTTGCTTGATTCGTTCGCGCGCGATGAAGACCAGCTCGAGGAATATCGGAAGCATTACCGGCAATTACAGGCACTGGTCGTGGAACATGCCGCGTTGAATACCGCGGAAACGGCGCGCGAGCAGGAACTCGATTTACTTCGACATCAGATCAGCGAAATCAAATCGGCGAATTTGGTCGCCGACGAAGAAGAACATATCGAGAAGCGCTATAAGCTCGCAAGCAACAGTAAGCGGTTGATTGAACTGGCCAGCGCGATCGCCAACAAACTTTCCGAAGCAGATGATTCCGTTATTTCTCAGCTCGCTGAAACACAGCGGCTGGTCCGTGAATTGGAAAAGATCGACAATTCGATTGCGCAATTTTCATCGGCGCATGCTGCCGCTGTCGTCGAGCTTTCCGAGGTTGCACGCGCGCTTTCAGCGTACGCGGAAAAACTCGATCTCGATCCGGAACAACTCGCGGCACTGGAGCAACGCGTCTCGTTGTTTGAAACTCTCAAGCGGAAATATGGCGGCTCGATCGCCGAAGTGGTCGCGTTCGGCGAACGCGCGGCGGAACGAATGCGAAAAATCGAAGATCGAGACGTCGAGCTGGAGCGTCTCGCAAAAGAAATCGAAAATGTTCGTGTGCAAATGAACCGCGCCGGCGATGCGCTTCGCAAGCTTCGCAAGAAAGCTGCGCCGAAACTGTCGGAAAATATCCGGCTAAACCTGCGCGATCTCGGGTTTCGCCAATCAGAATTCGAAGCGAAACTGCGCGTGCTCGATGAACCGCGCTCAAGCGGGTTGGATGCGGTAGAATTACTCTTCTCGCCCAATCCAGGTGAGCCGCTGAGGCCACTTCGTGCCATCGCATCGAGCGGCGAAATCTCACGCCTGATGCTGGCGATTAAATCTGCGCTGGCTGCGCATGATGCGATTCCCCTCCTCGTGTTCGATGAAATCGACACGAACGTCGGCGGCGAAATCGCGCATGCAGTTGGCGCGAAGATGCAAACGCTAGGGCGCGATCATCAGGTGATTTGCATCACGCATCTACCGCAAGTCGCTGCGACAGCATCTTCACACTTCGTTGTGACCAAGGACGTCACGCGCGGCCGCACGTTTTCCAATTTGCGCGAAGTGACCAGGAAAGGTCGCCAGGAAGAGATCGCGCGAATGCTCGGTGGCAAAAGTGAATCGGCGCTCAAACTTGCTGCGAGTTTATTAGGTAGGGGCGATTGACCCCAATCGCCCGCGGGCGGTTCGGTGAACCGACTCTACCTGATCGCAGTCAAACGCAACGAGCTCACTTCTCGAATCTGAGTTGCAACACTGCCTCTCGCAGGCGACACGCCTGCCACTACAATGAATCGAAAACCGCAATTATCTCTTCACGGCGCCGAGCGGGAGGACGACTTTGCCGAAAATTTCGTTGAGCGCTTGAGCGAGTCCGGCGTAGATCGCGGAGAAACCGCAGAAGATTCCTTCGTAACCGGTGAAATGTTTGAAGCCGGCGCTCGCATTCGTGAAGTCGCCGATCGCGAGCAGGAAGAAAAGAATGGTCAGCGTAGCAAACACAATCTGTAAAGCACGATTGAGTCGCAATGTGCCGATGAACATGACAGCCGTGAACAAGCCCCACATGGCCAGATAAGCGGCCATGGCAGTATCATTGGGAGGCGAAGCCCATCCTAGTTTTGCCAGAATGATCAACATTACGAGCGAGAACCAGAACAATCCGTAAGAAAGAAACGCAGTAGTGGCGAATGTGTTGCCCTTCCTCCACTCCATCGTTCCGGCGATAATCTGCGCAGCGCCGCCATAGCAAATTCCCATTGCCAAAATCATGCTGTTTAACTCGTAGAAACCGGCGTTGTGCAGATTTAACAGCACAGTTGTCATACCAAAACCCAGGAGCCCTAGGGGGGCAGGATTTCCGGTTATGTCTTTGATTTGAGTGACAGATTCATTCATAGCGCGACAGTCTGGCGAAAGAAGGTTCGACAGCGCAACCCTATATTGGGTTTCACCAAAAAACGTGGCGCCCTAACGATTTAGCTTGTGCCTGCGCCAGAACCGAAATTATCGTCCGATTTCGCATATGATTCAGCGTGACTATCTCATCATCGGCGGTGGCATCGGCGGGGCCAGCGCCTGCGAAGGAGTTCGCCGCCACGATAAGCGCGGGAACGTGACGCTGGTCGGCGCCGAAGTGCTTCCACCTTACAAACGCTGGATTCTATCGAAGGATTTTTTGCGCGAGAAGAATCCACAGCCCAGGAAATTACTCGAGCCCAATGAGTCCTGGTACGAGAAGCATAAGATCGAGACGCGATTTGGCGCAGTGGTAACACAGTTCAACATCGATCGGCGCCTGGCAGTGCTTGCCAACGGCGAAAGTATCGAGTTCAACAAGGCGTGCCTGGCGATGGGCAGTCGCCCGATCCGTCCATCAGTGGCCGGAACCAGCCTCGGCAATGTGATTTATCTGCGAACGATTCGCGATGCGCTTGCGCTAAAAGAGATGGCAACCCTGGAGAAAGGCATCATGGTCGTAGGTGGCGGATTGCTCGCATGCGAGGCGGCGGCCAGTCTTCGGATGATGAAACTGAAGGTCGGTCTCATGCATCGGGATTCCTATTTGTTGAACCGATATATTGATCCGGAAACCGGCACCTGGTTCACCGACTACTTTGCAAAGCACGGAGTGATCTTGTCGATGGGCGAAAGCCTCAATGGCTTTGAGGGCAAAACTGTCCTGCGCAATATCCAGACAAAAAGCGGCAACCGATTTCCAGTTGGCCTCGCAGTGGTTGCCTGTGGCGCCGAACCAAATCTCGACCTGGTCCGCAACACGCCGCTGGCCGGACCGCACGGGTCGCCGGTGACCGAATATCTCGAGACGGAAGAAAAAGGGATTTATGCGGTCGGCGACCTGGCATTTTATCCTGATCGGATAATGGGCGGCGTGCGCCGCCAGACGCATTGGGAAAACGCACGGAGCCAGGGTTTGGTCGCAGGCGCCAATATGACCGGCAAAAAACGCATCCGTTACGAGCAGGTCCCCTACTTTTGGACAGAAATGTTCGATTTGCGGATGGATTTTGTTGGCGATTTCAGCGTGTTGCCCACGCGTGTTGATGTTCAGGGCACGTACGCAAAGAAAAAATTCACTGTGCGCTACTATCAGGGGGACAAACTCCGGGCGATCTTGCTTTGCCAGCAACCGCCGCGCGACGTGGAAACTGCCAAGACTCAATTGCGCCAGGCGCAGGGTAAGTAAAAGCGATGCGAGGACGCATCGCCCTCCACAGAACTTGGTTCGAAACAGCAGATGCCGTTGGTCCATTTCGCGGAAGGTTTGGACTGCGAACGCGTCCTCGCATCGCTTTGGCGACAGTGTGATTGGTGCGACTCGATGGTCTCCCGAGAGAATCCGAGGAACTACCTGCCGGAATTTTAAACGACGGATTGCTTACTCGCGCGAGCTTCCAATCCCAGGGTTTCCCTGAAAAATGATGCCACTCTAGTTCAAACGGAGACGGTAATGAATTGACGCGTTGGTAGAATACCTCCATCGGGTCGTCGTCGGAGCTGTAGAGCGTAATTTTGCCGCTCCACACCGCGCGCGGACTTTCAATCTGCACATTCGGATTGGACGCGATGATTCGTGGACCGCGCACATATCGAAGGCCTTCACGTAGTCGTTCAAGAACACGCATACGATCGTCGCCCCACTGATCCTGATAATTCGCTGCAACGAAATCGGCCGCGGCGTCCCAGTTCTTGTGCTCAATCGCCTGCAAAAAGTTCTCGGTGTGACGCCTGACCTGCCGCTCTGGCTGCCACAGCCAGATGAGATAGAGTCCTGCGCAAAGAGCAATGACCAACCCGCCATAAAAACCTCCGCGAAACGAAATCAGCATAGGCGTGAAGCTATTCTTCCCCGCGGTATCTGGCCGGGGATACTTGCGATTCTTTTGAAGGCGACTCGACCGCGAAACGCGCAATAATTACTTAGCGCAAGCATGCAGAAACATCGTGAGCTTATGCTTCCGATCGACGGGCCTTTCCCCGGGACTGCATGCTGGAAGCAATGCGTATCCAAGAGCAATGTTCATTTGACTCGCGCCATCGCGTAAGCGTCCACGAACTCTCCATCGCGGAACGCATACTTGCGAAGCGTGCCTTCGATCTCGAATCCGAATTTGCGATAGAGAGCGATGGCCGGCTCGTTGTCAGTGAAAACGGTCAGCTCGATGCGCGTCAGATTCAGCCATCTGTCAGCCAGATCAATTACCGCCTGCATCATTGCCGTGCCAACACCTTTGCCCTGGCAATCGTCGCGAACCATCATCCCGATCTCTGCTCTGTGATTGACTCGCGGTCTCAAAGACGTATGCAGGCCAATTACGCCGACGACCTCGCCGTCGATGATGGCGACCAGGATGTGGTCACCCTCTCCGCTTTTGTTGAGAAGGTCACGAACCGATTCGAGGCTGCGATAAGGCAGTTGCAGCGTGTTGCGGACCGCCTGTGGTGCGGTGTAACATTTCCACATAGCTTCGGCGTCCGAAGGCTCTGCTTTGCGGATGGAGATGTCCATATTCAGCCGCACTTCAGCACGGTGGGCGAGAATGCGATCTGGCCTGAAGACTTACGACTGCTGGGATCGCCTCCTTCGCGATGTTGAGTGACTTCCGTCGAGCGTCGCAGTTCGTTTATTTCGCTGACGCCGACAACGTAACGGCCATCCCACTTGATGCGGAATTTGACGGAAAATTCAGCCATATTTCGGGATAGTCTGTTCGGAGGAATGAAAGCAGCGTGATACAAAACCGCAATTCGTTAGGTTTGAGGCCGCCATTGTCGGCGAATTCGCGCCGCTTCGCGCATGAACCGCGGATTTCGGACTATCCTCGTCGAGGTATTTTCAGTTGAACCGCCTCGCTCAAACAACGACAAGCAATCAATCAAGCGTCTGCCGCGCCAGTTAATCAATTCCTGGCTGATGCAGTTTAGCCCGGCGCGGACGCATAAGGACCGAAAAAGATCAGCCCTCATCGTCGGATTACGGTGATGTTCCCAGTCGAGGATGTTTATTTTGCGAAGAACTTTGCGCATCGGTTCCGGAACGCGTTCCGATAGCGAGCCAGCATACGCGCCGAGATTAGAATGATGAATAAATCCTCTGCCGCCAATCTTCAGTGTCCTTCGCAGTTCGTTGAGGTAGCCCTCGACGATTTCACGAGGTAAATGCACGAACGAATCGAAACTGAACACGAAGTCGACCGAGGCATCTGGAATCATCGATAATGAGCGCCCATCGTTAATGTAACCACGCACATGCGACTGAGCCGCGAAACGTCGAGAACACGCTTCGATACATTCACTGGATGCGTCAACAACCGAGAGTTTCTGACAATAATCTTTAAGATAATGCGTCCATCGCCCAAAGCCGGGCGCGATCTCCAAAATTGTCCCAGTTGGCAGGCAATCTCGAATACGCGGCAGGATAGTGCCGGACCATTGCGCGGCGGAACTGCCCCACGGCCCGGACCATTCCTCGCCTGCGTCTTTCCAATCGTATTTCATTGAATGGCTCGGCATACTTCTCGGCCAGAGTGTGGCTGGGGCCGGAATCGAACCGGCGACACGTGGATTTTCAGTCCACTGCTCTGCCAACTGAGCTACCCAGCCGTTTACCTATGAGAATCGACATAAATGATGCGACCGCCGCGACCGTCATTGACGGTATATTGACATTCTCAGCCGCTTGTGCGACAATTTGCGACCATGAGACGGCCAACACTTGCGGTTTTTCCATATCGGCACAGCAACACACATCGTTATTATCTTGATCTTCGTCCTTTTAATCGAGGCCGGAAGTTTTTCAAGACCAAAGCCGAGGCGGAAGCAGAACGGCTCCGGCAAATCACAACCTTGGAACGCCACGGGCGCGAGGCGATAGGTCTACCTGCGGGTGAACTCTCGGCAATCGTTCAAGCCCGCAAAAAACTGGCCAGACACGGCAAGACCATTGAGGACGCAGTAGCCTTTTACCTGGATTACCTGGAGCGAATCCGCCGGTGCCATGTGACTGTTGCGGAATTGGCGAAAGAAGTGCTGGAAGCGAAGCGCAAGGATGGGCTGAGCACGACATACATTGGCGATTTGAAAAAGCGTCTGGCGCGTTTCAGCGCAGACTTTGGGAATCGCCCAATCGCAGCAATCACAGTCGAGGAACTGGACAACTGGTTGCGTAATCTCGATTGCGGCCCCAAAAGCCGCGCAAATTTCAGGGCAAACGTCGGCGTGATGTTCTCGTACGCGGAGCGCCGGAGAGTCATCGACAGCAATCCGATTCTGCGAACTGCACAGCCAAAGCTTGTCGATAAACCGCCTGAAATCTTCGCGGTCGATGAACTGGCGACTTTGCTGAATGCGGCTGTCAACGCGCTGGCCAGAGATTGTCCCGATGCTGGCAATCGGGGCGTTTGCAGGGGTAAGGGAGGCTGAGATAAAAAGGCTTAACTGGAGTGAGGTAAATCAAAGGCGCGGGCACATTGAAGTAAAATCCAGCAAGGCCAAGTCTGCGCGGCGCAGGATTGTTGAGATGCAGCCTAACCTTTGCGACTGGTTAAGACCTTATGCGGGAATGATCGGCGCAGTGGTGCCGGTGAATGCACGTAAGAAACTCGACGCGATTCGTAAGGACGCTGGATTGATGCGCTGGCCGAAGAACGGGCTTCGCCATAGCTTCGCCTCGTATCGTCTGGCCGCGACCCACGATGCGCCGCGGGTTGCTGCGGAGTTGGGGCATACCGGTCCGCAGATGCTTTACTCAACCTATCGGGAATTGGTGTTGCCGGAAGAAGCGCAACGGTATTGGAAGCTGGTTCCGGACGTGAAGGCTAAGAACGTTGTTTCCTTCAGCGCCTAAGGTGTCACTCTCTTTTGGTAGGCTACGTATTGGCGACCATCGGCGAAAAAATATGAATTTTGGGCTTGTGTTCATCTGAACATTTGTCTAAATATGGTACCAGTGGTTTCCACTCTAGTGCTCAGACCCTGAAAACCTTTTTCAGAGTTTGAGCAATAACGTGGAAGCCGCAAACGGGCTAACCGGCTTAGTCGCTCCGGTATCAGTTAGCGACAACCAACATAAGTAGGATCATCATAACAGGGATGCCCCCGGGCATCTTTGGTATTGGTGTCCACGTTATTAAGAATGCCAAAATCATTCCCGGATTCTTCCGGGACGCAGTCGGCTCACGTCATCGAGACGTGGGGTAATCAACCACTACTCACGTCAAGGCAGGCAGCGCAGTATGCCATCTGCACACCACGCTATCTGCAAAAGCAAATCCGCGCGGGACGCCTCAAAGCGCTTAAGCCGACCGGCAAGCTCTTGCGGATTCGGCGTTCCGATCTCGAAAAGTTTTTTGAATCAGGAGCCACGATTGGAGGTGCACAGTGACTCCCCTCCAAGTAGCAAAAGCAGAGTGCGCTAACTGCGACGGCGCGGCTAACTGCTCTGGCGTTGGCATTGCCGACGATCTCAGTTGTTACATGTTCCGGCGGCCGGGAAAGTGTTATCTCGCAGAGCAGCCAGTTAAGCGGTGCGCGTATTTCGAGCAATTCGTTGCCCCGCTGGCTAAAAAGCGCGCGCAAGCTGCTTCTCCTCAAGAGCAGCAACGCGCAGCCGCGAGCTTGGCCGCAGGAGTGCACGCATACGAAATGGCCGTCATGCCAGTTCCGATCATCAAATATGCCAAGTGCAAACGCTGCCACAGGCGAGTGCACGCACCTAAACGCCTATGCGAACGATGTGCCAGGAATAGCACACTTAAATCCAAGCGCCTTTGGTAGTCTAAGACTAGAAGAAATGGGGCTTTCGAGACCTTGATTACTAAGGACTTATGAAGCCACTTTTGCAAAGCCGCTACGTTGACCCACCGCGCAAAAGAATTTCCCATATTCTAGGACTGTTAGGCCATGCACTGCTCCTGCCGTGGCCCGCTGGGTGCAAAGGTAACCGGAAGAAATGGAAACATCTTCAACTTCCTGATATGAGTGCCTCGACCCATCTGGCAGAACTGGAAAAGGCGGGCAATATCGGGGTAGCCCTGGGAAAAGTCTCGAATGGACTCATCACCATTGATATCGACGACGAAGACTATCTAGAGCCTTTTTTGCAGGCGAATCCGCTGCTCAGGAACAGCCTGCGCACGACTGCCCAGCGGGGGTGCAACATCTGGCTGCGCTGCACGACTGATTACCCGCGGTCCTGTAAACTAAGGAACCGATCCGGAGACGAGATTGGTGAATGGCGGGCTGACGGAAACCAAACCATCATCGCCGGAACTCATCCAGACGGCGTGCCATACCGATTCGTGGTCAAAAGCCCAGCCATCGCAATTGATTACAGCGAGATTGTCTGGCCTAACGTTATCCTTCCGCCTGATGCTACAGAGAGTAAAGAGTAGAAAATAAAGAGAAAGAAGTCGTAAGTGTTGGTGTTAGTGGTGGCGGACTGCAGATACAGGCTTCTTTTCAGTGTTGACGTAATTGCCCAAGTTGCACCGACTGATTATCACCAAAACAACACCAGCTTGTTTAAGCTCGCTCGTCTGGTTAAAAGCTACGAGAATGCGATAGGTCGTCCGGCGACTGTGCTAGAACGGCAGTTCGTATTTGACCGCTGGTGTCTTCTTGCACGTCGGTTTTGGCGGCCTGAGCTGACGCGAGACGATTACTACGCGGAGTTTCTTGATGCCTGCAGCTATGCTCGAATAGGTCTAGATGAAAATCCGATTGAAGTGGCTGTTAGCCGCGCAAAGGCTGCTCCACTCCCACAAGTGCAAGGTTTTACAGACGAGCGCATCCGGCTGCTTGTGGCGATCTGCCGGGAAATGCAACAAATAACCGGGGCCAATCCGTTTTTTCTACCCACGCGCACGCTCGACGAAATCCTTCGCGTTCATTTTACCCAGGTTGCACGCTGGCTGCGAGTACTGGAGTTCTTAGGGATTATCCACCTAGCTCCTGGCGAAGTCCGTCGGCGCGGTGGCAATCGCAGCCCGCGTTACAATTACGGCCTGCCTATGCGGAACACGGTTGGATTGTTTCCAACAGTGAAAGCAGTGCAAGCAACCCCTCTGCAATCATCACTGCTCAACGGCGCGCAGGCAAGTAACGAACCAAAAGAGACTGTCCCGCTGCTCAACGGCACGGACGGCGAGTATAACAGAATACCATGAAAGACGAGACCTCACAGACCAAGCCGCCCGTGAATCGGGAAGCTGTGCCACATCCTCGCTATCTCGATAGGGGCGCGCGAAGCCGCGCGACGGCTAGGCATAAAGGAGAGTACACCTTTTATCCTGGTCTCATCGCCTTAAATGGAAGCTGCCACGACGCAAAGTCGGTCGCCCGCCACTTGATCTTAAGGTAAGCCCCGGTGACGTTCTATTGGATTACAAGCGGCGCGGAGGGCTAACGCGCATGGACATTTATAGCGCTGCAGCCGAAGCAGCCGCAAGGCTAGCCGGTATGTGACCCAGGCGTGGTTGCTGTGCTTGCGATAAGGCTGGTTGCGCCTGTCCGCAGCCCCTGTTCTTGATTGCAAACTGATTGCATTCGTGGCTAAAAGCGTCCTTTGCCATCCCAATCGTGAGTTCTAAGCGCAAAGGGAGCGATTGCACGACGATTACTAACGCCGATTCGAGCCGACGACGCGCCCGCAAGCGTGACGGCTGATTGTGTAAATGCTGCGGCTTCGGTTGGGACAGGCGCGATTTTACGGATTGTTGACCACTTGCGATGCAGTTTTACTCGCTTCAAGCTGCGCGCTTACCTTTTGGATTTCGGCTGCCTGCTCATTCACCGTTGCTGCGAGGGCGGTCATCCCAGATTTTAGCTCTGCGATTGTCTTTTCCTGTTCCTCGTTTTTGCGGTGCTCTTTGAGGAACTCGTTGAGCAACATCGCGTTCACCGCCTCGTAGCGCACAGTGTAGATCTCGCCATTCTTATCGCGCACCACGAGGTCGGGATTCACCTGGCTACTTCCTCGGCGATCAAGCCAAATTGCGGCGTGCCTTTTGTGTCGCTCTTGTAGTGGAACGTCACTGGCTTGAGCGCAAGGATGGCTTCGCTGGCTTTGTCCATCGGCTTGATCTCCTTCTTGAATTGCCGAGAAGAGCTGGCCGTGCCGAGCTGACCGGCGGAGTCGATCAGCACGGGTATCGCATCGGCGTTTTGCGTTTTCACGTCGCGAATGTTGCCGATAAAGCAGCTGTTGCTCACGTTTGCACCAGAGACCTCATCTCCGATACAGATAACGTTACTGGCAGTGGTGACGTTGCTGCCGGCGAAAACGCCCAAGGCCGTGTTGCCGTTGCCGGTGGTGCTGTTTTCGAGCGCAAAAGCGCCGCTGGCCATGTTGTCAGCGCCGGTGGTGTTGTTAGCGAGCGCATTAAAACCGTTGGCCGTGTTGTCGTTGCCGACGGTGTTGTTAAAGAGCGCATCGGCACCGTTAGCCGTATTGAAATTACCAGCGGTATGCACGAGCGCCGCCCAACCAACACCCGTGTTGTTTCGGCCGCCTTGGCTTTGACTACAGGCATCCTGACCAATAGCTATGTTGCCGAAGCCAGTTGTGTTGTTCCGGAGCGCGCTTACACCGATCGCTGTGTTCTGCGACCCAGTGGTGTTGGCAAGCATCGCGCCTTCACCCATCGCCGTGTTTCGGTCGCCTATGGTGTTGGCGGAGAGCGCGCCATCGCCGAACGCATTGTTGAAGGGCCCGGTAGTGTTGCTAAAGAGCGCTTCAAAGCCAAACGCATTATCATTGTTCCCAGTAGTGTTGCCAAAGAGCGCGAACGCTCCATTGGCCGTGTTGCCGCTGCCGGTGGTGTTGCTTAAAAGCGCCCCGGCGCCAGTGGCCGTATTTTCGTCTGCGGTGTTGGCAAGTAGCGCCCCCGCGCCGACGCCCGTATTAAACCTGCCAGTGCTATCGCTCAGGAGCGCATACAAACCAATGGCGGTGTTGTACCAGCCTGTGGTGAGACTCAAAAGAGCGTTTTGTCCCTCTGCGGTGTTTCCTCCGGGATAGCCTCCGTCCGGCGCCGGGACTGATCGCTTGCGCTGTCGACAAAAAGCCGAAGCAAACCAACGCGACAAGAAATACTGGAGCTGCTTTTTTAAGCTGAATCAATGGGTGCATGGATATTTCCTTTCCTGTTTCCCCGCCGTGTTGATTCTGCGATTACAGGTCTGGAAGAGGCGAAAAACCTAGCCGGGGAAATGTCCTCCGCCTGATTCGAATCCGTTAAACGACGCCTAGTTTGGCAAAAATCTCACCAACGTGTCAAGAAGGCTTGTTTCTGTCGCCTACGTGCCCGAGGAATGGCGTCTATGTCTTACAAAAACTTGATGGCAAGGACGCGAGCGTGGGCCTGAACGACGCGCAACGCCATCACCGGATGAATTTCCCATGCAGCATAGCCCGGAAGATGGCTTCTCCGGTTTGATTTTTGATCTTTGAGAGAATGACCGACATCGAAGAACGCTTTGCCGGTAACGGTGACGACGGGAGTTTGATTGAGCGTCAGCTTCTTAGCAGAGCTAGTGTGAAAAGGGAATCGCGTTCGCGTCCAACCAAAAACCGTGTTGCGAATCTCACACCACTGCGGTTTCGCCGGTACTTCAACAACAACGATGCCCGGTTTGTCGCCAGTCGCATCTTGAAGCGCGATGTGAAGATCACCGTCCGCTTCAACTTTCAGAGCAACAACGCGGCCCGTGAGCGCGAAAACCATTTATTTCAATCCCGGTGCGCTCTGAACTTTGAGTCAAAGGTACATCCGGGCCCAGGCCAACTGTAGATGTCGCTAGGCGTGACGGCTTGAATTGCGTTTGCATCCGTAGGCGGAAGCGAAGGATCAATCTTCACTGACCAGCGAAGTTGGCCGTGATTGTCGCGACATTCGCAAGGTGATTCAAACGTGACTGGCGGCGAAGTGGCCGCTGCACGTACTGCAAAGAGACGCAATCGCAGCAATCGTGAAACGTCGTCGTATCATTATTCCAAATTGATCACGACTTTGCCTCGAGCGTGCCTCTGTTCCAGATACCGGATCGCTTCGGGGACTTCGCCTCAGCTTATAACTCCGGTCGATGGACCGGCGTCACTTTCCCGGACTGCATGAGATCAGCTAGGGTGCCCATATCCTTCTGACTTGGTTGGGCCATCATCATTCCCATTTGTTGACCAACGAATTTTGACAACACCATCGCCTGGAGCGGTCGAAGCATAACCCCGAATATTCCCTGCTCCTTTTGCTCCACCACCGCCGATCATGACGTATTTTCCGTCAGCAGTTAAGACTCGCCGGCATTTCGATAACGAATGGTTCACCACGTTGTCGAGAATAGCACAACGTAATAATACAAGCCTTTCGTGAAGTCTTCTTTTGTGTAATCAATCATCATGGATCCGCACCGAGCAATTGCACGAGTTCAATATTCCTCGTGCTGCATACACCAGTCACCTCCACGGCGAATGATTTCGCGATTTGCACGGCGAACGTGCCGACACCACCCAATGCGCCGTTAATCAAAACTCTCTATCTCGGTTGAACATTTACTATATCACGAACAGCCTGCAACGCGGTCATGCCCGCTATGTTCACCGATGCGGCTTGTTCGAACGTGATATTGGCTGGTTTTCAACGTGCACTGATCCTGCCACGCGAGGCGTTACGTATTCAGCGAACACGCCATCTCTCCCGCCGAATACTTCATCACCGGGTTTGAAGCTCGTGACATTCTTGCCCACCGTTTCGACCGTTCCCGCAAAATCAACGCCCAAGCGCGTGTCCTTTGGCTTTCGCAGGCCAATCCCCAAGACGAATGATATACGGCGTGCCTTCGATGAAGTGCCAGTGGTATTGGATTAACCGAAGACCGCGCGAATTTTTACGAGGATCTGGTGATCATTCGGAACCGGTTTTGCAATGTCCTCAAGCTTAAGGTTGAACACGCCATAGTCGCAATAGACAATCGCTTTGATCCGATTGCCCTGCGCCGCAGTGAGCTGATCACAATCGTTGGTCAAGCTCCAATAAGGCGATAAACAGGAAGATTATTCCGCGAATAACGCGAGCAAAATTGCGAGTGAAGTCCACTTTAGGACACGCTTCAAGATACGCTTTGGTTTCATAAGCCTGACGAATGTTTGAGGTTAGTGGCAGCCGTCGATTACCGGTGCAGACGTTTATATCATTTGTCATTGCGACGATTTATCATCTACAGACGCCGCACGTCCCACCTTGTTTTGCTCAGTGGTTACAGTAGTCTTGCTCACTAGCGAAGGGGACGCAATCAGCGCAGTCACGACTGAGAAGTAAAACACGCTGAATGAAAACAGCTTTTCATCCGCACGCACAACGTTCGCGGCGGAAGTCAAATCGTTGCTCAATTGAAAGAGTTTCCAGTTCGCCGAACGAAAACCTCGCCGTTGCCGATTCGTTAGCTCAACGCGATTCGTCGTTCATATATTTGCGATTGGGTCTTTACGGTGGAGGAGGTAATTGCGGACGTGCCGAAGCCGGGATTTTAGGGCGATGATGTAATCGTTCTCTTGGAGTTGAGTTTCGGCACGGAGAGATTCCCAGGTTTGGAGCAGAGCGAGTTTGCCTTCTTGTACATGCTGGATGCGGTCAGCCGTTGCCACTTCCCGTGACTTTTTCACTTTCTCCGCCACGCAATCTCCTCCGACTCGGAATAGTCAGCGTTCGTTTTCATCGGCGCACACATGTGTGACACTGATTATTGGCGGTGGTGGCGGCGTTTGCGACGCTTCTTTAACAATGATGCGATGCGCGACCGGGCCGAAGTCCGACCCCGCAAAGATAAACGCGGCGTCGATCTAATCGACTCGTGAGTTTGTTAACGTCGTAACATCATTGCCATAATTTGCGGATGCCCAATGCGAAAAGCGACGGCGACGCATAGTTCGGCAGTCGGAGTTTGAACGGGTTATTCACGGGTTGTCCCGGCTGCGCTCGCTCAACGTTGGGCCGAGCGTTCTAACGACCTCCTGCCCGACGTTCCGAAAAATTCTCGCGGCTTCAACACCTCTCTTTGCAAGGCTGATTCACGCCACATTGCGACAGATTCACAAACAACTTCCTTCGCAATCTCCCCGTTTACCGGACTGACCGGGAGATTGTCGCGATTGCTTAAAAAACGCGCTCTAAGGACAAGAAACGGTCAGTCTTTCGTAAAATGCGCGAGGACAGTCCGCGATTTCGTGGAAATAGTTAGATTTAAGGGTGAGCGAACGTATAGAGAACATCCGAAAAGCAGTCGAGAAACACGCCGGATGTTGGGCAGAGCATCGGGAATGAGTTCCCGTCACTGAGAGCTATCTCGACCAGATTATGTGGGAAGGTGTCGTAGAAGTTTTCGATTTGGACGGGCACCCAACGGCAAAGCGAGCCTACGGCTGGCAATTTTGGGAAGGGAAAAACGCGCAATACACAATTCTAACTGGGAATCGCGCCGATTGATTCTCCAAGTGCTGCTGTCAGGGCTTCAATCGCGGCAGAAGCACAACAAATGCATCGTAACTCGCAGTAATGATCGGGCGGGCGGAATGAGAACGCTTATTCATGCCAGTTTTCATACCTTTGGTGGAGCAGGCTTGGACTTTCTTGGCACTCCATATCCAAGAACATTTCTTTTGGCCGGAAGATTTAACACCGCACCAGCAACGTCGATTGGATAGCGCCAAATGGTGGATCACTCTCATGGGAGCAATAGTCGGCCTTGCTCTTTTCCGCTTATTAAAACTAGGACACCACACGTTTACGAAGTCCGTCCCCGCGAAGATCATCGCGGCGTCAATCTAATTTCCGATGCGCTGGCATACAGTCCACTGTGGTATGCCGGGCCAAACGCAATCAGCAACGCCATCAGCTTTGCCAAGTTTAACAGCCGTTCGCATGATGCTGTGATTCGCGTTTCACCGATCACGCTGGCAACGTGATCGAAACGCACGAACACGCGGGCGAGTCGTAGGATCGCGCCAGAATCGTTTTTGATTGCCGGATGGCAAATGATCCTGCCATGATCTGTACACATGCGACAGCCAAAACCTCATGAACTAAAAAAACTTCCTGTCACAAAACTTGACGCCGCACGCCGCCAACTAGAGACGGTGATCACGCTTTGGTTCCACGACGCCGACCCCGTGTCGGTACCACACTTTGGTGATGGCTGCTCATGGAATTCTTAGAGCACTCAACAAGAAGCGCGGAGGCCAACCAATGCTCGGCGACCCAATGCCATCCTTTCGACCCGGATTTAAAAAGCTGGTCGCAGATACTATCGTTAAGTCGTCCAACTTCTTTAAACACGGAGCCAAAGATCCGCACGCGACTGATTATTTTGCGCCTGAGTCGAACCAACCCGTGATCTTAGACGCATGCCGGGCCTACACAGCAGAGGCGCAGGAAGAAAGGCCGTTGATGACGACCTTTACGCTTTATCTCGCGTTTCATGAGCCGACGGGTGTTTGAGCAAGAGTTTATTGATTTGGTTCAGCGAGAGCCCGCTTTTTAGCACTGCGAAGCAATTCTCAAAACGGAAGTTTTTCGCGGAGTTCTTACCTGACATTTCGGCCATTTACGCGAAGATTCATCGCGGCGGATGAAATGAATTGAGTGCACGTTTACGAAATCCACCCGCGCAAAGATCGTCGCGGCTTTAATCTGATTTCCTATGTGCTGCCATTCGGTCGCCTATGATATGCCGAGCCGAACGCAGTCGAGCGCCGACGTTTGTTTTGCATGCAAACCACAGCAACAAAATCCAAAGCCGCAACCAACGCGGCAGAACCCACGTTCGAATTGAACAATAGGGCGTACATGCTTTTACAAATCATGGTTGCCCATGACGAATTTAATAGCCCGGAAGAAGCAGCGCGCTATTGCACAGCGGGGGCTGTCGCCTCACTGATTGAGAGCATGAAAGAGGATGAAACGCTCGAAATCTTTGGCTGCGAAAAGGACGGTGCGAAATGACGCGTGCGGAAGATCACACGGTTTGCGAAAAAGCAGGACCGAGGACAATCACCATTGACCTTGCGAGCAAGCAAGGGCGGTGATTAACAGCCTTGCGTTGCGGGATGCGACGGTATTAAAACGGTCGCATCATGAGGGCTCTGATTGCGGCAACTGCATTCGAAGCCACAGTCGCCGCCGGCCAGGATCTGCAAAAAGCCAGGGTCGCCGAATGGAAGCCGATTGTGGCGAAGTTCCAGAAGCCCTCTGCACTGAGGGCGGCTTGGCAGCTCACCAATAGTGTCGCTCTATATGTTCTTCTCTGGTTCCTGATGTACTGGAGCCTGAAAATCTCGCACCTCTTAACGCTGTCGCTAACCATTCTGTCCGGAGCGGTTGTCGTGCGTGTGTTCATCATTATGCATGACTGCGGCCATGGATCCTTCCTCAAATCTAAGCTGGCCAATGACATCGTTGGCTTCGTCGCCGGGATAGTGGTTTTCACCCCTTACTATCACTGGCGCTGGGAACACTCCCTCCACCACGCCAGTTCAGGTGATCTTGATCGACGAGGGACGGGCGACGTGTGGACGATGACGGTGCAGGAATACTTAGACTCATCACGCTGGATGCATTTTGTCTACCGACTAGCGCGGAATCCTTTTGTGCTCTTGGTGATCGCGCCAGTTTTTCTTTTCGTCTTCCGGCAGCGATTTTCTTCGCGGAAGGCAAAGTCTAGGGAGCGGTGGTCGGTTTGGTGGACTAACCTCGGAATTCTGGGCATGGCTCTCACGCTGAGCTGGGTGTTCGGCTTGAAGATGTATCTGTTCATCCAACTGCCAATCACGATCGTGGCCGGGGCAATTGGTATCTGGATGTTCTACGTTCAGCATCAGTTCGAAGGGGCGTACTGGGAGCGCGGCTGACGCATGGGATTACACAGTTGCCGCGCTCCAAGGCAGTTCTTTCTACCGTCTGCCCAAGACTCTCCAGTGGTTCTCGGGCAATATTGGCTTTCACCACATCCATCACCTCAGCCCCCGCATCCCCAATTATAATTTGGAGCGATGTCACAGAGCGCATCCGATTTTCCAAGATGTGAAGCCCGTCACGCTCCGGAGCAGCTTGAACTCGGCCAGGCTTCATCTTTGGGATGAGGAACGCCGGAAGCTCATCAGCTTTCGGCATCTCAAGCGTTTGCAGAAAAGAGGTGCCGACACTGGGGCTAGCGCACGGAACCCTCCACACGCTCGCCGTCAGTGTTAGCGCATCACGCAATTGCGTCGGAGCCGCTTAACTCTTCGGTTTCTTGTCGAGATCGATCGCGTTAGCAATTGTCATGATGTCCTTGCAATCGGACACGCCGTGCTTCTGCTTCAGCTCCTCCAATCGCGCCGTCGCAAAATTCGCAGCCAGCCGAACTTCGAGTATCAAATGACTCCAGATTAAGCGGTCGTCGTCAATTCAACCTACTGCCCTTTCTCGGAAGCACCACTCCAGAATTTCTTCGTCAATTTCGCCGGCCAGCATGCGCTCGCGCAGCTCGGGATAATTTTACTACGAAGGAAGCCGACGCATCGGTTTATCGAATCCCTCGCCCAAGTTCGCATGGTAATCCTCGGTTAGCTCGCCGCGCGCGTGCAGCCGAAATCTTGTCCAGCATCCGCGGGAAATACATCATCCCGCTCGTCATCTCTCTTGGAGTTTTCGGATACGTGCTGATCTTTGGCTGGCCTTACACATTCCAAACTAATCTTTGTTGCCAATAGCTTCATCCAGGAGCGTTAAAATGCTCGGACCAACTTCTAACATCCATTGCGCTGCGCTAGGAGACGACTCCGCCGCATATTTTGCGGGGCTGCTCGGCGAATTCGATCAGGAGTGAAGCGGGATGAGGATTGCGGAAGTTCTGAATGCGAACCATCGGGGCGCCCGGTGACTTCGGAATGTGAGCCACACTAGCCGACCGAAGGGCCGATCGATGCTCCGCGAACGTACGTTGTGTTTTGTTTGATCTCGGCGATTTTGATGAAAGTTTCTCTGCTGCGAATCTTTGAAAACGTGATCAGCCGGCGTTAGGAGTTCAATTCTTCGCCAGTCGCGAGGCTCATCCTGTCCGATTATGAAAGCCGATCTCGTTAAAGCCGCCTCCCGCAGTAATTCCCAGTCAGCACATCCTGGTGAACATGGTTTCGCGCCGCGTTCGACAGTTATGTTCCGGTTATCGCCCGCTGGTGCAGGTTCCTCCAGGGATGGACGCAGCAGACATCGCGCTAACGGAGATCATTAACGAGAAACTCACTTTTGAGTCGACCTTCAGTAAGGATGCGACAAATGCGCCCATTGTTCAGTGCCCGGGCATCATCGTCGCTGAAGATCGGGGGAGCCATCTATTGCCGCAGCCCGGTGACGCCGAAAAACGCGGCGCGCGAAATTTTTCAGCCGTTCACATCATGCTGTGATTCCCGTTTAGAATCGAGCTGGGTAACGTGATCGTTTAAACGCACGAACACGCAGGCGAGTTCAAAGGCTGGTAGGCGGGGCTGCCACTTGCGCCTACCGGAGCCGCGGCTGAGCTTCGTGCACCGGTTGGACTTTGTCTCGTTAGGAACATGAAACCTGGCACCGGCACGATCATTCCTTGTTCCGGCACTTTTGGCTGCGTTCGGAATCGAGCTTGCAAGCCACTCTGTCGGAAATGAAGCCTTGTTACTGAAACTTGGCGCGCTGCCCGATAATGGGGAGTTACACAGCCAATACTGGCGTCTGGCTGCGTACATCGCTCTTGCACTTGAACGGTACGCATCTTCTCGTCAATGCAATGCTGTTGCTTTGGATCGGACGGAATCGTGGAAAGTCGCGTAAATATTGCTGACGCGAACGCCATCTATGTTTCTAGCGTGCTTTGCTCGGCAGCACTGATTTTACTCGTTCATCACTTGTATCCGAAGGCAGGCGCGACAATGGGCGCATCAGGCGGCGTGTTTGGCTTACTTGCTGCCGCTTTCATAATCTCTTACCGTCAAAAGGCGGAACCACTCGATCGACGGAGTCGCCTTCGCACTTTGCTATGGATCGCGTTGCTCGTAGGTTTGGGCATTTCACTTCTCCCCGGCATCAGTATGGCTGGCCATGTGGGAGGTCTCATCGGCGGGGCACTTGTGGCACCGGTTGCGAGATTGCGAAAAAATGTATGACGAGGTGATGCAGCCCGGCAGGCGATCCGCCCCGAATCGCCGATTCAAGTTCCAGAAACGCCGTCAACTTTTCATCCGCTCGCACAACGAAACGCTTTCCGCGTCTCAGGATCGCGCTAGAATCGTTTTTGATTGCCGGATGGCGAACGATTCGGCCATGATGGCATCGACGATTCCTGCACGCTTTTTGGTGAAATCACCGGAAGGCGAGGCCAATGCAGGGCGAGAACTTTTCCCAGTCCAACCTAGAGTCACTCTTTCTTACCACAGCCGCGTCTTAGACGGTTGGAGTCTAAATATAGCAAAATCACCAGGCAAATAGCTGAGCAATGGGACGAAATTACCGTCGCGTAAACGCTCAAACGACGCTGTCACGATCAGACACTCCGACGTAACTCGAACACGAAGCCAATAGTCCCCATTCTCCGGGACGGTAAATCCCAAGCCTGAAATAGTCATCGGCGTCACGACAAGAGTACCACTATCGGAGGCGACAGAAGCTCCATCGTAAATAATGATGCCAACATTTTCGGATGCAGTGCTGTCATTGACAGCGTTGACTACGATGCCGTCGCCTTTAAACATTCCGACTCTGCTCGTGACGTATTCAAGGGTGAACATAAGGATTATTGGGGTTACTGACGATTCTGTTCGTTCCTATTGTATTTGGTTTCATGCGTCGAAGATTTGTCGCCTGCTAACGACCAGTGAACCCCCGGCACCTTTTGCCGGGGGTTGCTCAAATCTGCGAGCACTCCCGTTTTTTGGATTTTCAGCACGATAGCTCAGTCGTTGTCGCTACGGCTGGATTTTGGCTCGACGGCACGTCCGGCTTGGCAAAGGGACGCAGGTGCCGTACATCGCGTAATATCTGTCTGGGTGTCGCCTCGCTCGTGGTCGGAGATGTCAGCTGATCCAGACTTGTGATCCACCCTCGATCAGGGCCTCAACTGCCTTAGGGGTCCGTTAGGGTTGGCGAATTGGGCGTGTGCTGAGCACCTGGATTCCAGCGTTGTGCTCACCGTTGAAGCGGGTTACTGTGGCAGGACAACCTGCCGCAAAGGCGTCCTGGGGCGAACCAAACCATAAGCCGAGATGGAACGTGTGAATTGGCTCGGTCGCTGGGTTCGCTGTCGCATCCGGGAACGGAGGTTGACGGTGTACGTTGGGAGCTTGCTGGCCCTCGGGGGGCTGCGCTACTATGAATGTCTCGACATTGAAGAGCCCCACGAAACGCCGGTGACCCCGCCCAGAGGACCGGTCTCGATGTCGCCCTGATACCAAGCCAGGCCAAAAGGCGCATTGGGAATTTGGATCACAAAGAAATCAAACTCGGTATTCGGTGGAAGCCCCTCTACGTCGACGTCCATCTGCTCAACAGGCCCCAGCGAGACGACTGTCACGTCTCCGTGGGCGTTCGGGAGGCAATTGCCCGCGATCGCCGCAGCTGAGCGTCGCATGTCGAACTGGATACTGGGCAGGATACTGGGCTGGGTACCGGGCGCGGAACTGTCGTCTGCCGCGACTGTTCGCACTGGCCCTCCAAGGGACATTGCGATCAGGGCCAGGACACCCCCGAGACCCAAAACACCCCTGCATATACCTTTCTCGCTTTTTTCATTTGATTCATGTTTATTTTTTCTTCCTTTGGTTTACCCCCGGTGGGTTGACCCTTGACCGCAGGTCTCGAAAAGGGGAAGAAAGCTCCGGGAGAAAGGCTTTCTGCCTTGACCCCCGTTCCAGACAACACAGATAGTTTGTAAGAAATGCCGACAACTGTCTATAGGACCTTAGTCCTATAGAGGGAATGGCGCCCGCGCATCTCTACTTTGCCGTTCTGTTGCCGCGTGGACAACGACACGCTTTCCGTTGTCGCGATGTGCGTCTGCAATCCAGATCGTTCGCCCGTTGGAATCAATCGCTGACACAAAGCCCCAACTCCAACCGGCTTTGCTGAGACTGTCAGTGCTCAATCGTGAGCTTTGATCGGCCCTTCGATAATCTCGGGTTTCTGAGTGATAAATTTAGACAGATGCTCTCGTACGTAGTCCGCAGCCAGATGCACCGACTCATCAGCACCAGCTTTATCCTTAAACACGCTGACGGACGCGCCATCGCCCTTGCCAGTATCAAGCCAATAGTAGCGCACAAAGCCCTTCGCCTTCTTAACGATTGGCACGAACTCCTCGCGTATCCGGCGGTCGATCTCTGCACCGTCCTTTGGATTAAAGTGATAGTGACGAATAACGGCGAACATGATGCATCTCCTTAGCTTGAATTTTCGATTTTTCAATTCTCTTCTGCGAAAAGGCAATATGTCCACCGCCCTTTCGTGTCAAGCCAATCGCCGCTTCCAGTTCCTGCTCGCCGCCGGAATGGGACAGCAGCAGCAAGATATTGTAACCGATCCCAACACACGGGCCCAGGTCACGCTCAACGGCTTGAGCATGGGACTGGATCATTCTGTGATCCGGTGCGCCAAAAGGCAGTTTGTTCTCCAAACAATTCAACGGTCTCAACAATGAAGTCAGATCTTGGTAGTGGTACAGTTTGAAATCTGAAAGGGCTTGCTGATACCTATCCGCTCAAGCATAGTCGGGGCGTGAAAAAAGCCGAGAGAAAGGCCTGGAAGGTCGCAATGGTCCGACTGGAGCGATCGGACAAGCGCCTTCGCAAGTTGCAAGCTTCGGCGAACAAGGGTCAGGAGGCTATCGAAACGAGTTTTAGACAATTAGGCGGTAAGACAAAAAGAGCACGCAAAGGCGATATCAGTAACGACCAAAAATAGCAAAAAAATGGCAATAGCAAAAAGTACACGAGGGGAGGCATAAGCCCTCGGCGGCATGATAGCGATGACACCAAACGAGAAGCGCAATAAACCTTAACAAAACACCTGTGACGTCGTTTGTAACGGTGTCGCGAACGACGAGGGATGATCGGTCCCTTTTTTCGAATGCGGTCAGAAGCGGCACCCCTTAACGAAAAAAGCCGCCAAGGCATACGCCCGGCGGCTTTTCTTTGCGAGGAAGCTGTTTGTTTTATCCCATCCCAAGCGAAGAGAGCGTGGGCTCATCAATCACCGCGGTGGTATAAAGTCCGTGATCGGATTAGACACTGGCGAAAACATTCCTCGCCTGCAATCGATCACTCTATCAGGCGGATGCCTGATTAGCTTATAAGTCAAAATCCTAGCTAACTTCCTTTGCTCACAAATTGCCTGCGCGTTTTGCGAAATGAGAGCGAATTGCCACTCCGTCGCCAGTCAAGTTTTTGCTTGATCGCGTCACCAAACGCTGTCGCAATAAGGACTTAACCAACTCAACTGAAAGGCACACCTATGCTCTGGACTATAATTGTCATCCTTGTCGTGCTCTGGCTTCTCGGCTTCATCGGCCATTTTGGCGGCGCTCTCATCCATCTCCTGCTCGTGATAGCCGTTGTCATCCTGATCATTAACCTGATCCAAGGCAGACGAGGGCTCTGACAAACGCACCTACTCGATTGCTTCAGAGCGGTTAGCTCAGCGCTAGAGCGTTTGTTTTTCATGCCGCGCGCTCTGAAAAACCAGCTACCCAAAATGACGAGAACGAGCAGCAGCACCACGATTCGTTCGCGGTTAAGCCGTTTCGGGAACTACGTTCCGCTGTTTCCGTAGAACGAGCTTGGGAGGACGTGTTTCCTTCCCGCGCGGTATTGGTGCTTGGAGTTTGGCCGCGCGTCAGGAGGCACATTGACCTGTGTCCCGTTTGTTGAATTCAAATCTTTCAGCCGACAGGAGTCGACGACTCTCGCGAGTATCGCGTGCTGCGCTGCCTCAACACGCACAAGATTAGGGTCGACTCTGACAATAAGCGGTGAGCGCGATGCACCAAGATGGCTTTAACTCAATCCAGAAAGGTAAAATAAAATGAATACATTGAATAAAGTAATGACTTGGAATCCGCTCAGAGAGATGGAAGAAGCGCCACAAAATCGCTTCAATCCATTCTTCTTGGGCGGCTTTCCAAACAGAATAGACCGTGGGGAGATCCCCAGCCTGACGGTCGCAGATTGGTCACCGGAGGTTGATATCAGTGAGGATGATCACGGGTATGTTCTCAAAGCTGACCTGCCTGAAATGAAGAAGGATGACGTTAGGGTAACAGTCGAAGACGGCATTCTTAGCGTTTCCGGAGAACGCAAAATCGAGAAGGAAGATCAGAAAAAGAAATTCCATCGTATCGAGCGATGCTTTGGCACTTTCCGACGCAGCTTCACGCTGCCCGAAGATGCCGACAGCACGAAAGTGACAGCGGACTTCCACGACGGAGTGCTGAAAGTGCACCTCCCGACGACACCGATAGCAAGATCAAAAGCTATCGACGTCAAAGTGAAATAACGCGCTAACACTGACGGCGAGCGTGCGGAGGTTCCGTGCGCTAGCCCCGGTGTAAAGCTGCTAACTAAGCCTATGGAACAGATGGAACCTAACCACTCCGGGGCCGCGAATTTCGAAGCCCGCACAATCAAGGGCCGGATGCTGAATGATCCGGCAAGAATATCATCGGCGATTCCTGTACACGTTTAGACTGAATGGCACAAGAAGGAAAAGACCGAACACCACTCTACGGCTACCTAGCCCGTGTTTTCAGGCCCTTCCCGGATTTCGATCCTTTTTTCATAAAACCTGTACGTCAAAAGGCAGTCGAGTTGCTTAATCTAAAAGCGGGCGATCGCGTTCTCGATGTCGGTTGCGGACCGGGCGGCAGCTTTCCGTACCTCGTTCATGCCGTCGGCCAATCAGGCGAAGTGGTCGGTGTCGAGATCAGCGCTGAGATTAGTGTAAACGCAAGAAGACGAATCGCCAAAAACGCGTGGAGGAACGTCCACCTGATTGAGGCCGCTGCTCAGGATGTTTATCTGACAGGTTCATTCGACGGTCTGCTCATGTTTGCCGCCGCTGATGTTTATGCTTCCGAAGAGACTTTGGAGAACATCTTTCCGTATCTAAGAGAGAACGCGCGGGTAGCTGCATTCGGAGCGAAACTTTCGAGCAAAGGATTGGGAAGCAGCTTGAACCCCGTCTTGCGGATGCTCTTCAACCTCTCTTTCTCAACAACTCCAAGGCCAGACTACGAACCGTGGAGAATCTTGGCGAAGCGTGTTGAGAAGCTTGATGTCGAAGAATACTTTTTCGGATTGATGTTCCTTTGTTCGGGTTCGGTAGTTACGAAAAAGCAAATGAATGACGTGTGACGCGCGCGAATCGTTGCGCTTTTCAAGTGTCGAATAATTCGGCACAATTCTCGTTAGATCTCTTTTTGTGCCTATGAAAAGATGCGTTTCAATCTTCTGCGTGTGTTTAGTCCTATGCGCGTCTGTGTGTGGGCAGCAGCGTAGCGTTGAAGAACGGCTTAGTGATGTGGAGAAGCGCGTTTCAGCCTTGGAAAAGGCGTCGCCGCTTTCACTATCCAAACCACCTCCATCGCCCACGCCAGCGGCCCAGACGAAGTCGCCGCTCGAACTCGTGTCGTGGAGTGGTGAATACTCGCAGCATTTCTACACAATTACGCTGAACCTGAAAAACAACGCAGATAAAGACATCAAGCTCATCGACGCTTCGGTGTACTTTTACGACTTGCAGGAAAATCAGGTGTTCGGCATTAAGGTCAATCCTGAGCGTTCGATTCCGGCTGGCCAAGCCATCGCGGAGAAGGGTGACTACACGGTGAACGAGTTCAGCCCGGAACAAGTGCGGATGGCGCAAATGAAAAAGGAGGACATTAAGGCCACTCTCGTTGTTCAGAAGCTAGTATTTGCAGACAATAGCACTGGCGAATAGCAGCCATGAGGTCTGACCAAGCGATTCAGCCGACGGCTGGCCCGTTGCAATGACAGTGATTGAGGTCAGACCGCATCGCTGGGGCTGGAAAGTCTTTGAAGCGCCAGGCGTCGAGCCTGTGTTCCCGGAGAAACGTCAGGCCATCGACTATGCGGAAACCCGCGCGTGCTTTCCCTTAGGGGAGATTCGTGTTTTGGATTCCAGCGGAAACATCGAACGCACCATTGGGTTCAACGAGACAAGTCGGAAACTGTGACACTCGACGAATACGAAAAGCTGCCTCCCGGAAGAAAAGGAGCACTTTGCGATGTGCGCAAAATGTTGCGAGATATTCGATCGGCGAAGCTTGGACAAGGTGCTGTTCCACACCGACCATAAGCAGCACCCGGACATTCAGTATTCCGGCTGGGAAAAGCTGGATTAGAACACGTCCGCCACGTGCGTGTCTTAGTGATTATTTGGCGACCACTTGCTGATCATCCTCACTGATATCAACCTCCGGTGAGCAATCTGCGACCGTCAGGCTGTGGATCTCGCCACTGCCTATTCTGTTCGGACATCCGGCCAAAAAACGATTGTAGCGATTTTGCCTCTCTTCTTCCATCTCTTTAAACTGATTACACGTTATTAATGTATTCATATATTTACCTTTCCGGATTGAGTTAAAGCCATCTTGGTGCATCGCGCTCACCGCTTATTGTCAGAGTCGACCCTAATCTTGTGCGTGTTGAGGCAGCGCAGCACGCGATACTCGCGAGAGTCGTCGACTCCTGTCGGCTGAAAGATTTGAATTTAACAAACGGGACACAGGTCAACGTGCCTCCTGACGTGCGGCCAAGCTCCAAGCTCCAACCGCGCGGGAAGGAGACAAGCCCCTCCAAGCTCGTTCTACGGAAATGGCGGAACGAAGTTCTCAAAATGGCTTAACCGCGAACATGCCCGGCAGTCACGATGTGTAGAACAAAAACAGGCTACGGATGCGCTTTCGTCACACGCGAATCATTGCGCTTCCAAAATGCCGAATGATTCGGCACAATCCTCGGTAGAGGGCAGAGGGAATTCGACCAAAATGCTCCGGTATCTATTTCTTTTTTGCGGGTTTGTGCTTGTTCTGGCGTCCGACTGCTTCGGAGAGTCCTCAGTAGAGCTTACCCCTGAACTGGCTAAAAAAATTACCATAGCCGGCCAACTACCTGATTACCCGGGCCGCCGCGGTTCCCATTACCATTTGGAGGAGCGTACCACCCACGCCGCCACCGACAATTCCGGCAATGGAATTCCCAAGGGTGCCGAGGCTGCTCTCTTTCATCGCTGCGCCGGCTTTGCCAAGTTTAACAGCCGTTCACATGATGCTGTGATTCGCGTTTACGATGAAGCGGGCCAGGGTTAATCGTCAAGGGCAAGCGCACACCGTGTCCACCGCATCACGATTGCGAACATGCTTTTCCGTTGATCCGCAGCCTGCGAGCATCAGCCCAACGATCAACATCAGTATTGTTTTCATTTGTCCTTTCCTTGTTGATCATGGCCCGTTTGTCGTCCGGCAATCAAAAACGATTCTGGCGGCCTCTGGCGCATGGAAACGGCTCACCAGAACAAAAGCCGTAAAACCGGCCAACTGTTTTTCGGACAAAGTCGGACACTGGAACTGCTTATTCTGCGCGAATCGTGCAAATGCCCTGATTTGCATTTTCCCCTCTAACACGCAGCCTGACGCATGTTTGTTGCGGAATTACCGCCAGGGCTGTTGACGGCATGTTGACGTTACGAGCGTCTAAAGTGGTCGTTTCTGTTCGCAAGCGTTCGCTGATACGCAGAGGCAAGTCATTGGTGTCGAGGGTGAAACATTGGATTTTCAGTCCACTGCTCTGCCAACTGAGCTACCCAGCCTTTGCAAATTTGCGTCCCTCGTGCGAACCACGGCGCCCGCTCACTAAAGCAGAAAACGCCGAACGCTCAACGTTCAACATCCAACGTCGAATTCAGAACTCGCGGGGCAAGTCGACCGCTCTCCGTAAGAGGCGCAGATACTGGTTTCGGGAAATTTCGATACCGCCAAATTGTTGCAGGTGTGGGGTGAGCCATTGCGTGTCAAGCAAGGCGAATTTTCGAGCGCGCAAATGCTCTACCAGCGCTACTAACGCGATTTTCGACGCATCGGTTACGTGGTGGAACATCGATTCGCCAAAAAAAGCGCCGCCGACGGCCACGCCATAGAGTCCACCAGCGAGGCTGCCTTCCTTCCAAGCTTCGACGGAATGTGCGCAGCCGAGCTCATGCAATCGCGTGTAGCCCTCAATAATTTCGAGATTGATCCAAGTATCTTCGCGTTTCGCGCACGCCTCGATGACTTTCGAAAACGCTTTATCTATCGTCGTTCCAAAAACTTTTTTGCGCACGAGACGCCGCAAACCGTGTGGCACATGAAAATCTTCCAAGGGCAAAATTGCCCGCGGATCGGGCGAAAACCATTGGATTGAGTCGTCCTCCATCGCCATGGGAAAAACGCCGAGCCGATAACCCTGCAGCAAGAGTTCTGGGTCAATCATGACGGACGGAGTTAAAAAGTTAAAACGCTGAAAGGTTACAATGGAAGGGCATGACCGTTTCAACTATTTAGCCTTTTAACCAATTACTTGGTGTTATCCCGCAATCCGCAATTGCAATGCTCCACGCCCTTCATAAAATGCGTAGATGAAACGCATGCCGATCTTGCTCGCGATCGCATGCATGGCTGTGGGTGGCTGCGCCGACCCGCTCGAGCAACGCTCCACGCAAGAAGTTCAGGGACAATTTGAACGAGGAGTGACCGGCCAGGGAACAGTTGGCCCATTGGAGCGATCTCCGGGCGATCCAGCCGCAGAGCATGGCGTCCCACAGACTCATCCCTAGCGTGCTCTGAAGATGTCAGACAAATCCACGCACTCAAAAATTCTCATCCTCGATTTCGGCTCGCAGTACACGCAAGTCATAGCGCGGCGAATCCGTGAGTGCCAGGTCTATTCAGAGATTATTCGCTTCGACACACCCGCCACTGAAATCGCCGCGTCGAAACCGAACGGGCTGATCCTTTCCGGCGGGCCCGCCAGCGTTTACGACAAGGGAGCACCGCAAATCGACCCAAAGATTTTTTCGCTCGACGTTCCCGTGCTCGGAATTTGTTACGGGCTGATGTTAATGGCGAATTATCTTGGCGGACGCGTCGTATTCTCCGGACGACGCGAGTATGGCGCGGGTGTCTTGCACATCAAGAATGGTTCAGAACTCTTAGGCGGTTTAGGCGAGCAGCTCGACGTCTGGAACAGCCACGGCGACGAGGTGACCGGGTTACCGAAAGGCTTTCGCGTCGCAGGAACCACCGAAGCCTGCGATTTCGCCGCCGTGGAAGATCCAAAGCGGAAGCTGTACGGATTGCAATTTCATCCCGAAGTCGCACACACACCGCGTGGCCGGGAGATTCTTCAGAATTTTCTGTTTCACATCTGCCATTGCGCGATGGACTGGACAATGGGCTCCTTCATTGAAGAAGCCTGCGATCGCGTCAGGAAACAAGTCGCCGATCAAAAGGTCGTGCTCGGCTTGAGCGGCGGCGTCGATTCTTCAGTTACTGCCGCGCTTCTGCACAAGGCAATCGGGAACCAGCTCACCTGCATTTTTGTCAACAACGGCTTGCTCCGTGCACGAGAGGAAGAAGTTGTGCAGCGTGTTTTCGGCGAGAATTTTCACGTGCGCCTAAAATATGTGGACGCCAGCGATCGTTTTCTCTCGCTACTCAAAGGAGTGACCGATCCCGAAACCAAGCGCAAGCTGATCGGCAATGAATTCATCAAAGTATTTCAACACGCCACCGAGGAGTTGCTCGAGGAAGATCGGAGAAATGGCGAGCGCAAACTCGCCACGGCGAGTCCCTCCGGCCACGGCGGCTATAAATTCCTGGCGCAAGGAACTCTTTATCCTGATGTAATTGAGAGTGTGTCGATCCAGGGTAATCCCGCGCAAGTGATCAAAAGTCACCATAACGTCGGCGGATTGCCTGAGAAAATGCATTTCGAGCTCGTCGAACCGGTGCGACAATTGTTCAAAGACGAAGTCCGTCAGGCAGGATTGCAGCTCGGCTTACCGAAGGACATCGTATATCGTCAGCCTTTCCCGGGCCCTGGTCTCGCCGTTCGCATTCTCGGAGAAGTCACGCCCGAACGTTTATCAATTCTGCGCGAAGCGGACACGATCGTGCAGAGTGAAATGGAGGCGGCCGATTGGTATTACAAAGTCTGGCAGTCATTTGCTGTTTTGCTTCCTGTGCAATCGGTTGGCGTGATGGGCGACCAGCGGACCTACGAAAACACGGTTGTCCTTCGCATCGTCGAAAGCCAGGACGGCATGACTGCTGACTGGGTACGCCTTCCCTACGAATTGCTGGCGCGAATTTCGAATCGGATCAGCAACGAAGTCAAAGGCGTCAACAGGGTTTGTTACGACATCTCAAGTAAACCACCGAGCACGATCGAGTGGGAGTGAGATTTTCGAATGATTTCAGCCTGTAATACGAAACCTTACACGCGGAAAAAAAAATCTAAAAAACCTGTTGACATCGTCCGTCATCGGGTGTGTGCATCCTCATTCATTCAGCCAAAGGATCAAAAATGAAAACTCAAAAACTCCTCTCCACATTATTAGTCGTAGCCTTCGCGCTCGCTCCACAATTACTTAACATTTCCCACGGGGCGCTTGCTGCCTCGGGAGGCATGTATTCCGCCAAGCTGATTTCGCCGACGATTGGTCAGGTCCTACACCCTGGCCAGCAAGTCAGAATTCAGTGGAAAGATACGCTTCCTAATGTGCGATATGAAGCGTGGTGTGAGATGGAGGTTTGGTTGTCGCTCGATGGCGGCAGGACCTTCACCATGTGTATTACGCCGATACTCGCTCCCAAAACTACATACTTCGATTGGACTGTTCCGAACACGCCCACCAACGCCGCGGTCCTGGACGTCCGTTTCGGATGCGACGGGTGGTACCCGGAAAGCTACAGCCCCCAAGCTGCATCAACTTTTGTAATCGCCCAGAACTAAGGCAACCCACTGGTGTTGCATTAAAGTTCGGCGGATAGGCGCTTTCGCGCAGACGCCAAGCGAGGCACCCGGAAACAGCTTCTGTCAGGCGACCGAAGTCTTCCGTCGTCGCAAGCTTGCGCGCGATCTAATTAATCTGCAGGACAGCGCTCAGGAACTCGGAGAAATCTTTGCCGTTGCGGGCGGCATGATTGAGCGCGTTCAGGCGGGCATTCATTGCAGCTTCCGGCAACGCAACGCGGAACGAATGCGCCTGGTTTGTGAAAACGATTTCGTCCCACTGAATGGAGGAAATCTCGTCGTTGAAGCGTGCTACGGCGCGACCGCGAAAAAACGCACGCGTTGTTTCCGGTGGATTGAAGATTGACGCCTTGATTTCCTCCTCGTTTGTGACGCGGCGCATCAGGCCTTTGCGCAGTAGCTCATAGTATAATCCCTGATCGAGATCGAGATCGTGATATTCAAGATCGATGGATTGCAGCCACGGGTCGCTCCACGAAAGTTTTTCCTCCTCCTGTAACGCATCCAGTAAGAATTTCTTTGCCGTCCAGTCGATCCGGTCTCGCGTCGACATAACGTCCCGCTCGAGATCGTTGAGCACATTTTCCCATTCGCGTAATATCCATGGTCGATCTTCGCTCGAGTCGTTGTTGAGTTTGCTCGCAGCGCGTAAGTAAATCCGTTGCACATCGATTGCAGAGATCTTGCGGCCATCTTTGAGTTCGATGATCCAATCGTAAGTCTGATCGCGGCTGATCGATTTGTTTGCATCAACCGGTTGCGCGATATCGAGCTGCGGCGCTTCCCCGTGCTCAATCAAGTCCAGGATCAACGACGTGGTCCCAACCTTCATGGCGGTGGCCCATTCGCTCATATTTGAGTCGCCAAGAATAACGTGGAACCGACGATAGCGGCTCGCATCCACATGCGGCTCGTCACGCGTGTTGATCAGAGGGCGCCGATTCATCGTATCGATGCTCACAACCACGCTGAAGAAATCGGCGCGCTGCGAGATCTGATAGACGCCAGGCTCGCCCTGAGCACTCTCAGCTTCGATGCCCATCTTGCCCGCACCCGCGAAAATCTGGCGAGTGATGAGAAACGGCAGCATTCCAGCGACAATTCGGTCCCATGCGATATCGCGTCGCATCAGGTAATTGTCGTGGCAACCGTAACTGTGCCCGGCAAAGTCAGTATTGTTTTTGTAAAGACGAACTTCAAATCCGGTGGGCAACTTCTGATTTCGGCGTCGCGCGCACTCTGCCAGAATGCGTTCCCCTGCTTTGTCCTGTGCAACGATCTGCCGAAGGCTTGTGCACTCCGGCGTAGAATATTCCGGGTGTGCGTGATCGTTGTAAAAGCGCGCGCCATTTGAAAGCACGAGATCGCTTTTTATTTCCTCAAAGCTCAGGGGGCGGCGTTTATCGATCTCGTAATAGGCCGATTCGTCGGTGTCCTGAAGCAGTTCTCGCGCGCGAAACCCTCGTGCGTCGAGATGCGGGTCTTCGAGTTCGTAATCCCATTTCATCAACGCGCCGTTCTCGGTATAACGCCGCACGAGTTCGATTGACTCGGCCACGACATCGACACTCTCGGCACCGCTGAGCGTAATGCCATATTCGGTCTCCAACCCGAAGACGCGTTTCATCGGGTCCTGCTCGTTTCCGATGTCACCCAGCGAAGGCACAGATGGAAATCGAGCTAAAGCGGCGCGACGCAGTGGCCATTTTCTCTTCGTAAACTCAAATCACGCCAAAGGTTGCGCGCGCTCGCGCGTCGGAAACCGGTCTAACAGGCGAAATTTTGACAACGTTCTCCGGATCGTAATCGATCAGCTTGAGCCAATCTTCCGTAATGTCGGTGGTCGGGAAAATATCGTTCTCCACGTACTCGGCATTAAAGGCGAGCTGCAAATCCGTTTCGCGAATTCCTTGCTCCTGTTGGGTGGCAATGGCCCGCTTAATCGCCATCGCTTTTGCCCGCTCGACAATCGAGTCGATAATCGCGCCACTGATAAGATCGCTGCGGTAAAGCGTTTCCTTGCGACCGCTGCGCAGCGTTACTTCCAGGAATTTGTTTTCGTCGCGGCGCGTAAACTGCCAGTCTACGAAGCGTTCAATCAGACGCTCGATCGACGCGCCAAGGCCATCGGCTTCCTTGGCAAGCACACCGTCGTAAGGAAGATCGTCTGTGAGATAGATGCGGTAGATTTCTCGCGCGCCATCTTTATCCGGCCGGCTAACTTTTATCTTTCGATCGATTCGGCCCGGGCGCAAAATTGCCGGATCGATCAGATCGGCGCGATTGGAGGCAAGGATAATGACAACATCGTTAAGTGAATCGATCCCGTCCATTTCCGAACAAAACATCGGGACCAGCGTCGAAAGAATGTTCGAATGACGCGAGGCGCGGCGGGTGCCAAGAATCGATTCGGCTTCATCGATAAATAGAAACGGCATAAAACCCTCGCTGCGTTTCTCGCGAGCAGTGGCAAAAATCTCGCGCACCATTCGCTCCGATTCGCCGACCCACATGTTCAGAATCTCGGGGCCCTTGACGTGCATGAAATATTCCTCCATCTCAGCGCCCGTTTTTTCGCGAAGCTGTTTAGTCAAATTATAAGCAGTCGCTTTACCGATCAGCGTTTTTCCACAACCGGGTGGGCCGTAAAGGAGAAAGCCCTTCGGCGTGGCATGGTGAAACTTTTGAAAAAGATCGGCGTGCAAAAGTGGAAGCTCGATCGCATCTTTGATCGCCTGAAGCGCCACCTCCTGGCCGCCGACTTTTTCCCACGGCAACTCGGGGACGTTGTCGAGATAATGTTCGTGCGACTTAGTGCTCGAGAGCGTTTCCAGCGCCATCCGGTAGTTTGAGTCAACACGGACTTCATCGCCTGATTTCAAAGTGGAGTCGGCAAGATCGGCGGAGCGCTGTAACACCATCGATTGCAACCCGTGCTCCGAACCGACGCGCAGCCGGTCTTTGCCGAGGACCTCTGTGATCTTTGTCACCGGACCCGCCGTTTCGAATCCGAGATCGCCAACGATGACGAACGCTTCGTTTACCAGGACGCGCGTTCCCTTTTTCAGTTTCGCAAGTGGAATGCGTGGATCGACGTTGCAGTAATAATCAGCGCCGCCCACCACGATATGCCCCGTATCCTTTGAAGTGGCTCCGAGAAATGTGCCGATCCGGTTCGCAGGCGAAGTCACTTTTTTGACGACTTCTTCCAGCTTCTCGATCATTCGGCGCGCTTCGACCATCGTCTCCTGTTGGTCGGAAATCTGCGGGCGCAGGTCCAACAAATCGCGTCGAACCGGGTCTCCCGGAGGCAAAGACGCGATCACTTGATCAAATGAATCGAGGAGATTGTCCGGACCCGAGTCCCCAACCCCGCCCTGAAGTCCCTCGCTGCGCTCGTCACTCATTTATGGTTTGGGTCAATCCGCCGAACCGTGTCTCATTATAGCGTTATCAGGCGTATCCGCAATCTTCGGTCGCGAAATCTTTCGCAGTTCGACGCTGCAATATCCAAAATGTTCAACAATGAGGTCGATTTGGTGTTGCGCAAAAGTCTCTTCTCCGTCAGTTGCGACTGACAACAGCCGCCTTTAGAATTTGTCCTTCTCGAGGAGCCTTAGCTCAATTGGTTAGAGCGCCGCCCTGTCACGGCGGAGGTTGCGGGTTCGAGCCCCGTAGGCTCCGGATTTGCTTTTCACAAGGGAAACTACCCAAAATGCCACTGCATAATCCGGATTCATGACAATTCACAACCACGTTGCCACGCCCGCTTCGCAGGATCGTGCCAGATTCGTTTTTGATCACCGGACGGCTTGCGAGTCAAAGCCACGCCACCGACGATTTTTAGGCATGGTTTTGCAGATTTTTTTGCGAATGCAAATCCATCCAAGGATCGCGCCAGAATCGTTTTTGATTGCCGGATGACAGATGATCCGGCCATGATCAACAAGCAAAGGACAAATGAAAACAATACTGATGTTGATCGTTGGGCTGATGCTCGCAGGCTGCGGATCAATGGAAACGCATGTTCCCAATCGTGATGCGGTGGACACGATATGCGCTTGCCCTTGACGGTTAACTCCGGGCATTCGCAGAAGCGTTAGCCGATGGCCAGACCCCGCTTCTGTGGCTGGCTGTACCGTCGATTTGGGTATCCGGCGAGCAGGCTTTTCTATCGCTAGCGATAGGATCGGCAATGAACGTTTACGAAGTCCGGCCGCGCAAAGAGCGCGTTCGAGCCAATTCCTTGCTATACTCGCGAAAATTTGGCGTTCTCTGGCTCTCTTTCGGCCCCGTAGGCTCCGGATTCTGTGGCGTCATCGGCGCATAATATGGATCGCAAGAATTCGGCTCTGATGACGCGCCAGCAGGTAATCGATGAAATCGCCGATGATCGAATTGGGTTTGTTGCCAAGCTTTGTCACAACCCGGCAGATTAGAGTGCTGCTGCGCGCGTGCCACTCCAGATTAATCGCGCCGTGAAGATCTCGGGCGCTGTGTATTTTCGCCCAGCCATGCGGGCGGCTCGGTTGTTTGTGCCAGACTTTGATGAAACCGAATTTTTTCTCCAGTTGCGGATCGCTCATGATTTTGTTCCGTAACGATCCGCGGCCGGTCGCAATGACTTGAATTACGGTCTGCATCGCTAGCTGACAGTTCGGCCTAACGACGGAAAATTACAAACCAGATTTGCATGCGCGTCCCCCCGGAGCACCCTACAGCAGGGACTGAAACATCACGTAAACATCGACGTAGCCTTTTTCAGGATGACGAAATGCGTCCGGCGAAGTGCCGACGATTTTGAAACCGAGGTTCTGCCAAAGGCGAACCGCGGATCTGTTTGTTGATACGACGAAGTTGAACTGCATCGCGCGAAAACCTAGCCGGCGCGCTTCGCTCAAACAATGTTCACCCATCGCGCGACCGATTCCCTGACCCCGCGCATCCGGGGCCACCATGAACGCCGCGTTCGCGACGTGCGATCCGCCTCCGAACTGATTAGGCCGCAAGATGTAAGTGCCTACAACACGCTCTGCTTGCTCCGAACTCGACTGCTTAAAACAGTTAAGTTTGGCGACGTATGTGTGCGTATCGGGTCGAAACCAATATGCCAACGCGTCTCTCCGCGAGATACTGGGATCGAACGCGTAAGTGTCCCCCGGGGCGACAACGTCATGGAAAATATTCCAGATCGCCTCGCGATCCGCCTCAGTCGCCGCACAAATTCTCATCCCTCTCCCGCTTGCTGTGGCGCGGGCTTCCGATAAAGCGCGACCCACGCCCCGACGGCAGCGAGTTTCTGCTCCGCGCGCCACGGGCCCTCGGCAAATCGGCGAAAATTTCGTATCGTTTGGCATAAATCAATGCTCGATTTTTTTAATCGCGCGGCGGCTCTGACATAGGCATCGCGCTCGAGGAGAATAGCGGTGCGAATGCCGTGTGCGTGCAAAGCATCTTCGAGAGCTGAGCAAAATAACTGACCTTCGAGCGCATGCGCGCGAATGTGCGGATTCGCAATTGTTGCAGGGTCGAGCTGGCTTCCAACCACCAGGGAGGCGCGCGTGATCGCGTAATCTTTCCGCCGACAATGTGCGAGAAGTTTTGCGACCGAATGTTTTGTTACGCGCCGCACGATATCCGTGCGTCGATTTATCTGCGTCGTGTCCATTTCAAGTTGCCCCATGGCGGCGTGATACGGCTGGCGCGTCTCGGGAAATCGTGGGTCAGACAAATCGATCACCCGGTTATCGCGCAGCGCAGGTGAACCGATCGGCCCCGTAAGCAACACAACGGCTGCCCAGCCAGATTTTACGCGAAAGCCCAGGGCTGCGATTTCCGCGTTCACCTGCTTTGAAATGTAACAGGGACCGTCGCGGCCCATTCCTGGCCGGTCGCAGATTTCCACTGCCGAAGCGTGCTGAGTGCAGATTGATCGAGGACGTTATTTCCAGTCGATTGGATAACCTGGACATTGGTCACGTTTCCCCTGGCATTGAAGTTTAGCCTGAAGCGGCCCGACCACGCCGCGCCTGGACGAGAACGTACCTCAGAAGGAAACGCCGGCGCGGGCGCATAAACCAATCGCGGCTTAGGCGTCGGGCGAGGCGCGGGTGTCGGTGTAACAACAGCCCGGGCAACCTCTGGCCATCGCGGTTTGGCGTCCGATGCAATTCCACCCAGCAATGACTCCACAGCGGTCGAAGGTCGAACTGTCGCTTTTTCACCGGCTGATGTCACAACACCGACAACTTCTCCCTTCTCGCCTACAATAGGCGAGCCGATCGAATTTGAAGAAATTGGACCTGCGATTTCCAGGCGATCGGGTTGCTGTGTCAGGATGGTCGCATCGCGGGGGGCTCCGTCAGTTCCGGCCAAGCCGCTGCCGACCACTCCGAGCCGGCTATCAGTTTCGAGATTTGGATTTTTGTTCAACGTCAGAAATGGCACGTATTTCACATCGGCTTGAAGAACAGCGAGGTCGAGCGTTGTGGAAGCTGCGAGGACCCCGCTCACATCATAAATTCGGCCATCAGCCATTTTTGCCACAGCGTTGATTCCGCCTTCGATTGCATGCGCTGTCGTAATGAATCTGCCATCGCCCGAAACGAAAAAAGCAGTCTCGGTGCGCAGCAACTTGCCAGACGAATCAAAGATTGTGATCCAAATAACTGCCGGCCGAACGCTGTTTTCCAGTCGTGACAAATCGAGAGTTGACCGCTGGCCGGCCTCCGCCTGTGCCGCCTGAGTTGGCGACAACGATCGGTTTGGAGTTTGAATTGCAGTTGAAACAACAGACGGTGAAGGCGATTGGGCCGCTGGTGATTCACCCATAATTTGATCCGTCGATTTTCTGCCGCATCCCGCCGTCAAAAAAATCGCCAGACAAAGCGAGCATCTAAGGATAAGCCGGAACAGTCTCATCGCTGGCTACGGCCAGATAGTGTGAAATACAGAGCATAGTCCAATCAAGCCGACAAAATCGAGCCTGATGAAAATGAAGCGCCCAGCGATCGTACCCCGTTAAATTCGAGAAGAGCGCGACCTAATGCGTCTTAAAGTACTGGACCGCCAGCTCGTGTTTTTGAGCTGCCGCCTTTGTCTTGAAGGTTTCCAAATTCCGGCGTTTTCCCGTTTTCGGATTCTTCTTTCGTGAGTACAACCGATTTTTACCGGACTTCAGTTTCCTGATCATGCTGTCTCGACACCAAACCTCATGACGCAGGCATTGGCGAGGCATTTGCACGCGCTCGCGCTACGCTGCAGTAGCAAAGCGCAGCCAGAGCAACGAGAATAGCCAAATCCAGCGCCAGGTGCATCGGGAAACTCCAGTTCTGGCTCGCGTGACCGAAACAGCCACACGTGATGTCAAGACCGCGAACTTTTGCAGCGATCGTGGCGACGAGGAAGACCACAACGAGCGCAGTCAAAATCGACAATGCGCCGCGATAGAAAAGGCGAAAAATCAGAGCGAGACCGCAAAAAATCTCCAACCAGGGCAGATAAAACGCGAGCCCGACCCCCACGGTCCACGGTAGAATTTTGTAATGATCGATATCGTGGGCGAGCTGAACCGGATCGAGTGCTTTAAGCACGCCGGCGTAGATGAAAATTGCGGCAATGATAAGATCGACAATCCGCCAGATGAAATTGCGCCAGCCTGGAGCGGACGCGCGGGCAACAACGGCAATTATCGCGGCCGCAATCAAGATCGCTGCCAAGACTGGCCAAAAGATTTGCCCGCTCGTCATTGACCAAGCAAACGCCCAACGTCCAACGTCCAACGTCCAACGTCCAACTTTTCACACAGTCTGAATTGGGCGTTCGGCGTTGAGCGTTGAGCGTTGAGCGTTTTCTTCATCTATTCTTCTTCAGCCAGGCCTCCCAGCCTCCCTCTAGCACGAAGACATTTTCCATCGGAGGCTGCGTTGTTTTGCGAAGCCGTTCGGCAACTTCACGGGCGAGATCGCAACTTTGCGCGCTGCAATAGACAATGACTTTTTTCTCGGGCGACCACGCCGCCGAAAATTGCGGAAACAATTCGTTCCAGCGATCTTCGTTCAACAAAATCGCACCAGGCACATGATCGCGAGCGAACTGGTCATCCGGCCGGGCGTCGATCCAGATCGTAGTGTCGCCCCACTCCCGCGCCTGATCGACGCTCACCATTTCCGAGGGCGGAATTGGTGATTGCCACGAGATCTTGTCGCGAAAATAAATCGCCTGCCCTACGCCGGGAAGAAGCGAGAACGCTGCAAGAACAAGCGCCTGGCCTGGAAGCGAAAATTTCAATGTGTTTGACTACCCGGCGCAGGCGGACGAGCCGGGGCCGTCGGAGCAGCCGGGGCACCTGGAGCACCTGGAGCTCTCTGAATAGCCGGAGCACCTGGGGCAGTCGGGGCAGTCGGAGCAGTCGTGATGCGGGCGGTGGCGTAAAATGTCTTGGGCGAATTCTCGGATTGGATCGTCAAAGTCGATGCAAGCAGACGGCTCGTTTCGTTGGGTTGGATGTCAACTTTGAACTGTCCCTCGCCGGTTTCCTGCACTTTGGTCTGAAAATCCGGACTCGACGAGGTGACCTTGATATTTTTCACGCTAAAATCTTTCCCGGCGTGGACGGTGATCGTCTTCGGTTCCGGCTTTTCGCCTTGTTTCCAAAACACAAAAGTCGGACTGATCTCCAATTCCTGCGGGATAATAGCCTTGAGAGTCAGGACCGTTTTCTGATTCGCGGCCTCGTCAGTCTCCACTGTCACGGTTTTGACCTGAGTGCCGGTGCGATCGCCAATGTTAAACGTGGCTGTGATCTCGCCTTTTTCGCCGGGCCCAACCTGATCCTTTTGCGATTGCGCAGCCGTGCAGCCGCATGAGGCGTGGACCGATTTAAAATGAACCGGTGTCTTGCCGACGTTCTGATATTTGTAATGACCGATCGCTTGTTTGTCACCACGCGCCGGGTGCAGCTCAACGGCAGTTTGCTCCCATTTCAATTCGGCGCGCGCAGTCAGGCAAAAAATGAACGACAATGTAAGAGTGAGAATATGGGTTTTCATTTTTTTGAATAGAAGCGCGTAATATAATCAGAGACGGCTCCGCGCCAAGTGCGAGGTGATAGCCCCGTCAACCTCGTGTATTTCGCGGTCGAAAGCACAGAATAAACGGGTCGACGCGCAACCCAGTTGACCATTTCTCGTAATTTCCGCTCTCCGACCGTTTTTGTTTTGAGAAGCAAGCCGGCATCATTGCAGCAATCCACTGCCCACTGCGCGTATTCCTGCCAACTGCATTGCCCAGCGTTCGCGAAATGCAAGATCCCTCCCGAAACATTTCTGTCAAAAAACTGCGGAAGCATCGAGGCAATATCCAACGTGTATGTAGGCGTTGAAAATTTGTCTGCCACGGCATCGACTTCGCCATTTTCCTGCGCCTGTTGGACCATAGCGTCGATAAAACTCGGTCGATCCGGGCCAAAGACCCAGGAGACGCGTACAACGAGATTCTGATCTTGCACGGCTCGGACATTGTTTTCTCCGGTCAGCTTTGATTCGCCGTAAATGCTGACGGGATTTGCTTCATCATCTTCTGTGTACGGTTCGTGTTTTTCTCCATCGAACACATAATCGGTGCTGAAGTGAATCAGTCTGGCGTTCGTCTCGTCGCAAATCTCTGCGACAACACGCGGCGCTTCTGCGTTGATGAGAAAGGCACGGTCTGGTTGCGTTTCGCAAAGATCGACTCTCGTGAAACCCGCTGCGTTGATCAGAACGTCAAAACTGGTGTTTTGCAGTTTCTCGCGCACTGCACCTAAATCCGAAAGATCGAGTTGCGTGTGATTAAAGCCAGCGACGTCGAATTTGTCGCGATATTCCCGCAAAAGCGCTGCGCCAAGTCGTCCGCCCGCGCCAAGAATTACAATTTTCATGCTTGTCTATGTAACAACAGCTATGCGCAGTGCCTCCGGCATAGAGTAGCTGGAGAGCAATCAGTATCTTCCAGCGCGTTCAAGCAACGGTTGCCACCACGACGGATTCTCGATGTACCACTGGATCGTTTCATCGAGGCCTTCCTTGAAATTGTGGCGCGGTTTCCAGTTCAGCTCGCGCTGCGCAAACGACGAGTCAATCGCGTACCGGCGGTCATGACCGAGTCTGTCGGTCACGAATGAAATCAGGCTGTGCGGCTTGGCTAGTTTATCAAGAATCATTTTGACAAGATCGATGTTCACCATCTCCCCGTCGCCGCCGAAATTGTAAATCTCGCCAGGCTTCCCCTCGAAAAGCGCGGCCACAATGGCGGCGCAATGATCTGTGACATGGATCCAATCGCGCACATTCAGGCCGTCACCATAAACCGGCAGTGGTTCGTCACGCAGCGCCTTGATGATCATGAGCGGAATCAGTTTTTCGGGAAACTGATACGGTCCGTAGTTGTTCGAACAACGGGTCACCACCACTTCCTGGCCGTAGGTCTTGTAACAGGCAACCGCGAGCAGATCGGCACCGGCTTTGCTGGCCGAATAGGGCGAACTTGGATCGAGCAGCGATTGTTCGGTGAATTTGCCAATAGTGCCAAGCGAGCCATAGACTTCATCGGTCGAGACTTGGATGAAGCGCTGGACACCGTGCCTGCGTGCGCAATCGAGCAGCACACTCGTGCCGATGACATTTGTGTGAATGAAATTGAGCGGGTCGTTGATGCTGCGGTCCACGTGCGATTCAGCCGCGAAATTGATGACCGCATAGAATTGATGCTCGGTCATGAGCGCGTCCATTTGATCGGCGTTCGCGATATCGGCTTTGAAAAACTCGTAGCGTTCGCCATGTTCTTCGACCACGCCATCCAGATTGGCGAGGTTTCCCGCGTAAGTGAGGACATCGACGTTAGTCACGTACGCGGGCTTGTAATGTTGCAAAATATACCGAATAAAGTTGCTCCCGATGAATCCGCAGCCACCGGTTACAAGGATGCGCATGGCAGCGCGTACTAGCAGCGCCGAAGGCGACGCGCCAGCAGAATATTCTCCCGGGATCGCGGGTGTGCGCGATTACCTGGAAATGTGGAAAGCCCGCCTGGCAGAAACAGATTGGATCCCCTGGCTAATTCTTGGGCTCGCAGCATTCCTGCGTCTTTTTCTGTACTACATCAAGCCGCCGCATTTCGATGAAGGCATCAATGGCTGGTTCGTGGATCAGGTCATGCACAACGGGTTTTACAGATACGATCCGACGAATTATCACGGGCCGCTGCACTTTTATGTTCTGCTGCTCTCGGAGAGCATTTTCGGCAGGAATATCTGGGCGTTGCGCCTCCCGGTGATACTTGTGAGCATCGGTTGTGTCTGGCTGACGTTGAAGTTCGAGCCATTAGTCGGACGAAACGTAGGTCGAATTGCAGCACTGGCGATGGCGGTCTCTCCCGGATTTGTTTTCTACGGGCGATACGCCATCCACGAAGTGTGGCTGCAATTCTTCTCGATGATGTTCATCCTGGGACTGCTCGGCCTTTGGAAGTCAAGGCAGGGTGAATTACCTATGGTATGCAGGGATGGGAACAGCCGGGATGATTCTGACCAAGGAAACCTACGCGATTCATGTCGCCTGCGCGGTGATTGCGATTCCTGTTCTCATGGTTTCTTGTGCGCTAAGCCGCGTTCCCGACACAAAGCCGGCGAAGCAAACATGGAGCTACGTCGATCTTGCGATGGTTCTCGGTGTGGGCGTAGCCGTGATCGTTTTTTTCTATTCGGGAGCTTTTCTTAACTGGAATGGCGTTAAAGGTTTGTATCAAGCGTTTAAGGCCTGGACCGAAACTGGCGCCGCCGGTCACGGCCATGAAAAACCGTGGGATTATTGGTTGAAATTGATGGGGCCATCGTTGGAAGGCGGCCGCGCCGATTTTCTCGGCTACGAGCTGCCAATGCTGGCCGGATTGATTCTTTGCGTGTTTTGTCAAAAGTTTAAGAATGTCAGTCTGCGTTATCTGGCGATCTACGGGGTGGGAACCTTGTTTGCCTATAGTTACGTCAAATACAAAACGCCCTGGTGCATTATCAGTTTCGGGTGGCCGTTCCTTTTTATCTTTGGCGCGTCGGTTCTGCTGGTTCGTCCAAAACATTTGAAGATCGCGTATCGCGTCATAGGCGTCCTTTTGTGCATTTCGCTCGGCTCATGCATTTGGTTAAACTACTTCCGCTGCAGTTCGCCCGATGAGCCTTACGCGTACGTCCAGACGTACAACGACATCTTTAAACTAACCAATCCGCTTCTTACATTGGCAAAACGGAATCCGGCCTACTATCACCTGACTGGCCACCTCATTCGCTCCAGCACTTATCCGCTTCCGTGGATGCTCGGGGACTTCGACCGAGTCGGCTATTACGAAGGAGGAAACATGCCAGCGAATGTTGATGGTGATTTTCTGCTCGTGCAGCAAGACAAAATCAAACAGGTCGAAGCGAAGTTGAAAGGCACGTACTACACCGACACGCTTACCATTCGTAACTATCAGGATCCGTCGAAGGTTTACTTCAAGGCCGAGATCTTCAAAGAAATTTTTCCTGACAAAGCACCGGGCTTTGTCGGGAAAGGACCGGCTAAATAACACTTATTTCGATGAAATGGCTTTCGGCAGGTCTAACCTTTGTCAATTTGTCGGTCGTTTGCGGCCTCCTTCTGGGAATGGTCGGCCGCGGCTTAAACGTATTAAGCGCGGCTCTCGCGCTGGTATGCGGTTTTGCCTTTGCCGTGGCTGCCTGGCTGGGAACTTCTGACCCTGATAAACCAGACCGTTCCGGACCAAGCCTTTCCAAAACTGCCTGGCGCTACGGAAAAATCTGGTTCTGGTTGGTGGCCGCGTTTTTCGCTCTGTTTGCCGTGCGATCGTTTTGCTGGCTGCTCTACATCGACGGTGGCGACTGGAAAATTCAATCCCCCAATAACCTGGGTGACCTTTCCCTCCACATCACCTTGATCAGGAATTTCGCGAATGGCGCCCAGCTCTGGCCGGACAGCCCGATCTACGCCTTTAGCAAACTAAGGTATCCGGCTGGGATCGATTTGTTCAATGCTTTGCTTTGCCTTGTTCACGTCGATCTGATGCGCGGACTGGTTTGGACCGGATTGCTTGGTTCGCTCGCAACGTTTTATGCGTTTTTCCGATGGGGCGGGACATTCAGTGTAGCCGGTTTCTTGTTCAATGGCGGAATAGCCGGCTTCCAATTTTTTACCACGCTAAAGTTTTCGGATTATCAGGGCGTTAACAAAATCGCCTGGAAAAGCATTCCGCTTTCCATGTTCGTAACTCAGCGCGGATGGCTTTACGCAATCCCGGCGGCGCTGGTTTTGCTGTGGCACTGGCGGCAGAAATATTTTCGGGAGACGTCCATAGTCCCGACCCGTCGGAACTTGTCCGCGCCAGACGCCTCTTCGGCTGAAGCGGCTGCGAAGGCTGGGGCGAAAAGGGATGACCCCGAAGCTGAGCCTTCGGTTGCGGCCGATGATGTCGGTCAAACCACCGTGGTCAACGCCCGCGGCAACGGCAAGGGCTCCCTGCCCTTCTGGGTCGAACTCTCCCTTTACGCATCGATGCCCCTTTTCCACGTGCATACCTTTATTGCTCTGACGATCGTGCTCGTTGTCGCGCTGTTCTTGGAGCGGTTAACGTGGCCTAAAATTTTCAGCGAGGCGCCGATGCGCAGACATGCCACTACACTGCTCAGTGCTGCTTTAATTCCCGCAACCTTCTTCGTCTGGCTGGTTACCGACCAGTTCCATGCGAAATCAATGGTGAAATGGCACCCGGGCTGGGTGCAAGATTCGGCGGACTTCGGCGCTCCCTTCTTTCGCATGGGTGGCGCGGCGAATTTTGGATCTGCCACGGCGTTCGGCTCACTGTTGCAAAAGACATGGAACGGCGTAATCGCACCGTTCTTTCAGTTCTGGCTAACGAACTTTGGCTTATGGGTCCTGCTTGCCATGGCATTGGTAGCGCTGTGTGGCTGGCGTGCTTGGAAAGCCGGCTGGCGCTGGGGTAAGAAACCGCCGGCGGACGTCTTGTTCGTGCTGTCTGCGGTTGTGATCTTTGCGATTGGGTACTTCGTTCAAACCGCGCCGTGGGACTGGGATAATCTTAAACTGATGGTTTGGGGGTACTTTCTCATTCTCCCATTCTTGTGGAGCGATTTGATCGGGCGCTGGGCGTTTCCGGAACGAGCAGTCACCTGCATTGCACTCTTCGCTTCCGGTTTTATCACGTTGCTGGGCGGCTTGACTGCCGGGCACCCAGGCTTTGGACTGATTGACCGTGCGAGACTCGATGCGGTCGGCACGGCGGTTCGGCCTTTGCCCGTTGAGGCTCGTTTCGCCGCCTATCCGACCTACAATCATCCGCTCTTGCTTCAAGGCCGTAAAGTCGTTCTGGGATACCCGGGCCATCTGTGGACGGAAGGATTCGATTACAACGATCCCAACAGGCAGTTAACGGCCTTAATGCGTGGGGCGCCCAACTGGCGCGAAGCTGCTCAGGCTCTGCGCGTTCGCTACATTTTCTGGGGTCGTGACGAGACGACAAATTATCAGGGAAGCAGCCGCCCATGGGAAACGACCGCGCGGCGCATAGCATCTGGCGACTGGGGCGCAATCTACGACCTGGCACCTGAATCGCCTTCTCGCTAAGGCGCGACCCGGGTTTCGCTGCTCGAGGATTGTCTCTTGGAGACCGTGATCTTCCTACGCACTCGAAATGGATGCGCAAGGAAAACAAAATAGAACGCACTCACAAGATCGGCAAAACTGGACGCAGGACTCGTTAGGCGCAGTGGACCACTGCGCAGGGCTGCGAAAACATTTTCGGCGGTCAGCGGAGAGGGCACGGGGATACTCGTGTAATGGCGGCCAAACGCGTGCAGTCGATGCGCGTCGGACGTGGCGATTAATGGCTTGCCAAAGCGCGACGCCACCCTTTTCGCGCGGCGATTCGGATTAAACAGGCCTGTGTGAAAATGGCAAAACTCAATCGCGTCGAAGCAATCTATTTCTCGAAGTAATCGCGATCCAATCGAGCCGCCAAAAACATAAAAGGGATGCGGCGCAATTGTAAAAATTGCATCGCCACGCTGCGCCCGGAACCGGCGCAGGTCATCAAAGCTCTTCAGTTCCTCCATTTCCTCGGCGGTCACATTTAGCACGATGACGTCTGCGCCGTGCAGACGCATCTCTGCAGCAGGGATAAGCAAAATCCCCATGGCCGCCGCATCCGCGAATACTTCCGGTCGACTAAAGACTGCATCGTGCAAGGTGATCGCAAGAACGCGAAAACCAAGTGCGCGCGCGCGTTCGAGCAACTGGTGCGCGGAGTAGTCCACCACGTCTTTGGGGTCATCGAGCGTATGAATGTGCAAGTCGATTTTGATCCATTCGTCGTCTTCACTCGTAATCGTGCTCATGCTCATGCTCCTGCTCGCTTCAGAAACCTAACCACGGATCAGTTGATTTCACGTCGGGACACCCGCGTTCGTAATTTGTGCTGGTTCCGTTCGATTACGATCATGAGCATGAGTAAGAATAAGACCAGGTTGCCAACAGGCGCAGATTGACGGAAGATTTTCGGCGCATTCCAAATTCAAAGGCTCGGGTGGTGGAATGGCAGACACGTACGTTTGAGGGGCGTATGCCGAAAGGCATGCGGGTTCAAGTCCCGCCCCGAGCACCAAATCGCGAGGTCAACTGGTTCGTTCGCTAGCCAGTTGTTCGAACTGGCTTCTGTCGCTTACAGATTCCGTTCCCTTTCCTAGGAAATCGTTAGCCATTGCAGCGAGGAATGCTTTGCCTGCCAAATTCCAAAGATCGATGAGAAACCACCGAATGGCGTGCTCGCGATTCCCAAGGTCAGGCATTAGACTCTTAACGACCATGCCCTGAGGCGTGCCCTGCAGAATTGCTGCTGTTAATTTTCGCGCGAGCTGAATGCGAACGATCAGATGCAAATGCTCACGATGCGTCAGAGCGGGCCAGGAACCGTCGCAGATAAACGCGGCCACGGCCTTTTCTATCGCAGGCTTTGCCAAGCCTTGATCAACGCGAAGAAATTCGACGCTCTTCTCATCGGCAACCTGCGCATGGCCAATGTGTTTAGCTACACACATATCAAAGTAAACATTCTGCGCTGCTAAACGGTTGTCCCACGCTTCGAGTAGAGGTTCCTCGACTCTTATTACAATTGGCGCCAAATTGGGCGACGGTGCGTTCCTGTCGTTAACCGACTGATACCACTGCCACTCTTCGAGGGTATGCATTGAAAAGTGAAGGTCGAGATGTCTAACGAGCTCCTGGTAAAACCGAAATCATCGGAAATTGCCCTTTTAGTGAAAAGCGCGGCAGAATGCGAGCAAAAAACTCACCACTTCTCGAAGCAGGCATTCTACAGGCGGATCGGCTTTTCCGAAGACGATCAGTCAGGCGGCGAAGCCGCATGCGATTTGCCAGCGCGTTGAGGACAACGCACTCTACCTAATTAGAACTTTCCGCGTTGTTTCGGTTCCGATAGGCTTCGCTGCAATATGGATTCGCTTTATCTTGTCGGCGTCGCAGTGCTGGCGCTTTTCGCGTTCGTGCTGGCGGTTGTTCTTTTCAACTTTTTTGGTCTCTGGCTTCGGGCACGGATCGCGAATGCGCCGGTGAGTCTGGGTAAGATGGTTGGAATGCGGCTGCGAAAAGTGCCGGTTGGTTTGATCGTGGACAATCGCATCACGGCGGTGAAAGCAGGTCTGGATGTTCGGAGTGATCCCCTGGAAGCTCATTACCTGGCAGGCGGCGATGTGAGCCATGTTGTCCTCGCCCTAATTGCCGCAGACAAGGCAGGTATTACTCTCGATTTCAACCGTGCCTGCGCCATCGACCTTGCCACAAAAGGAACTGGCAAGACGGTGTTAGAGGCAGTGCGCACCAGTATTAATCCAAAGGTAATTGACGCTCCGAGCCCAACCATGGGCCGCACGACGATTGACGGAGTCGCACAAGACGGTATCGGCGTGAAGGTCAAAGCTCGTGTTACCGTGCGTTCGCATCTCGATCGGTTCGTCGGTGGCGCGACTGAAGAAACCATCATCGCGCGCGTGGGCGAAGGCATTGTTAGCGCAATCGGCTCAGCTCATTCCTACAAGGAAGTGCTTGAGAATCCCGATCGCATTTCCAAGACAGTGCTGGCCAAAGGTCTCGATAGCAATACCGCGTTTGAAATTCTCTCGATCGATATCGCCGACGTCGATGTCGGCGATAACATCGGCGCGAAATTACAGACCGAACAAGCCGAGGCCGACAAGCGCGTTGCGCAAGCGAAAGCTGAAGTGCGCCGCGCGGCTGCCGTGGCTGTCGAGCAGGAGATGCGGGCCAGGACGCAGGAAATGCGAGCCAAAGTCGTGGAAGCCGAATCGCTCGTTCCCCAGGCGATGGCAGACGCATTTCGCTCGGGTAATCTTGGCGTAATGGATTACGTCCGGATGAAAAACGTGCAGGCGGATACGTCGATGCGCGAATCAATTGCAGGCGGCGAAAAGCCGCGGACTGAGGGGACATGATTCGTTGAAGGGTTACTGCGTTGAAGCGGACAAGCGTAGTCATGTCGCGTTCGGCAAAGCGGAAAATTTTAGATTGTGGTCCTACGGTTTGGCGGAAGAAATTGATCAGAGGTTCTTCTCCCGCGACTGCGGGATCAGAATGACAATACCTCTTAACACCGCTTAAACGTTTTAACGTTTCAACACTTTAACGGGCACTTAGCCAATGATTGCAGCGCATCTCGATAGTCTGCTTTTCCTTTTGCTTGTCGCGGTCGCTGTCTTGTTCCAGTTCCTGGCGAAGACAGCAGGCAAAACAGGCAAAGATCAGACAAAGCGAACTTCGACACCGATTCCAAGAACGCCTACGCCAATGCGACGCGCCCCGACCGAGTCCGACGAAGACCGGATTCGCAAATTATTGGAAGCCCTTGGCCAACCTCCAACCTCAAGACCGCCGCCGCCCGTGGTGCCTCGGACAGATATTCCACCCCGCCCAGTTGCGCCGGTGCAGCCGCCGATTTCACCGTTTTCGCAACTAAGACGAGAAAGGTCGCGAAAACGCGAGATAATCCCGAAAGAAATTCCGGTGCCGCGGCCTGTCGGGGACCCGAAGAAAATGGTTCCACCCGCCTTCGAAGTTCAGGAAGGAACGCTCCCGCTTGCACCGCCGCCGATCTTCAAAGCGCCCGCGGGAACTTACGCGGGAGTGACGCCGACAATTGCTAAAGCCGAGGGACTAAGAACAGACATCACCACGTTGCTTGCATCGACGTCCGGTTTGCGCGACGCAATTATTCTTCGCGAAATTCTCGGGCCACCGCGCGGTTTGCGAACGCTCGAATTTATCGGAACTTAGTCCGCGCGGGCTAGGAAGCCCGACTCACAGGCAGGACGCTTGTGCTACAACGCCGTGGCGGAATTGGCAGACGCGCTGGACTCAAAATCTAGCGTTTCCTCCTCGTGACAAATTCGCTCCCTCGCCCGGTTGCGAACGCTTGCGAACAGAAACGACCACTTTAGACGCTCGTAACGTCAACATGCCGTCAACGGCTTCGCGTAAAGCACGACGGTAGTAACCGCGATGGGGCGCTTGGACTTGAATACCTCAGCGCGAAAGACGATCCGCGAAACAACTGTTAAATTGAAGGCTCAAGATGAACGATCAACAAAAGAAGGAGCAGTATTCTGGAGTGCGAGATGAAGAGATCCGTGCGGCACTGGATCAGCATTGGGCGGCGTCCGATGCCAACGATTTTGAAACGGAGCACCGCATCTATCACGAGGACGCGGTGCTGGAATACCCGCAGTCAGGCGAGCGAACCCGCGGTCGACGCAACATACAGAACCAACGCGCTAGTCAGCCGAGCAAAAAGCGGTTTGCTGTCCGACGAATCATTGGCGGCGGTGATCTTTGGATCACCGAATTCGTCCTGACGTATGACGGCAAGCGGTCCTACACCGTGAGCATCATGGAGTTCAGGGGCGACAAGGTTGCGCGGGAAACACAGTACTTTGCGGATCCATTCGTGGCTCCCGCATGGCGCGCTCAATGGGTCGAACGGATGGACACATAATCTCGAGGCCGAAACCGATGGAGCGATAAGAGGTGGATTGGAAACGGTTGGTCCAGTTTGCGCTGCTGGGTAGCAGTGATTTGGAGCAATATGCCATCCTGCTGGTACGCGCTTTCGCTCGGGCTGTTCTTCGCCATCTCCGGGGCAAACAAATTGTTTGTCGCCAGGCGAGCAAATCCATCCAATTGCAGATCGCCGCTGTGTCGTCCGTGCGCTCACTCCTTCGCCCTCACTGCTTCGCGGAACTCGCCGCCGTAACGTGCGGCTCGCCGAAATAGGGAAAATCCGGGCGCATCAGCCGCATATCGGGCGCCACCCCATCGCCGAGGGCCGTGTTCGTGGCCAGCGTGAGAATCACGTCCATCACGTCGTCGCAGAGGCCGCGGCCGTTGAAGCCGGCAAAGCTGAATGAGGCGGGCGTGTCCAGTTCATACGGAAGGACCGATGGGCAGAGGCGCGCGAGGAGTTGCGCAGCGTAGGCGGATGGGTCGGCCGCTGAGTGGGCGAGCGCGGTGACTTTTTCCACGAAGTCGCGGATCGGTTTGGAGAACAGCGCCACTTCGTCCGCCGGGACCGCGCGGTTGTAGTTTTCCGATGCGTCGTGCAGCGAAGGATCGGAGAGCAGGATGTGGGTGATCATCGGCAGGCCCCAACGCGATACCTGCACCTCCGGCGCGTGCCCGTAGAGCGATGCGGTGGCCCAGGCGTGCACCACACCTCGGCCGATCAGGCTGCTGGGGACCTCGAGGACGATGGCGGTGACATTCTTGCCGCCGAAGAAGTTCTGGCGATTCTGGAACGCCTCCGGGGCAAACCGGTTTTCGGACCACAGAGCTTTTCTGAAGGCACCGAAACCGGCGCCATCGGAGGCGAACAGATCGGGCGCGAGGCCTGCGTACGCCAGGCAGCCGTGATCCGCTTTCACCACGCGTCCCGTATTCCCGGAAATGATGAGTTCGCCCGCGGCACCCTTCAGAGCGTCCGCTCCGGTGGCGCGCCGGACCGCGAAGGTCTGAACGTGCCGGTGCTCGCCGCCATCGGCGTGGGCGGGCGCGCCGAACTGGACCTTGAAGGCGACGTCTTCGCGATGATCGCGATTCGTGTCGAAGCGAAAAGCGTAGAGACCTTCGTCGCGGAAGGTGTCGGGCGCGCCGACGCCGGCGTTCGGATTCACGGTCAAAGCCATCACCGTTGTGCCCGGGCGGCCGCGAAACAAGTAGAAGTCGCAGACGTTGATGCGGGGGTCTTCTTTTGCGGTAGGCGTATCGAAATGATGCGACATGGCGAATCTTCTCCTAAAGGGTTAGACGCGAAGCCAAAAGGTCGATCGCTTGGCCAGCGCAATTCTTTTAGCCTGATGCTTTGTCACGCGTGCTTGCTTAAGCAGTTCCACTTCACTTTGCTGCGCCCGCAAATTTAAGGGTGTCCAACTCGCGGCGAGTGCCCATGCAATGATCGATGCCTTGATTGGCTCCATTCGAATTTTGACCGACCGAGGCATTAATGCGTTCGGTTATTCTTCGAGTTTTCTGGAAGGGCTTCAGTGACTTTTTTTCGGGCTCGTCATTCATGCCGCAGCCGATTTTGCCTTTTTTGTTCTCTACACCGCAATGACAAAGTGATATCAAGGGCTCGATGGGGCGAGCCACAACTTTTGCGATTGTCGCATTGCTGCTTTGCGCAGCCGCCGCCGGGCTGACGTCGAGCGGGACGCTGCTAGCATTGTCTCAGCCCGAAGCGCCCGGGAGGGCTCAAAGAAAGCTGACTCTTGAAGAGCGTGTATCGTATCAACGCGCTATCGAAGAAGTTTACTGGCGCCATCGCATCTGGCCAAAAGAGCGTCCTGATCCCAAGCCGTCGCTCGATGCCGTGATCTCCCAGGCGCAAGTTGAAAAGAAAGTTGAAAGGTATCTTGGCAACTCACAAGCGCTGGAGGATTACTGGCAACGACCAATTACAGCTGAGCAGCTACAGGCTGAGATGGATCGCATGGCGCAAAACACCAGGCAGCCAGAAGTGCTACAGGAGCTCTTTGAAGCGCTCGGGAACGATCCGTCTGTCATTGCGGAGTGTCTCGCAAGGCCCATTCTAGCTGAGCGTCTGCTCGCGCGCCCGGAGTTCGAGCGAGTGAAACAGCAGAGCCGAACGTTTGATCAGACCGTCGCTGCTGGCGCCAATTATACCCTTCCCACGGTATCGGATCCCTCGGGCGGATGCATTGAGGATACGTGGACTCCAACCAACCTCACCGGCGCCCCAGACGCCCGAGTTTCCCACACGGCAGTTTGGACTGGCAGCGAAATGATCGTCTGGGGCGGAGATGACGAAAATTCTCTCGAGATAAACACCGGCGGGCGGTATAATCCCAGCACGGATAGCTGGACGGCCACCAGCACTACCAACGCGCCGGAAGGCCGAGTATATCACACGGCAGTTTGGACCGGCCGCGAAATGATTGTCTGGGGCGGAGAAAATTTTTCTGTAGTCCCCCCATACTACAATACTGGCGGCAAATACAATCCCGTTACGGACAGCTGGACGTCCACCAGCACTACCAACGTGCCCGGCGCTCGGTTTTTTCACACCGCAGTCTGGACCGGCAGCGAAATGATTGTCTGGGGCGGATCTGGCGATACTATCAATTTCTTTTTTAATACCGGAGGCAGATACAACCCTAGAACAAACAGTTGGACGGCTACGAGTACCGCCAATGCGCCTGCTCCACGAAATGTTCACACCGCTGTTTGGACTGGAACACAAATGATCGTCTGGGGTGGGCAAGACCCGAATGGGCCTTCAAACACGGGCGGAAGATACAATCCCAGGACGAACTCGTGGACAGCCACCAGCACTACCAACGCGCCTGAAGGCCGAGAGTTTTCCACCGCAGTTTGGACCGGCAGCGAAATGATCATTTGGGGTGGAGAACGTGCAAGTCTTGTACCGTTGAATACTGGTGGCCGATACAACCCCAGCACGAACTCGTGGACAGCCACGAGCACTGGCAACGCGCCCGATGCCCGATCGGGTCACACGGCAGTCTGGACCGGAAGCAACATGATCGTCTGGGGCGGCGGCACCGGCTTGAATACCGGCGGGAGATACTATCCCGATATCGATCTTTGGGTAGCTACCAGCATCACCAATGCGCCCCCTAGTCAATTCGCTTACACGGCAGTCTGGACTGGCAGTGAAATGATCGTGTGGGGTGGCGACGGCGGCAGCTTGAGTGCCGGCGGGAGATACTGCGTGCCATCCGGTATACCTAGTCCTACTCCGGCACCGACGCCATGCCCGGGCGGATATGCAGTTTGCAACACAAACGACAGCGGCCCTGGGTCGTTGCGACAGGCAATCCTTAATGCCTCGTCCGGCGATACAATCAATTTCGCCCCAGAGGGTTACTACCGTTAATCTAACTAGTGGCGAGGAGTTGGTGATTGATAAGAACCTGACCATCACCGGCCCGGGAGCCAACCGCTTGACCGTACAGCGAAGCGCCTACGCCGCTCGAATTTTCAACATCAGCTCGAGCACGGTAACTGTTTCTATCTCCGGGATCACGATCTCAAATGGCTACACTAGCGATCCTGGGGGGAGGTATTCGGAGCGCTGGCGTACTGACACTTACCGACTGTACCATTTCAGATAATTTCTCAGGCACCTTCGCCGGTTTCTCTGAAGGAGGAGGCGTGCTGAACGACCATGGCACCATGACCATCACGGGCTGTACGATTAGTAACAATTCCGTGGAGGGTATTGGAGGAGGTGTGCTGAACGAAAATGGCACAATGACCATCACGGGTTGTACGATTAGTAACAATACCGCGGATCAATCAGGCTATGCGCTCTGTAAGTGTCCGAAGGCGGTGGGATATTGAACGACTCGGGCGGCTCATTAATTATCACTAACTCTACCATCAGCGGTAATACAAGTTCTGCCGCTTACTTAGATGCCTTCGGTGGTCATGCCTTTGCATATGGCGGTGGCGTTCACAACTCGGGTTCCATGACTATCACGAACTGCACGATTAGCGGCAATTCAGCGGTGGGCATCACGAGTTCTGATACGGGGTATGGCGGGGGAATTTCGAATGGTGGCAATCTTCAAATTACGAGCAGTACCATCGTACACAATTCCGCAACAGGTGGAAACGGTGCATTCGGCGGTGGGATTTATGGAACTTTTCCTACGGGAACAGACAGCAGTATCATAGCTCTTAACAGTGCTCCTGTTGGACCTGACTTCACAGGTGCGGGTGCGGGCAGACTCGATTCGACCGGCTACAATATCATTGGTAACAATGCTGACGCTGTCATTATTTCGCAACCTACAGATCAAATTGGTACGCCCGCCTCTCCAATCGATCCGCTCGCTGGGGCCTCTGGCCAATAACGGGGGGCCAACTTTGACTCATGCTCTTCAATCCGGTAGCCCGGCTATTAACCGCGGTGATTCTGCTGGGCCACCCCGGGACCAGCGAGGGTATGGCCGTGTGGGAGTTCCAGACGTTGGCGCATTTGAATTCGGCGGCTCTGCCCCACGAGGAGATTTCAACGGCGATGGTTTTACTGATTACCTCCTTTTTAATTCCGCCAGCCGAGCGACAGCCGTCTGGTATCTGAACAACAATACCTATATCGGCGGCGGCTATGCACCAAGTCTTCCGGCTGGGTGGGCAGTAGTTGATGTGGCCGACTTCAACAGAGACGCTCACCCAGATTATGCGCTGTTCAACCCCACCACGCGCCAAACCGCGATCTGGTACCTAAACAACAGGGTCTATCTTGTCGGTGTCTACGGTCCGGCATTGCCCAGCGGTTGGCAATTAGTGGCGGTGGGTGACTTTAATCGAGACAACAAGCCCGATTATATCCTTTACAACGCGAGCACGCATCAAACAGCGGTTTGGTATCTGAACAATAATGTTTATGTCGGAGGGGCCTATGGGCCAACTCTTCCTGCGGGCTGGAGTTTGGTGGGGGTTGCGGATTTTAACATAGACGGAAAACCTGATTATCTACTGTTCAATCTGAGCACGCGTCAATCCGCGATCTGGTATCTGAACAACAACGTGTACGTCAGCGGTGCCTACGGCCCGACCATTGCCAGCGGCTACGTGCTATCGGGGGTTGCTGATTTTAACGTTGACGGGCACCCGGATTACTTGCTTTACAATTCCACCACTCGCCGGACAGCGATCTGGTATCTGAACAACAACGTGTACGTTAGCGCCGCGTATGGCCCAACTCTTCCGGTGGGCTGGAGCTTGATCGCGCCCTGAGTGACCGGTATTTCATCGGCTTTGTTACCGCTGTCCGATCGACCCATCGGGCCCTCCTTTTAAAAATCACGATGGGCAACGCCTCCAGCCCTTCTGCTCCTCGGGGCGAACGGCCAAGACCGTGACAGTTCCGCCAGTTACCGGCGTGCTGATCCTCGCGCGAAACATGCCTGACACGCTCCCGGCAAAGAATTCTGTAGTAGTATTTGCGGGGACCAGAATTGTCGTTAAGGCCGTCCACCCACATGACAACATTGGTGTATTACCACCCTGAAGTGGCATTGACGCCCTTTCGATGGTGATTGCACCGGCTGTGACTGGCCCTACGCCCTGGGCAGATCTTCAAAGCACCTGCGGAAACTTACGCGGGAGTGGCGCCGACGATTGCTAAAGCGGAGGGACTAAGAACAAACATCGCCGCGTTGCTCGTATCGACCTCCGGTTTGCGCAACGCAATTATTCTTCGTGAAATTCTCGGGCCACCGCGCGGTTTGCGCATGCTCGATCTGCTGTAGTGTTCGCTGTCCTCAGCGGATTGCGTCTTCCCCGTGCAAACAGGATGCGCTGAGGACGGCGCACTTTCCAGCGCGGGGATGTTGAGCTTGCGCGCGAATCTCGTATCCTTTCGCTCCGGTCCCCAAGCGCCGGCGTGGCGGAATTGGCAGACGCGCTGGACTCAAAATCCAGTGATCGCAAGATCGTGTGGGTTCGAGCCCCTCCGCCGGCAAATTGTCTGGAACCTATCGCTACGAGAGAGAATTAATCGAGTTCTCGCGCAGTGCGGACTTCGCATTCACGCGAAGGCAACAACTGTGGCTGACCGGTGTATCCACCGTTTATTGCTTGTATAGAAGAGGGAGAACCACAATGTTCTCTTGTGAATGGGAAGGTTGGCGACCGGAGTGAAGATGGACCTCGCGAGTTTATAACTACCCGCTGGAGCCTCATCCTTTCTGCCGCCAACGGAAGCAAAGAACAAAAGGCGCACGATGCGCTGGCCGAGCTTTGCCGGACATATTGGCGGCCCATTTTCTCGTTCGTGCAGGCACGCGGCTATTCGATTGAGGATGCGCAGGACCTCACCCAAGATTTTTTTGTAACCATTCTGAAGAAGAACTGGTTGCAGCACGCCGATCGTAACCGCGGACGGTTTCGTTCGCTCTTGCTGAGGTCGCTCCAAAATTTTCTCATTAACGCCGCGGAGAAAACCCATGCTCACAAACGCGGCGGCGGCGTAGAATTTATTTCCTGGGACGATTGGATGGCCGAAGCGCCGTCGCAATTATCCATCCCGGTTCAAGCACTCGACTCCTTGCCGCCGGAGCGCATCTTCGACCTCACCTGGGCAACGGCGGTTGTGGAACACGCGTTTCAACGGCTGCGGGAAGAATGCGAGAGCAAAGGCAAGCTCTGGCTTTTCCAAGCACTAAGCTCCCATCTTGCAGACGAACGCGATGAACTGTCGTATGCTAACCTATCTGCGGAAACTGGGAATGGCAGAAACGGCCGTGAAAAAACAGCTGCACAACATGCGTCAGCGTTACCGCAGTCTGCTGCGCGATGAAGTCTCGCAAACCGTCGAGGATCCTGCCGACGTTGATGATGAGATCCGTTACCTGTGTGCGTTACTCGCAACAGGAACCGAGTAATTGCGATGATAGATTCAGATCCACGCTCCCATCCGCTTCCGAGCGCTAACAGAGAGCACGCAAAATGCGACAAGTGTGGAGCAACCATGCGACTCGACACCGGAGTTTGCGTGAGCTGCCTGCTGCGCGAGGGATTGGAAACTGGTGGCGAGGTATCGAAGGCGGTTTATGAAACCGGTACTCGACGAGTTGGACGCGCGCGACAAGCCCTGGCAGCTCGGAAATTACGAAATTCTCGAGCAGATCGGTTACGGCGGCATGGGCGTGATCTATCGCGCCAGGCAACGACATTCCCGGCGCATCGTCGCGGTAAAGCGCGTCCTTAGTTATCGCGCTGATTCACACGGAGCGCTGGAGCGTTTCCGACGAGAAGCGCAGGCGGTGGCTAGTTTGGATCATCCGAACATCCTTCCGATTTATGAAGTGAGCGAAAGCGAGGACGGCCTGCCGTTTTTCAGCATGAAGTTCGCGGAGAAGGGAAGCTTACAGGAGAACGCGGCTTCCCTTCGCAACGAACCGCGGAAGTGCGTGCAACTGATGGCAAAGGTCGCGCGTGCTGTCGAATACGCTCACAGCCGCGGGGTGCTCCATCGCGATATCAAACCGGGAAACATTCTGGTCAACGATCAAGGCGAGCCACTTGTCAGTGATTTCGGTTTGGCCAAGCTGGTGGACGGGAATAACGATCTTACAAGGTCGCTGACTACGTTCGGAACCGCAGGTTTCATTGCCCCCGAACAGGCCGACGGCCCAGCTGCCGATCTTACTCCAGCTGCCGATGTTTACAGTCTCGGCGCAGTTCTGTTCAACGTGCTTGCCGGACGTCCACCATTCCTGGGTTCCAATCCGGTCTCCGTGATTCGCCAAGCGTCTGAAACGCAGGCGCCCAAACTGCGCTCGCTCGCACCGTCGCTGGACCGCGATTTAGAAACTATCTGTGAACGCTGTCTCGAGCGCGATCCGAAGACGCGCTACCAGTCCGCGGGAGATCTCGCAGTTGATCTGGAACGCTGGCTCGATGGCCGGCCCATTCTTGCCCGTCCGGTCTCACCTCCAGCGCGAATGTGGCGCTGGTCGCAGCGTAACCCCAAACTGGTTGGAGCAGCGACTGCCGGTCTCCTTTTAGGCGCGACTGCGGTCTCGTTGTTTCACGCTGAATTTTTCCGAGCGTCGCAGCTTAATCCGCCGGATAAGACTGTTGCAGTTTTGCCCGTCAGCGACGCTAGCGAGACCAAAGATCAGGGATACAAACTCGCCGTTCGACCTTCCGCCCAAGAACAACCCGTCAATGGCACGTACGACTTTTATCTACAGCGACTTTTCACAGATGTAACTCATCCGATAAGCAGTACCGGCATTAGCGTCCCCTTACAGAATCCATCTAATCCATTCACAGTTCCGGATTATACATCTTCGGGAGGTTTCGACCAGCGCCGCGCGGACACTCGAGTGACCGCTACGCCTCCAGAGACTGGAGTCGTTACCAGTGTACGCTATCGCGCATCGGAAGCCGGTCCGCGAACGAACAAAATTAAAACGGAGGTGACGCCTGCGCTTCCAAAGACGGGAGTTGCTACCACTGTGCGTTATCGCGCATCGGAAACCGGTCTGCGAACGAACGAAGTTACAGCGGACGGGCCAGCGTCGTTTCAGGGGTTTGTCAAAGACGCAAAAGGCGAACCGATTAAGGGCGCAGGCGTTCGGATCGAATCGCGAGACGGCAAACAGTTGTTCAGCACAGCTACGACCGATCCAAAGGGCCGCTATATTTCACAGGGGCTGCAACCGGGCGTGTACCGGATAACATTGCTTGTGAATGGCACGGTTAAGGCGTCGATCTTGAACACCCGGACCAAGGTGGATCAACCGACTCAGCTGAATTTCGATTTCAAGCCAACATCCCAAGCAGCTAGCATTACAAAAGGCGGAAAGCACATGGTATGGGTGCCAGCTCGCACCGGGAGCCACATCGGCGGTAATTGGGTCGAAGTCGACGACGAGGGAAACCCGCATTTCGATTCCAACATTCAGACATACACCGTTGGTCATTGATGATGTTGAAACGACTACGATGAAGCGACGACCAGTTTAAGGGTCGTACTTGGGACGTCGCTTTGAGAAAGGCGACGACAGCAACAGTCCACTCGCGGGAACTCCCTTTTTCCTCATTCAGTAAATTTTTTGGGAACTTCGCCTGTTTTTTCCTGTAGGAACTTATGAATCATTATGTTTACTAAATCACTACAAATCGGATTGATTGGGTTTGTTCTTTCTGTTGCGACTGCCTGGGCTGGGCCTTCGGCAATTCAAGGCGTCGTGAAGGATGCAAAAGGGCAAGCGATAAAGGGTGCAGATGTTCGAATCGAGTCGAAAGACGGCAGACAGAAATTCAACACCGTTAAGACCGATGGAAAGGGTCGCTACCTTTCAGAGGGTCTGCCCGCGGGCGTTTACAAAGTCACGTTGATGGTTAATGGCGCCGTGAAAGCGTCCATCACGAATACCAAAACCAAGCTGGATCAAACGACGCAGTTGAATTTTGACCTGAAACCGGTCCCAGCGGCACAGGCCAGCGCTGGCCAGAAGAAGGGAAAGCACATGGTCTGGGTTCCGCCGGCTACAGGAAGTCACATTGGTGGCAGCTGGGTCGAGGTTCCCGATGGTGCGACCGAGCCAGGTACGTTGAACGTGCAGAGGGCCAACGCTGAGCAACTGCAACGGCAAATGCAGAGCATGAAAGCGGCGCCGCCGTCAGGGCAATGAGCCGCGGCGCAACTGCTCCGACCGCACAATCTGGATTGCGCTATTTTCAAGGTTGGCGCAGCGTTAGTTGATGCTTCGTCAGGGTTTTATCGTCCAACTTGTCTCGGGTTCAGTGGTTCAGTTTCAACCCGGGGCCTGCGCAGCTGCCGTAGAGAATAATACCCGCACCGATTCGCGAGAAAGCACGACAATCGTAAACACGCCCAGAATTGTGCCAAAGGGAATAAAGAGGCATTCAATGCAAGCCGTCACGAGGACGAACGAATAGCGTTTGCGGAGCGCAAGAGATCGACCGGCAATCAGAATACAAATTGCCATTGCTATTCCGATTAGGAAAAACAGCGAGCCGAGCACAGCAAAAATCCAGCCAAGAAATTCAGGCGGCAAGTCCTCGCCAGGTTTCGCCGTACCGTGCCGCGCGGCAAATATAAAGATGGCGCCGACCGTCGTATAAAGTAGTGGGAAAAAAGAGAACAGCGCGGCAAGGCCAGCGACAACGTAATGAAAGATCGCAAGCAGCCGAAGGTGCTCGGCGTCCTGATTCATTTCGTTAGCCCGCTCCGCCATTCTGTTTTGATTTAATCCACTGCTCAACCAGCTGTTCCAGCACATCGAGCGGTAACGCGCCGTTTGTGAGCACTACGTCGTGGAACTGGCGGAGATCGAATTTGCTTCCGAGTTGCTTTTTTGCGCTCTCCCGTAACTCGAGAATTTTGATCATGCCGATTTTGTAAGCAGTCGCCTGGCTCGGCATCACGATGTAGCGATTGATCGAGTCGATGCAATCGGCTTCCGAGTTCGGTGTATTTTGCTTCAGGTAATCGATCGCCTGTTGTCGAGTCCATTTCTTATCGTGTATGCCAGTATCGACAACCAGACGTCCGGCGCGCCAAAGCTCCAGCGCTAATCTCCCGAAATCCGAATACGGATCCCGGTACATCCCGATTTCTTTGGGCACCTGTTCGCTGTAAAGGCCCCAGCCTTCAGTGTAAGCGGTGTAGGGGTGCGAAAATTTGCGGAACTTCGGAATGCCGCTCAGCTCCTGGGCAATAGCAATCTGCATATGGTGCCCGGGAATTCCTTCGTGATGCGCGAGCGCTTCCAGCTCGTAAGTCGGATTGCTCTGCATCTCGCGCAGATTCACATAAAACATTCCCGGCCGTGAGCCGTCCGGAGCGGGCTGCTGATAAAATGCTTTGCCAGCGGACTTCTCACGAAATTTTTCGACGGCCTTTACGACAATGTCGGCTTTTGGTTTCGTAGCGAACAATTCGTCGAGGCGCTTTTTCATTTCATCGATAATCGCAACCGCGCGCGCGAGGTATGTCGCCCGGCCTTCATCCGTGTCCGGCAAATAAAATTGTCGATCTTCGCGCATGAATTTGAAAAACCCCTGGAGGTCGCCTTTGAATCCGACCTTGTCTTTGATCTTTGTCATCTCGCCGTGGATGCGAGCAACCTCTTTCAGACCGATTTCGTGAATCTCGGCGGCCCTTAGATTCGTCGTCGTGGTGCGCCGCAGAGCAGAACTGTAAAAATCAGCGCCATCCGGAAATTTCCAGACACCAGCGTCGTCATTTGCGCGCTTGGATTGGCCTTCCAGAAATGCAATTACCTTTTCGTAAGCCGGTCTTACGGACTCGTTCAACGCCTTCGTCGCGCCGGAAAGCAATCGATCGCGCGTGACGGAATCAACGTCCTTAAGCGCACCAACTTTCTTCGTAAAATCATCGAGCAGCGGACTGTTGTCCGGGTTGGAATCGAACGGCTTTCCCTGGATCACTTTGTGGCAGGCGTCGAGCACGAGTGGAAAAACAAACCGCGGCGCGACTACCCCTTTTTCCTCTCGCACCTGCAAATTGATGATGAGTTGATCGAATAATTTCGGGATCGCATTCAACCGCGCGATGTACGCTTCCGCGTCTTTCACATTGTCGATCTTATGAATATTGATCAGGAACGTCGGAATCTGCGCGTGGACGCCGCGCATCTGGCTGACCGGATACACGTCGAAGCGAAACTTAAACTCCTCTTCCTCACGCTCCGCCTCTCGTTCGAAGAGTTTGTAGCTTAATTGCGCTTGTGAATTGAGCAGTTCCGGTTTGAAGTCCCGCTTGAGCGTCGCAAGCTGTTTTTGCCAGACTGCGTGGTCTGCTGCCGCTTTTTCGTCGGACAAGTCCTCCAACTGATCGTAATGCGTCTTGATTCCATAAAACGATTCGTCGACGGGGTGTCGCGCCAGATTTTCGTCCCAGCATTTGTCAAAGAACTCATTGGCGCGCTTTGATTCGACTGCGATCTGGTCTGGTGTCTGGGTGTTTGCGGCAACGGAAATCGCCGCACCTGCCACTGTCGATATTAGTGTCGCAAGAAATCGCTTCATAAAAACTAGCCCGAAGTCATGTAGCCCTCTTCACCGTGTTGATTGATGTCGAGTCCCTGCCGCTCGATGTCAGGCGCGATCCGCAAACCAATCAGGCCCCTGACGATTGCACCGATAATCGCGCTTCCCACAACGGCAAGAACAATCGTGACGGCGATAACCTTCAATTGCTCCAGCCAGAGAGTGTGCCCAATAATTTTGGCGAGGCCATTTTGCGTGGCTGGATTGAGGGGCGCGGCAATGCTCGAACCAAGATTTGGATTCACACTCGCGGTCGCCAGCAGGCCGGTAAGAAATGCGCCGAGCGTCCCGCCTACTGCGTGGATCCCGAAAGTATCGAGCGCATCGTCATAGCCCAGCCACGATTTCAATTTCGTGCAGGCGAAAAACGGGACGATTCCGGCGGCGACACCGATAATCACTGCACCACTCGGAGCGACATATCCACAGGCCGGTGTGATTACGACCAGCCCAGCCACTGCCCCCGAACAAAACCCCAGCACACTCGGTTTGCCGCGCAGGACGTACTCGAGCATGGCCCAGATAAATGAAGCCACCGCCGTGGCAAGCGTTGTGCTCATGAACGCGTTCGCAGCGATTCCATCGGGCGCAAGCGCGCTTCCCGCGTTGAAGCCGTACCAACCCACCCACAGCAAACCCGTGCCCACCATGCAAAGCACCATGCTGTGCGGCGCCATGATTTCTTTTCTAAATCCGAGCCTGTGCCCGAGAAGAATGCACAAAACAAGCGCCGACCAACCCGAGCTCATGTGGACGACTGTTCCACCAGCAAAATCGATTGCAGTGACCTTTGCGGCAGGGTTCCAAACTCCGTTCATCCAACCATCGATTCCCCAGACCATGTGCGCGATCGGAAAATAAACGACGAACATCCAGACCCCGACAAAAACGAGCACCGCCGCGAATTTCATCCGCTCCGCAACCGCGCCGATGATTAATGCCGGGGTGATGATTGCAAACATCAATTGGTACATCGCGAAAATGTTCTGCGAGACCCAATACGAATAATCAGTGTTCGGTCGCCCATCGACTCCGTGCAGAAAAGCAAACTTCAATCCCCCGATGAAGGGTGAGCCACGGGAGAAAACGAGGGAATAACCCACCAGCCACCAGAGGATTGTCACCAAGCCGGCAATGCCGAGACACTGCGCCAACACAGAAAGAACATTCTTCGCGCGGACGAGACCACCGTAAAAAAGGGCAAGTCCTGGCAGCGTCATGAAAAGCACCAGCGCAGCACAGGTCATCATCCAGGCATTGCTCGCAGGGCCAGGGCCTGGGACGTTTGATGCTACCGGCGCGTTCACCGAATCAGCGCCGCGGGCCGAATTATTCACGTAGGCTTCCAAGTCCGCAACGCGCTGCTCCAGAGACGGCGAAGCAGAAGGCGACGACGTTTGCGCGTGCAGCGGAGAGGAAAACGCAATGACCGCTGTGAGCAAAAAGAGCCGCATCATTACGCGCTCTCGTTATAGGCGCACTGATTTGTCGCGGCAAGGAAAATGGCAAATGTCGAGCCGCGGGAATCAAAGTCAGGCGGCAGAGCGGCATTTATTTTGCCAACGCGTTAAGGCCAACGCGTTCCATCTGTCGTAGGTGGATCGGCTTCTCCGAAGAGGATGGCAAAAGTGCCCGCCGAAGGCGCAAGACTATTCGCAAATTGCGTCTGCCTCACAGCAAGGAAAACTCCGCCGAGCAGCCGGCCAGGCCAGGTTAAGGCGCCCGACGGAGTTTCTCCTCAGCCCCAAAATGGCCAACGTTTAGCTTGTGTGTTTCAAGCTTGCGTTGTTGAGGTCTTTAACTTGCAGCGACGCACCATTGAATGCACGGCGGCGCGCAAACTGTGTCAGACGATTGCGCTGCGTCGTCATCCTCGTCGGCATCGTCCTCATCTTCTTCGTCTGCATCTGCTCCAGGCGCGACCTCGGGCAAATCATTTTGCTGCAATTTTTCATAACGCTCACGAACATCCGCGGGCATTTTATCCCGATCCTCTTTCGTCTCGACCGGTCCGCTAAAGAGCAGTTTTCCCTGCGGATCTTTCGCGGTCAGTAATTTTTTGCCATCCACGTTTTCGACCTTCATCTCGCCTTTATCATCGGAGAAAACGATTTGCGCGTTGCCGAGGTCGATCCTGGTGGCTTTGAGCGCGCCATGATCTTGACTGAGAATGCGAATCTCGCGCGCGGCGCGGCGGGCATCTTCCCGTGCGCGTCTCGCCGCCTCGTGAGCTTTCATCACTGCTCCCCGGATCATGCCACGTTGTGCACCGAGTTGTTCCTGCAACTGTTCTTTCAAACCTTGCATCTGCTCGCCGAAATCACCTGTCTCATCGAAATCCCAGTGCCCTTCGTGTTTGTCCCCGGGCGTCCAGGAATGACGCTGCGGTCTTTCCTTCTTTGTGAGCTTGAGGGTGACCTTCTGTTCCTGTCCCTTGCGCAAAATCGTGAGCGTCACGTCCGCGCCGTCAGAGAACGTTTGCAGGAGCTTTCGCAATTGACTCGGTTCTATCAAAATCTGGTCGTTCAGCATTTTGAGAATATCGTTCTGTTGAATGCCCGCCGCGGCGGCAGGGCTATCGGGTACAACGTACTCGACGACTAACCCGAGCCCTTTGGACAGGCCGAGCTGTTCGCTTACCACAGTTGGCACCTGTGACGTTTCTACGCCGAGAAATATCGCCGGAACTTTGGGCGCTTTTTCATGGTCACCTGGCGGGTGACCCGGCGCTGGCGGTTGTGGCGGCGCTGGCGGTGTCTGCGCAAATCCCACAATCGGCAGGAAGGCGATACATGCGATGATAGCAATTAATTTTATTTTCATGGTTTTTGTTTGGTTAATCATTGGCCTGAAACCGGAATGAGAACGACTTCCTCGCTGGGGTAAGAGACGCGAAGCGATGCACCAGTAGAGGGGTTACGCCATTGCCACGTCTGTTGCGTTTGATAACGAAGCCGCCTCAACGGTTGCCTCGAGCCGTCACCAAACTGTAACCCCTCGTCGCGAGTGTTATAGACGACCTGCGTCGCGCCAGCGGTAACGAATTTGTTGGAGGACATCGATCCATGGACACCGCTCCCACCCGAGAAGGCAGGCGGGACCGGTCTTGTTTCCGACGCAGGCGCAACTTGTGCGACTTCTTTGTCTTCGTTTCGAGTTTGATCCGTGTTGATCCGCGCGAGTAGCAGAACGACTACCGCAGCTGCGGCTGCGAGGCCAATACCAAACCGGAAAGGCATTGGGGTTCGGTCCTCTTTCGCTCTACCGAGCTGCCCCTCGACGTGGCTCGCGTGGCGGCTGCTCCATTCTGTGAAACGCCGCCAACTCCATCTGGCACCTGACGCGACCGAGGCCTTGCCTTCTTCGGCCATCGCTTCCTCGATGCGCTCAAAAAGCACGGGCGAAGGCCGCGCTGGTCGCAACGCTCTCAAGTCACTCTCAAGCTCCGACAAATCGTTCATTGGGGTTGTAAGCTTTTCTTCAGGTTCGCCAGGGCGTATCGATAGCGCGATGCCGCCGTATTTTGAGAAATGCCGAGTGCGCTGGCGATCTCGCTAAAAGTGAGTTCGTTCCAGATTTTCAAGACGAGCACCTCGCGTTGGTCATGGGGCAAACAGTTGACTGCTGCGGCGAGCGCCGATTGCGTTTCATCTTCCCATTCAAACTGCGGCTCGACGGTTGGATCGGCCTCGCCAAAAACAGTGGCCTCGCGTCGGGCACGCCGTTTGTCGCGACGGATAAAGTCGAGAGCGATGGAACGCACAGTTGCATAAAGCAGCGCGCGGTTATTAATCCTGTGGTTTCGCCGCCAAAACTTGACGAAAGCCTCCTGGACAATGTCTTCGGCGTCAGCTGCCGATCGTGTCCATTGCCGGGCAAAAAGCAGCAAACCGGGACTGATTTCAGAAAAGCAACTCTTCCAATTCTCATGGCTGGCGATGTTATCCATGACCTTTTCACGGTCTTTATTCTTAAGACGCCGCCAACCAATGAATTTGTCTATACGATCGAAATTTTTCTCGTTTATCGTACTGGTAGCCTTCGCAGGAGGACACGCAGAAGATGTCGATCTTGAAAAAGTCGTCGGTTCACTCATCGCTGCAGAAAAGGCTTACGCAAAACTTGCCGGCGAAACAGGATTTCGCGAAGCGTCCATCTCGGTTTTTGCCGATGATGCGATAATCTTCGCGCCTCATGCGGTCAACGGCAAAAGTTTTGGCGGGAAGCGAAGAAGGCCTCTAACTCTTGTCTTTTTGAAGATGAGCGATGTCTCGACTTCGCTCGACATGACAATCACCTTTTCGGGAGCGCTCGCAGAATCAAATCGCCAAGCCAATCAGGATTCGCAACGCCTTCGCGGTACGCTCGCAGCGATTCTACGGAAGAGTTCACGCGCAGGTTGCTGTAAAATCCGTCGGCGTTTTGCCATCGCTCATGCCAGTAAACTGCCGCTTTGATGCGCGGATAACGCGTAGGAAAGAGCGTAAGTCCCTGCGTAATCCACTTGGCTTTACCAACCCCGCCCCCTTCCGCGGAATGCGGAAATTCGCCGGTCGCCCATTCGGCAATCATGATTGGCTTATGCGGATCGAGCCTGGATATTTCCTCGTAGGGCCAGTTCACCAATGAAGGAATATCCGGGTTTGGCTCGTCCTTATATTGCTGTCCATAAACGCTCAGGCCAAGCCAATCGACGTAATCCGATCCGGGATAGTATGCAGGCGCGCAATTCCAAGTTTCGTACGGATAGGGATAATTGTTCGTATGAAACATCCATTTGATATTTGAAGCGCCGCGCGCCCGGACGCGATCCACGACATAGCGAAATGCTTTGCGGAACGTCTCCGGGCCTTTCCAGTTGTTCTGGTCTTTGTCCCATTGCGCGCCGCCGTAGTACGCCCCCGACCACGGAAACCAGGTGCCATTCATTTCGACGCCGAACACGACAATCATCGGATGACCAAAATTCCGCGCGCCATCGGCCCACTTGTCGATGTAAGCATCCCACCTGCCGGCAAGGATCTCGGTCAAACTAAACTTGTCCGGCCCGTGGTCTTCCTGATAAGGCCTGTCCCACGGCGACCAAAACACAAGCGGAAGCGAACCGTGCCGCCAGATGACATTGAGATTGTCCGCGGGAAAATTTTGTTCTCCCCAGTAACTGGACGACGCGATGATGGCCTGATGCTTGCCCACCATCTGCTCAAAGTCCTCGATTGTCTCCAGAGTGACGTCGTCCTCCGCGTCGCCAAAATCCATGAACGCGCCGGTGTATACGCCATGTTCAGGAATCACCACCTCGACCGGACCATTCGGATCGACAGCCGCCGTAGCCGAGGGTTTCTTGCAGCCTGCTAAGAGGAGTGCGACGCCAAGCGCCACGAGAAGCGAGTTCAACAAACGCACTAAAGATAACATTTCACGATCCGGCCCTGGCGAAGAAGTGCAATTCATGAATGGTTGCGGTTCGCACGATTTAATCTGCCACATAATTTTCGGTTCGCGCTACGCAGATCGCGGCGTCACCCAAAAGAACAACGGCCTCTCGGCCGTCCAGGATCTGACGGCTGGCAAGCTGTCATCCCTTGCTAGGCGGATTGCGATCAAGCTTGCCCTTTGCGACGCGCTTGTGCTAAGTGCAAGCTCGGTTCCGCCCAAACAAAAATGAAGACACTTGTTCCTCTCATCTGTTTCGCGTCCATAGCGTTCTCAGACGATTTTAAAACAGTTACTGGAAAGGAATATAAGAATGCCACAGTGAGCCGGGTCGAACCGGACGGCATCGTGTTAACCAATAATACTGGCATCTCCAAAGTTTACTTCACCGAACTTCCTAAGGACGTTCAGGAGCGCTTCGGGTATGATCCTCAAAGAGGCACCGCCTACTCGGCGCAGCAAAGTGCAGGACTCGACCAAGTCCGAAAGCAGCAAGCAGAAGCCTTGCAACGGGAAGCGGAAGCAACGCAAAAGGCAAATCAATATCGGGCGCAACAACAGAGCCGGCAGAACGATGCTCTCGCGCTTCAAGACCGCTACGAGGAACTGCAGAGGCAAGAAGACGACTTACTTCTCCGTATCGGTGAGGCGAAAAAACCGGGACCAGCGTACCGGGGAGGTAAGAACAACAAGACTCTTCGCCACTCTCCGAATCCGCAAGCATCGCAGTTGCCACTTCTCCAGAGTCACTTGAAGGACGTTCGTCACGAAAAAGACCAGGTCAGGAAGCAATTGGAGAAAGCGCAGCGGTAGCAGTGAAATGCGATGCGTCCTCGCGTCGCTTTCATTTGCCGCGATAGGCGTTGTCCAACTGTTATCGCAAACAGAGACGCGCTACGACGAGAAGCCCTTTTCGGTCTCTGCCGTCGTCATTACCGATCACACAGTAAACCAGTGTGTGCCAACCAACGCGTTAGGCGCGGGCGTTGATGGTCATGAGCAAGGCGAATGTGCTCGAATGTTTACGGATAAGAACATCGCCGCGATGCGATCAGCCGGATTCGGGCCGCTGACGTATCGACTACGCACTGAATTAGCCGGCGAAGTCTGGCATTGGAACCCGCGAGGCACGTGGAGCAATCCCGTTCATCAGTGCGGATACTGGATCTCGGACGATTCGCTCGACGAGCCGATCAATCTCTCCTACGGCTACCGTTTGCCGCGACGAGGAAACACGATCGACCAGGCTAATGATGATGGTTACTCACGCATCACCGACGGCAATGAAGAATCATTTTGGAAAAGCAATCCGTATCTCGATTCGCACTTCACAGGCGAACCCGATGATGCGCATCCGCAATGGGCGGTGATCGATCTGGGCGCCGCCAGACCGATAAACTGCATTCGGATTCATTGGGGGGCGCCGTACGCCCGGCAATACAGAGTGGAGTACTGGAGTGGAGAGGATCCGATGCATTTGCACGCCGATCGGAAAGATGAGTGGCGTCTTTTTCCAAACGGTGCGCTGAACCGCGGATCGGGCGGCGACGAATCTGTTCGGCTGTGTGCAAAAGCAATTCCGGTTCGTTTCGTCCGCGTCGTAATGAGCCGGAGTTCACAAACAAGCACGCCGCCTTCAGATGACATTCGCGATCGCCTCGGATTTGCGATTCGCGAGATTGAGCTTGGGAGCATCGATAGCCGTAATCGTTTTCACGATTACATCCATCATGCAGCCGATCGGTCTCGGCAGACACTGATTTATGTATCATCGACCGATCCGTGGCACCGGGCCGAGGACATTGATTACAAAATCGAGCAACCGGGACTGGATTTCATCTTGCGCAGCGCGCTGACGAACGGGTTGCCCGTCCTTGTGCCTGTCGGCGTTTTGTACGACACGCCGGAAAACGCAACGGCTGAGATCAACTATCTAAGACAATACCCTCTCGAAGGCATTGAGCTCGGCGAAGAGCCCGACGGTCAATGGGCGTCGCCGGAGGATTATGCCACGCTTTACACCGGAGTTGCTCGCAGGCTCGCTGCGCTCAATCCGCGTTTGAAACTCGGGGGGCCAAGCCTGCAAAATTTCGAGGGGCAACTTCTCACATGGCCCGACGCATCTGGCAATCGTTCCTGGATGAACCGGTTTCTGAATTACATCCACGCTGCGGGGTGCCCGTTCGATTTTTTCTCGTTTGAATTCTATCCGTTTGACAACATCTGCGCCGATGCGGCACCGCAGCTGTTGCAAACCCCAAGGCGTCTGAGCGCGATGATGACCAGCTTACGAGCGGATGGCGTCCCTACGGCAATTCCATGGCTACTGACAGAATACGGTTATTCCGTCTTTGCAGGACGCATTGAAGTGGACATCGAAGGCGCGCTCTTCAATGCAGACGCAGTGGGAACATTTCTAACCCTGGGCGGCTCCAAGCCGTACCTATACGGATACGAGCCAAATTACCTCCAAGACGAGCTCAAATGTTCCTGGGGCAATCTCATGATGCTTCAGTTGAAGCCGAACGGTGACGAGCTAAACCGCTTATCCAGTTACCATGCCGCCCAGCTCATTACAAAGGAATGGATGCAACCAACAAATGAAACACACGACATATTTCCTGTAACCATAAAGCCGAAGAACCCGATGTTATCATCTGTTCTCACCGTCTATGCAGTACGGCGGCCGGATAAGCAATGGGCCCTCCTTGCGATTAACAAACATCCCAACCGCACAGCACGACTTAACGTCCAGTTCAACCTCTCCGGCGCGCAGCCGCCGGTAATATTCACCGGCAGCGTGGATGTAACGCAGTTCTCGCGCGAGCAGTACCTATGGTACGATGACGGCCCAAATGGCCATCCCATTCGAAGCCTGCCGCCGGCACACCTTACGCAACAAGCATCTTCATTTTACGACCTGCCGCCGTATTCACTTACTGTCTTACGCGGAAAGCTGCCAGACTGATACGTCGCAGCGGGCCTGCTCGCGAAAGCTCTGCGGTTCGCTCGAGCGCTTGGCTAGGCCATACCGTGTTGATGCCGAAATCTGCCGCGTTAAAAGAATCTGCGAAGGAACGCCGCCGCTTCGTCCGAGATCCCAACAATCTTGTTCGTTGCCTGACGATAGAATTTGAAATTGAGCTCGGTCTCGGGTCGACCGTCGTTCCAATCGGAAAAAAGTTTGAGCTCACTCCGCTCCAAGCGCCGCCTTGCCAGAGCGGTGCGTCTGATGGTGATGCTCACGCGCCGCGTTTGCCGAGCGATCCCCGGGTTCTTTGCGATCGCTTTGGCCGAGGTGACGATGCCGCTCGCGATGAGACCTGGCCTACCTTCGTTCTCGCTCGCGAAGACAAAGATCGTATCGCCTTTGGCGATGTGCTTGCCACCATACATCGTCTTCTGCGCCTTGAATGCGAACGTCTTCGCCCAGGCATCGCTAACCTCGGCTTTGATCGCGAACATCATGCTTCTCGCCTCGCCCATTATTTCATGGCCGTCCATGAGGCTGCCTTAGTATAAGTAGTCACTGAGCGGGCTAGTTCGCGTAGTTGCCTGTCCCGTTCCAGCGGCAGCTGCGTTAGTCTCGTGCTGAATACCAGTCCAACACCCGTAAGGCGCGCAGCGTAATCCACCGGCTCGGTCTCCCCTCACCTTCGTCCAGCTCAACCGCCATCGTGCCGGGGTGCTGGTTCTCGAGCGGCCACCGGCCGTCGCTGTCGCGCTTCGACTCGACCAGCTCGACCGCCTCGGTCACGCGCTGGTCCGGCACGACGCCGGCGCGGCGCATGTACTCGAGCCCCCGCAGCACGTCATAGTGCCACCAGGTTGGGAAAGCGAAGCGGGTCCAGTTGTGATCCCCCTTTCGGTCATTGATCACCTCGCCGGTTGACAACCTCCGGAACAAGCGACGCTGGAGGAGGTACTCCTGCCCGTGGAGACGGGCCCGCGTCACCTCGACGCTGCTCCCGTCGGCCAGTTCGTATTCGAGCAGGGCTTCCAGCACGCAGATCGTGGTGTTGAACGACGACCGCGTCGAGCCGTTGGCGGCCTCGCAGTTCCAGCCGCCGTCCGGCAGCTGCTCGCCGAGCAGCCGGTGGACGATGCCCCGGACGTCCTGACCGAAGTAGGCGCCGGCCGCAGCCACCTGCCCGTTGATGCAGGGCTCGACCTCGCCGGCGAAGAAGGGATTGCAATCACACTCCTGCGGGCCGCAACCCTTCCACGTCACGCGGTCTCGGACGAGGCCTACCGCTCGGCTCGCCTGGTCGCTCGCGGGATCGAGGCCCATGTCCCGAAGCAGCATCAGGACGTGCATCGTGGAGTTCCACCCGCGGTTCCAGGCCGCGCCGCCCCAGCGGCCGTCGGCCCCTTGGAGGGCGAGCAGCCGCGCGCCCGCGCCTTCAGTGGCGACCCGCGCGCGCTCGGCCGCGACCTCGTCCGCGGGCGCACCGATCAGGTCCTGCATCACCTGCCAGCGGATCGAAGGGTCAGAGTCAAGCAGCCACTGTATGACCGAGGTCTTCGACTTCGGGACTTGCTGTTTGGCTGGATTAGTCGCCATCTGCTGATTCCTCCTTACCTTGGTCAAAAGACGCTGTTGGTGGCCTAACCAGACGGAACTGAGCCACTCAGCACTTTGAACAATTGGCCAAGCATCATCGAAGCTTACAACAAAGTGCTGGGTTCGCCGGACTGCCTAGTTAGGCCTTTGTTCTCCAAGATAACTCGCTGAATTCTCGGGCTCTGGCATCGACATCCCACCTATAATCTGCCAGTTCTTTCCGCTCCGGACCCACGCATGCATGATGCGCAGCGTATGCGGCGCTCCATTACCATCCTTGTCCACCCATCTAAGCGATACCCAATAACAGGCGAAGGCCATGTCTCCTGTCACTTGAAGCCTAGCAGGTTTGAAGTCGTCAGTCTTAAACCTGAACCCCTTAGTGGTCTGAGACGTAATCCAGTCGGTAATGTGATCTTTGCGGACAGGCGCGGAACTAACCGAAGGCCAACCTAGGAAATCCTTGTGCCATAAATTTGAATAGGCGGCCAGGTCATTATTCTCGACGTAGCGCCAATATGAATGCTCAAGATCCCAAAGGGTCTGCTCGTCGGGTAAGCTCTCTGAGGGAACCGCGCGCCCCGCTACGCAGAGTAAACAAACGAAAATGACCAGATGGAAACGGCTCATACGTCTAACGAGAATAAGATCAGCCGCCGCACGAATTACAAGTAGCGTTCATAAACAGAGAAACCCGGGCATACGGACGGCCAGCGGTTGTCTGCATCGCATTATAGGCTCAACGCCGCATGCATTCATGCAAGAAGTCGAAGACGTCGCGCTCCCACGCGCCCACTTCCAAGAAGATGAAGCCATGCCCGTCGTCGGCGGTCTGACCGACAGGTGGATAGATCTTGATGCGGTGCGGTTTGCCGAGCCGCTCCATCTCGGCAGACAGCGCCTTCGCGGGCGCGATGGAGTAGTCGTTCTCAGCCTCGATGAAGAAGATCGGGACCGTCGTGCGGCCGACGGCCGCGATGAGCCGCGCACGCAACTGCGGGGAGTGCTCCCAGCTAGCGGTCGAGCCGGAGAAAGCGATCGCGGCGCGAAGCGCGCTGTCGCGCTCGGCTATCAGGAGTGTGAGAGAAGCGCCGAAGGAGTGCCCCGCCACCGCAACGCGGTGCGTGTCGACCTCGGGGAGCGCGCGCAGGAACGCCAGTCCGGCCAGGGTGTCTGTTAGCTGATCGGTCTGCAGCAACTCAAGCTGCAACTTGTTTCGTGCATCCTGTCCATGGGTCGCGAGTTCCCGGTCCATAAGGTCAATCGCTGACGTGCCCTGGTCTGCGGAGAGCCCGGACCCGCGCCGGTACAAAAAGAGTAAGACATAGCCATGTTTGGCGAAGACGGGGCCGACCGCCGCAGCTTGCGCCGCCTGGTTCTCAGGCGTGTTGCCGCTCCCATGATTGAACAGCACTGCCGGAAACGGCCCGTGGCCTCCGGGGTGCCAAAGCAGTGCGCGCAGTTTGAGCGTCCCGCTTTGCACCACGACCGTTTCAGGTCCACTGGGCACATGGTCCTCGGCGCGTGCCGCGAGCGCAAAGGACATGGCGAGCGCGAACAAGAACACGAGACTCTTCGTCATCAGATTCTCCAGGTGTGTGGCGGCCTAACGAGACAGAGATAAGCCACGGCAGGGTGTCGTGGCAAGCACACTGGAGTTGCATCGCAACGGGGCCGTTGGCTTAATCGATTGTTAGGCGTAATTTCATGACCACGTTACCGGAAAAGCGCGATGACGAAGAAGGCAATACCTATCAGCGCGGTGTTCCAGAAAACAAGCGAACGCAGCAGAGCATATCCGGCCGCCGCAGCGAGCAAATATCCTAAGCGTGCCCAGAAATACAGGTGCGCGCCACAGAAGGTGAGTAAGCTGTGATGTTGAGTGACATGCGCCACTAAAACCAGAGCGGCAAAGAAGGGAAAGGTTTCCAAAAAATTCGTTGTTGCTTGGTCCACCCGATTTGCGAGACCGCGCAGGGGCGGAACTGGTTCCTCTCGGCTGCTGGCGGTCCAGCGGTAACCATACTGAAAGCTAATCAGATGCGAAGCCGCTATGAGATGAACGAGACCAAGGATGACGCTCGCGACTAAGAGCCATAGCTCGGTGGTCATAACGTGCTCATTGCGCCTAACGAGAATGGAACGAGCTGGGAAGCCGCGACATGGACGGGCAAGCCCGAGAGGGCGAATGAGCTGGGAAGATCATGAGTCAAAGAGATAAACCACGGCTAGCGTTGAACAACATACGGCGGGAGTGCGTGAGCGCGAAGACGCGCATCGCACTAGGGAAGCCGGGTGCCTGGATGAAATCCAGGGTGTCGTCGCAAACACACCGGGGCTGTTTCGCAATGGGGGCCATTGCCTTCATCGCCTGACTAGATCTCTGTTGCAAAAACAGGATCATCGTGCCCAAATCAAGGGCCGGAACTGACGTCGTTGCCGACTTCATCGTGCATAAAATGAGACTTTGGCCATGAATGCACTCCATTTTGGACCAAGACGACCGCCATCGAGCAGGATTCTCGGGCATTTTTTGTACCCCAAATCGCGGCCGTCACTGTAACGGATCATGCGCCAGTGCATGTGCGGGACAACATGATCAAGAGGGATATCATATTGACGCATCAGTCTGGCTGTGAGTTGCGCGGTGCGGTCGATGGTGCTGTCAAGATTGTTGCCCCGGTTTACACACATTTCGATTCCGATGGACGACCTGTTTCCCTCGCCTTCGTAATCAGCATGCTCTCCGGTTTCGTTAGTCGGGAGGGTTTGGTAAATGGAATGATCGTCCACAGTGAAATGCCAAGTGAGAAATCCAGTGCGATTGTGACGGCCTCGGAGCCCCTTGTTCATGGCGAGCGCGTGATGCAAGGCGTCGGCGCTACGAGACGTATTGTCGGTCGAATGAATAGTGATAAATGTCGGACGCATCGGCCGATGCAGGGGACGTCCGCATTTCCCCGGGGGGATGATGTTCTGCGTGATTTTTAATTCGGCTGCGCCGGCGGGAGCCGGGCCGCTGATAGCGACGCGTCGAGGATGCGCCGCACAGGAAGAAAAGAGAAGCCCCACCAGGACAACGGCAAGAAACCCAAATGTGCGAAGTTTCACAGTAACCATTCCTGCCGTTTGCGAGAGCAAAGCGATTAAAGGCTGCACGGAGAGAAACCTGCCGAATCATTCGGCATTTAGGAAGCGCAATGATTCGTGTGTCACTCTTTCAAGCTCCAAAAACGCAGTCAGCTTTTCATCCGCGTGAACGACAACAAGCTTTCCATCGTCGCGATGCGCGTCAAATGTCGTTTCCCCACGGCGGCGTCCGTTGTTTTAAACGAAAGGGTACGGACAGCGGCCAAGTGCTAGCCGCGCTAATTCACAAACACCGGCCGGGTTAATCCCCGTTTAATTTCTGGCTCCTGGCAGTCGTTGAATGAACTCTTTTTAATATTCGCCTATTCGCGTTTACGATGTGATCGCGAATCCAGTCTAGCACTGCCCGGCTTTCGCACAGCGACTCCATCCGATAGCTGAAAAGGTGATGAGCGATAGCTCAAACTGACGCTTCCAATTCCAGAAAAGCAGGTCAATTTTTCAGCCGAGTATGAACGAAGGCATAACGCAAAGCAAATCGATCGTTCGGACGAGTCAGATAATAAACGCGACCGTCTCACGGCAAGGTTAGAAGGTTTAGCTTTCAGTTTTCCTTGTGCGTTTTAGGGTTACGTTTCCTTAGGTTTGATCCCGCCGACTACTCTCGCCCGGCTCCGCTCCGTCAGTGGTGTCGTCATCGGACTATACGTCACGATGCATCTTTCCAACCACACGCTCGGCCTGATTTCCCTGAAGGCACAGGAAACTGCGCGACCTTGGGTGATGGCGCTCTGGCATTCGCCAGTTGGTCAGATCCTTCTCTACGGCGGCCTTTCGGTGCACGCCTTCTGCGGTCTGGCGGCTCTTGCCCGGCGGCGGCATTACCGAATGCCCCTTTGGGAGGCGACTCAGATGCTGCTGGGGTTATCTATTCCGTATCTGCTGCTCGTCCACATCGTCAACACACGCGGGACGCGCATTCTTACCGGTATCGACATCAATTACCCGTACGAAATCGCCAACCTCTGGGTTGATCCCGGGACGAGGTTCCGCCAAATCCTTCTTGTCCTTCTCGTCTGGGGCCACTTCACCGTTGGCCTGCATTTTTGGCTCCGCATCCATGCCTGGTACCGGCGCGCGTTCCCCGCCATCTTGCTTTTCTACGTGATCGTCCCCGCCGGCGCACTTCTTGGCTTTGCCGAAGTGGGAATGGCGACTTCTGCCCGTGCTCGTCTGGATCCGGTCTGGTTCAAGCAGATGAAATCACTCGGCCTCCCGGCTGATCCGCATCGCGCAGCCATGCGTGCGCACCTAAAAGAGTGGATCGGTTACTATTGGCTCGCTCTGGTCGCTCTCGTCTTTTTTGGCGCGCAGATTCGTAATCAGTGGCAACGACGCAAGCGTTTCACCGTCACGTATCCTGGAAATTACTCCGTCCAGGCTCCTATTGGTCTTTCGGTATTGGAGGTCAGTCGCAGAGTGGGACGACCGCATGTATCGGTGTGCGGTGGTCGGGGGCGCTGCACCACCTGTCGCATCCGGATCGAGGGAACTCTTGCAAAACTTCCCCCGCCTAACGACCTTGAAGCTCACGCCTTGGCTCGCATCGGCGCGCCCCCTGGTGTTCGCCTCGCCTGTCAACTCCGCCCACGGAACGATCTTGTGGTTTATCCCTTGTTACATCCCGATCTACTAGCTCGATCGCTAACCGTGGCCGGCGAAAAATTCGGCGAAGAACGGCGCGTCACCATCTTGTTTATCGATCTCAGAGGGTCCACTCGCCTGGCTGACGCGCGGCTGCCTTACGATGTCGTATTCCTACTCAACCATTATTTCGACGAGATGGCCATTGCCATCGATGCCACCGGTGGTCATTACTCAAATTTCACCGGGGACGGCCTGATGGCTCTGTTCGGTTTGGAGGGGGACGCCGATCATGGTGCGCACGCGGCGCTCAATTGTGCATTACGCATGCTGGAGAACCTGGAGCGTCTCAATCGAGAACTCGCTGCGGAACTCTCTGAGCCGATGATTATCGGCGTCGGGATTCATACCGGCGACGCCGTGATCGGCGAGATGGGGCCGCCGAAAACACCGATCCTATCCGCCCTTGGCGAGTCGGTAAATACTGCCGCTCGCCTTGAAAGAATCACTAAGGAGATGAAAATGCCCGTCGCCGTATCGAGCGACACTCTGGCAGCTGCTCAGCTTTCGCATCAAGTGCCCTTACGCGATGTCTCTCTTGACGGCCGCTCCCAGCCACTTGCTATGGCCCCATTAAATGCCCAAAGGCTACGCGAATTGCTTGTCTCGAGTTAGTAGCCAGGTCTGTACCGATCCTTCGTAGACTCGGACTATCATTGGTAAAGCCCGCGTCCCCAACTGTAATTGTTTTGTGTTGTGATAACGCCGCGGTTCGTTATCTGGACCGATTCGGTTCGAAACGAAAAGAACCAGCCCAGCAAAACACTTCTGTAGTGATTTCGTAAACATAGTGATCCATTAGTCTCTACAGAAAAAAAGAGGCCATGTTCCCGAAATAATTTGCTGAACGACAGCAAAAGACTGCAATCGGCAAAAGCGGGAGGCCGGTAGAGTTTGCTTGGCACACCTCAGGATCTCAAGTGGTGAGACAACAAGACCTCGCTCCGACAGCGGCTAAATCCCAACCCAGGCTAGACGAGTCGGGGTTTTTGACGACCGTTGAGTTAACTTCGGAGACGTACCTTACAACCTATGAGCGGCTTCTTCGCGGAATTGCAGCGGCGGAAAGTCTATCGCGTCGCGGCGGCTTATATCATCGCTGCGGGATTCATCATTCAAATTGGTTCTGCGGTTTTTCCGGCATGGGAATTGCCGAACTGGACGCTGCGTCTTGTCATCGTGCTTTTGCTGTTCGGTTTTCCGGTCGCGCTCATCCTCGCCTGGGCTTACGACGTGACGCCGCAAGGAATTCAAGCCACCCCAAAGGTTCCTGGGAGGCATCGGCGCCGCAATATTATTCTCCTCGTCGCCGCCGGCGCAATAATTTCTACCACTGCGGGATTTTTTCTCTTGCCGCGCGCCTCGGCGCGCAAGATCGACAAATCGGTGGCGGTGCTGCCCTTTCAAAATCTGAGCGGTGAAAAGGCAAATGCGTATTTCGCCGAGGGCATCCAGAACGAGATTCTGACGAAATTAGCGACGGTTCGGGATCTCAAAGTCATTTCGCGAACCTCGACGGCGAAGTATCAGAGCAAGCCGGAGAACTTAAAGACAGTCGCGCAAGAGCTCGGCGTTTCCACCATCCTCGAGGGGACGGTGCAGAGAGCTGGCGACAAAGTTCGGGTGAATGTGCAGTTGATCGATGCCCGCGCCGATACGCATCTTTGGGCAAAAAGTTATGATCGTGACTTTAAGGATGTTTTAGCAGTTGAGAGCGAGGTCGCGGCGCAAATCGCGGACGCCTTGAAAGCGAATCTCTCGCCGAGCGAATCGCATGTCCTGGCCACGGCGCGGACAGAGAATACGGAAGCTTATGATCTTTTCCTACGCGGTCAGTATGAGTTTCACCAGGCAGAAAGCAGTCTGGCCGCAGACGGCTACGATCGTGCCGACGCGTTTTACCGACAGGCGCTGGCCCGCGATCCAAACTTTGCCGAGGCCGCTGCGGAGCTCGCACGCAATCGACTATCGCGACACTGGTTCGTCTCTCCTTTGGCGCCAGCGGAATTAGAGGAAGTGAAGTCGCTCATTGACCGCGCTCTGGCGCTGGCTCCAAATTCTCCAGAAGCGCACTTTGCGCTGGGATTATTCTTTTATTGGGGTCATCGCCAATACGAGAACGCGCTGGCAGAGTTCAACCGCACGCTGGAATTGCAACCTAACAACGCCGACGCGCGGGCGTTTTGCGCTTGGGTTTATCGCCGCCGCGGTGAATGGGAGCGCTCGCTGGCTGATTCTCAACGAGCGGAGGAACTCGACCCGCGCGATGCCTCAATCCCGACCAATATCGGAGTGACCTGCAATATGTTGCGTCTGTGGAAGGACGCGGAGCGAGCCGAATTGCGAGCTCTCGCCATCGATCCGCACAACACGCAGGCAGCGATGTTCCTTGTCGGCACTCGCCTCACCACGACGGGCGATGTCGCATCGGCCCGGCGAGCACTCGATGATTTTCCAGAGGTAATCAAAGGCATCCCCGGCGGCGCCGGCGGTCCCCGCGGCGCTACCGGAGCCGGCGATATTAGTGCAGTCATTGGCTGGCCGGCTTACCTCGACGTGACCGAAAGACGTTTTACCGATGCTATTCAAGCTGTCGAGAAGAGGGTGATCAACGACGATCGCGCATATCTTCAACAGCTTGCCGGGCGTGTCGCCGTTCAGGTGCTGGCAGGGGAGCCTGAGGCAGCCAAATCAATGGGAGAAGAAGCGCTGCCGTTACTCGAGGCCAGATTCAGAGAGCGACCGGATGACACTTTCGCGATGGCGGAGCTATCTTGGATTTACCTCGCCCTGGCACGCAATGCCGATGCGCTACGCCTTTCTAGACAAGCGGCGGATACAATCTCCATCGAAAAGGATGCTCTGGCCGGTCCAATTTTCCAGATCGGGCTCGCGCAAATCGAGGCACGTGCGGGCGCACCTGAGGAAGCCGTTAAGAGGCTTCGACGTTTGCTCTCAATCCCGGCGGGCGGGGCAGCGTCCATCACTGGTTTGAAGATTGACCCGGTCTGGGATCCCATCCGTAACCGTCCTGATTTCCAGCAACTGCTCTCAGGTCCGGAGCAGATCGGACCTAACAAGTAACAGGAATTGAATCTTCGGAACTTTCGATTCGCAGTTCCTTTTATCCCCTTGTCAGGCAGAATACATCCCCCTTCCCACATCGTTTCAGCCCTGACTTTCTCTGGACAGAAGTGGACTCCCCGAAAATCATCAGGGGGCAAAACTGGTGGACCCACAATTCGGATGGGAATTCTGAATTCACGCGTTAAACTCTGGCGCGCGAAAAAGTTCCGGGAGGCATAGCTCAGTTGGTAGAGTGTCTCGTTGGCAAAGATTTTTGTGATTTTGTGACTCGTTAGGCCTAGTGTGGACAGGTCGCGACGAGTGTGACCGCAACGAATAAGCCGCCGGGCATTAAATTCGAGCGGCGTGTGGACTCCTGCGGTCAGAAAGCGACTGGTCGGCAAATTGGTGCGAACCCAGCGAAAACATACGCAACTCGTTACGCTCGAATTACAAATCAGCCGCTCTGAACCAACCGAGCTATGCCGGCAATTACCGCGATGGCTAGAAGAGCGGGGTTTGCCCGTTTACCTCTTAGTTCGCTTCGTGGTGCTTCACGAAACGTCCGTTAGGATCCACCTCGAAACCCGACTCCTTCCCGCTGGTTTTGACAACAACCTCGTAATTCCACTTCCCATCCGGATCGTCTTCCCTGATTACCCGAACGATGTCTCCGCCTGCTGCCTTTTGTTTAATTGTCTCTTGGACTGCTGCCGGGAGCGATTTCAGGTCAACCTTTTCTCCGGGATGTTTTCCGGGTTGAGCGGCTGCGCAGAAAGCGAACCCAATGCCTAATGCTGTCGCTACTACTGCTTTCATTGTTTTCATAGTTGTTTTTACGTTAGTGCTTATCAAAAGGTCGTCCAAAGATTTCGTCATTACGACTTTGTAATGACGTGTCAGTTCAGAAACGCGCCAGCTTTTCATCGACGCACCTCGCGGGCTGACCAAGATTTTCTACGGTCTATTCTACGGTCGCCCGAAATTTTGCTGCAAGCGTGCGCAATTCTGCGTAACGCGCTGTAAATGTCCCAATGCCGAATTACCTGGCGTTAGCAATGCTGTGCAACACATCGAAAACGTACGCAATTCGTTAGGCTTGAATTACCGCACTGGGTCTTTATCGGAGCGCGTTATGGAACGTTCAATGACTCGCAAGCGCGTATACCAACACCAACACCATGATCTTCGCGAGCTTGCCAATTCCGCTTCCTTCTTTGTAGACTCACTCAAACGGGGGAATCGCCGTCCTTTCTTCGGTGGCACCGAAAATTCTCTCTCACACGTCGTAGCGGCACAACACATCGTCGAAGTAACTTGCGTTTAAAATGAACACGATCCTCATCTTCAGTCTGGTCATCTTGCTGTTCGGCTTCGATTTGAGTTCACGTAACGAATCGATTCGATTCCACCGCTGACTGGATTAGAACCAGCTATAACAACAACAAAGGATGCCAAGACCTAGCAACCGAGCAACGGTCGTTTGAATTCGAACTAGGGGACCTTGTCTTGCGAACGGATGCAAAATGAAATTATTAGCCATTCTCATTTAAGTGACAGACAATGCTGCTTGAAATCGCTTGCTGAGTACATCGCCCAACAGCTCAAAGAGCGAGGATTCTGCCTTGTTTTTGAACATGACCTGGAACGCTGCTGGCCAAGCAGCGGGATGTCGCGGGCAGAACGAGAAAGAAAAATCCAAGACTTCGCCGAATCTCAGGGTTGGACTGCCGCAATTCTCGACGCTGGGTTTGCTACGAGAGCAATATTTTCGAAAGCTTGAACCTAGGTAGCGACGCGGCGTCGATCTAATCACTGGCGATAAGCGATTGCGCAAGCGAGATGCGCCTGAGATCAGCATGTTCTTGCCCGATTGGTGTTTCAGCCTTGCCACTTCGTCAACCGCGCTGCCGCTGACGATCCACCCCTGGTTCCATCTGCCCAAGGGTGGCGCCATTGTTTGATTGACGAAGCAAGAGTGCTGCATCGCGTTTTCTTTCTATTTTGGTCATACGTTTGCAGATTCGTTCAATCTCCGCGTTATCAAGCGGCCTATGTTTTCCTCCGCCTGTGGCGATGGAGTCTGCTTCCCTTGCTGCGGGATAGCTTTGCCATCGTCTTAGTGCGGCCAAGATTGTGTCACGCTCTGCCTTAGTGAGTTTAACTATCATTTGGCATTTGGTTGAATCCGTTTCTGGCCCAGTATTTCTATCAGGCCGCGTGGCAATGTCACGCAATTGTCACATTTTCTCTGAACACGAGACGCGATGCAAAAACGTTTACGATGCTCTCGGATGAGAAGATTGACGTGCGATTCGTCGAAGCTGGACGTCGAGCGAGAGAAGTCTTCGGCGGGTTTTCAGACCTTGTGCCCACCGTTCGGGAATCGTGATGTTTCACGATGATGCACCGCCGGACGTCGATCTGGCATGATATCCGAAAATGGCAGAATCGGCCTTGACCAATTGTGGGAGGCTAGGCTATGCGAAAGAAGAGCATGAGCGAGCCACAGTTGTCCCGTGAACAACAGGCCATGGAGAAGGTCTGGGAAGAACATTTGGCTAGCGAGTTCAAATCCAAGAGCGCCGAGGCCGCCATCAACACGATGGTCGAACGGCCCTCGGTGAACCACGTGCCGGTCATGACTGGCGGGGTCGGTCGCAAGCAGTTGACACATTTTTACGATCGTTACTTCATCCCGCAAATGCCTCCGGACACGCAGATCAGCCCCGTCTCCCGCACGATCGGCCACGACCGCCTTGTCGATGAGTTCGTGATCAAGTTTACCCATAGCCTGCAAATGGATTGGTTGCTCCCCGGAGTTCCCCCGACCAATAAGCCGGTTGAAGTCGCGACGTGACCGTGATCCAGTTCCAGGACGGCAAGATGGCCTCGGAGCGCATTTACTTTGACCAGGCCTCGATCCTGGTCCAGTTAGGTCTGTTGGACCCAGGAAAACTTCCCGTCGCCGGAGTAGCAACCGCCCGGAAGGTGCTTGACGACCAATTACCTTCGAATGAATTGATGAAACGAATCCTCAGGGACGAGGATTTGTAGCGGTCGAACCAGGGGGCCCCAGCGCCGGCGGCGATGCTAGATCAGCCGAAAGCGCGTGAATGTCTGTACTGGGAATGCCCCCAAAAACCGCCACCAGCAGAACTCTAAACTGTGCCGGTGATTGGTTAGGTCTGTTTACGCATTCGATAGTTGCGAAATATTTGACCACGGTACTCTACGTCCTGCGCCGCGACGGTTTCAAAGCCATGCTTAACAAAAAAAGGTTGTGCCGTAATACTCGCCTCAGTCGAAAGACAGGTGACACCACGCGCGACGGCTTCCTTCTCCATTTCGTCCAAAAGCGCTGAGCCGATTCCCTGGCCCTGGCAATCAGCATGAACGTAGACCGCACCAATGTGTCCGTTATCTTCTAACTCCGCGAAGCCGCGAATGGTGCCGTTGTGCTCATCGACCAAAGTTGTTCGATTGGTTTGGCGTTCACGCCACTTTTCTTCGTCAGGTGTTTCGCCTGCCCACGCTTCAATCTGAGTTGGCGCATAATCGCGACTATTAATTTTCTTAACTGTGTGGTGATAAAGGGTCGCAATCGCTAGCGCATCGTCCGGAGTCGCACGTCGAATCATATCAGCAGCCATGGGGAAGACCTAACGCCCAAGCTCAGCCGCGGTCGCGCCGGAGCGAAGCGGAGACGTGGCCGTCGGCTGGAGCTCCTTGTTGGGTATGGTTACGCCAGCAGCTCATAAAACGACAATCGGTTGCCAAATGGATCCCGGAACTCAAAATATCTAACGGCTTCTGGAACAGTTTCAATTTGGTCAACATTGATACTCAGGCTCGAAGCAAGCTTTCATTCGCCACTCATCGATCGAATGAATCCGGGAAGGTCATCCTCCCGTTTTTATCGAATCCGAAAGTCACGCCAGATGTGCCTCCGTGTCCATCGGAAGCGAACCCGGCGTAAACGCGACCGGGAATGAGCTTCTGCGGTTGAATCATCGTGGTAAAACCAGGAGGCGTAACTCCGTACTGGATCGGCTGTGTCAGACCACGGCCGCTCAAGATGGACCACATCGCCTTCCACCGGTCATCAGCGGTCCGCGTAGAAACGGTGAATGACTCGATATCGGTCTTCGGACGTGTGGTTGAATCATGGTAAAACTCGAATCGGATCGGCCCGCCCAGTCGCCCGCTCGCCTTACAAACAAACGAGTATGACACCGCCTCAGCAGCGATGCCCGCGGACAGCAATAACATGACGGCAACGACGCGCATTAGCATCTAACGAGAACAAGATGAGCGACCGCTACCGAGAGCGAGCGCTGCTTGAATTACAAGCGATTTGGTCATTTGAAAGTTGAACACGCGACGGGTAGCGGTTCGCTCCATCGCATGGTTAGGCGGAGTATTCGGCAATGCGCGTCTTCACAAGCTTCTTCACGAGTCCGGCGGAAAGCGGTTTGTCGGCCGGAAATCGAATCGTGCCTTTAGCGAGATCATATCCGGCAAGCTGGTTCTCGTGTGCCCTGATGGGGTGAGCACCGGGATAGAAGGCGCAATGGTTCTTCGCAGCGCCGAACGAGACCAACAGCCTCGATCCGAGGCGGTAGCCTGGGATGTCGTAGCTGATGCACTCTTCGGCGGCGGGCGCCGCAGCTTTGATGTCTCGACGAAGCTTCTCAAGCGCGGCTCGCTGCGTGGCGCTCACGCGTGCAAGGTAGTCATCAATCGTTTTCGGCTTGGCAGGCATGATTTCTTTTGTGTGCGAATCGCTGCTAAATCACAAGCAATATTCTCCGCCTAACGAGCCACAAGATCAGCGACCGCGCGAGCAAGAAATTGCGTTCGCATACTCTCAAAGCCAGGCATAAGGACGGTTCGCGGTTCGCTGCATCGCCTGGTTAGATATCATTTGATCACGGGCTGCCGAGGAAGAACAAGCCGCACGAACTGCAACATCGCAGCCATGAGATGGACGAAGATTCCGGCGAAGAACGGCCAAAACCGGTTCAGCACTGCGATGTTGTAAAATTGCAGCAAAAGCGTGGCGATCCCGATCGCAAACAATGGATAAAAAAAGATTTTGGGCAAGCCTTTGAATTCGTCTGGACTAAAGTGACGCGGCGTTCTGAAATTTGCGATCGCAAACGGCACCTGGAAAACTGCGGCAAACGCACTGCACCATTGCCAGATAGAATCCGGCGCTGGCTTTATCGTGAGCAGCAACATTCCAAACAACGAATAAGCGAGCGGAAAAATGGAATTGCTGAGCAGCAACCGGAGGCGAAACCGGTCCGTGCGCGACCATTGGTGCACCGATTCAGGTAGAAAAACCACCACAATGCCCGCGAACCCGGCGAGCGTCACCGCCACTTGAGCGGCGATACCGAGAGCCTCATTCGGTTCCATTGCCTCTGCAATTAAAGACGGAACCTTTGCCGCGATCAAATCTCAAAGCCGAGGATGTTAGAAGTCAGCTGGTCGGGGACTGCGTTTCGGGATTATGTGATTGCGCTACCATCTAACGAGACAGAGATAATCCACGGCTGGGTGTCGTGGCAAGCGCGTTGAGATTATCTCGCAATGGGGCCGTTGGCTTCATCGATCGGTTAGATGGTTCGCGTAATCATCACGCTCGCCTTCTTCGCACGATCATCTGCTTGCAGGCACGCACTTGAACCGAATCTCCGCAGATGCATACTGGCCTGGTTTCGAGTCCTGTGCTCTGCTGTTCAAGGGAATCATCTCGCCACCTTTGCTCCGACAGAACTCCGCAGCTTGCTGGTAGAGCCGCGATGTGACCGCATTGCCGGAAAAATCAGTAGACTTGCCAAGACCGCCCATCTTGTAAGTGTTCGGTCCGATTTGAACGACGCGGTCTGTCCCCGAAGTGGCGCATCCGCAAATACACACCACGATGCCGATAACGGAAGTGAAAGATCGAAAAGCTTTCATTAGGATGGGCATCAGTCTTGCTAAGAAGAGCATTGCAACAGCGAGCCAAGCGGAAAGCGAGCAAAAAAAGCTAAGGCACCACGGCGAAAAGGGCCGTTGGCTTCATCGATTGGTTAGACCTATTGCGGCTCAACAAAATTTGGATCTTGCACAATGAAGAAATTGCCTTGGGCCGGGAAAATAGCCATCGCCTTGCCGTCTAATCGACTCCAGAATCTATCGCCGTCCTTTGGTGGAAGGTCGCGCCACGTCTGATCTTTGTCGGCACTCAATGCGAGAATCTGTTTCACAACGTCGCTAGACAGATTGGATTTGTCAGGCCGGGCGAATTCCTCTCCCTTACTGATCCCGTCGAGGAACTCCACGAGAATCATGAAACCGTGAGAAGCATAGCCAACGTGGCGATAATTGCCGTGCTCAGCGACAACCCGCATCGGCTTGCCGTATCGCCCCTCGATCTGTTTTGCGTCTTCGCCAATCAGCGCGAATGCGGATGAGCAACAGGCTAACAGTGCGAGGACAGCTGGTTTCGGGTTCATGTCATCTAACGAGATACAAGATCAGCGACCGCGCGAGTGAGAAGTGACGTTTGCATTCTGATTGAGCTAGACACAAGGACGGTCCGCGGTTCGCTGCATCGCATGGTTAGGCGCCGTGCAGGCTCATAAACCGGCAAAGAACGCTGCGATATCGCGGGCGAGCAGCTCGGGCTCCTCGGCTGCTGCGAAGTGGCCGCCTCTCGGCATCGGCGTCCATCGGCGCACGTTGTATAGACGTTCGGCCCATTCACGGGGAGGGGTTCCTTCATCGACAAAATTATTGGCGAAAACGGCGATGCCAGTTGGCACGTCGACGAATTCCTGTGGTCCAAGCGCAATTCGGAACCGCCTGTTGTCGTTATCGAAATAATCCCGCATAGAGGATGTGATCGTCTGCGTTACCCAGTAGATCGTCACCGTGGTCAACAAGAAATCACGGGAGACGCGCTCATCGACATTGCCTCGCGAATCGGCCCAGGAACGCCACTTTTCCAGAATCCAGGCGGCGAGCCCGGCGGGCGAGTCGTTCAGCGCGTATCCGAGCGTCTGGGGCTTCGTGGACTGGATTGCCTTGTAACCATATTCCTCTTGCCAGAATGCCTCGTTGCGCTCGCGATAAGTTCTCTCCGCTGCGGACAGCAGCCGCGCCCCTGGTCCAGTGTAAGGAGTAATCTCCAGATTACTCAGGTGGACGCCAATCATTCGTCTTGGATTGTTCAACGCCATGAACGTGGCAATCCCGGCTCCGAAATCTCCTCCCTGCGCCCCGTAGCGCTCGTAACCCAAACCCCGCATCAGGCGGTGCCACAGCTCAGCGACGTACTGATAGTTCACGCCCACCTGACGGGGCCGCTCGGAGAATCCGTAACCAGGAAGAGAAGGGATCACGACGTCAAAGCCGGGACCATCGATGCCGTGGGCATGTGGATCGGTCAGGAATGGCACGAGCGGCAGCAGCTCGACGAACGTGCTAGGCCAGCCGTGAATCAAAATCAGCGGAATGCCGTGCCCGTGTCTGGCCCGCTCATGGACGAAGTGGATGTGAACGCCGTCGAGCTCTGCGCGGAACTGAGTGGCCTTGTTCAGCTCGCGCTCTTGTGCCTGCCAATCGAACTCGTCAGCCCAATACGCAAGCAACTGCCTAAGGTACTCAAGGTCAGTCCCCTGCTCCCAAGCAGCGCCTGGTGCCTGTTCAGGCCAGCGCGTCTTGCGAATGCGCTCTCGGAGGTCAGACAAGATCTCTCTCTCGATTTGGATCGAGAACGGGGTGACATGTAAGGATGATTCCATTGTACGTCCTACCGGCTAGCTAGCATTGTCGTCTGCCGCCTAACGAGACACAAGATCAGCGACCGCGCGAATTACAAATGACGTTCGCACGCTATAAGAATTACGCATCAGGATAGGTCGCGGTTCGCTGCATCGCCTGGTTAGGCCTTCGTCGGAACTTACATGGGTCCGAAACATTTGTCAGAGCAGCCTACCAGAAAACGCGCGAGTTCCCGAAAGGTAAGAGGGCCTGGACCGTTAGACCGCTCCCGCGTCGCGTGCGACCTGGAGCGTGTCGAGGTATTGCTGGAACTTGACGGCCCGGCCGTCGCGAATCGTCCAGACGTGGGCGACCTGTGCTTTGCGTTCCTCAGCTTGCCCGTGAAACCTGAAGTAATAGTAGCCGAGAGCCACAACTCTCTCACCGCCGTTGCACTCAAAGATCTCGTCCGCGTCAAAGACGAGTTTGTCGAAACCCGCAGTTAAGCGTTCGAAAACGCCTGAGCGCACCTCAGCTATTCCGCGATAAGGGCTGCGGTCCGCCAACGGCGAATTGTCAGCCACGATCCAGGCAATGTCGTCAGCCAAATACGACATCACTGCTTCGTAGTCGCGTTCGCTTAAACGGGCGTAGAGTGTTTCAATATCTGCGATGGTATTCATGTTCGACAGCATAACTTGGATAAAGTTTTCGTGCGAACGGCAAAGCTGAATTAACCGAACTCCCAGAATCGGCGAGGTAATGCCGAGCTGCTGATCTGTATAGGCTGCACGAGAAACGCAGAGGAGGAGAAGCATTGCTACTAAATGGCGCATTGTAGGCCTAACGAGAACAAGCTGAGCGACCGCCGCGGGAACGCAAGTTTTCATCTCAACGGCTAAACGACTCAACATCTCAACTTCTCTTCACGCCGGGCGGCGGTTCGCTCCAGCGCTTGGTTAAACCTCTGCGAGATCATCTTTCGTGCTCGCGGAAGATACTATAACACTGCCAGTCCCGCGTAGAGATAGTGATCACCGAAAGCTTTGCGAAAAGCGGCAAAAGCTGGCTCTCCAGTGCAGTGACCCGCCGTCATCTGATCAACTTTCCACTGGTCACGCAAGGCAGTGGCAAGACGTGTGATCTCTGGGTCTGGAGTTGTTACCAAATGAAGTCCTCCGAAGACAAGATGCACGTGCTTGTCAATTGCCGTTGATGCTTCCAATATCTTCTCAATTCCGGGATGCGAGCATCCGACGCCTAAGACCACGCCCTTGGGCGACTTAATTGCTAACGAAAGTTCGCGCAGTTCCAGTGTGCCAGGTGTCTGCGAGACTGTCGAAATCAAATAGATTGCTGGTGCAACTTCAGTTAAGTTATCAACCCAAACAAAGTTGGCGCCTGGCCAAGGCGTGCCGAACGTCATCTTCGCGGGAGGTTGACCATCGTAATAACGCATATAACCAGGTAGCGATTCATCCCTTCGATAGAATGTTCCTGGCAGTGCGGCTCCGAATACCCCGAATGGTTCCTTTGGCGCGTAGATTTTCACACTGGGATTGACACTCAGCAAATAATTCAGTCCACTTGTGTGGTCCCCGTGTCGATGCGAAATTACGGTGAAATCTAATTTCTTGAGATCAATACCCAATGCTTTGACATTCTGCGCAAAGGTATCGGCGTTGTTACCAGTATCGAAAAGGATGCGCTTGCCGTCATACTCTACGAATGCCGAAAATCCCCAATCCTTCTTCAGGTTGGAAGACTTGCCGAAAGCGTCATAAAGGATAGTGATACGATTTACAGACTGAGCAGTCGATATGACTGTGCTCAGTAGCAAGAAGGATACAGCTGCAAAACAAGCAAGTATTCGGGATCTCATTTTGTGTTCGTTTATTTGCACGATGGCCAGGTTGTGTGTTGCCTAACGAGAAAGAAGTGAGCTACCGCCACCGAGGCCGAGCGGTGCTCGGAGGAAGAGGTTCTAGTCATGTGAAAACGTGAGCGTAACGGGTGGCGGTTAACTCCACTGATTGGTTAGGTCTTAGTGTAGCATAAGCGCAGGAGAGTCAACGTAAAAACTGGCGATCTGCCACTGATGGCCGTGCTAATCAGAACGAGTTTGATAGTGGCGTCTCCCTTGTCGAATTTGGCTTTCGCTGTGTACATGCCCCGAAGTGACTTTGCCCGTTTGCGGTGTGACGGTCATCCCGGCTTGTCCCTGCGCTGGCTCGCACTTCTGGAGTCGCCCGAGACTCGTAAACCAGTGGAACATCTGATCGAGCTTTTCCTGCGTGACGGCTTGTTTGAACTCGGGGCTTTCACAGGCAAGCGACTCCTGCTCGCTCCAGCCGCTGACAACAGCGGGAATGGCTGCGTCAGCATAGAGTTTGCTCTCTTTGTCCAGCGCGTTACCCCGGACTGCGATGAAGCCGATGCCGATTGCACCGAGCACGATGATCACAAGGAAGATTATGCCAAGAATGGCGAAGAAGTTTTTCATATGCGTGACATAGACCTAACGAGAAAGAGATAAGCCAAGGCAGGGTGCCACGGCAAACACGCTGAACTTATTTCGTGATGGGGCCGTTGGCTTCATCGACTGGTTAGATGCCGACTCAGCCATTCACGTGATCGTCTCTGGGCCGCCTTCTTCTTTAATGCCGCCTTGACGTATGGCAGACCCGCCTGAGTTGCTGCTCTGGTCCTGTCTCGCTGACGTTTCCATCCACGATACAATTTTCGTGATCCATGAATTGCAGATCCGACCTGTTTAAGCTTTTGGTCGCGTATCGTAGCTTGCACTGCGGCAATGACTCTATCTTGCTCGCCTCGATCCGTAATGTCGTGGATAATAATTTCTGGCCATTGAGTGAGTATCGCCTGCGATCCTGGAGTAACATCGATTGGCGGTCTATCCTGATAATACGCCGAGTTTCGAACGAACCGGTGAATCGACGTTGTCCTACTTGTTACAGCTTTTTCCAAAGCCGCTGCTTTATCTACATCCTTCCCTGAGGTGATTCCTAGGTGCATGCGACGAGCGTCATTCCAACGACATATCGTATTTCGTCTGAAAGGACGGGTGGCATGTTGAGGGCTTGGTTGCCAAAAGTTGTTAACGTTCACAGTTTGATTCATAACCAGCGCGAGCATTTCGCCAACGAGATCAATCGCTGTAGTGACTGAATCCACCGGAGGCGTCATAGTCGTCTACGATGAGATAAGCCAGGTTTGGTGTCATGGAATAACTATGAACTTGCGAAACGGGGGGCCGTTCGCTCCATCGATGGTTAGATTTCGTATCGATAATTTGAAGGCTTTCTACGGACTCATCTTTCTGACGACGGATTCTGTGGATTGACAAAGCGTGGGAGTAGTTCAATAGAATTCGATGGAAGCGGCAACGCGGATTCGAGAAGTGTCTGCGCCTTGAGCTCATGGCAACGAGCCTTCAGCGCGACAAAGTGCTCGGTCACGGATTGATACAGTCCATGCTGATATTGCGCCCGTGAGGAAGAACCGCCATCAACGTGGATATGTGTCGCCAAAGGGAGCAGCTAGCTGTCGCGAGAGTGACGAACAATGGATCTTGGGCGCCATGAGGTCTAACGAGAATTCGGCCTGAAAAATCTGCAATTAATTGCAGATAAAATCTGTATAATCCGGTTGCCTTTAGCCAGGCCGATCACTAAAAGCGAACTCATGACCGTGGCATCTGTACCGCCAGCTGTTCCAGCGAGCAAGCCTAAAAAGCTCCTCGATCAGACGCGTGATGTCTTGCGGTTGAAGCATTACAGCCTGCGGACGGAACGATCATATTGTGATTGGATCGAGCGCTTCATCCGTTTCCATCAACTGCGACATCCGAAAGAAATGGCGTGGCGGAGATCACGCAGTTTCTCACGCATTTGGCGAGGATCGGCAACGTATCGGCAGCGACACAGAACCAGGCATTGAGCGCGTTATTGTTCCTCAATCAGCAAGATGCTCAAGCAAGAAGTGGGCTGCGATCGATCAAGTCGAGCGCGCCAAGAGGCCGCAACGCATTCCTGTGGTGACTGACCGTGACGAGGTCCACAAAATCTTCGCGCATATGTATCAGGAAGCCGCGACTAATGCCGGACTGCTATATGGGAGTGGAGCTACGTCTGATGGAATGCGTGCGCTTACGCGCGAAAGATGTGGATCGGGTACGCGCGAATCACGGTACGCGATGGCAAAGGAGCGAAAGATCGGGTGACATGTTGCCGGTAGGATCGTGAGCACGACCATGATTACACGCACGTGCGAAAGTAAAAGCCGGACATCGGAGTCAGGAGCCCATTGGATGGGTAGTTGGTGATACTGAAGATGCCTCGACCGTTCGATGCGAAGCAGCGAAAACCCCGTGAGATAATAACCGGATGGCAACATTGTTATTTTCATGTGCTCACTCATTAGCGGACCATCAGTTTTACGTTGGGTTGACCAGAGATTTGCCGAGCCGAGTGCAACAGCATAATCACGGACTGGTTACCTCAACCAAGAATCGGGCTCCGTTTGAGCTTGTCTACGGGAAGGCTGCTTAAAGAAAGTGATGCAGCGAACGCGAGAAGTAACTCAAAAGCGATGGGGCAAACGCTATATCAAAACCCGAATGCGGCGATATCTCGGGGTGAAGAGTCCGCTGGATTGAAATCTTGTGATCACGAGGGCGCGATCGCGCCTGTAACGTGTGCGCTACTGAGCAGCACGCGCGTTTAGCGATTAGGTCTAATTCGGGATTGTCTTTTTCGTTCATATCGATCTTACTGGTTGATCGCCTCTGATATGATGCAATCCCAAACCAGCTTTCCGGGCAAGCCGAAATTGCTCGACCAGCTGCGCACCTTCATGCGGGCACGCAGATATAGACGGCACGGGAAACGCGTACGCTATCCGGACCCTCACGCCCGCACCGGCACGCTGGCGGTGCGCTCGAGTTTGCCCCAGCTGACCCATGCGCCTTTGATGGCGCGCAGGATCGCTTTCCAGATGCAGTAGCTGAGCATCGGACGGTAAATCAGGCGCATCGGCAAAATGCGCCAGGCGCGCAGGATTGGTTCGCGTTCCAAAATACAAGCGAGCGTGGCCAGGAGCACGTCCATCGTAAGAAATGTGATCACGAATGGCAGCACCGCGTTCCAGGCGCCGAACGGCAGTGAGGCAAGCAGGAACAAGTCTACCATCGGCGTAATGGCCACAAGGATAATCTGGAAAAACCAGATGCTCGGCAAACTGAACCAGCCAAGCGCGCGATAGTTCCAGTTGAACACCATGTCGCGATGTTTCCACAGACATTGCAGCGTGCCATACGCCCAGCGAAACCGTTGTCGTGCGAGTGTGTGCACGCTTTCGGGCGCTTCTGTCCACGCGATGGCGTCGGGCACGTAAACGATGCGTTGCCGGTGTCTGTGCAACGTGAGGGTGAGATCGGTGTCCTCCGCCAACGTTTGCAGGCTCAGTCCACCGGCTTCATCAATTGCATCTTTGCGAACAGCGCTGATCGCGCCAGGCACGACGGTAATGCAATCCCAGCGGTTGTAAGCGCGCCGGTCCAAATTAAAGCCGCACGTGTATTCCAGAGCCTGACAACGCGCGATGAACGTGCGCAAGTTGCCGACTTTGGCATGACCTGACACTGCACCGATGCGTGCATTGGCGAACGGCTCAAGCAAGCGCGGGAACGTATCGCGCTGACATTGTGTGTCGGCATCAAGGAAAACAACGATGCCGTGACGCGCAGCGGCAAGGCCACGCTGCAAGGCGCGTGCTTTCCCGGAGTTTTCCTGCTGTAGCAGGCGAACGCGCGTGTCGCTGTTCGCAACGCGGTTAACCTCTTCAGCAGTTTGGTCGCGCGAACCGTCATCTACCACGACAACTTCAATTTCGCCTTTGTAGTCCGTGGCGAGCAGCGTGCGCAAAGTTTCCGCGATCACTTTGCCTTCGTTGTAGGCAGCAATCACGACGCTGACTGGCTCTGCGAAATTTGTCTTTGGTCCACGCCGAAAGCGGTAAGCAAGCCAGATGACAACGAGCGTACGAACGACCACAAGCGCCGTCGCCACGATCATGAACGCCCAGAGGAATTCCTCTATGGTGTGGTAAACGCGAAAACCGGCGCTGCTTACCAGACGCGTGAGCGATTGCCCATTATTTTGCACGACGGGCATGACTGCATCGCGCGTTGTGCCCAGCAATGTGCTTAAAGGCACCACGGTATCGCCCCGCGTATGCAGCCAATCCAAAATGCGCGGGAGCGCTTCCACGGTTTGCGAACGGTCCCCACCTGCATCATGCAGCAGAATGATGCTGCCATCGCGCCGTTGTTGTTTCACGCGCTGCAGGATGACGTCCGCTCCGGGCTTTGCCCAATCCTGCGGGTCGATACTCTCCAGAACGATGAGATAATTGAGGTCTTCCGCGATCTTCAGCGGAGTGAGCTCACTCAGTTGCGTTGGACTGCTATCAGCGGCGTAAGGCGGACGAAACAATGTGGTGGCGCGACCCGTTATCGTTTCGAGCAAAAGCTGCGTCGCATTCAACTCCACCCGGATGTGCTCGGGCCAACACAGCGCGAGATTGGGATGATAGTAAGTGTGGTTCCCGATCTCATGTCCTTCGTTGACGATGCGGCGAACAAGGCCCGGGTATCGTTCCGCGTTCACTCCCACGAGGAAAAACGCGGCTTTCACGTTTGCTGATTTGAGAATGTCTAAAATCTTAGGCGTCCATCGCGGGTCGGGACCATCGTCAAAAGTGATTGCGACCTGGTGCTCGCCGCCAGCGCCCTGGTGATAAAGCGTTGGGAATTCCGCAAACCTCACGTAATTCGCCGTGAGATAGCCCTCCGCATCCACAGCGAGTTTTCGCAATCCGTCTGTGCGATCCTCGTCAACAGTGACAATTTCGCCGTCGCCGACATCGGTGATTGTGTCGGTCGATTTTATCAGTTCGAGTGCCTGCCGCGTCTGATTATCCAACTTGAAATCCCGCGGTACACTTAACGCATCCCAAATCGCTGTATCTTCGCTGCCGAGCCGATAAAGCGCGAAGCCGCCAGCCTTCTTGTCGCGCACCTCGCGCAGTTGATTAAGGAAGGTGACCGTATCCAGAAACCAAACGGCGTGCTCCTTGTCTTCGTCCTGAAAATAAAAATACGGGCTGTAATCCGGTCCCTGAACTTCCGCGCTCTTGATTTCCGCGTCGTTAGCACGGCTCATCGCTTCTGAAAAGCTGATCATCTCAGCCTTTTTCGCGCCGATCGTCCAATCATATCCGTAGCTGCCGATCGCAATGATCCATTGCTTGGTGTCGGCATCTTCCAGCAGGCTGTGCAGCCAGCCTTCAAACCACGAGCGCGACGCCAACGGTCCCGGCAAATCGGTGTCCGACGTTTCGTCAAACAACATCGCCACAAAACGATCGATGTTGTCCTTAAGCGCATCGAAGTCGATGTAATCCAATTCCTGGCTGGGCTGAACGCACAGCCAAAGCTCCTTGTTATCGTCGTGCAACGCGTCGGCAAACTTGTCGATGAAACCGGTGATGTCTTTTTTGTAAGCCGGGTCGATTTGCTGCCAGTCGACCACAACGCCCGCCGCTTTTGCGTTGCGCAAGACGGAAACCACGCGCTGGATAAACCGGTCCTGTCGTTGTGCCGGTCCATGCGCAAGATTTTCAATCGCTTCCGGCTCCCACGTGTCGCCGACAAGGTTTGTCAGCAGCGGCAGAAGCGCGATTCCCTTGCTTGCGGTCAGTTTTGATAGCCGGGTGTCACCATCGATTTGTAAATCGCCCATGCCATTGATCACGGTCATCCATTCCGGACAGAGGTGTGTAATCTGCGCAGCATGTTGCTCGAGTGATGCGTAGCTGTACGGATCACCGTTCGCGTAGAATGCTAGACGCACTTCGTTATTGGGCGATTTCTTGCCCGAAAGCTTGCGGGGTGAAGGCGCCGGCGCCGCGCCGGCAAGCTTTCTTGCCGCTTGTCGCGCTTCCGAAAATTTCTGCCACAACAGCGAACTTGGAGACAATTGGCTGGCTGGATTCTGCCTTTGCAACGCTTTCAACTGGCCTTTCAACTGCCGCAAAGAAAACGGCACATCCATTTTCGGTGTGACGAAAAGCGTCTGAACGAACACGACCGTTCCCAGAAAAAGTAGTACGCCCGCGATGAGCAGGATCAGACGCAGACGCGGCCAGCGCTTTCCCGTCGGATCGGAGAAAACGAACGGCGTGACTTCTTCTGGAGGGAACTCCCGCATGCGGTGTCTATAATCGCCCAAGCGCAAAAATAAGAAAATCCGATTCTGTTATTCAATGTTGGACATTGGAGGTTCCGATATTGAACCTTAATTATTGAGTGCACAGACGTCTGTGACACGGCTTTGTCATTCCGACCGAAGTGGAGGAATCTCTGATAAATCAAAGAATAAAAGATGTCTCGCCTTCGCTCGACATGACAGGCGGACGGGGGCTATTTAACATAGCCGAATGCATATCGAACCAAATTCATTGCCAACCGGGCACGCCGGTATCGCTGCGCGTTTGAAAAAATGTCCTACCATCCATTCCAGCGCATGGGTTGTCCCGGGTGCAACGGTGATTGGCGACGTAATTCTCGAAGAGGAATCAAGCGTTTGGTACGGCGCGGTGCTTCGCGGCGATATCAATCGCATTGTCATTGGCCCACGCTCGAACATCCAGGATAATGCGGTTGTTCACGTCGACACAAATTATCCAACAACCATGGGCGAACTGGTTACCGTTGGTCACACCGCCATCGTACACGCATGCACAATCGACAATGAAGTGCTGGTCGGCATGGGCGCCATCATTCTCGACGATGTGGAAGTCGGGGCGCGCTCGATCATCGGCGCAAACGCTCTTGTCACAATCGGGACGAAAATTCCCCCAGGGTCGCTCGTGCTCGGATCACCGGCGAAAATACGCCGCCAACTTACCCTGGATGAACAAAAGGATATCGCCCGGTGGGCTTGGAGTTACGTCAAAACAGCAAAGCAATATCGCGAATTACTGAACGATTTGCCGCCAGAAAATTAACAGACAATCTATGAAAACTATCTTCGGTTCCGCATTAGCCGTGCTCTTAGTCTTTGGCTTCTCTTTGACGCGGTCCTCTGCCGAAGAGACGCAGTCCGTAGACATGCGCCTTTATCCGCCGACGACTATTGAATGGAAAACAGGGCCAGCGGCTTTGCCCCCTGGCGCAAGGATGGCTGTACTCGAAGGCGACCCAACGAAAGAAGGCCCGTTCGTAGTGCGTTTTCAGTTTCCTGAGGGCTATCATGTCCCGCCGCATACCCATCCAAAAACCGAGCGAGTGACTGTGATTTCGGGCACTCTTTATCTCGCGATGGGAGAAGCGCTCGATCGCAATAGTGCAAAAAAACTTCCGGCAGGCTCCTTCGGCTACTGGCCCGCGGGAATGAAACACACGGCGTGGTCTGAAGGTGAAACAGTCATCCAACTTCATGGCGTCGGACCGTGGCAGATCAATTACGTGAATCCCGCCGACGATCCCAGGAACGCAAAGAAATTACCGTAAGAGATTGCTGCCAACTCGCGACCGCCGGGCGTGCCGATGGCTGACTGTAACGGTGGTGTGCGGTCCAACATTGTAGGGCGTCTGTGCCAGACGCCATTCCATAGTCCGGCGTTTCACAGAATGGAGCCGCGGGGACGCGTGCGACATAGACGGGCTGCTCGTTAGAGCGAGAGAGCGGGGCGAACGAGTCAAACGCCCTACCGTTCTTTGGCAAGTTCGCGCGCTTTCTCGCGCAATAATTGTCCAGCACGTTTTATCTGTTCCTTCTCGCTGATGCCGGAGCGCGCGAGTTGATAGACTTCATCAAACAACTTGTGCACCTGTTGGTTTCCGTCATAACGGCCGGCGATCGCGAAAACTTTCTTGCCAAGTTTGCGCGCCAATCTCGCGACGCCTGCCGGCGTTTTTCCCTGCAGGGTTTGCCGATCCAGGCTCCCCTCCCCCGTAATGACAACATCGACCGCTTTCATTTTTGACTCGAGCCCGACGGCTTCTGCGACGACATCGAAGCCAGGCCGAATCGTCGCACCGCAGAAACTCATCAGACCAAATCCGAGTCCACCTGCTGCGCCCGCACCGGGTTGATCGCGATAATCAAAATCAAATTCCTCAGCGACAACGTCGGCTAGCCTGGTGAGTGCCCGTTCCAAGACGTTGAGCTCACCTTTGCTCGCACCTTTTTGCGGACCAAACACTCGCGTCGCCCCATTCTTGCCGAGCAACGGATTTTGCACATCAACCGCCGCAATGATTTTCAACTGTGGTGGCGGTCGTGTCGGCTGCATCTTCGAACTTGCAGGCAACAGGTCGGCCGGACTGCATTCGCTACAGGGGCCTCAATTGTCGTCAGGTTTCGCAGTTCGCTCACATCTTCCGTTAGTTCTCTCGCATTGGAAAAAAACCTAAATCCAAGCGCGCGCGCCATCCCAAATCCGCCATCGTTTGTCGCGCTGCCACCAAGACCAATGATGATTTCGTTCGCCCGTCGAGCTGGCTGCGTCAAAAATCATTTCACCAACACCGAACGTGGTCGCGCGAACCGGATCTCGTTCGCTTTCAGATAACCGTCGCATTCCGGCGGCTTCGCTCATTTCCATTACTGCTAGTTCCCCGGCTTCAATCCACGCGTAGCGCGCCTCGATTTCACGACCAAGTGGATCGTGTGCTTTGCATCTCAACCATGACCCTCCACGCGCTTCGCAAATCGCTTCTGCCGTTCCCTCGCCGCCGTCCGCCATCGGCCACGATGTCGATCTTGGCGTCGGGCAATGCGTCTCGCAGACCTTTCGCAATGTTTTCCGCGACGTCCCGCGCGTTGAGCGCGCCTTTGAACTTATCCGGGGCGATGAGGATGCGCACAGTTACATCTTCAATGCCTATCCGATCTTGTCATTCCGAGCGAAGCGCAGCGAAGTCGAGAATGGAGTGGCTGGGGAAGCCACGACATAGACGGGAGGGCCGAAGGCTGAGTGAACGGGAGTGAGCGAATCAAATCTCATGGCAGAAATGGATCAAAAAATAATAAGAGATGTCTCGACTTCGCTCGACATGACAAAGAAGAAACGCGATCAAGGCTTCAATTTCTTCTCCAGGATTTCGCCTACCAACTGCGGATTAGCCTTCCCTTTTGATAACTTGATCACCTGCCCCTTAAGAAAATTAAGGGAGGAGATGTTACCGGCTTTGAAATCTGCGACCGGCTTGGGATTCGCGGCGATTACTTCGTCGCATAATTTTTCGATGGCGCTAAAATCGCTTAGCTGCTCGATCCCCTTTTCTTTCACAATCGCGGGCGCGCTTCTTCCGCTCGCAAACATCTCCGCGAAAACTTCTTTGCCTTGCTTGCCGCTGATTTTTCCGCTGTCGATCAGATTGACCAACTCATCAAAGGTCTCTGGTGGAATCGGACAATCGTTGATGGTTTTACCGGCGCTGCTGAGGGCGTTCTGTAGGTCGTTCAGAATCCAGTTTGCAACATTCTTCGGTTTCTTTGCGCCTTTGGCTGCCGCTTCAAAATAACGCGCGAGATCAAGATCGTTCGCCAGCACGGCGGCATCGTACGGGCTCACCTGATATTGCTGAACAAAACGGCCTCGTTTCGCTTTCGGCAACTCAGGGACCCGCTGTCGCACTTCGGCCAAAAGCACTTCAGTTTTCACCGGCACAAGATCAGGATCCGGGAAATAGCGGTAATCATGCGCGAATTCCTTTGTCCGCATCAAGAACGTTTCGCCGGCTGCGTCGTTCCAACCACGTGTCTCTTGCTCGAGTGTTTCGCCATTCTCCAGCGCGGCGATTTGACGCCGAATCTCGTACGCCAGGGCCCGTCGCACTCCGCTGATTGAATTCAGGTTCTTGATCTCGATCTTCGCTCCAAGCTCTGTCTGTGACTCCGCTCGCACCGACACGTTGCAATCACAGCGGAGTTGTCCCTTCTCCATGTCGGCATCGCTTACCGCTCCATAGATTAAGATCTGCTTGAGAGCCGTGAGAAATGCGAACGCTTCCTCCGGCGAGTTAATTTCCGGTTGCGTCACGATCTCCATCAACGGAGTGCCGGCACGATTGAAGTCGATTCCCGTGCTGTTCTCGAGATGGAAGCTTTTCGCCACGTCTTCCTCGAGATGAATACGCACCAGATGCACTTCCTTACCGGGCGTAGCGATATTTTTCTGTGCGTCCTTCGGGTAAGCCAGATCGTGTAACGGGACGGCGCCGTTGTTGCAAAGCGGCATGTCGTACTGCGAAATCTGATAGTTCTTCGGCATGTCCGGATAGAAATAGTTTTTGCGATCGAACTTGCAGATGGGTGCGATGTTGCATCCGAGCATGAGTCCAGTCAGCACCGTCATGCGTAGTGCCTCATGGTTCATCATCGGCAAGGCACCAGGCAAACCGAGGCAAACCGGGCAAGTGTGAGTGTTCGGTTCCGCTCCGAACTCAACCGGAGAAGCGCAAAACATCTTCGAGCGCGTCTTCAACTGGACGTGCACTTCCAGTCCGATCGTGGCGATGTGTTTCATGAGAGTTCCAATATCCGTTGAAGAGTTGAATCGTTAAAGCGTTGAAGTGGTATTTCCTGTCATGTTGAGCGGAGCGAAAACATCTCTAGCTGTTGGCTTGCGGCAACTCGCTCCAGAATGGATCAGAGATTCTTCGCTTCACTCAGAACGACAGACGGCGGCGGTTTCGACACCGCAAAGGTTCAGCGGTTGACGAATTCTGCTCCAGCGCATACCACCTGCCAAAGCGACGACCAGCCACTGCTTAGGTTTCAGATGTCACTTTGGTCGACCATCAATTGCTCGCTGCCTCAAAGCATGATCGCAAAGCACCAGCGCGGCCATCGCTTCCACGATCGGCACGGCTCGGGGAAGAACGCACGGATCATGGCGTCCGCGCGCAGCGAGCTGAGTTTGCTTGCGCGAACTGGTCACCGTCTTCTGTTCGTGGGCGATCGTAGCTGTCGGCTTAAATGCGACGCGAAAATAAATCTCCTCCCCATTACTGATGCCGCCCTGCACGCCGCCGGAATTGTTAGTTGCCGCGCGAATTCTCCCGCCGCGCAGCTCGAATGGATCGTTGTGCTGCGAGCCGCGCATCCGGGTCGCCGCAAAGCCGGAACCGATCTCGAACCCTTTGGTTGCCGGTATGCTCAGCATCGCTTTAGCCAGATCTGCATCGAGCTTGTCGAAAACCGGTTCGCCCAGTCCAGCTGGAATACCGCGTACCACGCATTCAATCACGCCGCCAACCGAATCGCCTTCGGCGCGAATCTCTTCGATCAGCGACACCATCTTTTTCGCTGCCGGCGCATCCGGACAGCGAACAATATTCGTCTCCGCATCTTTCGTCTTCACGGCGCCACGATTGATTTTCGCAACGACTTCGTGAATTTGCGTGACGTAGGCGGCAATCTCGAATTCCGCATGGAGCATCGACAGTATTTTTTTTGCAACTGCGCCTGCTGCTACGCGGCCGATAGTCTCCCGCGCCGAAGCGCGGCCACCGCCCTGCCAGTTTCGTATTCCATACTTGGCTTCATAAGTGAAGTCGGCATGTGAGGGCCGAAATTTCTCCGCAATCTCCACGTAGTCCTCCGGTCGCGCGTCTTTGTTGCGCACGAGAATCGCGATCGGAGTGCCCAGTGTTTTGCCCCCAAAAACTCCGGAAAGAATTTCGCACTGATCTTCTTCTTTCCGCTGTGTTGCGATCTTACTTTGACCCGGACGGCGGCGGTCCAGCTCCCGTTGGATCCATGCCTCGGACAGTTCAATGTTCGGCGGGCAACCGTCGATGACCACGCCCACGCCGCCCCCGTGCGATTCGCCAAAAGTGGTGACGCGAAAGAGCTGGCCAAAGGTGTTGCCCATTGTGTGCATGGAAGATAGCCAGCCTGGCTGTCTCGGCTAGCAGGCTGCCAGCCTGCTGTTTTTTTGGCAGGCAGGCTGCCCGCCGTCCAAGACAGGCAAGCTGCCTGTCCTCCCGGCGTCTAGTCGCCTTCAACAATAATCACAGATCGTTGAGCAAGTCATGCCCGCTTCGCGCGGCCGCGAGCAGGGGACGGCAAAAGCTGTGGCGACCGCGGCGGCACGGGCGAGGACTGCACGATGGACGTTGTGGTCTGTCCGTGAACGAGAAAGCAATCCAGCACGCGATCCAAAGAAGCAATGTCAGGCAGGTGGACCTTGAGAATGAAACAATCTTCACCGGTGATTCGATGGCATTCCACGACCTCGGGAATCTGCTGGGCAAGCGCCGAGATTTTCGGGAGGTGTCCGGGCAGCGGCCGGATTCTGACGAACGCGGTGATCTCATGTCCCGCCGCTTTCGGATCCAGTTCAAGACGATAGCCGGCAATCACACCGCTCTTTTCTAAACGTCGAACACGTTCCTTCGCTGCCGGATTGGACATCCTGATTTTTCGGGCCAGCTCGGCGATCGACATCCGTGGATTCCGTTGCAAGCACTTTAGAATTTCAATATTCTTGTGATCTTCTAATATTTCCTTAATATTCACGGGGCGATCGCCTATAATACATTAAAAGTTATCACTGACAGCTAGACTATACCTTATTTCTAGTTGTCCTCGTGGCTCAATGATTTATTCATAATTATGACGGACGAGGTCGTTTTTCTGACAAAGCGAATGACCAGGGAACGGCCGCGCAAAGCGGAACGCATTCCGTCAGAGGTTTTTTTCATTTGCAGCGCCATTTTTCATTATCTTGGTCCAGCCTTTGCGGTGCTTCTCTTTGCCAGCGTTGATGTATTAGGCGTCGCGTGGCTGCGGATTGCAAGCGCAGCTGCAGTGTTCGCAGTCTGGAAGCGTCCCTGGCGTTTATTCGCTGAATTGGATGCGGGCGAGCGGCGAACCGTGGTCGCATTAGGTTTCGTGCTGGCAATCATGAACGTTTGTTTTTATCTCGCGATCAACCGGCTGCCGTTAGCGACGGTCGGAACAATTGAGTTTCTCGGACCAATCGCGCTGGCGTCATTGGGCGTGCGGACAATCCGCAATCTTGCCGCTCTACTACTCGCGTGCGGCGGCGTATTCCTGCTGACCAGTGTGCGAATCAGCGGCGAGCCGATCGGATACATTTTCGCATTTGCGAACTGCGCGCTGTTCGTTCTCTACATCCTGCTTGGACATCGAATCGCCGCGACCGGTGGCCGCGGCGGCGTTGAACGTCTGGCACTGGCAATGCTCATCGCGAGCGTTGTGGTCACGCCGATTGGCTTGAGGAGCGCAACCGGCGCGCTGTTGGATCCCAAGCTTCTTCTCGCTGCCATAGGAGTCGGCATTTGTTCCTCTGTCATTCCTTATATCTGTGATCAATTTGCAATGGCGCGATTATCCAAGGCCACTTTTGCTCTTATGCTGTCACTGTTGCCCGCGACAGCGTGTCTGGTAGGGATAGTGGTTCTGCAACAAGTTCCATCGCTTTCCGAACTAACCGGTGTCGGCGCAGTGATAGCTGGAGTCGCTTTAAAACGAAGCGCGAATGATTAAATAGGAGGTGTTAAAGATGAACTATACAAATCTTGGTAAGACGGGACTCAAGGTGTCGCGAATCTGTCTGGGCTGCATGAGTTACGGACTCAAGGAAGAGAGAGAGTGGGGTCTGGATGAGGAACAAAGCCGGCCTTTCATCAAACGAGCGCTTGAGCTTGGCATTAACTTTTTTGACACAGCCAACATGTATGGAACTGGCAGGAGCGAAGAAGTCCTGGCCCGGGCGGTACGCGATTTTGCGGTACGGGATCAGGTAGTCATCGCGACGAAACTCTATTTCCCGATGCGTTCCGATGTGAACGGGCGCGGACTGTCCCGCAAAGCGATTATGACCGAGATCGGCCAGAGTTTGCGCCGGCTGGGGACGGATTATGTCGATCTTTATCAGATCCACCGTTGGGATTACGACACGCCGATTGAAGAGACACTCGAAGCCCTCCACGATGTCGTGAAATCAGGAAAGGTGCGTTACATCGGAGCATCGTCGATGTTTGCCTGGCAATTCTGCAAGGCGCTTTATCTGGCCGACCTCCGCAGTTGGACGCGTTTTGTTTCTATGCAGCCGCATTACAACCTGCTGAATCGCGAGGAGGAACGGGAGATGTTACCTCTTTGCCTGGCAGAAGGTGTTGGCGTGTTGCCGTGGAGCCCACTGGCGCGCGGTCGCCTTGCTCGCGCATGGGAGACGCAGCCGAGCACTACGCGCGGTCAAACTGATGAGTACGGCAAAAAACTTTATTCGGGGACTGAGGAATCGGACAAACCGATGGTAGATCGCGTGGGAGAAATTGCCAAGGCGCGAGGCATCCCTGGCGCGCAGATCGCGCTCGCGTGGTTGCTTCACAAGCCTGCAGTGACGGCCCCAATCGTTGGCGCAACCAAACCTCACCATCTCGAAGAAGCAGTGGCAGCTCTGGACGTGAAACTATCCGACGCGGAACTCGAGGCGCTCCAGGCGCCATACGTGCCTCATCGCAATGTCGGATTCGAATAGTCACGATTTTGAGAGAATGTTACGTGTCGGCGGCGCGTAACCTTTTAACAGGATCACCCGAGCCAGCACTATGCTTCCTGATTACATCGACTTCTTAATTAAACGATTTGAGAACCCGGATGAGGTTCGGACTTTTGAGAAAGGACGGTTTGAGCTCATCAAGATCGGCGGAATGACGATTGGCCGGGCAACATATGAACCCGGCTGGAAATGGTCGCAGCATGTCGCACCTGTTGCGGGGACGTCCCTTTGTCAGGTGGAGCACATTGGCATGGTGATATCCGGTGAAGCCGCGTGTGCCATGGAGGATGGAAGGTCTTACGTCATGAAGCCTGGAGACATCTTTTACATCGGTCCCGGCCACGACAGTTGGGTCGTGGGCGATCAATCTTATGTTTCTCTTCACTTTCTCGGAGCGGAAAAATACGCGCATGACTGAGAGAACCGCTCCCGTTTCGAAACCATCTGCACTGCTCTACAAATGGACGAATGTCTGCGACGGAGGGCGCCTGGTCGATTCTTCAGGACTAAGCATCGTTGAAGAATGAGTTTCGCCCGGCGCTGAAGACCCTCCACAAAAGCAGACCGGATTGACGTGGAATGAAGACATGGTGAAAACCACGTATCTGCGACCGCGTGGCTAAATCGCTTCGAGTGCGCTCTTCAAATCGTCGATTAGATCGCGGACATCTTCCACGCCAACCGAAAGCCTTACCAGCGAATCGGTGACGCCGAGTTTTTCGCGCTGCTCCTTCGGCACCGAGGCATGCGTCATGAGCGCCGGATGATTGATCAGGCTTTCTACGCCGCCCAAACTTTCCGCCAGCGAAAAAAGGCGCGTGTTTTCCAGAAAACGCCTGGTGTCCGCGAGATCACCTTTCAAGATGATCGTTACAATTCCGCCAAAGCCGCGCATTTGCTGACGCGCCAGATCGTGTTGGGCATGGGACTTTAGCCCCGGGTAACGGACGGATTTCACCTCTCGCTGTTCTTCCAGCCAGCGCGCAATTTCAAGGGCATTGGCGCAATGGCGCTCCATTCGGAGCGGCAACGTTTTCAAACTGCGCAGCACAAGAAAACTGTCGAACGCGCCGGCGATTGCGCCGACCGAGTTTTGCAGGAATGCAATTTGATCGGCGAGTTCCTTGTTGTCGCCGGCTACAACTACTCCGCCTACCAGATCGGAATGACCGTTCAAATACTTTGTCGCAGAATGCACCACGATGTCGAATCCGGTCTCAATCGGGCGTTGAATCCACGGCGTTGCAAATGTGTTATCGCAAACTGAGATGATTTTGCGCTCCCGCGCGATTTTCGCGATTGCTTCAAGGTCGATCAGCTTCAGCAGTGGATTGCTTGGCGTTTCGATCCAAACCATCCGCGTATTTGGTTTGATGGCGCGCTCCAGATCGTTCGCCTCTGTCAGATCAGCATAAGTAAAATCAAGATTCGCCGACCGACGGCGCACCTTATCGAACAACCTGAATGTGCCGCCGTAAAGATCGTCACTTGCGACGATATGCGAGCCGCTTTCGACGCAGCTCGAGCACAGTCGCCATCGCAGCGAGGCCGGAGGCAAACGCGAAGCCTCGCGTGCCGCTTTCCAAATCGGCGATGCACTTTTCATAAGCGAGCCGGGTGGGATTGATCGAGCGCGCGTAATCGTAGCCTTTGTGTTTTCCTGGACTCTTCTGCACGTACGTCGATGTTGCATAAATCGGCGTCATCACCGCACCAGTGGAAGGGTCGGGCGCCTGCCCCGCGTGAATCGCACGCGTGGCGAATTCGAGTTGCTTTTTCATATCACTTTCATCTAATCACGGATGACGCGGATTTCGCGGATAAAGTTTGGCGCGCTGTCATTCTGAGTGGAGCGAAGAATCTCTGATCAGTTGTTCCGACAATCGTGAAGCGTCGAATCCAGAGATGTTTCGCTTCGCTGAACATGACAAAATGGCGGCAATCATCCGGTTCATCCTCAAGCGGCGTCCTATTGCTTCGGCATGTGCAACCGCAAGTATGAGAGCAGATCGGAACGCGTGACCAGCCCAAGGAATTTGTCATCTTGCATCACGATGGCCACGCGGCCGCGATCAAATACATCCAACAGATCCTTGATCGTGGCGTTTGGCGATAGTGTTTCCAACTTGGACGTCATCGCTTTTTTGACCGGATCCTTAAAATGCGACGTATCGCGGTGCACTTTCACAAGCACATCGGATTCATCGATAATCCCAAGCGCACGTCCATCTTGATCGACCACGGGGAGCTGCGAGACATCCGCGCCACGCATGCGTTTGAACGCGGTCAGCAACGTGTCCGTTGGTCCAACGGAAATTACTTCGCCCGCCTCGTAACGATGCGAGATCAGATCGCTCAAATCGCCATGCGGCGGACGATGAATGAACCCCTGCTCCGCCATCCAGAAATCGTCGAACATCTTGGAAAGATATTTGTTCCCGGTATCGACCACGAAGCTGACGACACGCTTCGATTTCGTCTGCTTGCGGCAATAACGCAGCGCCCCGGCGACGAGTGTGCCGGTGGAAGATCCGCCGAAAATTCCTTCCTTGCGCAAAAGCTCGCGCACCGTTGCAAAGCTTTCCCCGTCATCAATCTCGAATGCTTCGGTTACCAGCGACATGTCGGCGATCTCAGGAATAAAATCCTCGCCGATGCCTTCGACGGCCCAACTGCCTGCTTCGAGCAGCTTGCCTGACTTAACATATTCGTAAAGTATGGAACCCTTTGGGTCGGCCAAAACCATTTCGATGCCGCGCCGCGGTTTAACGCGATTGAAAAATCGCCCGAGACCAGTCAGCGTCCCACCAGAACCGACGCCTACGACAATCGCATCGATATCGTGCCGCATCTGTTCCCAAATTTCCGGTCCCGTAGTGCGCTCGTGCGCCAACGGATTTGCAGGATTCCCGAATTGATTCACATAGAACGCACCGGGGATTTCCTCGGCAAGTCGCGCAGCCACATCCTGGTAATATTCAGGATGGCCGCGCGTCACGTCCGAACGAGTGATCCGCACTTCGGCGCCGAGCGCTTTCACATGCGAGATTTTCTCCTGCGACATTTTATCGGGAATTACGAGCAAGACGCGGTAGCCTTTCGCGCCGGCAACTAGCGCAAGGCCCAAACCGGTGTTGCCTGCTGTGGCCTCAACAACCGTGCCGCCAGGCCGCAATTTCCCTTCGTCCTCCGCAGCTTCGATCATTGACAGCGCGATCCGATCCTTGATCGATCCGCCTGGATTTTGATTCTCAAGCTTGAGAAAAAGCTGACATGGGCCGGTGTCGAGCTGCGTGACTTCTACCAACGGTGTGTCGCCAATCAGCGACAGAATTTGCGGCGGACGTTTTGAATTAATGAGGGGAACGGTTGGTGTTTCGAGCATTGCCAATCCTTAGGGGGAGCCTATCGCCGGTTCGCCTTTATGCGACCATTCCGATTTGCTGTCTTCGAGAAATTGCTGGAGCACAGGGAAACGGACTTCGCCGTAGTTCAATGCGTAGCGGAGATCGCCGCCTTTGTAAATCCAAGTCGTAGGAATCCATGAGAGCGGTATCCCGACGAATTGCTTGATTTTGCTGTCGCCCTTTCGCGGCCCCGGATCCGCGAGAATTGTGACGTTCGGCTGGTCTGTAATTTGGAATTTCTGCAAGATCGCATGGCCGTCCACGCCATCGTTCCAAACGGATACGAAATAAAACTTCACCTGCGGGTTGTCTTTAACCGTCTTGAGCCAGCCGCCGCTCTTTAATTCCGCCTGGCAATTGGAGCACCACGGCGCCCAAAGATGCACGACACTGAGGTCAGGTGATTTGATCGCTTCGAGAATTTTTTGCTCGGCGGGAGACTCAGCGCGGAGCGATGTAGCTGTGAGAAGCGCAATCAGGCTCAATAAACGTAAGGGCAACATGTTTAATCAGAATACTGGAGAAACGCCGCGGGCTCAAGGCGGTCAGCCTCCGGGAACGCACGTGCCCTCGCATGCTGGCGATGACGGCTCGCCATCGCCAACTTTAGAAAGATCGTTTCGGCGAGGTACCGAGACAATCACACATAGCCGGTCTGCTCCCCAGAGTTGACCTGAGCGCGGAAAACGCCTACTATGGCGTCCCGCTTTCGCGGCTCAGTTTCCCGGAAATCTTCCCCGAAGAATTTCGGGGCTACAGCGCCTGAAGGAGGCCCATTTAATTTTATGATTCACATGCAGGATGTAATGGCCAAGCCGATGCCGGACTTCCGGGAGGGAAGCATTGTCAAGGGACGCATTTTGGAAATTCGCCCCCGCGAAGTGTTGGTGGATGTCGGATATAAATCCGAGGGCGTCATTCCATTGGCAGAATTTGATGACGTTGAATCCCTCGAGGTCGGCGACGAGGTGGACGTGCTTCTGGAGCGGCTGGAAAACGACGAAGGTATGGTTGTTCTGTCGAAGGAGAAAGCCGCGTACCGACAAAATTGGAACAAGATCGTCGGTGTGTTCGAAGGTGACCGCCTGATCAAAGGCAAGGTGAAGTCGGTAGTGAAAGGCGGCTTAATGGTGAACATCGGAGTCGAGGCATTTTTGCCGGCATCGCAAATCGATGTCGTTCCACCAAAGGACTTGCAGCAATTTGTTGGCAACACGTACGATTTCAAAATCGTTAAGCTCAACGACGATCGCAAGAACGTCGTGCTCAGCCGGCGCGAGGTGATCGAGCAGGAGAGAAGCGAAAAACGCCAAAAATTCATGGAAGGCGTGAACGTGGGCGACCGCGTGACCGGCACGGTGAAAAACATCACCGATTTCGGAGCATTCATCGATCTCGATGGGATGGACGGGTTGTTGCACGTCACGGACATGACCTGGGGGCGGCTGGGGCATCCCAACGAGTTATTGAAGGTCGGGCAGCAGTTGGAAGTCGTCGTGCTCGACATCAACAAGGAAAAAGAGCGCGTGTCGCTGGGACTTAAACAAACTCAGAAAAATCCGTGGGACCAGATCGAGGAGCGTTTCCCGGCAGGCCAGCGTATCAAAGGCAAGATTACCAATCTTGTTCCCTACGGCGCGTTTGTTGAGATCGAGGAGGGTGTGGAAGGACTAATCCATGTCTCCGAGCTTTCATGGACGAAACGCATCATGCGCCCATCCGATATCCTCAGTGTTGGCCAGGAAGTGGAAGCTGTCGTGCTCGGTGTGAACAAGGAGGAACAGAAAATTTCACTGGGTCTTCGCCAGCTCGAGGCGAATCCGTGGGATGAAATCGAGAAGAAATTCACCATCGGCAGCCAGGTGAAAGGCAAGATTCGCAACATGACCGCCTACGGCGCCTTCGTGGAATTGGAAGAGGGCATCGACGGAATGATTCACGTTTCCGATTTGAGCTGGACCCGCAAAATCAATCACCCCAGCGAAGTCTTTAAGAAAGGCGACGAAATCGAAGCCGTAGTGATCGACATCGACAAGGTAAACCAACGGATCAGCCTTGGGATCAAACAACTCACCGAAGATCCATGGAAAACGATCGATGAGAAATACAAGATCGGCGACCTGGTCAAAGGCAAAGTGACCAAGCTCGCCAGCTTTGGCGCATTCGTGCAGCTACAGGACGATATCGATGGCCTCGTGCACATCTCACAATTGAGCGAAGATCACGTTGCGAAAGTGAAAGACGTGCTCAAAGTCGGTCAGGAAGTCGAAGCGCGCGTCGTAAAAGTGGACAAGGTCGAGCGCCGTATTGGATTGTCGATCAAGGCCGCGAATTATACCGAGGAACAACTGCGTAAGGAAGCCGAAGCACTCGACATCCTTCGTCCGGGCGAAGACATGGTCGGCCTTGAGAAAGCATTCGCCGCAGCCGAACAAGAAGAATATCGCCCCGGCGAATCTAAGAAGGCCGAAAAGGAATCAAAGGAATCCAAGCGCGAGTCAAAGAAAGACTCGAAGAAGAAATAGGGTTCCCGGGGAACTGTTCGTGTAAGAGAACAGCTTCAGGTCTGCGTCATAATCAAAGGCGCACAAGCGCTGTCGGACTCTAAGACGCAAGTGAGTCAGACTGGGACCAAAATCGGCCAGCTCGACATGATGATCACAGCTGATTATAAATCAGCAGGCCCGTGCCATTTAATTCTTCTCAATCCAAGCTGCGATTAAGGATAATCGTGATCGCTTTAGTGTTCGCGATGGCCAGCTGCGAACATTCCACCGTAGTAGGCAAATGGCGCATGATGGGAGGATCAAATGCAATCCTTTGGGAGTTCTCGGCAAATGGCGCGGTCCTTGTCGGGGATCTACGTGGCAAATATGAATTCGGTGACCAGGACCGAATCAAAATTCAAACGCCATTCGCAACTACCGTTTACCAAATGAAAATCTCCGGCAACCGAATGACCCTGCAAGAACTCGGCGGCTCCAAGCTTGAGTTTACGAGAATAACAGAAACGCAGCGCTGATCTGTGTTCCGGTAAAGCCCTCAGTGATTTCATCGCCGTTAACTCTTTTCGTGCCGCGCTTTTTTATTCGTCCTGCGCCTAGAGGTCTTGCTTTTTTGTGAGGCGCCCGACGTTTTAGCACCGATTGCCGGTGTGTGATGAAGGGCCAAGGCCCGTCCTAGCTCCTTTTCGTCGGTCAAATCGAGGCGCAACGGAGTGACCGAGACCCAGTTGTGTTCGACTGCCCATCGGTCGGTCCCTTCTTCGGCTCCCTGCAGGGGGATAACCGTGAACCAGAAAATTGGGCGGCCCATCGGATCTTTGCTGGGAGCTACTTTGCCGTCGGTACTGGCGCACGGACTGACGCGTCCAGCGGATGCCCCGTGGTTTCTCTGGAAAATTCACGTTCACCAGAGGCATCGTGTTTTCTTCGAGCAGCATATCGATCACCTTTGCGACGTACGGCTCAAGCTTGGCGAAATCCGGCTCCTGGTTTTCGCTAACAGCCGTGCTGAACGCGATGCCACGCACTCCGAGCAATGCAGCTTGTTTTGCAGCTGCCAGCGTGCCGGAATGCCAGCAGGAATTGCCAAGATTCAGACCGAGATTAATTCCGGAAAGAACAAGATCGACATGCTGCCAATGATGGGTTCCGAGGGCAACGCAATCAGCTGGCGTACCATTCACGCGATAGGCCTCGAAGTCTCCCAAGCGAATTTTTTTATAGCGGAGCGGCCGCGAAGAAGTAATAGCGTGGCCCATAGAAGATTGCTCCACATCGGGCGCGACAATACGCACTTCGCCAAAACGCGATGCGACTTTTGCCAAGGCCACAATACCAGGGCTATAAATGCCGTCATCGTTCGAAATCAGGATTCGCATCTTCTTTTCATTAAACGTTTGCCAGATTGTTTTTGGCCGAATAATCCCGTATCTACCGATTACGAGACTGGATGCGAATCACGTTAATACACAATCCCAAAGCTGGCGACGCCAGACACGGAAAGGAGCAATTGATGGCGGCGCTAGCTGAAGCCGGCCATCATGCCACTTACCAATCCACGAAAGAAGTCGGCTTCAAAAAAGCGCTCAAGCAACCCGCTGACCTGGTGCTTGCCGCCGGCGGTGACGGAACGACCGCAAAAGTTGCATTCCGTCTCATCGATAGCGGCATTCCGTTGAGTGTTCTTCCTATGGGTACGGCGAATAACCTCGCGCGAGCGCTGGGGTTGGTCGCTTCTCCGGAGGAAATCATCGCGAGGCTCGAAGGCGGAAAGAAAAAGGTCTTTGACGTGGGACTAGCGACTGGCCCGTGGGGCGATCGATATTTTTTTGAAGGCGCCGGCGGCGGCTTGCTTGCGGATTACGTCCGGGCTGCAAAGAAAGAAGAGAAAAAGAACGGCAAGGCTGAAAAACTTTCCAAGGAACAACAGATGGCGCGCCATGGCGCACTCTTGCGTCGAATGCTTCACGACTATTCGGCCCAGCAATGGAAGATCAAGATCGACGGAAAAGACATTTCCGGCCGCTATATTCTTTGGGAGGCAATGAATATTCGCTCGGTTGGTCCCGCACTCCATCTGGCGCCCCGCGCCGAGACCAGAGATGGACGATTTGATTTTGTTTGCGCGCGCACAGCCGATCGCGGGCTCTTAATGGAACACTTCGACGCACGCGTGGCCGGGAAGAAGAGCAAGTCTCCGTTGCCGACGAGGAGATTCCGTGAATTACGGATTGTTTGGAAGGGGTCGACGATCCATTTGGACGACGAACTTTGGCGGAACAAGAACAAGAAGTCGTCGGACGAAATCAAGATCACGGTCAAACCGTCGGCGCTAATCATTCTGCAACCAGCTGCGACGATCAAAACGTAGATCGAGAATCAGAATTCTGCGCTGCCGGGTGTGCGAGCAAAGGGAATGACATCACGGATGTTCGATACGCCTGTAATGAACATCAGCATTCGTTCGAACCCGAGCCCGAAGCCGGAATGCGGCACAGTGACCGTAACGGCGAAGATCCAGATACCATTTGTAATCGGCAGGATCCATGTTGTGCCGGCGCATGTTTTCTTCCAACACCTCAAGCCGCTCTTCGCGCTGGCTGCCGCCCACGATTTCGCCAATGCCCGGCACGAGCAAGTCCATTGCAGTCACCGTCTTTCCATCGTCGTTCACACGCATGTAGAACGGTTTGATTTCCTTTGGATAATTGAAAACGGTGACAGGGCGCTGAAAGTGTTTTTCGGTTAACCAGCGTTCATGTTCCGATTGCAGGTTCAATCCGTAGTCGATCGGGAACTCGAATTTCTCGCCGCTCTTTTTCAGAAGCTCGATCGCATCGGAATAGGTGATCCTCTGAAACGGCCGCTCAACGACAAAATCAAGCCGCGCTAGCAATTCCTTGTCCACGAACTTGGCGAAAAGTTCCATCTCTTCGGGGCAATGTTCGCGCGCGTCCGCGATCAAATATTTCACAAACTCCTCGGCGAGATCCATGTTGCCGTTCAAATCGCAAAACGCCATTTCCGGCTCGATCATCCAGAATTCACTCGCGTGCCTGGACGTGTTGGAGTTCTCAGCACGAAAAGTTGGTCCAAAGGTGTAAACCTTGGACAAGGCCAGCGCGAATGCCTCCGCTTCCAACTGGCCGCTCACGGTGAGATATGTCGGCCGGGCAAAGAAATCCTTTGTATAATCGATTTCGCCCTTCGCCGTTCGCGGCATGTTCGCGACGTCAAGCGTTGTGACGTGAAACAATTCCCCAGCTCCTTCACAGTCACTCCCAGTGATAATCGGCGTATGCACATAAACGAAACCGCGCTCTTGAAAAAACTGGTGAACTGCAAAAGCGAGCCTGCTTCGTGTGCGAAAGACACTGCTAAAAAGATTGGAGCGAGGACGAAGATGAGCGATTTCGCGCATGAATTCGGGTGTATGTCCCTTTTTTTGCAGGGGATAGGAATCATCGGCAGCTCCTACAATCTCGATTTTGTTCGCAACGAGCTCCCATTTTTGTCCTTTACCCTGCGACGCGACCAGCGCGCCACTGACTATGATAGATGCTCCAGTTGTGAGCCGTTGAACCGCGAGGTAATTCGGCAACGTGTTCTTCGTGATAATCTGAAGATTGCGCAGGGTGGAGCCGTCATTCAGCTCGATGAATGAGAAATCTTTGGAATCGCGGCGGGTCCGCACCCAGCCCTGCACCTGAATCGAATCGATTGGCGCGGTGCTTTGCAAAGCGTCCTTAATCGGAGTCGGAGAAAGAGGCTTATCCATACATTTTGCAGCCAACGCTCAACGTTCAACACTCAACCCGCGTTCGCAAGGCTACGACGCGGCAAGCAAAAAGTCGCGGTCTTGCGCAAAAGTCGACCGGCCGCCACTCAAGTCACTTGTGAGCTTTTGCGCCATTCCGAGCAGCCAGTAGTAGGTGTCCTGGTTCACCGCGGCTGACGGCGCGCGCTCGGCCAGCAGCGGTCGTAGTTTCGAGATAATTTCGCCATAACGATGTTCAAACATCAGTTGCCGTAATTGGATAGGATAAGCGCGTGCAGTCCAAGGCTCCGCAGAGTTCTCGCCTAAGAGTTGGTTAGCGCGCTCCAAGTCCCGCCGCGGTTAAATTCACTTCGGCGCGAGGGAGGCGACGATTTTTTCGAAGCATGGGTCGCCGCGGATCGGATCCCACCACGGCAGTAGCTTCAGGTCACCATAGCTTGGCGAGGTCGGATAGCGCAGGGCAGTGGCAAGCTGTTCACAGGCCAGATCGTTGTCGCCAGCCCACGCTGCGATCATCGCCGAATACTTGATCATCGCCGCGCCTCTGATCGCGTCTTTCTCAACCGGGAGAAGCTCGATCGCGCGCCGGCCTTCGCGCAGCGCTTCCTCTTTCCGCCCAAGAGCTGCGTCGATCAAACCAAGCACGCACAGTGGCGGGCCATATTTTGGTTGAGCACGAACAATTTTCTCCTGCTCCGATCGTGCAGCAGTGAAAGCCGAGCGTGCTTTGCCCTCATCTTTCATTATCCGAGCGACGACACCTTCAACGAACGTCCGACTGAAGTGCACCGCATCGTCGCCAAAAGCATCGTCGCCCACTGCCGCCATAGCATTGGCAGCCGCACCCGGATCGCGCTCCGCCAGCGCGCAGGTAAGCCAGGCATCGGCGATACTCGGCAGCGCCGAGGGATTTGTGGCCCGAATTGAATCGACCATCTGATGGAACGGCCCGATGTCGGCTTTCCAATGAAAGTCAACGGACGCAAGGAACACTTCCGTATCGGTACGGTTCGGCTCGATGGCCAACACGCGGGCTAACAGCGGCTTTACTTCACCATAGCGGTGAACAAACAGGTACTGCCATGCCATCTGCTGGAGCGTGTATGTGTTACGGGGGTCGAGCTCAACGGTGCGCTGCAGTTTTTGTGTGGCCTCTTCCCAGCGCCCCTGACGCCTTAGAATGAAACCCATTAGCTGGAGTACCCGGGCATCGTTGGGCAAGCTCTGACGAGCCACTTCCAGTTCGGCCAAGGCGCCAATGTAATCGAGGTATCCCCGATAAAGATTCTCAGCACGCGCGAGGTGTGCTTCACCTGCATCCGGCCGGAGGCGAGACGCTGTCTGGATGGCTGCGTTCGCCAGCTCCAGCCGCGCGGATGTCCGGTCGAAGCCAAGGGAATAAAGGTGGTCGTGAGCCGAAGCGAGTTGACAGTACGCTTGGAGAAATGACGGATCATGCGCGACCGCCTGGTTCAATTGATCGACTGCTAGCAGTAAGTCGGTTCTCCCAGTACTCCTGCCGCTCGCCGTTAGAACAAGATTTTTCCCGCGCGTGTAGAGATCATAGGCAACCAGATCCTCGGTTGGTCGCTCTTGCATCGCCGTCTGTTCACGAGTTGAAACCCTGGCTCGAAGCTGATTTGCGATTGATTGCGCAACTTCTATCTCGATGGCAAACACCTCATTCAAATTGCGATCGTATTCCTCTGCCCACACGTGCGTATCAGTGCGAGCATCTACTAACTGCGCGTTGATATGCACCTTCCCTTCAGAGCGCCGCACCGTTCCTTCCAACACATGTGAAACGCCAAGCACACGTCCGATCTCGCGCAGATTCTGTTTGCCGCGATATTGCATGACGCTGGTACGGCTGATTACTTTGAGATCGGCAACCTTAGCCAGCTTGGTCAAAACGTCGTCCTGCACGCCATCGGCAAAAAAGGCGTGCTCTTTGTTTTCACTCAAGTCTTCAAACGGTAGAACAGCGATCGACTTGTCCTCTATGGGTTGAGTGAGTGACTTGTTCTCAGCGTTGCCAACGACATTCGCGAGCAAACGCTCGAATCGCGGATGGCCGCGCAAAGGATCAAGCAGCGGCTCGACTTTAATGCCGACGATCCCCAGATCGGCACGTTCGCGATACGCGCGTTCGAGTTCGTCGATCGCTTTTTCTTTGTCCCCCAGGCCGAGGTGGATCAGCGCAAAGGTAAAAGGTCCGACGTGTCGATGTGCGGCCAACAGCTCGAGTTGGGAGAGAAGATCACGCGCTTTCTCGTGCTGATCAGTTTTCGCATATCCTTGTGCCAGCATCGCCAAGACTATCGGATCGTCCGTTATCTCAGCCGCTTTCTCGTATTCGGCCATTGCTTCGCGCAGTTGTCCGCTCAACTGGAGTGCTTCGCCGAGAGACCAGCGCGCGTAATAAAAACGCGGATCCATTGCCAGCGTTTTGCGCAATTGGTCGATCGCCTCGTCGTAGCGCCGCGCCAACAGAAAATTCTGGCCAAGGTCGGCATTGATGATTAGGGAGAGTGGATCAAGTTCCACCGCGCGCATTCCTTCCGCGATGGCGCGATCGAATTCGCCTACCATTGCAAGATTCATGTTGCCGAATTGATGATGCGCGGTGGCGTAATTCGGATTTAATTCAATCGCCCGTTCGAACTCTTTTTTCGACTGGGCGAAATCAAAGTCGTGCAGCGCTAGCACCAAGCCGAGTGAGTTATGCGCTTCAGGCAGGGCGTCTTCCAGTTCGAGCGCTTTCCTGGCTGCTGCCTTCGCCTGGGGCGCAGTCTCTTGCGGACCCTCACCACCGAAGAGGGAGAGAAGCGCATAGGCATCGGCCAGTCCAGCATATGCGAGCGCGTAATTCGGATCTTTGCCTATCGCCTCCTTGAAGTAATCGATAGCGGTTCGCAGGTCAGGCCCGGTGCGTTTGTTAGAAAAAAATGTGCCTTTGAGATAAAGCTGATGTGCCTCAGCGCTCTCCGTTGGCCGGGTTGCAATCGCACGCTGCTCGGAGCCGCTAAGTTTCGCTTGCAACGTGTCGGCGATTGCTTTCGCGATCTCGCTTTCCACACCGAAGACGTCCGTCAATTTACGATCATATTTTTCTGCCCAAAGATGTGAATCGTTCCTGGCATTGACGAGTTGGACATTCACGCGAACCTGACCTCCCGCTTTCTGAACAGTGCCCTCGAGAATGTTCGCGACGCCAAGTTGCTTTGCAATCTCAGGCAGATTTTTCGGTGCACTCTTGAAACGTTGCGTAGATGTCCGCGAAATTACTTTGAGATCGGCGATTTTGGAAAGTCGCGTGAGAATTTCTTCCTGAATCCCATCGCAAAAATATTCCTGATCGTGCGCCTGGCTAAGGTCAGCAAGTGGTAGAACAGCGATGGATTTTTCATTTGGTGAAGGCGCCGGAGCAACGAAGTAAAAACGGTAGGCCAACGCTGCCGCGACCAACATCGCAGCGGTCAGTATGAGTAACGCGCCTCGCTTGTGACGCTTGATCTTGCTGAGGATGGGTTCGGCACGCGCTTTGGTCTGCGGCGAGGAGCCTTCCCCTTCCAGCTCAGGCTTGAGACCCCTGAGGTCGGCAAGCATCTCTTTGATCCTCTGGTAACGCTCATCACTATTTTTGCGCAAAGCCTTTTCCACGATGGATTGGAGTTTGATCGGAACATTCGACAACACGCTGGATAAAGGTGGCGGCTCCGCCTTCGGTATGAAGGCGATGCAATCGCCCGGCGTCGCGCCCGAGAACGGCGGGTTCCCTGCGATCATCTCGTATAGCACCACGCCCAGGCTCCAAATGTCCGAGCGGGCGTCCCCCGTCTGCCCGCGCGCCTGCTCGGGAGACATGTATTGTGCTGTCCCGATTACCAAGCCGGGCCGCGCTTTCAACAGAAGCGTCGTCGTTCCGGCGCGACGATCGCCTCTTGCAACCTCCGGCTCGGTGAGTTTGGCAATGCCGAAGTCAAGGACCTTCACATATCCGTCCGGCCGCAGCATGATATTCTCCGGTTTGATATCACGATGCACGACGCCACTTTCGTGAGCGGCCGCCAGCGCCGAGGCCACTTGTACGGCAATTTCCAGCGCGTTGTGCAGATTCATTCGCCCACCCCTCAGCAACGCGCGCAGAGTCATACCTTCAATGAACTCAGTCGCGATGAAGTGTCGGTTTCCTTCCGCGCCGATCTCGTGAACCGTAAGAATGTTTGGATGATTTAAGGCCGACGCGGTGCGCGCCTCGGTTTTGAATCGGCTCAGCTGCGTCTCGTCCTCCGTCAAATACTCTGGAAGAAGCTTAAGCGCGACCTTACGCCCGAGCCGCTCGTCTCGCGCGAGATAGACTTCGCCCATCCCGCCCACACCGAGCAAAGATTCAATCCGGTAGTGACCGATCAATTGACCGATCAAATCGCCCGTCGGCTCGTCAATCAGGAGCTCGGGGGCGACAGCGAAGGCCGGCGACTCGATAAAATTACCCGATCGCTCATGAGACTTGACCATGGCCTCAACTTGTTTGCGCAAGCTCTCGTCGCCATGGCATTCTTCGCCGAGAAAGGAGGCGCGTTCTTCCGGCGGGCGCGCGATGGTCGCATGATAGATGTCAGTGATTCGACCCCAGCGCCCAGGTTCCATTAACATTCTTCTCCCCTCATCGCGGCGTAAAGCCATGCCTTGGCTGCGCTCCAGTCTCGCATCACCGTGTTGGGATGTATTTTGAGCACCTCCGCGATCTCCTCATTACTCAGTCCGGCGAAATAGCGCATCTCGACGATCTTGCTCATGCGCGGATCGAAGGCGGCGAGATTTTCGAGCGCTTCATCCAGCGCGAGCAATTCCGCCGCCCGCGTCTCGGTTACCAAGGCTGTCTCGTCCAGCGTCACCTTCTGTGCAGCGCCACCACGTTTGAGCGCATGGCGCTGGCGCGCGTGATCGACCATGATGCGCCGCATGAGCTGCGCGGCGACGGCGAAAAAGTGTGGCCTGTTTTGCCAGCGCGGATGTGTCTTGTCCACAAACTGAAGATACGCCTCATTGACGAGCGCGGTGGTTTGCAAGGTGTGCCCCTCTCCTTCGCGGCTCATATAATAGTGCGCCAAACGATGCAGCTCGGGCTGTACCAACGGAATCAGCTTATCGAGCGCGGCCGTGTCTCCGCTGCTCCAGTCCACGAGAAGCTGCGTGACCTGTTGTTGCGCTGACGAGGCCGCCGCCATACCCACAGCATTTTAATGCGCCGGATCTTGCTGGTCGAGAACGCATTATTTTAAGACTTTCGGCGGCTTCTTGCCAGCCGTTGCACTGCACGAGCAAAAAAATTTCGCTGCCGCGATGGTGGGTTTGGGCAGCGGCTTCCGCTTTAGCAGATAGAAAACACATCTTCGCCGGTGCGAAAAGAAGACGCGCCGGACAGATGTCACAACCTGGAAAGAAAGAAGAAACCAAAAACAACAAAACTAAAGGAACCAAGTAAATGAAAACATCGTATATCGGTTCAGTCGTAGTCGGCCTCATGTCGCTATTGACCTGCGCGGCGCAGGCTACGTGTATCGAAGTCAACAGTCTCCCAGGCGATGGCAATGCAGTGTTTGTCATCAGCCAGCCGGGCTCATACTGCCTGGAGAGCAACGTGGTTGGTGTTGCCGGGAAAAATGGAATCAGGATCGACGCAGACAATGTCACGCTCGACCTTGCCGGTTTTGCCGTTCTTGGCGTCGGCAACTCACTTAATGGTATTAAGATTAATGGCCATTTCCACATCGTCATTCGTAATGGCTCGATCAGCGGCTGGAGTGGTCACGGGCTGGAGGGAACGAACGGAGCCCTGTCTCGGATCGAAGACTTGCGCACCGATGCCAACGGCCAGAACGGCCTTGTGATCAATAGCGGCAGCGAGGTCAACAACTGCGTAGCAGCTCAAAACACGGGCGTCGGCATTGCAGTCAGCAATAACGTGCTTGTCACCGGGTGTGTCAGCAGCCTAAACGGCGGTCACGGATTTGGCCTTGGCACTGCCTGCACGATCAAATCCTGCCTCGCGTTCGGCAACACAGGAGCCGGCATCACAACAGGTGGAGTGAATTATCTGACCGTGATCGATTGTAACGCTAACACCAATACGGGCGGTGGGATTGCAGCCCTGCGCACGAGCGTTTATTACCAGCTCCACGGCAGAGGGCAATGGCGTAGTCGGTATTTCTGTCGGCGCGTCCAGCACGATCAGTAACTGCCATGCGAGCGGCAACACTGGCGATGGAATTATCGCATCCAACGGCAGTGCAGTGACCGGCTGCACCGCCTCTGCGAACACGGGCGACGGAATCGAGGTGGATAATCGCTGCCGCTGGAGGGCAACACTTGCGAGGGAAATGGCGTCGAGGCGGCTAACGGGGCCGGCGTTCACGTCACCGGCCGGGCAAACCGCATCGACGGCAACACAGTGACAAGCAACGACCGCGGAATTGACGTCGACTGCGGGCGGCAACCTGGTCGTTCGCAACGATGCTAGCCTCAACGCGACGAATTACGACATCGCGGGGGGCAACGCAAATGCCAACGTTGAATTACCCCCTCCAAATTTCATTCTGGACCGCCCTTGGGCAAACTTCAGACATTAGCCGCTTCGTTGGTGATCCTCGTCCCGGGGGCGACGCTGCTGCAGCGTCTTTCCCCGGGGCAGAAGGACGTTAAAACCCTTCACTGCAAGTCTGAAAGATTAGGCGGCGCAAATCCAAAAAGTGAGTGCGCAGCTTTCCGCGAGCAAACCTGCCCAGCACCTAGTCGTTAATAATCAGTAGAGCTGAAGCGGAACCGCGGATAACACGGATGGCACAGATGGTAAGCAGAATGACCTAAGCCTTATTCCGTTCTGTCGCCCTCTTATTTTCTCTTATCCGTATCATCTGCGAGCGGAGCTGGTGGGGGCAGCGACACAGAAGGTAAAGCCGCGAAGGGTAGCGGCGAACGAGGCGGGAGCCGAGAGAGTTTCAAATCCGCGGTTCTGAGAAATTGGGTGGTTAGGGTGGCGGCTATCTACAAAATATCTCACGCACCGTGGTGGGTTCAAAGCGGGATTTCCGCTTTAGGAGGTAGAAGCACATTTAGGCCGGTGCGAAAAGAAGACGCGCCGCATAGATGTCAAAACCTAAAAAAGCAAAATTATGAAAACACGAACCACGACAATGAAACTCATCGCAATGGTGATAGCTGTGGCTATCGCAACCATCTGGACAATCAGGGGCGCGAGTGCGGCGGAGGCTGTCATCGCGATCATTAGACAAACAGGGATGTTCAGCCTCGCACAGGGTCAGGCCACCAGTGCTCACGTAGTCAATACCGGAGAGGAGCGCGGAACAACCTGGTGGTGTACAGGTGTTCGACAGTCAGGGCAATATACTGGCGCAGTCAGACCGCCGCAGGCTAGAGCTCGGCCAGGCTTCGTCTTTCGACTTCGGGCCGCTTGGGCTCATGGAAGGTCAGCGCATGGCGATACGCGTGGAGTTGATGGTCGAAGGGGCTTCGAGAAACCATCCTGGTTTCATCGCTACACAAGAAGTGCATAACGTCGGTAATGGCAAAACAACTGTGTTCCTGCCGTACCTCGAGCAATGATACACAAGCAGTAGCTGTGTAGATGATCATTTTGTCAATATCACGCCGATCGATTCTATCGACTTATCTCCTCATACTTGTTAGCTGCTCTCGGCACGCTTTTGATCCTGTGATGGAGCAGGCCAAGTTATTGCATCGGGACGCTGAGTGGGCCGACCTTGCCTCTGCCGGTAAGGATGTCGATGAGATCGTCTCGTTTTGGAGCGACGACGCGATGCTCATCTTCCCAGGACAGCCTGTACTCGAGGGTAAGTCGGCGATTCGCGCCTATGTCGAAGCCAGTCTAAAGACGCCAGGCTTCAAGATCCACTGGGCGTCGGAAAAACCTGTATTCTCGCCCGATGGCCAGTTTGCCTATATGCGCGGCACTGACGAGCTCACTGTTCCCGGGCCCAACGGCGCAACGACTACGCTCCACCTTAGAGGAATATCAGTCTGGCGCAGGGACGCAGATGGGCAATGGCGTTGCGTGGTGGACATCTCAAATGAAGAGCCTTCCGCCCCACCTGCGGTGAACTAGTTCAAGTAGTGCTCCGTAGATGTTTATCGCGGCTCTTTTATTTACCCAGGGAACGCGAGCCGGAATACCATTCATTTATCACTCTCGATGGATGGACGTGTACGTGCGGCGCGATGGCCGATGGCAAGCAGTCTCCGAGGCAACTGACCCCCTCTGAGTCCGAAAGTAGAGTAAGGACGTTCGTACCGCGCGACTTCGACGGAGTCTTTCCGTTGGACGCTGGCCTTTTCAAAAAAGATCTCGCGAATCGTGGTGGGTTCCAAGCAGGATTTCCGCTTTAAAGGATAGAAACACATTTATGCCGGTGAAAATGGACGTGCACCCGAACAGATGTCACAACCTTGGAACAAAATTATGAAAACAACCCGCCTAGTCAAAAGCCTCCGTAACCACTCCGCCTGGCAACTCGCCTTTCTGCTTATTCCGCTCGCGCTCGCAGTTTCACCGATGGCGCACGCACTGCTACCGCCACCACCTCCGGACGGGGGCTATCCTAACAACAACACGGCTGAGGGCACCGGTGCGCTCTTTAACGTCACAACCGGTACTAACGACACCGCCATCGGTGCTGTTGCGCTCCAATTCGACACCTCCGGTTTGGACAATACGGCGATAGGCAGCTTCGCTCTCAGGAACAACACAGTTGGCTCTGACAACACGGCCTGCGGAAACAAAACACTCCAGAACAATACCGGCTCTTCCAACACAGCCATCGGTAGTCTAGCGCTTCAGCTAAACACCACGGGTTACGACAACACAGCTACCGGTTTTGAAGCGCTCGAGAGCAATACAACCGGCTTTCAAAACACGGCCAACGGTCCCGAAGCACTCCAGGCTAACATGACCGGCCATGACAATACAGCCAGCGGTTTCCAGTCCCTATTTAACAACGTCAGCGGCGACTTCAACACGGCCACTGGCGTCAACGCGCTTTTGAGCAACACCGGCAACAACAACACAGCTGAGGGTGCTGACGCTCTCCAAAACAACACGACTGGCTTCCAGAACGTGGCCAGCGGCGCCGTCGCCCTCTTCTCCAACATGAGCGGCCACGACAACACTGCCAGCGGATTTCAAGCGCTCCTAAATAATACGACCGGTTCAAACAACATTGCGCTTGGGGCGCGGGCCGGCTCGAACCTGACTACGGGAAGCAACAACATCGATATTGGTGCGGCCGGTTCGGGGAATGAAGCCAATACCATCCGGATAGGCAAAACGGGGACACAGCAGAAAACCTTTATCGCTGGTATCTCCGGTAAGATTGTGGCGAATGGAGTTGGTGTAATCATTAACCCCAGCGGTCAGCTCGGTACAATCCAATCTTCCGCCCGCTTCAAGGATGAGGTCAAACCGATGGACAAATCGAGTGAAACCTTGCTTAAGCTCAAACCAGTTACTTTCCGCTACAAGGAAGAGTTGGACCCGGATAAAATCCCGCAGTTTGGCCTAATTGCCGAAGAAGTAGAGAAGGTCAACCCCGATTTGGTGGCTCGCGACGCTAAAGGTGAACCCTACACCGTGCGCTACGACGCCGTGAATGCGATGTTGCTTAATGAGTTCCTCAAAGAGCACCGTAAGAACGAGGAACAGGAAAAGACAATCGCAGAGCTAAAATCTGGGATGACCGCCCTCGCAGCAATGGTGAAAGACCAGGCAGCGCAAATCCAGAAAGTGAGTGCCCAGCTTGAAGCGAGCAAACCTGCGCCACGAACAGTCGTTGACAATCGCTAAGCTGCGGAGATCACTCAGCTTAGCGGCAGCCAACTGCCGGATTGCGGCGGCAATTTGACGCCATTAAGCGAGAGGTAGGTGTATTCCTGCAAAAGACGCTCGTAATCATCCAACAGTCTCATGGCATCGTTAGGCTTAAGGCGATCGGTTTTGATGGCGTCGTCGACGTGTGTCTTGAGCAACCGCATCAGCTCGACTTTGTCCCACTGCACCATGGCAAGAACTTCGCCGATCGTGCTGCCACCGATCACTTCTTCGATGTACCACCCGGACTCCTCATCGGGATCGAGAAAAATGTGCACCTCGGTCACGCGGCCAAACAAATTGTGCAGGTCGCCCATGATGTCCTGATACGCGCCGACCATGAAGACGCCGAGGTAATACATCTCGCCCGGCACAATGCGATGGAGCGGGATGGTATCACGCACATCCTGTAAATCGGTGAACTTCGAGACCTTTCCGTCGGAATCGCACGTGATGTCGACGATCATTCCGTGGCGATCGGGCGGCGTGTTAAGCCGATGGATCGGCATGATCGGAAACAATTGACCAAGCGCCCAGTGATCGAGCAGGGATTGGAAAACCGAGAAATTGCAAATGTACTGGTCGCCCAGAGTCGTTTCGAGCTGCTTGACTTCTTCGGGAATGAAGCGCAAGCCCCGATGCATGTTCACGATCTGCTGTGCCAGCTGCCAGTAGATGGTATCGATCTTTGCTTTTGATTCGAGATCGAGCAGACCAAATTCGAATGTCTGTTGCGCTTCCTCCTTAATCTGCCGGATGTCGTGCAGGCTCTCAAGGCGATTGCCGCGCTTAAGCCGTTGTTTCACATCGAGGATATCGGCCACTAGCTTGTGATCTGCCTCGCTGGCGGTGACTCGCAACTTCGGCGCCGTTTTCTCGATCGAACTAAACGCTTCCATCACCAGCACGGAATGGTGAGCTACGATCGCGCGGCCGCCTTCACTCACGATCGCCGGATGCGGAACGCCTTCCGAATCACAAACATCCATGATATTCCACACGACGTCATTGGCGTATTCCTGGAGCGAATAATTTGCCGAGCTATCGAAGTCGCTACGCGAACCGTCGTAATCGACGCCAAGCCCGCCGCCGACATCCAGATATCCGAGTTCGTGCCCAAGCTTCGCAATTTTTGCGTAATAACGGGCCGCTTCGCGGACCGCGCGCTTGATGATTGAAATATCCGGCACCTGCGACCCAACGTGGAAGTGAATGAGTTTGAGGCAATGCGCCAGGCCCGCGGCCTTCAGCATTTCGCTCGCGGCGATGAGACTTGTGGTATCGAGACCGAACTTCGCGTTCTCGCCCCCGCTCGGCGCCCATTTGCCCGCGCCTTTGCTGTAAAGACGGACGCGAATGCCGATGTGCGGTTCCACGCCAACTTCCTTTGCGGCGCGGATCGTTTGCTCGAGCTCTTCGAGTTTCTCGGCGACAATGACCACCTTCTTGTCGAGCTTGCAACCAAGAAGCGCGATGCGGATGAACGCCGCGTCTTTATAGCCATTGCAAATAATCAGACTTTCGGGATCCTTGTGCATCGCCAGCGCGGCGACCAGTTCCGGCTTACTTCCCGCCTCGAGACCAAAATGAAACTGCTGACCGGCATCGACAATTTCTTCAATGACTTCGCGCAACTGATTAACCTTGATCGGAAAAACACCGCGATACTCATTCTTGTAACCGAACTCTGTTATCGCCTCTCGAAATGCCCGGTTTACCGATTCGACACGGTGCCGGAGCAAATCTTGAAATCGGATGACCAGCGGGAAACTTAAACCGCGGTTGCGCGCTTCATTTACCACTTCCAGGATGTCGATCGTGCCGCCGTTTTCGTGCAAAGGTCGGACCACCACGTTCCCGGTTGCGTTGACGGTAAAATAACCGCCGCCCCAACCATCGACATTATAAGTCGCGATCCCTGCATCAACGTCCCATTCGGTTTTCATTTAGCCAAAGCGTGCGGGGGATGAACGCCGCAAAACGCATAATGATTCAGTGCGCTTAACATGCAAGCGAGTAGGTCCAAAAATCTCATGCGGCTCATATGTTCCCACAGGTCGCATGAAACGAAGGCGACCTATGCGATGCACATCGCTTGTTTTTCGTTTCCCTGCGGATAACGTTCGCTCGTGAACAAAACGGTGATCGAAGTGCAGGTGCGCGCGGTTTTGCCGACGAGCGGCGGGTGCGCAGTGTTCCTCGGCAACAACGACAAGGTGTTCATCATTTATGTCGATCAAACCGTGGGCAGCGCGATCACGATGTTCATGCGCCAGATTACCAAGGAGCGCCCGCTCACTCACGATCTGATGGCGCATCTACTGACCGCTCTCGGCGCAAAGGTTGAGCGAGTCATCATCAATGACCTGAAAAACGCCACCTACTACGCGCGAGTCATCATTCGCGTCCAAAATGAATTACATCAGAAAAAGATTATCGAGCTCGACGGGCGCCCGAGCGATTGCATCGCGATGGCCACTCAGCAAAAGGCACCCATCTATGTGAGTCAAGACGTCTGGGACGAAGTGGACGATATGAGCGATGTCTTGCGCAAGATGGAAGAAGAAGGGCTGAAGCCGGATCCCGAGGCGGACGAATAGAAAAGTTAAAGAGTTAAAAGGTTGAAAAGTTAAAAAGATTCCTCATCCACTCGGTCGGAAGCCATTCCCATTTTTACTTTTATTTGGGCTTCAGCCCAAAAGATCGCCGTAACGCTTGTCCGCTAATTCCAGGCAGCGCTCCAGAATCTCCGAGCCAGTATTAAGTTTGAGTGCTTCCTCGACCAGCTCGCGGCATTCGGGAATAGCCAGACTTTGCACCGCGCGTTTGATTCGCGGAACCAGCGTAGCACCCGCACTCAGCTCGTCCATGCCAAGACCCAACAAAAGCGGAATGAGCGCGACGTCTCCGGCCATTTCTCCGCAAACACCCACCCAGATGTGATGGGCATGCGCCGCGTCGGCGATCATTTTTAACAAACGCAGTATTGCCGGATGCGTAGGTTCATAAAGGTACGCTATCTTTTCGTTCACCCTATCGACCGCAAGGGCGTACTGGATCAGATCGTTTGTTCCAATGCTGAAGAAATCGACCTCGGATGCGAGGACATTGGCGCAGATGGCTGCGCTTGGGATTTCAATCATCGCGCCAACCTCGATCTCTTCGCCCAAAGGGATGCCCGACCGGCGCAACTCTTCATTGCACTCAGCGAGCACGGCCTTGGCAGCGCGCAATTCCTCCAGCCCCGAGATCATGGGAAACATGATTTTCATGTTCCCGACGGCGCTGGCACGGAGAATAGCGCGCAACTGCGTTTTAAAAATGTCTATGTTCTCGAGACAAAGACGAATGGCGCGCCAGCCAAGGAAAGGATTTAACTCATCAGTGATATCCACCGTACCAGGAGCCAGCTTGTCGCCGCCTAGATCGAATGTTCGGATAATTAGCGGATCAGGCCGGACGCGCTCTGCCACTTTTCGATACGTTTCGAATTGTTCGTCCTCTGTGGGCAGAGTAGTGCGATTCAAATAAAGGAATTCCGTGCGAAAAAGTCCGATGCCCTCCGCGCCATTGGCTGCGACGGCCTCGACGTCTTCCGGGAGTTCAATATTTGCGGAGAGCACAACGTGATGACCATCGCGCGTGGTCGATCTTGTCGTGCGCAGTTCTTTGAGTTGTGCCACAACTCTGGCCCTCCTTGATTCAACCTCTGTGTAGTGCGCGATCGTTTCCGCCGCCGGATTGACAATTAGCAGGCCATCACTCCCATCGACCAGCACGTGTTGGCCGGTCTCGAGCTTTGCGGTGATATCGTGCAATCCGACGACCGCCGGGATGTTGAGAGACCGAGCCAGAATCGCCGCATGCGATGTGCGGCTACCCAGATCGGTCGCGATCCCGAGCACGTTTGCGCGGTTAATGCTTGCGGTATCTGAAGGAGTAAGATTGTGCGCAACGAGAATGTGCAACTCGCTCAGGGCAAGGAACGTCTTGGGAGCTTTGCCCTGCAAATTGCGAATCACGCGCTTTGTCACGTCCTGAATATCCAGCGCACGCTCTCGCAGGTAGGGATCGTCGATCTTATTCAGGGTTTCGGCGTAACGCGTGGCGACTTCCTGGAAGACCCACTCGACATTGCACAGATCGGTTTCCAGCTTCCGCAGCACTTCGTCGATCAACGTGCGATCCTCGACGACGAGCAGATGAGCATCGAAAATGGCTGCATCCTTTGCTCCAATGGATTCCGCAATGCGCTGCTGCATTTCCAGAATCTGCATGCGCGTTAGAATAAGCGCGGTCTCGAACCTCCCGATCTCGTCCGGAACCTGGGAAGGCGCGATCCGGTACCGCGCAACGTCATCCAAGTCATCGCGCACGACATGGATCTTGCCGCAAGCCATTCCAGGCGAAACGCCTGCTCCTTCAAACCGGATTTCCTGACGCGCGCCGCTCATGCACCTGCCAGAGTAAAGCAGATGTCAAACAATGCGAGAGCCTCTTCGTGGACCTTACGGAAGCAGCACCGCCACGAGAGCTTTCGGGGTCGTCGCAACGCGACGACCTTACCTACTCCTCGTGAAAACCCGCCTTGATCAATGACTCCAGTTCTTCCATCGCTTTGTCGGCGTCGGGGCCTTCGCAGCGGATGTGCAGCTTTGATCCCTGGCCTGCGGCCAGCATCATCAGGCCCATAATACTCTTGCCATTTATTTCTTCCCCTTCCTTAGAAACCCAGATTTCCGAGCGATGACGACTAGCAATCCGCACAAACATGGCCGCCGGCCGTGCGTGAAGCCCCAGCCGATTGGTAATCGGAATGTCTTTTTCGACCTTTTGGTCAGCCGCCGCGCCGCCGGTTTTCCTATACAGCAAGCCCATTACACCGCTCCCTTCTTCTCCATCAAACCGAGCAGCCTGGCGTTAAAATCGACTGCACTGTTTTGGCCGAGGCCCTTCAATTTTTCATCCATCGCCGCGACCTCGATCAGGCGCGCCATATCGCGGCCGGGCCTTACCGGAATGGTCACATGCGGCACCTGAAGCCCGAGAATTTCATAAAACTCTCGATCCAGTCCGATTCGATCGACCTCTTCCATGTCGTGCCAGTCCTTTAGCGTGACCACGAGGTCGAGGCGCTTCTCGATTCGAATGCTGCCAATGCCGAAAACCTTCGCCACATCGATAATGCCAATACCGCGCACTTCCATGTGATTGCGAGTCAATTCGGGCGCTGTCGCCATGAGCTCCCGTCCTTCGAACGAAGTGATTCGGGTCACGTCGTCAGCTACGAGGCTGTAGCCGCGCTCGATCAGCCCCAAGACGCATTCGCTCTTGCCGATTCCGCTGGCGCCGCGAATCAAAACGCCTACACCCAGGATGTCCACCATGCTGCCGAACTCCGTTACCGTGGGGGAAAAATCCACCTCTAGAGCGATTGTCGCCGCGTTAATGAATTTCATGGTAATCATCGGAGTGCGAAACACTGCGATTTTTGCCTCCACGGTCACACCCACCAACTCCGGTGCCAGACGAAACCCCCGCGACATGACCAGGCACGGGATTTTGCGCTCGCATAATTTTCGAAATCGTTTTACGCGCAACTTCGAAGGCAAACTTTTGAGGTAGGAATGCTCGGCCGCGCCCAGCACCTGCACGCGTTTCTCAGCGAAATAAGTATAGAAACCCGAGAGCGCAAGGCCGGGCCGGTTGATGGTGGGCTCGCGAATTTTGCGATGGAATCCCACCTGCGGCCCCTCCAGTTTCATCTGCAGCTTTTCGGCGTGCGAGTTGTAAAAGCTCTCGACCGTAACAACCGGGACGCTTTTCTGTCGATCGCTTGGAGATGTAATCGTCTGGGTCCCGCCTTGTTCCGCCATGAGAATTAACTTCTAGCGTGGATAACACGCAATTTCCAATCGCCAACGAAACGCCTAGCGATGCGCTTATCCTGCAACGGCGCAAACGCAGTTACCGCTGTGAGGCATTGCGTCAGCAGTTTCAAATTCGCGCAAAATCCAAAGGTCCTTTTGAATCTCTGAGGTATCAGACGGAGTCGGGGCGCCTTCGAAATGCGTGCGATGGATGTCAGAAAACTCATTAAATGCGTTGCGCAAAGAATTAATGCTTTGCTCCATCCAGCGACGCAAGCGGTTTGCGTAGAGGCTCAGGAATTCCAGCAGCTGCCGATCGAATTCACTCTCCAGTTTTCGCCGCACCTGCGACGCCAATATGTTTTTGCCGAGCAACGAAAGGATGCGCGGCGTTTCAATCACGATCTTTTGGGAAATCTCGTTTATGTCCAGCATCGGCATACCTGCGGGCTTGGGCAGTTCGTCAGGAGCTCTCCACTCGGAAGCCGATGAAGCGGTTTCCACCGCCTTTGCGAGCGCAGAGCGCGTCTGCTCGATCGACCGAAGCGTAGCGGCGACAGGTTCGGCAATAAGGCTCTTGAGTGTCTCGGAAAAAATTGATCCAGCATCCGCGTGCCCTGACTCGATCAATGCCGCTGCAATCCGTTGCGCAGCGACGTCAATGATCGAACGCTGCATTTTTGCGATTTTTCGCGTTAGAAAAAAAGATTCGCCTTGCGCGCGCTCCAGGATTCGGTCGCCAGTGCGCAGCGCTTCCATCGCCTCCGCAGGTACGCCAGCCGTGCCAACCGTAACCGTTTCTGAACTCGATTGGAGCCTCCGCTCCAAGGCGCCCATCACGGCTTCGCGCAGAGCGCCAATCTTCCGCTTTTGCGAGGTGATGGCCAGTTCTTGATGTTGGGCGAGAAACGGACGCAGATCGCTTTCGAACCAGCGATCACACAGCGCCGCGTCCGCACCAAAGACGCTAACGGCGTGCACCGGTGGGTCGACGCGAAGCTGATCGAGCAGGTTCGCCTTTATGTACGAAATCATTTGTTGCCGGTCAGCCACGCTAAACAGATCGGCCTTGCTAATGAGAATCATGGCGCTTGCGCCTGCTTGATAAAGCGCTTGGACGACAACCAGATCATCCTGGGTAAGGCCCGCGCTCGCGTCGATCAAAACGATCCCAAGATCGCAGCGCGGCAGATACGCGATCGTTTCCTCTGCGCCAGCGACAGCAAGCGAGCCCAATCCTGGCGTATCAACGAAAGTGACGCCTTCCGCCAGGCGATCGGACGGCAGTTTAACGAATATGCGCGTAACGTGTTTCTTATTCCCGGGATTTTTCTGTTCGGTGGCAAATTCAGGCAGCTCAGAAAGTGAAATGATTTGAGGCTGCGCTTCGGCGAATTCAATCCCAGCTTCTGCGACAGGGCCATGGCTGATGCGCGTTGGAATTGCCGTGACTGGGGTAACGCCAATCGGCAAGACGTCCGTTTGCAAAATATAATTCAGCAGCGACGACTTACCGGAACTAACCCTACCGAAAACTCCCACTTCGAACGCAGCCGATTCCATTCGGTCCAGCAGCATGCTCAGCGTCCCGCGAAACTCTACAAGACCGTGTGCGGTGATGATCCTCTCGATTTCGCTGAGCAATCGAATCTCGTCGCCGGTTTGGCCTAATTGCTGAAGTCGATGTTGCAAATCGCCACCGGCTCCTTTGCCCAAATAACTTCGCAGCTTAGCCACCAGTCCATCTAGCTCAGCACGGATAGCATCTAACCTATCGGCAGCCTCAGGAGAAAGCGGGCCGTAGGCACGAATCCGTTCTGGCGTAAGCTCGTTGAGCGAGATCGAACAGTACATCACATTGATGGCCGCGGCCCAGACTGCGCCCGAATGCGGCTCGGGCGGCGGAATGTTGAGCTCCTCCATCACGCGCCGCATCGCTTCGCGAATCCGTACAATGTAGTCATGCGTTACCTTGCGTTGGATCGGCGTTGTGTCGTCAGAGTGTCTTCGGAATGGCGACAACGAACCGGCATCGGTCATCGTGTGCTCGGCTTCAGAGAGCAGTTTGTCTATGTACTGAAACGTCGTGCGCACATGCCGTTGGTGATGTTCGCTAAAGTTGTTGGATTTTGTGTCATCACTCATTTTTGGCATCGCCATTTTCCCCAACGTCCTCGACGGTTAACACCCGCATGCGCTTGCGATAGAGATGTCCCCACGCGTGCATCATCTCGACGGTCGGCTGGAAAAATTTCTGCGCGATGAGGGTCGGTACAAACGCGCTCAAGATGACGACGCTGACAAGAATTGTGTACTGATTCTGGTCGATGATCCCGTTTTGCAGGCCATACAAGGAGGAGATTGTCCCAAATGTCAGACCCGTGGCCATGAGCAGCGTGGTGTAGCTCGCTTCCTTGACCTTCATGTAGTGCAATCGAGCGAGCGGAAAGACCCCGACGATTTTGGTCACCATCTTCAAGGCCAAGAACACGCTGATGACCAGGAGCGAAGTCCACAGAGCTGGCAGCGACACATACAGGCCGGCCTTGATAAAATAGAAGGGTGTGAAAATTGCGAACGCGATGCTGCGCATGCGACGAACTAGTGTCTTGTCTCGAAGAAATACGCCTGCGACCGCAAGACCAAGGAGATAGGCTGGTAGCACAGCTTCACTTTTAGCCGCCGTAGCGAGGCCACCGAGAAGGAAAAGGACAAAGAAGATGAACTTTACCTCGGGTTCGCTTACCTGTGTCGCGCCAAGGCGTGTGATGATCGCTTGGGTCCAGCGCGGCATGAACCACAGGACGATCAACGTCACGATGACAAACAGCAGCAGCCAGAGGTTGTAGTTGGCGAACAGAGTGCCCAGCGCCAGGACTGTTCCGAAATCGGTAATGAAGCAAGCAGCCAGGATCATCTTGCCCATGGCAGTGTCGCTAAACCCGCCCTCGATCATCACTGCATAAACGACGGCGACCGAGGTCGTGGAGAGCGCAATACCAGCAATTTGCGCCTGGTGCAGAGGCCAGCCAAAAACGAATTGAGCAAAGAGCCATACGACAACAAATGGAATGGCAAACGAAAGAACGCCGATAAGCACGCTCGCGCGCCAATTAGCCTTCAGCGAAATGGGATCGATTTCCGCTCCAGCGAGAAACGTGAGCACCCCACTGCCGAGCAATGCCAGGAAGTTGGTCCACTCCGTCGATTGTAGCACGTGATGGAGTTGGCCACCGTTTGTATCGGCGCCGGCAATGCCGATATGCAGCGTGCCGCCCTCCAATCCGACAGCGAAATTGCCGGCAATCACGCCGACCAGGATTTCAACTAATGCGACTGAAATTCCGGTCCGGATCGAGATCAAGCTACCGATCAGAGCTAGCCCCATCCAGACGGCAGCAATAAACCAAATGTTTTCGAGCATAAAAAACTCCTTTCCTTTTGGAAGGAGTCATTAGCTCGCGCGGTTTTCCCAGCCTTCAGCTGGGATGGCAAACTCCATTGCCTTGTCCCGACTTTATCGAACGTTCATTTCGGGGTCAACTGACCTTTGGTAGAGATCATCCACTTCGATCAAAATGACATAGCTCACATCTTGAAGCGCTCGCCGAGGTAAAGTTGACGGCTGATGGGATCGTCGATGAGAAAATCCTTTGTGCCTTCGCTCTCAACGCGGCCGTCGTAAATCAAATATGCGCGGTCGACGATGGAAAGAGTCTCGCGCACATTGTGATCGGTGATCATGATCGCAAGCCCCGACTTGCGCAGGTTTACGATAATTTGCTGCACATCGTACACTGCGATGGGATCTACACCGCTGAACGGCTCATCGAGCATCAACAGCTTCGGCTGCGTGACCAGCGAACGCGCAATCGTTAGTCGCCGTTTTTCACCACCACTCAAGGTAAGCGCTGATATTTTTGGCGATCCGCTCAATGCCAAACTGATGTAGCAGTTGATCGCAACGGTTCCGCCGTTCGGCCTTGCTTAGCGGAAGCGTTTCCAAAATGGCGAGGATGTTTTGTTCGACTGTCATCTTCCGGAAGATCGATTCTTCCTGCGGTAAATAACCCATCCCAAGCCGCGCGCGCTTGTACATCGGATAGTTAGTGACGTCGGTGTCCGAAAAAATTACCCGACCGCTGTTTGGCCTGACCAGGCCAACAATCATATAAAAACTCGTAGTCTTACCTGCTCCATTCGGTCCGAGTAGTCCCACAATTTCGCTGGCGCGAACATGCATGTTGATTCCATCGACGACCGCTCGGCCTCCGTAAATCTTAACCAGTTGATCGGTACTCAGGACGGTCTCCGCCTTCGTTGTCACCGGCGAAGGAGCTTTAGAAGTGGAAACAGGCGCAGCTTGGCTAATCATGGTTTTGGCAGAGACGGAGCGGGCGACGCCTGGGCGGCGGGAGTTTGGGAGGGATTGGCTTGTCCCTTCTTTTCTTCGCTTGGCTGCTGGACAATTTGGGTGCGACTGGGTCCGTGCGTTCGTAACTGACTGTTCTGACCAATGACCATGACCGTATCAGGACTGGTCGCCACATGCAGGTTTGGTCCCTCTTGCACCCGCGGTGTTCCCATCAATTCAACATCGCCGGTGCTAGCTGTATAGGTGGCTTTATCGGCGCGGCCAACAGCGCGAGTCGGAGGGCCGCCATTCGGATCGGGCCGGTCGCGCACCAGTCCAACATTCCCTTCTGCGATGGCTTTCTCCAGGCTCTGGTTTTGTCCCTTTGTAATGAACACTGTTAATTTCTCAGATTGAAGATTGAAACGCGGATCGACTACCTTCACACGGCCGGTAAAGATGCCCATGTTCTTGGTTGAATCAAAAAAAGCCTCGTCCGAATAGATTTCCGTTGTCGTCGGTTGATCTGATTGCCCCGTAGCGCTCGAGCCAAATAAGTTCGTGCCGGGCGATTTATCTTCTTTCTTTTTGTCCTTGTTTTTCGTTTTGTCTTTGGCTGGCTTTTGAGCCTTCTTTGCAGGCGCGGGCGAGCCTGCTGGCGCAGCGGCAATCTGCCCAGCCGACCGCGCCCCGATCGCACATGCGATGAACAAGACCAACACTCCCAATCTTCTCATTCGGTCGTGTTGGGTTTTCCAGTCAGATGAGATTTGTCAGTGATGACCATCTTTATATTTCCGCTCAATCGTCCGGTCTTCGAATTTGTGTCGAATTGCACCGAATCACCGGCGATGTTGAAATCCGACCGTTGAATGGTTGTGCGCTCCTGCGAGCTTAGAATCCGAGTCTTCAAATCCAACACCGACGTTTTCATGTCGATTTGCAGGTCGGGCTGACTCTGCGGAGTGTAAGTTGTAATTTTAAGATGTTGAAACCCTACGTGTTCCTGATCAATCCGGTGAGCAGTCCCAGCTTCGAATTTTCCTCTTAAGTGACCGTCACCATCGAAGTCTGGCAATACAAGGCCCTTGGCTTCGTGCCCAATTGGCAGCGGAATGTTCGTTAAGCTCTGTTCCGCAGGAGATCCGCCCGCTTTCGCTGACGTGCCCGCCGTCTTTTTACGACCTTTTGACTGACCGGATACTTGAGGCGCCGCTATTACAACGCACATCAAAACCGACACTGACCAAAACGACAAGACCCGCCGGAGATAAGAGCGGGCCACTGGAATCTCCCGCTCCCTAGACGCAATATCCCTGTTACTCGGGCGATTGCGGTCAATCGCCCCTACCTGAGACGGCAGCATGAATAGCCTTTAACACGCGCAGGTGCTTCGGCAAATCCTTTAGGGAAATCTGGTTTGGCCCGTCTGATAACGCTCGGCTCGGGCTTTCGTGCACCTCCATGAAGATTCCGTCGCACCCGGTGGCCATCGCCGCTCTCGCCAGCGCCGGCGCCAAAACACCGTCGCCCGATGTCGAGTCCCCTGCCCCACCCGGCCGCTGGACCGAATGGGTCGCGTCAAAAATCACGCGATAGCCGGCGTCGCGCAGCCAATAGAGGGAGCGCATATCGGCAACGAGGTTGTTATAGCCGAAACTAGTGCCGCGCTCCGTGAAACAGAATTTCTCATTGCCGAACGCAATCAATTTCTCGGCGATATTGCGCACGTCCCAGGGCGCAAGAAATTGACCTTTTTTTACATTGATGGCGCGACCCGTTTCAGCAGCCGCGCGCAGGAGATCGGTTTGGCGGCAAAGAAACGCCGGGATTTGCAACATATCGATCTTTTCGCCGGCAGTTTCCGCTTCGGTGGGCAAGTGAATATCCGCTGTGACGGGAATTTTCAAGTCCCGGCCGATGGCTGAAAGAATCTCGCAACCTTCGCGTAATCCGACTCCGCGAAAAGAGCGCACCGAAGTTCGATTCGCCTTGTCATACGAGGCCTTGAAAATGAAATCGATATCTTCGGCCGCGCAGATTTCGGCGATCTTCTTCGCCATCCGCCAGACAAACTTCTCCGACTCGATCACGCACGGGCCGAGGATGAATACCGGATCTCCTCCGCCAATGACAACTTTGCCAACTCTAAGCGGTTTGGCTTTCATTAATCGGTCATTTTCGCGATGCTGGCGATTGAGGTCAATCGCCCTAGCTCCGGTCCTGTTGTGCGGGGGCGCGACTGCATCGCACCAAGTCGTAAATGGCAAATGGCGCATACAACCCGAGAAAGAACGACAAGGCTAGTCCGTGCATTTGCAGAAGGTAAAGCGGCCACGAATCGGAAAGAAAACTCAAAATCGAAAATGCTTCCGGTTTATGCAGTAAAAATCCGTAGTTAAAACCGGTCAGCTTGTCAGTAATGAGGGTCACCACAAAATATAGCTCCGACCACAGAAACACGCGCACAATCGACATGGGATATGGCCGGTATCGGCGCGTCAACATCAAGAACACCACGCCGATGATAATACCGCAATGCGAGGTGAAAAAACTAATGAACCGCCAATCTGGAAAACCAAAGCGCAAGTCTGGCGTGAGCACGGCTTGCAACGTGCCGCCAATCCCCCAGAAATACGCGACCTCGAACCAGCGCTGATTTCCGGTCCACATCGCCACGAGTACAACGACCATGCCCCAGTCGCACAACTGCATCGGGAGCATCTGCTGCCATGTCACGGTGCCGCGGCTGCGGATAAAGATTAAATAGACGACATAGTTCAACACGAGAACCGCGGAGAGAACGCCAATAATGATGTTTTCGACAAGGGGCGATTTCGTGCGCCGCACGATCGCTGCAAGCACAAACGGAAGGACAATCGTCAGAAGAATAACCGTGAGGTGTGGTAAAGCGTACGGTTGAAATTCAGGCTCCATGCGTTGTTCGTAGCAACGGTTGTATCAACCGCGGAATCTAATGGGAACGCGCTCGACGCAGGCGCCTCTACAAGTCATGCGAAAGTTCCGCAATTCAATTCACCGAATGATCCAGAGGTTACACGGAATGACATCGGTGACCCACGCAATATTACTCGGCAGCTGTTGGATCGCCCCGGCACTTTTCTCCAGCGGTACCACGAGCAAATCGGCTTTTATAGATTGAACAAAATCCGACGCAGCCAATCCGGTGTTTCCGCGGATGCAGCGTGCTTCGATCGGGACGTCGGTCGCGCCGGCCGCCAAAACGAATTCCTCCACGGCGGCCTCCTCATCCTCAGCTCTTGGCTTTTCGTGTTTCCTGGCATTCACGCGAATCGATTCGCGCGCCTGATCGAACGTCGTGATGATCCGAATAACATGGAGTCGCTCGCATGATTCCGCCGCAGCGAACAGCAGCGTCTTTTTCAAAGCCTGCAACCCATGATCTGAATAATCGGCGACGAAAACAATCCGGCGAAGCGGTCTCGGTTTTATTGCCGGCCTAGTGAAAAGCATGACTGCGCAGCGCGCTTCGCGCACAAGGCGGCGAGCGACGTTGCCTAAAAACGGGTGCAATGCCGCCTCCTTTTCCAGTGCGCCCGCGACAATCAGGTCGATTTTTTCGCGGGCCAGCGCGCCCAGAATAGCTTCTGAAGGGCTTCCTTTTTCATAATGAATCGTTGAGTCACGCGGAAGCTGAAGTTGCGCGAGCGCGTCTCTAAACTTCTTCGCCGTTTCCTCATCTCCTTCGCCCACGTAGATCAGATGAAGATCGGCGGAAAAGCGCTCCCGAATGCGCTTTGCCTCCGCGAGCACCTGCTTGAACCGCGGCGAGAACGTGCTCGCCACGGCGATTTTTCTATATGGCGATGAGTCGCGCATGCGAGCGAACAGCAATCTCGTGTTTCACTAAGATTAGGCAACTCGCAGAAGAATGACGAAAATACGCGCGGCGACTCTCATTCATTTAGCCAATCGTCATTCCTTTACGCTGCCATTCTTCGTTCGCCATTCACTTTCCATTTTCCTTTTTCTGCGCCACCGTTTCTTCCCATATGCGACGTGCGATTTATCCAGGCAGTTTTGATCCGGTCACGAATGGTCATCTCGATGTAATCGAGCGCGCTCGAAAATTGTTCGACGAAGTAGTAGTGGCTGTGGCGCACAACGACGAGAAGCAGCCTCTTTTCTCGCTGAAGGATCGTCTTGATTTGCTGCGCGAAACAGCGGGGAAAATCGACAACGTGCGAATCGCTGAGTTCGAAGGATTACTCGTCGAGTTCGCCAGGAAAGAAGAAGCCCAAGCAGTAATCCGCGGTTTGCGGGCGGTTTCCGACTTTGAATTTGAATTTCAAATGGCGCTGATGAACCGGAAATTGGATGCTGCGGTTGAAGCAATTTTCCTCATGCCGAAGGAGGAATACACTTATCTAAGTTCTCGCATTGTTAAGGAAATCGCGCGCCTCGGCGGCGATGTCTCCGGTTTTGTTCCGGCTTGTGTTGCCAAGGCACTGGGGAGGAAATTTAGCTGATAACGTTGGAAAGGTTTGACGAATGAAAATTCATCTCAAACAAGTTCCTGCGCAGGGTCTGCATTTGAACGGGGAGGAGGATTGCCCGATTCACGACCTTGAAGCAGAAGGAATTCGTTGTGCCGGCCCGATGCATTACGACATCGACGTGGGCGTTGCTGGAGGTGCCCTTTGGGCAAGAGGCTCGCTGTCACAACCAGTGGAGCTGCGTTGCGTATCGTGCCTGGACAATTTTGTGCACGACATTCAAGTGCCCGCATTCGCCGTACACACCGAACTGCGGGGACCCGAGACGGTTGACCTCACGCCGTTTATTCGCGAGGACCTGTTGCTCAGCCTGCCAGCGCATCCACGTTGCGACACGGATGGCAATCGTGTTTGCAAGGCGAAGCAATTGAAGACCGTTGAGCAAGAAACAAAGCGGAAATTGGATTGGAGTGCGCTGGATAAACTCAAATTAAAAAGTTAAATGGTTCAACGAGTTACAACGTCATCCTTTTTAACATTTTAACTTTTAACGAATCACTGGTGCGCGACTTGTTTTTCAAAAAATGGGTGCTTTGGTAACGCGCATCCATGGGAGTCCCAAAACGCAAAACATCCAAGATGCGGTTACGCACGCGCAAAGCGGCGAATCGCTGGCATGCTCCGCATCTGAACAAATGTCCCCAGTGCGGGAGCGCCGTTCCCTCGCATATCGCTTGCCCGTCGTGCGGTTACTACCGCGGACGGCAGGTGCTGACGCTTGAGGGTAAATAAGTTGCATTTGGCGGGTAAAGTCCGCAAAGTTTCGCACCGATGAAGATCGCCCTCGACGCGATGGGCGGTGACTTTGGCCCGCCTAACCTCGTTGCCGGCGCCGTTATGGCGTTGCGTGAGTACCCTCACATCAATACGCTTTTTCTTGTCGGCGACTCCGCGCGGATCGAAGCGGAACTCAAGAAGCACGGCTGCAACGACAACCGGATCGAGATTACACACGCGACGCAAGTAGTAGATATGAGCGACCGCGCATGGTCGGCGGTCAGGCGAAAGAAGGATTCATCAGTAAGCCGCGCCTTCGATCTCGTGAAGCGCGGGCAAGCGGACGCAGTGGTGAGCGCAGGTCACACGGGCGCGGCCGTCGCCGCGGGCACGATTAAACTTCGCACGTTGCCAGGAATCGATCGACCGGGTATCGCGGCCGTGCTTCCGACCGAAACGAATGTCTTCGTCTTGATCGATGCAGGCGCGAATATCGATGCGCGCCCAGAACATCTTCTTCAATACGCGTTCATGGGCTCGGTCTATTCACGTCATGTTCTCCATTACAAGAATCCGACCGTTGGCTTGGTCTCGCTCGGCGACGAAGACGTTAAGGGCACCGAATTAACCAAGGAAGTGTTCAAGATGCTGAGACCAAGTTCGCTTAACTTCGTCGGCAACATAGAAGGTCGGCATTTGTTTGAGGACCCGGTGGAGGTCGTGGTGTGCGACGGATTCGTTGGCAACGTGATCTTGAAAACGTGCGAATCGATCGCGGTGGCAATGTTTCAATGGCTCAAGCACGAGCTTATGCGCACAAACATGCGAAAGGTCGGCGCATTCCTCGCGAAGAATGCCATTGGAACAATCAAGGCCAAGACGAACTATGAAGAGTACGGCGGCAGTCCGCTTCTCGGCGTGAATGGCATCTGCATCATCGCGCATGGCGCGAGCACGCCGCTGGCAATCAAGAACGCGCTGCGAGTGGCGGCGGAGTCGATTGAACAGCAGGTAAACCCGCATATCGTCGAGGAGATTCGCCGTTACTATGAAACGACAGCCTCGCTCGAACCCGCGCTCCAATAAATCGCTGCGGACGGTCTCGATCATCGGCACAGGCAGCTATGTGCCTGAAAAGATCCTGACCAACGCGGACCTCTCGCGCATGGTCAACACCAGCGACGATTGGATAACTACTCGCACCGGAATTAAAGAACGCCGCATTGCCGCAAAAGATGAAAACACTAGCGATATGGCGACCAAGGCGGCGCTCAAGGCACTCGAACAGGCGAAGATTCCGGCAAAAGAGATCGACCTCATCATCGTGGCAACGGCCACTCCCGACATGCTGTTCCCAGCCACGGCCTGCTTCGTTCAGAAGAAGATCGGAGCAACCAACGCCGCTTGTCTCGATATTTCCGCAGCCTGTGCAGGCTTCCTCTTTGCCCTGGAGATCGCGCAGCAATTTATTACGTCGCATACCCACGACACTGTCCTTGTGATCGGCGCCGACAAATTGACGTCCATAACTAACTGGACGGATCGCAATACTTGCGTGCTGTTTGGAGATGGCGCTGGCGCCGCTGTTTTGCGCCACCGCGGCAGCGCACACGGTGTCATCAGCACTCACATCGGCAGCGACGGGCAGTACACCGATATTTTGTTCATGCCGGGTGGCGGTTCTCGCTGCCCGATCACACGAGAAAATGCCGATATGCACCTGGCAACGATCCACATGACCGGCAAGGAAGTTTACAAACAAGCGGTCACGGCGATGCTGAAGGCAGCCAAGAAAGTCCTCGACCAGGCTGGACTCTCCATCGAGGACATTGCCTGCGTTATTCCGCACCAGGCAAATTTGCGCATCATCGAAGCAATCGCGGATCGGCTCGGTATTTCGCGCGATAAGGTGTTTGTGAATCTGGACCGCTACGGCAACACCTCGGCTGCGGCCGTGGCGATCGCACTCGACGAAGCCAATAGCAGTGGGCGGATCAAGCGCGGTGATTACGTCTTGATGATCGTATTTGGTGGCGGACTAACCTGGGCCAGTACGATTATAGAATGGTAAGACTTGAAACGCACGCGTATCTCAACTCCTGTCATGTCGAGCGAAGTCGAGACATCTCTTGCTTTTGTTCAGCTCAAGAAAAAATGAGCGATTCCTCGACTCCGCTCGGAATGACAAAATGTTAATCGATACTCACGCACATCTCGACTATCGGGATTTCGCCAGTGATCTCGATGATGTGCTGCGTCGCGCAAACGATGCGGGCGTTACGCGTGTCATCACGATCGGCACGTCGCTGGAAAGTAGCCGCCGCGCTATCGACCTGGCAGAAAAACATTCTGCCGTCTTCGCGACAATCGGCGTACACCCAACTTCCGTCGACGAGGCGGAGGACGATGTGATCACGCCACTGCGTGAGCTGGCGAAGAACCCACGCGTCGTGGCGATCGGCGAAACCGGGCTCGATTACCACCGTTTGCCGAGCGAAAAAGTAGCAAAGGAAGAGCAGGTCCAGGTTATGTCCGCGCTGCGAACTGAGACCGACGAAGAAATCGAAGCGCAAATTCGCGACGGTGCCTACAAATCGAAACAGGCGAGCTTATTTCAGCAGCAACTCGATCTTGCGGTGGAACTGGGGCTAAACGTGGTGATTCATCAGCGCGACGCATGGGAGGACACGCTTAAAATCATGCGACCCTACACCGGGAAACTACGCGGCGTTTTTCATTGCTTCGGCGGCTCGCTTGATGAGGCAAATGAAGTTCTCGATCTCGACCACCTCGTTTCGTTCACTGGAATTGTTACTTTCAAAAACGGCGTGGCTGTGCGAGAAGTTGCGGCACAAATCCCGCTCTGGAAATTCATGGTGGAGACCGATTGCCCATATCTGGCGCCTGTCCCTTTTCGCGGAAAACGCTCTGAACCAGCGTATACACGAATCGTGGCAGAAACGGTCGCCGCCGCGCGAGAAATCCCGCTGCAAGAGGTTGCCGAAGCGACAACCGAAACCGCGGAAGGGTTTTTTCAGTTCAATCGGACATGACAATTGATAAAGATATGATGCTGTCGCTGAGCGCGCCGGGAATGCGTAACAGAATGGATGGCTTGGCAGTCCGTCCTTATCTACTGCTTCTCGCGCTCTTCCTCGCATCCTGCGCGGCTCCAGACACGCGGCATCAGATCGTCGTCAGCACGCGAGAACAAAAACTCGCCCTTATTGATCGCGGCAATGTCCTGGCCATTTATCCAGTCTCTACGTCGAAATTTGGATTAGGCGATTGGAGGGGCAGCCGTTTTACGCCACTGGGTAAACTGGAGATCGCCAAAAAGATCGGCGACAATGCGCCGCCCGGTGCGGTGTTCAAGGATCGGCTCCGCACCGGTGAAGTCGTCGCGCCGGATTCCCCCGGCCGCGACCCCATTGTCACGCGCATTCTCTGGCTGCGCGGACTGGAGGCTCAAAATGCCAACGCGTTCTCCCGAGATATTTACATTCACGGCACGCCGGAGGAGCGGCGCATCGGAACGGCTGCGAGTTATGGATGCATTCGGATGCGCTCGAGCGACATCATACAACTGTACGACATCGTAGGAACCGGCGCCGCGGTTACTATTGTGAACGCGCCACTCGCCGCTGCCGTTCCAAGTCTGGTGTCGGCTCATTCGATGGCTGCCACTAATACGGCGCCATTCGTGATGCGATAAGACTGTAGACGCCGACCTCATGGGCGGCGGGGTGCGCGGGTTACAAACACATCAGAACCGCGGTTTCGCAGAGCGAAACGTCTACAGAATCCGGCTCGCCAAAGCTAAATAGCTACGGGAGCTTGCCGAGATGCTCTCTCGGCGTCTCTCGCGACAGCAATCCCATGTCCGCACCACCATGATACGCACCAGTTCGTAGAAACGCACCTTCGGTTCCCAACCCAGAGTCTTTCGCGCCTTCGAAGCGTCACCAACCAATATATCTACTTCTGCTGGACGCTCATAGCGGGGATCGTGTTTGACGTATTGCTTCCAATCTAGGTTGGCGTGGGCAAAAGCTGCTTCGACAAACTCGCGCACCGTGTGCGATTCGCCGGTAGCCAGCACGAAATCGTCACCTTCGTCAACCTGCAAAATTCGCCAAATGCCTTCAACGTACTCCGGCGCAAAGCCCCAATCTCGCTTCGCGTCCAAATTGCCGAGGAACAATTCCTTTTGCAGCCCGTGTTTGATCGCCGCAACAGCACGCGTGATTTTGCGAGTGACAAAAGTTTCGCCGCGCCGCGGGCTTTCAAGGGTTAAAGCAAATGCCTTTACTAGCGCGAAGCCCGTACCTTTCGCGATGATTGACCGTCGCCCAATATGAAGACACCTTTGCACACCCTACGGGCTGCGCGGCCAGAATACGCTGTTCTTCGCTGGAGAATCCGTTGCACCACCAAGGTAATCGTACGTTTGACTCTCGAACAGCCAATAAAGCTTGATTATTTCCACTTTCGATGATTACGAAGCTCGGCAAGACACGGTTCGACCTTAGATGAAAGAGTCCAAGAAAGTTGCCCTGATTACCGGAATCACTGGCCAGGACGGTTCCCATTTGTCCGAATTGCTCCTGGAGAAAGATTACACAGTGCATGGAATCGTGCGGCGCACTAGCAATCTGTTGCGATCGCGCATCGAGCATCTGCGGCGCGATGAAAAAATTTACGGTCGACGCTTATTCCTGCACTATGGCGATCTCTCCGATAGCACGACCTTGCGGCGAATTCTCGGCGATGTTTGCCCGACAGAGCTGTATCATCTCGCCGGGCAAAGCCATGTCGGCCTGAGTTTCGAAATTCCCGAATCGACATGCGAGGAGACGGGCATGGCAACGCTTCGGTTGCTGGAAATCGTGCGCGCACACCCGTCGCCGGTGAAGTTTTATCATGCTTCGAGCGCGGAAATTTTTGGAGACGCATCCGCTTCGCCGCAAACTGAGAACACCCCGCTGCGGCCGACGAGCCCGTATGGTTGCGCCAAAGCGTTCGCGACGCAATTGGCACGGGTTTATCGACAATCGTACGGACTGTTTGTTTGCAATGGTATTCTTTACAACCATGAGTCGCCACGCCGCGGCGAAAATTTCGTGACGCGCAAGATCGCACGCGGGGCCGCGCGGATCGCTCGAAATCGCGACGATGATCTTGTCCTCGGAAACCTGGAGAGCCGAAGAGATTGGGGCCGTGCCCAAGATTACGTGCAGGCAATGTGGTTAATGCTGCAGCACGAGACAGCCGACGATTACGTAGTGGCGACCGGAGAGACACATTCCGTACGTGAATTTGTCGAAGCAGCCTTCGCAGTTGTCGATCTTCGGTGGGAAAAATACGTAAAGCACGATCCTTCGTTCGATCGTCCTACTGAGCCGGTGCGCCTGGTCGGCTGTGCGGAGAAGATTCGCAAAACGCTTGGTTGGAAGCCGGCTGGAAGTTTCGCGCAACTCGTGCGCGAAATGGTTGAGGCGGAGCTCGCTGCAATCGATTCACCCGAGTAGGACGCGACCGCTGGGTGCGCCAACTCATGTCGCGCGGCAGAAGGGTTTGAGAAACTTTGCGTCAAATCCACCTGACTGCTGCATAGCGTTGCCCAACGGCAGCAGCGCGTGATAAAATTCGCGATAAAGTTTTGCGGCGATCGAAGGTATCAATTGGACCAACTGCTTCCAACGGCAGTGTCGCGCCTGCGCAAGCTTTACAACTGTGCGAAAGAAGCCGCCGCGAACGTGAGTCCGCAGGCCTCATTCTGGCGACACACGCAAATATTCTTTCCACGCCGAACACGTGAATCCCCACCTCCATTTGGAACCCCCACGGATTTTAACCGCAGATCGTTTTAAATTGGCTTCGATAGAACCGGTGCAGGTGAATGTTATTTCATCGCAGTCGGCTACGCCAAACTGAAAGTTAGGTTGTCGCTACGATCGAATGGCCGCCGCCGCACCGGCGCATTTGCGCAATGCGCGCAATCGCGCCCTCCAGATCGGCTGACACTGTCTGCGATCAAATCGGCCGATTGGTCGATGATAATGATGATGTAGGGAATTTTGCCCGGGATTTAGATATCGTCTTTTGGAGCCGCGTCGCTGACGCCGGACCGCGGTCGGCGGCCGCGGCTATAGCTCACGGCATCTGACCGAGATGTTTTCTTGGCGTTTCACGAGAAAGCAATTCCATGTCCGCCTTAACCATCATGCGGACGAGCTCGTGAAATCGCACTTTTGGTTCCCAGCCGAGGATTTTTTTTGCTTTGGAGGGGTCACCGATCAGGAGATCTATTTCCGCCGGACGCTCATAACGTGGGTCGTGCTTGACAAATTCCTTCCAGTCGAGATCGACATGTGAAAAGGCCGTTTCGACAAACTCACGCACGGTATGCGTTTCGCCAGTGGCCAGCACAAAATCGTCCCCTTCTCCATGCTGAAGGATTCGCCACATCCCTTCCACGTACTCGGGTGCATATCCCCAATCTCGTTTTGCATCGAGAGTACCGAGGAACAACTCCTTTTGCAGCCCGTGTTTGATCGCGGCGACTGCACGCGAGATTTTACGCGTGACGAAAGTTTCGCCGCGGCGCGGACTTTCGTGATTGAACAAAATGCCATTGCTCGCGCAAAGCCCATAGCTCTCGCGGTAGTTTACCGTCGCCCAATAGGCGAACGTCTTCGCCACACCATATGGGCTGCGCGGCCAGAACGGTGTCTTCTCGGTTTGCGGTACTTGCTGCGCCTTGCCAAACATTTCGCTGCTTGATGCCTGATAGAAACGCGAGCGCAACCCCACTTCTCGAATCGCTTCCAAAATACGGATCGTGCCGACACCAGTAACGTCCGACGTGTATTCCGGAATATCAAAGCTCACGCGCACGTGGCTCTGCGCTGCCAGATGATAAATTTCGTCCGGCTTCAGGTCGTAAAGAAGCTTTACCAGATTCACGGAGTCGCTAAGGTCTCCATAATGCAGAAACATTCGGACGCCGTTGATGTGGGGATCGGCGTAAAGATGGTCAATGCGAGAAGTGTTGAAGGTGCTGGCGCGGCGAATAATGCCATGGACTTCGTAACCCTTTTTCAGGAGCAACTCGGCCAGATAGCTACCGTCCTGGCCAGTAATGCCGGTGATCAACGCGCGTTTCATGAGCGATGCTTGCTTAGCTCAGTGCACGCCAGAGGGCAAATGTTCAGACAAAACGCCGAACGCCCAACGTTCAACATCCAACTCTCAACTAAAGCGAGTCCGGCAATCGCCGGACCAGGCGTTCCTATCAACTATCAGCTAGCTCTCTGGTGGCGAAACCATGATTCGCGCTAAGACAGCGCGCTGAGCGCCGATCAGTGCTGCGATGCCTTCGCGTGCGAGACCTAGCATATTATCCAACTGCAATCCCGAAAAAGTCGCTTCTTCACCAGATCCCTGCACTTCTACGAATTCGCTGTCTTCGGTAGCCACAAGATTGAAATCAACAGTGACGAGTTTGTCTTCTTCGTAGTTAAGATCCAAGATTGCCTCGCCATCGAGAATACCGGCACTCACGGCGGCGACCAATTTTTGCATTGGAGGGGCGTCGAGCTTTTTTTCCCTGACAAGTTTCCGGCAGGCAATAGCGAGCGCCAGACTTGCCCCAGTGATTGCGGTGGTGCGTGTTCCTCCATCGGCTTGCAAGACATCGCAATCGACCCAGATCGTGCGCGGCCCGAGTTTTTCAAGATCGACGACTGCTCGCAGGGATCGGCCGATCAATCGCTGAATCTCTACGCTTCGACCATCGAGGCGACCTCTTGCGATATCGCGCGGTTTCCGCGTCTGCGTCGAATATGGAAGCATCGAATACTCAGCCGTAAGCCAGCCGCCGGGCACTCCCTGCTCTTTCATCCAGCGCGGTACCGCTTCTTCGATTGTAACGCCGCAAATCACCCGTGTTTGCCCCATCGAGACGAGCACCGAACCACTTGCATGCGGCGCGACGTTCAACTCGAAATCGAGCGAGCGGATTTCACCGGGTCCACGGCCGTCGTTTCGCTGCATCGCTGGAAACTTAGATGTAGCTGGGATTTGTGCGACGAAAGATTTGTCCAAGCATCGAATGGGATTTGCAACGTGCGAGCTGATCCAGCACCCATGGCTCGCCTCGCTGCCAAGCCTCAGTAATCGCCTTGACGCACTGCACGGGCCATCGTTGTTTAGGTTTTTGAGTGAAAAATAGCGCTGACACCCAGACGGCGATTTGCATTGCCGGGGCCCACCGATCTGGCACAAGCATGGTGACGCGGCTTCTCCATCGCTGTGGACTGAACCTCGGTACGGAATCAGATTTGATGCCGCCACAGGCTGATAACCCCGAGGGGTTCTGGGAACATTTAGGGTTCGTGGCTCTCAATGATGAATTGTTGAATGCGCTCGGTGGCGCTTGGGATCTGCCACCACAGGCTGACGAGAACTTTAAACATCCCCGGCTTGACCCACTGCGTCTCAAGGCGCGATTGCTAATCGAACGGTTTGATCCGTCGAGCATCTGGGGTTGGAAAGACCCGCGCAACAGTGTGACTCTGCCCTTTTGGCAGGAGGTTTTGCCCGGACTGAAAACGTTTATCATCGTTCGGAATCCGCTCGAAGTCGCGCACTCCATGCGAACACGCAACGGAACGTCTTACTCGTTCGGATTACGGCTTTGGGAAATCTACAATCGCCGCCTGGTTGACACAGCAAGCGAAAACGACCGGCTCGTCACACATTACGATTCGTTTTTCGAAAACGCAGAATCAGAATTGCGCCGCATTGCGCGATTCGCTGGTCTGCCCGATACAGAAGCACGCATCGCCGCCGCGCTCGTCTCGGCACGAAGACGTCATATCCATTTCACGATCGACGAGCTCATCGACGCCCGCGTCTCTACCGAAGTGATCGAACTTTATCGCTGTTTGATTGCCGAGGCCGCACCGGGGAGAAGAAAGAAAGCGCAAGTGACAAAGGCGTCGTCCGGCGACCGAGCGAAATCCGAAGAGATCGAGTTGCTTCCCGGAGCGATCAGCCGGCTGAATGCCTTTGTTCCGGAAAGGATCGCGCAGATCGAACATCTCTACGGCGAGCTCCTAGCGCAAACGGAAGCTCGCCACAAAACTGAGATCAAGCAACTCACCGCACATCTGGCGCAAACCGAAGCTCAGCACAAGGCCCAAGTCGAGAGCTCAAAGCCCATCTGACGCAAGCCCATCTGACGCAAACCGAAGCCCTTCACAAGACTGATGTCGAGCAATTCAATGCTCATCTTGCGAAAGTGAAGGTCGGCACAAGTCCCAAGTTGAATGAACTGGTTACCCACTATAACGGCGAAATCGAGCAATTGAACGCGCGAACAAAGGACATGAAGGTCTTCTTCGCGAGGACGAAGAGTACATCGGGGGGCTGACGAACCGTTTACGCCAGCAATTCAAAAAACCCAGAAGGCTTTCTCGACTTCTAAGGATACGGCAGACGCGGCGGGCCGCCTCCGCTCTTCGCGCGCTGGCAAATTGCGAATCCCGGTGCGACCCTGAAATCAAAACTTTCTCCCCGGAAAATAGCGGCAAGGCTACGGGCATTTGGAGAAAATCGTGTCGACCTACCGAATGGCGAGCCGCCCACCCAGGCTACCGCAAGATCGATAACGAAATCCACGCCGCTCAGGCTACCGAAGGTTCCTCGAACTGCGCCGAGGAACAGCATCAGAACATTGTAATTCGGAAGAGACCACTTCGGTTAACAACGTTGGCGCAAACACAAGTCATGTGCCGAATAAACCTTCGACGGCTACCGCCACGCTGTTCCCGCATTGCCTGACCTCCCTGCATTTTCAGGTTCATGAACGAGTCGAAGTCTCAATCATTATTCCGGTATTTAACCAGTTTCGTTTCACTCAAGCGTGTCTTGCTCGCTTCAGGCGCAGGAACGAACGCTTTGAGGTTATTATGGTGGATGATTGCTCGACCGATAACACATCCCGAATCGTTCCGCGGATTCCCGGCGTTATTTATCTGCGCAATGAAACCAATTCGGGTTTCATCGTCTCCTGTAACCACGGGGCGGAAAAGGCCCGAGGCAAATACCTGGTTTTCTTGAACAACGATACAATCGTAAAGCCAGGTTGGTTACGCGCCTTACTCGATACTTTCTCAGAAGAGCCGCAAGCAGGCATTGTCGGCTCAAAACTTATTTATCCGGATGGCCGTTTACAGGAAGCAGGCGGCATCATCTGGCGAGATGCGTCAGGATGGAACTACGGCAAGTTCGATGACGCTGCCAAGCCGGAATACAATTATCTCCGCGAAGTGGATTATTGCTCGGCGACGGCGTTGATGATTCCAAAGGCGCTCTTTCACAGCGTGGGCGGATTCGATTCGCGCTATGCGCCCGCCTACTACGAAGATACCGATCTATCCTTCAAAGTTCGCCGGGCTGGTTACAAGATACTGTATCAGCCGTTTAGTGAGGTGATTCACTACCAAGGTGCAAGCGGGGGCATTGATCTCTCGACAGGCACAAAAAAGTATCAGGCGATCAATCGCTCGACCTTCGCCGAGACCTGGACCGCTGAACTGATGGCAAAACCGGCTACTGGCGATTTGGCGTTTTTGCGTCAGCCCCCCGCTGGCCGAAAAAAAATTTTGGTGATGGACCATCATCTTCCAATGTCCGATAAGGACGCGGGATCAGTCCGGATGTTCCATATTCTCAACATCCTTCATCAGTTGGGCCATCGGGTAACGTTTATTCCTGACAATCTCGCGGATATCCCGCCTTACGGGGGCGAATTGCAGAAGCGTGGGATTGAAATCATTTATCACCCTTATTTCAAAAAAGTGCATGATTATCTCATTTCGCACGGCCCCGAATTCGACGCTGTGGTCTTAAGCCGGTGCGAATTTGCTTGCAAACATATCGGGGATACTCGGCTGTACGCGCCGCGAAGCCGCATCATTTTTGATACGGTCGATCTACACTTTCTTCGCACCAATCGAGAGGCTCAGATCACCAACAACCCGGAGACGCGAGAAAAGGCGCGCCAGCACGAACAACTGGAATACGATCTCATTGACCAAGCCGATCAGACCTGGGTAGTTAGCAGCGTGGAACAGAAGCTTCTCCGCGAAGCCAGGCCGGATAAGTCTGTTGAAATCGTCTCAACGATTGTCGAGGTTCCGGGTTCGAAGACCCCGTTCGCGCAGCGGCGAGATTGGCTTTTTATCGGCGGGTTCCAACACACGCCAAACATCGACGCGGTTCTCTTCTTCGCGAAGGACATTTATCCTCTGGTGAGCGAACATCTGCGCGATGCCAAATTTTACATCATCGGCGACAAGGCGCCGCCAGAAGTCGCTGCGTTGGCAACTGAGAGGATCGTTGTCGCAGGATTACAGCGAGATGTTCGTCCGTTCTTTGATAGCGTAAAGCTATCCATTGCGCCGCTGCGATTTGGGGCAGGCGTGAAAGGCAAGATCAACCAAAGCATGGCTTTTGGTGTGCCGGTGGTTGCAACATCTCTGGCTATCGAAGGCATGGAACTTCAGGATCGCGAAGACATTCTCGTCGCCGACGAGCCGGAAGACTTTGCGCGCGCATTAATAGAGCTTTACGAATCGGAAGAACTTTGGAAGCGGCTTTCTGAGAATGGTATGAGGAAAACACGCACTCTGTATTCGACTGACGCGGCGCGCAAAAAGCTGGAGTTTTTGTTCAGCGACGAGCATTTCAGAAGTCTGGGGCTATCCGCGGCGGTTGAGCGGCCAGCCATGGCTATAGTAGCAAAAAGTTGATCTTGGTTTTACAAATGAGCAACACGCAGCCAACGGGAGAGATCACCGGAAAAATCAACGCGAACCACGCTGGTAGCCAGGCGAAGACGCCACAAAACTGAGCTCAAGCACCTCACGGCACCTCTTGCGCAAACCGAAGCCCGCCACAAGTCACAAGTCGAGGAACTCACCGCTCACCTGGCTCAAACCGAAGCTCGCCACAAGGCGCAAGTGGAGGAACTCACCGGCCACTATAACAGAGAAATCGAGCAACTTGCGCGAGCGCGTTGTGGAGATGAATGAGCTTCTCCGCGACAGAAGCGTTAGCCTGGCGGAGAGCGAAGCGCGTGGGAGAGGACTTGCGAAACCGACTGGTTCGCCAGCAATTGAAAGCAACCCAGAGGCTTTCCCGGCTTTTGGACGAGGCGGATCATGCAGCAGCCCGACTTCGCTCTTCGGCACGCTGGCAAATTGCAAATCCGGTTGCCGCCTTAAAGGCAAAACTTCTCCCGAAGTCGCGCACTTGTTAGGCTACGGGCATTTGGAAAAAATCGTCTCGACCTACGAAAAGTGGCGAGCCACCCATCCCGAGGCTGCCGCGATTGACGACCAAATCCAGGCCCTGATTTCAGGCGCACCTTCGACGCTGCGGAGAAGGCATCGCCGGTCGAACCTCCAGTGCCAACGCGTCCGATTGAGTTTCCGGTTCACCAGCAGGTCGAAGTTTCAATCATTATTCCGGTATTCAACCAACTTCATTTCACTCAGGCCTGTCTGGCTTCGCTTCAGGAGCAGCAGGGAACCGGAACGTTTTGAGGTCATTGTGGTGGATGATTGCTCGACGGATGGCACTGCGGAGGTCTGTTCCGCGATGCCGGGCGTTGTTTATCTGCGCAACGAGACGAATTCCGGTTTCATCGCATCCTGCAATCGCGGTGCGGAAAAGCGCGCGGTGAATACCTGCGTCTTTCTAAATAATGACACGCTCGTAACGCCGGGCTGGTTAACTGCCTTGCTCGATACTTTCGCAGAAGAACCGCGAGCCGGCATTGTCGGTTCAAAACTTGTTTATCCGGATGGTCGCTTGCAGGAAGCAGGCGGGATTATCTGGCGAGATGCATCTGGATGGAATTATGGCAAATTCGATGATCCACGAAAACCGGAATACAATTATCTGCGGGAAGTAGATTATTGCTCCGCGGCGGCGCTTGATGATTCCAAAACCGCTGTTTGCCAGCGTGGGCGGGTTCGACTCGCGCTACGCGCCTGCATATTACGAGGACACTGACCTGGCGTTTAAAGTTCGGAAGGCCGGTTACAAGGTGTTGTACCAGCCGCTAAGCGAGGTTATCCACTACGAGGGCGTAACCGGCGGTACCGATCTCACAACAGGCACAAAGAAACATCAGGATATTAACCGCTCGACATTTGCGGAAAAATGGGCCACCGAGCTGATGACAAAACCAGCAAATGGCGATTTGGCGTGCTCTGCGGCTGGCGCCGCCGGACCGGAAGAACATTCTCGTGATCGACCATCATGTTCCCATGCCAGATAAGGACTCGGGATCAGTCCGAATGTTTCAAATTCTCAAGATTCTCCGTCAACTTGGTCATCGCATCACTTTCATTCCCGACAATCTTGCATACGAACCTCCCTACACATGCGAGCTGCAGAAACGCGGTATCGAAGTGGTTTATCATCCTATGTCAAAAAAGTGCGCGACTACCTCATCGCGCATGGCCGCAGCTTCGATGCCGTTGTGCTAAGCCGATGCGATTTTGCGCGTAAACATATCGCGGCCGTTCGACTACACGCACCACAAAGCCGCATCATTTTTGATACCGTTGATCTTCACTACCTCCGCGAGGACAGCGAAGCGCGGTTAACTCGGGATCCCAGAGATGCGCCGCAAGGCCCAGGAGAAACAGCAGTTGGAGCATGAATTGATCGAACAGGCTGATGAAACCTGGGTAGTCAGCCCCGTCGAACAGCAACTGCTCCGGGAGAAATGGCCCAGTAAATCTGTCCGACTGGTTTCAAATATTGTCGATATCCCCGGTTCAAAGACGCCGTTCACACTTCGGCGAGACTATCTTTTCATCGGCGGGTTCCAGCACCGACCAAACATCGATGCAGTTCTGTTTTTCGTGCAGAAGATTTATCCACTGGTGAAGCGAGCATCTGTGCGATGCCAAGTTCTACATCATTGGCGACAAGGCTCCCCCGGAAATCGTTGCCTTGGCAACTGAGCGGATTGTTGTCGCAGGATTACAGAGAGATGTTGGTCCGTTTTTTGATAGCGTAAAGCTGTCCGTTGCGCCGCTGCGATTCGGCGCAGGCGTGAAAGGTAAGATCAATCAAAGCATGGCTTTTGGCGTGCCAGTAGTCGCAACCTCGCTGGCCGTAGAGGGAATGGACCTTACTGACCATGAAGACATTCTGGTGGCCGACGAACCGGAGGATTTTGCGCGGGCATTGATCGAGCTATACGAATCCGAAGAACTGTGGAATACGCTCTCGCAGAATAGCATTAAGGAAACACGCGCTTCGTATTCCACCGATACCGCAAGCAAGACGCTGGAATTTTTGTTCAGTGACGACCATCTGCGAAGTTTGGGGCAATCAGTGGCAGTTAGGCAGCGAGAAATTGCCATGGCAGCAAGAAGGTGAACTTGGTTTCTCGGAGTGAACAACACGGAGCGGAACAGAAGGAATCACGGGGAAAATCAGCGCGAATCCTAACCCCATTTTTTTGGGCAAGGTTGCGTGGTGATTTCATGGGAAACGAACGATCCCGCCGGAGTGGAGGTGCGCGTTTCAACATTTCGCGATGGCGAAAAATTGGTGAGCAAGAGTCAGAGAAAGTCCGGACAAGCGGAAATCCCGTGGATTGTGGATTCCACGGTTTATGACTTTCGCCTTTATGCCGCCAGCCAGCCCCGACACTCCCATTGGACTCGGTGCGGGTCCGGCGTGATCTCGATTCCGCGCCGATAGTTCTGCGCGAGCTCGCAGAAGAAGCGCTACGCGGGAATATCAACATGGCAGAACTCTCGCAATTCATCGCAACGGTCATGCCTCGTTGCCTGCACAGCGGGAAATTTCAGGAGATATTTCCTGTCTGGGAACGGCATGGCTTCCACGTGACACCGGTGCACTTCTATCAACCTATCCCCGACACTGAGAGCTTGCCGGAAACGCTCTGGGACCGGCCGAGTGAACTACTGGGCATTGATATGAACGATTCTGTACAACTCGATCTCCTGACAAAGCATTTTCCAAGATTCCGGAGCGAATATGAGCGGATTCCAATCCAACCAACCGGTGAAAGGGGCAGTTTTTGTCTTGATAACAGGCTCTTTGGTGGCACGGACGCCCTAGTGGCTTACTGCATGGTTCGCCAATTTCAGCCGCAGTTGATCATCGAAATTGGCAGCGGGTTGTCCTCCGTGCTCCTGGCCCAGGCTGCCGCGAGCAACGACGCTTCTGATCTAATCTGCATCGAACCGTTTCCGCGCGAGTTTGTTCGAAAAGGATTTCCTGGCTTGCGATCATTGATCGAAAAAAAGGTTCAGGATATCGATCTGGAGTTTTTCTCCCAGCTCGAATCGAGCGACTTGCTCTTTATCGACAGCTCTCATGCGGTGAAAATTGGCGGAGACGTCAATTATCTCTTCCTGGAAGTCCTGCCGCGTCTCAAGCCAGGCGTCATTGTGCATGTCCACGACATCTTTTTGCCTTTCGAATACCGACGCGACTGGGTGATGGATGAATTTCGCTTTTGGAGCGAGCAATACCTGTTGCAAGCGTTCTTGACTTTTAATTCAGAGTTCGAGGTACTGATGGCCAATCGCTACCTGGCGCACAGATATTTGGACGACCTCAAAGCTGCCTTTCCAAGTTTGGAAAAGCTTAAGGCTACCCTTCCGAATTCAGTCAGGTGGGGCGGAGGAAGCTTCTGGATGCGCCGGAAGCTTCGGTCTAGCGTTGAGCCAAGAAAGTAGAAGAACGAGTTTTGAAAGGGTTTGAAATGCAACAAGAGCCACTCATCGCCGGAGCGCCAGCCAGCTATACCCGCTTTTTCACAGACGCACATTGGTGGTTGTTTTGCCTTCTAATCCTGGTGTTGAATTTTCTTCTTCTTGCATTCGATCCTTTACCAAAACTCTTTATGGGAGACTCAGAAAGTTACCTGTGGACGGCATGGTCCGGGTGGATGCCTCCTGACCGGTCATTCCTATACGGGTATGTGATTCGCTGGTCGTCGCTTTGGACGGAAAGCCTGACTTCATTGCTGATTCTTCAGGCTTTTCTCGGCGCCGCCACTGCAATTTTAGTTACGATTATCTGCCGATCGATTTTTGGACTTGCCTCTCGTCTGTCCTATCTTTTCGGCCTTCTTTGTTCGCTGGATCCGCTGCAATTGGTATGGCAGCGCTACGTTATGACGGAGACGGTTAGCCTTTTCTTCTATGTGCTTGTGTTGCTTTTCTCCTTTTTATATTTGAAGCACCGACGCCTTTGGCAGCTGGCACTTCTCCAGATACTGTCAGTGTTCTTGATAAGCTTCAGAATGAGTTACCTCCTTGTCGTTCAGATAAGCGCCTTTCTTTTACCGCTGATAGCTTTTCTTCCAGAGATTCGGGTGGCGCTTCGAAAGCATTCTTCCACATTATTGAAAGCGTTGGGACTGAAGTCGGTAGGCTTGCACCTGACATTCAGCGTTCTGCTTATGTTTGTCCTTCTTCAAGGCTATCGACAACTCAACGGGAGGCTCGCGGGTCGAGAACCTGCCCTTCTGCATAATAGTGGCCTTAGCGTCCTGACGACATGGGCGCCGGTTCTTAAACCGAGTGATTCTCCCGATCCTCGCTTATCCGAGTTGATTGCAAATGGTGACCAGTTTCGACTGAACGACTTATGGTCAAGGGACGTTCAGCTCTATTCGCCTGGAGGCCTCGTGGACCGATGGAAGCAGATCGAGCCGAATGCCGCTATCTCGAACCAGGTAGCGAAGCAGACAGCATTGAATGCGTTGTTGCGTCGCCCAATGGGCGTTGTGACGTTGGGCGCCAAGACATTCTTACACTACTGGAATTTCAAGCACATCCGTAGAGCAGGCAAAGGGTCGAGTTAGGAAAGGCGCTAAACAATTGGCCGAACAAGAGGACATGGGATTTGGCTACTCACTTTCATTTATCGCCGCCGCTCCCACGAGACGCCAAAACGTACACGCTGTTGCAACGATACTTTTTGCGTTCACAGCCATACTATTACCTGGTCTTGTTATCACCTTTCGTTTGTGTCGGTCTGATATTTTTCGTGTCCAAGGGATATGTTTCTCTGCTTTTTCTCCATAGCTGGATTCTCTTTGGAACCGTGACTATCCTCTCGAAGAATGTTAGTGTGCGATACCTCCAACCAATGTCGCTCCTAACAATATTGATCTTTGCCGCGTTCGTGCAAGCCGTGATTGATCGGCGATCTCTGGCGACATCGACGCGGCGCCCTGAACACCTTCATCTCGGGAGACGCCGGTCTTATGAGCAGCCGTTTGCTTCGTCTACTACACAAGAATGAGAACGTCAGCCGCATGATGATATTCGATAATCTAGCGACGAATAAACGTCCGATTACGTATTGTGGAGGCGGACCCAAGGACATAGGCGCAGTCAAAGCCGCAGTTGAAGGATGTGAATCGATCAATCATTTGGCTGCGGGCGACGAAATCGGCAAGGCCGTAACACTGGAGAAACTGGATGCTGAATGACATGAAATCTGGCACTGCAACTTCGGGTTCCGGCGTTGAACATCTTAAACCGGAAGGCACGACGCTCGGGAACGTAGAGCTAAGCATCGTCATCCCTGCCATGAACGAAGAAGTCACTGTGGGTGAATTCATTGAGTGGTGCAAGGAGGGTCTTAAGCGCGCTGGAGTGGTCGGTCAGATCCTCATTGTCGACAGTTCAACCGACAACACCGCCAAGATTGTGCTCGAACATGGCGGTGAGGTTCTCCGCACGCCGAAACGAGGGGTCGGTCGCGCCTATATCGATGCTATTCCTTATATCCGCGGAAAGTGGATTTTAATGGGGGATGCGGACTTAACGTATGATTTTCGGGAGTTGGCTCCTTTCGTGGAGGAATTTCGAAAGGGAGCGGAGTTTATCATGGGTAGCCGCTTTCGAGGCAGCATCGAGAAGGGAGCGATGCCTCGATTGCACCGTTATTTTGGCACGCCTCTTACCAATTGGATTCTAAACCGCATTTATCATAGTAACTATTCGGATATTCATTGCGGTATACGCGGAGTTACTGTCGGCGCTTTGGAGAAAATCAATATTAGGTCGGAGTCCTGGGAGTACGCCAGCGAGATGGTGCTGAAAGCTGCTCGTTTGAAACTCGCTACTGCCGAAGTCCCTATCAAGTTTTACAAGGATCGAGAGGGACGGGTCAGTCACCACCGTCGCGTAGGTTGGTTATCCCCTTGGATCGCTGGCTGGGAAAATTTGAAGGTCATGCTGGTGTACGCCGCAGATTCATTCCTGCTCAAGCCAGGCATCATACTCATGGCAATCGGCCTGTTGTTTTCTTTGGCCTTGTCAGCCGGTCCAGTCAGGATTGGAAGCATTGGATTTAGTCTTTATTGGATGCTCTTTGGCGTGACGTGTACGACTCTGGGTTACAGCTCGATCCAAATCGGGATCCTTGCGCGCGTCATGCACGGGCTGCGACCTCTGTTTGTTAGGCGCGATGCAAAAAGTGGTAACCTATGATCGCGGGATGCTGGTGTCGGCTGGCTTTATCGTGGTGGGTCTCATTCTCCTTGGGAGCTTGGTTTACCACTACCTAAAGCTCGGGCTCACTCTAAAAGTTATCTCCCATCCAGCCATTCTCGGTCTTTTGCTGGTTATCCTCGGGTTCCAGACATTCTGTTTTACCTTGCTGATGGAAATGGCAAAGCGCGTCATCTCAACATCTCGGACGTGACTCTGCGGGCGCATGAAAGCTATGGACAGCAGGGGCTGACGTTTGTCGACCGACTGGGAGTATGGCTATCAAAGCGCGCCATTCAGCGACATCTTCCCAGCCGGAATGACCTGGAGGTGTTAGAACTCGGCTGCGGTTATCAGGCGACGCAGCTAATCGCCTTGAAACCGAAATTGAAACGAGGCGTCGGCGTGGATTTCCAGATTGCGCCGGAGTTGCAGACGCTCGAGCCATTCACTTTCTATCAAGCGACAATCGAGGAGATCCTGCCGAAGCTCGAAAGTGAAACCCTGGACGTAGTCATGCTTATCTCGGTGTTGGAACACCTGGCTGAGCCACAGTTTGTTGTCCAATCTGCATGGCGCTTACTTAGGCCCTCAGGACTGTTCCTTGTCAATGTCCCGACCTGGGTCGGGAAACGATTCTTGGAGTTATCTGCTTTCCGGCTTGGCTTCAGTCCGAAAGTCGAGATAGACGATCATAAAATGTATTACGGCAAACGCGATCTCTGGCCGATGCTGGTCCGTTCCGGCTTCAAGCCGAGTCAGATACAACTAAGATACCACAAGTTCGGTCTGAACTTGTTCGCTGCGGCCAAAAAAGCCGACTTCGGAGAGCATGACTAGTGGACTGAGTCCACGTCCGTTCGCCCTAATTGGTGTGTTGTCCGCATACCAGGATGTAGTCGTTGTTTCGATGACCGAAGCAATTTTGTGGGTATCGCATCCCGCTCTAAAGGTGGCAGAGACAAAATGGAAAAGCACGAAGTAGCGCGACGGGCCGTCTTCCTGGATCGCGATGGGGTGCTCAATCGACCCGTCGTCCGCAACGGTCAGCCTCATCCTCCGTCCTGCGTCGAGGATTTCGAACTCTACGACGACGTTGCAGACGGCTGCAGGCGACTTAAGACAGCGGAATTTCTCCTGATCGTGATCAGCAACCAGCCCGACGTGGGCCGCGGTACGCAAAGTCGCGAAGCGGTCGAGGCGATGCATACAAAAATGCGATCGGCGCTGCCATCGCTTGATCGCATCGAGATTTGCTATCACGCAGGCGAGCGCTACGGCGAGCCGTGCGATTGCCGCAAGCCGCGGCCGGGCATGATCCTGCGAGCAGCAGCCGACCTGAAAATTGACCTTGGTACCAGTTATGTCATCGGCGATCGCTGGCGCGATATCGATTGTGCGCGTGCCGCAGGTTGTCGAGCGATTTTTATTGAACGCGGCTATGAGGAGAGCTTGCGCCAGGCGCCCGATTTCACGGTTGGGAACTTCGGTGATGCCGTAAACGTTCTTCTCCGCGACGCGCAGCGGCACTAAATCAGAGGGTTCCGGCCGTCGTTTCGATCTTCGCCGGGCGGATCGCCGATACCGGGGTTGATCCATTGCCCATTATGAAGGAGTCCCCGGAGATACTGCGCGCTTTGCCGAAGGCCGAACTTCTCTGGGCGAGTGTTCGCGAAGTGCTTAACGTTTTTCAAGCCGCCGCCTGCCGTTGCCATATCGTTACCGTTCTTCACCATATTCCAAAAAAACTAGTCGCACTCGGAGGCAAAGACCTCGACGAAGTCTCGCTCGACACGGTTCGCATGTTTAACCAAGACGCGGTTGCGGCCGGTTTCAAGCTGTAAGGCATGCACGTCTGGTCCCAACCCACAGAGGGATTGAAGACTCAAGCGTTCACGACCGTCCCGCTATTCGGATCCAAATATGTTCCCGGTTCGGGATTAGACTGGAAGGGGCGAATTCGCGATCCAGGGCGACTTCATTTGCCTTAGGTGCAATGGACGCGTCGGGCCGAGGCAGCTCATAAGCATTCCCTCGGTGGCGTGGCGACCGCATGTGCGAAATCGGGCCGACCCCTGGCGTTTAACGGGATAATTGCAAGCCCCCGTGTCTGAGGCCGTCCCGCAGTTTCACCGCTCTTAATTTCTTGCGGAACGACCACTCCGACAAATATGAGCGGACGGCAGGCAAAATCAGGTGGAACCGTCCCTGGAATAATAAAGTCGTACGGCGAAAGAATTATCAACGTGCGCGCGAAAGGCTTTGGGCCAATTGCTGGCGGCCGCGGGATCTCACCGGCCGGAATGTAGTAGTCGTAGTAGTAGCCGTGAACATCGACAATGTAGTCACCGGGTTTAGGAGGGTCTTTCCCACCGTTGTAGATTGGGTATTGCTTACCCCCTTGAAGGAGTACGGCAAACCTTGGGTCCTCCAACTGGCGGAGGATCGCAATCCTATCTGGCATAGTTAGTTTCGTAATGCCAGACCGCCAGAAGATCCATGCCGGACCCCATTGCGTCTCCCTCTTTGCGACACTGTCGGACATGGTCAGCGCAATCAATCGCATGCCGCTAAGCGCGAAAAATCCCAGTGAGGCGACAAGGAGGAAAATCAGAGCCCGCCGGCAAAGAAAAGACAGTGTGTCTTGGAAAGGCGAATTTTCCACAACATCGCCAGTCCGAACAGCCCAGAATGATTCAGGGCTACCGGCAACCCGGCGGGCCACGATTTCTGCCGGAAACCAGATTGCGGCCAGAAGGTAGAGCAGAAATAACCAGTCGGTCATGAGAATCGCCCGAAACAAAACCGGGTTTGCGAAAATCGCGCTGCCAAGAACTGATAGTATCAGACTTCCAAACATGATGAGAGCTGGGATCCCATGTTTAGAGCGCCACGAGAAAACAATCCCCACCAGCACCGGAACAAAGGTCATCCAAACCGGTAAAATACGATAAACGAGAAACAGCCCGAGCGAAGCAAACAGGAATGCCAAACTGGGCGCCGACAAGCGCCTCTCGAACTGCAACAGCCAGGCTGCAAAGATAAGGCTCACGAGATAGATCCCCAGGACGCTTTGGCCTTCGCTTGCGCGAGAGTACTCTCGCTGTCTTTGAGCGTACAAGTTCGCATGCCGGGGAGCGGCCCGACTTCGGGGGCCGAAGGTATTCGCATATTCCCAAAGAGCATGGTCTACGGTCCGAAGGTAGAAACCCGGATACTCCTTTACATTCTCGACGGCGCGGCGCATGAAGTAACGGTAACGATCACCGATGGTGTTTGGAATTCCCTCTGCATCCGCATCCTTGCGAACGGCGGGAGTCCAGTATCCATAGGTAGGCGACGTGGCCGAGTAGATGGCTTCCCCGATGTTGTCCGAGATCGTTAATATCCCGTAGGATCGCTCCTGCCGGATCAACCATGGGAGCAGAACAACAAGAAAACCAAACAGAATTAGAAACGCTCGAACCCATGCAGCCCTCAACGTTCCTTCGCGCCATGCCACGAGGAATGTCACTCCAATATAAAACGGCAACGTGAGCAGCGTCAGTGGGCGGGTCAAGTTGCTCAGTCCGACAAAAACGCCTGCCAAGAAAAAGATTAGACCGCGGCGGTTCTCGAGAGCACACAGGACCGCATAAACCGACGCGACAAAGAACAAAAGACCCAAAGGTTCACTGCAAGCCTGCGGTGTCTGGAGCAGTTGGGTGGGATCGAGAGCAAAAAGCAGGCCAGCGGCGAGTCCGCAAAAGCGATTAAAAGCCAATGTGCCGCACAGGTATATCAATACGGCGGTGGCGCCTCCAATCACGATATTGAGAGCGGTTACTGCTTGCAGGGAAAATCCCGTCCACGTGTAGAGACATGCAAGGACGATCGCGTAAAACGGACGGATAGCAGGCTGTTGGTCCGGTGGTATCCCATTGCCCTGTGCAATATTGATAGCCTTATATGCGTAGGAACACCCATCCGAGAATGGCGAGCCGTGATAAATAAAAAAACCGTTTGCATCGGGATTGCAAAGATGAAATCCCCATCTCACGACCATGGCTGTAACAAAGATTGCTACAGCTACGAACCATTGGTTTCGTAACAGACGTCGCAAACCCTCGAGAAGCGGAGCGTTCGAATTGGATGCAACCATCAGGTCATGACACTACTTCTTTTTGTTCCAAGCCGGCCGGCTGCCCTAAGATTCACACCAGGCACCCAGCAGAATACTTAGGCTGAAGGTCGACACGCAATGTCGAATTACGTGTCTCGTCGAGAAATCTATTTCTGATTGCCTCAATGGAGCAGCATCGACCATTCTCCGAAAACCCCGCAATGCGATTTGCCACCAGAAAAGCAGCAGTCAAGATCTGTTAGGGTCAGGCTTAACGGGTGAGACTTCGCAAGGAGCATGAGGGTGCTCACGGTCGTGCCGGGTCAAATAAAGCTCAACTCTTTACCTCGACTCAGGATCTGGTCAAAAATCGATCCACTCTCACTCTTTGATCGGCTCAATGCGCTCTTGGCCTTGTGAATTAAATAGAGGAACTTCCAAACGCGAATTTCAGAGATCACCGCTGTAGATCCCATCAGCATGAGTTGTTCGAACAGGAGGTTAGACAAAGCATGGCGCTTGGAAAAACGAGCATCCGGTGCTTGGTATTCAGGCCGATGCGCCCAGCTCCAGTCCTCAATCAAGTAGATACCGCCGGGCTGCAGCAATGGGAAGAGAACTTCGAAGGACGCCTTCGTTTGTTCGTAAGTGTGGGACGCGTCGTCAACCACCAGATCGAGCTCGTTCGCAAGTTCATTCCGAACGATATGCTCCAAAACTTCCCGATCCGACTGCGAGGTGGAAAAGTGTACAAACCGGCCCTCCTTGTCGGCAACATAGTGCGAAAGCGGCGCCACAGGCTGGGGCTTAATATCCACTGCGGACATTCGGCGGGGCTTAAATACCTTGTCCAGGAACACGTAGCTCCCTCCCTGAAAAATCCCAAGTTCAAGAATTGATCTTGGTGAGAAGCTGGAAGCGAGGTCCTCGTAAACGCGAAGATAGGGCTCGCTTTTCAAAATCGTAAAGGCCTCCGAGCTGGAAGGACGGCTGTCTTTTGGCGGCGCACCAACCTCAATCACGAAGTTTTCGCCGTCTAATGAGAACTCTCCCCCCGGACCAACCTCGATCTGATTCATGGCGATAGCGTACATCCGAAGCAGGTTCGGATAAATGCAAATCATAATTCTGCTTGCAAGGAGATTGGAATCACGCGTTTGGAGAGTGAAAAATCTTCTTCTGAATCGGCTATTTAGGGAATTAAAAAGAGAGACGGCGTGCCCACGAATTTTGCACAATCGGCGAGTCTGCGTGACAACCCTCGATCGCCTGGTGTAGAATTCTTCGGTTCGGGGACCAACGCACCCATGCGCGAACCGGACTGGCGAAATGGAATGCAGAATACGATAATCAAACCGATTTTTCTGGTGGGCTCCCCGCGCTCTGGAACAAGTATACTCACTTGGTGCCTGGGCCAGCATCCAAACATTTTCCCGGTGGATGAGTCCACCGGGATTGGAGAGTTGGCGCTTGCGCTCGCCGTTTGCTATCAGGCAAAAATGGGTCTGGGGCCTGACTCGCTATGGAGCGCGATGAACATGCAACGAGAAGAATTCATTGCCACCTTCGGCCAGACCATCAACGAGCTTATTCAACGCCACAAGGTTGACCTTGAGCGAAAGTGGTGGAAACAGGCATTTGCCCCAAATGCCCCGCCCCACGACTTCGTGGCAGAAAACAGCCTCCAGTTTTACAAAAGCGCGATGGGTCGATGGAACACCGGCATATTCGTTTCACATTTGCGGGCTGCGTAAACTTTTCCCCGACGCGTTGTTCGTTCACATCATCCGCGACGTCACTTCTGTGGTGCGGTCGATGCTCAACTTTCACCGCCTCGCCGGCGTGAACTTGGTCGCTAATGAGCAGGAAGCCTACAATCTCTGGTTCTACTCAGTGAGCGCATGTCTGTTGGCCGAACAGGCCTACGGCCCGAAGGCCATGTTCCGACTCACGTATTCCGAACTCGTGAATCAACCCGAGGCTTCCTTGCGGGCTTTGCTTGGTTTCCTTGGTGAACCATACGCCCCGGAATGCTTGATTCCTCTCCAAAAAAGGATCAACAGTTCTGATGTCCCCGCTGATTTCAGACTTGGCGAGCGGGGTACCGATCCCTTAGTAATCGAACGAGCGACCCGATTGAACGCGGAGATCGAAAAATCCACAAGCGTCTGAAGTGTCAACGATTGCCGTCGACAAAATGGAAGCGACGTTTAACGCCCAAATCAACCACAGAGCAATCCTTCGCGATAAGTATGCCAGGGAACACGCTCGAGCACAAAGACTCGCAAACGAAGTCAAACTCAAGAAGGACACCATCCGCAGGCTTCGCGCGCGGCGTTGGCGTCATAAATTACGCCAACTCGTTTTCGGTCAGGATGCAGCTTCTTGAGTTGCTACTGGAGTCCTGGCGGAAATGCACAAAGAACTGAACAAACCGATTTTTGTGGTGGGCTCGCCGCGCTCGGGAACCAGTATTCCCACCTGGTGCCCTGGCAGAACGGCATACTTCGAAAATCAAACTCAAACCCTGCTCGATGTGTTCAAACGCGGCTGATTGACCGCCCTGTCGATGAGATGGCGTTGGGAACAGAATTGATCTGTTCTAAAACCAGATCAGCGCTTCCGGTATGCAGTGAAGCTCTCTGCCGGTCGGCCGCCATTTTTCCATAGGTTGTACTCTGCGGCAACAAGGGACAGCACGATGTGGCGGTCCTCCGGATTCTTGAGGTCGTAGTTGTTGAAGTAAACCGGATTTACCAAACGCCACAGAAAACAGTTGCCTCGCCACATCTCTACGGGATCGAAGTATCGCAATAGCAGCGACTCGATCTCCTCGCTGCGAATTCCTTCAAAACTGCTGGCTGAGAAATCTGTTTCTGGAACGGTAAAATCGACCTTGCCGGTAAACGCGTTTTGGCGGTAACGCTCTGGAAGGGACGAAAATACCAAATTGGCTGCCTCTAGCGCTTCAGGCCATAACTGATTTCCGTTACGACCGATGGCCTCTCCAATTATCCAAAATTCACCGTTTGGTACAAGTAGCTCAACAACTCCTTGGAGGACGTGCTCGATTTCCACGACATGATGCAGCCCTGACACGAACATAACAATGTCGAAAGTCGCATCCCCGAATTGCTCGACCGATAGCGCATTGACATCACCAAGAAAGCCCGATGTTTCAGCGATGGAAGACAGCGAGGCCGCCGCCTCTCGCATCAGCTTCTCGTTAAGATCGAACAGCGTTATTTGCACAGGGCACCCCGCCTTGGCAATGATTTGCTTTTCTATGCCTGCAGCTCCAGAACAGAGTGAGAGTATCCGAACCGGACGACTCTCGCGCTGATTGATGGATTGAATGCGCTTCGGAAAATTTGGATGCTTAACTGTAATGAGGCTCCGCAATACCCTTTGTGCGTACGGATATACATTATCGCCTTCCACAACCTTTGCCGATGGAAGATTTAGCAGAGATTCCGCGGTAATCGGATCTTCGGATTTGCGCGTAGCCTGGGAAGAGATTTTCCCCAACAGCGTAAATCCCGAAGGATCTTCTCGCTGGTTCCCCGTCTTACGGCTGGCATACATCTCATGATCGTACGCTACGTTAAAGCGTTCCGTTTCGGTCTTAATTCGGCGCGTTCGATGACTGCGCGCAGTCAGAAGGCTAATGCGGTCTTTCGGTCCAGCGACCCACTTAACAATCGCAAGCTTCGACTCCAAATCGGAACGGCCGCCAGTAGAGAAACACCGGAATCCCAGACGTCCGCAGCGGCTTCGCAATACAGACAGGTCGAGGGTGAAATTCGACTCCTTTTTGTCGCGGCTTAACGGCCCTTCAAGCAATATGATTCTCGCCGATCTATCGCCGTCAGGCTCAAAGAAGGCCTGAAACGAAAACCCATCAACGTTCTTCGCGTCTATTTTCGATCCGAGCTCACACGACATCGACGTGTCGCGGGAAAACCGCATTAGAGGCCCTGTAACCGTTTGTCCGACGCCAAGAGCGAGTGCCAGGTGCATGTTGGAATGTCTTTCTACGGAAAGCCATAGGGCTCTTGCGGGTAACTGTGGGTCGTTGTTTTCCACGGAAAAATTTGCAATGTCCTCGCTGAGAAAAAATTCGCTGACGACATGGGCACTATTCATCAGATGCTCGGATCCTACGGGAGATCGTACACCCGTGTCTTCCGTGCGAGGTAGTCGCTGAGCTTCAGGTCTTCGAAAAGTGGCGGTTAAGTGGCGCGGTAAACGCATGCAATTTGTATAGATGAAACTAAGTTACAAACATGCAAACAGATTCTTCTGGTAGCTTTCAAACCTGCAAGTTACATGCGCCCCTTCCGTTAACAACGAATGTCGGATCAACACAAAGCTGTTCATTTGGTCCGCGATTAGACGACACCATGCTATAGTGTCGCCCACGCAGGTCGCCAGCTGAACAAAAAATGGATCAGGCTGTTTCGAACTCTCGCGAACCGGGAACCCTTTGCTTTCAGTGCAATATTTGCGGCACGAATTCCTTCGCGCAGTTGCATCGACTACGTCGGGAGGATGTTTCCTGTAGTAGCTGCGGCTCAACACCGCGGGCGCGCGCTGTCATCCGAGTCCTCTCGCTGGGACTTTTTGGCAAGAATCTTGTGCTGACTGATTTTAGCACGCGTCGCGCTATTCGTGGCTTGGGAATGACTGATTGGGAAGGCTACGCGAATCGTCTGTCCGACAAATTCAGTTACCGAAACACTTATTACCACCGGGAGCCGCGGCTCGACATCTCAGCTACCGAAATCGCTGCCGATTTTATGGCCAACGATTTTATTATATCGTCCGAAGTGTTTGAACACGTCGCCCCGCCAGTTAACCGGGCATTTGAGAATGTCTCGAAAATGCTAAACCCTGGCGGGCTCTTCATTCTCACCGTTCCCTATGGCAGCAATAAAGAAACGATCGAATACTTCCCAGACCTCTATGATTTCACGATCGAGCGGCGCGACGAAACAGTTGCGCTAAAAAACAAGACCAAAGAGGGGACACTCCAGGAATTCAAAAACGTCGTGCTTCATGAAGGGCCTGGACTCACGCTTGAGATGCGCGTGTTTTCTGAAGACGACCTCGTTCAATATCTGAAAGACGCGGGATTTCACGCGATTAAAGTTCACAGCGAACCAGACTTTGTTCATGGCATTTGGTGGCCATATCGCTATGCCTTTCCAATCTCGGCCAGAAAACGACCTGCCTAGTCGCGCTGTGGCCTTGCGCTTCGATCCTACTGGTTCACGACACTCGGGTTGTTTAGGCGTAAAACTTGACTACTCATATGGAATAAATATTCCGCTGTGACAAACTCCCATTCTCTCAAGTGTCCTCGTGACGACCACCTGACTTGAAATGCAGAACCAAGGAAACAAACCAATTTTTGTAGTGGCCTCGCCACGCTCGAGAACGGGCATCCTGACGTGGTGCTTGGGTCAGCACCCGAATATGTTTCCAGTGCCAGAGTCAAATTGGATGGGAAACTTCGCCGTCAATATCGCTGTTGCCTGCGAGATTGGCGCAGCGCGCGGCGATTACCAACCCGGCCACGTCGATTAGCAAGGCATGACATCGTCTCTTCACGAACTTGCGGTTGCGACCGAGCAAAATCTTTGGGAAATCAAACTAGCTCATCGTCCCAAGTCGTTCTGGTACCCGTACTCAACATTGCGTAACGTTGCGGTCCTCGAAAAACTTTCCACCACGGCCGGACTTCATCTGCTGGACCTCTGCCGAGGCGCGCACGGAAGGATCGCAGACATTGGAGCCGCCGACGGAGATCTAGCGTTCTTCTTAGAAAGACAAGGGCTGTCGGTGGAATTGATCGATAATGAGTATACCAACTTCAACGGTTTAGAGGGAGCGAGAACACTTAAGGGGGCCTTAAACTCGTCCGTCGCTATTCGATCGGTCGATTTGGATTCCCAATTCTCGCTTGCCGGGCAAAAATATGATGCCGTTTTCTTTCTGGGAACGCTCTATCATTTAAAGAATCCTTTCTTTCTAATGGAAAGCCTGGCCCGACTCACGAAATATTGCTTCGTTAGCACGCGCATTGCCAAACAAACCGCCGACGGTCAGTCGCTATCGCCGTATCCCGTCGCCTACCTTCTTGGACCACAAGAATGTAACAACGACGACACAAACTTCTGGATTTTCTCAGATCACGGGCTGAAGAGATTGATCGAACGCACAGGATGGAATCTCCTCTCGTATGTTACGATTGGCGATACAGCGAGTTCCACTCCGGCCGATCCTGAAAGAGACGAGCGCGCGTTTTGCCTGCTGGAAAAACGGCCGCCTTTTTTGGGTGCCGACCCTAACCCGGTGCTCGCGGGGCAAGAGCCGGGTAAAACCACAATTTCTTGGGACACTTGCGATGGGAATATCGGAAAGGTCTATGTCTCAGTGAACGGTGGTCAGGAAGTGCTGTTTGGTGATGGCCGCCGCGGATCTGCTCCGGCGGATTGGATCGAAGCAGGCTCCAACTACGAATTTCACCTCTATAATTCAGATCACACAGAACTGCTGGCAAAGATCGCCGTTACACGAGCCACGCAGTAAGCCGCGTTGCGGAACTTCAGACCAGTGTCGTGTTCCGGAGGAGGCGATTGACGTCGGCGTGCGTTTCGCGGCGCTTTGCAATGAAGCATTGCTTCGGAGAGTGAGGCTCACTACAGCCTAAAACTCATGGAGAGCTGTCTGCCGATACGAAGACCGCGCTGCTATTTTTCATTGCCTGATCTCGCGAGCCGCGTCACACGCGACTCTTGAAAGCGAATCCGATATGAGGCTTCAGCTGGAAATTCCGAGACCAATCTCAAGGCCAATTGCAATCCCATTCATAAAATCATATCATGTCCAGGAGTAAGAAGCTGCACAAGCGTCGCAAAGATTCCGCGTAAGCGAGAAAATGCAGAATAAGGCAAACAGGCCAATTTTTGTTGTCGGTTCACCCCGTTCTGGAACCAGCATCCTTACCTGGTGTTTGGGTCTGCATCCAAACATATTCGCTGTGCCAGAGTCAAACTGGATGGGAGACTTTGCCGTCAACGCTGCGGTCGTCCACCAAGTCGGAGCCGCGCGCGGCCATCTAAGCATCCTGAGCGCCATGGATATTTCGCGCGATGAGCTCCTTGCTAATTTTGGGCGAACCATAAACAATCTAATTCTCTCCCACCGGTCAGATCTGGAGAGAACACGCGCCGCGATCCCCTCGCTCCCCGAGTTCATGAGGCGCTCCCTTCCTGGGGCTAAGACGCGCTGGGTGGACGGCACCCCGGAGTATTCATTGCATATTTACGCGCTGAAAAGGCTTTTTCCGGAGGCGGTGTTTATCCATATCCTGCGCGACGTGCGCGATGTGGTCCGTTCAATGCTTAACCTCCATCGCCTTGCGGGAGTTCAGTTGGTCGCAAATGAAGAGGAGGCCTATAGGTATTGGCTGCGTGCGGTCAAGGCGTGTGTACAGGCCGAACGGGCTTACGGTTCGAACGTCGTTCGTCGTTTACCCTATAATGCTTTGATTGATCACCCGGAGTCTGCGATCCGTTCCATGCTGGACTTTGTTGGCGAGCCATTTTCCGCGCGATGTCTTGAGCCGCTCAGCTGCCAAATCAATAGCTCTGACGTACCGCCCGATTTTGTGGCTGAAGCCCCAGCCACGGATCGCCGGATTGCTGAGGAGGCTACGAACCTCTACGCAGAGTTACAGAACGCCTACGCCCTGACTGACTCATCCGCAGTCGCTGGTGATGAAATGGCGGCTGAGTTCGACCGACGAGTCCAACATTTGGCGACCGTCGAAGACCAGCTTCGAAACGCTGTGCGAACCATTAACACCTTGGAGAAGCAACGCCCTCCGGAAAAGGAAAATATCAGGGATGAGGCTTTGCTCTAAAAATTGATGCCGACGATTTTCACTTTTCGGGATGACGCGAACAAAGATAGAACCCGGCAGGATTCCACGTCGCATCGGCTTTGACAGATTATGGGTCGTATGCGTCGTCTTTCACACTGGATTCTCTACCGCAAGGGAGCATTAATCGCTGCCTGCCTCCTTCTTGTCGCAGTCGTAGGCTATTTTGACTACGTTACGGGATACGAGCGCCCGCTCCTTCTTTTTTATCTGTTGCCAATTTCTCTGGCCATATGGTTTGGCAACTTGCTATTCGGCCTGAGTGTTGCCGTGCTTGCCATCGTAGCGTGGATGTGGTCGGATCTGGCGGCGGGCATCCCTGCTCTCGGGTTCTGGAATGTGGGAATGGCTTTTGCCTCGTTCGCTCTTTTTGCTGGCATGTTATCAAAGCTACGAACGCTTGTGCGTGAACTGGATAGCCGGGTGTTGGAACGGACGGCGGCCCTGCAGCGCGAGGTGGCTGAACGGCAGCGACTTGATCGGGAGATTGCGCAAGTGGCGGATCGCGAGCGGCACCGGTTGGGCCAGGAACTACATGATAGCCTGGGTCAACATCTAACCGGCACCGCACTCGCCGCTCAAGTGTTAAAGGAAAAGCTCGCGCTCAGATCGGCGTCGGAAACGGCGGAGGCAGAAAAGGTAGTTCGTTACGTGGAACAAGGAATCGACCTTACCCGTAATCTGGCGCGCGGGTTCTTCTCGCCGGAACTGGATGCAGACGGCCTGACGGTCGCCCTTCAAGGGCTCGCGGAGAACACAACCGAGCGCTTTGGCATCGACTGTATCTTCGAAGGAGAAGAGTCCCTGCCAATCCACGACTCCGCAATTGCGACTCAGCTGTATCGAATCGCACAGGAAGCGGTAGCGAACTCGATCAAGCATGCTGCTGCGCAGCGAATTACCATTCGGCTGGCGAGGAGCCCCTCCGAACTGTCTCTCGCGATTAGCGATGATGGAATCGGATTTCCCGATAGATTACCCCGCCCTGAGGGACTCGGCCTGCAATTAATGCGGCATGGGGCATCCCTCACGGGCGCGAGTCTCGATGTTAGACGGAATGGCAAGCGGGGTACACTCGTAACGTGCAAATTAAACCTGCAAGACGGAACTGATTGAATTAGTAATTTCTAATGAACCCAACTTCCACGACAGATGAGCCGCGCAAAAGCCGTGTTTTTCTTATCGACGATCATCCACTGGTTCGTGAAGGATTGGCCAATCTCATTAACAGCCAACGCGACCTGGTCGTCTGCGGCGAAGCGGAGGATTCTGCTGGAGCCATGACGGGCATCGCAAAGACACGACCCGATGTCGCTCTTGTCGACATTTCACTGAAGAATGAATCTGGCTTGGAATTGGTCAAGAACCTGGAGAGCCAATTCCCGCTCGTCGCCTTGATCGTGCTTTCGATACATGATGAAGCGCTTTACGCCGAACGTGCATTGCGTGCTGGCGCACGCGGTTACGTCATGAAGCGAGAGAGCACAAAAAACGTCCTGGCATCTATTCGCCGAGTGCTGGAGGGCGGAGTCTATGTCAGTGAAAGGGTCGTTAACAGCATGGCCCGCCGGTTTAGCTCATCGCCTAAAGGAGTCGAGAGTTCTCCGGTGGAACGTTTAAGCGATCGCGAGCTGGAAATATTCCGGCTCCTCGGCCAGGGACGCACCACAGCGCAGATTGCCGAGGATTTGCATTTGAGTTTGAAAACTGTGCAAGCGTACTGTGCGCGCGCGAAGGAAAAATTTGGCGTTAGTTCTCTGGGGGAGCTTCTCCGTGCCGCAATTCGCTGGGAAGATGCGACTCATCTAAAATAGGCTGTTGCGCTCAAAGCGCGAAATTCGGGCGTAGGGCTTAATCCTACAAAAAGACTCGGAAGCATCTGTCTGTAAGACTCCGCAGCCTTGCACGAGTGTGCTGACTGTGAAGTTACTGCAAACCCGTCTGCCGGCGACCGGCCGGAATCTATCTGTCGATGGCGCACGCTTTGTCGCCAGAAACATGCGAAGTAAGCAATTGGATTTAAATGGCTATGAAACTGATAAGATTGAGCTGCGCTACCTCGATCTATACGACCCAATTCTGACACCGTGGACCGATAAAGAGATTAAACTCTTGGAGATCGGCGTTCGCGCGGGAGGCTCACTTAAATTATGGCGTGACTATTTCCCGCGTGGAACCATCATTGGCATTGATAGAAAGCTGCCCCAACGCTTCGAGCCCGGAGCACGTATTCAGATCTTCCAGGGCGATCAGGCAGACAAAGCATTTCTGTCGAAAGTGGCAAATAAAACTGCTCCGGATGGGTTTGACATTATCATCGATGATGCCTCGCACATTGGAGAGCTGACGAAAACGACCTTTTGGCACCTGTTCGATCATCATCTGAAACCGGGCGGACTATATGCGATTGAGGACTGGGGCACCGGCTATCTGGATCATTTTACTGACGGAAGAAAATTCCAACCGAGGACCTCTATTCGCGCCCGCGCCCGATCACTGTTGCCGCAGCGTTTACGCAGAAAAATCAAGGTTCCTTTCCCGTGTCATTCGTATGGCATGGTCGGTTTCATTAAGGAATTAGTGGACGAACAGGGGGTAGGCACTATTGCGTTAGGTTGCAAAGGAGATTTCCGGTTCTCGAAGTTTAAGAATCTGCTCGTTACACAAGGCATCGTCTTCGTCAGCAAAACGACGCCCACTCTCAGGGCATCACCTAACCTGGTACCTGCCGGCGAAGGGAGAGGCAAGACCACCATTTCGTGGAACAGCGTGGACGGGAAGATCTATGTTTCGGCGGACGGAGGCGATGAGCTGCTGTTCGCAGGCTCGTCCCGCGGCTCGCAGGACGCGAATTGGATCAGGGAGGGTTCCCGTTATGAATTCCGGCTTTATAACGCGGATCACACTGTACTTCTCGAGAAGGTAGTCGTCACAAAGGCAACGCGGTAGCAGGCGCTCTATCCAACTGGCTGGCTTCTCCGTGGTCGGTTGAACGCCGACACGCGAATGCGAGCAATAGACTCGGCGCAGACGGACTCGATGTTGCACACGTCGGTCAAGCACAGGATCCCACGCTTCTCAAAGCTGTAGATTTGGATTCCGGGCAGATTCGCTGCTGTCGAGCACTGGATTATAAGCCAAGTGTCGTGCCATCGGCGGGGATCAAAACCAGGCAAAATCAGCCCGGAGCGCTAAAATGTAAGGCTTCGAGACCATTGCGTGTCCAAGGGACTCAGCCCAAAACCTTCCGTCGATCTATCCCGGCAGCCCGCGCGGATGATGCGCCCCCAATCCTGTGCATCGTCCGACACGGCCCGGAAAAATGCATTTCTCCGACACGATAAGAGACCTCTTTCGAGGTCCTATCATAACTACTTGGATTTCTTAATTATACGACGATCCGCTCTTTGGCAAAAATTTCGCGTTTGCTGTTGACACCGTGTGGGAGTGCGGTAATTTGTTTGTCCCGTTGGAAGCGGGACTCCACTACTTTGGAGTGCGTTCTACGTACATTTTGGGACTGCAAATTGGGCTCAATTTTGTCCCGGCAACAAAAACGGAAACCCGCGATGGCGGGCAGGCCGTGATTTTGTCGGCACGAGATCGAGCTTTTTTTGTGGTCAAAATGTAATGAACGGCTGGTTCTTTGACATCTACATACAGGGTAGTAAGAAATACAACTTTAAGAGCTGAGTCTGAAATCAAGCATCGTCGCATGACGATGAGAGAGTTTCAGTTATCAAAGAATCTCCCCCGAAAACATTCGGGGGAACAGATTGATCAAGCTACAAAGAGCGCATCATGGATGCCTTGGTGCCAATAGGCGATGAAGGACGTGGTAAGCTGCGATAAGCTACGGACAGCGGCAAACACGCTTTGACCCGTAGATTTCCGAATGGGGTAACCTGAGCGAGATAACACTTGCTCGAGTTCCTGTGAATCCATAGCAGGAACATCGCGACACCCGGCGAAGTGAAACATCTCAGTAACCGGAGGAAAAGAAATCGAAAGAGATTCCGTCAGTAGTGGCGAGCGAAAGCGGAACAGGCTAAACCGATCGACTTGTCGATCGGGGTTGTAGGAGCCCGACGTGGTAGTGCAAAGGTTAGGTGAAGCTTCTGGAAAGCTGCGCCATAGAGGGTGAAAGACCCGTAACCGAAAACCCGCGCACGCCTAGGGATTTCCTGAGTAATACGATGCACGTGAAACTTCGTATGAATCTGCGCCGACCACGGCGTAAGCCTAAATACTCATTGGCGACCGATAGTGAACAGGTACCGCGAGGGAAAGGTGAAAAGAACCGCTGCGAGCGGAGTGAAATAGTACCTGAAATGATGTGCTTACAAGGTGTCAAAGCCCGCAAGGGTGATGGCGTGCCTTTTGCTTAATGAGTCTGCGAGTTACTGTCAGTGGCGAGCCTAAGGCGTTCTGCGCCGGAGGCGAAGCGAAAGCGAGTCCGAAATGGGCGATTTTAGTCGCTGGTAGTAGACCCGAAGCGGAGGTGATCTACCCATGAGCAGGATGAAGGTTGCTTAACCGCAACTGAAGGTCCGAACCCGTGAAGGTTGAAAACTTCTGGGATGACTTGTGGGTAGGAGCGAAAGACTAATCAAACCCCGTGATAGCTGGTTCTCCCCGAAATAGCTTGAGGGCTAGCCTCGTGTGCTGACCTGCGGAGGTAGAGCACTGGATGAACTAGGGCCCATACCAGGGTACCGAACTCAATCAAACTCCGAATACCGCAGGGCGTAACACGGGAGTCAGTGCGTGAGGGATAAGCTTCACGCGCGAGAGGCAAACATGCCAGACCAGCAGCTAAGGTGCCCAAATGCCGTTCAGTGGAAAGGATGTGAGGTTGCTTAGACAGTGAGGATGTTGGCTTAGAGGCAGCCATCATTTAAACAGTGCGTAATAGCTGACTCATCGAGCGATCGCGCGCCGATAATGATTGGCGATAAACGGCATACCGAAGCTCTGGAATCCATTTTGGTTCGCCAGAATGGATTGGTAGGGGAGCGTTCTTAATGCATCGAAGCGCAAGGGAAACCGAACGTGGAGCGTTAAGAAGTGAGGATGCAGACATGAGTAGCGATAAGACAGGTTAAATTCCTGTCCGCCGTAAACCCAAGGTTTCCTGGGGAAGGTTCGTCCTCCCAGGGTTAGTCGGGACCTAAGTCGAGGCCGAAGGGCGTAGACGATGGACAGCAGGTTTAATATTCCTGCACCGGCTGTGGTTAAGCTCGGAAGTGACGTTTCTGCAGAGATGGGTCGCCGATTGAAAGTGGCGGTCTGCCCGCAAGGGCAAGGACGTGGAGGCCTCGGCTGAAGCGGATCCATTAAAACAGGAATCAAGAAAAACTTCCGGGTGTTCCCACGGTTGCCCGTACCGTAATCCGACACAGGTGGGTGAGTAGAATATACTTAGGCGCGTGAGTGAAACCTCGTTAAGGAACTCGGCAATCTAGCCCCGTAACTTCGGAAGAAGGGGTGCCCGCACCACTTTGGTGATTCCGCCAGATGGTTAGTTCGCCGCAGGCGAACAAACCTCCGCCAACTGGCAATCTTCAGTAATGGAGAAATAAGAGTCGCCAAAGTGGTGCGGGTCGCAGTGAAATGGGTCAACCGACTGTTTACCAAAAACACAGCACTCTGCCAAGTCGTGAAGACGACGTATAGGGTGTGACACGTGACCAATGCGGAAAGATTATGGCAAGACGTCAGCCGCAAGGCGAAGCGTTGAACCGAAGTCCCCGTGAATGTCGGCCGTAACTATAACGGTCCTAAGGTAGCGAAATTCCTTGTCGGGTAAGTTCCGACCTGCACGAATCGTGTAACGAGTTGACCGCTGTCTCAACGAGGAGCTCAGCGAAGTTGTAGTGGCGGTGAAGATGCCGCCTACCCGCAGTAGGACGGAAAGACCCTATGCACCTTTACTACACGCTGTTACTGTTGTTTCGGTTTCGATGCTTAGCGTAAGTGGGAGGCTTTGAAGCGGTCCTTTTGGGGATCGCAGAGCCAACAATGAAACACCACCCTTCGGTACTGGGATAACTAACCTTTGCCCGTATAACCGGGAAAGGGACACTGGCAGCCGGCTAGTTTTACTGGGGCGGTATCCTCCCAAAGAGTAACGGAGGAGTACGAAGGTTGGCTCAACCTGGTTGGCAATCAGGTGTCGAGTATATGGATATAAGCCAGCTTAACTGTGAGACACACACGTCGAGCAGGTACGAAAGTAGGTCCAAGTGATCCGGTGGTTGAATGTGGAATTGCCATCGCTCAACGGACAAAAGGTACGCTAGGGATAACAGGCTGATCCTGCCCAAGAGCTCATATCGACGGCAGGGTTTGGCACCTCGATGTCGGCTCATCACATCCTGGGGCTGGAGAAGGTCCCAAGGGTCCGGCTGTTCGCCGGTTAAAGTGGTACGCGAGCTGGGTTCAGAACGTCGCGAGACAGTTCGGTCCTTATCCACTGTGGGCGCAGGAGATTTGAGGGGTTCAGACCTTAGTACCAGAGGACCGGGTCTGACGAACCGCTGGTGTTCCAGTTGTCGTGTCAACGGCAGTGCTGGGTAGCTATGTTCGGAAAGGATAAGCGCTGAAAGCATCTAAGCGCCAAGCCTATCCCAAGATGAGATCTCCCTGAAGGGTCGTGGTAGACCACCACGTTGATAGGCTCCGGGTGTAAGCACAGTAATGTGTTCAGCTCAGGAGTACTAATAACCCGTTCGGCTTGATCATTTACTTT
>CAVWVV010000025.1:0-84286 GCA_963758425.1 uncultured Verrucomicrobiae bacterium
CTGACGTCTGCGTAAACGCAGCCGATCCAATTCGCAATGTTTTATCGCGCGATGGATAATTCGCGCACACCAACCTGTTGAACACTATTCGTAAGCGCAGATTGCACCTCTGGCTCGCAGATTTTCCAACCGCAGACCGGCCGGGTAGTTTAGTGCTTGCGTTTACATTCTCTTGGAAATGACTGACGCCGAGAAAACGCATTCTTACAAAAACGAAAAAGCTTTGACGAAGCCTCGGGTCATCATAGTGGGCGGCGGCTTCGGCGGACTCTATGCGGCGCCCGCCTTAGTGGCGCTCCGGTTTACGTAACGCTGATCGACAAACGCAACTACCAGCTCTTCCGGCCGCTGCTTTATAAGAAGCTACTGGCTTACTTTCGGCAGACGAAATTTCTGGTCCGCTCAGGTCGATACTCAGTCGCCGAAACAACATCGACGTTCTCCTGGGCGAAGTGACTGGCGTCGATACGCAGAAGCGCGTTGTTCGCCTTGAGCATAGTTTGGTCCTCCTTGTTTCAGTGGTTGAAGATGTCGATCTTGCGCGCCGCGCCGGCCTGCCTGTCTCCTCGCGTGAATAGGCTCTGCGGCGGCAGTGTTTCAATCCAAAACAAAAACGAACAAGGACGAAGCCGGCCATGCCGGTGGGCGCGAGGTGATGGATGAAGTGCTGCACCCAGGCGAAGTTGGCGTTGCCGCGCGGGGAAGGCCGAACTGCCAGCGCGCGTCGTCGTCTTTGCGGAACCAGTCGGAGTCGTTGAAGGGCGGATTGGCGAGGACGAAGTCGGCGCGGAGATCGGGATGGAGATCGCGCCGGAAGGTGTCGGCTTGCTCTTCGCCGAGATCGGCTTCGATGCCGCGGATGGCGAGGTTCATCATAGCAAGGCGCCGGGTGGTGGCGTTGCTCTCCTGGCCGTAGATGCTGATATCGCCGAGCCGGCCGCCGTGGGCTTCGACGAATTTTTCCGATTGCACGAACATGCCACCGGAACCGCAGCAGGGATCGTAAACGCGGCCTTTGTAGGGAGCGAGCATCTCGACAAGGAGGCGCACGACGCCTTGCGGGGTGTAGAACTGGCCGCCTTTCTTGCCCTCAGCGCTCGCGAATCGGCTGAGGAAGTATTCGTAGACGCGGCCAAGGATGTCTTTCGAACGACTCGCTTCGTCGCCCATGCCGATGGTGCCGATAAGATCGATAAGTTCGCCTAACCGATTTTTGTCGAGCGCGGGGCGCGCGTAGTCCTTCGGAAGAATGCCTTTGAGGCGCGGGTTGTCGCGCTCGATCGCGACCATCGCGTCGTCAACGATCTTGCCGATGGTGGGTTGCTTCGCGTTGTTCTGCAGATAGGTCCAACGCGCACCGGGCGGGACCCAAAAGATGTTTTCGGCGCGGTATTCGTCAGGGTCTTCGGGATTCGCACCGGCGTAGTCGCTTTTGCCAGCGAGCAGTTTTGCGTGGTGTTCTTCGAAACTATCGGAGATGTACTTTAAAGAAGATTAGCCCGAGGACAACATGCTTGTATTCGGCCGCGTCCATATTGCTTCGAAGTTTGTCGGCGGCGAGCCACAGCTTCGCTTTGAAGCCGATGTTAGGGGCGGAGTGTTGGAAGAGTCTTGGATCCCCACCGCCATTGAAAGCGCGGAAGATAGCAGAAATTTGGCGATGTGAGGAGGGGTTTTTGGAAAGTGATTAGTGATTGGTGATTAGTAATTGGTGGAAGAAAGGATGAAGGAAGAAGGAGGATCGGAGGGAGTGATTAGTGATCGGTGATCCGCCTACGCAGCGGTTCCGTCTTCGTTCGACTACGACGTGACCTGCCTTCGTTAGACTACGGCACGGCAGGCGAGTTGGCGTGGCGAGCAAAGTGATAGCAAGATGGCAGAAAGGAGTGTAAGCCGCGCTCAGAGACCACGGCTACAGATTGAAATCAGGTGCCTACTTCGCAGTAGGATGCTTGCGAACGAGGCGCCGGGATCGGTTCTCCCGTACGGCGCAAGCCGTCGAGGTGGAATTCAATGGCGTCGTGCATTTCGCGTTCGACTCTGTCTCGCGCCTCGCCCGCGGCGACGCAGCCGGGGAGATCGGGCGAATAGGCGGAATAGCCAGTCGCAGTTTCTTCAATGATGATCAAGTACCGGCTCATTTTAATCCTGCTTGTTTAAGGATACTATTTTGCGTGCCCGGCGCAAGATCGTCGCTGGGCTTTCCCGCAATAGTGACCACACCTTTTTTCTGATCATGCCTATATTGCCGGTGGCTACCGCGCGTTCGATCCAGATACCAACCATCCTCCTCGATGAGCTTGATCATCGCGCGGACTTTCATCGCAGCGAATGCTGCCGATTCCATTTCCGTTCGTCAAACATCGATCAATCCGGGCAGACCAAGTGAAGGTTGGAGTTCTTTCACGTTTACGGGCGGACTCATTTCTTTGCTGCGGGGACCGGGATGAAGATGTCGATCCTAAGATAAAGCGATGTTTACTCACGCGACCGGAGTTGCGCCGGGCATCGAACGAGGTGAATTAGGCTCTGAGGAGGAGACTGACTATGCCACTACCGAATGACGAAAAGTTGATCGCACTGAGCGAAGAGATTTTGAAGCAATTCGAAGCCATGTTTGGGTCGCATCCCGGATTCAGGCCGGGCCATGCCAAGGGCATTTTATTGAGGGGGACGTTTACACCGTCTAGTGCGGCAGCGTCGCTGACGCGGGCGCAACATGCTGTGCAGGCTTCGACTCCAGTGACGGTGAGGTTTTCGGATGGGACGGGAGTTCCGCTGATTCCCGACAACGATCCGAATGCGGATCCGCGGGGCATGGCGATCCGGTTCAACCTTGCAGAGCATGTGCACACGGACATTGTGGCGCACTCGGCCAATGGATTTCCGGCGACTACGGGGCAGGAGTTTCTGGAGTTTTTGCGGGGCGTGACGCAGAGCGATCCAGCGAAGGTACAGGCGTTTGTGGGGAGTCATCCCAAGGCGCTGGCATTTGTGCAGGCGATTACACCGCTTCCGGCGAGCTTTGCGAAGGAGAAGTACTTTGGGCTTACTGCGATGAAGTTCACCAATAAGGATGGCGTGAGCCGGTATGGGCGGTACACGATTGTTCCAGAGGCGGGGGAGGAGCATCTGGATGCTGCGACGGCTGCGGCGAAGGGACCGGACTATCTGTTCAACGAGCTGAATGAGCGGCTGGCGAAGGACCCGATCAAGTTCAAGATCACGGTTCAGGTTGCTGAGGACGGCGATGTTGTGAATGACGCGACAGTGCATTGGCCAGCCGAGCGGAAGGTGGTGGAGTTGGGAACCATTGCGCTGACGAGTACAGTTGCCAACCATGCTCACGAACAGAAGCAGATTATCTTCGATCCGATTCCTCGCCTGGATGGGATTGAGCCTTCGGACGACCCGCTGCTTGAGTTGAGGGCCGCGGTTTATTTGATTAGCGGAAGGCGGAGGCGCACTGCTCCGGAGCAGTGAGTTTAAGCAGAAAGGCTGTCCTGCGATGAACACTGCGCGCTTTCCGCAATGCTGACCGTTTCACAACTTTCAAAATCTTTCGCTGGCCGCGCGCTCTTCGACGACGTCTTTTATTTTTCCCTCGTTCCGACGCGGACGCAGTGTTACCCTTCTCCGCATGAGCGCACAGGAAATCATTGCCGAGCTAGCCAAGCTGAAGCCCGAGGAGCTTCGATTGGTGAAGGAAAAGCTCAATCGACTCAACGCTGAGTCACCGATGCCGCAGACCGGTTGGGGCCGTGCGCTCTCCGAGATGGCGGGAAAGGCCGATGATCTGCCGGCTGATCTCTCCCTACAACACGATCATTATCTTTACGGAACGCCGAAGCGCTAAATGAAGCCGGTCTTCGCCGATACCGGGTTCTTTCTTGCGCTCGTTAATGCGCGCGATCAATACCATCAGGCGGCAAAGAGCCTGAATGCGAGTCTGGTTACGCCGCTGCTGACCACGGCATGGGTGCTTTTGGAATTCGCTAATGCGATTGCAACCAGTCGTGCGCGCAGTGAATTTGGCAATACTCTCGCCCGGTTACGTTCCGAAGGTGACGCTGAAATTATCGCACCGAGTCCAGAGCTGTTTGATCGCGGTTGTGAACTCTACACGTCACGATCGGATAAAGAATGGTCGCTGACTGATTGCATCTCATTTGTGGTGATGAAAGAACGTGGATTAACCGATGCGCTGACGCCGGACCGTCATTTCGAGCAGGCGGGATTCAAGATCCTGCTCTCGACTTAATTCATCGCACCGGTTTATAGGAACAAAGTGCGAGACGGCTGGCAGCCGTCGCCAACAGGCCAGCGGCCTGTGCTTGCCGGACGCAGAAAAATCATCTGATGATTCGTGTCCATTCGTGTCGATTCGTGGTTAACGAGTTGCGCCGGACATCGAACGAGGGGACACTGCGCGCTTTCCGCAATGCTGACCGTTTCACAACTTTCAAAATCTTTCGCCGGCCGGGCGCTCTTCGACGACGTGTCGCTCCAGGTCAATCGCGGCGATCGGATCGGATTGGTTGGCCCCAATGGGGCTGGCAAATCAACCTTGTTTGCGCTCCTCCTCGGTGATGTCTCGCCCGATAAGGGGACGATCGCGATCGAGAAGAACGCAACGATCGGATTTCTTCCGCAGGAGACCGCCGCCGCCGGAGACGAAACCGTGCTCGAACTTGCTCTCGCCGTTTCGCCGGCGCTGGTGCACGCGCAGAAAGTGATCAAGGAGTACGAGCACGATCATGAGCATGAGCATGAGCATGAGGCTGATGACGAGGCTTATCACAATGCGCTCCATGTTTTTGACGAGCACGGCGGGTGGGAGCTCGAACCAAAAGCAAAACGGGTCCTCGCCGGACTCGCTTTTCGCGAAACTGATTTCGATCGCCCGGCGCGCGCCTTAAGTGGCGGCTGGATCATGCGCGCTCATCTCGCGCGGTTGCTCGTGATGCAACCCGACCTCCTTCTGCTCGACGAACCGACGAATCATCTCGATCTCGAATCGCTTCAATGGTTCCAGGAATATCTGCGAACTTATCCGGGCGCGATTGTCATGATCTCGCACGATCGCGAATTTTTGAATCAGCTTGTCGGCAGCATCGTCGAGATCGCGCACTCGAAACTGGTGCGTTATCGGGGCGACTGGGACAGTTATATCGAGCAGAAAGCAGCGCGCGAAGAACAACAGCTCGCCGCTTACAAAAATCAGCAGAAAGAAATCGCGTCGCTGCAATTGTTTGCCGATCGATTTCGCGCCAAGGCAAGCAAAGCATCGCAAGCACAGAGCAAGCTGAAACAGATCGATCGCATGAAAAAAATCGCGGCCCCGGTCGCGCGCGGAAAGACGATCAAGTTCCATTTTCCGCAACCGGTGCGCAGCGGTCTGCGCGTGATCACGCTTAAAGATGTCGATCATGCCTATGGCGACCTCGTTGTTTATCGCGGACTGCAATATCATGCCGAGCGCGGTCAACGCACCGTGCTTGTCGGCCCGAATGGCGCGGGAAAATCGACTCTTCTCAAGTTGCTGAGCGGGGTATTGCCCGTGCAGCATGGCGCGCGCGAACTCGGACATAATGTGCGCACAGGTTATTTCTCGCAGAACCGAATCGACGTGCTCAACGCGAGCCATACCGTTCTCGACAGCGCACGCGATATGCCCAATCCCGTATCCGAACAAACCGCGCGCACTGTGCTCGGTTCTTTTTTGTTTCGCGGCGACGATGTTTTCAAGACCGTCTCGGTTTTGAGCGGTGGCGAAAAGTCGCGACTGGCTCTCGTTAGGCTGTTACTCGATCCACCGAACCTTCTGCTCATGGACGAGCCGACGACACATCTGGATGTCGGCTCGATCGATGCCCTCATCGGCGCCCTCAAGCAATATCACGGGACGCTCATTTTCATCAGTCACGACGTTCATTTTATCCGCGCCATTGCTACAAGCGTTCTGCACGTGACTGCAGGTGCAAACGGCACGGGTAGGCAGACTGACATTTTATCCCGGCGATTACGATTACTATCTGGACAAATCAAAGGCCACATCCGCGCGAACCGCTCTAACCGCGGGTCGTGACGTGCCAGAGGTCAACGGTTTCGCCGCCGCGAAGGTCAGAAAGCAAACTGGCTCCGGTTCAAGAAAACAAAAGGAACAGAAACGTTTGGAAGCGGAAGCACGTAATGCGATTGCCAAAGTGAGGCGCGAAAAAGAAAAGCGCGTGCACGAACTCGAGATGAAAATCGCGGCGTTGGAAGGACAACAGAAAGAACTAGCCGCTGCGCTGGAAGATCCAGCGGCTTACACTCCGGGCGGCCATGCCACTGCGATCAATCGCGATCTCTCCGACTTGTCCCACGATCTTGCCCGCCTAACGGCGGAATGGGAAAGCGTCACGGCGAAGGATTGAGCTATCGATCTTGATCTATACCAGCGTCTTCTTTCTCGCGACGCATCTGTTGGTTGTTTTGTACGAAGAGCCGACTTTGCGGCGAACTTTCGGCGATGAATGGAGCGAATGGGATGAGCGACATAGAAGGTAAAGCCGCAAGGGTAGCGGAGAGCGAGTGTGGGCAACGAGCGCGTTTCAATTACGAAGCGTATTTCCAACGCGTCACGAGATGGATACCGAGGGGAAGTAACTAACCACGAATGGACACGAATTTTCGGACGGAAGGCTAACCACGGATTGCGCGGATGGCACGGATTTCGGATAGGAAGGTAGAGGCGCGAGGATGAGCGACGAGGGAGATGGGAAACGACCGAGTTTCAAATCCGTGGTTCGGTCCTGTGAAAGTCCGTTTCGGTTGGCAGCCGAAACCAACAGGCTGGCAACCTGTGCTCGCCAGAATATTTGAATTCGTGTTCATTCGTGTGAATTCGTGGTTAGAATGCGCTAAACAAATTTTATGGAGATCGCTGGTGGATGCGTTTGCGGCGGGACACGATACGTGTTGAAGAATCGGCCCTTGGCCGTGGTCGATTGTCATTGCATTGATTGCCAGAAAAGCGCGGGTGCGCCGTATCTGACCTGGGGAACAATGCCGCGCAAAGATTTGGTCTTGACTAAAGGCGAACCGCGCAAGATTCCGTACGCGAATCGGATTCGTTCTTTTGCCGCGTGTTGCGGCACGCACTTGTTTTTCGAGGACGCCAAGGATTCAGAAATGATCGATGTGACGATCGCATCGCTTGACGATCCAACGCCGTTTGCGCCGCAGAAAGTGATCTTCCTCGAAGATAAATTGCCATGGGTTGCGCTCGACAAGTCGCTGCCGTCATTCCCGAAGACCCCGCAAACTTAGTTGGTAAAGGTCGTTTCGGCTAACCAGCCGAAACCTTCATAGGCGTAATCCTGGCAAGGATTCCATGTCTTGTAAGTTTACAGGCAAGATCGCCGCCGCAAATTACCAATAGGAATGAATTCGGGAAGTTTTTTAGCGGAGTTGAAGCGGCGCAATGTTTACAAGGTCGCGGTCGCTTACGCCATCGCCGGCTGGGCACTCGCCCAGGGAATCGCACAGGTCTTCCCGGTCTTCGACGTACCGAACTGGATCGTGCAACTGATCGTCGGCTTAATTGTCGTCGGTTTTCCGATCGCGCTCATTTTCGCGTGGGCATTTGAGATCACACCCGAAGGAGTCAAAAGCACGGCAGAAGCCGACGCGATGCCGCCGTCGGCGCGACCAAGTAATCGCGCCTGGATTTACATCGTTGTTATCGGTGCCGCGTATCTCGCTCACGCTGTTCTTCCTGGGTCGCTACACGGCCCCAAACAGAACAACATTGTCGGGCGATAAGAAATCGATCGCCGTCCTGCCGTTCGCTAGCTTGAGCGAAAACAAGAACGACGCCTATTTCGCCGATGGCGTTCAGGACCAGATCCTGACTAACCTCGCGAAGGTCTCCGATTTGAAGGTGATCAGCCACACCAGTGTGCGCCAATACAAGACGGGTGCCGAACGCAACATGCGCGAAATTGGGCGGCAGCTCGGCGTCTCTTACATCATGGAAGGTTCCGTCCAACGCGCCCGGGATCGTCTTCGCATTAACGCCACGTTAATCGATGCCCGCACCGACACCCACATATGGGCCGAAACTTACGATCGAACCGCGGCCGATTTGTTCGCAATCCAGAGTGAGTTGGCGCAATCGATCGTGACTCAGCTCAAGGCCAAACTTTCGCCGCAGCAAAAAGCGGAAATCGAAGAGCGCCCGACTCAGGACCTGGTCGCGTTCGAGCTTTACCTGCAGGCCAAGGCAATCATCGACAGCTATATCAATGCGACCGACGTGCGAGCAGCGTTACTCCAAGCCCTGAAATCGCTTGAGGAAGCGATCCAGCGCGACCCGAACTTCGTCTCTGCGTATTGTTATGCCGGGCGCGCGAACGATCTGCTCTTCTTTTTCGACCTCGATCCAACCCCGGAGCGTATTTCTCTCGCCGACGCCGCGGTAAAGACGGCACTGCGGCTTCGCCCCGATTCAGCTGAGGCACATTTTGCCCTGGCAGATTATCTCTTTAGGTGCAAACGAGACTACGACCGCGCTCTGGAAGAACTCGCAATCGCGCGCCCGGGTCTGCCGAACAGTACGCCGTTTTTTATTCTCTCCGGCTACATCAATCGCCGCCGCAACCATTTTCACGAAGCCGAGCGCGACTTCTCCACCGCCTTCGCGCTCGATCCGCGAAATCCGAATGCTTACAACCTTCTGGCCGACACCTTTGTGCTCCAACGCCGTTTTGCTGAAGCGGTCCACGTTTCTGACAACGTGCTTGCCGCCGGCGAACAGATGCCAATCGTCCGGTACCGACGCGCCACATCCATCTTGTACGGAACTGCCGACACTGGGCCGATCCGCGAGATTTTAACGAAATATCCAGACATGGAGTATGCCGGCAACCAAACGCCGGCTCGCGTGTGGATGGCCATGCTCGACAGCAATTATGTCGAAGCAGAACGGTTCCTGACCACTTCACCTCTACACGATTTTCAAGACATCGACTTGAGCTTTTATTTTCCGAAGAGTTGGTACCAAGCGATGATCGCGCGCGCGAAAGGTGATTCAGTGCGTGCAATGGCTGCGTTTCGCGAATGTCGAGAAATTCTGGCGCAGCGATTGATCGTCAAACCGGAACATGCGCGGACGATTGCTGTGCTCGCTCAAGTCGATGCGGGATTGGGTCAAAAGGATCTTGCGATTCGGGAAGCGCAACACGCGATCGAACTGATGCCGGTCTCGAAAGATATTTATGATGGCGCATTGGTTCTGGAAGGTCTTGCCCAGGTTTACGCGTGGAGCGGCGAACCCGATCGCGCCATTGAGGTATTACAGAAACTGGTGTCGATGCCCGGCTACACCAACTACGGCCGGTTGAAATTACACCCGCTCTGGCAGCCGCTGCACGGCGATCCGCGATTTGAAAAGATCGTGAATTCCCTGGCGCCGAAATAAAAATGCCTTTTGAACTTCAACCAGTTTTAAACGGCGAGTTCATCGAGCTTCGTCCGTTGAGGTCTGAAGACTGGGACGACCTTTTTGCCGTCGCGTCCGACCCGCTCATCTGGGAACAGCACCCGGAGAACGACCGGTACACGGAAGATGTATTTAAGATTTTCTTTAAAGACGCGCTCGATTCCGGCGGCGCCTTTGCCGTGATTGACACGAAGAGTCAACAAATAATCGGATCGACGCGATTCCATGGGTACGATCCGGAAAAATCTGAAGTCGAGATCGGGTGGACTTTTCTGGCGAGAAAATATTGGGGCGGCCGGTACAACCGGCAAATGAAACAGTTACTGCTGGCTCATGCGTTCCAGTTTGTTGAGAACGTGGTTTTCTACGTCGGAGGGAATAATATTCGCTCGCAGAAGGCGACGGAAAAGATTGGAGCGATTAAAAACGGTACGGTGAAGAAGGTTTATGGAAATCGTCCGCCCTCTCTGAACATAAGGTATGTGATTAAGAAATCGTAACCACGAATGAACACCAATAGACACAAATTTTGAAATCGACGGTCGCAGGGCAGCCGCTACTGCAGGATCATTTGTGTTCCTTCATGTCGATTCGTGGGGAGCTGCTGCGAAAATTCTGGAGATTTTTGTTGACGAATTGGAGCGATCTCTTATGTTGTGAATCCCGCGAAAGCGGACCGCCTCCTGCAATGGGGTTGGTGTTCTTCTCCTGGCTTGAGACAAGCCGATTTTGGTCAGATTATTGACGGGATTGGGTATTGTCTTGTACCGGGGGGAGTTATTGATCTTTGACAGTTTGGTCGTGGATTCCAAATAGAGGGATCCGTCGATGGAAATAGATTAGTCAGCAAACATTGAATTGTGCGTTATCTGTCGATCTTTTTTGAAATTAAAGATTCAGATCGGACAAACCCGCGTAAATCCCGAAAGATTTCGGGGCACGCGGTTTATGGAAAGTCAGATCGCAAACTTTCGGTTTCCCTCACGGGGACCGAGTCGTTTTAAACGGAGAGTTTGATTCTGGCTCAGAACGAACGCTGGCGGCGTGGATAAGACATGCAAGTCGAGCGGGATTTTTTCTTGTAGCAATACAGGGAAAAGTCTAGCGGCGAACGGGTGCTTAACACGTGGGCAACCTGCCAAGAAGTGGGGGATAGCTCGCCGAAAGGCGAATTAATACCGCATGTGATCAGAGTGGACATCCATTCAAAATCAAAGTCGGGGCAACCTGACGCTTCTTGAGGGGCCCGCGGCCTATCAGCTAGTTGGTGGGGTAACGGCCCACCAAGGCTTAGACGGGTAGCTGGTCTGAGAGGACGACCAGCCACACTGGGACTGAGACACGGCCCAGACACCTACGGGTGGCAGCAGTCGAGAATTTTTCTCAATGGGGGAAACCCTGAAGGAGCGACGCCGCGTGGAGGATGAAGGTCTTCGGATTGTAAACTCCTGTCATTGGGGAACAATGCGCAAATATTAACTGTATTTGCGTTGATAGTACCCGAAGAGGAAGAGACGGCTAACTCTGTGCCAGCAGCCGCGGTAATACAGAGGTCTCAAGCGTTGTTCGGATTCATTGGGCGTAAAGGGTGCGTAGGCGGCGCGGTAAGTCGGGTGTGAAATCTCGGAGCTTAACTCCGAAACTGCATTCGATACTGCCGTGCTTGAGGACTGGAGAGGAGACTGGAATTTACGGTGTAGCGGTGAAATGCGTAGATATCGTAAGGAAGACCAGTGGCGAAGGCGGGTCTCTGGACAGTTCCTGACGCTGAGGCACGAAGGCCAGGGGAGCAAACGGGATTAGATACCCCGGTAGTCCTGGCAGTAAACGGTGCACGTTTGGTGTGGGAGGATTCGACCCCTTCTGCGCCGGAGCTAACGCGTTAAACGTGCCGCCTGGGGAGTACGGTCGCAAGATTAAAACTCAAAGAAATTGACGGGGGCCCGCACAAGCGGTGGAGTATGTGGCTCAATTCGATGCAACGCGAAGAACCTTACCAGGCCTTGACATGCATCTCTAAGTTGGTGAAAGCCAGCGAGTCCCGAAAGGGACAATTTGCACAGGTGCTGCATGGCTGTCGTCAGCTCGTGTCGTGAGATGTTGGGTTAAGTCCCGCAACGAGCGCAACCCCTGTGAACTGTTGCCACCGAGCCGTGAGGCTCGAGCACTCTGTTCAGACTGCCCCGCTTTAACGGGGAGGAAGGTGGGGACGACGTCAAGTCAGTATGGCCCTTACGGCCTGGGCTGCACACGTACTACAATGCCCAGTACAGAACGATCCTAGACCGCGAGGTGGAGGAAATCACTAAAACTGGGCCCAGTTCAGATTGAAGTCTGCAACTCGACTTCATGAAGCCGGAATCGCTAGTAATGGCGCATCAGCTACGGCGCCGTGAATACGTTCCCGGGCCTTGTACACACCGCCCGTCACATCATGGAAGTCGCTTGTAGCCGAAGTCGGCGCGCTAACCGCAAGGAGGCAGCCGCCTACGCTATGAGCGGTAACTGGGATGAAGTCGTAACAAGGTAGCCGTAGGGGAACCTGCGGCTGGATCACCTCCTTTCTAAGGAGAAAGCGCAAAGATTAGAATCGAGACCGTAAGGTCGAGATTCAAATTCTTTGCGATAGGTCGACGGCTAACTCCGCGGAGTGAATCAATTGATCACTTCCCGGACATGCCGTGAAGACTCTGGAATCGAAAGAAACCAGAGCTTCAAAGGGGATCACGGTAACGCACAATTCAGTCTTTGCTGCACATCGACTGCAATGCCGGATGACGATTCGCAAGATCGACATCCGGCATTTTGTTTTCTGTCCAGCGATTGGCCGCCGCCGTGACCCAAAATCTCCTATCGCCGTGAAGGAAGCCGTCCCACGAGATTACTCCACCTTGGTTGCGATCCACCAAGTCGTGCCACCGGCGTCTTTTACGCCACCACGCTTGTCTTCATCTTCTTTCTTCACCGGCTCTTGAACGGCAACCGCGCCGGCGTCCAGCGCGCGTCGATAAGTCGCGTCAACGTCCGGCACGTAGATGTGGACGTACGCTTGGATTGGCGGCCAGCCGGGCGCGTCGTCGGCGACCATGATCACACTATCGTCGATCCGAACTTCGGCATGCCTTAGTTTGCCCTCCGTATCTGCGAAGCGGCGCACTTCGACCGCGTCAAACACGTCCTTGAGGAATTCGATCGTCTTATTGGCGCCATCGACAATAAGATACGGCGAGACGGTGCTGGAATCGCCTGGTTTATAGCTCTTGCTCATAGAATGACGATTACAGGACTGCTCACACTAAATCAATCTCGCCGCTCGCCAATTCTTCTCTAACGGCGGTCATACGGTTAGTACTATCGAGTTAGTTCGCAGATCCAGTTTGTTTCCCATGTTTTTCCGCCGTCAGGTGAGAAGGATTGTTCCATCCGCGCCGATTTTGGTGAGATATTTAACCAGACATAACGCACCAGCACTGCGCGCCCCTTGTACTGCTCCTGATCGTAGAATTCGCCGCGGTTGCTATTGAATTCACCAACGACTGGCGGGACGCTAAGAACCCCTTTGTTCAGGTCGAGAAGATAGATACTCCACTGATGCGAGTCGGGATTGTATAACCTTAGTGTCTGCCCTTTGATGTGAAGGTGTTTCTCGGGGTTATCGACCTCAAACTCCTCAAAATTCGCATTGCTATCGAGAAGCTTCTTATGATTTGAGATGCCGTTATACTCGATCCAAGTGTTTGAACCAACAAGCCGATCAGGAAGCCGGCGCACGTGAGCCTTCCAGTTACCGATAAGGAAGTCGAAGTCGTGAGATCCGTCACGCACGGGAGTCGGCGATTCACCTGCTGTCGCACAGGTTAACGTGAATTGCAGGATGCTCAGCCAGTAAATTGACCGCAATTTCATGTCTTGCCGCAGATGACGATAATTCCCGACCTTACCAAGTCTGCAGATGATGTGTCCCGGCCTTAGGAGACAGCTGGCGTTCTTCCTTCCTCCGCATCATGCAGGTCCAGCCACGTTTGAATATCGTCACGATCGCCGAAACCTGCTTCTTTTTTCGACTCGGCGAGTTCCTCGCTCGCCTCATCTCGCCAGCCACGTTTTCGAAGAAACGCATTCCAAACAGAAATTTCCTCGTCGCTGGGCCGCCGGCCACGTGCGAAGCACCATTCGAGAATCTCCTCATCCGATCCACCTTGCAGCGTTCGCTCAACAAGCTCATCGTAATTCACACCGAGAAATCTCGTGCAACGGGCATCGAAGTGGGTCGGATCCTCTACGCCGGTAAAATAATCGGGCGGCAATTTGCCGGCGGCCTTCAGCCGGATCTTGTCCAGCATTCGAGCAAAATAAATAAGGCCTTTTGTTTCAATGTAATCGGTACGCGGAGTTTGAGTCTGCATTTGAAAGAAAGCTTCTGACCATGTGGTAAGGTGTCAACAGTCCACTTAAAACGAAATGGCCATACCACTTTGCTGGAAGCTTGCGGATACCAGCAGTTGGCTTAATGAGCACAATTGAATCGTGAAAATGGTTTCAGGCAAAAAGCCAGATAAGAAGCAGCGACGACGCCATTCGATCATGGCTTTTGAAATGATTCAGCTGGACCGCGCTTCCCATGAACCGCTCCATGAACAACTTTACCGGCAGATTCGCGATGAATTGGTTTCGGCAACTTTCAACAACAACTCTTCCCGAGTCCCCTCCTCTCGTGACCTTGCAGTCGACCTGGGAGTATCGCGATTCACTGTAAACGTCGCCTTCTCGAGACTTCATTCGGAGGGTTATCTTCAATCGAAAATCGGATCGGGCACGTTCGTCGCCGAGCCGTTGCCCGAAACCTTTTTAAGTGCGCACACGGCACAAGCGGAACCACATGCAGAACGCGCGCCTCGCCTTTCTGATCGCGTAAAAAATATTCCGGATCAACGAGCTGGAAAACAGTTTGATTTCGGAATCGCCGGACCGCCCGGCGTCACCTTCGTCCCCGCTGTCGCAGCGCTTGACGAATTTCCGATCGCGATCTGGGAACGACTCAGAGCACAAGTGCTCGCCAAGAAGGGAGCGCACCTTCTCCAATACGCATCAAGCCGTGGCGACCCTGACTTGCGCAAGGCACTCGCAACTTACCTGTGTGATCACAGAGGTGCGCGCTGTCATCCAGACCAGATCATCATCACAGCCGGAACGCAGCAGGCAATGATGATCAGCGCGATGGCGCTCGTAAATCGGGGAGAGGTCGCGTGGATCGAAGATCCGGGATTTTACCAGGCTCGCCGAGCGTTTGGCTTCGCCGGCGCAACCGTCGTTCCGAGACCTGTTGATCGGGAAGGAATCACGATCGCGCGCCCTTCGAAACACCGCTCCCCAAAAATAATCTATGTCACTCCTTCTCATCAGTTCCCACTTGGCATGACGATGAGCCTCTCGCGAAGGACGGCTTTGATTGATTTTGCACGCACCTGCGACGCTTACATTTTCGAGGACGACCACAATTCGGAATTTCGTTATACCGGTCCCCCACTCCCCTGTTTGCAGGGCCTCGATACCGCCGGTCGCGTTATCTACGCGGGCACAATGAGTAAAATCCTCTACCCTTCCTTGCGGCTGGGTTATATCCTGGCGCCCGAGCAATTAGTCGAACCAATGATCAAGATCCGAGCTGTGATGGATCAACATTCTCCCGCGATTGATCAGGCGACGCTGGCTCGATTCCTGACCGAGGGATTCTTCCTGAGCCACATCAAGCGGATGCGGAAATTATATTCTGACCGACGAGAATACTTCATGGAACAATTCAAGAGCTTGTTGAGTAAGTATTTTGTGCTGGAAATTCCGGAAGCTGGGCTGCATTTCGTCGCCTGGTTACGGCGAAAAGCAGACTTGCCGTTGATCACTCGTGTCTGCGGTGAGATCGGCATCAGGCCGTCGCCTTTGTCGTCTTGCTTTATGAAAGCAGAGGCGGAACCTGCGCTCACCTTCGGATTCGCGGCATGGTCGCGTGCGCAGATTCGCGAAGGTCTCGGCAAGTTCGCGGCGGCACTTAATTCGAAATTGAATTAAGCAATTTCCGCTATCCACGATCCTTGGGCAGGCGGTCTTTTACAAGCCGCCCATCCATAGTTCCACCCTTCAAGATCCTCTGAAGAGCTATCGATTCTCTACGCTGGAGTCGTTAGGCAAAGCATAAATTGAAAATGAAATGGTTCGTACGAAAAGCGCGAAGTGGCTCTGGTCGTGGCTTACGGCCAGTCCCTAAAGTGTCCTCATGAAAATTCAACAAAGGAGACAAATATGACAACTCAATTCAAAACCAAAAGAACTAGCAAAGTAGCTTTTACCGTTGTGATCGCTGTGTGCTACGGAGTGGCCATTGCACCGACGCACGCACAGGAACAGATCCCGGCAAAGCATAGACCGCAATACCAGGTGTCGACCCTCCCCGATTTCGGCGGAACGAGTAGCGGCGGAAATAGCATTAATAACCAGAGCTGGGCCGCAGGATATTCCAGACTACCGGAATAGGAATCGGCACGCTACGCTGTGGCGAAACGGTGCACTAACTGACCTCAACACACTCGGCGGACCAAACAGCAGTGTCACGTGGAACGTGAAAAATACCGCGGGGATCATCGTGGGTATTTCCCAAACTCCACGCCGGAGCCTCTCGGCGAAGCCTGGAGTAGCGCGGCTTTCTACAGTGCGCCTAACACCGTCGGCTATATCAACCTCGGATTCGTTTGGGAACAAAGCCTAAACCAAATGAGGGGACTGCCCAATTTTCCGGGTGGAAACAACGGCTTTGCCACCGGAGCCAATAACTTGGGTCAGGTAGTCGGGTGGGCGGAGAATGGCGTTCATGACCCCGCCTGTTGCTGCACCCAAGTCCTCCAGTTTCGCCCAGCCGTGTGGACTCTGGGGCCGCCAGATCAGATCCACGACCTTCCTTTGATCCCCGGCGACACTTCCGGAGCTGCCACGGCGATCAATGACAATGGTCAAATCGTGGGCATTTCGGGCATTTGCGACCAGGCCGTTGGAAGACATACCGCCAAGCACGCCGTGCTTTGGGAAAACGGCAGCGTCACTGATCTTGGCACCTTCCCAGCTGCCTGGTGGAACACTCCAACGGCAATCAATCAACATGGCGATGTCGTCGGATTTTCCGGCGACCCCGCATTTGTTGAAGGCGAGGTCTTACACGCTTTTATGTGGACTCGGGACGACGGCCTCCGACCCCTGAAGCCTTTGAAAAAACGCACACCACAACATGTAGACAGCGAGGCCTACGGCATTAACGAACGTCGCCAGGTAGTCGGTGTCTCATGCGACGCAGAGCAGACTGATTGTCGTGCCGTTGTTTGGGATCACGGTGCCTACCCCACAGACCTCAACGATCTCAAAGGCGACTATTCTGCGTTTCTCGCAAGTGCGAAAGACATAAATGACAAGGGAGAGATTACAGGTAGAGCTGTCGACCCAACTACGGGCGCGTTAATTGCGTATTTGGCGGTACCTGTCGGGGGGCAATAAGGGAGCAAAACAGGGCTGCTTTCGAAGCGCACGAACGCAGCTTTGCTCGTTCGAAGAAGCGCACGAATGCCGGATGGCGACTGCCAAGCTCGCCATCCGGCTTCAGTTTTGCCAAAACTGCGGAAACCTGATGTCACAGATCGGGAGACGTTGCTCTCTTGCGAGAATAGACTGGAGGCAAGGGGATTCGAACCCCTGACTTCCAGCTTGCAAAGCTGGCGCTCTACCAACTGAGCTATGCCCCCTGGGAATTGTCGAGTTTAGATTGTGGATTGCAGATTGCAAATGTGGGGAAGCGCACCAATCCTCGCCCAAATTTTCCTTAAGGGTCCCCTTGCCTCGAATGATCGATGAACAGTGATCGGCGATCCAAAATTCGCGCACGTTGCTTGACCCAGCCCTGATCACCGTTCACTGTTCACTTCCGCAATACCGGGCCTGTAGCTCAGTTGGTTAGAGCATGCGCTTGATAAGCGCAGGGTCACTGGTTCGAGCCCAGTCAGGCCCATTTTCATTTTTCGCCGATCAAAACTGGAAATAAACAAACGGCACCTGCTCGGTAGCCGGGAAGAGCTCGAGCGCGAGAAATACGCAAATATATGCCGCGATTTGAATGCGCGCTGGTCGCAAGGCAAGACGATCAATAAACTGGGTGCGTTCTTGCGCCACCGCCAGAAATAGCGAAATAAAAAAGAGCACGATCGTCCCAGTTGTCAGCAGGAACTCACCAGTTATGTGCTGGAAACCAAATAGGCCACTTAAGACGTATCCGCAGACCTGGAGATTTTGGCCACGGATGAAAGGCATACCTATAACAAAAGACGCAAACAGTAGCGCAACGCTAATCGGCTCAAAATAACGATTTTTCATAATTCGCGAAATCATTGTCCCAGCTGTTACTTCGTCAAAGAGACGATAACCCGCTAGCAACATTCCTTGGTACACGCCGAACAGGACAAATGTCCAACGGGCGCCGTGCCAGAATCCCACCAGCACCATGGCAAGCATCAGATTCCGATATAACACTAACGCTCCCTTTCTTGCTCCCCCAAGTGGGATAAACACGTAGTCCCGTACCCAGAAGGAGAGTGTCATGTGCCACTTCTGCCAGAACTCACGCGGATTTCTGGACAGCAATGGGCGCACAAAGTTGAAGGGAAACTCAAAGCCCAGCAACTTCGCGCAACCGCGAGCGATGTCGGTATAACCAGAGAAATCGAAGAAGACCTGCATCGCGAATGCAATGCAGCCTGTCCATGCAGCCAACCACCCGGGGTGAGCAGTCGGATTGTTGAAATACGTGTCCGACACGACGGCAAAGCGATCCGCAAATATCACCTTCTTCACAAGCCCAGATAGGACGAGGATGATTCCGCTCTGCACCATAATCGCTGCCGGGCGCCGCCAGAATTGTATTTGAGGAATGAATTGCCCTGCACGAATGATCGGACCGTTGATAAGATGAGGAAAAAATGAAATGAATAGCGCGTAGTCGATAAAGTTCCTGACAGCTCTCATTTTTCCCCAGTAGACATCAATGGTGTAAGAAAGACTCGCGAACGTATAGAAGCTGACTCCGAGCGGAAGAATAATTCGTAAAACAAGCGATGACTCAGGTAGGTGAAGCAATGCAGCCAACGAGCTCGCAAAGAAGTCGTAATACTTAAAGAACCCGAGGATCCCCAAGTTAACTAGCAGGCTAACCCAGAGCAAAAGCTTCTTGCGGCGGCCGCTTGCCCTTTCCAGTAGAATTCCCAGGAAATAGTCAGCTACCGTAGAGGTCAGAATCAGCACTATGAATCGCGGATCCCACCACATGTAAAAGACGTAGCTTGCACCCAGGAGTAGGAACTTGCCGATGCGAAATGGGACGCTATAAAACAGCGCCGCGACGATCAGAAAGAAGATCCAGTACTGAAAGCTGTTAAATAACATAGGACAGCTCGGTTAACGACCAGTTGAGCTGGCCCATAGGCTGGAAACTTTGGACGTCTCAAGGAAGGTGCTCGGCAAGTGAGTCTGAGGTTCTCGCTGAAACTTACTGTGAGCATGCGAATCGTCGGACCGCAGCTGCCCAACTACCTCAGCTACCAGCTTTCGTGTAAATTTCTGCCTGCCTTTCGCGTTGAGGTGATATCCATCAAAGTAGTATTCTGGCTTTTCAAGAAAATCGAACGTTTGTTCTGGAAGGGAAAAAGCTGCTCTCTTAGCTAACTCACTTGGAAAAGCCGAATGGCTGGCCAAAGAAAATCCAGGAAGCCCACCAAATGGGCTACGTGGGACAGGCGTAAGCACAATTGCGGTGGAACTATCGGAATAATGATTAAAGATTCGCTGAATCCCATCGCGCTGCATTTTCAGGAAGTGTTGCGTTTCCGATTGAGATGGCTGCACCAGACTCTTTCTAATGACTTCTCTCTGAGCCTCGTTCAATCGCGGCGGGAAAGTTACCTGGCCCGTCTTGGGATCATACGAAGTGCCTGCGATATCGTAGTCCCGCCCCTCATACACAGCACGGGAACGAAGTCTCGTTGGCTCTAGTTGAACGCTTCTGATCCGCGCAATGGGATGTTGAAGAAGATCGACAACATCGTTCTGATACGCCGATCCTCGGAGGAGGCATGCAGTAAACGCTCTAAACCGGCCCGACCATGTCTGAAAGGCAGAGGCAAACCGGAAACTATCTCGATAGCGTAACAGCGGGGCCGCCATGGAGATTCTCAAACCCTCGGCAGTCTTTGGTTCGTAGCCAATGCCATAAGGAACAATAATTGCCCAGTAGCGTTGCGCTGTCGGATCGACTTCCCGAAGGAGATAGTGCCAGGTTACTATAGTAGAGGCTGGCTCGGCAAGATTCACGAACTTTAGTCCTGCGGCAGAACCCAGCTCATCAGCCACCGCAGTAGAGAACCCTTCCGCCATCCGGGAATCTCCCAAAACCAGCACCTCCTTGAGGCCCGATGACGGACGCTGCTTTTCGGCTCGCGTGATCGCTGCCACTCGCCCGGCGTAAGAATCTGGCGCTAAAATCGAGCTGTACAAGTGCGTATGGAAAATCGCTCCATCCACACAAATGAACACGGCCAAGCCGAATAACAGGTTTCGCCTAACGTAAAGTGGATGAGGCGAGGTGGTCGGCTCACTAGGAAAATTCGTGCGCTCGAGCCCGGTTGAGCTGAAGTATAAAGCGAGGTATAGAACCGCGATGAGGGCTGCACCAAGCAGCCACCGCACTCGGCTTTGCCATAACGCAGCACGTAGGGGACCTCCGGGTTCCGCGACTCCGGAAACGGTTACACTAGCCAGCAATGTGTGCCGCTCGGCGTCCCCAGAGAGCTCGAAAACATAGCTACCGGTCCGAATCCATGAGATAACACGGCTACCTTGTCGACCTGTAGCGACAAGAACCGGCGGTCGACCATTTGCGGTCACAAAAACGAAACCCATCGATCCGTTTCCTGTATTCCAGACAATGTCGGTGCTACCCGAACCGCCGGAAACTTCTACGCGCTCCGGCGTAGCTGCAATCGTGGGTGTACCTTTAGTCTGCTGCGCCCTGGTGTCCGTTTCACCTTCTTGCGCCACCGCTCCATGCATACACGGCGATCCCAAAGAGAGGGCAAGCCAAACTGCAGAAAGTACAGCAGGAAGACTCGCCGCTGCTGAGGATTTGAGCGTAGCCGATAATGATGAGGAATCGCCTGTCCCCCTTCTTATCATGTAGCGAACATTCGGGTTTGCGGGCGCAACATCGACCTTGACTTGCCAACACGCGGTCTGACCCGACCTGGTCGGCTCTTCCAAGGGAGTGCATTCGAAAGCCTGAAGTGAAAGCGCGAACAGATACAATCCTTCAACCGCGGATCAGCATTCACGCCTGATTATTTCATTAACTTTCGGAGAAAAGCAAGCCATGAAGACAGCCGCTTTCGAGTTCCTTGCAGATCTATTGCTCCGCCGGTGTTTTTTGGGGCCTTATTGAAAGATCCCTCACAAAAACCGCGCCGATTAGCAGCCCGAGAATCGCGCCGCCACTATCGATCATGATGTCGGTTGCCAGGGCGCTACGGGACGCGACGAACGTTTGGTGAAATTCGTCCGTGGTAGCCACAAACAGGCAGGCGACCCAGACACTCACATAAAGGATCGCTAGCGACCGCTTGAGATTCGTCGTAAAAATTGCGGCGCGAAGCAAAAGCAGAGCCAGAATAGCGTACTCGCCCAAATGCGCGCACTTCCGAACGATGAAGTGAATCGACGCAAGTGTCTCCGGCGAAATATCCGGCTTGAGCCAGCGCAAAAACGGAACAATGAATCGCGACGTGTGCTCCGCCGACATCAGATCGGTCGAGCCGAAGAAAATCACGCCAAGCCAAAGCAGGAGTGGCAGCCAGTATTTTACAAAACGCATGAATTCATCCCTTTAGTGGCAGGCGTCCCTGCAAACTAGATGCAGCCGTCACGGCAGCCGCTACAGTTGCTCAAATCGCATCATGTCCAAACCCAATCTCAGCGGTCCCCTCCTGTTTGAGCCGATCTTCATGGAGCGCATTTGGGGCGGGCGGCGTCTCGAATCTGAGTTCGGCAAAAAACTGCCAGCGCAGAAACGGATTGGAGAATCATGGGAAATCGTTGATCGACCGGAAGCGCAAAGTGTTGTCGTAAACGGGCCGCTGCGTGGAAAAACTTTGCACGACTTGTGGATTCAAGATCGGAGCGAAATCTTCGGAGACCTTCCCGACGCATCTCGATTTCCTCTGCTGGTCAAGCTTCTTGATGCGCACGAGAAGCTTTCATTGCAAGTGCATCCGCCGGAGAAAGTCGCCAGTAAATTGGGAGGCGAACCCAAGACCGAATTTTGGTACGTTGCTGCGGCCGATCGAGGCGCGGAGCTTTATCTCGGATTTCGCGACTCGATTACGCGCGATCAGTTTGGGAAGGCGCTCCGCGACGGAACGGCGGCCAATCACGTTCACAAGATCCGAGTCAAAACAGGCGATGCGGCGTTTCTGCCGGCTGGACGTTTCCACGCTTTGGGCGCGGGTAATTTGCTAATCGAAGTTCAGCAGAACAGCGACACCACCTATCGCGTGTTCGATTGGAACCGCGTGGACGACAAAGGCAGGGAGCGCCAGTTACACATCGATCAGGCGCTTCAATCTATCAATTTTGACGATGTTCGACCGCGATTGTTGCATCCCGACGGCGAACTGTTGCTGCATCACAATTTATTCGAGATTCAGAAATGGAATCTCGATTCACCGCGCGAGATCGCTGCGCGCGGGCAGTTCGCAATCGCGTGCTGCCTCACCGGCTCATTGCGCTGCGCCGATGTCTATCTTACGCGTGGAGAATTTTTCCTGATTCCCGCCCAGATGCAGGACCGACAATTACTTCCCCGAACTGAAGGAACGACGCTGTTACGAATCACGATTCCGGTGTAGAGGCGGCCGTGTCGGCCGCACGAATTTATGCCCGATCGATCACCACAAGTTCACCTTGGTACGGCCATCGGTCGGCGCGCATGACCAGTCCGGCACGAACAGGGTTCTCTTGCACATATTTCCATTTTTCGCCGTAACTCTCGTCATTGCGCAATATGTGATCGAAAAATCCGGGCTGCCATAGCGGACGTTCCTTTGTCGCTCCGAGCGCGATTGAGATTGCGCGTTTCAACCCATTAATCCATTGTGCGAGCTTAAAGTCGTCACCGCCTCGAACGAAGAAGTGCATGTGATCGGGCATCATCACATACCTTCCAACGGCCACGCCAAACTCGTCACATGCTCGGCGGATGTAAGCCCCGAAAGCGCGATGGGCAGCTTCTAAATCTCCGATCCTCTGCCGATGAAGTGTGCAAATCGTTACGAAGAACAGAGGCGGATCGTAAGTCTGGAAAATTTGTCCCAGTCTAGGCGGCCGACCTTTAATCATTAGGTTGAGCTCTTGCGGCCGACACGGCCGCCTCTACACCTAGGTTACAATCCAAACGCGTCGCGCAATCTCGTGATTCTTAACCGGAATCGCATTTGTCCTTTGCGGCTGCCTAGACTCTTCTCGTGCAGTTGAGGCAATGAAGGTACCGGCCCCGCACAATGCGAAGCACATCACAACAACCGCGATTTTCACTGTCCGAGTCATGGATCGGCTTCAGTTTTATTGCACACCTTCACTCCAGAGCTTCTCCCAATCGGCGTAAGTAAGTAAAGCTATAAATTCCCGTGCTGTGCCCGTCGGCCCAGCGCGGCTGCAAGGCGTAACCGCCCACGAGATCAAAACCGATGAGTCGAAAACTCTCGTCCGTATAAGTTACCTGCGGCCGCGAGATATTACCAAGCACATCGGGTTCGCCACCGCACGCCGCGCAAGGACATGCGCGTCGCAGCGTCTCAAGTTTGAAAAACGATTCCAAGCCGTCATTCCAGGAGATGGCAAGCTCGTCTCCTATCTGCTGCATGTTTGTTGGCTCGAGTCGCATTAGTCTTTTAGCCGCCTGGGTCGTTCACCGAAAATTGCCGTACCCACGCGCACCAGCGTAGCTCCTTCCTCAACTGCAACCGGGAAATCATTTGTCATCCCCATGGAAAGATGTGGAAGCGTCAAATCGAATTCTTTCTCGAGCGAATCGCGCAGTTCGCGCGACTGCACAAAATATTTCCGTGACGCTTCTGCTTCGTCTGTGAGCGGCGGAATACACATGAGTCCTTCGATCGACAATCGCGGTAGCGTAAGGAGGGATTCCATTTCGGCACGCAAGCTTTCAGTCTTGAAACCAAATTTGCTCCCCTCCTCCGCTACATTTATCTCCAGTAAGATCCGCGGATGCATCCCCTCCTCGGCCGCGATCCGGTTGATCTCTTGCGCCAGCGCAAGCGAATCGACGCCGTGAAAAAGTTCGAACAACGGCAGCGCGTGCCGGATCTTGTTTTTCTGGAGGTGTCCCACGAAATGCCAGCGCAAGTTTGATGGCAGCTCTGGAATTTTCGTACGAGCCTCCTGGACGCGGCTTTCGCCAAAGAGTGTATGCCCAGCATCGACTGCCTCGCGCACTCTCTCGGCTGGATGCGTTTTCGTGATCGCCACGAGTTCGACGTCATTTGCCGAACGACCGGCTTTCGCAGCTGCTTGCGTGATTTGCCCACGAACGCGCTCAAGATTTTCGGCAACGAACATCAACTCCGACTCTAGCGAATTCTGCCCATTCCGAAACCTCTCGGTAATGCTCCGGTCGGATGATTATTTGCTCGCAAATCACTCTGAAATGCCCCCGGAACGAGCGGATATGAAACGCCATTCAGTTCTTCTCGGAATCGTTGTTGCGGCGATCCCTTGTTCCAGCTTGCCCGCGCAGGAAAAACCCGCCATTCAGCCTAATGCGACTGTACTCAGCATCCTTCAGGGCAACGCGGGCAAAGCTGTCGAGTTGCACCTGAGATCTGGAGAAAAAATCGGAGGGAGAGTCGGCCAAGTTACCGACAATATCGTCTATCTTTCCCATCTAACTGGGGCAGAATTTTTCGACGCTTTCGTAGATGTGAAAGATATTTCGGCGGTGGTCATCCGTGCGGGTGGCCGATAGGCATCGCTAAATGGAGTGATGATAACTCAGATCAAGATCTGCCAGGCATTTTGGGATTGTCACCGGCGATGGCGATTAAGAATACTGCGGCATGAAATTCACTAAGAACGTCGGCATGGTGCTGCTCGGGGTCTATCTCATTATCGATGGCCTTTTGGGATTCGGTCTGAACCTCGGGCCGTTCGTTTTCCTTTTGTACCTTGTGGCACTCGCCGCTGGAGTCCTTATTCTGATCGGCAAATAGATCGCCCCCTAATCCGGCATCGATGTTAAGCGTTCCGCGTTGGATGTTGCTGATCTCCTAGTTCAGCAATTCCTTCATTTGCGACGCCAGCTTCGGGCCGATGCCTGCTTCTTCATGTTTGAAATAAACGAAAACTTCGAGCCAGTTTGAGACTTGCCCGCGGACAAACTTAGTCCAGCGTTCGACGTCGCTCTCCGCGTAATCTTCACGGCGTAACCGCAGATAGCCGTAATCAGTAGTGACAACCTTTGGTGTCTCCAGCTTTTCGGTGTCTGCGATACAAAGAGCAGCACTACACGCTCGCAACGTTTCAAAGACTTCATCGTCAAACCACGATTCGTGACGGAATTCGAACGCAGCGCGCATTCCACCAGGCAGGCCATTCAAGAAATCGCCCAGCACCAGATTGTCCTTCTTGAAATTGGGCGGGAGTTGAAACAGCACCGGTCCTAATTTTTCACCCAGCGCTGACACTACATCATGGAAATATCGCAGCGTATCCGCGCATTCACGCAGTTTTGACCAATGCGTGATCTTCTGCGGCGCTTTCAGTGCGAACCGAAAGTTCCCAGGAGTTAGCGCTTTCCAATTATCGATCGTCTTGGGCGCAGGAATCCGGTGAAACGTGTAATTGATTTCCGTAGTCGAAAGGCGTTCCGCATAAAACGGCAACATTTTTGCCGCCGGCAAGTCTTCCGGATAAAAGTTTCCCTTCCACTCGGTATACTGAAACCCTGATGTTCCAATCCAAAATTTCATGTAGCTCAAAATTGGCAGAGTAAAAGCGCTCTTCAAGGAGCCAAAAAAGCTCATCGAAATATCCGGTTCGGAAAGCGGATACGAATTGTATTTAGCGGCGAAATTCTTCCCCTCGCTTAAAGCGGCTTGGGATACAGATTCGCGTTTACGATGCGACTGGCAACGTGATCGAGACGCACAAGCACCCGGCGAGTTCCAAGAGTGGTGAAGCGGGCCAAAACAAAAAGCCGCTACGTGGTGAAGCGTGACGGCTGATTGTGAAGTTGTTGCCTCTATCCACCGCCCATAAACACGGTGGTCGCGCCGGTATCATTATTGAATACATCCCGGACTTCGACGAAGGTTTTTGTTCGGCACGCCAGCGTTGACGATCGCGACTTCGGCTCGTACTTCGGATCGGAGATTATCAGAAACGGAGCGGTGTTGCTGTCCAACCGGTATCGGCCATTCTAAGCTCTTCCGCACGCCGCACTCGCCACGCCTGAGTATTCGCTCGGGTTCCTCACGGTATTCATTGCCCGGACCCGGTAACTGTAGGTGCTCCCGGCGGCCAATCCCGTGTCGTTGTAGCTCGTCCCAGTGCTCGTCCCTACCTGTACAAAACTCGTGCTCCCGGGTTCTGCGGTAATTGTTGGTCTTATCTTGTGTCAGACAGACAGTCGCGGTGCTCGAGACCAAGGATCATCTGGCGCCTTTTGACTCTCGAAGCATCGTCGTCAACAATGCTGGGACCATGACACGCAAACTGTCGGGCCAGAAACTAGCCATCCTCGGCGCCGGGAAGCTCGGGGGCATTCTTCTTCGCGCGTATCTTAAGCAAAAACTGTTTTCGCCAAAGCGCGTGAGCGCAACGGTACTGCACGGCGACAAAGCGGCCACACTCAGTAAGGGTTTTGGCGTCAGGGTGACGTCCGACAATCGCAAAGCTGTCGCGGAGGCCGACATTGTTCTGCTCTGCACCAAGCCGCAGGTGATCCGTGAAGTGCTCGAGGAGATCCGGCCGCACGTGGGTGAGAAAGCGCTTGTGATTTCGGTGGCGGCCTCAGTGCCCACCAGCTACATCGAGCAACACCTGGACCCGAATGTTCCCGTCGTGCGGGCGATGCCTAACACGTGTTCGGCGGTTGGTTGCGGAATGACGGGGATTTGCCGGGGCGCACACGCGGCGGCTGAACATCTGGAAGTGGCCCGCGCCATGTTCGACGCAGTGGGCCGCACGGTCGTGGTCGAGGAGAAGGACATGGACGCGGTTACCGGACTCTCCGCGAGTGGTCCGGCGTTTGCGTACATCATTTTGGAATCGCTGGCAGAGGCGGGAGTCAAAGTCGGCCTGCCGCGAGACGTGGCCACGTTGCTGGCTGCGCAGACGATGAAGGGCTCAGCGAGCGTTGTTCTGGAGACGGGAGACCATCCAGCGCTGCTGAAAGACGCGGTAACGACCCCGGCGGGCTGCACGATTGACGGCATCCTCGAACTCGAAGAAGGGAAGCTGCGTGTCACGCTCATCAAGGCGGTCGTCAAAGCTACACTCCGCGCCGGGGAACTGCTCTTCGAGAAATGACCCGCTTATGCGTTTGCGCTCGATGGAGCATGAAACGGCATGTCTTTGCGTTTTGCTCCAAATCAGCGTAAATGTTCGTGCGAACATGATCCAGTCTCGAAACGGTCCGCCTCTCCGCGCCTAGTGCGGGCTCGCAGTCACCGCTTTATTACTTCGTTTGCAACGAGGGATGCTGCTGAACGAGCTTCCGTAAAAGACGATGGATAATCTCAGCTGAAAAGGTCTGGCTGTGTCGTCGGTCTTTGAAATGACGCGCTAGACAGTTTCGGACGCGCGCACATTTGGTTGCGCCTACAGGAGACCGCAAACATCGAAGCGATGTGCTCGGCAAAGATGCCTTCCCCAGTCATACGCGTGTGCCATTGAGAGTTATTTAGTCGGTTCCCTCGCAAATCGCGGATGCGCCCCAGTACCTTCTCTTTGCGGTCCGGAAAGTGTTCCTCTAGCCAGTGTTCAAACAGTGGCGCCACAGCCCAAGGCAGGCGGACAATTGTATACGCGGCAAATTGCGCACCCGCTTTGGCGCAAGCGTCGAGAATCCTCGGAACTTCATGATCCGTGAGCCCTGGAATGATCGGTGCAACCATCACACCAGTTGGAATTCCTGCGCCGCGAAGGTGCCGGATCGCATCAAGGCGCGCTTGAGGCGAAGAGGTTCGCGGCTCAAGCACTCGCTGCAAATTCGAGTCCAGCGAAGTTACTGAAACGTTTACCGCCACCGCATTGTGCGCCGCGAGGCCGCGTAAAAGGTCGACGTCCCGTGTAACCAGACGGTTCTTTGTGATGATCGCCACGGGGTTGCGAAATTTTGCGAGGATTTCGAGGCAGCCGCGCGTAATGCACAGTTTCCGCTCGATAGGCTGATACGGATCGGTCACGCCGCTCATCACCAGCGTTTGTGGATTCCACCCCGGTGATTCCAGTTCCGCGCGCAATAACTGTGGCGCATTTGTTTTCACCATGATCTTGCTTTCGAAATCGAGGCCGGCGGAAAAACCGAGATACTCGTGCGTTGGCCGCGCATAACAGTAAATGCAGCCATGCTCGCAACCTCGGTACGGATTAAGGCTTGTCTCGAAGCCGACATCTGGACTGTTGTTGCGAGTGATGACCGATTTGGTTCCGTCGTGAAAATATTGCGTTTCGGGCCGCGGTCGCTCTTCTGTTCCAACAGCGACATCAACAACATCGAGATCATTTTGATCGACATGCAGCTTTTCGAAGCGATTTGCAGGACTCCATGATGCGCCACGTCCGCGAATGGCCGCGCGGTTTTGGGGAGTCTCTTGAACAACAGGCCGGAAGTTCTTTGCCATGGCATAAGTTCACATGAACGTATTACTTGTCCAGTAAATCTTGTCCTTACTTCAACACTCCATCACTCGGGCACTCTATTAGTGAAAGGCTGCGTGATTTCACTTGGAGTAGCGGAGTAATGGAGTAATGAACTTGCGATCGCGAATGCGCGCCTGGTCCGGAGGGGTGGCAGAGCGGTTGATCGCGCCGGTCTTGAAAACCGGAAGGCCGAAAGGTCTCGTGAGTTCGAATCTCACCCCCTCCGCCACGCTAATTCTTCGGCACTTACATTTAGCCCAAAAAGCATAACAGATCGACATAACGACGCTGCCAGTGTTTGAGCGTGTTCAGGCGCGTCCGTGTGTTAAAACCTTGCTCGTCGCGACTTGACATTAACTGGACGCTTTCGGGTGTACGACGGCTCGGGAAACCGCGTACATCAGCGCCGTTTGCGTGTTCTAAAACGGCATTTGCAGACGTTTGAAGTGCACATCCGCTCGAAAAACTGTGCCACGAGCCGCCATTGTCGCCTGTGCAACTTTGTGCTATGGCGATACAAATGTTCGAAAGCGGAGTAGCGCGGGCGCCGGTTGTTAATGCAGGGCAAGAGGGATTTGCCCGTGGAACACTCACACGCGCGCGTGAGGGAGAGCTTACTTCAGCCGCCTCCCGCCGGGCCGGTTGACAAGTGCCACACGTCGCAAGGTGCGATTGTCGTTCTTTATCTCCTCGACGGGGCAGCCTAAAGTGTGAATGAATCGCATCGGAACATGGCGGCCGAGATTAAGAAAGAGATCGAGCTCGAAATCGCCCATGTCTTGTTCATCGACATCGTTGGCTACTCGAAGCTTTCGATTAACGACCAGCACGCGGCGGTTGAGGAATTGAACCGGATTGTTCGCGCCTCCGAACAGTTTCAACGAGCCGAAGCCGCGAACCGTTTGATTAGGATCCCAACTGGCGATGGGATGGCACTGGTCTTTTACACCAACCCGGAAGCGCCCGCGCAGTGCGCGGTGGAGATCAGCCGCGCGCTCAAGGAGCATCCTCGCCTGCAAGTTCGGGTGGGTATCCACAGCGGGCCAGTTAGCGGGGTTGTGGATGTAAATGAAAGGGCCAATCTCGCGGGCGCTGGAATCAACATTGCGCAGCGGGTAATGGATTGCGGCGACGCGGGGCACATTCTTCTTTCCCGTCATGTGGCTGAGGACCTGGCCGAATACGAACGTTGGCGAGAGTTCCTGCATGATATCGGCACGTTCGAGGTGAAACACCGGGTGCCTGTAAGCGTCACCAATCTCTACTCCGACGAGGTTGGGAATGCGAAACTGCCAACGAAGCTCCAAGCCGTCAGGAAACGTCGCGCCAATGTACGCTGGGCGGAGATTGGCGCTGCACTCCTCGTCCTGGGCGCAATTATTACTGCGTTGGTCTTTCTCTTACACAGATCAACACGCGCGCCCTTAGCTGTCCTCGACAAAAGCATCGCGGTCCTGCCGTTTGAGAATCTTAGCAGCGACAAAGAGAATGCCTACTTCACCGATGGGGTGCAGGACGAAATCCTCACGTACCTGGCGAAGATTGCAAACTTGAAAGTCATCAGCCGAACCTCCGTTTTGCAGTATAAGAGCGGAGTTGCACGCAATCTGCGGGAGATTGCGCAGCAACTGGCAGTCGCGAATGTGGTAGAAGGAAGCGTTCAGCGCTCGGGCAATCGCGTGCGCGTCAACGCGCAATTAATCGATGCGCGCAACGACGCGCATCTGTGGGCGCAGACCTATGATCGCGACCTGGCCGATGTCTTCGCCATCCAAAGCGAAATCGCCAGGGCGATTGCCGACCAGTTGCGGGCCAAGCTCTCGCCGGCTGAGAAGAATGCGATTGAACAACGGCCCACCTCTGATCTAACGGCGTTCGACCAGTATAACCGGGCCAAAACGATCATGCCAACAGGCCTGAAACCTTCCGACGAGAATTTGCTCCAGGCTATCGAGCTTCTAAATAGCGCGGTCGCGCGGGACCCGTCCTTTCACGCTGCCTTTTGTCAGCTGGTCTTTGCGCACGACAGGTTATACTCGGAGTCGGATGGTGAACACACTCCGGCGCGTCTGGCGGCGGCTAAAGGTGCTCTACAACGGGCAACAGAGCTGCGTCCCAACGCTCCTGAAACGCACCTGGCGCGCGGAGCCCATCTGAAATCTGCCTTTGGCGACTACAAAGGGGCGCTCAGCGAATTGGAAGCGGCACGTGCCGGTCTTCCTAACGATCCGCGTATCCTCGAATTGACCGCTGACATCCTGAGGCAGCAGGGCAAGCCCGAAGAAGGATTACGCGCTCTGGAACAGGCGGTGGCGCTCGATCCGCGTAATCCGCACATGCTTTCACAGCTGTCGATTAGCTACGAGTGCCTTCGACGTTACCCGGAGCAGAAGGCGACGCTCCAGCGCGTCTTGGAGATTACACCGGATGACATTGGGGTAGCGTCCAGCATTGCCTTCGTGGATCTAGATTGGCGCGCGGATACTGCGCCTTTACACCAGTTCCTTGAGCGGCTTCGCTCTGAACGTCCCTCGGTAGTGGGCGACACTGCAGATCTCGGGTTTTTGTGCGCGCTGGCGGAGCGGGACTGGCCGGCGGCTGAGCAGGCATTAACAGCCCTGGGCAACAACCCTTTTTGGGTTGACCTGGTTACCTTAAGGCGCCAGTTTGGCGAGGGCCTGCTTGCGCGCGCCATGCACGATGAAGCGCGCGCGCGCAAAGCTTTTGCCGCCGCGCGGTTGGAGCAGGAGCAGGTGGTGCAACAACAGAAGGATTACGGACCGCCAGTTTGTGTTCTCGGTTTGATCGATGCTGCTTTGGGCAACAAGGAAGTCGCCTTGCAAGAAGGTCGCCGTGCAATGGAGCTGCTGCCCGTCGAAAAAGATTCTATCAGTGGGCAAAGCGTAAGGGCCTACTTCGCTTTGATCGCTGCCTGGGCCGGCGAAAAGGATTTGGCGTTGCAGCAGTTGGCCACCGCAGCGCCGACATACGGGGCAGCCATAGCCACAAGCTACGGCATGCTTAAGCTGTTCCCCTTGTGGGACCCGCTCCGCGGCGATCCCCGCTTCGAGCAAATCGTCGCCTCGTTAGCGCCGGAAAAATGAAAAAGCTCAGCCACGCTGTTCTACGAAAAGGAGCCACGCTCGGCATAATGGGAATTACCGGGAGATCATCGCAGACAATCTTAGCAAAGCCCGTTGGAGTTGGGGCTATGTCTCAGTGGACCTGGAATCGGTGATTCGCTTCGCTAGCGGTTAGTTGGCCTAAACTCACAAACCTGATCTCTTTCTGACGTATGTGTAAAACGTGAGCCCTACGTTCGATGCGATGAAAAGGAGAGCGAGATCAATGACACCGACTTTCCAGCCGAAGCGCCAGAAGGCAACTCCGACGAGCGCGAAACATATAATGCTCAACAATCCATGTAGGACCTGTCCGGCCACTCCGTGAAACAAATCGCCTTCGTTGAAAAACACGAATCCTGTGATCGTCCCAATTATCAACGTGCTACTGATGAGCAACACCATGGGAACTCTATGTGGGCCTGCCAGTGCCTTGAGATCGCCGCTGGATTAATGCGTTACAGCCTCGGAGTGGTCCAACACGCGGATGATCGCCCGGCGCAAACGCGACAACGAGCGGAACTTCGCGTACGCGACCGCTCTGCGGACCGCGTCGGGCCCTGAATACGAGATTGGGCCGTGTCGAAGTCGATCGCTGATTAGATCAAAGCCGTCCCCGTCCTTGCGGGGACGAATTTCGTAAACGTCCGCGGCGGGACCATCAACCATCCGGCTGCTTACACCCTGCCGAAGCTTGCCTAATGGGGCTTCCGTCAACCCAAGGCCGTTCTGTTTGGTACCCTTGTATCCCATGGTGTTTATCTTCCACGGCTTTGAAGGCCGACAAAAGAGACATTTCGGTTACTTTTCGAGCAACCGACGACGCGGTGAGCACCTTCGTGGGAAGCTAACTTTAGCGATCATTAGTGCCGGCTTACTCGGCTGAAACTGCGTGCGTCCTGCGAATTTGTCTAATTCCACGTCACCTAATTCCCATGCAGGGCCGCGCCTGACTTGGTCGGAGCGCGCGTTCATCGGCACAACCAAGGCGAAGCGCCGGTGTTCATATAATAAACTAGCACGCGACGCAAAGCCGGTTGGAGTTGGGCTGTGTCTCAGCGATTGATTCCAACGGGCGAACAATTTCGATTGCAAACGCACATCGCGACAACGGAAAGCGTTTCGTTGTGCGTGCGGATGAAAAGCTCACGGCGTTTGTGGAAGTCGAATCAGTGATACGGAGAGGCCCAGGGTACTTTTAATGCGAAAACGTCTAAAGGCAGCCATTGCAGCGATTCGCACGTTGTGGTGTTGCGATTGCGGGCCGGAATAAGTGTTGCCGCTGCGCGTGGAGAGTTCCCTCACGGAACGATAAAACCATAGACTTTGTTGTCCGCAGCGAAATAAATGCGGCCCCGAGCGACGATGCCAGTGTTCCACTTGCGTGTTCCGGTCATTAGCGCGTTGGCCCCACCGCCTGCGTAAACGACTGCGCCGGTGTCGCCATTGTAGCCGTGCAAACGCTGGTCGCCCTCGGTGCCGACCACCCACACAATCGCATTGTTGGTTCCATCAGTCGTTGTGATCCACGGCGAGCCCTGACCGTTCTGGCTAATGGTCCAGGCCGGAACTATGGTGGGAGGATTAGTGGCAGTAATTTTATAAGCGGAAACAGCAGTGGTTCCGTTGCGAAAAACAAAATACGTTCCCTGATTGGTTCGATAAGTGGCAGCCGATTGACCCCTCACAGAATTGGAAACATTCGCAAAGGCCACCGGCGCGGTGATGCCGCCAAGGTTACTACGCCTGAGCAGATAAGCGTTGCCGTCTTTTCCCAGGGCAAGTGCCAGCTGCGAAGGCGTCGCCCCCGGGACGTTGACGAGCACTGCGCCGCACCCGCCAAGGTCGATGTCTCCGTTATCGAGCGAGAGCCAATTCAAAGGTGCCCAATAGTTAACAGGAGAACCGTTAAAGATCGGACCACGCTGCAAACGAATGATTGCTTCGCCGCCGCCCCAAATGCCTCCGGTTGCAAACGTGTTCCCAGTGACCACGAACATGTTAGTGCCATCACTGGCAACGCCACCGTGCCCCCAAATTCCGCCGCCAATGGGCGTCGTCGCCCACGCCGTCACGGTGGCGGGATTATTGGCAGGTACGCCGACAACCCAACCGTGATACGCGCCGCAATCTCCGGCAAGACCGGAATAAGGCACGTAAACCACGTTATTGACCAGCCCAAGTGCAGCGCGTTGGTTCTGGATTAGCGAAGTAAAGGTCGTTCCGTTATATGTAGCAGTAACATCTACATCCACAGGCCAGCCCGGTCTGATTGCTCCAGTGTCCACGTTCAGCGAATAAATAAAATGCTTCTTCGTTAGACCATCAATCATGGCATCGAAGAACAATGATCTGGAACCAAGCTGCACAACGGGAGTGCCGGTGATGCCCAGCGGGTTGATGTTGCCGCACGGAAGACCGGAAGTGACTGGCGGACCGACATTGCGCTGCCAAATCACCGTGCCGGTAACGGCGTCGAGCGCATAGATGTTATTCGATTCGGTCACGACAATAACTCTTGCCCTGCCGCTCGGGCCACCTTCGATGTAAAGCGGCTGCGCGTAAACATTGCCTGAAATAGTACCATTGAAGTTCAAGTCCCGCCTCACGTTAGCAGCAGCGGATCGCGTGAAGGCCGAATCGATGTAAAGGCCATCGCGTGATAGATGGTTATGCTCCTGTGTAACGTTAACCTGCGCGGTTATTGGAAGAACTGCACCCCACAAACCAGCAAGGATAAGTGAGGAAATAGACGTTAGAGGTTTCATCAGGGCCACAGTCGATAATTCCGCACCACGCTGATTGCCGCAAGAACATTTACATCGCCACGTCGCACCGCCGTGAGCGTTTCGGCCGGCGAAGGCCGATTATGGTCCAGCAATCGAACGTGTGGTCCGTCAGGTCTTTGAAGCCGGCAGCGCATCCGAAATCGAATCAACGCCACGATGATCTTTGCGGGGGGCGGACTTCGTAAGCGTACATCACGGAAATAGGCGTTAACGTCGGCGAAGCGTGTTCACCGACGCCGGACTTTCGCGCGTGTCTCGTTTAGCGTATTAGCGATTCTCTCGTCTGGCCATTGCGTCCGCTTGTTAGCTTTCGCCCTGTTTTCTTCGGCGATTGTCTGCTTCCATGCTTCTTGTCGCTCGTTTTCGTGGAGCGAAAGACATGCTGCTCGTACGGGTTTCGGGGTTCTAGATTGAACATGCGCAGAACCAGTACGGTCTGCCTGGGTTTAAGGTCCTATTTCTGTTCCTGCTCGTCCGCTTCGATTTTGGAAGTAGCCACTGCCGATGTGGTCAGTAATTAGGAATCGTGACCGGCGACTGAGGACAGGAAAAATCGCCAAACGACGGCAGCGCATATAATCCCCAGGACTGCCGCGCAAACAACGTCCGAAAGGTAATGCGCACCAAGGTACATTCGCGAGAGCCCGATCAGAATCGGAATGGGGAGACAGACGAGGCCGACGCGACGGCGTGCGAAAATCAAAACACCAAAAAACGCGGTCGAGGCCGCGACGTGACCGGACGGAAACGCGTGATATTTGGTACTAAAACGCGGGCCGCTCCAGCGAAGCTCTGATTTTACAGATGGGCGGGCCCTTGGAATCGTTCGTTTGATCACGGTGCCGGCAACGCCTGCCATCGCCATCGCCACCAGCATCGACAAAAAAATCCGCATCCATTTTTTGTTCTGGCGCTGCCACGCAATTCCTAAAAGGAGCAATCCAAGGACAAGATGTGAGGGCCAATCACCATACAAACTGACGTTGCGCATGAAAGCGCGCATCATGGGGTTTTGATGTTGCGCGATGAAATCACGTACCGCGTCGTCGAAATAGAATGCTGTTGCGATCGCCATCGCCGCAATGACGATGCCGATCAGCCAATAAAAAACGGCGGCGCGCTTCACAAATAAGTTCCCGTCAGTTTTAGCGGGCGCTATTTTGAGCGCGCCCTTGAAATCCGCAATACGCAATTCCGTCTTTCTATTTTTCGGCTCGGTCCTTTTCCATCTGGCCGGCACGTGGAGCCTGCCGCTGATCGATCGTGACGAACCACGGTTCGCAGAGGCATCGCGAGAAATGATCCAGCGCGCAGATATTGTCGTTCCTTACTTCAATAATCAGCTACGACTGGACAAACCTCCCCTCGCCTATTGGGCGCAGGTGGCGAGTTATCGAATCTTTGGTGAGAGCGATTTCAGCGCGCGCTTTCCATCTGCGATCGCGGCCGCGCTGATCGCTCTCGTAGTTTTTGCCTGGAGCCGCCGCAATGGTGCGACCTCAGTTGGTTGGTGGGCCGCGATTATTTTCACGCTTTCGCTACAGACTTTTGTTCATGCAAAAGCCGCAGTCGCTGACATGTGGCTCGTGCTGTTTATGACGTTGGCGCACTGGAGTGGCTATGAACTCATTTGCGGGAGGCAAACGTCCAACGCTCAACGCCCAACGTCCAACATCCAACGGAGATGGTGGTGGATATTTTACCTCTCGCTTGCGTTTGGTTTTCTTGCGAAGGGACCTATTGCATGGTTACCGCTGCTCACTGTTGGAGCGGCAATTATCCTTGCGCGAGATTGGCAGTTGGCTCAGCATCTCAAATTCCTGCGTGGAATTTTGTTGATGCTCGCCGTTGTCGCGCTCTGGGGAATTCCGGCGCTGGTTCAAACTCACGGCCAATTCCTGGCGATTGGAATCGGGCGGCATGTCATTAGTCGGTCCCTTGCGACGATGGAAGGTCACGGGGCGAGCTCGTTTGGGATGTATCTGCTGCTCCTACCGTTCTATTTTGTAACAATCTTCGTCAGTTTCTTTCCCTGGTCGATCAAGTTGCCGTGGTTGATCCGCCAATTGTGGAGACAAAAAAAGGCTGGGATCGCCGATCCCAGCTACAGCCGGGACCCGCTCGATAATTATCTTATCACCGGCATCGCAATCATTTTTGTGATCTTCACGCTGGTTGCAACGAAGTTACCCCATTACACCTTGCCGGCCTTTCCGCTGCTCGCGCTCCTGCTTGCGCGGCATTGGCAAGGAGCAGCTGCGATCACAAATCACGGCTCCTTGTTTCGAACCGTCGCTATCACTAGTGCCTGTTTGTGGATCGCAATTGCGTTAATCATCCCGCCGTTGGTCGCACGGTTTTTTCCTGCGTATCAGCTTTTCCGGAAATCGCGCGACCATTTGCAGCCGAACATGCAATTTGCGTCCGTCGAATTCGAGGAACCGAGCGTGGTCTGGTATTTTCGCAGTCGCGTGCAAAGCTTTCTCACACGGCTTAACAAAAAGAACGCAGTCGATTTTATGTCCGGGCCCGGCCCGCGTTTCGTGATTGTACCAACGTCACTGGTCCAGACGCTTTTTCCGAATCATCCCCAAGCTTGGACATCTTTTCCCACGCGTGGCATAAACATTGCGAAGGGGAAACGGGTTGATCTCACGCTCGTGCTAAAGCCGGAGTGAAGCGTTGAAGCGGTTTACTTCGTCTGTCATGTTGAGCGAAGCGAAACATCTCTGGCTATCGGCTTGCGCGATATGAGGCTCAAGAATAATCAGAGATTCTTCGCTTCGCTCAGAATGACAAAAAACACACTCCCGCTTTAACGTCTCAACGGTTTAACGATTTAACGTGATTACTTTTCTCGACGGTAGACTGGTGGGCGCTTTGCCTACGCACGCAATCATCGATGTCGGCGGCGTTGGTTACGAAGTTTTCATTCCGCTTTCCAGCTACGATCGGCTTCCGGAACCGGGCCAGCCCATTCGTATCCTCACGCACCTGGCTGTCCGCGAAGATGCGCATGTGCTCTATGGATTCATGTCGTCAGCGGAGCGCGACCTTTTCCGATTGCTCGTAAACAATGTAAGCGGCATCGGGCCGAAACTGGCGCTCGCAGTGCTTAGTGGAATGAGCGTGAATAATTTTAAGGCTGCGGTCGTGAACTCCGATGTCGCGGCAATTTCAAAAATCAGCGGGCTCGGAAAAAAGACGGCTGAGCGAATCATTTTGGAATTAAAGGACAAGCTGGGAGTGGCCGCAGCCTGGGAAGCAGCCAGTGCAGCGCATGCGCCGACGCCGGAGCAGGAGCAGACCAACGAGGCCGTGCTCGCGTTGATCGCGCTTGGCTACAAACAGATCGATGCACACAAAGCAGTGCGCGACCTCCAGGAGAAAGGCGAAGCGAGATCAGCGGAAGAACTGGTCAAGCTCGCGCTGAAGAAAATGGCGGCCGGAAGATGAGCCGCAAACGCCCAACGTCCAACGCCCAATACTCAATTCAAATGTTTGAATTCGGCGTTGGACGTTCGGTGTTGAGCGTTGGACGTTTGCCTCATGAGGCAAGTGCAAACTCAGGACGACAGGCTAGCCACAATTCGCAACGCCTTTCCAAAAGAAGGTCTTTTCGCGGAAAAGGCCTGGCTGCTCTCGCCTGATGCGTTTCCGATCGAGAAAAAATTTGTCACTGAACTGGAACAACTCGGACATCGGCTGTTCGTTTTTCAGCGCGCCTGTAATCAGCTCTATCAGCTGAGCACCAAGGGCAAGCAGCCTGCGTGGGTAGCGCGTTATCTCGATGCCGGTAAACCCAAAGAGCTGATTGAGTTTTCGAGGCGCAAAGAAATTCGGGACGATTTACCGCGGGTGATTCGTCCCGATCTTATTCTGACCGAAAAGGGCTACATCATTGCTGAAATCGACTCCGTGCCAGGCGGAATCGGCCTGACCGGCTGGCTCAATCAGACCTATTCAACGTTCGACAGCCAGATCATCGGCGGCGCAGACGGCATGCTGGAGGGTTTTCGCACCGTGGTGCCAAATGGTGGTGACATCGTTATCTCGAAAGAGGCCGCAACGTATCGACCGGAAATGGAATGGATTGCCGCGCGATTGAATCAAAAGGTAGTAGATGCTCGGTCCTCGACGCTGGATGAAAAGCACAGCGCGCCTTCCGAGCATCTAGCATCTAGCAGCCAGAATCCAATATCATTGGCAACTTGGCGTGTTGTAGCCGCTGAGAATTATGAGCCGCAGGAGGGACGCGCCGTTTACCGGTTCTTCGAATTATTTGATCTGCCAAACATTTCCGGGATCGAGAATACATTGCGTGCAAGCGCAGAAGGCCGCATCATTATCACGCCGCCGATCAAGCCATATCTCGAGGAGAAAATGTGGTTCGCTCTTTTTTGGATGCAGCCGCTGCGCGAGTTTTGGCGACGCGAACTGGGCGAGAAATATTTCATTAAGCTGCAGGAAGTGATCCCCTACTCATGGCTGCTCGATCCAATGCCTTTGCCACAGCATGCGGTCATACCGCGCCTGGAGATTCATGATTGGCGCGAAGCGGCGAAGTTCAGCCAGAAAGATCGTGACCTTCTTTTGAAAGTGAGCGGCTTTTCACCCCTCGGCTGGGGCAGCCGGGGTATCGCGCTCGGTGCCGATCTTCCGCATGCGGAATGGGAAAAGCGAATCAACCATGCACTTGAGACATTCGATTCGTCACCTACGATCATGCAACGCTTTCACAAAGGCAGCCTGTTCGATCATCAGTATTGGGATCCAGGTTCTAACGAGTTAAAGACAATGAAGGGCCGCGTGCGGCTTTGTCCGTACTATTTCGTCGAACCGGATCGTGTAAAACTTCGTGGCGCGCTCGCAACGATCGCGCCAGCCGACAAAAAATTTCTGCACGGCATGAGCGACGCGATTCTGGTGCCATCGAAGATCCGGTGATATCCAATAACGCACAACTTAAAGCGTGCAAACACGCTGCCTTTGCCTCAAAAAGCGCAAGAACATCACCAAAAACCTCGGAATGCTCCTGCTCGCCATCTACCTGATACTCGCTGGAATCACTTTACTGTTCCACATCACTATCCCGACCATCGTAATGGGAATCCTGGCACTGGCAGCGGGCATTTTGATTCTCATTGGCAAATAGGAATACCTCTCTTGGTCTTTACGGCGAACCTTCAATAGGACCGATAATCTAACTCCGAATTTTCGGATATGGATATTGGCCGATGTTATTGTGAAACAAGATCGTTCACTTTCATCGCAATGCCGACCGTCTAAGCTTTGCGATGTATGAAAGCCCCTGGGAAACCGCCTAACTCAATGGCGTCAACCGTATCGCCTGCAGAAGAGTTATCGGCAGTTACGCTGCGTAAGGTGACATGGCGGCTGATCCCATTTCTCTTTGTGCTTTACGTTATCGCCTGGCTGGACCGGGTGAATGTCGGTTTCGCGGGGTTGCAAATGAATACCGATCTCGGGTTTAGCTCGACAGTATTTGGTCTTGGCTCGGGTATTTTCTTTTTTGGCTATTGTCTCTTTGAGATACCAAGCAACATCATCTTGGAACGGGTCGGAGCGCGGCTTTGGATCGCGCGAATCATGGTAACATGGGGCCTTATTTCTTCGGGATTGATGCTTGTGCGCACTCCCATGCTCTTCTATGTGCTACGATTCCTCCTTGGAGTTGCTGAAGCCGGTTTCTTTCCCGGAGTGATTTACTATTTGAGCTTGTGGTATCCTACGGCGCAACGCGCGCGAGCGATCGCGGCTTTCATGACAGCGGTTCCCGTAACTGGACTGATAGGAGGCCCGTTGTCAGGAGCGTTGCTTGGATTAGATGGCGTTTACGGCCTAAAGGGCTGGCAGTGGTTGTTCCTGCTCGAAGGCCTACCTGCGATGGCTCTGGGTATCAGCGTGATTTTTTACTTGGATGACCGGCCGGAAACCGCGCGGTGGCTGGCTCCGCCCGAACGTAGGTGGCTCATGGAAACACTTGCAACCGAGCGAAACGCCTGCCTGCTAAAACCAGACATCCGCGTAGCTCTGACCGATGCCACTGTTTGGAAGTTAGGGATCCTCTTCCTTCTGGTGGCAGCTGGATTCTATGGGTACTCCTTCTGGGCGCCGCTCGTTATCAAGTCGCTAACTGGACTTAGTAACTTCAAGGTAGGTCTGGTGCTCGGTGCAATTAGTGCGATAACAATTTTGGGCATGCTTTTGAATAGTTACCATTCTGACCGCTCAGGTGAGCGAGCTATACATATAGCCGTGCCCCTCTTAATCATGGCTTTGGGTTTTATCGGCTGCGCCCTGTTTCGACAGCCTGTGTTAGCGATTATTGCGCTCGCCCTTGTTCCACTGGGACACTGCGCAAGTTACGGCCCATTTTGGTCGATGCCGACTCAATTCCTGACCGGGCCGGCAGCGGCTGCCGGAATAGCGCTCGTGACCATGATCGCGAACGTCGGAGGATTCGCCGGACCAGCGCTCATCGGCATATTGAAGACGCGAACTGGCACTCACACCGATGCATTCCTGCTGCTCGGGGCACTGGCAGTTATCGCTACACTTCTTGCACTGAGAATCGGCCCGGGCCGGACGCCGAGCAGCAAACAAGCAGCCGCCTGACACGCTGGGGCCGGACCAGTTGAGCATATTCTGTCATCCGGCTCTGAGCGGAGCAACGAATTTTCTTTGTGCGAATTCAATTCTTTCTCTTGGTTTTTCTTATCAATGCCGCAATCGCAATCGCAGCAGAGCTACAAGGGGCTGCGAGTTTTCCTGACAAACAAATTACCGGTATTGGCGTGTCGACAAAATCCGGCCGGATCTTCGTGAATTTTCCTTATTGGTCGGATGATCACGTACGTGACTGCTTCGCAGATCGAAAAACATGCCGCGGTTCAATGACGACAAACCCGCGCGCACCGAGCCGTACAAACTTTGGAAAATCACAGGAATCAAACGCGAATAATCAGTTACAGTCACAACTGACGAAGAATTATGACGCGCAGTCTTGGATCGCCTAACGATTTGCCCTACGTGACCAATCGATCCGTAATCCAAAATGCGAGGGCGTAGCAAACAAAGATCGACACTCCGCCGCCGATTCCAGCGATAACAGCCTGGCGCCACGAACCGCGTCGCAGTGTTCGCGCGAACAACGCAAAGGCCAGCGCAATACCGAACTCGCCGAGAATGATGTACCACGGCGTAAACGAAATCATGCGGCAACCGCTGTACTGCCACCAGTGAATTCTCCGCGCCATCTCCTCATAAAACGGAATATTGATTGCGCCAAGCAGCCCGATCATGAGCAAACCCGCCTTGCCGAACCGTTCCCACAACCGCAGTCCAATATATCCGAATTGCACGGCCACGACTTCCCAAGCCAGTGGCATCCACAGCGGCGATCGCCAAATCATCGGGCCCCCGCCAATCGAGTAATCCAGTGTGCGCGTGTAATCGACCAGCCAGGCGTCAGCTGCGAGCTCAACAAACCCGACTACCACTCCAAAAATCAGAAATCGCTCGAGCAATGCATCACGCCTAACGAGTGCAAAGCCGATGAGGAGACAATTGTCGATAATGTTGAGCGCCGCTCCGCTACGCCAATCCGACCACGGCGCAAACGTCAATAGCGAAACTGTCACGATGTTGATGACAATCGTTGCGATGACCACGCACAAACGACCGCGTTCGAGTTCAGGATCGGCTTTGGCTTCTGTAATCACGGCGCCGATCTAACCAGTCGGAGTTGCGCGTCGTCAACGCTCGTTCAAATCAAATGATCGCTGTAGCTGCGGTCTGTGAAAGCCGAGGAGCTAAGTTTCAGGGCGGACTTGTCTTTGTAGTCAGCTGGTTCTGCGCCTTGACCAATCCACGCCAACCCTGTTAAGCCGATGCGATGAAACGCCTCCTTTGGATTGATATCTCAAAGGGCCTGGCAATTCTGTTCGTCGCTTACTTTCACTTTTTCGCGACCTATTTCCAGTACGGCGCTCTCCCGGCAGCCGACTGGAGCAACCTCGCAGCAGGCGCGCTGACGATTCTAAGATTGGCTTGGTTCAAAATTTCAGGACTCGGTTTCCATGCTGTCGGCGTTTTCATTATCCTGAGCGGTTGGACGCTAATGCAATCAACCATGCGGCATGCCGAATCCGGCGCGATCGGGTGGGGCGTCTGGTATCGAGCGCGGTTTTTGCGGCTCTATCCTATGTACTGGGTCGCGCATTTGGTTTATCTTCTCTCCCCATTTGTTGCACGGCTGGAACCAGTGGACGACCGCATCATCCTGAGCCTGCTGGGTCTGCGCTTCATCGATATTCAGATGAATTTCATGTACCTCAACGCGGCGTGGTGGTACTTCTCCATGCTGATCCAGTTTTACCTGATTTTTCCGCTGCTTTTCCTGACGGCGCGCCGCTTTGGTCCATGGTGGTTTTTATTAATTGCGTGTGCCGCTGGATTTTTCGCGCGTTACATGTTGCTTGTCGTCTGGCAGCAAAATGGCCTGTGGGTATTAGGCGGGTTCGCGATCTGTCGCTTGCCAGAGTTCGCGCTGGGAATGTCGCTCGCCATGTGGCACACGCAATCAACTGCACGCGTGGAATGGCTTTTACTTCGCGGCGCCGGATTGGTTCTCGGACTAATCCTCTATCCCGCGGCACTGCTTCTCTACAATGGTCTCTACGAATATATCTTCGTTGATTTCGCTACTGGCACGTGTTGCATGCTGGAGATCGTCGGCATCGCCGGAATCATTTCAGTATTCAAAGAACCAGCCAAACTCTTCGCGCTCGTTGGACTCTATTCGTACGGCTTGTACCTCATCCACCAGCCCTATGTCATCTGGCTCGGGCTCCGCATCCGCGAGGTGCCGATCTGGGCATTCCTTCTAATCTGCGTGCCAACTCTGGCTGTGCTCAGTGCATGGGGGATGTTTTTGGAAAAGACCACTAACACGCTGGTTAACAAACTCACGTCGCCGAGAAAACCAGCGCAAACATAATAGAACCAGATGATTCTCGTCCGTTAAGACCGAACGCATTGTGGAGAACGATACGGATTAGTCATGGCTCGAGTTTCAGGTTTGGAGAAAAAACAGGCGCCGTGGCATCTGCGCTGGTTCTACGGAGTGATGCGCAAAATGTTCGGAAAGGATCTTACGCCTGCGAAAGTGCAGATGCGTTTGCCGGGTCTCGTGTGGGGTGGAATTGCCATGGAAGCCGCTCTCGCCGCAACGCCTTGTCTCGTTGCGCTACATTCAATTGGGAAAGATCCGCGCCGCAGCCCGCATCGGCTGTCCGTTCTGAGTAGACATCAATTCTGCTGTGGGCAGAAAAGCAGGATTGAGCGATGAGAAACTGCGCGTCGTTCCCGGCAACGATTTGACGCCCCTCAATGATACAGAACGATGTTTCAGATGAGTTGTATGCGCGTTTGCGCAACCAATTTTCCGAAGAACAACTGATGCAACTGGCAGCGCAGATCGCGTTTGAGAATTATCGCGCCCGGTGGAATCGGCTCTTCAACGTCGAGAGCGACAATCTTTATTATGGACCGACCGCTTCGTAGCGTTACGATGCGCTATGTAGGGCCGAAGCGCTGCAAGTCAGTTTAAAATGATCGAGATTCCCTCCTTCATTCTGAGCGAAGCGAAGAATCTCTGATCATTTCTTCGACCGCACGGCAGGGCAAAAGCCAGAGATGTTTCGCTTCGCTCAACATGACAGGTAAACGGAGCGCGTCGATTTTGGCATGTTTTCCCAACGGCTAGGAAGCCGTCGTCCTCAGATTCAACTTCACTTTGATTTGCTCGACGAGCTCTTCCGGAGACCGTCCCAATTCGATCGTTATTGCGTCTTCATTCGGCTCCGGTTCTTCTAAATCCGCAAACTGACTCTGCAACAACGCTGGATTCATGAAGTGGCCGCGTCTGCGACGGAGTTGTCGTTCAATAAGCCCGTAATTTCCGCGCAGAAACACAAACTTCACATCGTCGCTGACGCGTAAGCGCTCGCCGATACGCGCGTTTCAATGCAGAGCAGGCAAGCACCGCGTTCTCTTTTGCAGCAAGAGAACGCGTAATCTGTTCGCGCAAAAGGTTCAGCCACGGCCATCGGTCTTCGTCCGCCAGCGGAAGACCGCTACGCATCTTCTCAATATTGGGGCGTGGATGAAAATCATCCGCTTCATAAAACCGCCAGCCAAATTGTTCGGCGAGCAGTTTGCCAATCGTAGTTTTCCCCACTCCCGAGACGCCGAAAACAATCACGATCACGGTGCATTAGTCTGCCGCCGACTGCCGATTTTCTCTATCAAGAAAGCGACAACAACAAAGAGCGTATAGAAAAGCCAAACGCCCATGGCAGTTGCCTAATCTGTCAACGGATTGCGAGGCACGTACGTATCACCTATCTGGATAACAACGAGGGCTATTCCGAAAGCGATCACCGCTCCTTTACGAATTGCCGGCACCGAACTCGTTGAATTGCGGTGAGAACGTTGATCGGCTGCTATCGCGTTTTATATTCCGGGCGGTTCTCAATTAGGAACGGCAAATGAAACAATCGTATCCTTCGCGCGATAATTCGACCAAAACCGTTCGCCATCGAAAGTTAGCGAGCGACATGCGAACGGCACAACCGCGATGTCTTTGATCTCCGGCTTTTCCTCTCGTGGATTGAGTCGCGCAATGGTCCAGCTTTCGCCATTCTGTTCGGTTCCTCGCAAGACGTAGATCATTCCATCAACAAACGTGTGGCCGGAAATCTCGCCGCCGACGTCGATGATCGGAAGATGTTGCCATTCGCGTCCAGCTTGAGAATGCGATGTTTGTACCACTGACTCAGATAGAGACTCTCACCGTCGTAGCTGAGGTATGAACCCGTAAATTCCGGGCAAGCGATTTTGTCCTGCTCCGAAAAGCCGACATCAGGAACGAACCGGCGAATGTAGCGATCATCATCTGGGCCTTCTCCGATCGTAAAACAAAGCGTCCCGTTCGTCGCGACAGCCGCCCATGGGATGCCAGGTGGTTCTTTCTCCTCAAGCACTTTCCATTCTTTCGGATCGATCGCATAAATTCGGCTCAGATCGCGCGAACCCATCCACAATTTGCCGCCGTCCCATGCCAGCGCCTGCGGAGCGGACGCCGGTGAAGGAAATCGTCCTCGCTCTATGATTGTCGGAAGTTTCAAGTTATCCGCTGAACATCGGTTCGAGTTCAGAGTCGTGCAAGGTAATGTCAGTGCGTTGTCCGTTTGACCTTCAGGCGGATTGTACGATTGCGCGTTCAAGGGTCGCCTCTCCCTTCGCAAGGGAGAGGGGGAGGCTGAGGGTTGCTCCAAGGGCAGCGTGGCGGTTGCGTAACACGAACCCCCTCACCTTAGTCCTCTCCCCTTACCGAAGGGAGAGGCGAAACAAACACTGCGGAGTGACAATCAACAAACAGAACCGTCGTGCAACAGTAGCGCCGTAATAAGCTTGATAGTCCCTGCGCTACCAATCAGACTCGGCGCAGAGGTCCCCATGAGAACACGAACATGTTTTCCGAAAAATCACCTGGCTTGCGCACTGTGCTGCTTTCGCCTTCGCTGCCTTTTCCATAGAGGCTGCCGACTCAGGGATCATCAGATTTCAAGAGTCAAGTGCACCCTCTTCGGAAAATGCGAGCGCATTGATTGGTCATTGGCGAAAAACGACGATCAGCTATACGGGCCCGATAGACGAGCATCTCGTCCTTCATCCCAATGGCGCTGTTGAGAACTGGACCGCAACGGCCTACGAGCGCAGGGAGCCTGTGACAGGTCATTGGAGCGTTGAAGGTAAAACGCTGACCTTATCGTTCGGTGGCAGCGACCGCTCCAGTCCGTTCACCTTTTACCAGGGCCAACTCGTTTTCCCAAACATTCAGAATCGCCGCGGATTCTGGGAAAAGATCGAGTAGCGGTTCTACTCGACGACAATCACGTTCGAAAATTGCCGGCGGCAAAGTCTCTCCGCTTTGCGCCACATCGTCGCCAAGCGCCGCCCCAAGCGGGCGCTTCGACGCGGCTGGCAAAATGTGCTCGCCATCGGCGGGCATCTTCGATAAGGAAATCGCGCTCCTGGAATGCTCTTCAATTCGCTTACGTTCGTCGCCTTTTTTGTAGTGGTCGTCACCGCGTACTGGAGCATCCGATCCTGGAACGCGCGGAAAAATCTTCTCGTAACCGCGAGTTACATTTTCTATGGCGCATGGAATCCGCCGTTCGCCGCATTGCTTTTTTCCACGACAGCAATGGATTTTTGGCTCGGCAGACAAATGGCCAGGGCCAAGGGACGCCACTCGCGGCGCGCCTGGTTGGTCGGCAGTGTTTGCATGAACCTGAGCATGCTCGGCTTTTTTAAATACGGGAACTTTCTACTCCAAAATTTCCAGTGGCTGCTTGCGCGCATCGGCATCATCTATCATCCCCCGCATCTCGACATTCTTCTGCCGGTCGGCATTTCCTTTTACACGTTTCACTCTCTGTCTTATACGCTCGATATTTATCGTGGAGTGCTGCAGCCCACAAAGTCGCTGCGCGATTTCGTGCTCGCCGTTTCTTTTTTTCCTCAGCTGGTCGCCGGGCCAATTGTGCGGGCAGGCGATTTTCTCCCGCAACTTGTCAGACCACCAGCTTTGCGCGCGGGCCAGTTTCTCTGGGGATTATTGCTCATGACCCTGGGCTTGTTCGAAAAAATCGTGCTCGCCGATACGATGCTTTCCGGCTCGGCCGATCGCATTTTTGGTTACCCTGGCCCACTCATCGCGCTGGATTCCTGGCTGGGTGTCATGGCATTCGCCGGCCAGATATTCTTTGATTTCGCCGGTTATTCCACATGCGCCATCGGCGCCGCTCTCTGCCTCGGCTTTCATCTGAAGGATAATTTCCGTTTTCCGTACGCGGCCATTGGGTTTTCCGATTTTTGGCGACGCTGGCATATCTCGCTTTCCACATTCTTGCGCGACTACCTGTATATTCCGCTCGGAGGCAATCAGGTTCGCCCGCACCGCGCCGCAGCCAATCTGGTGATCGTGATGTTTCTGGGTGGTCTCTGGCACGGCGCGGCTTGGACGTTTGTAGTCTGGGGCTTGCTTCACGGATCTTATCTTGTCGTGGAACGCGTGGTTCGCGGTATGTTCGAGCACAAGGAGTGGGCCAACAATCTCGGTACTCGCCTTCTTGCCGGTTTCGCCACGTATGGCGCCGTTTGCATCGCGTGGGTTTTTTTCCGCGCGTCGGATTTTACGATCGCCGCGAGAATGCTGGGCGGTATGTTTGGCGGACACCCGCGCGGCGACGCCATTCTTACCACGCGTGAAATATTGCAGATCAGCCTTATTACCGCGGGGATGATTGCAGTCCACTGGTTCCTGCGCGACAGCAATATAGAAACAGCCGTGATGCGTTTGCCGCGCTGGATTGTAGCAGCGGCATGGGGGTTCATGGCCTGTGCCATCATCCTTACTCAGGGAAACAGCAATGCCTTCATCTACTTCCAATTTTAAACGAAAACTTCGCCTACCGCGGTTGTTTTTTAGTAAGCCGCCAGAAATCGAGCGCGTGCACGGCGGCCCTCCTCTCGAATACGAGCGGCCGATACCGCAGCTGCCCTGGCGTGGGATCACCGTGGTTGTTGTGCTGATCGTCGTGGCTGCAACCTGTGCATGGGAATTTTATTGTCGGTCCATCGGTTACGGTCCCACGCTCAACGATAACGAAGATCTCTGGACGTCAGCCCGCCGCCGTGTGAAGCCTGAGTCTATTGTCATCATCGGCGATTCACGAGGCTTGTTCGACCTCGATCTCGACGAAATTCAAAAGGGTTTGGGCAAACGTCCCGTTCAGCTGGCAATGGGCGGCAGTTGCGCTTATCCAGTGCTGGCCGACCTCGCTAACGATGAGAATTTTCATGGCACGATCATTTGTAGTGTTGTTCCGCGTTTGTTTATCGCGCCACCCGGCTCGCCGCCTATGGAACGCGCCGAAAAAGCAGTTCGGCGATCTCATACTCAGACACCCGCACAGCGCGTCAGCCAATACCTCGCCATGCCACTGGAAGAACACGTCGCGTTCTTAAAACAGGAAGAATTGACCCTGGACGATCTGCTAAAACGTCTGCCAATTCCCAATCGTACATACGCCTTGGTCTCGCCGCGACTCCCCCCGTACTTCGGGACTTTGGATCGTGAACGTCGCAGGCGAATGATTGAGGAATGCGCCCGACCCGGAAAATTGCAGAGCACGATTCAGCAAATCTGGCTGCCGCTCTTTACTCCGCCTCCGCCGCCGACTTACATTCCAACGGAAGAGTTTGCGAAACAGATGAGCCAGGCGATTGAACAACGTTTTCACGACGTTGCCGCTGCTGTGCAAAAGTTTCGGAATCGCGGCGGCAAAATTATTTTTGTCCACCTTCCCCACAGCGGCGAATTGAAGACTCTTGAGGATCGCGAAACGCCGCGTGCCGCCGTCTGGGATCGAGTGATCAAGGACACCGCGGCACCCGGAATTTTTTACGAAGATTTTCCCGACCTCGCGGGCTTCACTTGTCCCGAGTGGTCCCACTTATCCGCCGGCGACTCTGTCGAATTCACCAAGCGGCTCGTCCCACGTATGCGCGCCGCGCTACAAATGTAGCTGCAATACTTATGCGTTTAACACTCGCCTTACTTTTTGTTTCCATCCTGACTTGCCGCGGAAACGAGCTCGCAATTGGACGCTGGGAAGGATCTGTCAAGATTCCTGAGCGAGAGTTGAAGTTGATTGTCGATCTCGCGCAGGATAGCGGCGGAGCCTGGATCGGATCGATCATCATCCCGGGATTAGACGTAAAAGGGGCTGCCCTTGGCGATATCGCCGTGACGGGATCCGAAGTTAGTTTTACGATCAAGAGCGCCCTTGGCGCGCAACGCGCCGGACCGGCAAAGTTCAAAGCACGTGCGACAAACGCGACGTTGGTCGGCGACTTTATGCAAGGCGGAAACACCGCGCCATTCACTTTCAAAAAAGCCGGTCCGCCGCAAGTCGAACTTCCTCCTCGAAGTACGCCGATCGTCAAAGAGCTCGAAGGCGAATGGAAGGGCGAATACGAACTCTTCGGTTACGCTCGCCATGTCACAGTCAAGCTCGCCAATCGCGGCACTGATGGCGCCACGTCCGAGTTCGTAATCGTCGGCAAAAAAACAAACAATCTGCCTGTCGACCTTGTCCGTCAGGAAGGTGATCTACTCACCATCGATTCGCACGATAGCGGCATCAGTTACGAAGGTCGGTTTAAAAAGGATACTGGAGAAATACAAGGGACGATGACTCAGGGAACGCTCGAAATTCCGCTGGTTTTGCGGCGCGCAAAATAGGGAAGTCTATGAAGATCTTGATTCGCTTTGCTTTGATCAGTTTGTGCAGCCGCCGGAATTTGTCCGGCGCAATCCATGTTTCGCGGGAATGCGTCACACACTGGTGTGTATACCGGATCCGCGCCGCGCGAATTCCATCGCATCAAATGGAAATTTCCGACTGGCGACCGAATCGTTTCTTCGCCCGTCATTCAGGACAAAACACTCTACTTTGGCGGTGACGACGGCAACGTTTACGCAGTTGACGCAGAGACTGGCCGGCAGATTTGGAAGCGTGCGACCGGCGGCCCGGTCTCTTCGACACCCGCAGTCGCTAATGGAATCGTTTATGTCGGGAGTTACGACGGAAAATTCTATGCCTTAGACGCTCACACAGGTGCGTTGAAATGGAAATTTGCCACGGACGGCGAGCGGCGTTTTGAAGCGAAAGGTTTGCACGGCATGCAACCAAAGAATCAAACGATCGCCGATGCGTTCGACATTTTTTTGTCCAGCCCGGTCATCGCGCAAAACACGGTCTATTTCGGTAGCGGTGACGGAAATTTATATGCGCTCGACGCAGCAACAGGTGATCTTCGCTGGAAATTCAAAACCGGTGATGTCGTGCACGCATCGCCCGCTTTCGCCAACGGCGTTCTGTTCTTTGGAAGTTGGGACAGTTATTTTTATGCGGTCGATGCCAAAACCGGTAAGGAGAAATGGCGCTTCCACGGCGGCGAAGACCCGCTTATTCACAATCAGGTCGGATTTCAATCGTCGCCTGCTGTCGTCGATGGTGTCATCTATACCGGTTGCCGGGATGCGCAGTTGTATGCGCTTGACGCTGCGACCGGCAAAGAGAAGTGGCGCTTCGATAACGCGCTCAGCTGGGTGATTACCTCGCCCGCTGTGGTAAACGGCAAAGTCTTCTTCGCCACCTCCGACTCGGCTCTTTATCACGTCGTCGATGCCGCGACCGGCAAATCCGTTCTAAAGAAGGAAGGGAAAGCTTACATGTTCTCGTCCCCTGCGGTTGTAAACGACGTCGTTTTCATTGGCGTTGTTAATGGAACGCTTGAAGCGCGCGACGTGAACACCGGCGAAGTTCTGTGGGAATTTCAGACTGACGCCTCGAAACAGAACAACGGCTGGGTCTTGACGGCCGACCGCAAATTCAATCAACCTCTTCTTTTTTATTCTAACTGGCGCGAAGCGCCGATTGTTGCGACTGATCGACAGTTCAGCGTCGGGTCGATTTTCTCGTCGCCTCTCGTGGCAAACGGCGTGGTTTACTTCGGCAGTACCGATGGATTTTTATACGCGATCGAATAGATGATCGCGCGACTCGTTGTCGATCTTAAGCCCGACGCCCCGCTGCAGATGTGGATATTTTCAGCGCGCGCCAGTAAGCACTAAAAGCTTTGCTGTCTTAACATGTGGAGCCCCCGCTAATCCGTATTTTGTTTTCTTCAAAGCGCTCGGTCCTTAGTTTCATCAGTGATAAAATCGACTCGAGTTTTGATCCTCACGCTATTCGCGATGATTGCGTTCGCGAGCAATTCGCTCTTATGCCGGGCCGCATTGAAACAAACCAACATCGATGCCGCTACCTTCACGTTCGTTCGTATTTTCTCGGGAGCCCTGGCGCTGTGGCTTGTTATGAAGATGAGAATCTGGCTGATAGTCGATCGAACGGCTACGCCTTTGGCTGATTGCTCAGAAACGAGAGTTAGATTTCCCTCACCTCCATCCTCTCCCAAAGGGAGAGGCGATCTTTTCTCCCTGAGGGACAAGGTTAGGATGAGGGTGCTTGACTGGAAAGACGCTGGCAACTGGATTTCAGCGGTCGCGCTATTCGCTTACGCGGCGGGCTTTTCATTCGCGTATACATCTCTCTTAGCTGGAACCGGCGCTTTGCTTTTGTTTGGAGCGGTCCAGGCTACGATGATTCTCTGGGGACTATACAAAGGTGAACGGTTAAACGCGATCCAAATTGTCGGTTTCATCGTCGCGGTTACTGGCCTCGTGGTGCTCGTATTCCCCGGACTTTCCGCGCCGCCATTAATTGGTTCGATCCTGATGCTGGGAGCTGGTGTAGCCTGGGGTATTTACTCACTGCGGGGCAAAGGAGAACGCAATCCGGCAAGCGTCACGACTGGAAATTTTGTCCGAGCGGTTCCGTTCGCGGCTGCTCTCGGCATCATTTTCGCTCCATCGGCAAATTACAACCTTGCTGGGATCAACTACGCCGTAATATCGGGCGCGGTTACATCGGGTCTTGGTTATATAATTTGGTACAGCGCGCTACCCGGGCTGAGAGCTGCCAGCGCCGCGACTGTTCAACTCAGCGTTCCGGTGCTGGCTGCCACTGGCGGAATACTGCTACTCGGCGAACCAATCACGGTGCGCTACATGCTCGCATCCGTCGCCGTGTTAGGCGGGATCGCGCTGGTCGTCGCAACTCCGCATTCCCAGATAAACTTGTCCAAACGTTAAGGCACGACGAGTCGAATGACAGACATGCCGATGAACGGATGTCACAGTCGCCGAAGAGCTGGGAGGATGCCGCGTAAGGCGCTATAAAGGAAGCCTCGAAGATACTGCGGAACATTCGCTCGATTTACGTCAAGGAACTCACCGCTGAAGTGAACGATGGCAAAATCACAAGCTACCGTGTCAACGCAAAGGTCACTTTTGATTTGGAACGCGGCTGAGCCTGGGCATCGCTGCACACGCCTCGCTGCGCGAAGCGCCATGCTGATATAGTAATGGATGACGTCGCTCACAGAGCGACGGCTACAACTTCTTCGGTCGCAGCAGAGGGAACAGGATTACGTCCCGAATCGACTCTGCGCCGGTGAGCAGCATGGTGAGCCGATCGATTCCAATGCCGATGCCGCCGGCGGGCGGCATGCCGTGCTCAAGCGCGAGGAGAAATTCCTCGTCGATCTTTTGTTTCTCTTCGCCCGCCTGTTCAAGCAGCCGCTGGCGCTGCACGAGGGGATCGTTTAACTCGCTGTAACCGGGCGCGATCTCCGCTCCGTTAATGATCAGTTCGAAAACGTCGACCAGCGAGTCGTCCGCCGCGTTTTGTTTCGCCAGCGGCACCAGCTCTTTCGGACAATGTGTGACAAAGAGCGGGTTGATCGTCTTTTCTTCGATCATTTTTTCAAATACGTGCTGCGTCACTTCGAAATCGGCCAGGTGCGGCAGAATTTCCAGTTTGAACTTGTTTGTAGCGCGATCACGCCGTTGCTCACCGGAGAGGTCGAACCAGTCCTTCCCGGCAGCCTCCCGCATCACATCGTGGTAACGCGCACGGCGCCAGGGCCGTTTCAAATTGATCGTGCGCACAACTTTTTTCTCGGAATCGCGATGCTCAATTGTAAGCGAGCCGCAGATTTTCTCGGCGAGAACACAAATCAGTTCCTCAACCAGATTCGCCATTTTCTCCCAATCGGCATAGGCCCAATAGGCTTCGAGCATTGTGAACTCGGGATTGTGTTTTCTAGAAATGCCCTCATTGCGAAAGTTACGGCTGATTTCAAATACCTTGTTGAACCCGCCCACGAGTAAACGTTTAAGATAGAGTTCCAGCGCAATGCGCAAATAAAGATCGAGGCCCAATGCCTTATGACGGGTGCTGAACGGTTCCGCCGCAGCGCCTCCGGGAATGGTTTGCAAAATCGGCGTCTCCACTTCCAGAAAGCCACGGTCCTCGAAGAAGCGCCTCGTTTCTCGGACAATTGCGATGCGTTTCTCAAACACCGCGCGCGAACGTTCGTTCGTAACAAGATCGAGATAACGTTGTCGGTATCGGGCTTCGACGTCCTGTAATCCATGCCATTTTTCAGGAAGCGGCCGCAACGCTTTGGCAAGTAATTGGAACGTGCGCACTTTCAATGTCGGTTCCCCGCTTTTAGTAACAAAGCAGGTTCCCTCCACGCCGATGAAATCGCCAAGGTCGAGCAACCGAAAAAGATCGATCAGCTCCGTGCCGACCTCTTTCGCGTGAATGTAGATTTGAATGCGGCCCGTCGCGTCGCGCAGATCGAGGAAATGACTTTTGCCCATGTCGCGATGCGCGGTAATGCGGCCGGCTGCACAAAAGACCTCGCCTTCCTTAAACTTTTCGTGCACGTCCGCAATCGATCCGGTTACCTCAAAGCCGCCGCCGAATGGCTCGACGCCTTTCGCACGAAGCGCGTCGAGTTTTTTGCGCCGTAGCGCAATTAACTCATTTTCTTCATCCATCGAAGGCGAATCTAGCGTTGCGAAGTTTGGGACTAAAGCCTCGTTTTATCTCAAGTTGAACGTGCTTAAATCATCGTGCGGTGAGTCGGTTGATAAAGGCCGATCTCGCCGCCGCTCGGCAGCCGAACACTCGTACTGATTCCCCATTCGGCTTCCACCGGATTCGCACACGCCACACCCTTACTTTCCAACAATCCCATTACGCTGCTCAAATCGTCACACATCAGATAGAGAAGGCCTCCCAGCATGGGATGTTCTGCATGCGTCTGCACAAATTCTCCATCACCAGGATGCACCGCCAGCTCGGCAGGCGGCAATGCAAATATCAGCCAGCCATCGCCGAGATCGACCGACGAGAATTCCAGTACGGTTTTGAAGAACACGCGATCGGCTTCAGGGTCCTTGCTGTAGAGAAGAAAATGCGCTCCCGCAATCACTGCGGCAGTATATTGACGTCGCGCGAAATGAACAGCCTCAATGACGCGTTGATGTTGGAATATATTGGTTTGCCAATGAAGGACCGAAAATGAGATAGTTTGCCTGGCGCGCCTTGGGATGTTCCAGCAGGGTGTCGCTATCGAAATGACTGCGAATTTTCCGGAAACAACTTCGAAAATGGAGGGGCCGTTGGTGAAACAGTTCTCCGTTTTCCTGCCAAACAAGGTCGGGGCAATGCTGGACGTCGTAAAACTGCTCAGCACCCAGAGCACTCACGCCGTGGCGCTGAGCGTATCCGAATCGACCGATTCAGCCATCGCTCGGATTATCGCGAGTGATCCGGCGCGCGTGGAGAAATTATTCCGGGAAAAAAACGTGCCGTTCGGCGTTTGTGAAGTCGTGGTAGTGGAAATTCGAGAAGTGGCCACACAACTGGTGAAACTGCTTGCCGCACTGGTCATGGCGGAGGTGAATGTCCATTTCGCTTATCCCCTGCTCATCCGTCCGCGTGGCTTTGCCGCAATTGCGCTGCACGTGGACGATACCGAATGCGCGTCCTCAGTGCTAATGGGCGAAGGATTCAAAATGCTGGGCCAGGACGATATTTCGCGCTAGCGCACTCTGAATCGCTAAAACGTTGAACCGTTGAAGCGTGAGAGGAACAGTCCCATTTGACGATTCAACGCTTCAACTTTTTTAACGTTTTACGTGGCGACGCCGTTGACAGCTTGGCGAGGGCGCGCTTACAGAAATGGGGTTGCTGCATGCGGACTCTTCTTTCACGGGCTACGCAAGTCGATCCAAGCTTTAACGTCGGGGTCGGCTTGGTTGTGATTCTGGCGGTGGCGGAAATCTTCGCTGCCACCTCCTATTATGTCGGTCGGGTCCGAGCTGCGCGAACGCCGGTGCAGGCAGTCGCGACAAGCGTGGCACGACCCGTGGCTCCTCCCGTTTCAACACCAGCAGCGGCGAATGCTACCGCAGTGGTATCGCCGGCAACGCAGACGGCTCCTTCACCTGAAGCGGTGGCCCAGACACCTCCTCCGTCGCTTGTTGATCAACTGTTGCGAGAAGGCACGGAGCTGCGCGATCGTGGCGATACAACAAACGCGCTCGCGCGGTTCGAGGAAGCGTTGGACAGCGAACCCAGCAACGTCACCGTGCTCGAGGAAATCGCCAAGACGTATGATTCCATGCAGGTTTATGACAAGTCGAACGAAGTGTGGCGTAAACTACACGATATGGGCCCTTCGGCTGGAGAAGCATATGAATTGGCCGATCAACGCCTGAAGTTGGGGGTGCCAACCCCGGCTACAACAGACGCTGGCGTAGCAAGGGCGTCACTCGATGCTGCGTCGCACAGGGATGTCGCCGGCAATCCGGAAGGCTCTGTCATGGGTATCACGGAAGTCAAAGTTGCTGAGACATCCGATCCAGACGCCGAGACCAGCCTCGCACTACAGATCGGTATAAAAAAGCAGCCAGGCGCAACGATCGATCACACCAAGGTAAAGATCTTGGTGGAATTTTATGACACGGTTGGTGACAAGGATGTGAAGCTCACCGACGCGGACGTGAATTACGAATGGCTGACACCAAAGCACGATTGGGCCGACACGAATCCCGAGGTATTGTCGGTCAGTTATCTCCGCCCGAAAACAAGAGTCGGGTCGCCGGAGTCATCGCTTTCTGAGGCGGCGGCGACGGTCCGACCGGGACAAAAAGGCAGAGGCACCAAAGGTTCCGCCACAGTTGGAAAGCGAAAGTACCTGGGATACAGGATTCGAATTTATTACGACGATAAATTGCAGGCCGTTCAGGCCGAACCGTCGCGGCTTTTACAGCTTTTTCCTGCAGCCGAGAACACCTCGGCACAATGAGAGACGAGAAGGAAAAGTTACAAGCGTTACAAAGCTGAAAAAGCTACAAAACTGGCTGAAAAGAGTGGCGATGCGTAAACGTTGTAACTTCTTTAACTCTTTGGACGTCATAACTACCTGCGTCATTCGGATTTCGTCATTAAGCAATGTGATTAGATGCATCGTTGGCATTGCTTGTATTTCTTTTTTTGGCGTCAGAGCGGAAGCTCAAATTCAGGTGGACCTGAAATTCAAGCGCTTGCAGTACATCGCTTACGAACCGGTCGTGGCGACCCTCAGCATCACCAATCTGGCGGGACGCGACATCGACCTTCATAACGCCGACGCGCAATCATGGCTTGGGGTTGAGATAACGGGAAGTGAAGGACAGCCCATTGCACCGATTAGTGCTGAAAACGGTCAGGCGCCCTTGAAGATCGAAGCCGGGCAGAGGGTCACGCATCAGATCAATCTGACTCCACTTTATCCTGTGCACGATTTCGGCACGTATCATGTGCGGACGAATGTTTATTTTGCCGACCTTGGAAAGTTTTTTTATTCCCCAACGCGAGTTTTTGAAGTGACTGATGCGCGGCCAATCTGGCAGCAAACAGTCGGCATTCCCGATGGTGTTGGAGCGCCTGGCAACGTGCGCACGTACTCGCTTCTCACAAACCGCTTTCCGGACCATACTTCTTTGTACGTGCGTGTGCAGGACAAGGACAGTGGAATGGTTTATGCGACTTATTCGTTAGGCCGGGCCATCGCCTTCGAAGAACCACAGACAGAGATCGATCACGCAAATCAATTGCATGTTCTGCATTGCTCCGGCCCACGCGCCTGGGCGTATTCGCGCGTCGGCTTAAATGGCGAACTGCTGGCGCACTCCTCCTTCATGGAAACCAAAACCCGACCGCGCCTCGTTCGTGCCGCAAATGGCGGCGTAGCCGTGCGGGGCGGCACGATTGAAACGCCGGCCGCACAAAGCTCGCGTGGCACGGCACCAAAGCTGTCGGCTCGACCGCCCGCACCGCCGAAAGATGCTCAGTGATGCTGACGAATTCCTACCGGTACCATCTGTTTACCGCCAGTTTGCTAATGGCGTTTCTGGAGACTTTCTCCACGGCTCACGCTAAGCGCGCTTCTCAAGACAGCGGATCGGCCACTACCGTAGTAATCGATGCGGGCCATGGCGGCCATGATCGCGGCGGAATCCCCGGTCAGCGGGTTGCAGAAAAGGATATGACCCTGGATGTCGCGCAGCGCCTTAAACGCGTTCTCGCTGCCAGCGGCTATCGGGTCGTGATGACCCGGGATAGCGATGTATTCGTTTCGCTGGGTGGGCGGGTAGCAATCGCCAACTCCTACCCGAACGCGCTTTTTGTATGTATCCATTTTAACTCGGCAAATCGGATGGGCGCAGGTGGGATAGAAACATATTTCTATAGTCGCGACAGTTTGCCACTCGCCTCAGCGGTCCATTATTTTGTGGCGGGCGGCGCGCCTTCCTCCAACCGCGGAGTACGGCGCCGTGGTTACTACGTGTTGAGAAAGACGAATATTCCGGCTGTGCTCGTGGAATGCGGCTTCCTAACCAACCCAACTGAAGCCGCGTACGCTCAAACCACTTCCTATCGTCAAAAGCTCGCAGAAGAAATTGCAGCCGGCGTCCGCGGTCGCAATTCCGTCACGAGCGCGTTGACGACGACGCGGATGGCGACAGGCGAAAACATTCCGTTGCAACCGTACATCGATCAAACCAAAGTGGCGAAATCTGAACGCCACCGATCCAAGCGTTCGCACAAGAAAAGCACGCGGAAGAAAAGTTCATCGAAACCAGCCGGGTCAGAGACAAAAGCGGCCTCAAAAGATCACGAGGGATAATTGAACCTGCCGATCCTGACTTCGGCGCAGATGCGAGCGGCGGAAGAAGCCGCCTTCGGGCGGGGCGTAGAAGTTGAAGCGCTAATGGACAAGGCCGGCGCCGGCGTTGCGCAAGCTGTCACCAGATTTTTCCGGAAACCTGGCAAGTGCATTGTGTTCGCCGGAAAAGGTCACAATGCGGGGGATGCGCTGGTTGCAGCTGAGCATTTACGGCGCCTCGGATGGAAAATCGAAGTACGCCTTGCTTTTCAGGAAGCCGATTGCAGCGGACTGATGCGCAAGAAACTTGAAAGCCTGCGCCGCAGATCGCCCGAAATCCTGGGCGTGACGCCACACCGCGGCGGCGGGACTGATGCCGGCGTGATTATTGTCGAACTTTTGGAAGAAGCGGCTGAACAGTTGTCCGCCGCTCAGGAAGCGATGGCGGCAGAGGCATATGTGGGCACCGCTGCGCCGTTGATAATTCTCGACGGCTTGCTTGGGCTTGGGGCGAAGCCGCCGCTGCGCGATCCGATTCGCGCGGCCTGCCGTTGCATCAATCACTTGCGGGCAAACAAGGGTGCCTATGTGTTTGCTGTCGATCTTCCGACCGGTCTGGACGGCGATTCGGGTAAAACCGATCGCGACTGCGTCATCGCGGATTTTACCGTCACGATTGGATTCGCAAAGCCAGGATTGCTGGCGGACGATGCGCCGAACTTCGTGGGCAGGCTGGAAGTTGTGCAGTTGGATGAACTGCGCGCTCCAGAAAAAAAAGCGAAAGAAGTTGTCGTTGCCCCGCCAGCTTTTCGTGAATTGCTGCCGAGGCGCAAATTCAGCACATACAAAAATCAGTGTGGACGCATTGGTGTTGTTGCTGGTTCCAGGGGATTCATCGGCGCAGCACTGATGACTTCGCAGGGCGCACTGCGTGCAGGCGCTGGACTGGTCGAGGTTTTTGTTCCCGAAGAAATCTACGAAATTGTCGCCGGCGCTGCGCCAATGGAATCAATGGTCAAGCCACTCACATCTTACCGCGATTTGCTCAAGGAAAAAACCGACGTTTGGGCAGTGGGACCCGGTCTTGGAAAATCCCATGCTGCCGAAATTCTGGAACTGATCGAAAAAGCGAAGCAACCGATGGTGATTGACGCTGACGGCCTGAATATTTTGGCGGAAAAAATCTCCACGCTCAAACATTGCAAGGGTAACCGGTTGCTCACGCCGCATCCCGGGGAGATGAAACGACTGTCGCGTGGCGAAAAAGAGACGCGCGCCAAAACGGCGACAAAATTCTGCCACCGTTTTCCGGTAACGCTTTTGTTGAAAGGCAGCCGAACCATCATAGCTGAACGGGATCGCCCACTAAGCTTTAACACGACCGGCAATCCGGGAATGGCCACGGGCGGAATGGGCGATATTCTCACCGGTGTCTGCGCAGGATTAGCAGCACAAGGTCTCTCTCTTTACGATGCAGGGCGACTCGGCGCGTGGTTATGCGGGCGCGCCGCGGAAATTGCGATTTTTGGTGGGAGTCAAAGCGAACAATCGCTATTGCCGCGCGATGTCCTCGATCACCTGGGCACCGCATTCGAAGAGGTTGTCAGTTAAAAGTTAAAGGACAAAACGTTGCAATGGCACTGCTCCCTGGCATGCCGTAACCTTGGCAACGGCGACAACGCTCTGACTTTTCAACTTTTCAACCTTTTAACGTTTCACCACGGGGGAAAGCCATGAATCTTCAAACCAAACCAATTGAAGAGTACAAGGCGCCGACTGAGGAGACGGCCTGGAGCCGGGTAAAAAAAGCGCTTGGCCCATTCGCGGTGGTTGGCGTGGTGATCGCAAAGTTTTTTGCGAAACTGAAGTTTGTTCTCCTGCCGCTGCTGAAGTTTCTGCCGCTACTGTTAAAATCCGGCGGCACCATGTTGCTGATGGTCTGGGTTTACACTCAGCTCTGGGGCTGGCAATTCGCGCTCGGATTTGTCCTGCTGTTATTGGTACACGAAACGGGCCATTTGCTTGTCGCTAAGAAATTCGGACTCAAAGTCGGCGCGCCTGTCTTTATTCCGTTTATGGGTGCGTTCATCGCCCTTAAGGACGCGCCACGCAATGCGTGGATGGAAGCATGCGTCGGTATCGGCGGCCCCATGTTGGGGAGTCTTGGCGCGCTGGTTTGCAACTTCTTGGGCGAATTCTTCGCCGCGCCGCTTTTCATCGCGCTCGCGTGGTTTGGGTATTTTCTCAATCTTTTTAATCTGACTCCGGTCGGAATGCTCGATGGGGGGCGCATCGTCACCGCGCTTTCGCGCTGGCTTTGGTTGCCAGGATTCGCAGTGCTTCTCTGGTTCGGATGGAAATACCCGAATTTTATTATCTGGTTGATTGTCCTGTTGTCATTGCCACGGATCTATTCGCTTTTCCGCAAACGAACTGAAGAAGAACAGCGTTATTTTGAGGTCACGCCGTCCCAGCGTTGGACGATGTCGATATTGTATTTCGGTCTGATTGCGATTCTGCTGTTTGGAATGCACGTGGCGCAGCAGGATCTCAACAAATACGGTGTGCGCTCTCACGGTCACGGCCACGACGCGATTGTGCAGTAATCAAGACGCTGTCGCTGCGAACACTTTCTCAGGTTCGAGTCCAATTCGCTGGAGAATTGACCTGAAACGTTTGTCCGAACGAAGCGGCACAAATTCGGGAGCAATCCCAACGCCGTGCAAAGACGACGAGCGCTGCTCACACGCGCGTTCGAGTTCGCGAATTGCGTCATCATGCGCGCCAAGCGTTACATGTACGTGGGCAATAGCATCACCCGGCCGATAGCCCCAGCCTGCGACAGCTGCGTTTAGAGTTTCCAGCGCCTCCTCGCGCCGGTTCATCCGAGCGTAAGTGATCGCCAGGCCAAACACTGGCCTTCCAGTGAACTCTCGTGCTTTTTCGTAGAGCGCAATTGCTTCATCGAAACGTCCCATCTCGCGATACAGTGCTGCCAGCATCGGCTCACCATAATGGGCGAATGTTGGATCAAGTTGCAATGCACGTTGGCCTGCCGCCATCGCTTCGTCGTAAAGACCAAAGTAACGATAGAGCTCACACGCAAAATTGTTCACCCAAAGTGATGCCGGATCGATTTTCGACGTACGTTGCAAGTAGGTCAGCGCTTGGTCGCGATCGCCCCGCACCGCATAGAACGCAGCAATGAAATAGTTCGACGGCGTCGAATTCGGTTCAATCTCGACTGCGCGATTAAGTTCCGCTTCCGCGCCGTCGAGGTCCCAGTCCAGTATGCGTTTGCTCTCGGCCAGATAAACGTGTGCTTCGGCCTCTTGATCGTTCAGTTGTAACGCTTGCACCGCGGCATCGCGAACCTTCGGGTAGGCTTCGAGCGGAGGCACAAAGGCATCAGCCAGCCACAACCAGGCCTTTGCGATCCCGGTCCAGGCGCGACTGAACTTCGGATCCTGCTCCAGCGCCCGCTGGAAAAATTCGAGGCTCTTGCGCAGCTCGGGCTCCGTGTTTCTGTCGGAATAAACGAGGCCCTCCAAGTAAGCATCGTAGGCATCTGTGCTCCGGGATGGACGCGACGGCGAGATCGCGAGTTTGAGCTTGAGAGTATCGACAATGGAGCGCGTGATCTCGTCCTGTAGCGTGAAAATTCCATGCATTTCGCGTTCGTATGTTTCTGACCAAATAGTAAATCCGTCACAGGCATCGATCAGCTCTGCGGTGATTCGGACTCGATTGCCATCGCGCCGAACACTACCCTCAAGCACGTGTCCGACATTTAACTTGGACGCGATTTCGCCTAGCTCGGCCTCTTTGTCTTTAAACCAGAATGAAGACCGCCTCGCCGCTACGCGCAGGCCATCAACTTTCGCCAGCGCGCCTAGAAGCTCCTCCGCGATACCTTCACCAAAGTAGGCGTGGTCTTTGGCCGGGCTTAAATCGCTGAAAGGCAAAACGGCGATGGATTTTTCATCAGAATCGGTTCGGTTGGAACCAGGTGCGGAGGGAACGATGTCCGTGCCGCGAGTGTCAAGATCGGGCGTTCGCACAATTCCGTATCGCGTTAGATCAAAAAACCAGGAGAGCGCCAGCGCCACTGGAAACCCCAGCACGATCAGCAGTACCAGTGAGGCGCACAACCCAATTCGGGATGTCGAACACGGGAAGGACCTGAGCAACGCCCTGTGCGAGCGCCCACCCACCGACAAGATAGGCGATCGCGACGCTGTAAACCTTTCTTCGCTTCAGCTCGGCAAAAAACTTTTTCAGGTTCATGCTCTTGTACTGTTACATAGCCAAAAAGCCATAACGGGCGAGTCACCACATCGAAAGCGAACTGAGGCAGCTGTTTGTTTTCTTCGACGTCCGCGAGGGTCGAAAGAGCGGCCACAATCCTGCTTCGCCGACTCACTGCGATCGTTTATTGATTAGCTTTTGAAAGCGCGGATCGCCGCGAATCGGGTCCCATTCCCAACGATATTTCAAGTCGTTGATAGTGATGCTGTAATCGACGCTGTCCACTGCCCCCGGCGTTTCGAGTAGTCGCTCGATCAGCGGAAGCGCCAGATCTTTTTCACCGACGCGAGCATAGATCAACGCGAGGTAGCAATTTACGATCACGCCGTCAACAGCATCTTTAGATTCCGGCTTCAATTCGACAGCACGGCGGCCCTCCCTAATCGCATCCTCTTTGCGCCCCATGAATGCGTAGAGCCAGCCCAGATTGGCACGCCTGATTGCGCTCAAAGGCGCCTCTTTTGCTGCGTCTTCAAAAACAGGTTGCGCGTCTTGAAAATATTTTTGCGCTCCTGCGATATCACCTTGCGCGAGGGCGATGGTGCCTTCAAAGAAACTCCGTGGCGTTGACCCCTCGCCCGTGTATGAGAGTTCTTTGGCACTTGACGCATCGATCGCGCGTCTGGCGGTTGCGTAATCTCGATCCAGCATTGCGACCTCCCATCGAACGGCGGTAACCTGGCCATCAGAATCGACACCGGGAGGAACCAGGTTCACAAAAGACTTTAACCGAGCGGTATCTCCCTTCCACCAGAAGTCCACGTAGCCGCTCTGAATTTTCGCAACGATGGATGCCGGCGCCATTGCGCGAAGTTGCTCTACCAAGCGGGCAGCCTCGGGCCAACGACGCATCGCCGTGTTCGTATAGATGAGTTCGCGAACGGTATTTGGATTTTGCGGATCAAGCCTCGCAACCCTTTCATACTCTTTGAGCGATTGTACCCACTTGCCCTGTCGGCGCTTTATTGCCGCGATCAGCCGTCCGATATCTCCATTGCTCGGCGACAAACGAGAAGCGATATCGAATTGTTCGAGAGCACGCTCGTAGTCCTGATCCATCCAGTAAATGCATTGACCAAGGGCAAGATGCGCTTCTGCCAGGTTGGGTTGGAGACGCAGAGCAATTTGCGCTTCGGTGCGAGCTTTGGTTTCCCAATCCTCGGTCGGCTCGTAATAATGGAAAACCTCAGCGCAAACGGATGCAAGCCGCGCGTGGGCAAGCGCAAAATCCGGGTCGAGCGCGATCGCTTGCATGTAGAGTTGCTCTGCGGCCTTGTAATCTTCCAGCAGCGTGTCGGGGTTCCGCGAGATTTGATTTGCTCGCAAATAGAATACATATGCATCCGGGTTTTGCGTGGGCTTGGCTGTTACTCGCGCTTGCTCATCCGTACTCAGCGTAGCGCGCAGAGCATCGGCGATTTCGCTGGCCAACTCGCCTTGCAATCCCAGTGAATCAGCCAGAGTGCGGTCGTAACGGTTCGCCCAGATTTGACGGGCGCTCTGCGCATCCACCAATTGCACATTGACCACTACCCGGTCCCCTTCCCGCCGCACACTGCCCTCCAGGAGATTTGCCACACCCAGTGCTTTGCCGATCTGCCCCAGGTTCTGCGCTGCGACGTCGCGAAACTTCATCACAGATGAACGGCTAATGACTCTCAGGTCTTTGATTTTTGCCAGACTGGTGAGGATGTCGTCCTGAACGCCGTCTGCGAAAAATGCGTTGTCTTTGTCCGAGCTGAAGTTTTGGAATGGCAAGACCGCGATGGTTTTCTCCGGCACGAGCGACGTTACCCCCGCTTGTTTGAAATAGAGCCAAACGCCAAAAGTGGCGACGGCGATCAAGAGAGCACCGGCCGCGATCAAGAGACCTGTGCGTCGAAAGACCGATGGAGAATCATCTGCCGCCTCGGCGGCTTGCTCCGATTGCCATTGCTTAACCCTTTCCGGCAATTGCGCGTTCCCAATCTCGTCTGTGTAGAGATTTACAATGGAGATGGGGACGCTGTGCTTGATGGCACATTCGCCCAGCTCATGCAAGTAAGGACGCCACTGTCGCGACTGTGTCAGATCTTCGGCCACGCGCTTGGACAAGAGAATGTGACCTGCATCGCCACAATCCATCACTCGCTGTGCAATATTAATTCCTGCGCCTGCAACATTTGCTCGACCATTTACATCGCGAACTTCATTGACCGGCCCGCTGTGAATCCCCATCCGAAGCTTCAGCTGAGGATATTGCTTTAGCTTTTCAGCGATCTCGATCGCGCATTGCACGGGCGCCTCGGGACTGTTGAAAAAAACCAGCGCGATTCCGTCTCCAGCGGGAAGACGAATCAGTTTATCTGTCGCTTCCGCTGCACGAACTTGCTCGGTGTTACCGACGATTTCAGTCAGGCGTTCTAACAGCTCGCGCTGCTCGTCCAGGAGTAACTTGGAGTAGCCGACCAGGTCCACGAACAAGACATGACCGATCTCCAGCCGCACACCGGCCCCAGCGCTAGTGGACATATCGTTTCAGCCTGCCAAGCAGCTTGTGAAATTCATAACCGCTTTTTGTGTGCCCTTCCATTATGCATCGCCCGTTGCCATTGCCGACACAAATTATCATATTGGGGCCGAAGCATGATAACACGGCGTCAGTACTTGAAACGCCTCCTCGGGGTTGGAGCGGCGACACTGGCCGCACCTTTGATCAACCGTGGCTGGTTTCAGCTGTTCGCAGAAACCACGACCAAATACTCTTCCCGCGCGATCGATCTGGTTCAGCGCGCCACAATAGTGGACATGCTTAACCCCTTCACGCTTCTAGGAGTGCTGGCGCCGTTCAAGGGAGACAAGCACCCGACCTGGTTCACGAATCCTGAGACATTTACTGCTGCTGATTTTCAGCGCTTCAAAGATTCCAGAATCGACGCGATGCACATCGGCGTGGGAACGACCGGACCAAACGCGTACGACCAGGTGATGTGGTTTCTCGGTCTGTGGAATGGATTCATTGCGCATCACGGGGAGCAACTCATGCGCGTGGACGACGCTACAGGCATCAATGCCGCGAAGAGCTCCGGCAAAATCGGCATTATTCTAGGACTGCAAAACTCCGAGCATTTTCGGACTACAGATGACGTCGATCGATTTTATCAACTCGGGCAGCGCGTGTCGCTGCTCACCTACAATAGCCGCAACCTGATCGGCAACGGAAGCACAGAGCGACGCGACGACGGCATCAGTGATTTTGGCGTTACGATCATCGAACGTATGAACAAGGTACGAATGGCCGTTGATGTCGCTCATTGCGGCGATCGCACCACGCTCGATGCATTCGAAATTTCCAAGGCACCAGTGCTCATCACTCACGCCAATTGCCGCGCGCTTAATCCCGATCAGCCACGATGCAAAACCGATGAAGCGATCCGCAAGATGGCGGCCAAAGGAGGAGTCATGGGTATCACCGGCGTCCGCAATTTCGTTTCTGCCAGGGAACCAACTACAATCGAAGATCTGTTGAATCATTACGATCACGTCGCAAAGCTTGTCGGAGTTGAATATGTGGGCGTTGGCAGTGATATCGATCTCGACGGCTACGACGCACTTCCGGAGGATTACAAGAAATGGTTAAGGAGCCTGTACAAGTCCAGTTACGCCTTCCGCGACAAAATGGACATCGATGGCGCGAATCATTACAAACGCATGTTTGACATCACCGACGGCCTGGTTCGCAGGGGCTACTCCGACCCAGACATCGAACTGATCCTCGGCGGGAATTTTCGTAGAGCCCTGGGACAGATCTGGAACGCTTAAAGCTGTTCGTTGCCAGACGACCACTGGGAATTATCAACAGTCGCTGCTAGATTGTTGAATGCCGTTTCAGCTCGAATCGAACTACAAACCGCGCGGCGATCAAGCGCAGGCGATCGGCAAGTTGATTAAGGCCGTTGAAGCTGGTAACCGGCACCAGACGCTGCTGGGCGTCACCGGTTCAGGCAAAACTTTCACGATCGCAAATGTGATCCGGGAGTTGGACCGGCCTACCCTTGTTATTTCGCACAATAAAACGCTTGCCGCGCAGCTTTACTCCGAATTCAAGCAATTCTTCCCGCGGAATGCAGTCGAATATTTCGTCAGTTATTTCGATTATTACCAGCCGGAAGCTTATATCCCCCGCTCCGACACCTACATCGAGAAGGATTCCTCCATCAACGAAGAGATCGAGCGGTTGCGACTTGCGGCGACAAGCGCGCTGCTTTCGCGCCGCGACACTATTGTGGTAGCCAGTGTTTCTTGCATCTACGGCGTCAGTTCGCCGGAAGACTATTTACAAATGCTGCTAACGGTAAAACGCGGTCAGCACATCTCACGCGAAGCGGTGCTTGGACGCTTGATCGATATGTTGTACGAGCGCAACGACGTTAACTTCGCACGCGGAAGATTTCGCGTCCGGGGGGACGTCGTCGAGGTTTATCCCGCTTCCGCTGATGAAGAAGGCATCCGGATCGAGTTCTTCGGCGATGAAATTGAGGCGATCACGCGGTTCGATCCCTTGACCGGAAACGCGCACGAATCGCTTGCTGTGATTACGTTTTACCCAGCAAAACAATTCGTGACACCGGCAGACAAACTCAATCGCGCGTTGCGCACGATCCGCGAAGAGCTGGAAGAGCGAATCATAGAACTCGAATCACAAAACAAACTTCTGGAAGCGCAACGACTGCGGATGCGCACGGAATACGACTTGGAAATGTTGCAGGAAATGGGGTTCTGCAACGGCATCGAAAATTACTCACGCCATTTGTCCGGGCGATCGCCGGGTTCCAAGCCGTACACGATCATCGACTTTTTTCCGAAGGATTTTCTAGTAGTCATCGATGAATCGCACGCGACCATTCCACAAATCGGGGGAATGTACGAAGGCGATCGCTCGCGCAAGACTGTGCTTGTGAATTACGGCTTCCGTTTGCCCAGCGCACTCGATAATCGGCCGCTCAATTTCGACGAATTCATGAAGATGACGAACCAGACCGTTTACGTGAGCGCGACGCCGGCGGAGTTTGAAATTCAAAACAGCGTGGTTGGAAATAAGGGATACATCCCGCACAGGCGGCAGCGAATCGGGGAGGAAGAAGTTGTTCCATTTGTGTTGCCGGGCGAAAAAGGCTCAACTCCAATAGATCGCGGGCAGGCGCTCAACGCAGATAAACGGCGAGGCCGGGCACAACGTTCATCGTCCAATTCAGACGTTCTGGTTTCACGTACTGATGAACCGCCGGAAAAATTTGATGTGCACACACCGGGTGCACCGCTGGTCGTCGAGCAGATCATCCGTCCTACTGGACTTCTCGATCCCAAAATCACCCTCAAGCCGCTCAAGAATCAGATCGACGAGACCATGGAGCTCTGCCGTCAGCGGGTGGAAAAGAGTGAGCGAGTTCTGGTGACAACGCTGACCAAGCGGACGGCGGAGGATTTGGCCGATTATCTGCGCGATGTCGGATTGAAAGTGCGATATCTGCATAGCGACATCGACGCGATCGAACGCGTCGAGATTTTGCGCGGACTGCGAGCGGCAGATTTCGACATTCTTGTAGGAATCAATTTGCTCCGTGAAGGTCTCGATCTTCCGGAAGTTTCGCTGGTGTGCATTCTGGATGCGGACAAGGAAGGTTTTTTGCGGAGCCAGACTTCTTTGATCCAAACCGCCGGTCGCGCCGCGCGACATGTGAATGGTGAGGTAGTGCTCTTCGCCGATCAGGTCACCCAGAGCATGGAAGCGCTTATCTCGATTTCCGAATACCGGCGCACAAAGCAGATGGAATACAACGAGCAGCACGGCATCACCCCACAAACGGTTCGGCGCGCCGTGCAGGAGAGTCTGCATACCATTCTTCGCGGACGCGAAATCGCAGCCTCCGTTATTCAGGAGGCCGGCGGCGATTTCAATGTGACTGAATTGCTGCGTGAATTGGAAGAGGAGATGCAAGAGGCCTCCGCGAACCTCGAATTCGAGCGCGCAGCCCTTTTGCGCGACCAAATCATGGAGGTAAAAAGCGGCACCGGCATTTCGAAAATCGAACCAAAACGAAGGCCGGTGAAATATTCGTCCCGCAGCCGCGGGACCGGGCGGCGTCGCTCACGGGTTTGATTCAGAGCGTTTTACACGCGCACGTCCACAGCTCTGGATCCAGTGCCGCCTTGGCGCGCGTCGCCACAGAATCCGCATCTGCATTTTCGCGCATTACCGCAAACATTGTTGAACCAGAACCCGACATGAGCCCGGCGCCGACTTCCGATTGACTGAGCAGCCACATTTTGAATCGCGCAAGGAAAACAAATTTTTCGAAGACGGGCCGTTCGAGGTCGTTCGCGAACGTTTGCCCGGCGAATTCCTGCTCTTCGTAACGAATTCCCGGAATCTCTCGAGAATGTTGCCAGCGCGAGTAGGCCCATGCTGTTGAGACGGCAAAGGCCGGTTTCAACAACAGGATCGAAAACTGCCTCTGCAATTTCACAGGCATGACCATTTCGCCACGCCCCTTGCATAGGGCTACGGATTGAAAGAGAAAAAAGAAAACATCTGACCCAATCGGCTCCGCCATTTTGACGAGGGCTTCCCGCGATAATTTCGTCTCGAAAAGGTCGTTGAGCGCAAGCAGCACGGAAGCGGCATCGCTGCTTCCGCCGCCTAATCCGGCGCCATGCGGAATTTTCTTTTTGAGCTCGATCGAAGCCGCAGGCTCGACCTTTGTTGTTTCGAAGAACGTCTTGGCTGCGCGGATGACCAGATTGTCGTCGCCCTGGGGTACTGACGGATCGTCGCAGCGAAACTTGATTCCCTTTTCCGGTCGTTTCTCGATTCCGATCTCGTCATAGAGCGAAATCGGCGCGATAAGCGTGTCGAGCTCGTGGAAATCATCGTTCCGCCGGCCAAGAATTTTCAATGAAAGATTGATCTTCGCAGGAGCGAGGACTTGCATAGTTCCTTGCAATTTGTTCTGTCATTCCGAGCGAAGTCGAGGAATCTCTTATGGGTCGACAGAAAAATCGAGAGATGTCTCGACTTCGCTCGACATGACAAAGTGGTGAGCCGGGATGACAAAAGCAGCTGACAAAATCATCGTCGCGCTGGATGTACCGACAAAAAGGCAAGCGCTTGATCTCGTTGAAAAGCTGCGCGACCAAATCTCGTTTTTCAAAATCGGGCTGCAACTTTATACCGCGGAAGGTCCTGAAATTGTGCGCGCGGTTTCGGCCACAGGCTCCAAGGTTTGGCTCGATCTCAAGCTGCACGACATTCCAAACACCGTTGGCAGAACCGTCGAATCCGCGAGCCGCCTTGGCGTCCAGATGCTCACCATTCACTTGAGCGGCGGCAGCGAAATGGTTCGCGCCGCGAACGGAGCACGAGTAAATAATATGCTGCTCCTGGGTGTGACTGTTCTAACGAGTGCGACCGAAGAGACGCTACGGGAAATTGGAATTCAGAACAGAGTCGACGATCAGGTGTTGCGCCTTGCGAAATTAGGTATTGAAGCAGGAATCGATGGAGTCGTAGCCAGTTCGCACGAAATCAAACCGCTCCGGCGTGAATTCGGTGACAAGATCAAAATCGTTGTCCCGGGGATTCGACCGAGCTGGTCGGAACCCGGCGATCAAAAGCGAACGATGACTCCGTGCGAGGCACTAGAAGCAGGTGCAGACTATCTTGTCATAGGTCGGCCGATTATTGCGCACCCAAATCCGAACGAAGCGACGAAAGAAATCTTGGCGGAGATTTAGTTTGTCATGTCGAGCGAAGTCGAGACATCTCAGGAAATTTCCGCGCCAGAAGAGTTAGAGATCCTCCACTTCGGTCGGAATGACAAAACAAGGACCGGAAATCCGAAGAAGCTTTTTGCCGTGCTCGACGTTTATCGTGATGTCGCAGCACACTCGGCCGCGATGAACATGGCAATTGACGAAGCACTGCTCGAACATGTCACGGTTCCGCTAATTCGTTTTTATCGCTGGCAATCCCCTGCTCTATCGTTCGGATACTTTGGTCGATTTGCCGATGTCGCTAGCTATCAGGCCGAGCGCGATTTGGTCCGGCGTTGGACCGGTGGCGGAATTGTGTTTCACGGAAAAGACATCACTTATTCGATTGTAATTCCGGCGAACGATGCGGCCTTCGTTGAATCGTCGGTGTGGATTTATGAAAGGATTCATCGTGCCTTGTGCGAAGCACTTGTTGCGAAGGGGCTAAATGCCGTTGTAGCCGGGATTGGTGACCCCGACCCATGGAGCGCAACTGCAAGGACCGTGCGGACCGCCCTCAGCGATGCCGGCCACAGGTGTTTCGCGAAACTCGTGCGAGCGGACGTGGTGATCAACGGCGGCAAGGTTGCTGGCGCAGCCCAACGCCGCACACGCTGCGGATTACTGCAACAAGGCAGCATCCAGGAAATCGATCTCGGGGACAGTCTGACCGAACAATTCGCGCAGGCCTTATGCGCGAGTTGCTGCGAGCGAAACGTCGATGAAGAAATTTTGAAGCTGGCACGAAAACTCGCTCAGCAAAAGTACAGGTACCGAAAGTTGGCTGCGAAAACGCTGAACGGTCTTGAACGAGCCGCCAGCAAGTTGGCACGTGTCCCCTGAAAATTTACGCTCGTGTTGCTTTGACAACACACAACTCACGCCGCTATTCTCGCCTCGTGGAACTCTTCGCGCGCTCACGCCCAAGCCTGAGTGGGACTGCGGCAGCCTCTCCTGCCAGCTCGCTGGCTAAAGTGGCGAAGTTGGTTCAACCGCATCTCGAAGAAGTCGAGACACGCATTGCGCAACAGGCGGCGGCCTTCGATCCGGCAATCGAGGGCTACGTCGTGTACGCAGTGGGTAGTCGAGGCAAACGTTTGCGGCCGCTGCTGACGCTTCTGGCTGGTGGTGCGACCGGCGAGATCAACTCCGGACATGTCGATCTTGCCGTGATCGTGGAACTCATCCACATCGCCACGCTTATGCACGACGATGTAATGGACGAAGCAGAGCGACGTCGAGCACAGCCTACTGCGAATGCGCGCTGGGGAAATTCGCTGAGCATTTTGCTGGGCGATTGTCTCTTTGCACATGCGCTGACCTTATCGACAAATTTTGAAAACGCGGGCATCGGTCGTGCGATTGCGCGAACGGCTGCAACCGTTTGCTCCGGCGAAATGATTCAGACACAGCGCAGGTTCGATCTCAACCTTGGCGTTCAGGACTACTTGCGAATTGTAGAAATGAAAACGGGATCGCTGTTCTCCGCAGCGGCGGAACTAGCTGCCGTAATCAGTGAGGCAAACCCCAGTGTGATCGAAAGATTCAAGAATTTCGGGTTCCAAATTGGGACTGCTTATCAGATTTATGACGATTGTGTCGATCTTGCCGGGAATGAGCGCGTCAGCGGCAAGACGCTCGGAACCGACCTCCGCAAAGGCAAGTTCACGCTGCCAGTTCTGACCTTCCTGCGCTCAGCATCCGAGTTTGAGCGGGAACGTTGTTGCCAGCTTATCCTCGAAGAGCGAGTCGAAGAAATGATTGAGCTCTTGAAGAATGGCGCGACCAACGGAGCGCTAAATGAATCGATCGCTTCTGGGAGCGACTTGATTCGCGAGGCGCAAACCGCATTCGATGGAATTAAATCGAGTCCTTACGCCGAGGCATTGTTCTGCCTCGGCGACGCGTTGTGCGAAATGTTCGATCAACTTCGCGTCTGATGTCGCGGCACTGAGGCCGCTGGCTCCCAGGTTCAATGTCGCAGCTGAAAATCCGCGAAATGCCGCAGGATGAGCGGCCTCGCGAAAAATTACTCGCACGAGGTCCCGACGCGCTGACCAACCCGGAGTTGATCGCAATTCTCCTGCGCACCGGACGGCGGGGAATGAATGTAATAGAGGTAGCTCGCGAACTTCTCGAAAAATACAAATCCTTCGCGGAGTTGAGCCGTTGTTCTGTCAAGGAGCTTAGGGCAATCAAGGGAATCGGTCCGGCTAAGGCGTTGGAATTGGTGGCGGCATTTAATCTCGGAAAACGTTTCGCGCAGGAACCATTGTCCCAGCAAAAACTCGATTCGCCGGAATTGATCCACGAACTCCTTGGCCGCGAAATGCGCATGCTCCGGACCGAGTCGCTCCGTGTTGTTCTGCTCGACACGCGTTACCGTTTGATGCGTGTCGAGTCCGTGTCGGTGGGAAGCATGAATGAGAGCATCGCACATCCACGCGAAATTTTTCGACCGGCAATTACCTATTCCGCCTACGCAGTTATCGTGGTGCACAATCATCCGTCCGGCGATGCTTCGCCGAGTCAGACAGACCACAGCCTCACGAGGCGTCTCGCCGAGGCGGCGGAATTACTGCAAATCAAGTTGCTCGATCACATCATCATTGGCGCGCCTTCGGAAGGGAATTCCGGCTATTTCAGTTTCAAGGAAGCAGGCGTGTTATGAGAACAGCATACACGAGTCGCCTCTCCCCTTGCTTAAGGGGAGAGGATGGAGGTGAGGGGTTCGAACGAACTCGCCTTGGATTAACCCTCACCCTCCCCCTCTCCCTTCAAAAAGGAGAGGCGACCCAATGCGAGCACCCTCACTCACAAATCTCGATGTAGAGATGATCCGCGCGAAGATTCACCCCACAGCGATTATCGATCCGGCCGCGCAATTCGGCGCTGGTGTCGAGATCGGACCGTTTTCCGTCATTGGGCCGCAGGTAGTGATGGGCGAGAAAACGATCGTGCAATCGCACGTCGTGATTGAAGGAGAAGTCGAAATTGGTACCGGCAATTTCATTGGCCACGGCGCGGTGATCGGCGCCCCGCCACAGGATGTTTCATTTTCACCGGAACGAAAAACAAAAGTTGAGATCGGCAACGACAACATTATTCGCGAGTACTGCACCATCCATCGCGGCACAACCGAAGGCAGTGCGACGAAAATCGGCGACAAGAATTTTCTGATGGCAGGCGCACACATCGGTCACAATTGCGTCATTGGAAACAACGTCATCATTGCGAATAATTGTTTGCTCGCCGGTTTTGTTCAGGTGGACGATGGCGCATTTCTCGGTGGCGGATCAACATTTCATCAGTTCATGCACATTGGCCGCCTGGTGATGGTGCAAGGAAGTTCAGCGTTCGGGAAGGATCTGCCGCCATTCGTCATCGCAGCCGAACGCAATTCCATCTTTGGAGTAAACATCGTTGGCCTGCGTCGTGCTAGCTTTAGCGCCAAGGATCGAGAAGAAATTAAAACGGCGTTCAAGCTGGTTTACACAAGCGGACTCAACATTTCGCAGGCGCTTGAACAAGGGGCGACGATGAAATTCAGACCGGCGGCCCGCGAATTTCTTGACTTTGTCGCAAACGCAAAAAAACGCGGCATTTGTCCGCTCAAACGCGGTACCAGCGAGGAGAGTTTTTTCTCTAACTCGACATCATCAGAGTAAGCCCAAACAACGCAAGCATGCGGCCAGTTTTTCCCTTTTCGGCGCGATAGGAGTAGTAACGACCAAGGTGACAAGCAGTGCACACGCCGGAGTCGTGAATTTCTTTCACGCCACACGCGCGGCATTGCCGGATAATTTCCGCTGCGAAATCGACTTCGTAATGCGGCGGCCGAATACAGGGACTGAGTTGCACGATGATGTTCGCAGGATCTGATCCAAAGCGCTCCATCATTTGCCCGATCGCATTCGTTACGATATCGAGTTCCGTCCCTTTGCGGCCGGAATGAACGAGACCAATTGCCGGGGTTTTTGGATCGACAATATAAACCGCGCAGCAGTCGGCAACATAAACGCCGAGCACTATACCGCGTTGATTGGTGAGGATGCCATCACAGGCGGCAAATTCCTTGCCGCTTGTCACCTGGGCATCGACAACTGTGATTTTATCTCCGTGAATTTGTTGAGCGGTGAACAGGGGACAATCGCCAACTCGATTGCATTGCGAATTCCGCGATGCGCCGCATCGAGCCTCTTCAGCACTTCAGCTTTATCGTGCGAAACGTCGGTGCCCGGAATTCTTTGCGTGAAAGCGTGACGACAGATTCCAATCGCGCTCAGCGCGGGGAATTGCTCGAATGGCAGTTCCGTCATTTAAGCTTCAAACCCAAGCTCTAATATCGAGAGAAGCTCCAACCCGCGATTGTCATCCTGAGCGGAGCGAAGGATCTCTTTTTTGTTTTTCTCTAAGGTGTTGATCCGGGATGTTTCGCTCCGCTCAACATGGTAGCGCGAAAGGCATCTACGTTGTTGGAAATCTAAGGCTTCTCCATAGCCTGGAATTTGGAATTTGAGGCCTATTTGGAATTTGAAGTTCGGGATCTTCCAGTCCGAATTCGCGGCCCCTCATCCTCACTTTGCTTTGGCTTTCCTTCCGCGTCCACGCCACTGCCGGTGTAATAGGTCTTTGTTTTCGTCGCGCGCGGTGCGAGGTCAGCGAACATCTCCTGGTACGTGCTCTGCGCGCCCGTGGCGCGATCGAATTCTGCCAACGACGAGTTATATCCGAAGAGCGCTTGCAGGCGCGTCGATTGCGCGGTGAGCAGTTGCACCTGGGCATTCAGCACATCCAACTGAACTCCCGCACCAGCATCGAGGCGCGCCTTCGCCAGACGCAACGCTTCGTCGGCGAGCTCGACGTTTTTCTCCTGGCTTTTAACCAGCTCCTCGTTTTGCTGCAGAAGTGAGTAGGCTTGTTGAATTTCCAGTTCCACCTGCCGAACGTCGTCATCATAGGTGATCTTGGTTTCCGAAAGAATGGCGCGCTGTTGTATGACCTGGCCAGCGATCGCGCCGCTGTCCCAGATCGGCAGGCTGCCCTGGACCAATGCGAGCCAACCTTTCGAAATATCATGCCAGCTCGAAGTCGTGGGCGAGCTGACCCATTCGCCGCCTCCGGTCGTGGTGATATTGGGAAGCCACTGGCCTGCTGTCGCGCGCACTTGTTGGAGCTGGTTCAATACGTTTGCCCGCGCTTGTTTGAGAAACGGTCGTCGCTCCTTTCCCATCTCGATCGCGTCGGATCAGGTTAATGGGTCGCGGGATGTATGGCATTTCACCCAGCACTTCCAAGGGCGGATTTTCACCGCGTCGTGGCTGAAAGTACAGACCGAGTGTCTTGGCCAGTTGCAACTTCGATATTCGCACATTATTCTGCGCGGTAATCAGTAGCGGAAGTTGGTTGTAATACGCCACCTCCGCTTGTAGCACGTTGAAGCGCGGAACTGTTCCCGCTTCGAAGCGGTTCTGCTGGTCCTTTAACTGAGCGTCCAGAAGCTCCACCGATTGCTGGTTCACCTTGACGAGCTCGCGATTGACGATGATCTGATAAAACTGCGTTTTCACCGTGGCGATGAGTTGGTCCAGAGTATTGCGAAACGCGAAGTAGGCGCTGTCACGCTGAAAAAACGTGCCCCGGATCTGATTGAAAGTTGTCCCGTTGAAGATCAGTTGACTTCCGAGAACCGAGATGTTGTAGGACACATCGCTTGCCTGAGAAGCCGTAATGCCTGGCGTTGGCGATGGATCTGCCACTTGCGCTCGCGGCGAGTCAACAAGGGCGGCGGCCCCGGTGGTGGCACGCGGCGTGGTACCACCACCCGTTGTTGTACCGGTCGAAGTGTTTGTTCCCAATATGCGAGCGCCAGTCAGATTTGGATCAATCCATTCAAATTGCGAGTTCGCGTTGACCTGTGGCAGGGCCTGCGCGCGGACCTGAATGATCACGCCTTTGGTGCGTTTGATCTCCTGCTCCGCGTTGAGGAGAGTCGGATTCTGTTGGAGGGCCGTGAGGATCGCCTGATCAAGGGTAAACGTGGGAACCTTGCTGGAATTGCCCCCGGAACCTGTTCCGGTGCCCGCACTGATCGGCTGCGCAACGACGCCGAAGGCTGTAAAAATCCCGAGCACAAGACAAAATTTTCTCATACAGGTTTGGCGATTAGATGCGCGAAAGCGGGCGCCCGGATTTAACGTCCGCCATTTTACTGGAGTCTGATAGCACTGTCGCCAGGTAAGTGAAAATCATTTCGATTGGCAGTAATCGTAAATTTTCGTGTAGATTTGCAACCACGCTTTTTGCTCATCGCGGGTGAGGTGTTCCAAAACTTTCATTAGATTGCCAACCATTTCTTCGCGAATCCGCCGGACGAGCGCCGAACCCTTCGGCGTAATGCAAACCATTACCTTGCGGCGGTCATCTCGCGCAACAGAGCGCACCACGTAACCAAGATTCTCAAGGCGCGCCACCAAGCCGCTGGCCGCCGCGGTGGTATGCCCCATTTTCTTCGCAATCGCAGACATGGTGAGAACTTCCTTTTGATCGAGGAACGCGAGAAGAAAAAACTGGACGAAGGAGACGTTGCCAGGCGCGAGTTCCTTACAGAGACGCAACAAGAAACAGCGCTGCATCTCCAGAACGAAGTGGGAAAGTCGTTCCGCATCCGCACGAATTTGATCCGCCGGACTTCGTGCAAACGCGGTGAGCACTCCCGTATTCAAGCCGAGTAAGCTAGAAACGCGCGCATTGCCTGTCAATCCCACGCACCAAGGATTTGGTCTTCGTAAAGCCGCTTTCTGGCAAAATCGATCAAGTGCTGTTCCTATTTTGCGCAAAAACGCTCGTCTCTAATCCCAGGTTTGCGCATCAACAATCGCGCCGGCCTTCAACGACTCGCCCACGACGACCCGCAACAGTGCATTTGACTGGCTCAAACCAAAAAGAGCGTGCGATTCCTGGCGTCCGATGGGCACGAACGTTCCGTTGTCGATTCTGCCACGCACGTAAAGCGTACGATCGCCTTCATTCGCGAGATCGACGGTCAATCTTACCGGCGTTTTCGGCAGATCGAGATCGTTCGCGCCCATCATTTTCAACATCGCTGGACGCACAAACTGTAGAAAAGTTACGAATGCTGACACAGGATTTCCCGGCAAACCGAACACAGCACATCCGCCGGCTTCGCCGAAGAGAAATGGTTTCCCTGGCTTAATCGCCACACGCCATACGTCGATCCTGGCTCCGAGCGAGCGTAGTGTTGCCTGGACCAAATCATGCTCTCCGACCGAGACGCCGCCGGTGATGACGAGAACGTGACTCTTGAGTCCTCGCTGGATCGCTTCGATCAATCGTCCGCGTTGGTCGGGGCAATGTTCGGCTGATGTCACAGATGCGCCGCAGCGTTGCACCAGTGCCTGAAGCAATATCGAATTGCTGTCGTAGATTTGCCCCTGATCAAGTTTCCTTCCCGGCATGACAATCTCGTCACCGGTGGAGACGATTGCTGCGTTTACTTGGCCGCCGATTGTCACATCGGCGAAACCCTGCGACGCCAGCAGGGCAATTGTCGCCGAGCGAATCCGCTCGCCGCGCGCCAGAATTTTCTGACCCGCTGCTAAATCGCAACCGCGCCGCCGAATGAATTCGCCAGGATTGACAGGCACGTTCACCACGATCTCGTCACCTTCGCGCGTCGTGTCTTCCTGCATGACAACCGCGTCCGCGCCGGCAGGTATCGGCGCCCCAGTAAAAATCCGAACCGCCTCGCCGGAAGAAATCCGGAGTTGTCGATCAGGCCCAGCCGGCTGTTCGCCGATCACCTTGGATCGCGCCCCTTTTCTGGATGAGCTCGCCACGACGGCATAGCCGTCCATGGCCGAATTATCGAAAGTTGGCAGCGGCAACCGCGCGACAACCTCACTCGTACTAAAACAGTCAAGCGCCTTGGAAAGTGGAACAATTCGTTCCCTCAGCGAGCCGACGCTCTGCAAAACTCGCCGACGCGCTTCTTCTTCGCTGATCATGCCCAATCATTTCAATTAGCAATCGGCGATTGGCAACTCCGATGAAGTCGCGAGCACGCGACGAAGGCGGTGTCGACAGACACAAATTACGAATTGGAAATCCAAAATTGCCTGCGATATTCTCGTTTTGCTTTTGGTGAGGTGGCTGAGTGGTCGAAAGCAGCGCTTTGCTAAAGCGCCGTAGCCCAAAAGGCTACCGAGGGTTCGAATCCCTCCCTCACCGGTTCTTTGGGTAAGACGAACGCGGGAAAACGATTGGATATGGGCAGCGCGATGCTCCTGCCAGCGTATTCACGCGATTGAATCACGTGGCGGTTTCATCGCAAACACCAATCACACATTCATACGAACGGCTGCGAAGTGTTGCGTTTCTAATCGCGCACATCTCGCCGCAGGGGGACCAGATTTGATTGGGTCGTCCGATGTAGTTACTGATTGGAAATAGTCGCAATCGTTCCGTCGATCTTGGTGAGACTAACGGTGAACTTCTCGTTGTAAGTCAGCGCTCTATCCTGAAGAACACTAATCGCCAGAGCCTCGCCGAGTCTTATGGATGAGTCCGTATCGCTGCGCCAGTGGATGCCGGAGTGAATCCCGTGACCGAAGGAGACGTTGTTTGCAAGCTTGTTGAGCTCGCCGTTGACAGTCATTTGTCCTGCGTCTCCACCCGTGTACGGAAGGAGTGAAAGTCCATCGCTGCTGGGCACCACAGGATTGGGGACCACGAAATCGCCATCGAAGAAGAACTTCAGGACGGTAATGCAAGCCCCAGCAACCGTGCCATGGCCGGTAGGGTAGGCCGGATGGGTTGGCGATCCTTCGGGAAATGCCTGAGAAAGAAAGTAATCCCCGTATCTATTGAAGCTGCTCTGCACCGCCAGCGAGTTAAGAACATTGTCATTCAGTCTGGCGTCGATCGTGCCGCCATTACCAGTCAAAATTTGGCGCAAGACGGCGCCGCCCGACTCAGGACGATGACGAAGATGGATATACCACTTTTGGTACCAAACGTTGTTTATCGCAAGGCCAGCGACAGCCGTGATCGCCGCTGCAAAGTCGGGTCCACCAAAGGTGCCAAAGCCGTTCTGCGTCCTGGAGCCGACGTAAGGATTACCCGGATTCACGGGAGCACCGATGGTGCCAAGCACCATGTAAGCCGTGAAGTAGGCCTGGTAGAGCACATCAACATGGGTATATGCGCCGAGACCGCGCCCATCGTGAACGTAGCGGGGTTGCGGATCCAGCTGGTTCCGCAATCCGGTGTCGATGCCATTCTGGACTTGTTGGAAAGTAGTGGGGTCCGTCATGTAATCGAGGCCCGATGCGTAGGTAAGCATCTGCTGGTTGATTCCCTGTGCACCCAAAAAGGTGGGGATGAGATAAAACTGAGAGATGTACGGCCCCACGGTATCGCCAGGGTAAGGGCCACGGAAGAGCAGATTTGGGGTGACGAGGCCGTTGTTATCTCTCGGGCCCGCGTAGGTCGGCATTCCTGAAAGTTCGTCTGCAGCCTGAGCAGCAATTTCATTTGAAGCGTAATCGGTGAACGCAACATCGCGTAGCAGCGAAGCCCAGTACAACTCGACGAGTTCCGTCCCGTAAGCTTCGCTGGCGACGGCGGGCGCGGGGGCGACGACTATTCCGTTCTCTTGATTAGCCGGAGACGGTGCGTTACCGAACTGCACTCCATCACTGCCCTCCAGAGCAAATGCGAGCCCGCCTTGCGGGCCATTCAGCGTCCGCGTGCCGCCGATGATGATGTTTTCGAAATCTGCGCCCCTGCCACTGTTCAAAGCCCTTTTGAAGGTTTGATACGCGTTCAAATTCACCAACCCGATTCCGTCCTGGAGAATGTCCTTGGTGTAGGTGCCGGACTTGTCTGGGTAACGTTCCTCATCGCCGTTGGTCGTGTGGGGTGGAACGGGGATAAGGGCTTCTTTGGTCGCGGTCCCGACGCGGATGGTGAAAGACTTTTTCACCCGGGGATCGATCACCCTGACGGGCAACTGAACGCCATCTGCCGCGCCAGAAGCGTCAGATTGAGCCACCGCAAAAGGGGCTTTGCCCAACATTACGCCACCCGTCAGCGCCGCACCTACCTGCCCTAAAAACTTGCGGCGGCTAGAGCCGTTGGCGGCATTGCTAGTGAAAGGGTTTGCCGTTTGGGTTACGTCAGCGACGGTGTTTTTGTCGTTCATTGTGATCTCCGGATTGACTAAGTGTGTTGGGTTTCGCGACATCGTTGTCTTGGGTTCCAATAAATAGAGAGAAATCTTCCCGACATTGGTCGGGTGATCGGCCGGGAGTTTAACTAAAAACGACCCCTCTCGACAACAAGAATCCTAAGAGCTTGCGATCTAATCTGTCCGCATTGCGAAGGGCGAGAGATCTCGAGCCAATTTTTGCCTCATGTCTGCGATCTTTAGTGCTGTAGTGTCGATGCGGGTCGCCTGCAAAATTCACGTCCAGCCGGGCCAAATGCGCTATCGCAATTCGCGAACTGTCGAATCCCTCCCTCGCCGCCACGGCATTTCCGATTTGCGATCGTCGATTTTAGATTGCGCGTCCTTGCTCCTGCTGCTCGGTTGAGTCACTGCTAAACTAGTTGCGATGAACTGGGAGATGATCAGCGCGGTGGGGCAGATGCTTGGCGCGATCGGGGTCATTATTTCGATCGTTTATCTTGCTGCCCAAATCCGAAATCAAAACAAGGAAAGCCAGCGTGCAGCAGATGAATGTTTTGACCACGCACTGGAGCGATTTGAATAGAAGTCTTGTCGAGAATCCCGACTTGGCCGCGCTTTGGATTCGTGCTCTGCAATCGTTCGACGAGTTGGACGGCACGTCGAAGCTAAGGTTTGGCGCGCACCTGGGACGTTTTTTGCGATTTGCCGACAGTCTCTATCTTGCCGTCTTAGATGGAACGCTGGACAAGCGATTGTGGCGCGGATATGAGCGAACAATCGCCGATACCGTAGCGTATCCAGGATTCCAAACCTGGTGGACTACACGAAAACACTGGCACACCGACGAATTCTGCGCGCTAATTGACCGGCACATTCAAACCGCGAAACCAAAAATTTACAACGGCTACAATTAAATTTGGACGGCACGCCAACTCGCATGCAAACCGAATTAGCAAAGATCAAAAACTTCATCGACGGGCAATTTGCTGAGCCAGTGCCATTCCTTGTCATTCCGAGCGAAGTCGAGGAATCTCTGGATGTTTCTGTGCGCAGCTTGTTATGACCCAAACGCCGGTTCGCATCCAAAACTTCATCAACGGCGAATTTGTCGAGCCGATCGGCGGTCGATACCTCGACAACATCGAACCGGCGACCGGAAAGCCATACTCGCAAGTCGCAGACAGCGATGCGCGCGATGTCGAAGCCGCGGTCGCGGCCGCAGAACAGGCGTTTGTTGTTTGGTCTAAAAAATCCGCGACAGAGCGATCGAAAGTTCTGCTTCGTATCGCCGACCTCATCGAGCGCGATCTCGAAAAGCTCGCGCGCGCCGAGTCGATCGACACCGGCAAGCCGCTCTCACTGGCGCGCACCCTGGATATTCCGCGCGCCGCCAGCAATTTCCGCTTCTTTGCGACGGCGATCCTGCACACGGAATCCGAAGCGCATATCACGGACAACGTCGCCTTCAATTACACGCTGCGACAGCCGCGCGGCATTGCTGGACTAATATCGCCGTGGAATCTTCCTCTCTATTTGTTGAGCTGGAAAATCGCGCCGGCTATCGCGGTCGGAAACACGGCCATCGCGAAGCCGAGTGAGCTTACGCCAATGACGGCTTACATGCTTTGCGGGATCTGTACGCGAAGCCGGTCTGCCAAATGGCGTGCTCAACGTAGTGCATGGTACGGGACCAAATGTCGGTGCTGCGATCGCTGCGCATCCAAAGATCAACACCATCTCGTTTACCGGCGGCACTGTGACGGGTCGCAAAGTCGCCGAGGCTTGCGCGCCGTTGTTCAAAAAAGTTTCACTCGAGTTAGGTGGCAAGAACCCGAATATCATTTTTGCGGACGCTGATCTGGACGCGGCCATTGCCGGTAGCGTGCGTTCTTCGTTCGCGAACCAGGGACAAGTCTGCCTGTGCGGCTCGCGCGTGTTCGTCGAGCGTTCCGCTTACAACGATTTCACCAAGCGCTTCATCGAGAAGGCGTCGCAATTGAAAAATGGCGATCCGCTCGACGAGAAAACCGATCAGGGCGCGATCGCAAGCAAGGCACAGGTCGAGAAGATCAAGTTCTACGTCGATTTGGCTCAGAAAGAAGGTGGCAAGATCGCGCTCGGCGGTAAAGCGCCGGAATCGATTAACGAGCGGTGTCGTGATGGTTATTTCTTCGAGCCCACGGTCATCACTGGCTTGCCGGTTTCATGCAGGACAAATCGCGAAGAAATCTTCGGACCTGTTGTCACCATCACGCCGTTCGACAACGAAGAAGAAGTGATCAATTACGCCAATGATTGCGACTACGGCTTGGCCTCAAGCGTTTGGACCCAAAACCTGAGTCGTGCCCATCGTGTCGCTGAACAAATTAGCACAGGCACGGTATGGGTGAATTGCTGGCTCGTGCGCGACCTGCGCGTCCCCTTTGGCGGAATGAAACAAAGCGGCGTCGGCCGCGAAGGCGGCGAAGAAGCTTTGCGGTTCTTCACCGAACCAAAAAACGTCTGCATCGCAAAATAGAACCGAGGCAGGTCGATAGTTGAGAGGAAATTGTTGAGAGTCAGGACATTGGCGTTCCTGTTTGCATTAGCGTCGGCAGCACTCGCCGTTGACCAACAGGCGTCCGTCGCTTCCGAAACCGTCGTTGTTCCGAGCGGAAAATTGCGTCTCAAGGCTTTCCTCTGGAAGCCAGCCGGTTTGAGTCCCTTCCCCGCGGTTCTTTTTTGTCATGGGTCAGGTGGCGCTGATGCCGGTCATACGGCCGGGCTCCCGATTACGGAAGCTGCCGAAAAACTTGCCCCGTTGTTTCTCAAACATGGCTATGCATTTATGTATCTCTTCCGTCGCGGCCAGGGCCTTTCGGCCGACCAAGGGCCATTCATGCAGGACATCCTGCAGCGCGAAGAAACAGCGAAAGGGAAGGAAGCTCGACAGCATTTGCAGTTCGTGCTGGCCACCACGGATCACCTCGACGATGTGATGGCTGGTCTATCGTTTCTAAAAGCCGCACCTGCAATCGACGCTAAGCGTATTGCGATCGCAGGCCATTCGTTTGGCGGTCAACTAACACTGCTCGCAGCCGGGCGGGATAACACTCTTCGTGCTGCGGTGGCGTTCGCAGCAGCCGCCAATTCGTGGGAACACTCATCTGAATTGCGCGAACGGCTTCTAACCACGGTGAATACGGCAACGGTCCCGATCATGCTGATTCACGCCGCCAACGATTACAGCACCGCACCGGGTTATGCATTGGCCGGTGAGCTGCAGCGTCTGCACAAGCCTCATCTGCTGAAAATTTACCCGCCCGTTGGTGGAACCTCGGAGGAGGGACACAACCTTCTTTACCTTGGGATCCCTCAGTGGGAGGACGACGTTTTCAAATTCCTCGACGAGCACGTCAAAGATTAAACGCAGTTCGTTCATGCGCAGACCAAAAATCGGTATTATCGACGTGATCAGCGGTCAATGAACAACTGAGTTGATCGTTGATCGACAATTGCCGATGGTCGGTCATGTGCCGAAACATCAAGACTCTGCATAATTTCAGTCCGCCCGCGACGATTAATGAGATTCGCGCGTCGTCGCTTCAATTCGTTCGCAAGCTGTGCGGATTTACCAAGCCGTCACGTGCAAATGAAGACGCATTCAACCGGGCGATAGATGACGTCACGCATGTCGCACATCATCTCCTCGAATCGCTGGTAACGAATGCGCCTCCGCGCAATCGCGAAGCCGAAGCAACGAAACGCGGGCACATTCGGCGAAACGTTT
>CAVWVV010000026.1:0-107932 GCA_963758425.1 uncultured Verrucomicrobiae bacterium
TTGCTCGAGCTCAATCCCGCGGGCTCGCAGAACTTCCCGCTGGTGGTCGATCCATTTTCTTCCCAGACTGAGCCGCAGGTCGAGGAACGCATTTCCGGGAATCCCTTGCTGCACCCGGAAACTGCCTATGAATGGACTTATGGAGCGGTGTACAGCCCGAAATGGATCAAGGGCTTGACAGTGAGCGCGGATTGGTGGCACATCGATCTGCGCGACATCGTGGCCACGCTGGGTGCGCAGTTTATTATCCAAACTACTCGGCCGCCAAACGGCGCGTCAACCATTACAAACCCCAACGGGTCGCAGGTAACCCGTAGTGCTGGTAACGACCCGACTGGGGAGCCGGGGCCAGTCACACTCGTGCTCGACCCGAACCAAAACGTTTCGGGTGCGATTTTCGAAGGTCTCGACTACGAAGCGATCTATATCCTGGATTCAACGATCTTCGGCGGCTCAAATTGGGGTAGATTGACCACGACAATCAACGGCACCTAGCTATCCCGTGCTGAGCTTCAGCCTGCCCCCGGTACCAAGCGTTTTGGTATCGCGGGTGAGTTCTTGCCTACGTCATTCACACTGACCAGTTCGCTGCCGAGAAATCGGGCTAATTTCAGTATCTTCTACGATGGCCCGGCTGACACATGGATGGGTGGCCTGGATGTTGGAGCAGTTGTTCACTGGATCGGTCAGTATGAAGATGACAATGTCTCTCTGGTGGGAACTTACGACGGCGGAACACCCAAGCAGCAAACGCCGAGAACGGACCCTACCACCGGTTTGGACGGTGCACATGCGCGGAAAGTTACGGATTGGACGACGCTCGACCTGATCCTGAATTATACGTTTAACTACGCGCCGCCCGCGCCGGCCCCAGTGCCTGGCTATGCCAAGGATGGCGGCAAAAACGTGAAGATGAAGGATGGCAAGGACAAGAATGTTATCCCGGTGTCCACGGCTGAGTACGGTTGCCACAACTGGCAATGGTGGCTCAACAACACCACTGTCACGCTCGGTATGCAGAACGTGCTCGACAACGATCCGCCGTTTGTGGCTGGCAACTTTGAGAACGGCTATGACGAGTCGCTGACGACGATCAAAGGCCGGTTCTGGTACGTGGGGTTGAAGAAGCGCTTCTAACAAGCAGCTAGTAGAAATTCACAACGGCCGGGCTCCTCGCAGAGCCCGGCCGTCTTGTTTTTAGGAGTGCACCGACAACCCGTGCGCGGAGTTGTTAATTAGCGTCGGCTAGCGTGCTATAAGCGGCGACAATATTTCTGATAAAAAAAGCGGCTCTGTGCTTCCCTAACGACGTTGGTTAAGAAGTCGCTCGTTGACCGTTCACTTGGTGTCGTTGTGGTACGGAAGACCGAGCTCGTAGAGTGCGATTTCATCCCGAAGCGCATTCGCCAAAGTCGAGTTGCCCCGGATCTCGGCTACTTGCAGTGCTTGCCGAGCGGTTTCCTCCGCCTCAGCAAAACGACCACTCTCAGCCCAAGCGGCTGCAAGAGTGCGAAAATAATTGGGATCTTTGCCGCGGGAAAGTTGCACAGCCTGTTTGGCCAGCTCGACTGCTCGAGTCCCGTCGCGAATCGAAGCGTCCGAGGAGGTCGCCAGGAGCCAAGCCAAATTGTTACGACCCAGCGGGTCCTGCGCGGAAATCCGCGCTGCATGCTCGTACTCCGCGATCGCAACCTTCTGTGATCCTGCTCGTAGAAACGCGTCGCCCAGCAGGGCGTGAAAAGCCGCGTCGTGTGGCTGTGTCCCAAGCGCCTTCTCCCATTGGGCCATCGCATCGCCGATTCGGCCCTGCTGAAACAGAAGGCTGCCAAGGTTGAGATAAGGATCGCCATAATCAGGTCGCAAGCTTATTGCCTTGTCATAATGGCTGATCGATTCATTGATGAGGCCTTTTTGGGCGAGAATAGCGGCAAGACTATTCTCGATGAGTGCGCCACCAAAGTTGTAATAAGGGGCAGCGGTGCGAGCGCGAATCTTCAATGCGGTCTCGTAGTGCGAGCGCGCGCTGTCCAATTCGCGGCGTTGCAAGAACAGATAACCGAGATTGTTATGCGCCACGTCGTTGTCACCCGTGACAGCCAACGCGTGGTTCCAGAGCACCTCGCTATTTTTCCAATACGACGTTTGCACAAACGCACGCCAGCTCAACAAGATGACGATCATTGCAGACATCGCGGCGCAGAGCAGCGCGTACCCGCGGCTTCCGTTGCGTTCACGACGCGTTATAGACAGTATCAGGTCTGAAATGCCCCAAGCGATAACGACATACAAACCGATTTGCGGCAGGTAAGTATACCGATCCGCGCGCGCTTGTTCGCCGGCCTGCACGAGCCCAATCACCGGAACAAGCATTCCCACATACCAAAACCAGCCGGTGAAAACGTACGGTCGTTCTTTCCGCCAATGAATTGCGAGCAGGGTGATTGCGATGAGAAATGCAATTGCCAAAAGAACCTGCCAGAGAGCCAGCTGATCGTTGGGGTGAGGATAGAAAGCTGCCAGGCGGACGGGCCAGAACATCTGCCAGATGTAGGCCACATAGCTGGCAACAGCATTGTTGAATCGCCATATGAATGGCAACTGATACTTACTTCCCGCACTTTGGAGGTGTGTCAGCCAAGTCAGTACGGACGAAACAGCAGACAGTGCGAACAAAGGAATTTTTTCCGTTATGAGGCGGCTGACGATCGGCCACTGACTTCTGATCATCGGTTTCCCTCTCCCCTTTCCAAATCCGGGAGCTCTGATTCTGCTGAGGGGCCAGTAATCCAACAGCAGAAGAACGAATGGAAGGGTCACCAGCATCGGTTTCGACATCAGACCGAGAGCGAACATGAGCAGGACGAACAGGTAGGCTGCGAGTGAGAGGGCGCGGACATAGTGTATGTAGGCACCGAGGGTCAGCATGAAAAACACCGCACTCAACACGTCCTTCCGCTCGGAGATCCACGCCACCGATTCCACGTGCAACGGATGAATTGCGAACAGCGCTGCAACAAAACCGCTTCGCCACAAGCTCCCAGTCATTTGCTGCAACGCGAGAAACAGGAGGATGACGGCTATCGTGTGCAAAAGAACATTGGTGAAATGATGCCCGCTAGCGTTTAGCCCGTACAGCTGGCAATCCAACATGTGCGAAATGATCGTGATGGGGTGCCAGTTACTGGCTATTGTGTGGCTAAAGCTCCAAGCGATCCCTCCCAGCGACAGCCCTGCGGCGACGTCTCTATTCCCATAGACGTACTGTGGGTCGTCGAAGCTGACGAATTGATGTCCCAGGGTCTGACCAAAAATCAACCAGGTGATTGCGACGAGAGCAGCACATATCCCGACAACTACCCCGCGTCTTGGGGCCATTGTCCGGATGGAAACGCGTTTTGCCATTCCTAAAGTCTAGATCGACCATGTAGCCTACGCCGCTATGTGGATCAAATCACTGCACATGGTCTTTCCGGGTTGTATTGTTGTTGCGAGTGCATGGGTTCCTGATGTTCGCGATGCGATCGCTCGGGAATTCCAGTTGAAGAAATGGTCCGGAGTTAACAAGATTCGACTGACTAATCGACTGAACTCACATTGGGAGATCCTGGTGCTTATGTGTCACGAGAGTAATAAGTTGAGAGATTTGTCGACTATGCCTTCCTCCGCCCGAAATGACGTGGAGCATTAGTGAATGAGCATGTCCGCTACTCCGGCCATTCTTAGCGAACCGCCAGACTTACAGAGGCGGTCGTGGCAACGAGAATGGCTTTGGGCGTTCCTCTTGATCGCTCTCATTTTTATATCTTACGCCCGAGTCTTTAATGCCGACTTCATTTGGGACGATGAATCGCATCTGACTCGAAACCCCTGCATCATTGGTCCACTGGGATTGAAGGAAATCTGGACCAGCGCGCGAGCGGTCTATTACCCGCTAGTGCTTACGACCTTCTGGACTCTGCATAAGTTCGTCGGCCTGGCGCCCTGGCCATATCATCTTCTGAATGTGCTTTTGCACGCCGGATCGGCGCTCTTGCTATGGCAGGTCTTGCGGCAACTGAATGTTCGCGGCGCGTGGCTGGGGGCGGCGCTATGGGCTTTGCACCCGGTGATGGTTCAATCAGTCGCCTGGGTAACTGAGCTGAAAAACACGCAATCGGGCCTCTTTTATCTCTTGTCGATCTTCTGTTTTTTGAAATGGGACGAGCGACCACAGATTGCACGCATAACACGGATGGCGGATAAGAGAAAACAAGGAGGGGCGGTCTCTAGTCCGCCCCCGCGGCGGTTTGGAAACCGCCGCTCCTTGATGCTGCTCGCTTTGTCCCTGTCGTTCTTCATCCTGGCGACCCTAAGCAAACCTTCCGTGGTCATGTTACCTGTGATACTTGCCCTGTGTGTCTGGTGGCGAATGGGGCGGATCCGTTGGCGTGATGTCGCAGCGCTTGCGCCGTTTGTGTTAATATCCGCGCTCGCCAGCGTCTGGACGATCTTCGAACAAAAATTCCACGCTGGGGCCATTGGCGCTGAGTGGGCACAGACTTGGCCCGAGCGGCTTATCATCGCGGGTCGCGCGTTATGGTTTTACCTGGCGAAACTGGCATGGCCGCATCCGCTTATCTTTATCTATCCTCGGTGGGAACTTAATTCTTCTCAGCTAATAGCTTATTTGCCGCTCCTGGCGGCATTGACCGGACTACTTGTTTTGGGGTTGATCCGCGCGAAATGGAGTCGCCCCGCATTCTTTGCCGCCGCATACTATGTGGTTTCCCTGTTTCCAGTCCTCGGTTTTTTCAGCGTCTTTTTCTTCCGTTACTCCTTTGTCAGCGATCATTTTCAATATCTGGCAAGCATGGGACCACTTGCATTAGCTGGCGCAGGCATCGTAACGGGTTGTAGCCGTCTTGCTGCGTCGAGGCGCCTTTCAGCATTGCCATCGACATCGCGGCACAGAGCCGTGGTTACAACACCGCTTGTTGGAATCTGTGGGGTTCTCCTCCTGTCGCTCGTTTTTTTGACATGGAGACAAACTGCCGTTTACCACAATCTTGTCACCCTGTACACAGGGACACTCACAAAGAATCCCGGTTGCTGGATGGCGTATTACAATTTGGGCATCGCTCTCAATGACCACGGCGACACTGATGGAGCGATTGCTAAGTATCGTGAGGCTATCGAGCTGCGGCCAGGTTATGCCGAGGCACATTATAATCTAGGCCGGCTTCTCGTGCAGAAAGGCCAGCTCGACGATGCTATCGCCCATTACGAGAAAGCACTGGAGATAAACCCTGCTGATGCAGAAGCACACAACAATCTTGGCGCTGCGCTTTTTGCGAACGGCCGTGTAGATGAGGCGATTACTCATTATCAGAAGGCGCTGGCAATCCAGCCGGATTACGCCGACGCTTCCTGCAATCTAGCGGATGCGCTTCTTTCCAACGGTAATTTAGATGGTGCGATCGCTTATTACTCAGCCTGCCTCGCGGTATCGCCAAATCAGGCTGAGGCTCAGTACAACCTTGCGAGCGCTTTGTTTCGAACGGGTCGGAAAGATGAGGCGATCGTTCATTATCAAAAAGTCCTCGAGTTGCGCCCGGAGAACGCGGATGCTCGCGCAAATCTGGGAAGCGCGTTCCTCGCAAAAGGCCGCGTCCGGGACGCAATTGCGCAGTACAGGGATGCGCTTCGGATTATGCCTGATAACGTAGCTGCCCAGAGCAATCTGGCGTGGCTGCTGGCGACAGCCGCCGACCCATCGCTCAGAAATGGATCAGAGGCTGTTTTGCTGGCCGAACGAGCAGAATCCGAAAGCTCTCGGAGCGAAAATCATGCGATTGTTCTGCGCATCCTTGCTGCGGCATACGCTGAGACGGGCCACTTTGCTGAGGCCAAGAAGACTGCTGAACAGGCATTGCAAGCGGCAGAGATCCAGGGGAACTCCACCTTATCCAGCGCTCTCCGGGACGAAATCTCTCTCTACGACCTTGGTTTACCGTATCATAAAGAGTTAAAATAGGTCGATCATTGGAGCCATGGCCCTGTGTCACAGTGCCTGTGCGCATTCAACCGGCTGGCGCAAATCAAAGCAACTACGTTGCCTTGGCGCGGCGAGCGCCTCGAGACTGCGAGGCGGGCGCACATCCTGAAGAAGACTGCTCCTAATTGCTGGATTCCGTTTCCCGTACCGGCGAACGCGCATGGTAGAGCATGAGCTCCTTTTCGAGAATGTTCGACAGCCCGGATTTACCCTGCAGAGTAGCTATTTGCATGGCTTGCTCTGCTGTCGTAACAGCCTCAGAAAATCGATCGCTCTCCGCGTAGGCAGCCGCCAGTGTCCGGAGGAAGTTTGGATCTCCATCGGTCGAAAGCTGTACCGCTTCGCGGGCGAGTGCTACGGCCCTGGCGCCATCGCGAATTGAAGCATCGGAAGATGTAGCCAGGAGCCACGCAAGATTGTTCATAGCCAGTCGATTCTGTGGCGCGACCTTCAACGCTTGTTGGTACTCGGTAATTGCTTCTCTTAACATTCCCTTCCTGCCAAAGGCGCTGCCAAGGCTCGTATGAGCCTCTGCATCGTATGGCTGTATCGCAAGTGCTTTCTGCCACTCCGCAATCGCGTCGTCAATTTTGCCTTCTCGGAACAGGACAGTGCCAAAATTATAATAGGCGTCGGCGTAATCAGGTCGCAGTCTCGTGGCTTGCTCGTAATGAGGTATCGCCTCACCTAGCTGTCCCTTTCGGGCAAGCGCGTTGGCAAGATTGTTCTCTATTAACGCGTGGCCAAGATTGTAATGGGATGCCGCATTACCTGCCCGGATGTTCAGCGCCGTGTTAAAATGAGAAATGGCTTCGTCCAGTTCTCCGCGTCGGAGCGAAAGGTAGCCAAGATTGTTGTGAGCGACGTCATTATCCGAGGTTACCGCCAGAGCGTGCGTCCAAAGTGTCTCGCTATTCTTCCAATAAGAGGTCTGAACAAACGCGCAGAAACTCAAGGCAGCGATTGCCGTTGCCGCGGTTACTGCGAGCACAATACGGTGATTCCGATATGGTCGAGCGAAGTCGGCTACAGCCCAAGCTATTATCACATATAACCCGATCTGGGGCAGGTAGGTATAACGGTCTGCGCGCGCTTGTTCCCCGACCTGAACCAGACCGATCACGGGCACTAGCATTCCCACGTACCAGAACCAGCCAGTCAGGACATATGGAAACTGTTTTCGCAAAAGAATAACCGACAGACTGCACCCGACGAGAAACATCGTCGCCACCAGAACTTGCCAAAACGGGAGTTGATTGTTTGGATGAGGGTAAAAGACCGCCAGTCGTATCGGACAGAACATCTGCCAGACATAGGCGAAATAACTCGTAAGTGCATTGTTCAGCCGCCACATGAACGGCAATTGATCGATTGCGGCGGGTTCGTGGCGTTGTGCCAGCAAAGTCGCCACGCACGAAACAGCGGACAGGGCAAACAACGGAATCTTTTCCTTTACGAGAGTACGGATCACCGGCCACTGATGACTGATCGCTGCATGCCGCGCCGTAGCCTTGCCGACGGCGGCACTCCCCTTTGTTGATCTATGGAGTGGCCAGTAATCCAGAAGCAAGAGTACGAAGGGCAATGTCACGAGCATCGGTTTCGACATCAGTCCGAGACCGAGGAAGAACACCACAAGTGCATAACGTCCGGTCGATGGCCCGCGCGCATAACGCAGGTACGCCCAGAGAGTAAGCATGAAAAAGTCTGCGTTCAGTACATCTTTGCGCTCCGAGATCCATGCCACGGATTCGACATGCAACGGGTGAATAGCGAACAGCGACGCAACTAAAGCACTTTGCCAAAATGCGCCAGTCATTTGATGGAACACCAGAAATAACAGGAGCACCGCGATTGTATGAAGGAGCACATTCGTAAAGTGATGTCCACCGGCGTTCAGTCCGAACAATTGGCAATCGAGCATATGCGAAATACTCGTCAGCGGGTGCCAGTTTCGCGCATGAAGATGGGCAAACACTCCAATCACGCCATCAAGCGTGAAGCCCTGGATGATGCTAGGATTCTCATAAACATAAACGTGGTCATCGAAATTGACGAAATCGTGTCCGAGCGTTTGCCCAAAGACCAACCAGACGATTGCGATCAAACCGAGACAGACGAAAAAAGACGCGAATCTTAAGGAGGTGCGGTTTCTCCGATGTCTCGCATGGGTCGCTTCGCTGGCAGAGCTACTTCGGATCGAGGGTAGCTTCCTGGTGCTCGCCTTATCTTTATGGCGACGAACTGCCATTTGTTAGGCTAGGGTCACGGAGCGGCTGCCGTTCTTGGTAAAGGGAAATATTGCCCTGAAGTTCAGTAGCTAAACCGGAGTTCCCCTGGGCATTTGCTAATTCGAACCCCTGCTGAGCAGTTTGGATTGCCTCCGAAAACCGGCCACTTTCTGCATAAGCCGCCGCTAATGTGCGGAAGAGTAGTGGGATTCTGCGGACGGAGATGTGTAGGGCTTGCTCTGCCAGTTGAACCGCTTGTGCACCATCTCGAAGAGAGTCGTCTGGTGACGTTGCAAATACCCACGCGAGGTTGCTCATGGCGTTTCCGTTGTCGGGTTGGATCGCCAACACCTTCTGCCATTCTTCAACACCTTCGCGGACCCGACCTTGCTGGGTAAGAACTGTGCCCACGATGTTGTGGACTTCTATGTTATCGGGCTGTAGCTCGAGTAACTTGCGGTAGTGAATTATCGCCTCTGAAACTCGACCTTTTTGAAGAAGAGCCTTGGCAAGATTCTCATGAGCAGGGCTATTGTCTGGCCGAAGAGCCACAGCTGCTTGTAGCAGCGAGATAGCCTCATCCACTTTACCTTGTCCTAAAAAGACGATGCCGAGGTTATTTTTAGCAACATCATTGTTTGCGGTTACTGCAAGCGCATGCCTAAACAGTGTTTCGCTATCGCGCCAATACGTGGTCTGAACCCACGCGCACAAGCTCAAAGAGCCGATGATAAGTATTGCAGCAGTGCTCAAAATTGTGCGTTGATGTCTATACAAGGCGGTCAGGTCGGCCACCCCCCAGGTGGCCGCTATGTATAGGCCAATCTGCGGCAAATACGTGTATCGGTCAGCCCGGCCCTGCCATCCGACTTGCACCAATCCGATGACAGGCACGAGCATCCCCAGATACCATAGCCAACCCGCTATAAGGTAGGGTCGCTGTTTTCGCAGAGCGATGGCTAGCGCCGTGATGCAAATTAGAACGAAGAGACACGAGACGATTTCCCGAAGCGGTAGCCGGTTCTCAGGATGCGGGTAGAACACGGCGAGGTTCATCGGCCAGAGCATCTGCCAGATGTACAGGACATAGCTGACTATCGCGTTGTTGATTCGTTCCAATATGGGCAAGTCCTCGGCCCGGCCAACTGCACCTTTCTGCACAAGAAACGTGATGACACTTGAAACAGCCGATAGCGCGATTAATGGAATCTTTTCCAAGACGCGCTTGCCGTATTGACCTTTGATTCTAGCGAGAGGCCAGTAGTCGAGAAGCAAAAGCACAAATGGCAATGTTACCAGCATCGGTTTAGACATGAGGCCACAGGCGAAGGCGAATACCACGACTAGATAACGTCCGACTCGAGGTAAGCGCACGTAATACACGTACGCGAGCAGTGTCAGCATGAAGAAAACTCCGCTCAGCACATCCTTCCGTTCTGCTATCCAGGCAACCGACTCGACGCGTAACGGATGAATTGCGAAGATCGCCGCTACAAAGGCGCTTCGCCACGCCGCTTCGGTCATCTGTTGCAGCGCGAGAAAAAGGAGGATCGCCGCCAGCGTGTGAAGGAGGACATTCGTAAAATGATGCCATCCTGCCTTCAACCCATATAGCTGGCAGTCGAGCATGTGCGAAATGGTCGTTAGCGGATGCCAGTTCATGGCATGAACATGAGTGAATGCCCAGGCAATACCGCTGATGCTGACCCCGCTGGTTATTCTCGTGTTTTCATAGACGTAATGCGGATCGTCGTAGTTAATGAAGTCGTGCCAGAGCGTTTGGCCAAAAACAAGCCATGTCAGGCTCGCCAGAGCGATGCAGATGCCGATGGTAAGCCACCAGCGGTTGACTTTAGGTGGGCTTATCGATTGAGCTCTCAGCCGGTGCATGCCCTGCGTTCGAAAGAATGAAGAAGCACGAATGCCGAATGACGAAGGAAATCCAAATGAAGAAATCCGAAAAGACCCGAAGGGTGTCGTGCGTCTTTTTGCCATTCGAGCTTCGCCATTAATTTGTGATTCATCATTCGGACGTCGTCATTCCCTTAGGATTTCTTCTGGTAGATCAAAATGTATTTTCCCAGCTGTGGCACTGTTTGTGGCACGCTACCAAAATAATAATCTGTTTTGTCTGGCGCCACCATGTTCACGAAACCTGCAACAGTATAGTTTTGTGCCGTGTATTCGTTTGCCCAAGTAAGAATCGACTGGTCAGACTCGGGACGCCACAACCAGGAATAAAAGATTACCACGGAGACCAGATACTTTGGAGAAGTGCGTTCGATCTCGCGAATCATCTCCTGTTGCATCTGCTGCGCGTACTTTTGCGGTTCCATCAAGCCGTAAGTATAGATATATCCGGTCGCCGAATGTCGGTGTGAATAAAAATAAATCTGCGGCTCTGATCCCAACACTGCGATTGTATCATCCGGGCCTGTATGTTGCCGCAGATAGTCTCCAATCCTGACGGACTCGGCGAATGGATTCTCGGGGTAAATGATCCGGCAAGCGTCAACCGGAGAAACCTCAAAGAAGATTTTTTTGTCCCCCAGCATTGGCAGGCTTAGGGCTGCGGCAAGCAGAAAGAGTGGGATGAATCTAACCACAGTCATATGGCCAGTCAGAAGATCGGACAGTTTGCTCATTGCAACGCCGACGAGGAGTGAGACTGCTGGCAGAATCATGATAAAGTAATGAGGCCGAAAATAGAGTCCCTGGCATACCGCTAAAGCCGAGAATGCGAGCAGGCCGAACAAAAAACCTGTGCTGGCGCGGCTCTTCCTGTCCAAAAGTCCGACTACCAAGCCCAGTCCAGCCAATGCCCACAACATCCAGCCGGCTCCAATCGCTCCGGTTATGCTACCGACAGAAACGTGCGCTACCCGCGACAAAGGCCATCTGCCGCTGGATATCTCGCCGATGACGAAATTGCCATACTGACTGGCATAGCTGACTGTCCAGAACCAGAATTTATCGAGGAGTCCTGCGTGCCACAGAATGAGACACGTTATCCCAAAGGGGGTAATTGCGGCGATCCAGAAGATCAGGTTTCGCAGAAGAATTCTCTTCAGGGTAAGTCGCTGGCGTAGGTCTTTCTGGAGAAGGTAGGTTGCTCCAAACAGAATAAAAAAAAGCGCGGGCTGCTTCATTAATAGGCCAATGCCAAAGAGCAATCCGCCTGTGAAGAGCCGCCTGGACACATGTCGGTCTTGTTCCGAAAGCTTGAGGATCATCAGCGTCCCGCCGAGAACGGGTAACATCACAAAATTTGTCGCGTGAGAAGCCAACCCAAGAACGGACGGACTTATAGAGAGCACCGCATAGCTCGCCGCCGCTGTAAGTCCTAATGTTGAATTCACCAGTTGGCGACCAAGGAAAAAGATCAGGACAATCGTAGCTGCATTGACCAAGAGCAGCCCCAGGTGAATTCCAGTAATCGTTTGTCCAAAGATTGACATGATAACGGCGTAGGCTGCATAAGTTCCGGGAAACTTCATGTTGTACGCGAGCTCATAGGGTGGAATGCCTTGCAAAATGAGTTGACCAGCATAAGCGTATTCGCCTTCATCGCGCTCGAGTGGAATTCCAAGGAGCCGAATTCTGATGGCAATCACGAGGCCAAAAACGATTACCGCCAGAATCCAACACCCTGAGCGCAAGAGCTTGCCGTTATTGTCAACCTTATGAGTCACGAAAGCTGCTATTCCGATGAGAAATGGGAGGTTGCAACTCGGGCATTTGAAATTGGGCCGGCTTCTCAGATCCCTGGGAGTTTTTCGCCTCCACAAAGGTGCGGCGCGGAAGGAGTCCATTTGCGTCAAGTTGCGTGACTCGCCTGTAGCTTATGCATGAAATCGCCGGACGTCTTTTTTCGTCGCGTCGCGCATTCATTTTCGCTCTTGTTTTGGCAGCTGTGACGATTTTCGTATATCGCCCCGCTTGGAATGGCGGTTTTCTTTGGGACGACGACGTTTACATCACCAATAATGAGCTGCTAACGGCGCCTGATGGTCTCCGGCGAATCTGGTTCTCGCTCGATTCGCCTTCGCAGTATTTTCCGCTGGTTTATACAACTTTTCGCATCGAGCACGCGGCTTGGGGCCTCGATCCAACTGGTTATCATTGGGTGAATCTTCTGCTGCACATTGGCAACGCACTGCTGGTGTGGTTGGTGCTGGCGCGGTTAAAGGTTCCGGGAGCATGGCTGGCTGGAGCAATTTTTGCGCTACATCCCGTGCAGGTGGAATCGGTCGCCTGGATCACGGAACGCAAAAATGTACTAATGGGCTTTTTCTTTTTGCTCACGCTACTTGCCTGGATTGCGTTTGATGACGGGAGAACGAAGCGGCCCTGGCTGTTTTATGGACTCGCGCTGATCCTTTATCTTCTGGCGCTTTCGGCCAAGACAACGGCCTGCACGCTGCCGGCAGCGTTATTTTTGATTTTGTGGTTGCAGAAGAAGCCCATCAGTTGGAAACGAATTTTCCAGATCATTCCCTTCCTTATTCTTGGCATCGCCATGGGCGTCTTAGCGATGTGGTGGGAGCGCTACCACCAGGGGACGAGCCGGGCTGTTTTTACGTTCCTGAGCCCAATCGAACGGGTTCTCGTCGCTAGCCGCGCCATTTGGTTTTATCTGAGCAAACTCACCTGGCCATCTAATCTCACATTTATTTATCCGCGATGGGATATCGCGCCGACGCATCTGCTCAACTACGTGTGCCCGTTGGCAGGAGTTATCGTGTGCGGTGCAATCTATTTTCTCCGTCGATATGTGGGACGCAGTGTTGAGGTCGCAGCGGGATTTTTCGTTGCGACCCTGAGCCCGGTGCTGGGGTTCATCATGCTTTATACGTTTCGCTACACGTTTGTAGCCGATCATTATCAGTATGTGGCCTGCATCGGTCCGATCGCGTTGGCGTCTGCAGGTCTGGTCAATTTGGCCGACAAGTTTAGGAACAGCCGCACCTTAATCTTTAGCGCGGCGCTCTGTGGGGTGGCAGTTCTGGCGACACTGACATGGCGACAAACCGCAATGTATGGCAACATCGAAACGCTCTGGCGCACGACTCTGTCCAGGAATCCCAGTTGCTGGATGGCTCACAACAATTTGGGCATCGTACTGTTTGAAAAAGGCCAGCTTGACGATGCGATTGCGCATTATCGGACGACGTTGCAAATGCAGCCCAATTTTTGGGATGCCGATTACAATCTCGGCGCCGCTCTTCTGGGCAAAGGCCAGGTGGACGAGGCGATTTTCTATTGCGACAAAGCGGTCAGGATGCAGCCAAACGATCCGGATGGTCAAGTGGCCTTGGCGGATGCTCTTCTTCAAAAGAGACGAATCGACGATGCGATCGTTCACTACCAAAAAGCGGTTGCTATACGTCCCGATTACTTTCTTGCCCGGTACGGTCTTGGCCATGCTCTGCTTGAGAAAGGGAAGCTGGATGCTGCAATCGAGCATTCTCGGGCCGCCTTGTTGATCCAGCCTAATAACGCAGACTGTCACACGGTCCTGGCTATCGCTCTTGATGAAAAAGGTCAATCGGCCGAAGCCATCAAAGACTACGAAAAGGCGTTGGAGATTTCTCCTCAATCCGTTCCCCCTTTAAATAATCTGGCGTGGTTACTGGCCACAGGTTCCAACCCGTCATTGCGAAACGGAGCCAGGGCAATTCAACTTGCGAGGCAAGCTGACCAACTTTCCGGAGGCACCAATGCGCTCGTGCTGCGTACGCTGGCAGCGGCATATGCGGAGGCTGGCCAATTTGGAAAAGCGATTGAAAGCGCCCGGACTGCGATGCAGCTGGGGCGGAGCCACGGTGATGATTCGTTAGCCACCGAGCTTCAACAACAGATCGCGCTCTATGAGTTGGGGTTGCCTTATCGTGAAATGGCAAAATGAATGCGGGATAGCCCGCCGCGATTGAAGTCTTTCAACGCTGATATCGGATTTCGTCATTTCCGTCAGAGTTCATCGCGCAGAATTTCGAACACCTTCGTGCTCTCCACTACTCCTGCCAGAGCATCTGTTCCAGGACCATTGCCAAACGCGACGACGTCTTCAACAGTGACCAAGGCAGATTTCGTGTAAAACGCCGCCGGCTCAGTCTGTTCAGTCTGCGGTTGTCTGCTCTGACTTTCGTCTTGTTTACCAGGTATTTTCGCTGCTCCGTACGATTTATCGCCATTCGGACCGGTGGCCCAGGTAATCCAGGGCTGGCCGGCAGAATTAAAGCCTAAGAGGGCAATGCCGCTGTCTTTGCGAAAAGGAAATCCGTTCAGGTTTAATCCACCGATCGCCACATCGCCGCAGACCACGATCGTCGATTTTTCTCCGCCGTAACTTCGCGCGACGCCAACTGCACGGTCCAGTTCGACCGTTTGGCTCAAGGTCCTCTCCCCGTTGTTTTCCTGCGCTGCCTTTCGCATTAGCCCTGCGTCAACCACCAGTAAATACCCGCCAACGTTGTACTGGAGCAATTGGATTGCTCGCCGCACCATATCTGAAAGGCTCGGCTGCTGACTTCTTTCTTCTACCTGGTTCACGAACGCGAGATCTTCTTTACTAAAAACGCCGACCAGTTTCGGACGGCGCCACGCGGGAACCGTATCCAGCTCGGCTCGGGTTCGAACAATATCGAACCCGTTGCCACGAAGCTCGAGTAAAAGATCGCGGCTGTCCTGTCTGTCCCCGCCCTTTGTGACGGGAAGAAATTGCGCCGCGCCGCCAGCCATCGCTATGTCAACATTTCCGCGATCCACAAACTCGGTTGCGATCTTCTCGCCATCGCTGGACTCGGCGGGATGTGCGTAAAAGGCCGCGCTCGTCGGATCGGTGAGCTTCGTGTCCGTTATGAGTCCGGTGGCCCGTCCGTATTCCCGCGCTAATTCAATGATGCTCTTGATCGCTTTCCCGTCGGCATTGATCGCAACGGCGCGATTCGTCACTCTCTCACCAGTCGCAATTGCGGTTGCAGCGGCCGCCTGGTCTGGAGCGGCGAAATCCTTTGAATAATTCATCACCAAAGCTGCGTGAGACATCGAATCCAGGTTCAGGCGCGTGCCGGCGCCAGCAGCATAGGCGCGGGTTGGGGCAAGCCGGGCAGGGGAAAGGCCTTCTCCAACAAACAAGATAATTCCGAAAGGCTTCCGGATGACCCAGTGCTGAAAATAAAGGACACCAATTCCAGCAAAGGCGAGGAGACAAAAAAGCGCGAGCAACTGGTTGCGCCACTTCATTGTGTTCCCTGTAGCGGCGGTCTATGACTGTCGCAAATAGGTAAGATGCGTGTTCCGAAGCTAGTCACGTTAAAACTGGACCCGTATCCGAGAAGAAAGAACCGCTTGTCGACCTTCTCATTCGTCGGCAAAGTGCGCGACGTATGGCTGGTCCAGTGATGCTAATCATTCGAGACGGCTGGGGCATTAATCCGAGCGGCAAGAACAAGCGCAAGGAAAATGGTGATGCAACCCTTCTCGCGTCGACTCCATTTCATGACAAGCTCTACCGGGATTATCCAGGCTCCAAATTGAGCGCAAGCGGAAGCGACGTTGGCCTGCCAGAAGGACAAATGGGGAACTCGGAAGTCGGCCATCTCAATCTGGGAGCCGGTAGAATCGTTTACCAGGATCTGACGCGAATTAATAAGGCAATTGAACAGGGCGACCTAACGCGTAACCGGGTTTTGCAGGAAACTCTTGCCAGTGCGCAAGGTCACCGCCTTCATTTGCTTGGGCTAGTGTCAGACGGCGGTGTGCACAGCCATTATTCGCACATGGTCGCGCTTGCGAACGCGGCGCATGATGCAGGCGTTGGGGAGATTTTCATCCATGCTTTCACCGACGGGCGCGACACATCACCGACCGGCGGCGCCGCTTACCTAAAAACTTGCGAGAAAGAACTTAAGAAAAGCGGGGGGCAAATTGTCACGGTTGTAGGCCGGTATTTTGCAATGGATCGCGATCGGCGTTGGGACCGTGCCAAAAAAGCATGGGACGCAGTTGTTCTCGGTCGCGGCGAAATCTGCAAAGCCTCACCATCGGTGGCCGTGGATCAACAATACAAAAACGGCAAAACGGACGAGTTCATGCCGCCATTGATTTTTTCTCATGCAAATGAACAGCGCGTGCGTGATGGCGACGTGGTTTTATTTTTCAATTTCCGCGCCGACCGAGCCCGCCAATTATCACAGGCGTTTTTGCTGAAGGATTTCGATGGCTTTGACCGCGAGGTCTGGCCGCAAGTGAAGTTTGTCACGCTAACGCAATACGATGTCACCTATTCTTCGCCGTTCATTTTTGCGCCAGAAGAGCTCGCCGACATCTTGGGCGAAATCGTCAGCGCAGCCGGCAAACGGCAATTGCGCATCGCTGAGACGGAAAAGTACGCGCATGTAACTTACTTTTTTAACGGCGGCATCGAGAAGCCGTTTCCGGGCGAAGACCGCAAGCTGATCCCTTCACCAAAGGTCGCTACCTACGATTTGAAACCGGAGATGAGCGGGTTCGAAGTCACGGATGAAGTGCTCGCACGAATGGCGAATTACGATCTGATCATACTCAACTTGGCCAACCCCGACATGGTCGGGCACAGCGGCGTTGTCGAAGCGGGAATCAAAGCGGTAGAGACGGTGGATAAATGCGTGGCGCGAATCATCCCCAAACTTCTCGAGCTTGATGGCAAAGCGATCGTGACCGCGGACCACGGCAATTGCGAGAAGATGCGCAACGCTGATGGTTCACCCAATACTGCGCACACGAGCAACCTCGTGCATTTCATCTACGTAGCCAACGATGCTTCGCGATTTCGGTGCGAAGACGGAATTCTGGCCGATGTGGCACCAACCCTTTTGTTTTTGCTTGGGCTGCCTCAGCCAAAAAAGATGACTGGCCACAATTTGCTTGTGCCAGCTTAGCTGGCTGACCCTAGGCGCCGGGGTCATCCGCCTTCGCCAACTCTACAGCGGACAGGCCGATCCCGGCCCCAGGCTGCGATGTCGTCGAATGTGATTTCGAACTTACGATTCATCACTCGTGTTCCGGCCACGGCGATTCGGTGCAACAGCCGAATGTGATACTCGGCTGTTGTTTCGTGCCAGATTGGTTTACGGACGAGCTTGAGCGTACCGTCGTCTTCCACAAGAGCGCCCCAGTCGATGGGAATCTCCGAGTCGCGGAACAACTCTCCAGGCAGAACGAGGAAATACAGATTTGCGCTGCGGTAGCGAAGTAACTTGTCGAACTTGGTACAATCATAGAGGCGATTTTGCAGCGCACGCAGCTCACGCAAGAGTCGCGTGTAACCACGGTGGCCGACGACAGTGAAATCAGGCAAATCGAATTCGGGAAATAGGGAATCCCCGTTCCGCAGGTTCGGATAATGTGCGCCGAGGCGCCTTTCGAGAAGCTGGCGGCGCTGGGAAATTGTTTCGAGTTGCCGCTGGGCGGCGTCGCTCTGACAATTATCTCGCCGCAAATCGCAGAGCGCCTGTTTACACTCAAAGATCGCTGTCGATCCAATCTGCTTAGGCGCCAATTGAAACGCGGCGACGTCGGCACGATACCGGCAGTTTGGCAGACTCACTTCCGTAGCGCACGCGGAATACCCTTGGGCCTGCGCCCAAAGGAACGCCAACCGCTTCAACCGGGCGTGTTTCTCGGTTTCGCCGCGGGCGCGTTTTATTCCCGCAGCCATCTCGCGAGTTCGCGTGCCCAGTAGGTGACAATAATATCGGCCCCCGCTCGCTTGAGAGCTGTCATGATCTCAAGTACGGCATCGCGTTCGTTCAGAAGCCCTTTTTCGACGGCGGACTTGACCATTGCATACTCACCGCTCACATGATAAACGGCGGTCGGTTTTCGAAACCGCTCACGGACTCGCCACAAAATGTCCATGTAGGGCAAGGCGGGTTTTACCATCACAATGTCCGCTCCTTCGTCGATATCCAGTGCTACCTCACGCAAGGCTTCATTCGCGTTGGCAAAATCCATCTGATAAGAGCGCCGGTCGCCGAACTGGGGCGGGCTCTCGGCAGCCTCGCGGAATGGCCCGTAGAAAGCCGACGCGAATTTGGCCGCGTAACTCATAATCGCTGTTTGATCGAAGCCTCGCTCATCGAGCGCCTCGCGAATCGCACCGACGCGACCGTCCATCATGTCGCTCGGGGCCACGATGTCCGCACCAGCTGCGGCGTGAGAGAGTGCCGTCTTCACCAACAACTCGACGGTCTCGTCGTTGAGGACGTGGAAATGATCTCCGTCGATGCGTGTCACACCACAATGCCCATGACTCATGTACTCACACAGGCAGACATCGGTGATGGTGACGACATCCGGACATTTTGATTTTATGGCCTTGAGCGCTTTTTGGACGATTCCGTCTTCGGCAAAGGCGCCGCTGGCCTGTTCATCTTTCTGTTCTGGAATCCCGAAAAGGAGAACCGCCTGGAGCCCCAGGTCCTGAGCAGCGCGCGTTTCATCGGCAACTTCCTTGACAGATAACTGACAAACCCCGGGCATACTGGCGATCGGCCGTCGCTGCTGCACTTTTTCACTTACAAACAGCGGCAAAACAAAATCGTGAATGCTCAAATGTGTCTCGCGGGCGAGATTTCGCAGAGCAGCCGAACGCCGCAACCGACGCGGGCGATGCACGAGTTTCCTCACAATGCGACGCTACGCGTTGCGAAAGTGAGTCGCAAGCAAGCAGGAGCCAGCTTACTCACGTGCCGCCCCAAATGAATGAGCCAGGTGCTTGACGGCGTGTGACGTTAGGTGTCTGCATTTTGATCGTGGCGCGCGGCTCGGATTATTTGTTGGTCGATATCAGCAATTCATATGCAAAATTTGCCTTTGCATCGACAAGGCGAGTTTTAGCTCCTACGCGGATTCCTACCAGCGAGCTTTCAAGCGGCGTGGTTGCACGATTTCTCGGGAAACGAAACGTGGAGAAGATGGTTGTCTCTTCGGTAGTGCCCGCGAAAAACTCGGCAATCTTGAAGGCCGCAGGAAAAGTGAATGTACTCTGGCTGGATTGGAAGTTGAAGCTAGGTGTCGAAATTGATTATCCGAACCGGCAATCGATTGGCGCGGATCGGTTGGCGAACGCTGCGGCGGTGACAGCGCTTTACGGGTTTCCCGCAATCGTGGTGGATTTCGGCACGGCGGTGACATTTGATATCGTCTCTGAGCACCGGGCTTATATCGGCGGCGTGATTGCGCCAGGGCTTGAAGCAATGACTAATTTTCTTTATCGGCGAACGGCACTCCTGCCGAAGCTTTCATTGAAAGAGCCGCGCCGCGCGATTGGTAAATCGACAGTCCAGGCGATGTTGTCGGGGGCCGTGTTCGGCTATCGCGGATTAGTTCGCGAAATCCTAGCGCAAGTTAGAGCAGAGCAGTTTCCGCATAAGAAGGTTCACGTCGTAGCCACCGGTGGCTACTCGCGACTGATCGCGCGACGATTGCCGGAGGTCGATGTGGTTCATCCGAACCTTACTCTGGAAGGATTACGGATTGTGGCAAATCTGAATGACTGATTCACGCTCTGGAGGATCGCCGCGCCTTACCGTTCCGGCGTTTGATTTTTCCGAAGGGAGCTGAAAAATCGATTCGCTGGAGCAACTTTCCACTTGTCAGACGCGCTGAATAGGGTTTCAATCGCTACTTCATGAGAGTGTGGGGGATGGCGGCGATCGCCGCGCTGGTGCTTAGGTTATTCACCGCAGATTCGTTTGGAGCGGAAAATGTCGCCCCGACGAAAGCGGAGCTGGAGGAAATGTACAACGCTGCGTTCCGCGCGTTCGATTCGAACAAATTTGCGGAAGCGCTGAAACAACTCGACGCGATCGATGCCCGTCAACCTGATCTTGCGGCGTCGAAGAATTTGCGCGGCGTGATCCTGATGCGCCAGGGCAACTACGATCAGGCGGAAGCAGCCCTTCAAGACGCTGCCCGAATCGATCCCAAGTTTTGGAACGCACGCTTCAACATGGCGCAAATCCCGTTTCTCAAAAAAGACTGGACGGAAGCGCGGAAACGCTTCGAGCAACTCCTTTCCAGCGGTGAATCGGATCTGGCAAAAGAAGCTTCGCAGCTGATCCAATACAAAATCCTGCTCACGTACCTTCTGGAGGGGAAAGACAACATGGTCGATTCTATTCAGGCCAAGTTGGAGCTTTCGCCCGATACACCGGCGGTTGACTATGTGAAGGCGGCCGTTGCGCTGCAACAGAAGAATCAAAAAGAAGCGAAAGATTGGATCAGCGCCGCAGAAAAGAATTTTCCACCGCAACAGAACAAACTTTTCGCCGAATCACTTTACGAAGTTGGATGGCTGGAAAAACCGACCGGCGAAGCGCGCCCTTCGTTGCCGCTCACGACCGCCGCTGAGCGTACGGAAAAGACAAAGGCAATTGCCCGCGCAAAGTTCGAACAGGCACAGCAGGCGCTGCGGCAGAGCGATTTGGCGGCCGCTCTTAAACTGGTCGATCAAGCGGATCAAGCGGTTCCGAATCAGGCGGCGACGATTAATTTACGCGGCGGGATTCTGAGTCAGCAGGGGCAGTTCGACCAGGCCGAAGCGGCATTTAAGAAGGCAGCCAAGCTGGATCCGAAACTTCGCGAGGCACAATACAATCTGGCGGAAATTCCCTTTAAGAAGAAGGAATATGCAAAAGCGCGCGACCGTTTCGAGACATTGTACAAGCGCACGCCCGGAGGCGATAAAAATCAGGCGGCAGAACTCATCAAATTCAAGATCTACATGACGCTTTTGCTCGAAGGAAAAGAGAGCCGCGCACACGCGATGATGGATGAGTTTCAATTTACCGGCGACACGCCCGCACTCTATTACGCCCAGGCGGCTTGGGAATTTCAACATAACAATGCAGAGAAGGCGGCTGAATGGGCTGCTTCGGCGAATAAGATTTATTCGTCGGCACTAAACAGCGTTTTTGCTGACACTTTCTACGATGTTGGTTGGATGCAAAGGCCGGCAGCTGCGACGATGCCGACGCCAGCATTCGACACAGCCCAAGCTGAGGGGAGTCCAGCGGTCGAGCCTAGTCCTATTCCTGACAAGGTTTTCGCTGCAAATACCCAAAGTGACACCTCGAAGAGTGAAGGGCTGGCTTTGGGCTCAACGATGAACGCGGCAGGCGCCGGACTGGATATCGCCGGCACTGGAACAACTGCGCAGACTTCCGTCTCTACATCGAATGAGTCGGCATCGGGAACAGGCGCGCAGCCTGAGCAGCCGGCGTCGGCACCGCCCTCTGGTGGCAACGAATCCACGGCTGCGGCGTCGCCCGCTGAGTCACCCCAGACACCCCAGATATCGCCTGCTTCCAAGGAACAAAATGATCAAACGGCTGTTGCCCAAACGAGCGTTTCCCCCAGTCCCGCAGCACAAGTCGTGCCTGTCAAAGCTGCGCCGTCCGGTATTCTGGCGAGAGGCAGAATGTGGCTTGTCGGTGGACTACTTTTAGCGGCACTGCTCATACTCGCCTGGGTGATCATGCCTACCTTTCGCCGGCGTTATGCCTTTAATGTGCCAAGTTACTCGCGGACCACCTCCGCTGCTGCCGCACCCGCTCTGTCCAAGCCGAAAGCGGAGTCGGCACCGCCGCAAAAGAAGACTTTGCGGGGCAACGGCTTTGTCGGAGGGCCCCGTCAGATTTCGCTACAATTAAAGGCATCGAAACCAGCATTACGACATAGCGTTATTCCTTCGGGTAACCTGAGCGGTGGTCTTGATCTGACCAAGGGCGTGAGAACGGAGCCGTCACGAGACTCAGCCGATCAGATGGAAGAGCCAAATCGTGAGGTGTCACTTATTGGCTCAGAGATGGGATCAGAGGCAGACTCATTCGTGGGGCCGGTTGTCGAACAAACTCTGACCAAGGGCGTGAGAACAGAGCCGTCGCGAGACTCAGCCGATCAGATGGAAGAACCAAATCGTGAGGTGTCGCTTATTGGCTCAGAGATGGGATTAGAGGCTGACTCATTCGTGGGGCCGGTTATCGAACAAACGGCAGAGAACGGAGAGAGCTTGCATACGGATACTCCGCAGACGCCTGAGATGGCCGGGGTTTTAGCGATCAACGAATTGATCGAGGTCACTGCGACGGCGCCGCAAGAGACGGCTGAGACTCCCGAAAGCGTTGAGGAAATCACGTGGCCCGCAGATGAGGCGAGCGATATGTTTGATGGCGCGAAGGAAACCGCATCGTTTCCTGAGGAGCCTGCTGAGATCCCAGCAGATGCAGAAGTCGCAGTGCCTGCCGTGACAACGTTGACAGAGTTTCCCGTTGAATCGATCAACCTGGAGCCACCGGTTCCCGATCAGACAGTTTCGACTGTGATTCCCACACCAGTGCTCGCAAGAGCTGCTATGTTCCCCTCTGATTCACCAGGGGCCGCTTCCGCAGAACCTGTATTTCCGCAAACAACAACACCCGCAATCATGCCTGAAACAACTCAAATCCCAACCGCTCCCGCAAACAAAGCCCCGGCCCCGCCGCTGGCCAAACCGCAACAACCACCTGCCGCGATGCAAACATCCGTGCAGCTTACTTTCTCGTTCGAGATCGCAGCCATGCAGTTGACACCCAGTTTTAAAATGGGCGCCCTTAAGGTGCGTCCCTTATCGAAGCTCGTCACGATGCGGTTGCCTTCGCCTCACCAGCCCCAGTCGGCTCTGAATTTGCAGGTCAGCTTCGAAGTGGCAAAGATTCAGCCCGCCCTAGGCGCGCTCGGCACGATCCGAATGGTTCCGTCGCAACAGCAGAGGCCCGCGCCTGGTGGCTTGCCGTCATTTGCAGTCGCGGGATTACAGGTGGTACCAAATTCTGAGACCGCACCAGTCCAACTAATACCATCGCGACAGGGACGGGCATCCGTCCTCATCACGGTGCCGTTCCAGATTACCACGCTTGAGTTTGCGCCCTCTCTCGAAATAGCATCCGTCATCCTAAACTCGAATTCCAAGCAGGTGGCTGTTCAGTTGCCGGGCGCCGGGCCGACCCCAGCTGAGGGCGCGCCAATGTTTGAAATAGCAAGTCTGGAGCTCAACGAAGGCGGCGACATCGGCATGATGCATCTAAATCCTGTCAGCGCGCCAAAGCGAGCCTGACCGGACGAAGCTTCTTTGTCAGAAGAAGACCGGTTCCGGGAGCTCAGCGCCAGTTTAACGAACGCAGTTGTCTCGGAAGAAACACTCCGTTCTTCCGAATCAGCTTACCGTCGAAATAGATTTCTCCGCCACCGTATTCGGGACGCTGAATGCTTACCATATCCCAGTGCACCTGGCTTCGGTTTCCATTGTCTGCTTCTTCGTAAGCTTGCCCGGGAGTAAAATGGAAAGAGCCGGCGATTTTTTCATCAAACAAAATGTCCCGCATGGGATGTAAAATGCGCGGATTAAATCCGAGTGAAAATTCGCCGATGTAGCGTGCGCCCGGATCTGAATCGAGAATCTTGTTCAGTTTTTTCGTCTCATTGCTTTTCGCGTCAACTATTTTTCCGTTTTTGAATTCGAGACGGATGCCATCAAAGGCGATCCCTTGATAAATGCTTGGCGCGCTAAACGTCACGTGGCCCTCGACTGAATCTCTCACGGGGCAGCTGAACACTTCACCATCGGGAATATTGCGATCGCCACCGCAGATCACAGCTGGAATTCCCTTCATGCTGAAACGGAGATCAGTGCCGGGACCTTTGATTTCGACTCGGTCCGTCTTTTCCATCAAACGATGGAGGGTCTTCATGCCCGGCAGAAGCTGCCGATAATCCAGCGTGCAGACTTCGAAATAGAAATCTTCAAACGCCTCGGTGCTCATTCCTGCAAGCTGTGCCATGGACGGTGTGGGCCAGCGCAAGACTACCCACTTGGTCTTTTTGACCCGCTGATCCTGTACCGACCGCATTTTCCTGGCGATTAATTTCATTGTCTGCGGCGGCACGTCGGATAGTTCCGTGACGTTATTGCTGCCCCGCACTGCGATATACGCATCCATTTTTTTCATTCGCGCCAGTTCATGGCTTGCTATGAGATTTAGCTGTCTGTCAGAGGCCTCCAGCGCGAGCGCGCGGTTTACCCGGGCGTGATAGGTCTGGGCAAATGGTACTCCGCCCGCTTTTCGCACCGCGCGTACCAGCGCGATGGTCATCTCGTCCGGAATATCGAAGGCCTCGATGAGGACTGTTTCATTACGCTTGAGACGGATAGAATATTCCACCAGAAGGTTCGCGAGTTTATCAAATCGGGCGTCGTGCATAGGCTCTTATCATTCCACCAGCATCGCCGGACGCAACCGCCTGATACTATGCGCTCCGGAATTTCGCTGCGAAAGCGCCATCGAGGCCATCTTGAAAGGGGAGCGAACGCTTTTGCTCTTCGAGGCGTAGGATGGACGCGCTGGTGAGAGCTTGCCGCACCACTTCCTCGTTCTCTTCCGGCTCAAGGCTGCAGGTGCTGTAAACAAGTGTGCCCTTCGGCTTTAATAGCGGGACGAGAGCGCAAATTATTTCGAGCTGCCGCTGTTGCATGCGCGGGAAATCGGCTGGTTGTAATCGCCACCTTACATCCACGCGTCGTCGCATTACTCCGGTGTTGCTGCAAGGCGCATCAAGCAGGATGCGGTGAAAGGGCGCCATTGAAGCAATCTCTGTAGAGACGTGACCGCGGGTCCAATCGTGATCAAAACTGCTGATGATCCCTACGCCGAGGCGCGCCATGTTCTCATCCAATATCTGCAGTCGCTCCGGGTCGCGATCGCATGCGACGATTCTTCCTCGGTTTTCCATTAGCTGTGCGATGTAACCCGTTTTTCCGCCCGGGGCGGCGCATGCGTCGAGGATCTTTTCTTCAGCCTGGGGACTCAGAATCTGACAGGCAATCGCGGTGCTTGGATCTTGAATGTAGCAGTGGCCTTGCCTGACAGCGCCTGTCGGCAACACATCAAATTCAACGAACTCGGAACTACTCGTCAGCGGCCGGGAGTCCGGATAAAGCCGAAGGAACTCTTCGCGGTCGATTCTTAGTTGATTGATTCGTCCGTAGATCGGCGCGGGAAGATTGTTCCATTTGCAGAGCTCTTCCGCATCTGGAGCGCCAAAATGCTGCTGCCAGCGCTCGACGAGAAATTGTGGATGCGAGGCTCGAACAAACAGAGGCTCTGCATCGGCACGCGCAAATAACTCGCTCTGCCGCCGGATCGCGGCGCGAAGCATGCCATTCACGATCGGCCGCTGTCTTCGTGGGACGAGCTCCACAGTCTCATGTACTGCCGCATGTGGAGCTGTCTTGAGGAGGAAAAGCTGATACAACCCCAGGCGCAGAACATCACGAAGATCGGCATCGACCTTTGAAGCGCGCAGGCAGCCGACCCAAAAATCCAGTAAAGTTAAATTGCGCAGGACACCGTAAAAAAGTTCAAAGGCAAATGCACGATCGGATTCAGTGAGCTTCGCCTTCGCGAGAGACTCTGAGACAATCGAGTCGGCAAATCGCTTTTCTTTTCGCCACGTACGCAGCGCGCTCAGCGCAATTCGGCGAGCAGAAAGCCGCGCCATATTCTGGAAAGACCCTTATCGCGGCTTCACGCTGGCGCGTCCCATCGAATGATAATGAAAGCCCAGTCGGCCCATCGTTCCAGGGTCCAACAGATTTCGCCCGTCGAAGACAATCGGCGTTCTCATTTTTTCTTTTAGCACCGCGAGGTCCACGTTGGCGAATTCGTTCCATTCCGTGGCGATGACTAGCGCTTCGGCATCATTCACTGCTTCAAGGGCCGATGAAGCAAATTCAGCGTCGGCAATCGCTTTGATGGCGCGGGCTTTTTGCATTCCTTTCGGGTCGTAGGCAACGACGTGTGCTCCTTCGCGAAGCAGATCTGCCACTAGTTCTATTGCGACAGACGAACGAAGATCGTCTGTATCGGGCTTAAATGTAAGACCCCACACTGCAATTCGCTTTTCTCGCAACACCCACAGCGTTTCCCGAATCGTCTTTAGAAAACGCTCTTTCTGGGCATTGTTAATGCGCTGTACTTCCTTCAGCAAATTAAACGGAACACCAAGCCGCTCGGCGATCGTGATGAAAGCAGCGATGTCTTTGGGAAAACAAGAACCGCCGTATCCAATTCCCGCGTTAAGAAAGTCGCGGCCGATTCGGTGATCCATCCCGATTCCATCAGCTACTTTTTCAACATCGGCGCCGCTCGCCTCGCAAATCGCCGAGACCGCGTTGATATACGAAATTTTCAGCGCCAGAAATGAATTCGCGCAATGCTTGATGAGCTCGGCGCTGTTAATATCGGTGACGAGAATCGGCGCCATAAACGGCTCGTAGACTTTCTTCATGAGGTCGATCGCGTGTTCGCTTTGGGCTCCTATCACGACGCGGTCGGGCTGCATTAGATCGGCTACCGCACAGCCTTCGCGCAGAAATTCAGGATTACTGACCACGTCGAAGTTTGCGCCATGGCGGTTATACCTTTTGATTGATTCGGCCACTTTTTCGCCGGTTTTCACGGGCACGGTGCTCTTGTCGACAATCACGCGATAATCGGTCAAGACGCCCGCGATTTCACGAGCAACTTTCTCCAGAAAGCTAAGATCGACATCGCCATCCGGTTGCTGTGGGGTAGGAACGGCGATAAAGACGATCTGCGAATTCTTCACACCGTCTTCTACGCTACCGGTGAAACGCAACCGGTGCGCCGACACATTGCGATGAATTATCTCTTCAAGCCCCGGTTCATAAATCGGCACCTCGCCGGCTTGGAGTTGCTTGATTTTCTGCGCGTCATTATCGACGCATATGACGTTATGCCCCACATCGGCGAAACAGGCGCCAGTCACAAGGCCGACATAACCGGAACCGATGATTGCAAGATCCATGGTTGACGGAATGGTGCGGGCGAATTAGCCCCGGCACAAGTGCCCGAACAAATCCAAGCTGTACGGCGCGCTTTCGTTCATTGTCCCTGGGAATACGGGTCGAAGTTCAGATCGAATCCAAATTTTGGAAAAGCCTTGAGCGTTACGGTAAAGAGGAGGCCGTATTCTTTTACGCCAGAGTTATCGCGTATCACTCCCCCAAACGAGGCCACCCACGAGCTGAGATCACGGTAAATAGAATAGCGCTGTTCCTCGAGAAGACCGGTTGTAGCTTCATATTGTTCCTGAACTCCAAAGCCCCAATTATCGTTGAGGCGGCAATAACCACCAACAACGAACAAACTGCTATCCTGGAAAAAAGGATTTCCGTTCAAATAGCGATGGGCAACATTTAATTGCACATTGGCTAGCGGTTGAACGCTCGCGACAGTATCAACTTCCGTAAACCCTTTGGCAAAAGCCGGCACTTGAGAGTTAACTGAGAGGGACATCCAAGGCAGCGGCGTAAAGCGGATGTTGTTAACGAGATTTGAGTAATCCGTGGGTTGGTAGGGGTTCTCGAATTGCACGTCAACGAAGCTATCGACCTCCAGCCAGGTCATTGTCCTGTCGTCGCGTCGGGTTTCCAGACGGTTGCGAACGCCCACCCGCCACACCGTCCAATCATCGATCGAGTCGATCGTCGTGAACTGCGGAAAGTCAAGCGCCCGCGGCTGGGTCGAGGGCAGAAACCGATCGAACCCCAAAATTGACGTCGGGTTAGGTCCATCCTCTTTCACATAAGAAAAGTCCGTGAACGGTTGAATGACGTGCATAAGTCCATCCAAACCGAGTGCCCGGCTTTGCACGTTCTCCCATGTGCGCGAGATCTTGAACGAAGCTTCTGCACCTGTGTCGAAAACGCTGCGAAATGTGTCCCCGTCGAACTTGACCGGATTAGCCAGCGTTGGGGGAGGCAGAATGAAATTAGGCTCGAGCGGGTTTGACGGAGGTATGAAGGTTGTCGATCCCAGGTCCCATGTCTTGCCATAATAGGTGCCGCGATAGCCAACCCTGGGCACGATGGAAAGCCACCCAAAGTAAGTGTTTGGGTAGGTCAGTTGATGGAAGGTATCGAAACGATACGTGCCATAATTCTCGAAACCTGAACCCTCCGGGAATTGTAGCCGCAAATTAGCAAACCCGGTCTCGCCTTCGTAGAAAATCGGTCCGCCAAAAAGCCCGTGCCGTTTGATGTCCAATACAACTTCCGGTGACCGTTCTGTTGTAGTGAAAAACTGATTCGCCTGAAAACGCTCAATCGCCGTGATGGTGTAAAAAGGGTCCGTCTTGGCCAATGCGATCACATTATCTGGAACAGGATCGACGCGAAACTCACCCTGGAAGAAGTCCTCCATGACGTACTGATCGCTAAGCTTGGTAATATTGGCGATTCCATAGATGTCATCAGTAAAATTTGTCCGGTCTTCCAGGCCGAGCCGGTATCGCCCCGTAGGAACGTTCTGTCGCGGCACAGCCGTTTGATTCAAGTTCGGGTTTTGATCCTGAATGTAAAAGGTTTTTATCCTCGCGGTACTGCTTTCATCTTTCCCATAATCAATAGTCGGCTCAAAGCCGATGGCCGGGCCCCGACGGCCATAGTAATTGAGCCGTAGGCGCGCCTGGATGTTGTCCCTGATAGGGAACGTCACCTGAGTGAGAAGGGATGGTCCCCAGGTGCTGTAGTACCCTGGTGAGATAGAAAAACTAAACGCGTTGTCGAGCGATTGATACAGGTACGGCCACCAAAAGATCGGCACCTTTCCAACGTATGCGGTCACGTTCATAAAAATCACGCGATCGCCTTCGTAAACGCGAATCTTTCGGGCGTGGAGATGGAAGTCTGCCTTCGGTGAATCGTCAGTCGTAAAGGTGCCGTTCTCTATCAGATAACCATTGTCAGAAATAGACGTCACATGGCTGCCCGTTAGGAAATAAGGTTGCGACTCGGTTCGCCCGGTGCTCGCCCTGATCTTCTTAGTCTCAGTATTGTAGATGCAACTGTCGGCGATGTACAGGCTCACATCCCGATAGATTCGAGCGTGGCCTCTCAACTCCACATCGTGCGTAACGGGATTGTATTGCGCGTAATCGGCGTAAATGTCTGTGTTGCCGATATGAATCGCGACGTTATCGCGTGCCGTGGCCAGGCTGTTTTCATATGTCGTTTCCCCGGTAGACGTTATTTCAATCGGAGCATTCTCCGAAGTTTTGGACTCTCCCCGGATCAAACTGACACTCGCCAAAAGGGTGGCGATCAACAAGACCAGCGTTCGCATGGCGCACGCCGAACGTACTGCGGTAGAAGCTCCCTGCAAAGCTAAAAGCGCTTCGGCGTAATCAGGGCACATAATGAGCGTGACGCGGGCTAAAAGCGAAATCATCCGCGCGTTCTGTCTTGATTAACGCATCAATTGGCGGTTTTCTTCATCGGACATGACCAATTCTGTCGACCAAATCTTCGTTGACGCCAAGCATTGGCTGCTGACGTGGCTGACAGCCGCGCCTGGCTGGGTTCTCCAGATCGCGTCGAGTTTGATTAATATTTTCGCGCTCCTCGCAGTATTTCTGACGCTGTTTGCGCTCATGTCTGTGCTGGAGCGGAAGATTCTCGGCCGGATACAAAATCGCTATGGCCCCAATCGCGTTGGGCCATTCGGGCTTTTGCAGCCAGTGGCAGACGGCATCAAGATGTTGATAAAGGAAGACATCGTGCCAGCGCGTGCGGACAAGCTTGTGCACTTCCTGGCGCCAATTCTCATTGCTGCGGCGGCGATTCTTGCCCTTGGGGTGACCCCTTATGGCCGGAACATGACGCCGTTTACGATCGATGGCGGAATCTTGTTTTTCTTTGCCGTCGGATCGACAACGGAGCTTGCGGTTTTCATGGCCGGATGGGGAAGTAATAACAAGTTCTCGATGCTCGGAGCGATGCGTGCGATTGCCCAAATGTTCAGCTATGAGCTACCGCTCATCATTGCCGTGCTGCCTGTGGTCATGGTTGTCGGCTCGCTGACTCCTGATCGGATTGTGGCCGCGCAAGCCGAATACACGCTTGGCGTTGTGCCGCGTTGGTTTGTTTTCACGCCATGGGGCGCCGTCGCGTTCACACTTTTTTTTGTGTCCGGTCTCGTGGAATCGAACCGTACTCCATTCGACGTGCCCGAGGGCGAATCGGAAATTGTTGCCGGCCACATGACTGAATATTCCGGCTTCAAGTACGCGACATTTTTCATGGCCGAATACCTTGGCATGTTCGCTGTCAGCGGGCTTGCGGCGACCTTGTTCCTCGGTGGTTGGCATGCGCCCGCGCGCGTGCTCGAAATTATCCCTTCTTACGTCTGGTTTTTCGCGAAGCTGAGCGCGCTGCTTTTCATTTACATCTGGCTGCGCGGCACGCTCCCGCGCATCCGCGTCGATCAAATGATGAATGTCGCCTGGAAATTCATGTTGCCGATGGCATTCACGTGTGTCATCGCTTCGGCCGTCTGGCATTACGCAGGTCGCGGCTTGCGCGGTTGGCTGTGGTCGCTGTTCGTGATCGCCGTTGTTTACGCCGCGCTATCGATCTTGCTCGACACGCGAAGGAAATTCGCTCCACGTGTTTACCGTTTCGCCGAATGAGCAGCGCTGCGTTCGTTTTTATCGCTACCCTGACACTGGCTGCCGGACTAGCCGCCGCCACGCTGAAAGAGCTCATGCACGCGACGCTGAGTTTTGCTTTGACGCTGGTCGGCGTCGCTGCGCTCTTCTTTCTGCTGGGCGCGGAATTTGTCGGTCTGGTGCTGGTATTCGTCTATATCGGTGCGGTGGCGGTAATAATTGTCTTTACCATCCTGCTGACGCGGCATGACGCCGGAAAAGATCGCGGTGTTAACTGGCGGGGTGCACTCCTGGCGGTTGCTGTCTTCAGCGGTTTGACGTGGGCAATTCTTAAGACGCAATCAGTTGCTGTTGTCGCCCCACATATCCGAGCAGTTACTGTTAAACGAATCGGTGAAGCGTTGATGACCAGTTATGTCTGGCCATTGCAATGCGTGGGGTTGCTTCTCACCGCTGCGTTGATCGGCGCACTCGTTCTCGTAATGGAGGAGAATCGGTGAAGAAGGTCCGAAGAGTTACGTTACAACGTTAAGCCTGCAAACTCGCAAGTTTCCTTTTTAACGATGTAACTCTTTTAACTTTTGTAACGCTTACCTATGACCCCAACACTTCAACTGTTTCTTGTTATCTCCGCGGCCCTGTTTAGTATTGGTCTCCTTGCGGTCCTGAGCCGTCGTCACGCCATCTTCATTCTGATTGGGATCGAGATGATGCTTGCCGCAGCAAACCTCAATTTCATTGCGTTCTGGCGCTTTAGCCCGCAATCGCAGCCACCGACCGGTGTTATGATCGCGATTTTTTCAATCGCCATTGCCGCCGCTGAAGCCGCGGTCGGTCTTGCGCTGGTAATTGCTGTCTATCGGCACTACCGCACAACAAACGTCGATCACCTGAACCAGCTCAAAGGATGAGTCGCTGGATCATCGATCATCTCTGGTTGATCCCTGCGGTGCCGTTCGCGGCTTCGTTAGTAATTTTGAGCTTGCCGAATGGTCGGCACAAAGGCGCAGCCACACTCGCGGTCGCCGGACAGATCGGCGGGCTCGTAATGTCATTCCTCGCGTTCCTCCCGACTCTGCAAACGCTTGGATTCCGCGCCGTTCAGAATTTCACCTGGTTCACATTCGGCGACCATGCGCTGCGTCTGGGCTGGCTTCTCGATCCGCTCGCGGCCGTCATGCTGATGATGATCACGCTCGTCGGGCTTTGCATCTTCGTCTTCAGCACTGGTTACATGGCCGGCGACAAAAATTTCGTCCGCTTTTTCGCTTATCTTTCGTTTTTCTCCGGTGCAATGCTCGGGCTCATTATCTCGAACAGCTTGCTTCTTCTGTTTATCTGCTGGGAGCTGGTCGGCCTGGCGTCCTATTTGCTCATTGGGTTTTGGATTGAGCGACCAAGCGCCGCAGCGGCGGCAAAAAAAGCTTTCGTTACCACTCGCATCGGCGACCTGGGATTTTTCCTTGGCTTGCTCTGGCTTTACGGCCGCAGCGGCACGCTTCTCTTTTACGACGGTGGGAACGGTTGTCTGGAAAACGCCGGTCTTGCCATGATCGGCGCGAGCGCCACGTCTATTGCACTGCTCATTTTCTGCGGCGCAGTGGGCAAGTCGGGGCAATTCCCGTTGCACGTCTGGTTGCCGGATGCGATGGAAGGCCCGACTCCGGTCAGCGCATTGATCCATGCCGCAACGATGGTTGCTGCCGGCGTGTTTCTGGTCGCCCGTGTGTATCCGGTCTTCTCGTTAGGTACGATCAACGGGGTGACGTCGTCGCTAACGGTCGTCGTGTGGATTGGAGTAACTACGGCATTAATGGCCGCGCTCATCGCGATAGCGCAGGCCGACATCAAACGCATCCTCGCGTATTCGACTGTTTCTCAACTCGGTTTGATGATGGTTTCGCTCGGCGTGGGCGGCGTCGCCGCCGGGATGATGCATCTGCTGGCGCACGGTTTTTTCAAGGCGCTGTTGTTTCTGGGCGCGGGCTCGGTCATTCACGGCTGCGACGGCGAACAGGACATTCGGAAAATGGGTGGTCTGCGCTGGCTCATGCCAGTCACGTTTTCAACTTATGCAATCGGTATGATGGCGCTGAGCGGCGTGCCGCTCTTCTTTTCCGGCGGTTGGACGAAGGAGGAAATCCTGCATGTGACCGCGCATTGGCCGGCTTCTCGCTTGCCCTACTATCTTCTGCTGATCGGCGTCGTGCTCACCGCGCTCTACATGACGCGGCAAATCATCTACGTCTTCTTCGGTGATCGGCGTGCTGCCTCTCAGCACGCCCATGAAAGCCCGCGAGTCATGACGATGCCGCTCATAGCACTCGCGATTTGTGCGATTTTGTTCAGTATCGTGCTAACGCCAGCATGGCCTTGGCTGCATGACTATCTAACAGGTAACGCTGCACGCATTGAGCTTGTGCGCCTGATTCAACCGGCGCTTTTTCTTTCGCTGGTTCTTGTGGGCGTGGGCTTCGCTCTGGGCATCTGGATGTATCGCAAAGCTGGCGTGCAAGATCGACAGCGTCCCGCCGACATCGATCCGCTCGAATTTGCGCAGCCCCAATTGTTTCGATTCCTCGAAAATAAAATGTGGATCGACGAACTTTATGCTCGCACGGTCATCGCGTTCAGCTGGATGAGCGCGCGTCTGTCCGATTGGATGGATCGTCATTTCTGGGATCGCCTGGTGCGCGGATTCGGCGCGATCGGTCAACTGCTCGGAATTTTCACGGCCAGTCTTGATGAGCGCTGCATCAATGCCGGAGTCGATGAAACGACCGTGGGCACGCGCGGTGTGGGTCGCCTGATGTCCGCTGCGCACTCGGGACAAATCCAAATATACCTAAGCGTCATCGCGATCGGTGTGCTGGCGCTGCTGCTTTTCTACGCATGGTTGGCTTAATCAGCGCGCTCATCATGGTTCCGCTGGTAGGCGCGCTCGCGCTCTTTACAGCCTCCGCGAGAAATGCGCGTCCGATCGCATTGTTGTTTAACGCACTGGCTGCGCTTGACGCATTGGTGTTGTGGCAGCACTTCGATATTCGGGCTGCTGGCCTTCAATTGGTCGAACGCCACGCATGGATTCCCGTAATTGGAGCCGAATACTTGGTCGGGATCGACGGTTTGAGCCTGCTCCTCGTGTTACTTACCTCGCTCATCATTCCCTTCGCATTTCTCGCGCAGAGGATGGATCGCGGCTTTTGCGCGCTGATGTTGATCATGCAATCCGCGCTCTACGGCACGTTCACGGCGCAAAACTTTGTCCTCTGGTTTCTGTTCTACGAAATGAGTCTGATTCCCGCGTTCCTGCTTATCAAAATTTGGGGAGGAGAAAATCGCGACCGCGCTGCAACGAAGTTTTTCCTCTACACGTTTCTTGGAAGCGTGGCAATGCTGCTGGGATTCCTCGGAATTTATCTGGCTCGGGGCTCGTTCGATTTTGCAACGCTTGCTGGTCTGGGTAAAAACGGACTGCTTACGGGTAACCTCGCCTGGCTTGCTTTTGCCGGAATCTTCCTTGGACTCGCGGTCAAGGTGCCGCTGTTCCCATTTCACACCTGGCTGCCCGACGCATATGAAAGCGCGCCGACCGGAGTCGCGATGGTGCTGACCGGACGTGCTTTCGAAAATGGGCGTTTACGGTTTCGTGCGCCTGCTGCTTCCGCTTTTCCCAAACGAAATCAGAATCATCGGACCCTGGCTGCTGGCGCTCGCAATCTGCTCGATTGTATTCGCGCCACTGGCAGCGTGGGCCCAGTCCGATTTGAAACGAATGGTCGCGTACTTGTCAGTCAACCATCTCGGCTACTGCATGCTCGGTTTGTTCGCAGTCACTGCCTCGTCCGTTGGTGCTGCGATCGACACGCAAGCGGCGTTGAGCGGTGTGTTCATGCAGATCTTCAATCACGGGATCACTGCGGCCGCATTGTTTTACTTGGTCGGTCTGCTTGAGCAGCGTCGCGGACTGCGTGGCATTGGTGACTTCGGAGGATTGATGCAGCGGACCCCTCTCCTCTGTGGCTGGATGAGCGTCGCCATGTTTTCATCATTAGGTTTGCCGGGGCTAAACGGTTTCATCGGCGAGTTTCTGATCTTCAAAGGTTCGTTTGCCGTTGCCGCATCCTTCACCGCTATTGCAGTGATTGGCCTCCTTGTTACAGCGATCGTTTTCGTGCGCGCGATGCAAGCACTCTTCAGTGGCCCGCTGGCAGAAAGCTGCAGCGTCTTTCCGGATCTTTTGCCCAGGGAAAAGATTGCCATCATTCCTGTTACACTGCTTATGTTCGCCATCGGCGTGGCACCGCAATTCATGTTTAACATCTTCAACACGACCGTCGTTCAAATGGCGCGTCTGCTTGGTTGAGATTCACCGCGAATGAGCAAGGAAATCATTCCTGCTGAGCAAATCGCGTTACGGATTCGGCATTTTCGCGGCGAAAGGGTGTTGCTCGATTTTGATCTCGCCGCTCTCTATGGCGCAGAAACTCGGGTAATTAACCAAGCCGTGCGACGCAATGCGGATCGCTTTCCAGCGGACTTCATGTTTCAGCTCTCCAGTGAAGAAGCGGCGACGTTATCACAAGTTGTGACGCCCTCCGTAGCGGGACATAACGTCCCAAACTCATCACAAATTGTGATGAGTTCAGGCAAGTATCGGGGAAAACGCTATCGCCCATATGCGTTCACCGAGCAAGGTGTCGCAATGCTCTCAAGCGTCCTGAACAGCGAGTCCGCAGTGAAAATGAACATCGCCATCATGCGGGCTTTTGTGCAGCTGCGCCGGGCGCTGGAGACAAATCGCGAACTTGCTCGGAAGTTTTCGGAACTCGAACGGCGCATCGATAAGCATGATACGGAAATCGATGCGATTCTCGAGGCGATCCGACAGTTGATGGCGCCGCCTGAAAAACCGCGACGCGAAATCGGATTTCATGTTCGAGAAGAGGCGGCGCGTTATCGAACGCATAAACGCGCATGATCGCCTGGACGATTTATCTCACGTTCACAGGTGGCGTGCGTGCTGTTGCTTTTACCGAGTTTTTTTGCGCGCTGGATTGCGCTGCTTACAACCCTCGCCGGTTTGGTCTTGGGAATCGTTGCATTTTTCCGGATGCCAATTGCGGATCTTGCGCACTTCACAACGATCGTAAGTGTCCCCTGGGTGCCCCCGCTTGGGATGAATTACCATCTCGCCATTGATGGCGTGAGTCTCACGATGGTTCTTGTTACGGGCATTTCCGGCGTAAGCACTGTGTTGTTTTCATGGGATGTCGATCATCGCCAGCGCGAATTTTTCTTCTGGTTGCTGCTCGTTGTGGGTGGTTGCTACGGCGTTTTCCTCAGTGCCGATTTGTTCTTGCTCTTCGCGTTCTACGAACTGGTCATCGTCCCGAAGTATTTTCTCATCGCCATCTTCGGATCGACTAACAAGGAGGTACAGCGCGATGAAGCTGACACTCTACTCGTTCTTCGGTGGAATGCTCGTTTTCGCCGGAATCCTTGTGGCCTACGTGACAGCCGGCTCTCTGGATCTGAATCAACTGGTGCAATTCCACTTTAGTCCTCAGCTGCAATCATGGGCATTTCCCGTGTTGTTCCTGGGTTCGCGGTGCTTGCCGGCATCTGGCCATTGCATACCTGGGCGCCAACAGGCCATGTCGCGGCGCCCACCGCAGGGTCGATGTTGCTTGCCGGCATCGTGATGAAACTGGGCTCCTATGCGGGACTGCGCGTCGCGATGAATCTGTTTCCAGAAGGATTCCATGATATGGAGCAAATGGATCGCTGTCCTCGGCGTGATCGGAATTGTTTACGCGGCGGCCGTGGCTCTGCGCCAACGTGATCTGAAATTCGTCATTGGTTATTCGAGCGTGAGTCATATGGGTTTCGTGTTGCTTGGTCTGGCTACGGCAAACGCACTCGGTGTCTCTGGAGCAGTACTGCAAATGTTTTCCCACGGAGTGATCGCGGCGCTGCTCTTCGCCGTTGCTGGACGAATGCTCTATCGACGCACTCATACCCGCGAGCTTGATGCGTTATCTGGAATGAATCTCGGTCGCGCTCTGCCGTTCGCTGCGTTCACGTTCGTAATCGCTTCCGCCGCATCGATGGGGATCCCAGGTTTCAGCGGATTTGCAGCGGAAATTACGATTCTGATTGGCGCATGGAAAACCTACCCGATCGCGGTTTGGATTACCGGTGCCGGCATGGTCCTTGTAGCGGCTTTCACCTTGCGCGCGCTCGTGAAATCATTTTTCGGTGAGGTGCGCGTGCAGACAGGCCGTGTCCCTGTAGACGCCGATTGGAAGGAACAATCGATAACGCTCGCTGAGAAGTGCGGCGCTTGTTTGCTCATGTTCGCCACACTTGCGGTCGGACTTTATCCCAAAGTTCTACTCGATCGCATCATGCCGGCAGTGGAAGCGATGAGATTTCTAAAATGAGATCCGCTGGCTTCAAAGATGATCGTATCTGGAACTGCTCAAGCTTGCGTCCCCTGAAGCCATTGTCGTGATCAGCGCCCTCGTCGTGCTCGCGATTGGGCTTACAAGCAGGCGGGCCACTGTCGTGGCAGGCGTGTCGCTTCAAAACCGCCGACCTGGCGGCTGGCACGGCCGCCGCTACCGACGGTCTTGTTCGGCATTGCCGCTGCTCGGGCCTGGCATGGCGCCATCGCCGCAGTGCTCATGTTACCGCGAAACGCAAGCCTTTTCGGTGGGATGCTTGTGATCACACCCGCTTACGTCGCTTTTCAAAATCATTTGTCTTGCGCTTGCCTTTTTCACGATCTGTCTGGTTCGGTCAGAAAAATCGCTGCGTCATCCGGGCGAATATCTGGCGATTATTCTTTTGGCAACGGTCGGTCTCATGTTGCTCGTTGGCAGTGAAGAGTTGCTCATGATTTTCATTGGGCTCGAACTACTGGGCCTTTCCCTTTACGTGATGGCTGCGTTCGACAAGACCGATGTGCGATCCGCCGAAGCAGGTCTGAAATACTTTCTCTTCGGCAGCACCTCCAGCGCGTTCACGCTTTTCGGAATCAGTTTGATCTATGGCATGTCGGGAAGCACTGGCCTGGCTGCGATCTCGGAGAAATTGTCGGCCGCGCCGGTGCAACCTTTGCTTGCGACAGGCATCATCATGACGCTCATCGGCTTCGCGTTCAAAATTGCTGCTGCGCCGTTTCACTTGTGGGCGCCTGACGCGTATCAGGGAGCACCCATTCCGAGTGCAGCGTTTATTGCCTCGGGATCAAAGGTTGCCTCGTTCGTGGTGCTTGGGAAAATCGTGCTGGTGGGGTTCGGCCCAGTGCATGGAAGTTCGGCATGGCACGCGATGACTGCGGGCTGGTCGCCGGTCCTCGCTGTGCTCGCCGCTTTGTCTATTCTAATCGGCAATCTCGTCGCACTGGCGCAGACGAATGTTCGGCGGCTCCTTGCCTACTCCGCTGTCGCGCATGCCGGCTACACGCTGCTTGGACTGGTCGCCGGAGGCCGGGACGGATTTTCGGCGACGCTTTTCTACGCCACTGTTTATGCGATTACACTCGTCGGTGCGTTCGGAGTCGTTGCAGTGGTGCGCGGCGAAACTGGTGGCGACGATCTTAAAAATTTTTCTGGACTGGTTGCGCGTGCGCCATTGCTGGCCGGTTGCATGGCGGTCTTTATGCTCTCCCTGGCCGGCATACCTCCGTTGGCCGGATTTTTTGGAAAGTTTTATCTGTTCAGCGCTGCGCTGCGCGCTGGTGGAAATTATGGCCTGCTCTGGCTGATTGCGTTGGGGCTCTTTGGCAGCTTCGTCTCGCTGTATTATTACCTGATCGTGTTAAAAGCGGTCTTCGTGGATCAGCCCTCGCTTGAGACCTCTTCATCGCCTGATCGCTCGTCGTCCGATTTGCTGCAACGAATCACGGTGACTGTGCTCGCTGCAGCAATTCTCCTTCTCGGGCTAATGCCAGACACTCTGGCGGCACGAATTCTTGCTGCCGTGTCATGAAAGTTTCCGACAAAAAAAGCGTGATTAACACTTGACTGTCGCGGTATAAGTTTTGCATCAAATCGAGGAAGCACAGACTGAAAGAGTTAATGAAGTAAAGATGGCCAGCATCAGCCAGTTCATTGATCGGCATTTCCGTCACTTCAACGCGGCAGTGCTCAAAGACGCCGCCGACGCCTATACCGCGCATCTCAAGGGAGGCGGGAAAATGATGATTACGCTCGCCGGGGCAATGAGCACTGCCGAACTGGGCATTTCTCTCGCAGAAATGATTCGGCAGGACAAAGTCCACGCTATTAGCTGCACCGGCGCCAACCTCGAGGAGGACCTCTTCAACCTCGTCGCACGCAGCCATTACGAACGGATTCCTCATTATCGCGAATTGACTGCGCAGCAGGAGAAAGAACTCTTGGGGCGTCATTTGAATCGCGTGACCGACACCTGCATTCCGGAAGAGGAGGCGATGCGACGGATCGAGCACGTCGTGCTGGACGCGTGGGTGAGCGCCTCGCAAAAGAAGGAGCGAAGATTTCCGCACGAATTTTTCTACAAGATTTTGCGGGAGTGCCGGCTGAAGAAATTTTACGAGATTGACCCGGCCGACAGTTGGATGGTCGCCGCTGCGCACAAGGATCTCCCAATTTTTGTGCCTGGCTGGGAAGATTCGACATTGGGGAATATTTATGCCGCGCGCTGCATGACAGGCGTGATCGCCGATGTGCACACTGTTCGCTCCGGTATCGAATATATGATCGCTCTGGCGGAGTGGTATCGCCGGATGTCGCAGGAGTCGTCGATTGGCTTCTTTCAGATCGGCGGTGGGATTGCAGGCGATTTCCCAATTTGCGTTGTGCCCATGCTCAATCAAGACGTCGTCGCCACACAGGTGCCCGAGTGGGGCTATTTTTGTCAGATCAGCGATTCAACGACCAGCTTCGGATCGTACTCCGGCGCAGTGCCCAATGAAAAAATCACCTGGGGCAAACTGAATATCGACACACCGAAATTCATCATCGAGTCCGACGCCACGATTGTGGCACCGCTCATATTCGCCAAAATTCTGGGTTGGTAGCCCTTGGCCCGCAGAGATTTTCGTTCGCGCCCGCAATTCACGAATGAACCAAAGCGTCGACCGCGTTCGATAGCGCAAAGCCTGTTTTGATTAGATGGTCTGAAATGCTGTACGTCGTCGCCACACCAATTGGCAATTTGGGCGACGTTACATTGCGCGCACTGGAAATTCTGAAGTCAGTCGATCTGGTCGCTGCCGAGGACACGCGGCATTCCGGGATGCTGCTGAAGCACTTTGGAATCAAGAAGCCTTTCATCAGTTATCATGAGCACAATGAAGCGATGCGCACGGCGGAACTGGTTGTACGCCTCGCGGGAGGCGAAAACATTGCGCTGATCACGGATGCCGGAACGCCAGGATTGTCCGATCCGGGCGCGCGTCTCGTTCGTGAATGCATCAAACGGGAGCTTTCATTTACGATCGTTCCCGGGTCGTCATCGATCCTGACCGCTCTCGTCGGGTCCGGATTTTCAATCGAAAAATTTTGCTTCCGGGGATTTCTCCGAATCAAAAGTGGACAACGCGAGCGCGAGTTGCGAGTCGCCGCCGAATCCGGTGAGACAGTAATCTTCTTCGAGTCGCCTTATCGATTAACCAAAACCCTCGCCGCATGCATCGATGTCATGCCAGAGCGGCAACTTTGCGTTGCTCGAGAGCTAACAAAAAAATTTGAGGAATTCCGACGCGGCACCGCCTGTGAACTCCTTGCGCATTACGAGGCCCACCCGCCGAAAGGCGAGATCGTGCTCGTCATTTCCGGATCATAGTGGTCTCGCTGCCGAGAAGTGCTGTGACAAAAGTCGCCATCCGCGGCAGGAAGTGGATCGGCAGCGCCGCTCTCGCGAATAAACGAGGCGCATCCGCCGTCAAACTCCGACTCAAGTCAGCGTACATGCTTTGGAAACAATGCGTCCCGAGATCGCCTCTATCGAAAATTCCGCACGCTCGTGCAGTCTGTGTGCGATCACGGTTTCCCTGGCGCTTCCCATTGACGGGACTTTACCTATTGAGAACGCCTTCACGAACAAAGGGGTCGCGCACAGCGATTATGATGTAATGACCCGCTCGCTTTGGTTGCTCAGGCCCTTGCTCGCGGGACTCGTCATTACCCTGCTGCAACTTGCGATGGCGATTGGCCTGCTTGCGCCAGAAGGGCCCCTTTCGGAGCGCTACACCGCGCTGGTCCAGCACGATAGCTATTGGTTTATGAATATTGTGGATCGCGGTTACCAGACCATCGTGCCTCCCATCGATCACAAGGTGATGGAAGTATCAAATGTCGCGTTTTTTCCAGCTTATCCTGCGATCGCGGCCGCATTTCGCTATGGACTTAACATCGATACGGGCACAGCTCTGTTGATCACCGCTCAACTCGCTGCCTGGGGTTTCTGGATTTATTTCTTTCTTTTCTGCAAGCGGTGGAACGTTTCGCCTGCACTACAAATTTGCGGCGCATTATTAATCGCCGCGCATCCTGCAGCATTCTTTCTGATTGCCGCCTATTCAGAGTCGCTGTTTTTAATGGCGCTACTCGGTTTTATCTATTGGAGCACTGCGGAAGGACGATACGCGAAATTCTGGGCGGTCATACACGGCGTTGTCATGTCGGCAACGCGGATTGTCGGAATTGTATGTGCGGCATTTCCGTTGGTACGCTCGGTTTTTCAAACTGGATGGCGCCGTTTAGTTGAGCCGAGGCCGTGGTTTCGAAAAGAGAAGCCGGCGATCGCTATGACGCTGGTGGCCAGTATCGGCGCCATAGGATTCTTCACTTATTCTCAACTGCGCTGGGGTCGCTGGGACATTTATATGCTTACGCAGGCAGCCGGGTGGGGAATTGCTCCCGATTATTTGGCGGTGTTTAAGCCTTCTAATTATCGCTGGCTCGTTCCAGCGCTGAATGATCCGACGGAGGCGAGCCAAATGTCGATGACGTTGGGCGCCGTGCTTTTTATTGGTATCGTCCTTTGCGAACTGTCGATTCGCAGGTGCGCCGGTTTGCCGATTCGCGCGGGCATCTATTTCTGCGCCTTTGTGGTCTATTATCTCTCCGTCAGCGGAGTGGCCTGCGTGGATATGGAAAGCATGCTCCGCTACGAATTTTGCGTGCACGCACTGATCGTGCTGGCGCTTTTGAATTTTCTGCGTCAGTTTCAAACGACGCCAGTGCTCGTTAGGGCGTTCGGCATCGCGGCAGTGGCGCTGCTTAGCGCCGCTGGGTTGTGCGTACAGGGCTGGTACGTCTGGAATTTCACGCGAGGCAACTGGGTTGCCTAGAAGAAGATGAAAACAAGAGTCGTCATTATCGGTGCAGGCCCGGCAGGTTTAACGGCGGGATATCTTCTGTCAAAGGAAGAAGTCGATGTCGTTGTCCTGGAAGCCGATCCCGTTTACGTCGGCGGAATTTCCCGGACGGTGACCTACAAGGGCTTTCACTTCGACATCGGCGGGCACCGTTTCTTTTCCAAATCCAAGGCAGTCGAAGACCTCTGGACCGAGATTTTGCCTAACGACATGCTCATCCGGCCGCGTTCCTCGCGCATTTTTTACGACGGCAAATTTTTCTGCTATCCGTTAAGACCGTTTGAAGCGTTGCTGAAGCTTGGCGTTTTCAGGTCTGCGCTCTGCATCCTTTCGTGGATGAAATCGCGCGCTCTTCCCGGTGCGTAATCCGCGCAATTTCGAGGAGTGGGTAAGCAATCAATTTGGCAAACGGCTCTTCAACACTTTCTTCAAAAGTTACACCGAAAAAGTGTGGGGCATGAGCTGCAAAGTAATTTCCGCCGACTGGGCCGCGCAGCGCATCAAAGGACTTTCGCTCGGCAGTGCCATTAAGAATGCTCTGATTCCGCAGCGTTATAACGGAGACCGCACAAAAGTAATTAAGACGCTGATCAATTCGTTTCGCTATCCGCGGAGAGGTCCCGGCATGATGTGGGAGGCGTGCGCGGAAAAGATGAAGGCGCTCGGCGGCAGGTTGGAGATGGGCTGCAGGGTAACTCGTTGTTCTTACGATGAAACGTCTGGCAATTGGACGGTCGCATACAAAGATCGAGAAGGTCAGCTGCAGGAAATCGCGGCCGAACACATCATTTCGTCCGCCCCGATGCGGGAGCTCGTCTGTGGATTGTCACCGACCGTGAGTGAACGGACAAAGCACGCAGCTGAGAGCCTCAAATACCGCGATTTCCTCACCGTGATGCTGATCTTGAAAGATCGACGCATGTTTGATGACAACTGGATCTACATACACGATCCAAGTGTCAAAGTTGGTCGCGTTCAAAACTTCCGCTCCTGGTCACCGGAGATGGTGCCCGAGCCGGATAAGGTCTGTTACGGTCTCGAATATTTCTGCTTTGAGCACGATGGCCTCTGGGATTCGAGTGATCGCGATCTAATTGAACTCGCGAAGCGCGAACTTATAGAGATTGGGCTATCCAGGGAAGGGGACTTAATAGACGGCTGCGTCGTGCGCCAGAAAAAGGCGTACCCCGTTTATGACGACGATTACGCGCGAAATGTCACGACGATACGTCAGGAACTTGAGACCCGATATCCGAACCTTCACCTCGTCGGTCGCAACGGCATGCACAAGTACAACAACCAGGATCACGCCATGATGACTGCGATGTTGTGCGTCGAAAATATTCTCGCGGACGCAAAACTTTACGATCTCTGGCAGGTCAACAGCGACGCCGAGTATCACGAAGCAGGCCCTGCGACGGCCGAAGAAACAAGCGGACCGGGGTTACGGCTGGTTCCCACACGCGTAGTCGCCGGCCCCGAACTCGCGCCGGAAGCGTAATCAAACGTCCTCGTAAGGACATTCGCAGTAAAGCGCCTGCCCTCCACACCGAGGACATCGCTCGACGTCGCAGCCAAAGATGTGCAACTCGCCTTTCGCGACGCCCCAGTCGTGGCAAGCCTGTCGGTTTGCTCCCCAGTCTTGTTGCTCCTCGCCGTAACGAATGCGCCGAAAGACTTCTCCGTCAATCCGAAATTGGTGGGAATCCCATCCTTGCTCACGAACGAGAGCGTAGACCCAAACAGACCTACACTTGCGACATTTGTTCAGTCTTGAAAGTCTTCCACCGGCGGACAGGAGCAGAAGAGATTTCGGTCGCCGTAAACATTGTCGATCCTGGCAACCGCTGGCCAGAATTTGTGTTCGCGCGTCCACGGCGCGGGGAAAGCTGCTTGTTCGCGCGTGTAGGGACGGTCCCAATTTTCGGATGCGATTTGTCGAGCGGTGTGGGGCGCGTTCTTCAACGTGTTGTTAATCTGATCGATTTCCCCGTTCGCGACTGCTTCAATCTCCGCATGGATTGAGATCATTGCGTCACAAAAACGGTCGAGCTCGTGTTTTGGCTCGCTCTCGGTCGGCTCGATCATCATTGTGCCGGCGACTGGCCAAGAAACCGTCGGTGCATGAAATCCGTAGTCCATCAACCGTTTTGCCACATCTTCCACCTCGATGCCTGCGTTTTTCCACTGGCGAAGATCAATGATGCACTCATGTGCAACGAGTCCGCGTTTACCTTTGAAAAGAACGGGAAAGTAGGGATCGAGCCGTTTCGCGATGTAATTCGCATTTAGGATCGCGACCTCGCTGGCTCGTTTTAATCCCTTCGCGCCCATCATGCGGATGTACATCCATGTAATCGTCAGAATGCTCGCGCTGCCATAGGGTGCAGCGGAAACATTGCCGCCTTTGCCGCCGGCCTGACAGTAATCGGAGTCGTCCCCACTCGGCGGCCGTTTCCCGTATTCACCTTCGCCAAACAGAATTCGGTCGGTCTCAGGGTCGAGAATGAATTCTCGCGGAAGAAATGGCGCGAGATGCTTCGCCACACCAATCGGCCCGACACCTGGGCCGCCGCCGCCGTGCGGGATGCAAAATGTTTTGTGCAAATTTAAATGACAAACGTCTGCGCCGTAATCGCCCGGGCGGCAAAGGCCGACTTGAGCATTCAGGTTCGCGCCGTCCATATAAACCTGGCCGCCATGCGCGTGCACGATGTCGCAAATTTCGCGAATCGTAGGTTCAAAGACGCCATGGGTGGAGGGATATGTCACCATCAGCGCCGCGAGATCGCGCGCGTGTTCATCTGCCTTTGCGCGCAGATCGGCAAGATCGATATCTCCATCTTTCAAGCAGGCTACCGAGACAACCTTGAAACCAGCCATGGTTGCGCTGGCTGGGTTCGTGCCGTGTGCCGAGGTCGGTATAAGGCAAATATTGCGATGGGCTTCGTTGCGCGAAGCATGATACTCGCGGATCGCCAGTAGACCCGCGAATTCGCCCTGCGATCCAGCATTGGGTTGCAATGAAATCGCATCAAATCCCGTGATTTCGGCAAGCCAGCTTTCCAGCTGTTCGCACATCTCTGCATAACCGATTGTTTGTTCTGTGGGCGCAAACGGATGTAGCTTCGAAATTTCCGGCCACGATATCGGAAACATTTCGGCGGTTGCGTTCAGCTTCATCGTGCACGAACCGAGCGGGATCATCGAAGTCGTCAGCGAAAGATCGCGCGATTCGAGCTTCTTAAGATAACGCAGCATTTCTGTTTCGGTGTCGTGAGTGTTGAAGGCGGGGTGGGTGAGAAATTCGGAAGTGCGGATTGCGGATTGCGGAATGCGGATTGGCGGCTCGCCCAGATCGTCATCGGCAAAATCGCGCACGGTTGTGCCGCGAAAGACCGACATTAACAGCTCGAGGTCCCGAGGCGTCGTGGTTTCGTCGAAGGAAATGCCGACTGCGAGTGGGCCGAGCGCACGCAAGTTGCAATCTGCTTTTTGCGCGTGTTCTAAGGTGAGTGCGCTTGACTCGACTTCGACGCGGATAGTGTCGAAGAAATTTTCGTGCGTGATTTTCAAGCCAAGAGCGCGCAGGCCATCTGCAAGTTGACTCGTCAGGCGGTGAATCCGTTCGGCGATTGCACGCAAGCCTCTTGGGCCGTGATACACGGCATACATCGAAGCGATCACAGCCAGAAGGACCTGCGCAGTGCAGATGTTGCTCGTTGCCTTGTCGCGACGGATGTGTTGCTCGCGTGTTTGTAGAGCGAGCCGATAGGCGGGGCGGCCTTCTGTATCATGTGAAACGCCCACAAGCCGGCCGGGCATGTGGCGTTTGTATTGGTCGCGCGTGGCGAAGTATGCCGCGTGGGGTCCACCGAACCCAAGTGGAACGCCGAAGCGTTGCGTGTTACCGACCGCAACATCCGCGCCAAATTCTCCGGGCGGTCTCAGTAGTGTCAGCGCCAGGATATCGGCCGCGACCACCACCAGCGTGCCGGCGTCATGCGCCTTTTTAATGAAATCCGCGTAGTCGTAAATCGCGCCATCAGTGGCCGGATATTGGACCAGTGCACCGAAAACGGTATCGTCGAATTTGAAACGCGAATAATCCGCAATCTTAATTGAAATCCCAAGCGGTTTCGCCCGTGTTTGCACAACGGCGATCGTTTGCGGGTGACAATTGTCGGCGACAAAAAACGTTTTGCGATTCGGAGCGACCGCATGACAAAGCGCCATTGCTTCAGCGGCGGCAGTGGCTTCATCAAGCAGCGAGGCATTGGCAATCTCGAGCCCCGTTAAGTCGGTGATCATGGTTTGAAAGTTGACGAGGGCTTCAAGCCGGCCTTGTGCGAGTTCAGCCTGATAGGGTGTGTAAGCAGTGTACCAACCCGGGTTCTCGAGAACGTTTCGCTGAATAACGGGCGGCGTAATGCAATCGGAATAGCCACAGCCGATGAACGAGCGCGCGATCTTGTTTTTTCTGGAAATTGCCCGGAGCTCAGCCAGGGCTTCCATCTCCGATTTCGGTTCCGGCAGGTTCAGTTCTCGATCGATCCGGATATTCTTTGGAACGGCGGCTTCCACAAGGGTATCGAGACTTTCGAAGCCGACCTCGCGCAGCATGGCGCGCACTTCGTCTTCGTTCGGGCCAATGTGGCGGCGCGCGAAGGAATTCGGGTCGATTGTTCTTTCACGCCGTTGCATGGGAGCAGACTACGGAAAGCGAATCGCGCTTCAAGTTAGTCGGCGCGATCGGCGGTCGCGCCCTACCATCTATTTAGCGTCGTGAATTTCCACGCCGCGGCTTTTCAATAAGGCGCGCAGCTCAGCCAGGTGTTGATGGTTGCGGGTTTCGACCGTGCAAAGAACGTTCACAGCAGAGACATCCGGGCTGGCGAAGGCGCGATCGTGCACGACTTGCTTAACACTTGCTCCTGTCGAAGCAATCTGTGCTGCCAGGTCGGCCAGCCCTCCGGGCCGATCGCTGATGACAGCAGTGAAACGGCCAAGTCTGCCATCCGCAACTAAGCCGCGTTCAATTACACGACTGAGAACGTTGGGATCAATGTTCCCACCGCAAAGCAACAGAACCACTCGCCTGCCGACGAGCTCTTCCAACTTTCCGGACATGCACGCGGCCAATGGCGTAGCAGCGGCTCCCTCAACGACGCTTTTTTCCAATTCAACCAGACGGAGAATTGCCAGAGCGATTTGTTCTTCGCTTACAGTGATAGTCAAATCGACGAGTGGTCTTGCAATTTGGAACGCATTTGTGCCGATCTGCGGAATGGCGAGCCCATCTGCGAGCGTCGGAAGCATCGCGATCTTGATCGGTTTGTCCGCTTTAAGCGCGGCTGAAAAACTCGCAACATTCTCCGCTTCAACAGCGACCACTTTCGCGTGCGGTCGCAAGGTCTTCACGGCCAACGAAACGCCAGCGAGTAAACCGGCTCCGCCCACGGGAACAACTACGGCCTCGAGATCGGGAATTTGCTCAACGATCTCCAGGCCCATCGTTCCCTGTCCGGCAATGATCGCGGGATCATCATAGCCGTTGATATAGGCAAGCCCTTGCTCCGCTGCGATTTTGTGCGCGTGCGCTCTCGCTTCGCCGAAATCTGTCCCGTGCAAAACAACAGTCGCACCGAGTTGCTGGCACGTGCTCACCTTTATGAGCGGCGCGAATTTGGGCATTACCACTGTTGCGGGTATGCCGAGTAATCGACCCTGATAAGCGAGTGCTTGAGCATGATTGCCCGCAGAAGCGGCAATGACTCCACGCTTCTGCTGGTCACGCGACAGTTGTGCCAGTGCATTGCGCGCGCCCCGTTCCTTGAAGCTTCCCGTGCGCTGCAAGTTGTCGAGCTTGCAGAAAATTTTCATGCCGGTGATTTCGCTCAGCGGAATGGAGTGCGGACAAGGCGAATAATAAACCGCGTCCGCAATTCGTTTGCGCGCCGCTTCGATGTCCTTAAATGTGACCAAGCTTTTAACTCTCGAGTGCTGCCTGCGCCGCAGCCAATCGGGCAATCGGAATCCGGAACGGGCTGCAACTTACGTAATCCAAGCCCAGCCGATGACAGAATTTGACACTCGCCGGCTCGCCACCGTGTTCGCCGCAAATTCCCAGTTTGATGTTTGGCCGGGTCTTGCGTCCGAGGTCGCGCGTTATTTCCATTAGCCAGCCCACGCCTTTTTGATCGATCGTCGCGAACGGATTTGAATCGACGATATCGAGCTCGATGTAAGCGGGAAGAAAGCTTCCCGAATCGTCCCGGCTCATTCCCAGTGTTGTTTGGGTAAGATCGTTTGTGCCGAAACTGAAAAACTCGGCATCGCGCGCAATCTGGTCTGCGACCAACGCGGCGCGCGGAATTTCGATCATCGTCCCCACAAGATAATTGAATTTCGTTTTCGTTTCCTTCGCGACCTCCCCGGCCACACGGCGAACGATTTCGATTTGAAGCTTCAGCTCGCGCGGAAATCCAACCAGCGGAATCATGATTTCAGGGCGGACCTTAATACCTTTGGCTTGCACTTCGGCTGCAGCTTCAAAGATCGCGCGTGCCTGCATTTCGGAAATTTCCGGAAACGTGATCCCAAGGCGGCAACCCCGATGACCGAGCATCGGATTAAATTCGTGCAGCTCGTGCACGCGGCGAGCGATGTGTTCGACGGCCACGCCGAGCTTGTTCGCAAGTTCGTTTTGCTGGGCGTGATCGTTGGGCAAGAATTCGTGGAGCGGTGGATCGAGAAAACGAATGGTGGCGGGCAAACCTTTTAACGCCGTGAAAATGCCAATGAAATCAGCACGCTGGTAGGGAAGTAGTTTGGTCAGAGCGCGTGCCCGCTCGTCCTTCGTACCGGCGAGAATCATCTCACGCATAGCGTCAATCCGATCGCCCTCGAAAAACATATGCTCTGTTCGGCAAAGCCCGATGCCTTCCGCACCGAACGCGACCGCGTTTGTTACCTGCTCGGGTGTATCCGCATTTGTGCGCACGCCCAGGCTGCGGAATTGATCCGTCCACTTCATCAGTTTTGCGTACTCTTGGTAAACGATGCTCTTTTTCGCATCGAGAGAACGATCGACCAGTACCTGAACGATTTCCGACGGTGCAGTTGCGACTTCGCCCGCAAACACTTCTCCCGCAGTTCCATCGATGGAGATATAATCGCCTCGATTCAACGTCGTGCCGTTGGCGCTGAGTGTGCGCTTTTGGTAATCGATTTGGATTCCCGTCGCGCCGCACACGCATACTTTTCCCATTTGCCGTGCGACCAGGGCCGCATGCGACGAGACGCCGCCGCGCGACGTCAGGATGCCTTCGGCGGCAATCATGCCGCGCAGGTCTTCCGGCGAAGTTTCAATGCGCGCGAGCACGACTTTCTCACCTTTCTCCGAGCGGATGACGGCTTCTTCCGCACTAAACACAACCCGCCCGCAAGCCGCGCCCGGGCCGGCGGCCAAACCGGCGCCGATCTTTTTCGCTTGTTGCGCCGATTGCCGGTCGAAGATCGGGGCTAACAGATGAGCAAGCGAATCCGCGGGGATACGGCGCACCGCATCCTTCCTTGTGATCAATTTTTCATCGACCATATCGACCGCAATACGAACGGCAGCATGCCCTGTGCGTTTCCCGTTGCGAGTTTGGAGAATGTAAAGGCGCTTTTCCTCCACTGTGAACTCCAGGTCCTGCATGTCCTTGAAATGACGTTCAAGGATCGCGCGGACTTTCATCAGCTCTTTGTGAGCTGCAGGCATTTCATTCGCCAAATCGGCAATTGGCTGGGGCGTGCGTACGCCTGCAACGACGTCTTCGCCCTGGGCGTTGATCAAATATTCGCCATAAAAAACTTTTTCACCGGTCGCCGGATCGCGCGTAAATGCGACCCCGGTTGCGCTCGTTTCGCCCATGTTTCCGAACACCATCGTCTGCACATTCACGGCTGTGCCCCAGTCGTGCGGGATGCCGTATTTCCGACGATAAACAATCGCGCGATCGTTCATCCATGATCCGAAAACCGCGCCGATCGCGCCCCAAAGCTGCGCTTGCGGATCCTGCGGAAACGATTTCCCCGTACGCTCTTTGATTAGAGCTTTGAATCGTTGCACCAGCTCTTTCAGATCGGCGACTGTCAATCTGACGTCCGGGAAGTCATGTTTGCCGTAGCGTTCATCCTTTAGATGCTCGATAACCGTCTCAAATGGTTCATGGTCTTCGCCCGGCCGTTTCTGAACTCCCATGACTACGTCGCCGTACATTTGCAGGAAACGGCGGTATGAATCCCAGGCAAAACGCGCGTTGTTTGTTTTTTCCGCGACAATCTCGACGACCTCGTCATTCATCCCGAGGTTCAGGATGGTGTCCATCATTCCGGGCATGGAATCCCGCGCGCCTGATCGCACGGAGACGAGCAAAGGTCGCTCTTCGTCGCCAAAATTTTTTCCGACGGAATTTTCAACTTTTGCCAGCGCCGCCGCGACTTCCGCCTCCAGCTCCCGCGGGTAAGTCCGGTTATGGTCGTAAAAATAACTGCAGACTTCGGTGGTGATGGTGAATCCCGGTGGCACCGGCAGACCGATGCGCGTCATTTCGTGGAGATTCGCGCCTTTGCCGCCCAGCAGCGATTTCATCCCGCCTGATCCATCCGCGTGGCCGTCTCCGAAGTAATAAACGTAACGCGGCTTTTTCGTTTTTTTCATTCGAGCGCGGCGACTCGCCGGCAATCTCGGTTTCTTTGATGTGCGCCGAAGTGATTTTCGAACCGTAGATTTGCGTCTTCTGGCCATATTTAGGGATGCGAAAAAATCGGCAAGGAACGAACTGGCCAAAGTAGTTTCGGGTGCGGACCTGTCAACGATCCTGAAAACTCGAAGAGTCGTATTGTTTAGAGGTCAGAAACGGTTAGAGCCGACCTGGCTACCTCTATAGAAAGCCAAACCAAGCAATCCAGCGGTTTAAGCTGGCGCGCCCTCGCCATTCGTAAGAACGTCAGCAATTGTCGCCGTAAAGTCATCGACCCCGGTACTCGGCACGATGATGCTGTTGCGGCGGCCATGAGCTTCTTCAGTGATGCGCAAGAACCTCCCGCGCTCATTTTCCCGGAGCTCCACATAGAAATGCTTGCGTTCTATCTGCAGTTCTCTCGCCTCGATAATGTTATCCATTTCCTCTGAAGCCGCCGACTCTACCGCATTCTTTTTGGAGAATGGAAGAAAAATCGGTAGAATTTGTGCAAATTCTTTGGGGTCCGGGATATGGCTGGCCACCCTGCGGTTCGTAACCGCGTGCCGGAGCTTTCGATCTCAGCGGGACAGATTACACACTACCATAGGTTGCGGTGCTCGCTCCTCAATTTACAATCTCGTGCGCGTGTTCGACTGAACGCGCTCGAGCATGCCGAAGCCAATCGATTCCAGCTCTTATCAATCGCCGGAAGGCCAGCGCCCGGCAGTTCCCTCGCCGATTGAGATAGGACCTCGAGCCCACGATCCATACGCAGCCTTCCGTTTTGGGGACTTTGCCTTGTTTACGGCTGGCAATCTACTCTCGATCACTGGCCGCTTGATGCTCGCTGTGGCAGTGGAATGGGAGATTTACGGGCTCACGCATTCGGCGACTGCACTCGGGCTCGTTGGGTTCGTCATCGTAGTGCCGGTAGTTACCCTGTCTTTGCCCGCCGGCCATTTGGCGGACCGGTTCAGTCGAAAGCGCATCATTCTGGTCTCGCAAATTTTTAGCGTGCTGACGTCGCTAGCGCTGGCCTTGGTTTCTTGGAAACATCTCGCCATTCCTGCGATTGCGCCATTGCGTGGAAGTAATCGCGTTTTGGCCTCCATTGCTGGGATTTTTGAACGGCATCATCCAATCTTCCATTTCGACGACGCATCGATTCCGTTGATCTATCTTCTTCTTTTTCTCGGAGCCGTGGCGCGCACATTCAGTTGGGCTGCACGCAGTTCATTTTTTCCTACGCTGATTTCTCGTGATGCCTTTGCGAACGCGGTGACATGGAATAACAGCGTTTTCCAAATTGGATCCGTTGTGGGCCCTGCGCTCAGCGGATTGCTGGTCGCCTACATCGGGTTCCCTGTTGTGTACCTATTGGATGCGCTTTGCGCGTTTTGCTTTTTCTTTCTGGTTCTTCCGATTCGGCGTAGCAAACAGAGGCGCGACCAGAGCGAGGCCAGCACGTGGAAGAGTCTCGTGGCCGGACTCCGCTTCGTGTTTCGCAGAAAAGTGATCCTGGCGACGATCACGCTGGATCTGTTCGCGGTCCTGCTGGGAGGCGCGACCGCATTAATGCCGATTTTCGCCGATCAGATTCTGCACTGCGGCCCGGTTGGCCTTGGTTGGTTGCGAGCAATGCCAGCGATCGGTGCTTTTGCCATGGCGCTGGTGGTAGCGCACCTTCCACCAATGAAGCAGGCTGGCCAAGCCTTGCTCTGGTGTGTCTCCGGGTTTGGAATTGCGACTGTCCTGTTTGGCTTGTCTAAGATCCTCTGGTTATCGCTCGGCCTATTACTTCTTATCGGCGCATTCGATAGTGTGAGCGTGATCATTCGTGGTTCCATTGTCCAACTGATCACGCCGGATGAAATGCGCGGACGCGTTTCGTCGGTGAACAATATTTTTATCGGCACATCGAACGAATTCGGTGCGCTGGAATCAGGATTGACGGCTGCGCTGTTTGGTCCGGTGATTTCGGTCGTTGCCGGAGGCATTGGGACAATCCTGGTTGTGCTGGGCGTTGCGTTTCACTGGCCGGAGACGCGCAAGATCGGCGCGCTCGACAAGAATCTGCGATGAAGCTTCCGGTTTGTAGCGGGGCGCGGTGCCCTGGCCGCCATCAACGATGCCGGCTACAACTAAAACGCGCCGTGCAACGAGATCATTCCGTAAGGGGCGCCACCGTCCTGATGGTAGCGCACGTCGGAGCGATAGAAATCGAAGTTTCTGTACGGTTGGTAGCCGACTTCGCCGGTGGCGGTGATAATGTGGGAAATCTTCCAGTCGAATCCCGCCCCCGTTCGTACTTCGCTGTAGGTGAGGATTGCGTGGTTGAGCCTCGGTATTCCGTTCGCGGTCCCGAAATCGTCATCTACACGGTAACTGGTTTGCTTCACATTCCCCCCTACGTAAAGGGAGAGGTCCTTGTTCATCTCATACTGGAGACGGGGAGTCGGCAGCACGGCTTCTAGCAGCCACTGCGCTGCGATTTTCCAGCGAAGTCCGGCAACGGGGATAACCGGATATTTCCGCTCGATATCGACGCTCACGCCCAGAACGAGCTGCAGGTTGGGACTGTAAATGTAGGTGCCGCCGATGAGGAACGGAAGATTGAAATTGTCGTAACCTAAATTGTCGAACTCAGTATCGTAAACGCCGGGCTGACCTTCCGCCCTGACGATGATTGAATCGGAGAACTGCATATCCAGTCCCATGACAAGGCTGACGGACTGCAGCGTGTCCGGAAGTGCCGCATGATCCGGAAGTCCGAATGAGAATCGCTCCCACTCCGCGCCAAGCCGCAGAACGCCGAACTTGGTTCGCGGAGTGAATACCAGATGCACGATCGAATCGTTTTCGTCGAAATCGCGCACGTTCTTGTTAGGTCCGCGTTGGACGTCACCACCGCCGACATAGGCGTCTTCCGCGGTATATTCAAAAGGGATGTGACTTACGGATTCGAACCAGTTACCACTGTTTTCCTCCGCGAACATTCGCGTTGCAAATAGCAACGACGATGCTGCGCAAACAGCACAGAAGATTCGACACTCAAAGCGCTTCACTGGTCAACGACCTCCACTCGTATCGCGACGAAAGAGTGTGACGGCTTTGGTTATGTTTTTCATCATCACCGACTCCGATCCGAGCCTCTCCACGCCATGCAGCGTGCCCAGCGACGCGGCGGAGATCATGTCGCCGCGCCAGACAAGCGTGGAAGGTTTCCCTTCCACTGTAACAGGCCACAGCTGGTACAATGTGAGAGCGACGTAGTAGCCGCCGCTTGCGTAATAAAGGACGTCCGCAGCTTGATACGTTCCGGCCGCCCCGCCGCGGCTGTAAGACGCGCCCAGCGTTATTGTGCCTTGATCATCGGCATCGAGAAGCTCCCAGTACAATTCCGGCTTGAGCGACCCGGCGCCGCTCCCAATACCTGTGGCCCCAAGTAATCCGGAAAACTGATTGCGGATTTTCCCTTGCTCGCGCAACAATCCGTTTACTTCGTCGCTCGGCCCGAACAGACGGGCCGGCGTGATCGTACGGAGCTTGTGCGGACATTCCGCTCTGACACGAAGCTTTTCGTCCGCGCAGTCAATACGTCTGTCCAGAACGCCACAACCGGTGCAGGCATGGCGCCTCCTCCGCCTCCGGCTCCCGCAGAAAATTTCTTTGCCTCGTCCTTACTAATCTGGAGACTCGGACCGAGCTTTTGAGTCGCCGCCACAAATGAACGCACGGATGCGTTGCCGGGCGCATTTTTCAGTTTTTCAAAATTAGCCGGGGTAGGGTTCGAAGGCAGATCAGAGTGTAGAAAAACCTTCAGTTCGCGATGCCTTGTTGCGTCCCACCGGCGCAACGCCTCGATTTGCTGAGCGGGTGCACCCGACACCACGTAACAACTTTGCACCGCGAGAAATCGCGGATTACTCATCGGCGGTCCGTGCGCCGTCTTCACATCGCTTTTTGCGAGCTGCGCGAGATCGACCTTGTCAAAAATCGAAAACGAGGCGAGCTCTGAGATAGCGTCGGCGTATGCGGTCGTCAGTCCCAGGCGCAAGACAGATAGCAAAAGTAAGAGACCGCCCGTCTTTAGTAGGACGGGCCGCTGTAGATTCAGCATCTTAGTTTTCATGAGCGACAGATGTGACGGCCAATGCCAAATGGTTGCAAATTTTTTGGATCATCGCAATAGGGTTTCATCATGAGCGAACCGGTGATCGTGCTCGACCATCTGAGCAAGAGTTTCGGTAACGTCCATGCTGTGCAGGATCTTTCTCTTCAAATCGAAGCGGGCACAATCTTCGGTTTTCTCGGCCCTAACGGCGCCGGAAAAACCACGACGATGCGGATGCTGTGCGGCCTGACGCATCCTACGGCTGGCCATGCAACGATTGAAGGCGCGGATGTTTGGAAAGACCGACATTTTGTGCGGACCAAGTTCGGATATGTCCCGCAGCGCTTCAGTCTTTATTCCGACCTGACGGTTCTGGAAAATTTCCGCTTCTTCGGAGGCGCTTACGGTGTGCCTGGCGCGGAATTGGAGGCGCGAATCGAGCGCCTGCTGCGGGTGATCGATTTGCAGGAAAAGCGTAACACGGCCGCGCAAAGCTTATCTGGGGGGATGCGTCAATTGCTGGCGATTGGATGCGCGCTCGTGCATAACCCACCGCTGCTTTTTTTTGACGAACCGACCGCAGGCCTCGACCCGGTGCACCGGCAGCAAATCTGGGACCTTCTTTACGATCTAAGCAATGAAGGAAAAACAATCTTCGTTACCACCCATTACATGGACGAAGCCGAGCGTTGCACAGAAGTCGGTTTTATCGAAGATGGGCGGCTGCTGGCAAAAGCTTCACCGCGCGCATTGAAATCGAGCTTTCGCACCCGATTACTCGAGATCGAAGTCGACCCGCTGATGCCGGCGCTGGTTCGACTAAGGAACCTTCCCGAACTCCTTGGCGTTTCCCTGCGCAGCGGCAGCCTGCGCCTTTATACTGCGGAACCCGAGCGATTGATGGCCGAATGGCGCGAACGTTGGCCGTTCCCCGATCTTCACTTGTTAGGCGAACGCTGGGTAGAACCCGATATGGAAGACGTTTTCACCGCTTACTCGCAGGGCTACAACGGCATTTTGAAAAGATCGACTTGATGAAATGGCTATCATTCGAGGCGACTGCCAGTGTCGCTTACAAAGAATTTTTGCACATCTTGCGCGATCGACGGGTACTGCTTCTTGTAATCACTTTGCCGCCTCTGTTCACGCTTCTGTTCGGCCATGCCTTTGAAACCAGCGAAGTAACCGGCGTGAAAAGCCTGCTCGTTGATCGCGACAGAACTCCACGCGCGCAGGAATTCGTCGACATCATTTCGAAGAACAAGACGTTTCAATGGCGGTACGGATCGCCGGATTCGAAAAATGCACCGGATTTGCTCGCCGAAGGGGTGCAGGCTGCGCTGATCATTCCTGCAGGTTGGAATGAGAGTTTGGAAAACGGCGACCCGAAGCCGCTGCTGCTGTATTCCGACGGCAGCGACATCAATACGTCCGATGCTGTAGAGGGCAGCGTTCGACAGAGCTTGGGCGATTTTCAGCTAAAACAACGGGACCAGATGATTGAGAATCTGCCGGAAGAGGTCTTTGAACTGGGCAAGCAGCTTCCAGTTCAAATCCGCAAGCGTTTCGTCTCCATGATGGAAATGTGGTCGGTGGATCGCAAGCTATTATATAACCCCAAATTGCGCGTTATCGATTATGTCGTCCCCGGCATCATTGGTCTGATCTTACAGCTCCTGACAGTCACGCTGATGGCTTGCACGATAGCGCGGGAACGGGAGTCGGGCACGCTCTACCAGTTGATGGTGACGTCGCTTCGACGCCGTGAAATCGTAATCGGCAAAATGTTGCCGTATCTTGTGGTGTCCATCCTCTTGGTGGTGGTGATCATGTTGGTGAGCAGCTGGCATTTTGGTGTGACCTTCTATCAACTGCCTGCTCTTGCAGTGGTCTGCTTGCTTTTCCTGCTATGCTCGCTCGGACTCGGCCTCTTGATCTCGGCGTTTTCCCATACACAAACCCAGGCCATACAGTTTTCTGTTTTTTTCCTGCTGCCAGTGTTTGTGCTCTCAGGCGCATTCGCGCCGTTGGGACAACTGCCCAAGGCGATCCAGTATGTTTCCGAACTCTTTCCGCTTACTCACTTTTGCCGCGCATTTCGGTTGGTGAACATGTACCACGCTGGGGTGCAATTTTATATTGGCGATCTTCTGGTCCTGTTGGCGGGTGCCTTAATCACGTTTCTCGGCGCAGTCGTTTCTTCTGAAACGAATCGAGCAATAGGGCCACGCGAATGACGAAGAACGAAAAACGGATAATGGAGGAATGATGAAGCCGCGAAACGCCGCAGTTATCCGATCAAGCAGGCGCTATTTATTCCTGACAATCGGTGCGCTTGCCTGGCGATTTGTATTGCGTGCGGTCAACCGCCGCCGCCAGCGAACACATGGACTCGACGCCGCAGCAGGTATTCGACTCGATGCGCGGCAGTTTCCAGCCGGCCAAGGCGAAAGGAGTTCACGCTCGTTATCAATGGGACTTGAGCGGGCCACAAGGCGGGCAATGGTGGATCGACGTGGACGACGGGAAGTACAAGATGGGCAAAGGAAAAATCGACAATCCAAATGTGACGTTCGTCGCGAAGGACACGGATTGGGTCGCCGTTTCCAACCACCAGATGGGCGGAACATGGGCATATCTGACTGGCCGGCTAAAGATTCGCGGCGACCAGGGAATGGCCAGAAAACTTGGCGAAATTTTCCCTTAGAATTTCAACTTCTGCGGCGATTCTGAGGTAGGGAGCCGGGATCGGTCCTTTTTGACTGGTTGGCGCGGAAAAAGTCAAAGTTGTCGTTCGGCCGTGACGCCTGCGCCTGCAATGATCTTGAAGGGTTTGAAACCGGTATAAGCTACCTGCGCGCCGGCTCGGTCCTCGCTATATTGAACGACCGCATTGTGCAATTGCAATTTTTGCTCGGTCGTGAGGACATCGTCAGTACGAAAGCTGGTGTAGTTAAGCTCGCCGAGTGATCCTGCAAATCCCAGTCGTCGTTGGGCTGATAAATCAGCGCCGGCTTCGGAAAGACTCCCTGAAGGCGAAGCTTGTCGCTGAAAACCCAGATAATGCCGCCACCCGGCGCAACCGGCGGATCCTGATAAATACCACCAGCCCAAAGCGACAACGGCAAAGATTTTGTCCTTCTTCAAGGGGAAGGTCACAGAAAGCTTTCCACTGGAATGTCGAAAGCGTCGCCAGCTAACGTTGTCTTGAAAGTAAACGCCCGGATCAAGCTCGAGCGCTCATGCCCGGAAAGTCCTTCACAACGTACTCCACAGCCAGGTGACCGGACGCGGCTTGCAGATGATCAGGCAAGCCGTTGTCGGTGCCACCGAAATCATAGCGCTCGTATTCGACCCCGGCACGGAAGTACCATTTGCCAGTGATCAGAAAACGATGGTCATAGCTAAAATCGTTAAAGAGCGAATCACCATCACCGAGTTTGGATTCCTTGAAATCGCTGTCAAACGTGTAGGTCGTTTCGTAAGAGAAAAGATCGCGCGAATTTTCATCCGATGGTGTGGGCGAAGGCTGGACCTCGAAAGTCGACGGTCCAGCTACTGTTGACGTCGCAGAAGCAAGACATAGGAAAGCAAAGAATCTGCGAATAGCTTTCATGGTGTAGTTAAGCCGATCCGGATACCCAACATATCGGATGACAAACGTGAAAGCGATGTATCGAAGAGGTGATATTTTAGCAAGGACTATTTCCGGAATGGTCGAGCCGAGCTGGTCTTGGCGACTGTTTTGTTGCTCTCTTTAACTGGTAACTTTGCTCTCAAACAGGCAATGAAAGCACCCGGCAAAATACATGTGACGGTATGGCTGCTTGGCCTCGCTGGCGCCGCGCTTTTCACCGGCCTGCTGATTCGCCAAGGTATCGGCCAAGTCTGGGATGCGTTTGCTACGGCGGAATGGACAATTCTGGGAATCGTTGTTTACCATCTGATCCCAGTTTTTTTCGATGCCGTCTCCTGGGGCGCTCTCTTTCCCAAATCCGATCGCCCGCGGCTTTTTCAACTGCTTTGGATGCGCTGGATTGGCGAATCGGTTAGCACACTAGTCCCTTCCGCCGCCGTCGGCGGAGACATTGTTCGGGCTCGCCTGGCTGCGATCAGCGGCACACCGTTGCCGGTCGCGGCGGGAAGCGTGCTCGTGGACATCACGCTCGGTATTTTTATTCAGGCCGGGTTTACTTTGCTGGGATTGTTTCTACTTGTCGACCGAACAGGAAAGACCAGTTTCGTCGGTCCGACTTTAATCGGAGTAGTGGTCGCACTTTTTGCGTTCTCCGGCTTCTATTTTGTCCAGCGTCTCGGCATCTTTAGTTTTCTCGCTCGCATCATTTCGCGTCTGGCCGGTTCCTCGGATTGGCAATCCCTCGTGCAAGGCGGCGACACGCTGGACCGAACCGTCCGGTCTCTCTACGCGCGGCGTGGTGGCGTGGTCGCGTCTTGCATTTTGACGATGACCTCTCTCATTGTCGGCTCGGGAGAAATTTGGCTTGCCCTGTGGGCGCTCGATTTACCCGCGTCGTTCGTCAACGCAGTCATCCTGCAAAGTACCGTCGTGACGATTCGGTCGGCTGCGTTTGCAGTCCCCGCTGGTCTGGGTGTGCAGGAGGGCGGCTATCTTGTGGTTGGAAATTTGCTCGGAATTCCAGGCGAAGGCGCTTTTGCTCTCTCCCTGGTCGCGCGCGCGAGAGAAATCGGGCTTGGCGTCCCCGGTCTCATCACTTGGCAGTTTATTGAGGCGCGTCGGCTTTGGCGCGTGCGTGCGCGTTTGGCCGTAAACGCTCGATAGTATCGCAAGTTGGCGGTCACATCTCGAATCCGTTCGAGGCGCCGTTTTACTTTCGCTGGATTGGCGAAGCTAGTGCGCACGCCCAACCAAATCCAGGCAATCCCAAAGATTTTTCCCTGCTAGTTTATCGGTGCAAACCGTCTTGGCGCCTGAAGCAAAAGCGCGAAAACGATCTCCATTGAGCATCCGAAAACCTTTTATTTCCCAATGCCGCCAGTCTTCGGCTTTGCTCCAAAAGCGGATCGGTATGCCCGACATGCGAAAATACAAGTTGGCCAGATCCGCCAATTGCTCGCTGTAGATGTTGCGGCGCTTGATCACTACTCGCCGACCGCGACGAACCTTCTCGGAGCTCGAGCTAATCTTTAACGACTCGACGAATGTTGCTGTAGCATTACTGACAGCCTGAGGGACAAGCGGTGTAAGTAGTTCTGCCAAGCTTGTCCCCCTCTTCCCGAATTGGCATTGTTCCCCTCCATTCGACTTCCTTACTCGTGATGGCTGTATGCGTGGTACGTCGGAACGCTTCGCGCAAAAGAATCGTGACTCTCAGAGCGCAATCGTCTCGCCGATTTTCATGACCCACAGCTTGGACTTTAATTTGCGCTTCTTCAGTTCGCGTTCGAACACTTCGGGCGTGCCTGTCAGCACCGGAAACGTTCCATAATGCATCGGAATTACGGTCTTCGGGGTCACCAGCTTCACGGCTTCTGCTGCCCGAGCTGGTCCCATTGTAAAATGGTCGCCGATACAAACCAGCATGACGTCGATCTTCTGAAATCGTTTCACCAGCGCCATGTCGGAGAACAAATCTGTGTCGCCCGTGTGATAGATCGTAGGGCCATTGCGTAGCGCAACGATCAACCCCGTTGGAGTACCCGCGTAAACCGGGGTCGCATCTTCATCTCTTTGAACGGACGAACCGTGCCACGCCGGGACGAACTGCACTCTTATTTCGCCATCCAGCAGCGATAGTTCGCCGCCGAGATGCCCGGTTGTCTCGCTAGGGGCCTGCGCTTCAGGATAACCAAGCACTGAAATCATCGCCGCATTGAGCTCGAAGTTTGAAACCAGAATCGCGCCCGTGCGCTTTCCAATCTCGACTGAGTTGCCGACGTGATCGGAATGCCCGTGCGTAAGCAAAATAAGATCGACACGGTCGAGCGCGGCAAGCTCCTCTTTGCCGCGCGCGAAAACCGGATTTGTTAGCCATGGATCGATCAGCAATAGCTTGCCAGTGCCAGTAGTGATCTTGAAAGCCGATTGGCCATACCAGGTCAAGTGCGTTTCCATGCGAATCACAGAACCGAAAAGTATTCATTCGGCAAGGGTAAATGACCTCTGGCAAGTGACGAATGCAAAATGACCTATGGACCCACGCTTGTTCGTATGAGCGATGAGGAGAGCATCGCGCGTTTACTTTCCAGGTTTGGGGAGGCAGAAAGCCGCGAAAAATCGCGGCGACTCAAAGAAACGGCAAAGCAACCACTTCTAACGGAATTGTGCCGAAAGGTTTCGGAGCAGAATCTCCTGTCGTGAACGCGTCCAGTTTGGTGCCGACATTGTTGAAACCCCGTTTCACATATCCGAGTGCGATTTCTTGTCTTTCGTTGCGCGTAGCGCTTGTGATCCAGCCAACTTCCTTCCCAGGCACTGAAGGAGCGGCAAGTTTCATGCCTGGCTGAAGGGGGAGATCGTCCAGCGAGATCAGGCCGCATAATCGCTTGTTCGTCTGGCCCGACATCTTTATTCGTGAGATGACTTCCTGGCCGATGTAACAACCCTTTTGGTAGTCGATCGCGCGTTGTTCCAAATTGGCTTCGATTGGAATAATGTCGTTTGTCAACTCGCGACCCCAGCGCGGAATTCCCTGCTCGATTCGCATGACCTCGGCCGTGTCGGAATCGCAAGGGGCCCATCGCGAGGATAATTCCTGTAACGAGACGTGATGCTGCGCAGCATCGCCCCATATGTCCCATCCCGGTTCAGCAAAACGGCGCACCGAGACAATCCGGCCAGACTCCAGGGCGGGGGATTTTTGTGACCACACGTGAAAAAGCGAGAATTGATCGGTGACGTCCTCAATCTGCACGTCGTCGGCGATCACGTAGCGCTCCAGCCGGACCTTGAGCGTTGCTCGAAGATCCGCCGCCGCATCGACCAAAAAGGATTGTTCCAATGCGGACACAAAAATGTGCGCATCTGTTTTGCCTTTCGCATTGAGAATGCACGCTTCGATTGCGGAGGTTTCACTCGCCTTGCGCAGATCATTTGTGATTTGCCCGTTGAGGAACCGAAGCCGGTCCGCGCCGGTAATACGAAACTTTGCGCGTTCGGAAAGGTCGAGAAAGATCGCATTATCCATCACAAGTCACTTTACGCATAAAGTTCGGACAAAGAATTCGTGTGTCCTCTGCGAAAGGGGAAAGGACTGAGGAGAGGGGTCGGATGCACAACACCGGTTCGCCCAGGTCGGAACGCAATGTCATTTTTCCCGGGATGACAATCGGCTGAACAGCTGCTTGAGAAAACCACGACGCAATCGTGTTGTTTCGTTAGCCGCTCCGCCGCTTGCCACACCGACCAGTGGCGCAGGCGAAACCTCCGGAGTCGCATCTTGCTGGATCTTGGTTTCCGCTTCGGCTGAGCTCGCGATAGGTTCGCCGGTGCCGGCTTGCTCTTCCTGCTCCTCCAGTTGCAACTCTTCATCTGTAACTGGCACAGGCTCGTGCAAATATTTCCGCACTACTACCGAATAATCATCGTCTCCGTGGCCCCAGTGCATTTGCTCAAGCAGCTGATCGCGAGCAGCGGCTGTCACACCCAGATCGAGATAGTTCGACAAACCGATCTGATTAGCGATCTGCATATCTTTCAACATATGCTTAACAGAAAAGTGCGGCTCAAAATCACGGCTAAGCATTTTAGGCAGTTTCATCGCGAGAGTTGTAGAATGGCTGGCGTTACTGCGCATTGCCTCGATGAACTTTTCCAACGGCAAACCCAAAGCTTGAACAAGCGCCAGTGCCTCCGCAGCTGCCTGGATGCTTGCGGCCGTGATCATGTTGGTTGCGATCTTGATGGCACTCGCCTGGCCAATTGTTGGTCCGAACTCGACAATCTCTTTACTGCTGGCTTCGAGGATTGGACGCGCTTCGCCCAGTGCCGCATCATTCCCGCACACATAATAAACAAGCTCACCCTTTTCGGCTGCAGTCTTACTTCCTGTAAACGGCGCCTCGACAAAGCGCGCCTTGCGGCGTTCGACAATTTCAGCCACGGCACGCATTGAATCCGGAGCGACTGTTGAGTGCGCAAGGACAAGATGACGCGGCGTAAGCTTTTCAGCTAGCTGTCGGGCAGTCTGCAACAAAGCGTCATCATCCGAAACAAATATCTGGATATGATTGCAAATGTCAGCTACCTCCCCTGGCGACCCGACAAAATTAGGAACGGAACGTGGCGACCGGTTCCAAACATAAACTGTGAACCCTTTCCGCCGCAGGTTCCCAGCCACGCCGCGACCGATGATCCCAAGCCCGATTACACCGATGTTTTTGCGCGTTGCGAGCGACATAGGCTTCCCGCGTTCCATTAAGGCGGCAACTCGTTATCAAACTGCCGGAAAAACTGACGTGAGGCAATGCAGAAATTCAGAGAATGACGAAGCACGAATACCAAAATCCGAATCAAATGACAAACGACGAAGCCTCAATGGCAGGCGCACGCTTTCAGCGTGTGACGCAATCGTCATCTGTGCCGATTTCGAATTAAGCCGCAGCAGGATGCTGCGGCAGCGCGAAAGATGTCTGCGGTCCCCTCATTTGAGTTTCGGCATTCTTTCGGCATTCGGGCTTTCGTCGTTAATTGATCACTAGCCCTTCACTTCAGCGGCCAACGTTCTTCAATGCAAACTCAGACAGATAATACAAGGCGACCGCTCCAACTGTCTGGAGACTCTGAGCGCTGATTTTATCGATCGTGTCACCCGCGGTGTGCCACCAGGGGTAATCAAAATCAATCACGTCAATTGTCGGAATGCCGATAGCGTTTAGCGGTGAGTGGTCGTCGATCATCTCTCGGTCAAGGTACGTGAAATAACTTCTCAGCTTGAGCGCTTCCGCTGCCGCAAAGATGTCTCGCGCTATTTCGGGAGGCGAATCTGCAGGAAGCGTGATGTCGAGGGAATGATCGCCAACCATGTCGAACAAGATCCCGCCGCGGAACTGTTTGGCGCTGTTGCCTTGGAGTTGTCTGGCAAAATACCGGCTTCCGTACAAGCCATCCGTCTCCGAAAAATGGTCGTACGCTTCTTCGCCGTCGAAAAACACAAGCTCAATCTTCACAGCCAGATTCGGATGCTGCCCGATTACTCGCGCCAATTCCAGAAGTAAGCCTGTGCTCGAGCCGGCATCGTTAGCTCCCACGAACTTTATGGCATCAAACGTTTTCGTGTCGTAATGCGAGCATAACAAAAACAAAGGTGCCGCGTTCCCTTGGCCGGGAAATTGGGCAGTCAAATTCACGAACTGGACCTTTCCTCGCGGGGTGTTGTCGGTGAATGCCTGCCGTTTTACCCGCCAACCCGAACGGCGAAGCTGGTCCTCGATATAATGCCTGGATTTTTCAATCGCCTCTGATCCAGGTGGGCGCGGCCCGAAATCGACCAATCGTTCAACATGCGCGAGAGCTTTCTCGCCCGAAAGTTCTTCCCAGATTTTTGTCTGCGCTGCGGGTGACGTATCTGGCCGAATGATCGAGACGCAGACGATCAGCAGTAATGAAGTAGGGGAGTAACGGAGTGTTGTTTGGCGTGAATCCATTCCTCCCATCACTCCAATGCTCCAACACTCCGCTACTCTAGCTGTGGCAGCCCCAGTGCAGTCACAATCCGCTGAAGATCGTCGTTTCCGTAGTACTCGATTTCAATCCGGCCTCGTTTGTCTCCATGATGGATGGTGACGTGCGTAGCGAGGTGTTCTTGCAACCGGTTTTGCAAATCTTCCACCGACGTTGGCCTAATGCCCGGCTCACTCCCGGCGCGCCGGGACTTTCGACGCGAACGCCCGACTCCAAGCAAGCGAGCAACCAGGCGCTCGGTTGCGCGCACTGTGGCATTGCGACGCAAGACCGTTTCCGCAGCCAGGAGTTGTTCCTCAGGCGCTTTTAACGCCAAAAGTACTTTTGCGTGACCGACCGAAAGCAAATCTTGAGCGAGCCAGACTTGCGCCTGCGGATGCAGATCCAAAAGCCGCAGGGCGTTGGCCACTGCCGCCCGGCTACGCCCTACTTTGAGCGCGATGTCTTCCTGCCGCATTCCAAATTCATTCGCTAACCTTGCGTAGCCCTGAGCCTCTTCGATTGGGTTTAGATCAGCGCGTTGCAGATTTTCGATCAACGACAATTCGAGCACTTCCAGGTCATTTGCGCTTCGAATTATCGCCGGCACCTCGGTAAGACCGATTTCCTGCGCCGCGCGCCAGCGGCGTTCGCCCGCGATTAATTCAAATCGACGGCCCGCGTCTCCGGCGCTGGACAGACCCGCCGTGGCGGGACGGACAATGAGTGGTTGAATGATGCCATGTTGCCGGATCGAATCGATCAGTTCCTGCAGTGCTTCGCGCGCGAAATCTTTGCGGGGCTGCAGCGCGCTGGGAACGATGTTTGCCAAATTGATCTGGTGGACTCGCTCCCCGGACTCTATCGCGTCTGGGCGCGTCGCCACCGAGGGAGTGCCAATTAATGCGCCAAGGCCTTTGCCCAGACCAGTCCGTGCCATGCGCCTGAGGCTACGGGAACAGTCCGTTCAACGCAAACCGCAATCCGCGATGGCGCGATCGATCGGGAAAATTTTGGAATGCGGAACTCCGCGCCGCCTAACGAATGTCCCCCGGGGCCGCATACCAGCGGAGGTTTGCAGGAGCGTGCTCCTCTGACCTATTCGTTTTGGAGCTAGGAGAATGCTAACAGGGAATGATGCAGTGTGACCATGGAGGGCGGAGTTCTGCGACGCCTGAGCGAACGTTCGCCGGACTCCGTGCCCGTGCCGGCCTCGCGGAGCTCGCCTCTCCATTTGCGGGTATGCGCCTGCCCCAAAAAAGTTTTGAAAAAATATATTGACACCGAAAACCGGAATTGGTATCACACGCACCTTGCTCTAAGACAGACAGAGGATTTTACCCGGTAGGTTCTTTATCTGTTAGGAGCTTGGTAACCACAAAAACGAACGAAACCGGGAGAGAAAGAACACAACAATCCATGTATCCACTCAATCAACTTAAAACGTTAGTTTCATGCGGACGAGATCCGGCTCGCTCGCTGCCGTTACGGCGCGGGTTCCTTCTCATCCCGCTTATGCTCGTGTGCTTTGCGTTTTCACCGCAAACACAAGCGGTCAATCCACCGCACACACCGGATCCGCCTCCTCTGCCCCTAAGCAACACGGCGGATGGGGACCTCGCCCTTGTGGGCGTGACCGGGTTATACAACTCGGGGTTCGGTTTTTACGCGGGCCTAAGCAACGGTGCGGCCAGCTTCAACACAGGTCTCGGTGCCGTGACGCTCCTTCTCAATACCGCAAATCAACAGACGGCCGTTGGCTGCGGCACGCTTTTGAGCAACACTACCGGTGCGAACAACACCGGATGTCGGCACATTCGCGCTGTTTACCAACTCGACAGGCGAGTTCAACAATGCCGTTGGCGCTAATTCGCTCCTTTTCCAAACCGACGGAGACAGCAACAACGCTCTTGGCGAGAGCTCGCTCTATTTCAATCAGATTGGCTCTGCCAACACGGCCATCGGTGATGTCGCGCTCGCAAACAATGATTCAAGCGGACTCGGCCTTGGAAACTCCAACACAGCCGTTGGCGCCGGTGCGCTTTTTAGCAACGTTGATGGCGATTCAAACAACGCCGTCGGCTTTAACGCGCTCGGCAGCAATGCCGATGGCTTGTTTAACAATGTCATTGGTTTTGACGCAATGGCTGACAACGTAAGCGGCGCCGGAAACGTAGCCGTGGGTGACTCGGCTGGTGCGGGCGTTGAGGGCGATTTTAACATCTACCTCGGTGCATTCGCCGGCCCTTCCGCTGCGGGGCCGATAAGTGAAAGCGAAACGATACGCATCGGCGACGCGTTTAATGTTGCCGCCTTCGTCGGCGGCGTCTCGGGTGTGCCAGTTACGGGCAACCCGGTCTGCGTAGATGGAAACGGCCAGCTCGGCGAATGTGGTGCGGCCTCGCCTATGTCGGCAAACGAGTTGCTCAAACAGCAAGGCGTTGTGCAGGCATTGAAGGCCACAACGGAAAGACAAGCGGCAGTGATCGCTTTGCAGGAAGGGCAAATTAAGGCCCTCACCGCGGGCCTCAAGCAGCAAGCCGATCAAATTCAGAAAGTGAGCGCTCAGCTTGAAATGATCAGGCCGACGCCTCGAGTGGTCGAGAACCGATAAGGCTACTGATCAAATACGCATAAAGAAGTTTCAAACAGCCGCCGCGTGAAATCGCGGCGGCTGTTTTGTTTTTGGATGAAGAGGCGAGCTCTGCAAGCCTCTGGAACTGCGCGATCTTTTGAACCTTCGGACGTTCGTTAAGGCGTCGCACACCTTCGTCCCACAAATTCCTCTAGCTCGATGACGAAAATCGAGTGACAGATGACGAAGAACCGGAATGAAGGAGGAGAAGATTGAAGTCTTTACCCTGGGTCACTCCCCGGATCCGGATGACGCGTTTATGTTTTACGCGATGGCGCAGAATAAGATCGATCTGCGCGGATATCGGTTCGAACATCGACTGGAAGATATTCAAACGTTGAACGAACGCGCGGTTCGAGGCGAACTGCACATTTCGGCGATCTCAATCCATGCCTATGCGTACGTTGCAGCACAAATACGCGCTGCTACCCTGCGGAGCGAGCATGGGGGACGGGTACGGGCCGATGATTGTTAGAAAACGCCCAACGCCCAACTCTCAATCGCACCACGTCCGACGAGGATGCGGCAGTGAGAGAATTTTTAATCGGCAAAAAAATCGCAGTGCCCGGTAAGATGACCAGCGCATTTCTTGCGCTACAACTTTTTCTCGGCGAGTTCGATTACGTTGTTGTGCCGTTCGATCAAATCTTTGACGCGCTGCGCAGCGGGCAAGCGGATCTCGGTTTGATTATTCACGAAGGACAACTCACCTATGCGAAATCAGGGTTTGAGAAAATTGTCGATCTTGGTAGTTGGTGGAAAGCGAAAACCGGATTGCCATTGCCCCTTGGCGGAAATGTCGTGCGCAAAGATATTCCAAAGCCGGTACGCCACGATCTCAGCGAAATCATTCGCGAAAGCATCGATTACGGTCTGGCGCATCGGGAGGAGGCGGTGCAACATTCTCTTCCCTACGCGCGCGACATGGACGCGAAGCTCGCCGGCAAATTCATCGGCATGTATGTGAATGAATTTACTCGCGATTATGGCGAAGTTGGACGCGACGCTATCCGGAGATTTCTAGCGGAGGCGCACAACAAAGGTTACACCGACGCCCCGATCGAAGTGGAATTCGTAGAATAATTTTGCCGGCGGGATGTCGGCCGCCTGGCTGCCAGCCTGGCGAATTGGAAGACGGCAAGCTAGCAGAACGCTCGCCGAGTCAGGCTAGCAGCCTGATCTCCGCCCGGCGCCGACATATTTCCCGTCGGAGGTTATCCACGTCGACCGCGACTTCATCTTCGTGGATGGCGACGAGCGAACCGTACCGTCTGCTTTGGTCGACTGGCGAGGAGAAAATGCTTTTTATTTCAGTCGGCACGGGTGCAAGCGCGAATGCGAACAGCAATTTGAGCCCAGAAGAGATGAACCTGCTCTACAATGCAGGCACGATTCCGTTCGCGCTCATGGCCGCAGCGCTTCACGAGCAGGATTTTCTCTGGCGCATTTTCGGGAAATGCCAGGCTGGAGATTTCTTGGATCGTGAAATTGGCACCGTGATTGGGCAAGGTATTCCCAATGTGCCGAAGCTATTCATCTATGCCCGCTACAATGCCGAGCTCTCCCGCGAAGGCTTGGATGCGCTTGGTCTTAAACACATCAATCCGGTGCACGTCCAGCGAATGGATTCTGTCGGCTATATCGGCGAAATGCAAGAGGTTGGCCAAGCGCTAGCAGAGCAAAAAGTGAAAGCTGGACACTTCGCCGGGTTTCCGACGGCGAGTTAATTTACCTGCTTCGGAAGTAGCAAGGACAAAAGACGGCTGGCGACATCAGGAAAAGCGCTTGTGCGGGTGGCAGTTCTCCGCCAGTTTCGTCCCATCATGGCGGCGAATCGCAAGCTCGGTTGTCTCAGCATCTTCTTGTTCGTCGCGCTTTGTGCCAGTTTGTTCGTTAACCTGGTGCTGATGGTCGCGGCGTTTCAGCGCCTTGGCGGGAACCGCGACCCCGAGCCAATTCCCCGTTTTCGTGAAATTCTGCTTCAGCGGGGGGCACGCGCGACCACAGACAAGATCGCGGTCATCACCATGCGCGGTCTGATCAGCTCTTCGCTTCCCGGCACCGTTACCGATTCAATGGTCGATGACATGCGCGCGGCCCTGCAACAGGCTCGCGACGACAGTCGCGTCAAAGCCATCGTGCTTGAAATCGATTCCCCCGGTGGAGAAGTGACCGCTTCCGACGCGATCTACAACGCGTTGGTCAAGGTGCGGGCGCGGAAACCGGTGGTCGTTTACATGGATTCCCTGGCGGCATCCGGTGGCTATTATGTTTCCTGCGGTGGCAAATTCCTAATGGCAAGCGACACCACCATCACCGGCAGCATCGGCGTCATTATTCAAACGCTGAATTACGAGCAGCTCTTTAACAAGGTCGGACTCGCCTCCGTGGTTTTCAAAAGCGGCAAGTTCAAGGACATGTTGAACGGCGCACGACCGATCACACCGGAGGAACGCGAGATGGTGCAGAGCTTTATCATGAAGACTTACGACAAATTTCTCGGCATCGTTGCGAAAGAAAGAAATCTTCCGGCAGACATTTTGCGCAATACGATCGCCGACGGGCGAATCCTGTCCGGAAAGGACGCGTTCGAACACAAGCTGATCGATGGCCTCGGTGAATTGGAAGACGCGTTTGGGAAAGCGAAAGAACTCGGAAATGCGCCGGAGGCCAAAGTCGTGAAATACGGCCCGCCGTTTAGTCTGAGCCGCTTCTTCCGGATATTCGGAGGGGCCGATTCAAAAATTGAACTCACACTCCCAAAACAACTCGTCCCACAGCTGGAAAGTGGGCGCGCGTATTTCCTGCCGAGCTATTACGCGCCGTGAAGGTGTGGAAATACCGTGAACTCTCTCTGGTTTCTTACTCTTTCTCATGCTCGAGCACTGTGCCGCAAGAGCATGAGCAGGACTAAGAGGGAGACGCGCAAGCGTTTGTCAGTTCGGTAGGGATCCCAGGACGCATGCGATCCGGCAGCCTCTTCGCGGCATCGGGAGCCGTTCCCAGCTCTGTCTTAGGCCTTCTTCTCTCCCTTCTTTACCTCCTTGCCAGCCTGTATGTCTATATTTCGCTAATTTATCAGATCAGCGCCCGAACTCGGGACGCTTTTGATGGTGAGACAGTGACGACGCGAAGCTTTGGACTGCCCGAGGCAATACTGGCTGCCCTATTGATCCTTTTTCTTTTTCTGACCATTGGCGCGTCAGTTTCGCAACCCTCGATCCAGTTCAGCGCGCGCAATCTTCTGGCAAATTTTCTTCTTACTGGTTGCGTGGTGCTCGTCATAGTCACTTTCCTCCAGTTCCGCGGATTTGACGTTGGCTCGTTAGGCGGGTTTTTCAGACTAAGTTTTATCCGGACCCTGAGCACCGGTGCGATCCTGCTATTTTTTGCTTATCCATTGATCTTGTTATCTGACACTCTAACACAGCGGCTTTTCGGGGGTGGCTCGAGCAGGCAAAACATCGTCGAGTTTTTCAGCGGATCGGGCACGATTCAGCAGCGAATGATGATCATCGTTTTCGCCGTGGCGATCGCGCCGGTAGTTGAGGAATTTCTTTTTCGATTTTTTATTTACGGTGTCCTCAGGCGCTATTTCGGCCGCCTGCTGGGCGTTACCTTCAGCGCGCTGCTGTTCGCTGCGGCGCACGCCCACCTACCCTCATTTGCGCCACTGTTTGTTTTGGGGAGTTGTTTCGCGATTGCGTACGAGTGGAGCGGTTCCATCCTGGTCGCCATGACGATGCATTCGCTCTTCAATTCGTTAACTCTCACCGCGCTCGCATTTCCGGAGATCTTTTCTCCATGAGCCTTCGCGAGTCTGGCGCTAAAGGTGCAGATTCATTCATAGCCTGGGGCGTTTCCCCAGGGCTCAAACTGACATAGCGCTGCTGGCGCCAAAAACGGACAATGAAATTGCGCGAGATCGGAGAAGATCGGTTGCTCAGCCAGCTTTTGCCTGATCTTCCGCTCGCAAAAGCCGTTGTCAACGGCCCGGGTGATGATTGCGCTGTGGTGGAAACCCGCGATCGCCGCACCTTTCTTGTGCTCAAAACCGATTGCGTTGTCGCAGGCGTGCATTTCTTGGCAACGGCGAACCCGCTCGACGTCGGCTGGAAAGCGATGATGCGTCCGCTCAGCGATTTCGCGGCAACATCGGCCGTGCCTCAATTTGCCCTGATCACTCTCATTGCTCCTGAGCAAACGAAGGTTGAATGGGTGGAGGAACTTTATCGCGGACTGCGCCAGGCCGCGAAGCGGTTCAAAGTGAGCGTAGTCGGCGGCGAAACGAGTAGCACACCCGGGCCCGTTGCGATTTCGGTTAGCGCGGTTGGCTTTGTTGAAAGAGACCGTTGTGTATCGCGCGACGGCGGCAAGGTGGGCGATGACCTTTTTGTCACTGGTCGACTGGGTGGCGCCATGAAACGAAAGCATTTGCTATTCGTTCCACGAATCGCGGAATCGCGGTGGCTTACAAGAAATTTCTCCATCCACGCCATGATGGATTTAAGCGACGGATTGGGAGCCGATCTTCCACGACTTGCAAAGGCCAGCCGAGTCGCATTTACCCTCGAGACGGAGAATCTGCCGCTTACCCGTGGCGCGACAATCGATGACGCAATTTCAGAAGGCGAAGATTACGAATTGCTCTTCGCCATTTCGCCGCGCGACAGAACGCGCCTGGAGCAAGAATGGCGAAAGAAATTTCCGAAATTACCGCTTACTCGAATTGGTCGCTTGAATCGGAAATCCGCAAGAAGGTCATCCGTCGTGGCGGACAATCTGCAATTAAAACGTGGCTACGTTCATTTCCAACAGTCCGGCTGAGACTGAAGCACTCGGACGGCGACTTGCAGAGGATGTCGGAGTGGGATCGGTTTTAGCCTTGCAGGGCGAATTGGGAAGCGGAAAAACTCTGTTCACTAAAGGCTTCGTGGCCGGCATGGGAAGCAAGGCTGCCGTTGCCAGCCCTACGTTTACGATTGTGCATGAATACCGAGATGGGCGATTGCCTGTTTATCATTTTGATTTCTTTCGCGTGGAGAATCGCCAGTCCCTGGGGCGGCTTGGCCTCGACGATTATTTTTTTGGCGACGGAGTTTCGCTGATCGAGTGGGCTGATCGCTTCGCGGAATTCATTCCTGAACAAGCGCGCTGGATTCTATTTGAGATAAAATCCGAGAATCTGCGCGCTATTACTTTCCAAGAAACGTGAAAATTCTTGCGTTGGAACTCTCCACAGCGCGCGGCAGTCTGGCGTGGTTGGATGAAGACGATACCGATCTCACGCGGGCGTGGCCAACCGATCGGAAAAATTCCGCTGCCTTTTTTGAGAATCTCGGCGTTATAACGGAAAAATTTGGCGCTCCAGAGACGATCATCGTCGGGCTTGGTCCTGGCTCGTACGCGGGGACGCGCATCGCAATTTCAGCCGCGATCGGATTGCAGGTTTCTTCTGGTGCCCATCTGATCGGTTTTCCGTCGATCTCCGCAATGCAATGCGACGCACATGAATACTGCGTGATCGGAGACGCCCGCAGAAAATCTTTTTTCTTTGCGCGCATCCGCGCAAATAACCTGATCGAAGCCCCAACGCTTTTCTCAGAGTCCGAACTGAAACCGAAACTCAACGCGGTTGAGATGGCAATGCCGGTCTTTACCTCGGATTCGCTCCCGCAATTTGAGCGCGCCGTAGTTCGTTTCCCGTCCGCTCTTGTGCTCGCCAGACTTGCGCGAGAACTGCAGCGCAGCTTTTCTTTGCCACCGCTCGAACCGATTTACTTGCGCGAGCCGCACATCACCATGCCGAAATGAAGGGAATTTATCGTTGTTGGGCCGAAATCGATCGGAGCGCGTTGCGCCACAACGCCAAAATCGTGCGCGAGCGCGTCGGTTCCGTGGACATGCTCGCCGTGGTGAAAGCGAACGCTTACGGGCATGGTTTAATGGGTGTAGCGGAAACGCTCGCAGATGAAGCGCAATTTTTCGGCGTGACAAATCTGGAAGAGGCACTGGCGCTGCGTGAATCCTTTTCCCATCCGATCATCGTTCTCGGCCCCGCTCTGCCGGGCGAAAGATCGACAATCGCCGAGCGCGGTTTCATTCCCACAATTTCTGCGCTCGAGGAAGCAGAAGATTTCAATCGGCTTGCGCTCCACTCGCCCGTGTCCGTCAATTTCAAGATCGATACAGGAATGGGCCGCATGGGAGTTCCGGAGGAGCAAGCCTTGGACGTTCTCAAGAGGATCTCCAAATTTGCGAAAATCAGGATTCACAGTGTTTCGACCCACTTGCCAGTGTCTGGTGAGGATGCGGACTACACGCGTGATCAGCTGTTGCGCTTTGGCGAAATCATGAAGCAATTTCGCGCCGCGGTTCCAATCGATTATAAAGCGCATGTCCTCCAAAGCGCGGGGGTTCTCGCTTTTGCTGAGCCCGCGGGCCTGTTCGACATGGTACGCGCCGGGATCGTCCTTTACGGGATTTCACCGCTCCCGAAATTTCAGAATCTCCTCAAACCGGTAATGACATGGAAAACGCGAATTTCTCTGGTGCGCGATATGCCGAAGGGAAGTTCTATCAGCTATGGCCGCACGTTTATTACTCCTCGGAAAATGCGGGTCGCAACGTTGGCAGCTGGTTATGCCGATGGATATCCATGGCACCTTTCTAATCGTGACGCCGCCGTCCTGGTTCGGGGGCAACGTTGCGCCATTCTCGGCCGTGTGACGATGGATTTGATGGTGATCGATATTAGCAAGATCGATAATGCGCAGCTGGACGACGAAGTTGTTTTGATGGGACGCGACGGGAACGAGGAAATTTCCTGCGCCGAACTGGCCAAGACGGCTGGGACGATCCCCTGGGAAATTACGACACGAATTGGCGAGCGCGTGCGGCGGGTTTATGTTTGAGGCACTTTGATGCATTCCCTCCGATTAGAACGGTTCAACGATTTAGGCTTCAACGCAGATTACGAGTGCAATGTTCCAGATCATCTTCAATGAATTGAGCGCGGCCGAGATCTCGGCGCTTCCGAAGAAATTGCAGCTTGAGCTGCTCGTGGAGTTCCAAATTTTACCCGAGGATCTCGACCACCTCGATTCGGAACGGTTCGGAGTGATCCAGCGCGAAGGAAGAAAGCTATATCGCTATCGTGCGAAAGATTACCGGATTTACTTCGCCAAGACCGATGAAGGCATTAGGGTTCATCGCGTTTTACACAAAAACACGTTTCGGGACTTCCTTTTCCGGAGCAAACTGCCGGTGTCCGAAGACGCCCAGCTGGGCGAGACTCGCGAATTCTGGAAACTGATCGAGCAAGGCGAAAAAACGCGGCGCGCGTAGTTGTGGCCGCTTCGCTGTAGGAAGCGGGAGATTGGGCCGTTTGCAGCGCGTGAGAGGCGCTTCTCAACAGAGACGCGGCCACAGGAAGGCGCGAAATGTGCGCCTTATTTCATCAACAGCACGGAGCGACTGCGCTTGATTTCGCGCGTGATCCTGCGATGCAGATGCGCTGGCATGCCGGTGACGCGGCGTGGAAGAATCTTGCCGCTTTCTGTGACGAATTTTTTCAGGAGATCCGGATTTTTGTAATCGATTGCCTCAATCGCAATATCGATTCGGCGACGTGGCATGGCACGATTCGCGCGGCGAAAAGCGGAACGGCGTTTGGCGGTTTTAGGGCCGATCATCTTGTTTCGCGGTGCAGCGTATGCCGTCTTAAGAACGGATTGTATTTCTTTTTCTCAAGCCGATTAGGTGTGCGCGGGCTTTTCTTGTTCCGCGTGGTCATATAACGGGAGGCAGGCTTACCTAAGGCTTTGGCCTCGGTGCATTCCAGAGTTACAATTTCCTGCGCCATCGCCGCGTTACTCCTTCACTTCCGTCGGCGCCGCTTCTTCCTCTTCGGCCTCGCCGCCTTCCTCCTCGGTCAAGCCGAACAGAGAGGTGACGGATTGGCGGACGCGCGACGCTTTATTTTGCTTTTCCAGTTGCGACTGGCATTCAACGGTGAAACGCGCGAACGGGATCGCTTCAAGCCGTGCGCGGGGGATTTGTTTACCTGACATTTCGCACTTTCCGTAGGTCCCCAGCTCAATGCGCCTGAGCGCCTGATCGATTTCGTAAAGCGCGTCCTGTTCCTGCGAAAGCAAACTCAGGGCGAAATCGCGATCGTAAGCGTCCGACCCGGCGTCGGCCTGATGCATTCCAAAAGCAGAAGCCTCGCTGCCTTCGGCCCTGGACCGCAGAGTGTCCTGGGCAACGCCAGCCATGGAATCGACCATGGCGTCTCGAAGCTGAAGGAGTTTTTCTTTCTGCTGGCGTGTAAAGGGATCGAGTCTTTTCTCGCGATGATTCATACCCAGTAGGACGGCCGGAGACTCAGTCGTTTGTTTTCTGGATTTGGAAGGTCCGCCCTTGGTGGTTTTCGCAGTCCGCGAGTTTTTTTCCGAGGCCGGCCTTTTGACAGTCGCCTTGCGCGCCGGTCGAGCTTTACTCGCAGCGGACCTTTTTGCAGCACTTTTCTTTTTAGTTGGTTTTGCCATAGCAGGGCACTTTCTAAATCGGCAGCGCCGGGAAAACGGACGCTTAATTAAGAACATTTCCCGAATCTCGCAAGCGGATTCGGTTAAAAAATTCACCGCGCCTCGGAATGCATCGATGCCTAGGAAAAACTACTAATCGAAACCTACGAACTGGCGCTCGAGTAGTGCCGAAGGGCAAATCTCCAGAAGCCGCGCGACAGCAGGAAAACAATAGTCGAGGCAGCGACAAGATGTAGCATCAACAGCCAGGGTTGTCCGAGCGACTTGATTAACAGGCGCGCCGGAATGTTTGCAATAATGACGACTGGAATAATCCAGCCGAAAATCACGCGGAAGAGCCATGGGAAAATAGCGTCCGGATAACGGGCGATGTTCAGGAAATTAAAATAACCGTAAACCAGCCCCTGGGCACGGACGATCCAGAAACTGACCCCGGCCAGCCCAAGCATGATGGAATAGTGAACGGCGACACCAAATCCGATCGCAATCAGATAAAGGCAAACCGACGTCAAATTTGGCACAATATTAAGACGCGAAAGCGCTACGCAAACGACTACGCCGCCCAGCGCGGCGTTGACGATGCTGTCGAGGCTGAACTGTTTCGTTGAAACAGCAAACTGGCTGTCGATCGGTAGAACCAGCAAGGAATCCAATTTTCCCGTGCGCACGAGTTCTGGAATGTTCGCGACGTTAACAAAAAAGAATGCCTGAAAAAGTTGGGCAATCATTTGGTGCGTGCCGATGAGCAGCACGACCTCCCACTTTGTCCAGTCACCAATACGATCGACATTACCGAAGATGATGCTGAAGAAAACAATTTGCCCGCAAAACCAGAGGATCTCCACGACCATCCATAACAGGAAGTTCGCCTTGAAACTCAGCTCGCGGATGAGCGAGTTGCGCAGCATGATGGAGTAGATTTGGATGTAACGGCGCACAGAAAGATTTAAACACGAATGAACACCAATGGACACTAATGAGGGCCAAATTCGTGTTTATTCGTGCTTGCCAAGCCGTAGGTCTGCGAAGACTGGTGCATTAGTGGTTAAAGCTCTTTCAGGATATGCCGACAGGTTTTGAAAAATTGGTTGCAGAGGCGAAGAAGAAGATCACTGAGATTTCCCCAACAGAAGCTGCAGCGAAATCAGAAAGCGGCGAAGCGGTGATTGTCGATGTCAGGGAGAAGGACGAATGGGACGAGGAACATATTCCTGATGCGCTTCACATGAGTCGTGGCACCATCGAGCTCGATATCGAAGAAAAAGTGGCTGACAAAAACGCATTGATCGTTTGTCATTGCGGCGGAGGCGGACGCTCCGCGCTCGCGGCCGAAAGCCTGCAAAAAATGGGCTACAAAAACGTGCGCTCAATGGCTGGCGGCTTCAAAGCCTGGAAAGCCGCGGGTTTGCCTACCGCGAAGTAGACGCAGTCGACCGTTGAGAGAATTTCGCGGAGCTCCCGCCTGGCATTTCGAGCGAAGTCAAGCGCAGCGGAACGCAGTCGAGGAATCTTTTGATCGTTACAAAAGCGTCGAGAGATGTCTCGACTTCGCTCGTCTCGACACGAGACAGACGCGCTGTCGAGCGTTGTCTTCCCGTCGGGCGCTAGTTAAACTTGCGCGCATGACTCCGGGTTCGCACGACATTACCTCGCTGGACTACTACAACATCGAAGAGCTTCTCACGGACGAAGAGCGCGCAGCGCGCGATCGGGCCAGGCGTTTCGTGCAGGCGGAAGTCATGTCCGAGATCGTTCCGTGCCATCGAGCGGGAACGTTTCCGGAACACCTCATACCGCGAATGGGCGCGTTAGGTTTTTATGCTCCTTATCTAAAGGGACACGGCTGCGCCGGTCCTAGCTACACGGCGTATGGCCTCATTATGCAGGAACTCGAACGTGCCGATTCGGGTTTGCGGTCGTTAGCGTCGGTGCAGGGCGCGCTGGTCATACATGCCATTCATTCTTTTGCGACGCCGGAGCAACAGATGCGTTGGCTGCCGGGTTTGGTCTCGGGCAAGCTTATCGGGTGTTTTGCGCTGACAGAACACGGACACGGCTCAGATCCCGGCGGAATGGAGACCAGCGCCAAACGCGAAGGTGATCATTACATTTTGAACGGCAGCAAGTGCTGGATCGGTAATGCCTCGATCGCGGACGTGAAAGTGGTTTGGGCGAAAGATGACGATGGCCGTGTGGGCGGATTCGTGGTGGAAAAGGATGCCCCCGGATTTCGCGCACAGGACATTGAGGGAAAGTTTAGTCTGCGCATGTCGCGTACATCGGAATGCTGGTTCGAGAACTGCCGCATACCTGCCGAGAATCGCTTGCCCAAGGCGTCCGGGTTGGGTGCGCCGCTGTCCTGTCTGTCGCACGCACGCGTAGGCATCGCATGGGGCGTGATTGGCGCGGCTACTGACTGTTACGAAACGGCGCTGGCTTACGCTAAATCGCGCGAACAGTTTGGCCGCCCCATTGCCGGATTCCAATTAGTGCAGCAGAAGCTCGTCTGGATGGCGCAGGAGATTACCAAGGCGCAATTATTGGCGCTGCGTCTCACACGCATGATGGAGATGGGCTCGGTGCGTCCCGCACAGATTTCGCTGGCGAAGCGAAACAACGTTTGGATGGCGCTGGAATGCGCCCGGAAGGCGCGCGATATGCTTGGCGCCGCAGGCATCACAGATCGCTATCCGGTGATCCGCCATGTCATGAACCTTGAAACCGTCTCAACGTACGAAGGCACACACGATATCCACACATTGGTCGTCGGCCGCGACATCACGGGGATCAATGCCTTTGGTGGTTAAGAATTGTCATCCTGAGCCGCCCGTTCGGCTTACTTTGTTCACTCAGGGCAGGCTCCGACGGCGAAGGATCTCACGATTTTTTTAAGGAGCAGGCGTGGTCCCTCGCTTCGCTCGGGATGACAACACGGGAACATTGGCTAAATTAGAGTATGAGCGAGTCAGTTTATATTCTCGGCGGCGGGCGCACCGATTTTAAGCGTAACCTGAAGAAAGAGGGAAAAACCATCCGGCACATCATCATCGAAGCCGGCAAAAAGGCGATCGACGACGCGAAGGTCGATCCGGGTGAAATTCAGGCGGGCGCGGTTGGCAATTTCAACGCGGGTCAGTTCACCAAGCAGTTGCAGCTCGGTGCCTTTATTCCGGAGATCGATCCGAAATTGCGCGGGATCCCGACAATGCACACTGAAGCGGCTTGCGCGTCCGGCGCGTTGTCTGTGTTGCTAGGCGCAGAATGGATCATAGGCGGGTTTTATGACGTGGTACTGGTCGTCGGCGCGGAACAGCAGAAGACGATGTCGTCGCTTGACGGGTCGGATGTGCTCGGAGCTGCTGCCGATTATCACAATGAAAAGCCGGAGTACGGCGATTTCATGTTCCCTAAATTATTCGGGAGGATCGCGCAAATTTACATCGAGAAATATGGCGCGACCGAAGCCGACCTGGCCTTGGTCGCATGGAAAAATTACGCCCATGCCAAGTTGAATCCACTTGCCCAAATGCGTGACGCTGATCTCACCCTCGATTGCGCATCGCAGGTTTCTGATAAAAATCCAAGCGTCGCTCCGCCGCTCAAAGTCTCCGATTGTTCTCAGATCACGGACGGCGCGGCATCGGTTGTCCTTGTCTCCGAAAAGTATCTGGACAAGATCGGCCGCGACCGGAGCAAGACCACCCGACTGCTCGGCTACGGTCATAGCACCGATTATTTGCCGCTCGACAAAAAGGATGCGCCAACATTTTCAATTGCACGGAAAGCGGCCGAGAAAGCGTTCCGCATGGCCAATCTGACGCCGCGCGACCTGCAAGGCGCCGAGGTGCATGATTGTTTTTCCATTACAGAAATTGTGGCCTACGAAATTCTCGGACTCGCCGAGTCAGGCAAAGGCGTCGAGCTTGTGAAAAGTGGCGCGACGGCGTTGCCGCAGGTGCGGTCTGAAAAATTCAAAGGGCCTTTCCAGATTCCAGTGAACGCGGGCGGCGGCCTGATCGCCGACGGTCATCCTGTCGGAGCGACCGGCGTGCGCCAGGTCTTCGAGGCCTATCAACAGCTTACGGAACAAGCCGGCGCTCACCAGATCGAAAACGCCAAAAAATTCCTCACGTTCAACATGGGCGGCAGCCTCACCACTTCCGTCGCCATGGTTTGGGGACGCGAGTAGGATCATTTGTTGCGGGCAGATCGCGACGTGAGCGCGGTGCGTTGCTGAAAGTTTTGACGACCTGGGTCGAAGCAGGAATCACGCGCGTCCTCTACGTCCACCGTGTTCGTCACGCACGTTTCTTGGATGTGGTCTCACTTTCAATCGAAGAACTTCCGGCGGTGATAAAGGAAGATGTAGAGGATTTCCTGGAAAACCATCCGCTCAGCCCTGCCGCACGCTTGCGCCCAAGAATGGGAATGGTGGGAGAGATCTGGCTGGCCTTTATCGGACCAGAAGTGCGACGGGGCGCCAGTGGATTAGGAGAGACGCCACGCGATGCACTGAAAGACTTCAACCGGCACTTCATGGAGCCGCTTATTTCTCGAAACGGCTCCGAACCAGCGGAGACCGATTGATTTAGAGATTCAAGGATTCAACGCCTTCATATGAAAGTTCCATTCACGCTTGGAGAAGTTGGTCACTTTGGTCTGGCTGTACGCGATCCGCAGAAAAGCGCGCAATGGTTCCAGCGCGCTCTGGGATTGCGCAAAGAATTCGATTTCGGAAGCGGAGTGGCGGTTGGCAACGACAATGTCACGATCGCGCTTTTCAAAGGAAAGCCTTCACCTGAAACGATTGATCACATGTCGTTTCATCTGCCGAACATGGCGACATTGCGAAAGGCGCTCGAGCATTTGAAGAGCGTCGATGCCGACATTGAGGATCCGGGCGATGAGATCGGTCCGGAAGCTATGGGATCGACAAACATGGGCCTTTGGTTCCATGATCCTGACGGTTATCGCTGGGAGTTAAGCGTGCTTGGCGGCAAATAGCTGTGTGACCGACCGGTTCGCGTTGCGCCGGGACTGGGCGCATCACCCAATCGGGTGAGGACTAACGAGTAAGTAGCGCACAAGAAGGTGCCTGCGTTGACACGATATTTAAGGGCTTTAACTTTTTCGTCCACAATTGAAAATGATCACCCAAGAAAAAGGGGACGGAAAAGAGTTCATCTCGCACGCGCCGGGTTATTGGCCAAAGGCCGGGCCGGAACTCTGGAATGATTGGAAGTGGCAGCTCAAAAACAGGGTTACTTCCCTCGCTCAGCTGGAAAAGCACCTCGAGCTGAGTGATGAGGAACGTAGTGGCGTTTTACTCTCAGGCGACAAACTCGCGCTCGCGGTTACGCCACACTTTTTTAACCTCTTGCCGCGGGACAATCCTGAGGATCCAATCCGGCGTCAGGTCGTGCCGCGGATCGAGGAGACCTGGACATCCCCGTACGACATGGCCGATCCGTGCGGCGAAGATTCGCACATGCCTGTACCGGGATTGGTACATCGTTATCCGGATCGCGTCCTGTTTTTAGTAACGGATCGGTGCGCCAGTTATTGCCGCTATTGCACTCGCAGCCGTGTCGTCAGCGGTGTGGGCGAACAGGAATTGCACACAAATTTCGAGGAAGCGTTTCGTTATCTCGAAGCGCATACCGAGGTGCGCGACGTCCTCTTGAGCGGCGGCGACGCCCTCATTTTCAGCGATGATAGGCTCGAAAAGCTGCTTTCACGATTGCGGTCGATTCCGCACATTGAGTTTCTCCGTATCGGCACGCGCGTTCCGATTTTTCTGCCGCAACGCATCACACCTGAGCTGTGTGCGATACTGGCGAAATATCATCCACTTTGGATGAGTGTGCATGCGAATCATCCGCGCGAGCTCACGATTGAGGTCAAGCAGGCACTGGAACGTCTCGCTAACGCGGGCATCCCACTTGGAAACCAAAGCGTGTTGCTCGCCGGCGTGAACGATGATGTTGAAATCATGAAAACGCTCGTGCACAAATTGCTCATGTGCCGCGTTCGGCCGTATTACATTTACCAGTGCGACTTGATCAACGGCTCATCGCATCTGCGTACGTCAGTCGCGAAAGGAATCGAAATTATCGAAGGCTTGCGCGGCCACACCACTGGCTATGCTGTGCCGCAATTCGTCATCGACGCCCCTGGCGGCGGCGGCAAAGTGCCAATCAATCCTGGTTACATCCTTTATCACGACAACGAGAAAATCGTCATCAGGAATTACGAAGGCAAAATCTTCGAGTATCCGGAAACCGGCAGCGAGCAAGTCCAGTTCGCACCTCAGCGCGAATACCACGACGAATATCTGTATTCCTGACGCTGCTTGTCATTCCGGGCGGAGCCCATTCGACTCGCTTCTCTCGCTCAGGGTAAACTCCGCGTAGTCGCGAATGGGGTGACCCGGGAAGCCGCGACATAGACGGGAAGGCCGGAGGCTGAGCGAACGGGAAGTGAGCGAATCAAATCTCGTAAGATCCAGGGATGTCTTCACGTCATTCGACATGACAAATGGCGGAAAGGTGGGTCTAGAGTGCCAATGACGCATGTACTGCGAATTCGAGCTAATTTGTTGAATCCAGTTTCACGTCTGCGAAAACCCGACCCGTTGATGTGCGCGGGTATTCCAGTAAACTTCAGCAATGTCACGATCCAGTGGGCCGACCTGCCGCGCCCAATCCAAAGTGGCGACGTTGTCACCGCAAAATAGCCGTTCCGCGCCGCACGGATCCCGTCGGAGGCGGGTCTTTGTAATTTCTTTTCGTTTGGCTGGTTGCGTAAACTTTAAGCTTGCGTAATAAAGATTGCGCCGTGTAAAGTCGCCCACTTCAGTTTTGTCACTCAACTGTCACTTTGTCATTTTATCATTCTATGAACCAACGTTTAATCGCGGAAATTGGCCGCACTCAACGACTTGAAATCATTAACTCACTCAAGCGCACCAGGGGGATGTCCGTGAACGAGCTGGTCGAGAAAATGAGGATGAGCTACATGGGCATCAAGCAGCATTGTCTCACCCTCCAACGCGATGGTTACCTGGATACGTGGCGTCGCCCGCAAAAGATGGGTCGCCCTGAGATGGTCTATCGGTTGACACGGCGCAGCCATGATCTTTTTCAGGCCGACAGCCATCAGCTTACTCTCGACTTGTTGAAATCGGCGGAGGAAATCTACGGACCAAACGCGCCAGAGAAGCTCCTTTACAGTATTTTTGAGAAGAAGACTGCTGCGCTCAAGGCCAAGGCGAAGGGAGATACGGTGGCTGAGCGTGCCAAATGGCTGGCCAATGTGCGCGATGGAGAGGGCTACATGTCCCAGTTCGCTAACAATCACACGGACGGCGGGCCCAGGATTCTCGAGTGCCATTCGCCGATTCTGAACCTCCTTGATCGTTACCCAATCGTAGGCCGGCTGGAACAGGACATGTTCGAGGCCGTTTTGCGCACGAAAGTGCGTCGGCAGATGATGCGCAACTCGGGTCTATACGAGTGCGCATTTCAATTCGCGGCGTAGGACATCTGATAAATGGTAGGGACGGACCGTCCGTCCCCTTCGGCGCGCCCGGCGGTTGCGCGCTACCAAATCGCCCCGAATACGCTGATTGATTTGTTCTTTCGCTCTCCGCGAATCTCGGTTGATTGATGGCCCATGGTTCGGGCTTTTCCTTCCGTTGTCATCGAGAATTTGCAGCCGCTGATCGATGGCGGCCGCTACCCGATCAAGCGCATCATTGGCGAAGACCTGGTTGTGGAAGCTGACATTTTCAAGGATGGGCACGACGTCGTGGCGGCCGTTCTGAAGTGGCGTGTTCTTGGGAAGCATGCATGGCGGGAAACGCCGATGAATTTCGTTGATAACGATCAATGGCGCGGCGTCTGCACTTTGTACGATGAGGCCATGCACGAATACACGGTCGAAGCGTGGACGGACACGTTTCGCAGTTGGCAAGCTGAGTTCGCAAAGAAATTTGAAGCCGGCATTTCCGATCTTCGGAGCGAAGCGCTCGAAGGCGCGGATTTGGTAGAAGCTGCCGCTAAACGCGCGCGCGATCGAACTGATCGCAAGCGGTTGCTGGAGTTGTCCCGGCAAATTTCGACGGGTGCGAATTCAGAAATTCATGCAATCGCCCAATCAGGCGAGCTCGAGGTGCTGATGGCAACTTATCCCGATCGGTCCGCTGCGACACAGTACGATCCTCCTCTCCGCGTTGTTGTGGATCGGCCGGCAGCGTTAATCGGAGCGTGGTACGAGTTTTTTCCGCGCTCAGCTGACGGTCGGGGCGATCGCGGATCGACGCTTCGTGATTGTTTACCTCGGGTCGACGACGCAAAGGGAATGGGTTTCGATGTCATTTATTTCCCGCCGATTCATCCCATTGGTCACACGAATCGCAAAGGCCGGAACAACTCGATCACATGTGAGGCGGGCGATCCGGGCGTCCCATGGGCGATCGGCAGCGAGGCCGGCGGACACAAAGCGGTCGAGCCTTCACTCGGGACGCTGGAAGATTTTGATTGGCTACAGAAAGAGGTGCGAAAGCGGGGAATGGAAATTGCCCTCGATTTCGCGATCAATTGCTCGCCCGATCATCCTTACGTCAAGGAGCATCCGGATTGGTTCTACAAACGCCCCGACGGCACGATCAAATACGCGGAGAACCCGCCGAAAAAGTACGAAGATATTTATCCATTGAATTTTCACTGCGAAAACTGGCGCGACCTCTGGGCGGAGATGAAGAGCATCGTGTTGTTTTGGGCCGAGCGCGGGGTGCGCATCTTTCGGGTGGACAATCCACACACCAAACCAGTCGCTTTCTGGGAGTATTTGATCAAAGGCGTGCGCGAGAAATATCCCGACACGATTTTTCTTGCCGAAGCGTTCACCAAGCCAAAGATGATGAAGGCGCTGGCCAAAGCCGGGTTCAACCAGAGTTACACATATTTCACCTGGCGAAATTCGAAGCGCGAGCTCATCGAATATTTCATGGAGCTGACCCAAACCGAAATGAGCGAATATTTTCGCCCAAACCTTTGGCCCAACACGCCCGATATCCTGCCGTTTGTGCTTCAGGAAGGCGGTCGGCCCGCATTCATGATTCGGGTAGCCCTGGCCGCGACACTTTCGCCTCTTTACGGTATCTACAGCGGATACGAGCTATGCGAGAATGAAGCATTGCCGGGCCGCGAGGAGTATCTCGATTCCGAAAAATATCAATACAAGGAGCGCGATTGGAATGCGCCGGGAAACATCAAGGACTGGATCGCGCGACTAAACAAAATCCGAAAGGAAAACCGCGCGCTTCAGCTTTACACGAACTTGCGGTTCCACGACGCCGAAAACGATGCCATTTTGTTTTACAGCAAGATGACCGCCGCGCGTGATAACATCATTCTCGTCGTGGTGAATCTTGATCCGCATCGCAAACAAAATTCATTTGTTGATGTTCCGATTGAGAGCTTCGGGCAGATGGAGAGCGACGTGTATCAGGTGCAGGATTTACTGAGCGGCGCGACCTACACCTGGCATGGTCGCCGCAATTACGTGGAGCTCGATCCGGACATTCAACCGGCGCATATTTTTCTGGTGCGTCGCTGAGCTTTGGTTTGCCGTGTCTCGCAACTTTGGGGAGCCGGCGTGTGTTTGATCCCCTGGCGGGGGGGCATTTGCATCCGGTAATCGCCCTGCATATCATTACGAAATTTCTGGAATGAAGATTAGGGTCCTTCTGTTTGTCGCGCTGGCGAGCGCGTCTCCTGTGATTGCACAAGAAGCCACAGCCACACCGCCTCTGGTGCCTGAGCACTCGCAGACCATCCTGGAGACGCTCCTCAAAGCCGGCCCGGTAATGATTCCAATGGTCTTACTGTCGATCTTTTTTGTCATGCTCGTTGTGGTTTACTTGATGACAATCCGGCGTGGCGCAGTGGTTTCGAGCGGTTACATGGCAACGGCAGACGCGCTCTTGCGTAAACGCGATTACCTGGGTCTGCTCGCGGTTTCCAATCGGCACGGAGAAGCAATCGCGCGGGTCGTGCAGAAAGTGCTCGATTTCACGACCAAAAACCCGAACGCAGATTTTCAGCAAGTTCGTGAGATCGCCGAGACCGAGGGAACGCGAGTCGCAGCCAATCTGAATAATCGGGTCATTTACCTCGCGGATATTGGAATGATTGCGCCGCTGCTCGGCCTGCTTGGGACTGTCTTTGGAATTATTCATTCCTTCGGCGCGTTGGGAGCCGACATCGGTTCGGCGCGTTACGTGGCATTGTCGCGCGGGATCAGCGAGGCACTGGTGAACACGGCTGCCGGACTAGCCATCGGCATTCCAGCGATGATTTTCTACGCGTTCTTTCGCGGCAGAGCACAAAAGTTGATCTCGGAATTGGAAGCCGCCTCGACGCACGTCCTGGCTTTGCTTTCCTTGCAGTACGGCAGGCCCCAGCGAACTCCTGTGCTGATCGAGGAAGAACTGTAAAGCTGTTATTCCAATGAATCTGCGTGGTCACGCGCCTCTGCATCATCCAGGCATTCAACTGGCGCCGCTCGTTGACGTGCTATTGCTCTTGCTGATTTTCTTCCTGCTAACGTGGAATGCGGCGCGGACCGAGAATGAGCTAGATGTTAAAGTGCCGAAAGCATCGGCTGCCAAGGAGAAAAGTGCGCCAATTGGCGATGTGGTCGTTAACGTAAAGGCCGACGGCAATGTAGTGGTCAACCGCCGCACCTTGAGCGGTGCCGAATTGAGCGAATTGTTGAAAAGCCTGGTCCAATTAAACTCCGAGCAAGCCGTAGTGATCCGCGGCGATGAAGCCGGTGCCTACAAGAACATCATCGGCGTGTTAAACATTTGCACCGAGGCAGGGGTAACCAACGTAGCTTTCGCAACAGCAAAATGAAAACGAGGCGCAGCGCAGCCAGCCTCCTGGGACTGGCGATGCTGCTTTTGACGGCGAGCATCGCCATAGCTCAATCAGAGCCGGAGGTTCGCCGGGCGCGTCCCGTCGATGAACCGCCCATTCCGCGCGCTCTCCCGGCGGATGAATCAGTCGAAAGAATTCTCCGCTCTCTAAAGGAGGAGTCTTCAGAGCCATCACAGCATGAAGGCGAAGCGACAGCTCAGCGTCAGCTTGACTACGCGAACGGCCTGTTCACTCGCAAGCTTTACGATCTGGCGGCACCTGAATATCAAAAATATCTCGACGATTATCCCGGGCGCGCGGGCCGGGGGAACGCCTACTTCTCGCTGGCGGAGTGCTATCGAAATCTCAATCGCGCGTCGAGTGCCCGCACAAACTTCCAGAAAGTGCTCAACGACTACGGTGACAGCGAATTTGCCGGCCCCGCAGCGTACGCTCTCGCTGAGATGGCGTTCACACAGAAGGATTATGCCGCAGCGCTTCCGCTCTTTCACCGTTCTGCCGGGAAATCAAAGGAACCGGCGGTGGCGCTTTCCGCACATTATTTCGAAGCGCGCTGCCTCGAGGCTCTCGGTCGCAAGGACGAGGCCGCTATTATATACGTCGAGGTTGCAGAGGCCGGAAATCCGAATCCTTATCGCGAGGACGCACGAATCACAGCAGCATCCATTTTTGCGGCGCGAGGAAGAAAAATCGATGCGTTGAAGCAATACGAAGCTCTTGCTAACGAAGCCCAGAAGCCGGCGTTAAAAGCGGAGTCGGCTGTGCGTGGTGGCGTGATCGGGCTCGATCTTGTGCAGGCTGACAAGGGCAAAATCGACAAAGCGATGGCGGATAGAGCAGAAGCGTTGTTGCGGAAAGGTCGGGCTCTTCCCGAAGCCGGAAAATTCCGCGCGATCGCGCAGGTTGGTCTGCGCCGTTTGCAATATGAGACCGGCCAATACGCGCAGTTGCTCGCGGAGTACAAAAAAGAGCAGGGGAACCTGCCGGAGGCCGCCCAGGCCGAAGTATTGTTGCTCGCAGCAAACAGTCAGCGGCAACTTGGTCACTCGAAGGAGGCTGAAGCGCTATATAGCCAGATTATCACGAAGTATCCGGATCGAGAGGAAGCAAAGGATGCTGCCTATCAGCGGCTGATCAACGTGTACAACTCCGATCCGTCAGCGCTGATTTCCGCAGTAGACGAATTTCTTGCGACAAATCCGACCAGCGAACGCGCCGATCAGGCTAAACTGTTAAAGGCCGAAGCGCTTTATAAACAGCAGAATTGCGCGGAAGCAGCGCCGATTTACAAGGAACTGCGCGCTTCTCAGCTTTCCGCAAAGTTGCGTACCGAAGCAGCCTACAAGTTGGGCTTGTGTCACGCGCAGGCGAAAAACATTCCCGGTGTGATCGAAGCCTTCACGTATTACACGCAGACATTCCCGGATGATCCGCAGGTACCTGCCGCCCTGGCTCAACGAGCTTTGGCTTACGAGCAGGACAAGAACTACACTGCCGCGGTTGCGGATTTAAACACGATCCTCACAAAGTATCCCAAGGCGCACGAGCGGGAGGCCGCTCTGCAGTTAAAGGCTTTGATCCTCGGGCAGCAGGAAAACACAAAGGGCATGACGGAAACTTTTCGCCAACTTTTGAGAGAATTCCCCAAGAGTTCTGTTGCAGCGCAGGCGCAGTATTACATCGGCAAGGCTGCGTTTGAGTCAAAGGATTACAAGACGGCGCTGACGGCGCTAAACGCAGCCCGCCAACTCAACAAGGGGCAATATTACAACCTCGCATCGCTGCGGATCATGCTATGTCAATTTTATTTGAAAGATCGGTCTGCGCTCACGAAAGAAGTGAACAGTTTCATGGCTAACAGCCCGAATACAAATGTTCCGCCGGAAGTTCTGGAATGGCTCGGAATTGAATATTATAACGAGAAAAATTTCCAGGCCGCGGAAAAATATCTGAGCGCGCTTCGCAAGATCGATAATCCCGGCAGCGTTAAGCCCGATTTCTTGTTTTATCTCGGAGACACAGCGACCAAGCTGAAGAATCTGCCCGAAGCCGAGGACGCTTTCGGTAAATATCTGCAGACAGCGAAAGACCCGGCGGGAAAGGCGAAGGTGTTACTCGCGCTCGGCGCGGTCAAGATCAGCGCCCATAAACCAGACGAGGCTCAGAAGATTGCTGAAGAGATCATGGCGCTGCAGCCGGAGGGACGCGTAAATGCGGAAGCGCGTTTGTTAGCCGGTGAAGTGCAATTGGAACGCGGAAATTTCGATGACGCCGGCAAAGCTTTTAAGGGAGTCGCTTTGCTTTACGATGATCCGGCCATCACTCCGCGAGCGCTGGACAAGGCTGCGCTGGCGTATCGGCAGGCAGGCAAAACTGAGGAAGCAGACCGGCTGTCGCACGAGCTTCGCGAGCGATATCCGAATTACGCCGGCGGATAATTATCAAGGAGTGACGCCTCCCACTCGTTGCTCCCTATTTGGAAATAGTCGTGATACCCCACGGACCGTCGCCGACTTTGATGCGGCGCAATTCTTTACGCGATTTTACATCGACGACTGAGACATCGTTCGAGGCACCATTCGCGGTATAGAGCTTCGATCCGCTCGGGTCGAGTGCGATTCCCCAGGCGCGATTTCCGACGGGGATGGTTGTCGCTACTGCGTTCTTTTCGGTATCGACAACTACAACCGTGTTTCCGCGGCCCGTTGACACATAAAGCTCTTTTCCATCGCTGGAGATCGCGGTGCCCATTGGCAGCGAGCCTGTTGGCAGTTGGATTTTTGACAACAATTTGTGTGACGCAGCATCGATAACGGCAACATATCCGCCGTTCTCGCAAGCAACGTATGCGCGCGAGCCATCCGGTAAAAATGCAATCGACCGCGGCCGTCCGCCTGTCTCGATTGTAGCGACGACGCGCTGTTGATCGGGATCGATCGCGAATACTTCGCCCTTCTCTTCGCAGGTGACATAGACTTCGCCATTCCGCGGATTGACCCCGACGCCTTCCGGTTCGTCCGAGACTTTCACTTTTCCGCGAGACTGCCCGGAGCCGAGATCGATAATGGAAGCGCTCGAATCGTCTTCATTCGCAATAAAAGCGAATCTTCCATCCTTGCTTATGGCGAATTGCTCCGGGTCCGACCCGACATGCCAGCGATCAATTAACCTGTGCTCCACTGGATCGATTACGCCAAGGCCGTCAGCGGTCTTGTCCGCTGGTGCGCGATTTTCATCCAGACCGGGCGCCATCCGTGGTGAACCGCTCAATGTCACAAAGAGTCGCTTGCCATCTGGCGTTGCGTGAATCCCGCGGGGTCTTTTGCCCGCTTTAAAGGTCGCGACAACCGCGTCCGTCGCGCCGTCAATCACGCTAATATCACCGGATCGCTCATTACTAACATAAACGAAATAGTCTGGCGATTCAGCGCGCACCAACATTGCGCCTGTAACGATCAGAAAAAGGACAAATTGGGCTTTCACGCGTCACGCGTACATCGCAATCCGGTCGCAATCAAGCCAGCGTTGTGGCTCTAAATAATTCATTTCTAGATTCGCCCTTGATTCGCCTCTCCCTTCGCAAGGGAGAGGGTAGGGGTGAGGGTTTGCCTTTGAGTTCCATTGCCACTGAAAACCCCTCACCTCAGTCCTCTCCCCTCGCAGCAGGAGAGAGGCGGAACGGAAGAGTGGCGCGCCTTTTATCAGAACGCTGATACATAGGACTGACTTCTGAATCACTACGCCGGCCAATCATTTGAGCGTTTAATATTGGGCGCTTTCCGCGCCGTAGGCTTGCCGAAGGTGCCTTGCGCGTTGAACGTTTGGCGTGATTCCGCACGACAAGCTTTTCATTCCAGGTCCCGTTGAAGTATCGGACAAAACCTGGGCCGCATTTTCGCGTCCAATGATTGGGCATCGCGGCGAAGATTTTAAGAACCTTTACCGGGCGATTCATCCGGGCCTCCAGACTCTCTTCGGAACAAAGCAGCCAGTGTTCCTGTCCACCTCTTCCGCATGGGGTGTGATGGAAGCATCCATCCGGAACCTGGTCGATCGCCGAGTGCTCTGCTGCATGTGCGGCGCGTTCTCGGACAAATGGTTCGATGTCGCTAAGCGCTGTGGAAAGGAGGCCGCTCCGCTGCAGGTCGATTGGGGAAAACATATCGATCAGAAGGCCATCGATAAGCAATTGGCCACAGGAAAGTTCGATACTGTCACTCTAATCCACAACGAGACTTCAACAGGCGTGATGAATCCTCTCCTGGAAATCTGCCGTACTCTCGCCAGTTATCCTGATGTAGCGCTCGTCCTCGATACCGTTTCCTCATTCTCGGGAGTCAAGATCGATATGGACGCGCTTGGCATCGACGTGATGCTCACGGGTGCACAAAAGGCGCTGGCGTTGCCGCCAGGTTTTTCATTGTTCTCGGTTTCGGAGAAAGCATTTGCTCGCGCAGAAAGAATCCCGAACCGTGGCTTTTACTTTGATTTTCTCGAGTTCAAGAAGCAACGAGCAGAATGGATGACGCCAAGCACGCCGAGTATTGCGCACATGCACGCGCTGCAATCGAAGTTGGAAGAAATCTTCGAAGAGGGCTTGGACAGGCGCTTTGCTCGTCATGCCCGAACCAACGCTCTGGTACATGATTGGGTCCGCCGGACTGGCTTCGAATTCTTCGCTGAGGAAGGATTCCGCTCAAGAACTCTCACCTGCGTGAAAAACAACAAGGGGATAGACGTTCTGGACTTGGCGAAAAACCTTCGTGAAAAACATCATCTCGTGATCGACCCCGGCTATGGCAAAATTCGAGGCAAAACATTTCGCCTGTCCAACATGGGCGACGAAACCGAAGAAACTGTGGCGCATCTGCTCAGCTGTCTGAATGACGTTCTGTAGTCGCTAATAGAAATCGGCTGCGTTTCCCGGACTCAAACACATTTGTGTTGGTCGTCAGTGACCAAGTGGACAAGTTATCACGCATGAACATTCGGCCACTAATCCTGGTTTTTCTTCTTAGTTTCCTTAAACCGCTGGAGTCAATTTGCGGAGATCCTGTAGCAATAACGCAGGAGGAACTTGTTCGCCGGGCCCAGGAACTTTTCGACGCGGTAGTAACAGGCAATAAGGAGCCCTGGGACAAGTATTTCGCCGACGACTGCATCTTCGCCGATGAAAAAGGCCGCAACTTAAACAAGGCGCAACTAGTTGCCGATATCAGGCCCCTGCCGAAAGGTTATTCGGGCACGATCAAGATAGCGAAGCCCCAAAGCGTCATTCACGGTGAGACCGCCATCTTAAGTTACGATCTCGACGAAACCGAAACCATCTTTGGCCAGAAGCTCACAGCTCGTTATCACGTAACTGACACGTGGCTGCGACGCAACGGCATTTGGCAAATCGTCTCCAGTCAGGCAATGCGTTACTATGAAGATCCCGCTGCTGCCAGGATCGACCCGAAAAAATTCGCCGCTTTCAGCGGCACCTACGAGTTGGCGCCCGGTCAAACAAGACGAGTTTTTTCTGAAGGCGAAAGTTTATATGTCGAACGTAATGGAAAACGCGAACAACTTTTCGCTGAGGGATCCGAAATCTTCTTCCGCAAAGGCGTCGAAGGCCGCATCCTATTTCGCTACGCGGATAATGGAAAACTGGACGCGCTCATCGACCGGCGGAACAACGAAGACGTCGTCTGGCGCAGAATGAATTAGTTTCGAGAGCATAACAGAAAAGGCTCCCGCCCTGCGCGCTAGTTTTCCTCAGACGAATCGCGGGTAACGTCCTACTTGGAAAGCATTCTCATCAGTTATGCCAATGATTGAAACTTCAGGCCTGACCAAGGTTTATCGCACCTACCGGAAAGAGCGTGGACTTTGGGGATCAATCAAAGGCCTTGTCAAACGCCGTTACGATGAAACGCGCGCGGCCGACCACGTTTCGTTTAACATTGAAGAAGGCGAATTCGTCGGTTTTCTCGGCCCGAACGGAGCGGGCAAGACCACAGTGCTCAAGATGCTTTCGGGGCTGTTGAATCCAACCTCGGGCGATGCGCGCGTGCTGGGCTTCGTTCCATGGGAACGACGCAACGAGATGAAAAGGCAATTCAGCCTTCTCATGGGGCAAAAAAATGCGCTCTGGTGGGATTTGCCTGCCCAAGAATCCCTCGAACTCAATCGGGCCATTTATGGGATCGACCATACACGGTTCAAAAAAGTCGTGGACGGATTATCGGAACTCTTGGAAGTGCAAGACAAGATGAACGTGATGGTCCGTGAGCTCTCGTTAGGCGAACGGATGAAAATGGAGCTGATTTCCGCACTCATTCACGAGCCGCGCGTGCTTTTTCTCGACGAACCAACAATCGGCCTGGATGTGGTCAGTCAAAAAAGGGTCCGGGAGTTTCTGCGTATTTACAATGAGGAACATCATATCGTCACGTTGCTGACCAGCCACTACATGCAGGATATCCAGGAGCTGTGTCATCGGGTTCTGGTGATCGATCACGGTAAAATCTTTTTCGACGGGCCGTTGGATGAAATTGTTGATCGGTTTTCAGGATACAAAGTTCTGAGTCTCACTTTCGAAAAAGAGGCGACGCGCGATCTTTCTTCCTTCGGTGAAGTGACGGAACAAACGCCGGTGTCAGTCCAGTTGAAAGTTCCGCGCGCGAAAGTCACCGAAACCTGTCGTGAACTGCTCGAAGCCTGCGACGTGAGCGACATTAACGTTCAGGAAGTGCCGGTGGAAGAGGTGATCCGCCAGCTTTTTGGCGAACGACGCGAAAATCATCGAGCCACTGACCTCGCGGCCACAGAAGCCGCTCGCATCGGTTAGCACAGCCGTCTAGGTTGTCATTCTGAGCGAAGCGAAGAATCTCAGATCGTCCTTCTATGCGGTCACCAATCCAACAGCCAGAGATGTTTCGCTTCGCTCAACATGACAGGTCGGAAATGACGTCCCCGAAACCTGGCAACACACTCCTTTCCATCGCGTCGGCAAACGTAGGGTATTGGAGATGCCAGCCCAGACTCCGCAGTTTAGCATTGCTCACACGCTTGTTGGTGTCGCCGCGTTTACGTTGCTCCGTTAATTCTCTAATCGGCGGCAGTGGCCGATTGAGTCTCTGTGCCAACCAGCGGTAGCAGTCACTTTGCAGCATCGGTTGATCGTCAGCCACGTTGTAAATCTGACGTTCCTGCCATTCCCCAGTCACCAGGAGGAAGAGTGCGGACGCGATATCGTCGCGGTGCACTTGATTAACGAAGCGATCGTTTTCCGGATCGATGATCGCCGTGCCAGCTAGAAATTTGCTCAGTAACGATGACCTGCCCGGGCCGTAGATTCCGCTGAGCCGCGCGACCGTACCACCCCGGCTGAGCACTATTTTTTCCGTTTCAAGTAGGACCCGACCTGTCTCGCGAGCAGGTTTAGTCTCGCTTTCTTCGGTCACCCATGAACCATCGCGTTGCGCATAAACGCTGGTGCTACTCGTAAAGAGCACCTTTGTTCCAACGAATCGATTGAGCAAATTGCGCGTGCCATTCAAATAGATTCGCCGGTACGACTCGAGTCCGCCGCCTCGCGAACTCGCGCAATGAACGACCACATCGAATATTCCGGAACGCTCTACGACCTGATCGCGGTTTGAAATATCGACCTGGCAAATAGGATACGGTTTGGCGGATAACGCCGCTGCTGATTTTTCAGAAGCGGTCCAGCCTTCCGCGTCCCAGCCTGCGGCATGAAATAAATCCGCGGTCGCTTCACCAACATAACCGCAGCCGGCGATCAAGATTCGACGCATGTTGCTGTAGTCCCGACAAAATCGGGACGTCGAGGCGCTGCTTGCGCGTTGCATCCGGCACGGCCGCGCCCGCCTTCGCTGGGCGTCGACGTGGCAGGCGGCGCCATGGCTACAGCCGCTTGCATAATCGCCAGCGCTTTATGCCGCGGCTGCGATTTCAATTTCTTCAAACATGTTTTTCTGGAGGGCGCGGACTTGTTTGAGACGAATGAGCTCCAGGAGCGCGAGAAATGTTACCACGACTTCCACGCGCGATACGGCAGCCCCAAACAAATCGGAAAAACGTAGCTGCGCATTATTTGCAACCCGTTGCAAAATAATATCAATCTTCTCCGAAACACTAAAACGTTCGGCGAAAATTTCCTGCACATCCTGTCGTGCTTCGATCCGTTTGATCACCGTCTGGAATGCATTGATCAACTGAAAAATTCCAACCTCTTCCAGACGCAAGGGTCCTTGTGGGAGCGACGATGCGCTACCTTCTCGCGCAAAAATCCGCTCCTGTTCCATCTCCCGCAGATGAAGTTCCGCTGCCGCTTCCTTGAACTTCTTGTACTCGATCAACTGCCGGATTAGATCCCAACGTGGATCATCTTCCTCGGCGTCTTCTTCAGGCGGCTGCTGATCAATCGGCAACAGGCTGCGGCTTTTCAGATAAATGAGGTTCGCTGCCATCACGATGAATTCGCCGGCAAGTTCGATATCCAATTCCTTGAACGCTCGAAGATATTCGAGGTACTGACGAGTGATGCGTTCAAGTGAAATGTCGTAAATGTCGATCTCATCCTGCTTGATCAGGTAAAGCAGTAGATCGAGCGGCCCTTCGAAAACCTCCAATTTGACCTTGTAATCGGCTTCCATGTGTCGCGCCCGAGTTTAGGCAACGGCAGGTTAAAGTAAATCGTGCGGCCCAAGCCAGTCACGAAAGCGCCGCGCGCTGCAGTCGCATGCCACCACTTTGGTCACGCGGGAATTTTTCGATGGATCCAAACGCTGTTCACAAGGCCGAGACCAAACATGATCATCAGCACGAAGGAGCCGCTGTAACTGATCAACGGCAACGGCACGCCGGTAATTGGCAGCAGCGCGATGGTCATTCCGATATTCTGAAAGATGCTTGTGAAGATAAGCGCCGTGATCCCAATGGTCAGAAGGAGCCCTAATTGATCGCCTGCACAAAAAGCGACAAAAAGACAAATCAATAGAAGCAGTGCGAACCCGCCGATAAGAAACATTCCTCCAATAAATCCCCATTGCTCGCCGATTGCGGAGAAAATATAGTCGTTATGCACGGCAGTGGCGGGGAGAAACCCGAGCTCGATCTGTGTGTTCGGCGCTTTGAATCCCTTGCCTGACCAACCACCCGAGCCGATAGCGATAAGAGATTGGTTGATCGCCCAAGCGGAGCCTTGTTTGTCGATATCGGGATGCGTAAACGCGGTAATCCGCTGTTGCTGATACGGTTTTAGGCCGAAATTAATTGCGATGGGGATAAATGCGACCGCAATGAGAATCACGCAAATCAAGTATCGCAACGGAAGACCACCGACGAACAACAGCGCCAGGAGTACCGGCCCCCAAATGATAACCTCACCCAGATCAGGTTGCATCAGGATGAGTAAGCATGGCGCTGCGGCAATCGCTCCGCAGAGCACCAGCCGCAGCATCGGATGCATGTCACGAAATTGCGTCAGGAATAGCGCCAGGACCATAATGCCGGCGACTATCGCAAGCTGTGCCGGTTGAAAATTGATCGGCCCCACATGCAGCCAACTGCGCGCCCCGTAAACCTTGGTGCCTATAAGCTTCGTCAGGATTAGAAAGACGATACCGGCCAGATACATCGGTAGCGCGCCCCAGCGAATCCAGCGGTAGTGAACTAAACTCGTCAGCATGAAAGCAAAGACACCCACGACCACCCAGTTTGCCTGCTTTCGCCAGAAATCCGTTGCATACGAGTCCGCGCGCGTCGAAGTGGCGCTGTAAATCGCCACGACTCCAAAGATGGCGAGAGCGAGAGTGGTTAGCAGCAGCAGCCAGTTTTGACCCAGCAACTTTCGAAGAAACGGCGTCATCCGATTTAAACTCGACTAAATCTCCCGCACATCCGCGGGACGTGAGGACAATTATACGCGCATTGCAATTTTCGCAAAAAAATGCTGTGCAGCTTTTCTATCTTTACTCTTCCTAACATAAACCTGGACAGTTTCAGGATTCGATCATGAATGTGGCGAGATCGGAAGCGGGTGCGGTCAAAACTGCGGACAGCTTTTCTGCTAAAGGTCAGACTATGTGGGGATTACGTTGGCCAGGTGATTATTTTGGAGAATCATCTGCATAATCAACTGATTATCAGTTAGTTAAGAATTTTTCTGACAAATATTGGCGCTTCACTTGTCTCTACATTTGAAGCCTACTAAACTAGTCTCCACTTTTGTTCGTTGTTCCGGAGTGGAAAGCATATGGCTAAGAGCAGAAAGACAAAGAAAAAGACGAAACGAAAGCTTGCGCACCCTAAACTGCCGATGCAACGGCAGTTGAATTTACTTCACGAGGGGGCGCATTTCGACCTGCGCCCGATGTTTGACGACTTAAACAAGCGATACTTTCGCGGGAGCCTTCGCGGTTACAAAGTGATGTGGGGTCGCCGGCGAAAGCATCGCCCCAAGGAATATTTCATCTTTGGCACAATTCAGGAGCAGGACCGAGTTATTCGAATCAACCGGGCACTGGACCAGCCGTTCGTGCCGGGCTGGTTTCTTCGGTACGTGCTTTATCACGAGATGCTGCACTCAGTGGTGCCCGACAAATTACTCTCACAAGGTCGCCGGCGGGTTCACACGGAAGAATTTAACCGTCGCGAGCGCCAATTCCCAGGTTATCGACGCGCCCGGCGCTGGGAAGAAGAGAATTTGTCGCGTTTTTTGCGCTAAAAACCTCATCAGCGCGTTTCGGTGATGGGCGCCGGAGACGGCCTCTCAGACGGCGAGGGCGTCGTCGCTACGTTCTTTTTGATCAGGTACCAAAGCGTGGTCGCGAGCAGGAGAGAGATCAACTTCGCGCGCCAGTTTTTCAGAATCAGGTTCTTCATATTTGCTGTGCAATAAAATCTCCGCGATCCGCTGACGAAAAGTCTCCGGAGTGAAATTGCGCTCAATTCGACGCCGGTGACAAATGGAAATACTGCCCGTCTCTTCGGAGACGACTACCGCCACGGCATCGGATTCCTCAGTAATCCCAAGCCCGGCGCGATGACGTAATCCCAGACTGCGATCGAGCGTTTCACGCTGGCTCACTGGAAAAATACACGCCGCGGCTGCGATTCGCCCGTTGCGAATAATCACTCCGCCATCGTGCAGTGCGGCCTTTGGATGAAAGATGGTCAGGATGAGCTCGACGGAAAAATCTCCGTCGATCGTGACGCCCGTTTCCTCGTAAACGCGAATCGACGTGTCGCGCTCGATCGCGATGAGCGCGCCGAATTGCTTATTTGCCAGTTGCATGACTGCCTCGGCCAGATCGTGAACAGTTTCCCGCTTCTCGCTCGTCAGCGAGAAAATGGGGTGACCGCCAAGAGCGGCCAGCCCACGTCTTAGCTCCGGCTGGAAAATCACCACCAGCGCAACTGCGAGGAAAACCGAGAAGCTTCGTATGATCCAGCCGATTACAACCAAATTGAGCAGGGTCGAAATAAGAGTCAGCGTCAAAAAGACGATCGCCAGTCCGGTGAGCACTTTCGCGCCGCGCGTTCCCCGGAAATAAAGGTAACCGTAATAAATCGCAACGCTCAGCAGAAGGATTTCGACCAGACTGCGCCATCCTCGGAACCAGAGATCGATGAGCTGATGAATCATTTTGCCCTCTGAAGAATTGCTTCCGTCACTTTTAAGGCATTTACGTTTTCTTTGACATCATGAACCCGAAGCACGTCTGCACCGCGCGTCCGCAGGAGCGAGGTCAACGCCACCGCAGGCGCCAACCGATCGCTGATCTGCGCCGAATTGATCAGCTTGCCCAGAAAAGATTTTCGGGAAACGCCAATCACGATTGGTCGATCACACGCGCGGAGCCGCTCAAGCTGCGCGAGCAACTCGAGATTGTGCTCAAGCGTTTTCCCGAAACCAATGCCCGGATCAAACGCAATCGCCATGGGGTCAATATCATAAACTATCGCGCGCGCATATTGTTGTCGAAAAAAATCAAAAACTTCTGAGACAACGTTCGTGTATTGCGGCGCGACCTGCATCGTCTGCGGAGTCCCCTGCATATGCATGATAATGAAAGCCGATTTGGTTTCGGCAATCAGCGGCAGCATTTCTTCGTCGCTTCGCCCTCCGGTAACATCGTTCACAATCGAAGCGCCCGCTCGAATCGCTGCGCGCGCAACCTCGGTCTTCGACGTATCGATCGAAATAATGACTTCACTCTTTCTGCGCAATTGTTCGATCACTGGAATCACGCGGCGCAATTCTTCTTCCGCCGCCACGGCTTCGGCGCCCGGTCGCGTGGATTCGCCGCCGACATCGACAATGTGCGCACCTTCCGCGGCCATCCTCAGACCGTGCTCCACGGCATTTCCCGCGCCGAAAAAATTTCCGGCGTCGGAAAACGAATCGGGAGTGACATTCAATACACCCATGATCAGCCCGTGCCGCGAGAGATCGAAGATGCGGTCGCCTATTTTCCAAAGTCTCCCACGCATCATGGATGAGACTATCACACTAGATTCTTTATTCGAAGCTGTAGACGTCGACCTCTGGGCGCCGCGGCACCGGTGACCGAGTCATGTCAGCCTCGCGCTTCGCACAGCGAAGCGGCCACGGTCATTTCTTCCTTGAGTAGCGCCCCATCAGTTCCCCTTGCGCAACAACGTGCCCTTTCATTGCCGCATCCAGCTGACTCCGCTTGGTACCAGGGGGTAAGTCCAGTTCGCGATCGAGCGCAAAAATCTTAAAGTAATAGCGATGCGTGCCAGACGGTGGACACGGTCCGCCGTAACCGGATTTACCGAAGTCATTTGTTCCGTGGACGCCTTTCGGCGTGCTTCCCTGTGCGATCGTGTTGGCCTGCGGAGAGATATTCCAAACCATCCAATGCGTAAAGAGTCCGCTCGGCGCGTCCGGGTCATCTACAACCAGGGCCAGGCTTTTCGCGCCGGAAGGAACCTCTGCAATCTGCAAGGGCGGACTGGTGTCGCCGCCGTCACATGTGAACTTTGATGGAATATTTCCACCTTCCTGAAAAGCAGAACTTGTGATCTTCATCTTTGCTTCTCCTGAGGCAAATGAGATAATGGCGAGGGCGATCGCCAACGCGCCGGCACCAATCACTTTTGGCATAATTCGACCTCGGGTTGAAATCGCGTTAAATCGGTAAATCTGGCACTATTGTTTCGCTTAGATGGCTTTGAACGGACGTAACATTCGAGAACAAATTCTGAGTCTGCTCAGGCGGAAAGATTACCGGCCGCTCAACAGGATCGACATTGCCCGCAAGCTCGGATTGACAGGGGCCGAAGGAGTAGCGTTGCGGAAAAGCTTGCGCGAACTCGAGCGCGCCGGCGAGATCGCGCGGATCCGGAAGAACCGATACGTTTTGCCGGCCGAGGCTGACCTGGTAACCGGCAAACTGTCAGTTCATCAAGCCGGCTACGGTTTTCTCACGTCAGAAATGTCGGGGCAGCCGGACGTTTTCATCGCAGCGGAAAACACCGGAACAGCCATGCACGGCGACCGTGTGGTCGCGCGCATATCGCCGGACGAACCTTACAGACGCATCAAAGGGCGGCGTGAGGGGCGCGTGATTCGAATCCTGGAGCGCGCTCACGATGCGATTGTCGGCACTCTCCAACGTTCGCGGAACTTTTATTATGTGGTCCCGGATGATCCGCGCATCGTGCACGACGTTTATGTGGGGCACGTTTCTAATTTGCCGCAGGCCGGATCCTCGGTGGCGGACTTGCCTCTCGCAGCTTCCAAAGTTGCGCCACAGGTTGGTGATAAAGTTGTAGTTCGCCTGGAAGCCTGGGAATCGCGGCACGTTAATCCCGAAGGTGAAATCATCGAAGTGCTCGGCCCGGCTTCGGCTCCGGGGATCGACATGCTGTCGATCATCCGGAAATTTCACCTGCCAACGGAATTTCCCAGGGATGTTTTGGACCAGGCGAAGGGAATTCCCGAGACAATTGATGGTCGACAATTCGAGGGACGCGAAGATTTGCGCGGAGAATTCATCGTCACCATCGATCCCGATGACGCGCGCGATTTCGACGACGCAATTCACGTTGAGAAGACCGGAAGCGGTTGGCGCCTCGGTGTACACATCGCCGACGTCGCCGCTTATGTGGAGCCCAACAGCCCGTTGGATCGAGAAGCGCGCCGGCGCGGAAACAGCGTTTACCTCCCGGACCGTGTAATCCCGATGTTGCCGGAGCGATTGAGCAACGGCGTCTGCAGTCTCAATCCCGGCGTCGATCGGCTCACTCATTCTATATTTATTCATTTCGACAAACACGGTGCTGCAAAAAGCGCGCGCTTTGCGCACAGCGTAATTCGAAGCGCACACCGGCTTACGTACAAACAGTCTTACGCGATTTTGACCGCGGCACCCGGCGATCAGTTGGGCGAACGGCTGCACCTTGCCTGGGAACTCGCTGCACTATTGCGGCAGAGGCGATTCGAGCATGGCGCCCTGGACCTCGATTTCCCGGAGGTAAAAGTCTGGGTCGATAAAGAGGGACACCCGGTAAAATTGGAGCGTGTCGAAAATGATAAATCGCACCAGCTGATTGAAGAATTCATGCTGGTCGCAAACGAGGCTGTCGCGCGCGAGCTGAAAAAGCGCGCGATTCCGACCATCTATCGGATCCATGAGAATCCAGACCCGGAAAAATTGGCAGAGTATCGCGAATTCGTGCTCGGCTTTAATTACAGGGTTGGCGATGTGACTCATCGCGCAGAGCTGCAGCGATTGCTCGCGGAAATCCGTGGAAAACCGGAAGAGCAAGCGCTCAAGGTCGCTTTGCTTAAAAGTTTGAAACGCGCCCGTTACTCTCCACAGCCGCTCGGCCATTATGGGTTGGCCAAGGCAAATTACTTGCATTTCACCAGTCCCATTCGGCGCTATGCCGATTTGGTTGTGCACCGCGCTCTCGGTGGGGATCCCGCCGGCTCGAGAGGCCGTCCGACGCGCTCGGCGAGCGCGCCCTACCATCCTGACATGGCCGAGATTGCTTCGATTGCGGAGCACCTTTCAGTTACTGAACGAACCGCTGCCGATGCGGAGGTTGACGCCGTCCAAATGAAGAAACTCGAATTTTTTCAACGACAGCTCGATGCACGCAATCCCCAGATTTTCCGCGCCACTATTATTGATGTCCGCAACTATGGATTGATGGTGGAACTGCCGGATGCTCTTGTGACCGGGCTTTAGTCCACGTCTCCTCGTTAACGGATGACTTTTATTTGTTTGAGCCGGCCCGGCGGCAGCTTATCGGGAGACGGTCGCGCAAACGATTCAGCGTAGGCGACGAGTTATCGGTGTTTGTTTCCGCGTTGACGCCTTCAAGCGACAAGTGGATTTCACAATTGCGCTGGCGTCAGAAGCGCTTAGGAAACGAGATCGCAGCAAGGGATCGCGAGCGAAAGCAAAGGTATAAGCGCGCGGCACCTGCGCATACGCGCAATAACCGGTTTGCAACCGCGAGCAGCTTTCAACCGCGGCTCTCGCTTTTCGGCAGCCGCACTCTGCAACCGGAGAACATGTGCGCTTTAGCAACGCCTGTTTCCGACAAGTTCGGTTGCGCTGGCAAACTCGCTGACATGGTCGTTCCAATGACAACATCTTTGACCTCAAGTCAGAAGCCATTTGCAACGTGAAAGCGGAGACCACCATCATGGGCGGGAAGGTGGTATAACGGCGCGTGAGAATTTCTCGATGAAACGTCGCACGATTGAGCGACTGGTAATTGCGTTTTTGTTTGTCGCAATTTGCATCGTGTTTGCGGAGCACGTGAGTCGTCCACCCGGCGCCATTCCAGAGAATGCTTCACCTACTGCTTTTTCGGCAGAGCGCGCAATGAAGCATGTGGTTGCCATCGCGCAGCGGCCGCATCCGATTGGGAGTGCGGAGCATGATCGGGTGCGCGACTACCTGATCGCGCAGCTCAGCAACTTGGGCCTCGAGCCGCAAATCCAGAATGCCACTGGCGTTGGCACACGCTATGCCGATGCGGGAAGAGTGCAGAACATTCTCGCGCGAATGCCCGGCGAGACAGAGTGGCGGACCAGCGGTCCTTCTTGTAGCTCATTACGACAGCGTCGAAGCCGGACCGGGTGCCGCAGATGATGGCGCCGGCATCGCCGCCATTCTCGAAACCGTTCGGGCCTTGCGGGCTGGAGGCTCCGCTTTCGCACGACGTAATCGTGCTGTTCACCGACGGTGAAGAATCCGGACCTGCTGGGCGCAGCGGCTTTTGTGCGCGAACATCCATGGGCGAAAGACGCTGGCAATGGTACTCAACTTTGAGGCGCGAGGAACGACTGGTCGTTCCTTGATGTTTGAGACCGGGCCGGGAAACCTCGACGCCGTACGTGTATTGCGCACTGTCCCCGGCGTTAACGCGGGTTCCGTGTTCACCACGATCTACCGCACGATGCCGAACGACACCGACCTGTCGGAGCTAGCGCTCCTTGGCACACCTGCTTTAAACTTTGCTTTCGGCGACGGTGCCGACCGTTATCACACGTCGCATGATGACATAGCTCATCTTAACGCAGGAAGCTTGCAACATCACGGCCAACAAGCGCTAGCCTTGGCGCATGCTTTCGCTAACGGACCGCTGCCCCGCCAGCGCACTGGCGACGCAGTCTTCTTCGACTTACCCGCAGTTGGACTCGTCGTTTACTCCGAAAAATGGGCGATGCTGTTGGCTTTAGTCGCCGCGGCGCTCGCAGTGGTTGTAATCATCCGCTCTCGCCGTGAAAGCACACGATTTGGCCGTGACGTCGTAATGGGTGCTACGGCTACGATTGGAGCAGTCATTTTATCCGGTCGCCGCTGCATATCTCGGAGGGCTAATTCTTTCATTTCTACACACCAAGCTTCCCTGGGGTGGCGCTCCGGCATGGAGTCCGGCTTTACTGGGCTGCTATAGCTATGTTATCGCTGGCGATTTCTACAGCTTGTTACGTGGCCGTCCGCCGTCGAGGCAGCGTGGCTGGCCTGCATGCGGGCGCCTTGTTAATTTGGACGTTACTCTCGTTAGCCGCTGCGGTGATTGCACCAGGTTCCAGCTATCTCTTCATCTGGCCCGTGCTAGTCGTCGCGCTTGCAGCATTACTTGCGGGCGGCCAGGGCCTGCTGACAGCGAAAGGTATTGCCATGTGCCTGGCGGCGCTCGTGACGGCCGCGCTACTTATTCCAATTGCATATTTGATCGGTGCTGTTTTCCTCGGAGTCACTGCGGCAGGCGGAATCGTAACAGCTGCGATCATCGCACTAATCGCGTGGCTACTTGTGCCTTTACTCGAGACACTATGCGATGGCGCGCGCTGGTCCACGCCGTTGATTTGTGCTGCGGCTGCGATCGTCCTCGTTGGGATAGGTGTGTTAACTGTGCGCACAAGTGATGTGCACCCGGTTCCCTCCAGGCTCATATATGCCATTGATGCGGACAGCTCGGATGCCTGGCTGGCAAGTAGAGCGTCCGCAGCCCGCACTAACGCGTGGACTCGGACTGCTTTAGCTCCGTTTCCGCAGGGACAAGAGTGGATTGCACATTTTTTCAAGGGGCCGACCGCGGTTGTCGCCAAGCGCGTGCCGACTCTTCCGCTGCCGCAGCCTGCGATCAACATCTTGTCGGATTCGACGACAAGCGACGCGCGGCAACTCTCGCTGCGTGTGCAAGGGGTCAGCCGGAACGACTGCGCTCGGGATGCGGGTGACTGATGCCCAAGTGATCAGTGCGGCAATCGACGGCCGTGCGATCGACACAACGCGTTACAGGCTGCACACGCGGGAGTGGACTCTGTGGTACCGGGCACCATCAGACTCTGGCGCGCTGCTGAGCCTCATCGTGCCTGCTGGATCAACGCCAAAACTCGAAATCTTGGCATACTCTCTTGGGATTCCCACGCTGCCGGGCATCACGATTCCCCCACGCCCAGCTAACGTGGTTCCCGTCCAATCTGGCGATGTAACGATTGTGTGCCGACACTTTTCGATTCCGCCGAGCAAATGAAAAAGACTTTGCGGCTAATCTGAGTTTATTGAATCGATGGCGGACAAACTGAGCAAACAGCCCGAGAACGCGCCTGGGCAGTGGTATGTGGATACCAGCTGCGCGTTGTGTCGTCTCTGTCTCGAGGAAGCGCCGAATCTCATCACTTACAACCGCGACGAAACTGCGGTGCATTTCTTTAAACAGCCCGAAACACCTGAGGAAACAGCCGCTGCGCAGCGCGCGATGGATGTTTGCCCGACGCTGGCAATCGGAAATGACGGCTAGAGACACTAATTGCACTAATTGTCACGAATCTCGAAAGGCTAAGTCCACTGTTGGACACGAATCGTTGTAATTCGTGTAAATTCGTGAGATTCGTGTCTGAAATTTTGCCCTATGCATGCGAAACTACCCCTGCCGTTGCTCCCCCACGCTACACACGGGCAAACCCATTTCCCGCTCGCATGCTCGTGAATCGCCGTCTCAGCGGTCCGGAGTCTGAGAAGGATACGCGCCATTTCGAACTCGATCTGACGGGGTGGGGTTTGAGCTTCGAAGTGGGCGACTCACTGGCCGTTTATCCAAGCAACGATGCAGAGCTGGTCGATGAAATCATCCGTACGCTCGGCGCGACCAGCGATGAAAAAGTTCCGCGACCAAAAGGCGAGACAACGACACTCCGCGAAGCGTTGTTGGGCGATTACAGCATCACCCGGCCAACGCCCAAGTTTTTGAGGGCCATTGCGCAACGGGCCTCCGCCGCGCCTACGCTGAGTTATCTTCTCGCTCCAGACCGCAAACAGGACCTCGAGACTTACCTTTGGGGCATGGAAATAATCGATTTATCTCGGAACATCCTTCTGCCCGTTTCACGCCGCAGGAGTTTGTCGGGCTACTGACAAAATTACAGCCGCGCCTTTATTCAGTGGCCTCAAGCTTAAAGGCGTATCCCGAACAGGTGCACTTCATCGTGGACGTCGTCCGCTACGAAAGTAATGGTCGCCTCCGGAAAGGGGTTGCTTCATCTTTTCTTGCGGAACGCGCTGATGACGTGCCAGTGCCCGTGTTCCCCAGCGTAGCAAAACACTTTCATTTACCGGACGACCCAGATGTTCCAATCATCATGGTCGGTCCTGGAACCGGAGTCGCGCCGTTCCGCGCGTACCTACAGGAGCGACAAGCGACGGGGGCCAAAGGTAAAAACTGGCTCTTCTTCGGCGCACAACACGAGAGCTGCGATTTTGCGTATGGAGACGAATTCAAGGTCTATCTGAAGGAAGGACCTCTCACACGACTCGATTGCGCCTGGTCGCGCGATCAAGCCCAGAAGATCTACGTCCAGCACGAATGACGGAGAACGCGGCCGAAATTTGGAGATGGATCGACACCGAGGGTGCGCACTTTTTCGTGTGCGGCGACGCGAAGCGAATGGCAAAGGATGTCGATGCGATCCTTGCGAAAAATCGTACAGGAGCAAGGCGGTAAGAGCGTTGATCAAGCCAACGAATACGTTGAGAAGCTCAAGAGCGACAAGCGTTACAAGCGCGATGTGTATTAACCGTGCGCGATTTGTCATTCCGAGCGAAACGGAGCGCAGTCGAGGAATCTCTCGACGCTGAAACAAAACGCGCCAAGGACTCAGCGCATTCGACACTCGCGCCATTCGTCATTTTCTCGAATTGTGGCATAGTAGCTTAGAACTGTTCCGAGCGGCAGAGAGACATCGACCGGCCAAAAATAAAGCCAGAGATTCCTCGACTTCGCTGGAATGACATAGGAAGAAAACCATGTACGAGAACACTGAATTCACATTGAGCCGCGATTGCGAAGCGATCCAGATCCCGAGCGGGCAAAAGACAACGGTCCCGGCTGGAACCCAAGGGGTAATTACGCAAAGCCTGGGCGGCAGCTACACGATCGCCACGTACCAGGGTCTGGCGCGAATCGCGGAGAAGGATCTCGATGCTCTGGGCTTGAAAAACCGCAGCGCAAACAGCTCAAAAACCTGCGAGCACTACAAACGGGGAAGTTTCAGAGGAAGACGTCTGGAACCAGCTCCGTCAATGTTACGACCCGGAGATCCCGGTGAACATTGTCGATCTTGGCCTCGTTTACGATTGCCGGTTGATCAAAAAACCGGAAGGCGGCACCAAAGTGGAAGTGAAAATGACTTTGACCGCGCCCGGTTGCGGGATGGGCCCGGCGATCGCGCACGATGCGCAGAGCAAGATTCTGTCCATCGATGGCATCGATGAAGCAGATGTGCAGCTCGTCTGGGATCCGCCTTGGAACCAAAACATGATCAGCGAAGCGGGCCGCATGAAGCTTGGGATGGTTTGAATTCCTTTCAATTTTTCCAGTCCGTACGGTGAGTTAGCCGGTTGCGTCGCCCGCTAGTCAACGATCATTGTGTCGAATGTTATCACGCGTGCGATTGAGCGCGGGGTCGATGTCGAGGTGATTTCCCAATGGCAAGGCCACCAGACGGCGAGAATTGATTCTGGAAACCTGACTCGCACGTTGACCCCGTACATTTCGCGGCGGATGGCTGTACCGAATGCACGGAAGCAACCAAACGGCTGAATGGGGGTGCCTATGATGGAACCAACCTAACAGAGGGCACAACCTAGAGCGCAGCGGCGCACCTAGGAACGAGAAGAGCAGCCGAAAGTTTTGGCCTTCTCTCTGCGTCTCACCCAGAGAAGTCAGTTCTACCGTTGACCGGTGTATCCGCGAAATCTGAGCGCCTGTTCGCGGAAAGTTAGGAAGACAACCGCAGATTTGAGCGTCCGACTCGCTGCACTCTGTTTCCGGGAGGCAGGAACAATCCCGGGTTGGGGTTGCAAGTTTCGGGCAAAAACCTGTGTAATCGCGTTCGTGGATCGTTTGGGTCTGAAATGAACGCCCTGTTTGACGCAAAATGCTGTCGCGCTGTTTTGAAGGCAGTTGGAGCTTTTGTAATTTTCAGCCCAATGCATTCGCCCAGTTGCCAGCACCATCTGGCGTTGCGCAAGTCGAACGAGTCATCGTGACCGGTTCGAATATTCCGACAGCGGAAGAGACGGGGCCGAATCAGGTTGGACACCTATCGTCCGGCAGACC
>CAVWVV010000027.1:0-151250 GCA_963758425.1 uncultured Verrucomicrobiae bacterium
CATGCGTCTGGGCTGAGGCCAGAACATGCGATTCACTTGGCGAAAGGTTCGCTTGCAACGCCTCCGCAATTTGCTCTGCGACCTCGCTCTCAACCGCCAAGACGTCCTTAAAGTCACGGTCATAACTTTTCGCCCAAAGATGCGAATCAGTGTATGCATCGATTAACTGGACGTTCACCCGAACTTTGTCTCCGGCCTTTTGCACTGCTCCCTCAAGGATGGTGGAAACACCAAGCTCTTGCGCGACCGTCTTTAAGTTGTCCGGCTTGCTCTGATACTTCGCCGTCGAGGTGCGCGAAATAACCTTAAGATCACGCACGGTCGTTAATTTTGTCAGAATCTCATTCTGAATGCCCTCAGCGAAGTAAGCATTTGCTTTTTCTTCGCTTAAGTTTTGAAACGGCAGGACGGCGATCGATTTCTCTGGCGCGCTCGGCGTCAATGCTTCGGGCGCGACCGACTGCTTTTCCTCGCAGAGTTTTTGGAAAGCGGGATCGGAGCGCAAAGGATCGAACATTGGATCGAGCCGGAGCAGCGCGGGGGTGAAGCGGCATGTATAGAAAGTGCCCCAAAGAAGGTATCGAGATTAATTTCTGTAAAGCGGCGACGGCCCGGCGGATCATCCATCTGCGCGGCCACCCGGGCGAAGATCTCGATTGGCATTGGACCGTCTAACGCGTCCTTCTCGATTGGGACCAGTGCCCTCGCTCGCTCCGTTAGGGTTAAGGCGGCGGCCGTGTCACCTAGGGCCATATTGGTCAGCGCAAGATCGTCAATGAGGACGTAGTTCTCCGTCTGTTCTTTGAGCTGAGCTTCCAGTTCGTTCCGCGCCTCTCGCCAACTTTCCTGGGCGATGGCATGCTCACCCGCGATTTCCTGTGCCCAGCCTAGCCAAAAGCGTAGTTCGCCATTGAAATAACCCAACGCCGGATCAGGCTGGGCCAGTAGTTCTTTTAGCCGAGGGATGATTTGTGTGGGCGCCGCTCCAGGATTGCCTGGTAAGCTTGTATTTCCAATGCTGTCGGATCGTCAGCCGCTTGGATGAAGCGAGGCGAGGAGGACACCGATGCACGCGGCAGGTCACCTTCTGCTTGCGCAATGCCTGCTTTGATTCCGAGTGTATTGATGTCGTCCGGGGTAATATTGAGAACCTGGTCAAGCTTCCTGAGCGCTTCGGAGAAGCGACGAAGCACGTTGTAGGAAAGCGCATGGTCGGTGAGTAGGCTAACGTTGCGTGGGTCGCGCCGCTCGGCTTCGCTGAAATACGACTCGCTCCGCTCCCACTGGCCTCGCCTTCGCTCAACATGGGCCAGCGATTCGGGAATCAGGCTGCTATTCGGCAGGAGCTGTCCCGCCCGCTCCAGGTAATGCACTGCTGTGTCGTAATCCTTCAAACACGCGTAGTGGTAATAGCCCTTGGCATGCAGGGCTTCGCCCAGGCTGGGCTGAATTGCGAGCGCGTTTTCGGCGGCTTGCCGTGCTTCTTCACGCAGAGCAACCGTCGGTTGAAGAGTCGTCGTGATGTAGCCGCGCGCATCCACGTATGACAAGAGGGCCCAGCTAAGGGCGAACTTCGGATCCAGCCTCACCGCTTCTCTTAGATATTTCTGCGCACCACGTGCGTTGGCGGGGGTGTTGCCAGCCTTCACTGTGTAAGCCAGTCCGCGCAAGTAGGCATCGTAAGCCTCCGTGTTGTCTGTCGGTATGGCGTCGATGGCTTGCTCTTCTTGACCGGTGAGATGCACACGCAACTGGTCGGCGATCGTCTTGGCGACTTCGCTCTCAACCGAAAACAGATCGGTCAGCTTGCGATCAAATGTCTCGGCCCAGAGATGAGAGTCGTCGGCTGCTTTGATCAGCTGCACGTTCACGCGCACAGCCCCACCCTTCTTCTGCACACTTCCTTCCAGATGTGGGCGACGCCGAGTTGCTTTGCGATCTCGGGCAAGTTGTCTGGCGCGTTTTTGTAATGCTGCGTGGATGTCCGCGAGATCACCTTCAGATCCGCGATCTTCGATAAACGCGTGAGGATCTCGTCCTGAATGCCATCGGCAAAGTAAGCGTCGTCTTGTCGGCTCAGATTTTCGAATGGAAGGACTGCGATACTTTTCTCCACAGATGAAAAAACTGCTGGCGGAACATTGTGATGGAGGCGTTGGAAAAGCAGGAGCCCAATGACGAGCACCAGGACGGCGATGATGAAAAAATCAAGTTTGCGACCGGTCTTGCGCGTGATCGAACTGCCAAGATCGACATCTTCTTCGCGTTTGATTCCTTCCGGCGTCAGCTCGAATGCCCAGGCAAGAATCACCGCCACGGGAAATCCAATAATGAGCGCCAACACCACCAGACGCACCGCCCAATTCGGAATTTCGAAGAACGGAAAGATCTGACTTGCGACCTGCATCAGTAGCCAGGCCACGACACCGTAAGCAATCGCGACCTTGTAAACATTGCGGCGCTTAAGCTCGGCAAAGAAGCTGGGGCGCGTTGTCTCATTGCCCCGGTTAATTTCGACCGGCAGTTTTCGATCGCTTCCATCAGCTCGCGCGCAGAGGCCGGCCGCTCGTCCGGATCAACCGCCAGCATGCTGCGCAGCAGTTCTATAACAGGCGCGGGAACCTTTCGGGCGACAAGTTGCTGGACCGGCAACGGCGTTTCTGTCTGGCAGCGGCGAATTTCCTCGACGTTAGTCCCGGCACAAGGAAGGTCCAGTTAGCGCGAACCAGAGGCTAGCGCCTAACGAGTAAATGTCGCTGCGCGCATCCACCCTACCGCCAGCGAACTGCTCTGGGCTGGCATAACTGGGCGTTCCGACAAATCCGCCGTGAGTCAGATCCATTTCCCCAAAGCTCTCCGCCGTCACCTTGGCGAGACCAAAGTCGATTACTTTTACTTCGAACCCCGCGCTGGAATCCTCACTGCGAGTCAGCATGATGTTAGCCGGCTTCAAGTCGCGATGGATCAAACCCTGATTGGCCGCAGCAATAAGGGCGCGCGTGACTTGCACCCCAATCTCGAGCACTTGCGCGACCTTCAACGGCCCCTCCCGTCGAACGCGGGCTTCCAGCGTTTCGCCTTCCACCAGTTCCATTGCGTAATAGCAACGGTCTGGCTCTGGCACCGTGCCAAAGTGGTAAACCGCAGCAACATTCGGGTGGCGCAACGCGGCCGCCGCGCGCGCCTCGCGCAAGAAACGCTCGCGCACGACCTCAGAATTTCCCGCTCCGGGCGGCACCTCGATTACTTTTAGCGCCACACTTCGATGAAGCACGTTATCGCGCGCCCGGTACGTTACGCCCATGCCGCCGCGGCCTAACTCCCACAAGGAGCCATCTTCGCAGCGCGCAATCTCGTAGTCGCCGAACTTGCCAGGAATTTCTGTAAGATTCCACGCGGCCGCGATCACCGACAGCGGCTACAGGCGCGTCCACAACCAGGCCAAGACCACCGTAAAAAGGCATAAACTGGCAAACCTCCTACCGGCGCGTCTGGCAGGGATTGCCCCGCATTTGTGCAAAGGTTGAGTGCTGCTGTTGGCATGGGTTGATCAATCACCCCATATGGACTGCGCGAAATTATATCGCGGGTTACGACAGCAATACAGCAATTAAATGGCGCAACTCATCTTCGATATCGCCGGGCATCGCGACCGTGTGGGCGATCTCTTCCCGCAATAACGCCTGGTAACGCTGACGAAATCGGTAAAAGGCTTGTTTGACCGCGTTCTCCGTCATGTCGAATTCGCTGGCCATCGCCGCTTGCGAAGGCCGGTCCGGTTCGTCCATAAGCATCTTCTTCATTTGCTCAAAGAACCGCACATTGCCCGCGCTGCGATACTCCTCACGCAGCCGAGCCAGCACTTGCTCCAGAACTGTCAACGCCCAACGACGTTCGTAAATTCGTTCAGCCGTCAACGTGTCACTGCGTTCGACATCGACGCGCTCATGCTCGCGAATGTCGTCCAACGGAATTAAGCGCTCGGCCTTTACCGCGTTTGATTGCCATCGCATGGCGCGACCCGTCGGCCAGAGAAATGTTTAACCGACGTAAGCAGATAAGAACGAAGCCGTCCTTTTTCCTTCCGGACAGTATTCAAGATCTTTACGCTCTAGCAATAAGCGCGAAAAAACCCTGGGTAAGATCTTCTGCGTCCTCGGTCCTAGCTCCCTGTCGTCGAACGAAGACCATAGATAGGCCGCCAGTAGGTGCGGCAAAGTTTCTCGAGCGCCTCTTGTGCCGCCGGCGATTCGCCTTGTGCCTCTAGGACCACGCTCCAGTGCGTGGTAGTAAACGCACGCTGGACCGTGATAAGCAGTTTCCGCCAACCGCGGTCAGTGACGTCACCTCATCATCAGCGGGCACGCTGCGATCCGACAGAAAGTCGCGCCAAAAGCAAGCCGGAATCAATGGCTTCCGCCATCCTCAGGTGTTTGCTTTAGGACTGTGTTACCTGCGCAGGGGTAAGCGGCACAAATTCATTTTCGTGTAAAACCACGCGTTTGGTTCCGCGCAATAATTGCCACCATTGCCTCGCCGAGCCCAGAACGATCAGGAGCACGAGCACGAGAAAGAAAACGGCCACAAACGCGTCGAATCGCCAGATAGTTGCCTGCCGCGCCAGATTAGCCGCCTTGATTGGATCAGTCATCGATGCGGCCTGACTTAATAGCGATTGGGCGCCGCTCAAAAAACCGAGCCTCGGGTCGGCTGAGAAAACTTTCAGATAGCCAGCCGAAAATGTGACCGCGCACATGAAGCAAAGTGGAACCAGGGTTACGAAGAGATATTTGCTCTTTTGCATTTTGATCAACAGCGTTGTGCCGAGACAGAGCGCGACCACCGACAGCAATTGATTGGCGAGACCGAACAGCGGCCAAAGCGAGTTGATGCCGCCAAGAGGATCGATCACGCCCTCGTATAAAAACCAGCCCCACGCCGCGACCAGCAAAATGCTGGAGAAAAAATTCGCGCTCCATGAGCGCGTATTACCCAGCGGACGCCAGAGATTGCCCAGAAAATCCTGGAGCAAAAATCGCCCTACGCGTGTTCCCGCATCAATCGTTGTAAGAATGAACAAGGCTTCGAACATGATGGCGAAGTGATACCACAACGCCAGCGCAGCCGGCTTGGTTGAGACTCGCGCAAACATGTGCGCCATGCCGACTGCGAAAGTCGGCGCTCCCCCGGCGCGATTAAACATCGTAGATTCTCCGAGGTTCGTTGCGAGCTTCTGCATTTCCGCCTCCGTTACCGGAAAACCCGCTGCAGAAACTTTTGCGACGACTTCGGTCGGCGCGCCTTTTGTGTTAATGGCGAAATATTCTCCCGGTTGAAGCACACATGCTGCGATCATCGCCATCAGGGCAACCATCATTTCTGTCACCATCGCGCCATAGCCGATGCTGCGTATTCGCGATTCGCGCGTGATCATTTTCGGTGTCGTGCCAGAAGCAATCAGGGAATGAAACCCGGATACTGCGCCGCAGGCGATGGTGATGCATACAAAGGGAAAAACTGGACCCGCAAACACGAGGCCGCTGCCATCGATGAATTTGGTAATCGCCGGCATTTGCAATGTCGGATTGATCAGCATCACAGCAGCAGCAAGCATGGCGACGGTACCCAGTTTCAAGAACGTGCTGAGGTAATCGCGTGGCGTCAGCAGCATCCACACGGGGAGGACCGAGGCCGCGAGCCCATAAATCATGATGGCCCACGCCAGCCATTTCTGATCGTGACGGAACCAACTCTCAATTGCAGGAAAATGCGCGAGGAATTGGCCGCCCCACACGCCAAACGCCAAACCGAGTAAACCGAAGATCGTGATCGCCATCACGCTGACTTTTCCGGTGCGTAATCCGATTCCCATAACCAGCGCGATTGGAATCGTCGTCGCAATGGTGAAGACACCCCAGGGACTTTCGGCGAGAGCTTGCACGACAACGAGCGCGAGAACAGCCAGCAAAATAATCATGATGGCCAGGACACTGACCAAAGCGAGCAGACCAACGCCGCGCCCGATTTCCTCTCTTACCATTTGCCCAAGCGTCTTTCCGCCGCGCCGGATTGAGGCAAAAAGAACAATCATGTCGTGGACGCCGCCGCCGAGCGTCGCGCCGATCAAGATCCAGAGAGTGCCCGGAAGAAAACCGAACTGCGCCGCCAGTACGGGACCAACCAAAGGCCCCGGGCCTGCAATGGCTGCAAAGTGGTGCCCGAAAACCATCCAGCCGTTTGTTGGCACATAATCCTTGTTGTCGTCTTGCAGCACGGCTGGTGTGGCACGCTGCTCGTTGAGCACGAGCACTTTTGTCGCCAGCCATTTGCTGTAAAAACGATAGCTGATCGACAACGCACAAAATCCAGCGGTAACAATCCACAGTGCGCTGATATGTTCGCCGCGAGATAACGCCAGCATTGCCACCGCCCACGTCCCCAACGCGGCTAAGGCAAACCAAAGCAGCCTTTTCCACAAACTCATTCTGTTCGCAGTTTAATTGAAATTGTTGCGCTCCGCTACAAGGTGTGATCTTTCTTCAGGTGCGATTTCGACATAAAATACGCAAGCTTGTAGATGGCCGGAGCCTGGTCAGCGCGAGGAAACATACACTCAGACTTTTCCGAACCAGTCGGTTCCCGCTGAATAAAAAACGCGTTATCGAAACAGTCGATCCGGTTGCTTTCGAGCAGATTCGCAAGCGATACGCGGTCGCAAATCCCGGCGCGGACTGGCCGAAATATCTCGATCTTGATCGGTGGATCGGAATCAACATTCGGCGAATTCGTCAGATCGAACTCGATTTGGCGCGCCCCAAGCGCATCCTCGATCTTGGCTGCGGCGCAGGCTATTTCCTCTACATTGCCCAACTGCTGGGTCATTCAGGAGTCGGTCTTGATATGGACCGTTTGTCCATGTTCCGGGAAGTTACGCGTCTGCTCGGGGTCCGCCGTATAGTCCAGCGAATCGAAGCTTTCCGACCGCTTCCCGATTTTGGACAGAAATTCGATCTCATCACGGCTTTCATGATTTGCTTTAACAACCACAAAATGCCGGACCTCTGGAAGGTGCCGGAATGGGAATTCTTTCTCGATGACCTGGCAAAGCATCTCACGCCACGCGGCCGGGTCTGGCTCGAATTAAATCAGGAATATGACGGGTCCTTCTACACGCCTGAGCTAAAGGAATTCTTCCAAAAGCGCGGCGCCAGGATCAATGAGCAGAAAGTGATCTTTAATTCAGGCCTTCGCGCGCGTGTTTCAACTTCTCCAGTTGCACGCTGAAATCCTTCAGTCGCCGCCGATGTTCTTCAACAACGGCCGCGGGGGCCCGTTCGACGAACGATTTATTTCCCAATTTTTCCTCGACCGCGCGCATTTCGACCTCGATTCTTGCAATTTCCTTATCGAGCCGCTGCCGTTCCCCTGCTCTATCGGCCGCGGCGACCGTCAGAAAGATCTCGCCTAATGGCGTAACCGCGACCGGGTTTCCAGCTGGCGCTTGATATTTTGGATCCAGCTCGACTTCTTCGGCATTCAATAACCGTGTCAGCGTCGGAATCTGGCTGGAAATTAATTTCTCATCTGTGCGTAAGATGAATCGTATCTTCCTGTTTGATGGAAGTTTGGATTCCGACTTCAAATTTCGTCCTGCTTGGATTGTTTGGTAGATGGCTGAAACAAGCTGGCGTTTGCCGGTAAGGTCCCGGACGTCATCCAAGCGGATCCTTTCCGGAGGCAGGGCTAATTGAATCGAGCGATCTCCGAAATCCAGTAGTGACCAAAGTTCTTCGGTAATGTGTGGCATGAAGGGATGCACCAATCGCAATATCGCGGAAAGCACAAAGTCCATTACCGCCAGCGCAGATTTCTTCTGCGCCTCGTCGCTGCCGAAGATTTCCGTCTTGGCGGCCTCGACGAACCAGTCGCAGTAATCGCTCCAGACAAAGTCGTAAAGGCGTTGTGCAACCGTGTTGAACTGATATTCGCGGTAAGCGGCTTCGATTGCGTCAATCGTTTCGTTCAAGCGGGCGAGCAGTTCCAGGGCGTAGATCGATACCGTCTCGCTGTCGATTTTTAGAGTCGACATCGCTCGGTCCATGCATTTGCCGGAAGCGAGCGACGTTCCAAAGTTTCGTCGCGAAGTTTCGACCTTCTTCGATTTGCTTTTCGTCGAAGCGAATATCCTGTCCCCTGGGAGCAATGCGCATCAGGCCAAAGCGCAGGCCGTCAGCGCCATACTTGCCGATTAATTCGAGCGGATCGGGCGAGTTACCCAAGGACTTCGACATCTTCCGGCCGAGCTTGTCGCGAATGAGGCCCGTAAAATAGACGTCGCGAAACGCAATATTGTCCTCAACGCGGTCTGATTTGCCAGGCTTGAACTCCAACCCTGCGATAATCATGCGCGCCACCCAAAAGAAAATGATGTCCGGCGCCGTCACGAGCGCGCTCGTCGGATAAAATTTCTTCCGCGTTTCTTCATCCATGGTCTCATAAGCCCAAAGCCATGATGAAAACCACGTATCGAGTGTGTCTTGGTCTTGCGTCCAGTTTTCAGCATCAGCCGGAGGTTCAACGCCGACATAAATTTCATCGTCTGGTTTGAGGTTTGGAACTTGTGTTTTGGGATTTCCGGTACCAAGCCGGTATCTGGTGTCCCCACCACACTTGGCGGCTGATGCACCAATCGCGAATGTTCTCCAGCCATTGCGCGTAAACTTTCTCCCAATGCGGGGGAAAGAATCGAATCAGGTGATCGCGCACCACAGCCAGGGCCTCTTTTGTTTTTGGGTAACGTAAAAACCATTGTTCGCTGATGCGGGGCTCGATCGGCACATCGCTGCGATCGCTGAAGCCGACATTATTTTCGTAGGGCTCCGTCTTCGCGAGCGCTCCCCTCGCCTGCAATAACTCCGCTGCTTTTTCCCGCGCTTCGAATCGATCGAGTCGGTCCAACTCCCGAACCGCTGGACAATTAATCCGACCATCGGGATGCAGCACATCAACAATCGGCAGGTGATGGCGTTGACCAATCTCGAAATCCAGCGCGTCGTGCGCGGGGGTGACTTTCAAGACGCCGGTCCCGAATTCCGGATCGATTGCTTCATCGGCAATAATCGGAATTTTCTCACGTGCCAGGGGACGCCAGGCGTGTTTACCCAAAAGATCGGCGTATCGTTTATCACCTGGATGAAAAGCCATCGCAGTGTCGGCCATGATCGTTTCCGGTCGGGTAGTTGCGACTTCCAGGAAACGCCCGGGCTCCTCCACAATCTCGTAGCGGACGAAGTATAGGTTCCCCTTCTGTGGCTTGGAAATCACTTCTTCATCCGACACCGCAGTCCGGGCAGCCGGATCCCAGTTGATCATGCGGCGACCGCGATAAATCAGCCCTTTCCGGTAAAGATCGACAAAAACCCTTTGGACAGCCGCAACGTACGCGTCATCGAGCGTATAGCGCTCGCGCGACCAGTCGCAGGAATAGCCTAACCGTTTAAGCTGTTCGATGATGATGCCGCCATGTTTGTCCTGCCATTCGAGCACGCGACGCAAGAACTCTTCGCGGCCGAGATCATGCCGCGTTTTGTTTTCCGTTCGCCGCAGATGTTTCTCGACTGCCGTTTGCGTACCGATTCCCGCATGATCTACGCCTGGCAGCCAAAGAACTTCACAGCCCTGCATTCGCGCGCGTCGCGCAAGAATGTCCTGGATGGAATTGTTGAGCACGTGGCCGAGCGTAAGCACGCCGGTAATGTTTGGCGGGGGCATCACGATAGAGAATGGCGGCTTCGACGAATTCGGATTCGCAACGAAATCGCGATTTTCCATCCAGCGTTGATACCATTTCGGTTCAACCGACTTTGGATCGTATCTCTTCGGAAGTTCTGCCATTCCGATCAATCATCCAAAGGCGGGGCGCGTTTGCAAATGGAGGTCAGGCAGCTTTGCCTGACTCGGCTGGCAGGCTGCCAGCCTGCCGGGACAGGTTCTTGCCAACTAATGCGGCACCACTGACAGGCAAACTGCCTGTCTGCCGAAACAGCCTGGCAGGCTATCTTCCGTCCGCGCGGAGAAACTTGCAGCGCGTCGCAACCACGATGAGCTTTCGCGCTGCATGAGTGATTCGCGCCCAATCGGCGTCTTCGATTCTGGCATCGGCGGCCTTACGGTAGTGAAGGCGCTCCGCGATCTGCTGCCAAACGAAAACATTTTCTACCTTGGCGACACGGCGCGTGTTCCTTATGGCCCGAAGAGCCCTGAAACCGTACAGCGCTACGCAGTGGAACTGGCGGGAATGCTGATGCAGAAAAATGCGAAGGCGCTGGTTGTCGCGTGTAATACGGTTTCATCAGTCGCGCTGCCGTTGCTAATGGAAAAATTTTCCGTGCCCGTGATCGGGGTAATTGAGCCGGGAGCGCGAGCTGCGTTGCAGGCGACACGCAATCGGCACATCGGCGTGATCGGAACTCGTGCGACCATTCGCAGCGGCGCATACGAAAAGGCGCTGCGCGTGGCCGACAACAATGTGCGCGTGAGCTGTCGCGCATGTCCGTTGCTCGTCCCGTTAATCGAAGAAGGACTGCTCGACGACGATGTGACGGACCGAATGATCATGCGCTATCTCGAGCCCCTGCTTGCCGATGGGATCGACACACTGGTGCTTGGTTGTACGCATTATCCGCTGCTCACCGACGCGATCGCGCGGATGCTCAAACGCCAGGTCATACTCGTCGATTCCGCGCAAAATTGTGCACGCGCGGTGGAAGGAATATTGGATCGACATTCACTTCGCACGACGCCACCAAATCGTGGTGAGCTACATGTCGCTCTCACTGACGCGGCCGACAATTTCCTCAACGTCGCCCGCGACGCGCTGCAGTTGAGTTTCGGCGAGATCGAGCTGCAACCTTTGCCCTAGGTTTTGGCAGCCCTCTGGCCACGAGATCGTAGGAGTGGTCGATCATTTTTCGTAGCTCGGGATCAGGAATGCCGCCCTCAATCCCAACGGTGTTCCAGTGTTTTTTGTTCATGTGATAACCGGGCGTGACTTGCTGGTAACGATCGCGCAGCTCGAGCGCCAAATCAGGGTCGCACTTTAGGTTCACAGTGGTCGGCACTTCGTCCAGGGCTGCCAACGCGAACATCTTACCGCCCACCTTGAACACCAGAACGTCGGGCCCGAATGGCGTGTTCTCGGTCGTGTGAGATTTGCCAAGGCAATATTCGCGGAACTGCGCAAGATCCATCAGGCGATTCGGTCGCGTAAGATTAACGGCAGGTCTTGAATTGCGATGCGTTCCTGTTTCAAGCAATAGCGATCACGCGTGTCCTGCATCAGCGCACAAGAGACACATAAAGTGGACTGGATGCCTCTTGTCGATCATTCACTGCTAAATCAATCGAATACTCTCCAAATCTTGGCAATCGCAACTGATGAATATTGAGAACAACTGATACTGCTGCTGTCGCATCCTCGCCTCGAAACTGAACCTCAGCCGTCGCTTCCAATGGGGGCATGATAGCAGCGCCGTCTGAATCGATAAACGTAATCCGAACGCGTTTTCGCCCCTCTTCCACGCGTTCAAAACGCAATTTCATCGCTAGCGAACACTGCGGATGCACTACAGGTGCTTCCCTAGAGTTGAGGCGATCGAAAGATCCAAGAACGTTCAATTTGCCACTTGCGTCAACGGTTGCTGCATCACACAAAGTAAAGATTTCAACTCTCATAATCGACTCGGATGCACCTGTAAGAGTTCATCCGCATAAATCAATGGATACGTGAAATCAAAGTATTTACTAAATCTCCGATCTCGACGCGTTGCTGTTTCATCGAATCGCGCTCGCGCAGCGTGACGGTATCGCGTAGCGCGGCATCCTTCTCCCCGAGCGTTTCGAAATCCACGGTCACACAGAAGGGCGTACCGATCTCATCCTGACGCCGATACCGACGGCCGATGGCACCGCTTTCATCATAGAAAACAGTCATGTCCGACCGCAAAAGCGCGACAATCTCTTTTGCTTTCGCGACCAGTTGCGGGTTGTTCTTGAGCAGGGGGAATACGCCGCACTTAACGGGAGCAATCCGCGGATGGAAACGCAGCACTAGGCGTGTTTCCAATTTTCCTTTTTCATCTGGCGCCTGGTCTTCGGAATACGCCTCACAGATTAGCGCCAGTACTGTGCGATCGACCCCAGCGCTCGGTTCCACAACGTGTGGAATAAAACGCTGCTTGGTTTCCTCATCAAAATACTCGAGCGATTTGCCGCTAGCTTTCTGATGCTGCGACAAATCGTAATCAGTGCGATAGGCGACGCCTTCGAGCTCCTGCCGCCCAAACGGAAAATCGTATTCGATGTCGTATGTCCCTTTTGAATAGAACGCGCGCTCTTCGTCGGGCACCGTCAGTACGTGAAGCTTGTCGCGCGGAATCCCGATGTTTTCGTAAAACTTCAGACGTTCTTCTTTCCAATATTCGAGCAAGTCCATTCCCTGCTCGGGCCGACAAAAATATTCGAGCTCCATTTGTTCGAACTCGCGTGACCGAAAAGTGAAATTGCGCGGATTAATTTCGTTGCGAAACGCTTTGCCAATTTGCGCGATGCCGAACGGCAATTTCTTGCGCGAAACTTCAAGAATGTTCTTGAACTGAACGAAGATGGACTGCGCTGTCTCAGGACGCAGATAAGCAATCGAGCTTTCGTCGGTTGCAGCACCGACTTGCGTCTCGAACATCAAGTTGAACTGTCGCGGCGCAGTTAAATCCTTTCCACCGCAATTTGGACACTGCCGAATTCCTTTCTTTTCGACAAGCTGGTCAGCGCGCAAGTGGGCTTTGCAGGTTCGGCAATCAATCATCGGATCGGAGAATCCCTCGACGTGGCCGGATGCCTTTAGCACAGCGGGATGTGTCAGAATCGAGCCGTCCATACCGACGACATCGTCCCGCTGATCCACGGTCACGTGCCACCAGTAATTTTTAAGGTTTCGCTTTAACTCAACACCAAGGGGGCCGTAATCCCAAGCGCCGTTCAAGCCGCCATAAATTTCACTCGATTGGAAAATGAAACCGCGCCGTTTGCACAGGCTCACGATTTTTTCCATGCGCTGCGTGTCGGACGGCGTACTCATGTTTTCGACGAACGATTAACGCAGTTTCTTGTCATTCCGAGCGAAGTCGAGGAATCTCTGTTTCTATTTCGGAAATATCGAGAGATGTCTCGACTCCGCTCGACATGACAATAGACAAACGGCGCTACATGAAGAGCGAGCGGCTTACGTCTGCGTTTCCACTGTGATTTCGGTCTTCACCGAATTCGCAATGAAGCATTGCTCATGTGCCGCGTGATTCATCTCTTCGATCTCCTGCGCAGTGGGTTGCTTATCGCCGGAGAACTTCAATTTCTGGTTTAGGGTGGCGCGCGTAATCGCGAGCCTTCCCTCGACGTTTTTTTCCATGTGGCCGACCGCGTCGTCAACATACTCGTCGAGAACGAACTTTTTTTTCGCCGCTATGGCAAGAAACGTGAGCATATGGCAACTCGAGAGCGATGCCACAAACGCTTCTTCCGGATCCACAAGCTTCGGGTTGCCCAGATATGCCGGAGCAGCGGACGCCAGCATTTCGTGCCCACCCTCAAATTTCCATGCGTGATCACGCGAATATTTCTGATACTCGAACGGCGTGTCGCCGCGTTTCCAGGTGAGAGTAATTTTATGTTCGGACATGCTTTTAGATAGAACGCGTCGGGCTGAAGGGCAAACGCGTCGGGCGGTAACATGCGCGATGCTGGTATCGAACCCCCGCCCGCATCGCTACGCGAAGCGTTGCGGGCGCGGAGCGACCTTCAATCCAGCCGCCGCTTGAGATACGCTCGCCCGAATCCTGTCTTAAGCTGTTTTTCGCGAGCCCGGGCGTTTAGCTCAGAACGACACGCCTCGTAATACTCTAGTCTGACTGGCAGCCGATGAGCAGTAGCGCGTACTCGACCTGCACGGTGTTGCGCGAGACGTCTCCGCAGGTCAGCTGCGGAGCCAACATACAATTCGCCATCGTCGCATCTCAGCACGTATGTGTAGAACATTCGACAACTTGGAAAATGCGCGATGCTGGTATCGAACCAGCGACCCCTTGCGTGTGAAGCAAGTGCTCTACCACTGAGCTAATCGCGCGTCTGGAGATAGCAATTAGAAACAAGGAATTGGAAATTACAAGTCCAGCACATCGCAGGAGATTTCACGAGTGCGGTGGCCGCGGCGACAAGTTACAGGTTCGAACCCTTTGTCGCGCACCATCGTTTTTATTTGCCTACGAGGGAAATAACCTGCAGAAGTAACACCCTTATGGGCCTGGTGCAGCAAGTTCTCGAAGTTGTTAAGAAGCGCAATCCGAATGAGCCTGAGTTCCTTCAGGCGGTCACCGAAGTGCTCGAATCGATCCGGCCAGTGATCGGCCGCCACAAGAAGTATCGAGACGGAAAGATTCTCGAGCGCCTCGTCGAACCGGAGCGGATGATTCAGTTCCGCGTTCCCTGGATCGACGACAAAGGCCAGATTCAAGTTAACCGCGGTTTCCGCGTGCAGATGAATAGCGCGCTTGGCCCTTACAAAGGAGGCCTGCGTTTTCATCCGACAGTCTGCGCCAGTATCGTTAAGTTCCTCGCGTTCGAACAGGTTTTTAAAAATTCACTCACCGGTCTGCCGATGGGCGGCGGCAAGGGCGGCGCAGATTTCGATCCCAAACGGAAAATCCGACAGTGAAGTCATGCGTTTTTGCCAATCGTTCATGACCGAACTATTCCGCCACGTCGGTCCGCATACCGATGTGCCGGCCGGCGATATCGGCGTGGGCGGGCGCGAGATCGGATACCTTTTTGGTCAATACAAACGTCTGGCAAACGAATTCACCGGCGTATTGACCGGCAAAAGGCTTAACTGGGGCGGCTCGCTAATGCGCCCGGAAGCCACCGGATACGGCGCAGTTTATTTCGCGCAGGAAATGCTTAAAACGCGCAACGAAACAATCGAAGGGAAGACTTGCATCGTCTCCGGCGCCGGCAATGCCGCCCAATTTACGGTAGAGAAATTAATCGAGTGTGGCGCCAAACCGATCACCATGTCTGATTCAAGCGGCTATATTTACGACAAGAACGGGATCACGGAAGAAAAACTGGCCTGGGTCAAAAGTATTAAGAACGTCCGGCGCGGGCGCATTGCGGAATACGCAAAGAAGTTTCGTGCCAAATATGTGGCTGGTCAGCGTCCTTGGAAGATCAAATGTGATTGCGCGTTTCCCTGCGCTACGCAAAACGAGATCACCGCCGAAGACGCGAAAAAACTCGTGGAGAACGGTTGCTATGTAGTCTCCGAGGCGGCCAACATGCCGACTGTCCCGGCGGGCGTCGATCTTTTCCTCGAGAAAAGAATTCTCTTCGGCCCTGGTAAAGCGGCGAATGCAGGTGGCGTGGCGGCATCCGGTCTGGAAATGAGCCAAAACTCGATGCGATTACCATGGCCACGCGAAGAAGTTGATTCGCGTTTGCGTCACATCATGTTCACGATTCACAAAAACGCTCGGGAAACCGCCGAGGAATACGGATACCCGGGCAATCTCGTAGTTGGCGCGAACATCGCTGGCTTCGTGAAGGTGGCTGACGCAATGCTCGATCAAGGCGTTGTATAGATGTCTCAGCCGCAAGGAACGACGGCTTCACAGCCGTCCGGGAAAACATGATGACTGGGAAATCGTCTCTACAATTTCGTTGTGGTTAAATGCAGGCGCGTAAAACGCCGCCGAAACCGAATATTAATTATGAAGATGAGCATTGTTGATCAAGCAACTGCGAATAAAACAGAAAACAGATCGCGACGATTGATTCTGTTGGTTCTTTTGATTTCGGCCCTGTTCTGGGCAGGGGGCTGCGAAGGCTATTACACCGCGTACCCAGGTTATTACGGACCTAACTACGGTTACGGTCCCGGGCCGTACTACGGAGGAGGCTCGGTCTGTACTCGCGGTTGAGGATCGCCCGTATTACGTTCGTGGTCCCGGCTACTGGTCGGGCCGCGTGTATTACGTTTGGAGGCCAGGACATTGGAGGTATCGATACGGCCAGAGAGTCTGGATACACGGCCATTACGTTGCACGAGGATACTAAGCTGGGCGTAGTGTGTCGCTGCGACGTCAGCTGGGCTACCAAGCCGTGACCAATCCACCCAGCAAACCGAGAAAAGCGCCAACGAGCGTTTCCAGAAGATCATGGCGCTTTAGATAAAGGCGCGACCAGAAAACGAGGATAGCCAGCGCCAAGGCTACCGCGCCAACAACCGGATTGACCACAAACAGAATGACCGCGCTGTAGAAAGCGAAAAGCGCGTGTAACGACAGCTTGATCCGAAAATTGATTAGCGCAGCCATAATCAGCAGAAACAACGTCATCGTGGCCCCGCGCAATGCGAAAGCCGGCGTGCGCGATAGCAAAAGCACAATCACGGCCACCGCCGAAATTGAAATCGCCCGTGGATAAAATCGGATGCGTTCAGCGCGGATGGAAACATCTGGATCGCTCCACCGGCCTGATTGGAGCCCGCGAAAAAGCAAGAGTGCCATCGGCAGAATCACGGTTGCCAACAGAGTCAGCGAAAGTGCCAGACCGGCGCGATTAGCGAGGCGCAGGGCAATAATAATGCCCACGGAAAGACTGATGAAAACCAACGGATGTCCAATCCAGGAAACCCATCGCGCAAAGACAATAGTCGGCTTGCGATTGATCTTCTCGCGACTCACTTGTCACTTGTTACTTCCAATAATGCGCCCGCTTACTTCACCAAAGCCGACGCGATAAGCATCACCCTGGCACCAGCCACTAATTGCAAGAGTATCTCCGTCTTCGAGCCATTTGCGCGTTTCGCTGTTGGGCAGCTTTAAGGGATTCGCGCCACGCCAGGTCAATTCCAACATGCAGCCACGCGATTCTTCCGTCGGGCCGCTGATTGTTCCGCTCGCCAGCAGATCGCCGGGCTGCAGATTGCAGCCGCTAATTGTGTGATGGGCGAGCTGTTGGGCAATGCTCCAGTACAGATTTTGAAAATTGGAGCGTGTGATGACGTGCGGCGCATTCATCGATGAAGTCTGCAAGCTCGCTTCGAGTTGAATGTCGAACGTGAAATCATCCTTTGCTCGCAAGTATGGCATCGGCGCGGGATCCTGCGTCGGAAGCGGTCTTCGGAAAGGCTCAAGTGCCTCCAGTGTCACCACCCATGGTGAGATGCTGGTGCAAAAATTCTTCGCCAGGAACGGGCCAAGCGGCTGGTACTCCCACCCCTGAATATCGCGCGCGCTCCAATCGTTCATTAAAACCAGTCCGAAGATATGATCGACTGCGCGATCAATCGGCACCGGGTCTCCTAACGAATTTCCAGGGCCAATCAGGAACGCCATTTCGAGCTCGTAATCGAGGCTCTTTGACGGGCCGAAAGCCGGCACCGAAGCGTCGGGTGGTTTGGTTTGGCCTTGTGGCCTCCGCACATCGGTGCCGCTGATCACAACCGAGCTGGCGCGTCCGTGATACGCCACAGGCAACCATTTCCAATTTGGCATCAGCGCGTTTTCCGGCCCACGCAACATTGTACCCACGTTGTGCGCATGGTGATACGAAGAATAGAAGTCGGTATAATTCGCAATGCGCACGGGCAATTTCATGGTGACGCTCTTTTGCGCATGAAAGACCCGCGCCCGCAGCCTGGCGTTGTCGCGCAGAATCGGCGTTTTAGACGAGAGAAGACGTTGAAGAACTGCGCGCGTTTTGCGCCATGCCGGACGACCAAGCGCGAGAAACGCATTCAGCGAGTCTTCTGAAAAGAGTTTTAGACCTCGAAATTCCGGTGAGCGGAAATGGCCGAGTTCTTCGAGAGCAGAAAGATCGACAATCAAATCGCCGATTGCGACTCCGGCGCGCGGTTTGCCTCCTTTCGGCTGAAAGATGCCAAAGGGAAGATTTTGGATGGGAAAATGCGAATCAGGCGAAACGTCGATGAATGATTTCTGTAGCATAAATGGTAGGGGCGATTGACCTCAATCGCCCGTTGGGTGTGTTTACGCGACGAGGGCGGTTCAGGTGAACTGCCCCTACCTTACAGGAATCCGAGTGCGCGCAAATCTTCGCGGGGCTCATCGAAGCTGCAACTGCCAAACGATACAACGAATCGCCGCCGATATTGCAGCCGTTTGGCATCGATCCGCCATTCGCGCCACGCAAAAAACTCGTCAGCGAACGAAAACGAATCCACATTTTCGTCTTCGAGCATCTTCGCGGTTTGATTCGTATCCCATCGATGCTCGGCGGCGAGCACCGCGGCGCCCAGCACATTCAGGAAACCATGCATCTTTGTTTGGACTTCCTCTCGATACTGTCGCAGCGGGTGGTGAAGACCGGCTGTAAACTTGATCGGCAGTTGATGCGTAGCCGGGGTCACGAGCGCTTCGGCAATCTGCATCGAAGTTGGAAACGCATCCGCAGTCACTCCGCCGGTGCGCAGTTTGTAGCCGAAGGTCGCTGAGTCAGCATCAGAGTTAAATTCGGCGAGCAACGCGATAGTCTCCTCCGCTTTATCGGGCGGTGCTTCCCAGAAAACTGCCAATTCACCTAGAATCGATCTCGCCTCCTGCAGCGACGCGACATCGACGTCGTGCGGCAAGTACATCTCGAGGTGACTAATTGATACAAGATCGACATTGTGTCTCGATAGCGAGCGAATCGCCGCCTCCGCATCATCGAGCGCTTCAAGAAAACTATCCGCGTTCGCAGTTTTTGGTCCGAGCGCAGCAACGCGCAGTGGATGTTGAGCATCAAATTGCGAGAGGAGTTGTCTAGCCGCATCAAATTGTTCAGTGGAGAGAACGAACGCGCTGAGCATCCATGTGTCTGGAGAGCGGACATATTCAGCCTGATTTTTCAATGCTGGTTCGAGCCCAAGGCTACAGGGAGGAAACATTCCCGCATAATCGATTGAGTGCGCGAGCAAGGCGCGAAGTGAATCAGCTGGCATAGTGATTAGTGGCCTGTTGGTCAGTTATCAGGCTAATCGCAGGAGGCAAGTTGCGGGGCCATGCTGAACGACGCACGTAGTACGCCGCCGGGCGCGATTGTTTGAATTCCTTCCTTGTTTTCAAAGGCCCGCTGTTGATGATGATCAGTGAGTCCCCAGCATGGTTCGATGCAAACGAATGGTCCGCCATCGGACCACAAAGTCAGATAAGGGACGCCCGTTAAGTCGACGATGACCCAGCGGCCGCTTGGCGGATCGACATAGGAAAATCGACGCCTTGGAACGTCGAGAAGCTCCAGAATGATGGAGCCGGGCAGTTCCGTCTTCGAAAACGGCATTTCGCCACCGGCAAACTCGATATCGCGCGTCTGTTCGGAAAGATAGTTTCCCGGCGAAAAGTGACGGCGGTAAAGTCCTTTGGGCATTTGAAGATGGAAACTTTCGAACGAGGTCGCCGCGAATCCCGGATGCAATCCAAAAGAAACGTGCGCATCCAGTTCAGGCTCTTCGTTTCGAAACTCGAAAAGCGCGCCCACTTTGTTCGCGTCGATCCTATAGGTCAGGGTCACGCTGACTTTCAGCGGATATTCATCTGCTGAGAAATCATTCGGCGTGATGCGATATTCCAATGACCCGCCGCTTCCCTGAAGGGAAGTTCCGACGAAGTGCCACGTTTTGGAGCGGAGGAAACCGTGATTGCCGCCTTTAATTTCACGCCCGCGGTACAAACTGCGTCCATCTTTGAGACGATGGAGATAGTAACCCATCACCGTCGCATGATTCGCCCATCCCTGAGAGGGCGCTGAAATGTCGTTGTCGCGGTAAAGAAAACCGGTCCACTCCCCGGCTTCGTTAATTCGCGCGAGACTGACTAATTCCGCACCCAGACGGGAAACGACAATCCGCATTCCGCTCTCCTCATCTATGAGAACGTCAAGGTGTTTTCCATCGCGGTGTTCTTCGCTATGTGAAAATTTCATTGTAGTTGGTTAGCCGGCAATTTCGCCTCCCCCTTCGCAAGGGAGAGGATTCTTTCCTAGCGTCCACGAGCGTCCTCGATCCCCTCACCTCAATCCTCTCCCCTTTGCCAAGGGGAGAGGCGGATTACTCGGCACATTAACAGCCTTTGCGGCGCGACTCACGGAAACAGGCCGCGCACCTTTTTAGCCTTGAGGACGCGCTCGACGCCGATTGCCATGGCCGCGGTGCGATGAGAAATTTTGTGCGCTTTGGCGCGTTTGATCACCTGCGCAAACGAATGCTCCAGGATGCGAAAAAGCTTGTCGGTCACTTCCATTTCCGTCCACAGATAGGACTGCAGTCCCTGCACCCACTCAAAGTAAGAAACAATTACGCCGCCGGCGTTACACAAAATGTCTGGGATCACAAAGATTTCGTCCCAGCGTTTTTCCAGAATCAGATCTGCCTCAGGCGTAGTCGGACCATTGGCCGCTTCGGCGAGGATTCGGCATTTGAGTTGCCCGGCATTCTTTCCGTTAATTACGCGATCGACTGCTGCCGGCACTAGGATATCGCACGGCATCGTGAGGAGTTCGTTCGGATCGACATGATGGTCCTGGTCGAAGGCCCGCAGGGTCCCTTTCTTAAAGACGTGCTGTTCGGCGGCTTGGATATCTATTCCTTTCGGATTGTAGATCGCCGCATATGCGTCGCTAATACCAACTATTTTGACACCAGTCTTGTATCCGAGGGAGAGAGCTGCCACTGAGCCGACATTCCCGAATCCCTGCACAATCGCAGTGCATTTTTCGGGATCCATTTTCAACATATTCATCGCGCGCTCGACCAGGTACACGACACCGCGCCCGGTGGCTTCCCGGCGGCCCTCCGTTCCGCCGATGGCTACGGGTTTGCCGGTGACGATTTCACTCACGGAATAACCTTGATACACTGAATAGGTATCCATGAACCACGCCATGACCTGTTCATTCGTGCCCATGTCAGGACCCATGATGTCGGTGTGCGGCCCGACAAACGGAATCATTTCCTGCATGTAGCGGCGCGAGACCGCCTCCAGCTCGGTCCGGGATAATGTCGCTGGATCCACCGCGACTCCGCCTTTTGCTCCGCCGTACGGCAAATTGGACAGCGCACATTTCCAACTCATCCACATGGCCAGCGCCGCAGTTTCGCCCATGGATAACGACAAAGCGAAGCGCGTCCCGCCCTTTGTCGGGCCGAGGGTCAAGTGATGTTGAACACGATAGCCTTGAAAAGTTCTCGTGCTGCCATCATCCATGTGCACCGGCAAGGTCACGGCAATGGCGCGCTTTGGATACATCAGCCGCTCGCGATCGTTCTTATCGATACTCAAGTAATCGGCGATGACCTGAAATTGATCACAGGCCATCTGAAACACGTCATCGTTGTAGATACTCATGAAAATAAACTCGCAGGCCGGTCGGTCGCCAAATGCAGGTTGCTATTTGCGCTGAGCGAATGAAACCGTCAACCCCGAAAGCCGCAACAGCGTAAGATCGACAATCGCGTTTGCAACCCGTAGCGTCCGTTCGAAAAATCAACCACAATGAAAATTGAGACTCTAGCTGTCCATGCGGGCCACGCCGTTGATCCGGCGACCGGAGCGGTTTCGTCACCGATTCATCTTTCAACCACGTTCGAGCGCGACGCCGAGGGCACGTATTCGCGCGGGTTCATGTACACGCGCAACAACAATCCAAACCGCCAGGCGCTCGAGCAGGGAATCAGCGCGCTGGAGGGCGGCGCGGCGGCGGCGGCTTTCGCCTCCGGAACTGGAGCAAGCATGTCCATCTTTCAGGCGCTGGCGCCAGGCGATCACGTCCTCGCGCATGTGGATGCGTACTACGGAACATCACGATTACTGCACGAAATTTTCCGGCGCTGGGGACTCGACGTCAGTTTCGTCGATATGAGCGATCTGCGCGCCGTTGAAAAGGTGCTGCGCTCGAAGACAAAACTCGCCTGGATGGAAACCCCATCCAATCCGCTGCTAAAAATTGTCGATCTTTCCGCCGTCGCCCAAATTGTCCACGGAGCGCGTGCAATCTGCGTCTGTGATAATACCTGGGCGCCGACGCTGCAGCGCCCATTCGACATGGGTGCGGATCTGATCCTGCATTCCACGACAAAATATTTCGGCGGCCATTGCGACGTTCTCGGAGGAATTGTCGTCACCAACGTTGAAAATGATTTTTTTCAACGTATCCGCAGTATCCAATATGAGGGCGGCGCTGTCCCCTCGCCTTTCGACTGCTGGCTAATTTTGCGTGGAATGCGCACGCTGCCGTGGCGAATGCGCGCGCATTCGGAGAACGCCATGAAAGTCGCCGATTTCCTTTCCCGACACCCAAAAGTTGCACGCGTCCACTATCCCGGATTGAAGTCCCATCCTGGATACGAGATTGCCGTAAGACAGATGTCGATGTTTGGCGGGATGCTTTCGCTTGAGGTCAAAGACGGACGCGACTCCGCAATGTCAGTTACCGCCAAAACAAAAATCTTTACCCGAGCGACCAGTCTCGGCGGCGTGGAAAGCTTGATTGAACATCGGGCATCGATTGAAGGCGCAGGAACAACTTCGCCTGAAGGCCTCTTGCGATTATCGATAGGCCTCGAGAACGCCGACGATCTAATCGAGGACCTCGATCAGGCTCTCCGATAGTTCACGATTACCAAAGTCGCCTCCGAAAAACATCGGCAATGTCCTGCACTTCCCTCACGCGCAACAAGTAAGCGCAGCCAAAGAATGCTGCTGCACCGACCGCGATCGCGATCAGCAGCTCACATAACTTTGAAAAAAAGCGCAACTGCGCCCAAGCGCCAAGCCACCAGTAATTTGCCGCCCAGCAAACCAACGCCAGCACCGCGCCGGCAAGACACATTTTTCCGAGGCCAACCAGCAGTTGCCGCGTTTCCAGCCTGCGCACATGGCGTCGCATCAACGCGTAAAGCAACAGGAAATTAATTGTCGCAACGAGGCTGGTCGAAAACGCCAGACCGCGGTGTCCCCACCCGAGCCGAAACGTAAAAAGCCAGTTCAGAAAAAGGTTCGCGCCGATCGCAACGAAACTGATGATCATTGGCGTGGTGCGTTTGCCAATTGCGTAAAACGCGGGCGTTAACACCTTCAACACTGCATAGGAAACGAGCCCAACCGCGTAAAATTCCAGTGCGCCGGCAGTCTCGCGCGTCATTTCCGCATTAAACCGCCCGTGTTGATAGATCACGCTGATAATAGGCGAGGCAAACATCGCCAGCCCAATTGCCGAAGGAATGGTGAGCAAAAATGCGAGCCTGATCCCGCGAGCGAGAATCGTGCGGAACTCTTCCATGTTTCCAACGGCCGCGCTCTTCGATACCAGCGGAAGGGTAACTGTTCCGATCGCGACCCCGAAAATTCCGAGCGGCAATTGCATCAAGCGAAATGCAATGTTCAACCAACTGACCGGACCGTTGCCAAGGCTCGCCGCGAATCCGCTGTTGATAAGCACGTTCACCTGCACGGCGCTTGCGGCGATCACGGCGGGGCCCATCAGGGTGAGCACAGCGCGCACGCCTTCGTCGCGCCACTGAAAATCGGCGTGATATTTGTAGCCAACGCGCCAAAGAGAAGGGAATTGTCCAGCCAATTGCCAGGCTCCGCCGATCAGCGTCCCGATCGCTAATCCGACTAGTGACCGGGCGCCGAAATGCGGATCCAGCCAGTAACCGATTGCCACCCCGGCAATGATCGAGCCGAGATTAAAATAACTCGACGCCATGGCTGGCGGGCCGAAAACGTGCTTGGCATTGAGCATGCCCATCACCAACGCGGCAAGGGACACGAGCAACATGAATGGCCACATGATGCGCGTGAGCAAAATAGTCAGCGCGGTCTTGTCCGGCGACCAGCTCCCCCATGTTAAAAGGTCGACCAGTTGTGGGGCGAACACGATGCCCAGCAGCGTGACCACGCTCATGAAAACGGCCGTGAGCGTGGCGACTTTGTTTGCCAGACGCCATGCTGATTCATCGCCTTCGACTGCGATCTTCTTTGAAAACGTCGTGATGAATGCCGTCGATAGCGCGCCTTCAGCGAACAAATCGCGCAGCAAATTTGGCAGCCGAAACGCCATCAGGAACGCGTCGAGATTTCTTCCCGCGCCGAAGAGACCCGCAAAGACCATCTCGCGAATCAGCCCGAGCAGACGACTCGACAGAATCGCCATGCCTACGACTCCCGCCGCGCGCGTGCTTCCTCGCCGATCTTCAGCCGCCGTCATCGGCGAACAAAGAACAGCGTCCGACGATTTGGGAAAGCAAAAACTTTACTGAGAGAGGGAAGCCGCAGCGCGGGGGTTCACTGCATTGGCTATTTCAAAAAGAGATTCATGCCATCGAGATCAATGATGGCACGATAGTTGTAGAGTTTATCCATCCCTAAGATGCCGCTGATTCCGGCACTGCTTTGCAGCAACGTGTAGTTAGGCAATGCGGTAACACCAAATTTCGCTGGCGGCGTTTTGAAGTCGCCAATCTTGAGGTCGTTGATTTGTCCTGCACTAACTTTGCGCGCCGTGCCGCGAGCAAAATGCGCAGACACTCGTGTTGCTTCCACCGGAATGCCGACGGATTTAAGAAAAGCCTCGTGGAAAATTGTGATAAATGCGCCAGTATCAACGAGCAGACGAGCAGGTTGCCCATGGATTAAACATGGCACAGTTAAGGCGCCGTTTTTCTCTCTCCGCAAAGGGATTTTGGTGAATTTCTCCGCCGAAGCAACGGAACTGAGATCCACGTGTCGTGTTCGATCGACTTTAAAGAAAATAAGTTTTGTCCGGCAATTGATCACGGCTTTATGCCGGGTGAGAAGATCCAGACCCAGAACGCCATCAACGCGAGTGTTTCCAGTGTCGGAATGGCTTGAATCACGCAGCGTCACGGGAGTGCTGCCAAAATTCATGCCACCAGCTATGAGACTTTGCGCGAACCCAACCGGAAGCAACTGGCCATTAATTCGCGTAAACTGGATATAGCGCAAATCGCGCTGCGACGGTCGCACGCCAAATGATTCGGCCGCGGTCGCGTCCAAGATAACTTGGTTGGAGCCGGTATCGACAAGCAAATTTGCGGGCTGCCCGTTGATGCGGACGGACATTATCATTTTGTTTAGAGGGCTGTAGTGGACTCGAACAGCCTTGTATCCACTTAGCTGCGTTGGCCGACCGCCTTTGACCGAGGCGACCGTCGAACACGGAATCAACACGAGAACAGCTAAGACGATACGAAAACGCCGAATGCGTTTCGACATTGTTTCGTCATTCGTCATTCGAGCTTCGTCATTCGGATCATCCGTCACATTCCCGTTGGGCAATCGATGAAGGCCCACGGAACTTTGAACCGTTTGGACAAATGTGCTGCCAGCGCTTTTACGCCAAAAACCTCGGTGGCGTAATGTCCACCGAGCAGGAGATTCATCCCAAGTTCGTCGGCCGCCACCGCTGCCCAATGCGGCGCTTCGCCGGTGATAAAGGTGTCGATCCCCTCCTGCGCAACCTTGTAGATTTCAGAGCCGGCTCCGCCGGTAATGACCCCAATTGTTCCAGTTTTCTTTGGACCGAACATGAAGGCTCTTACGGGACCACTCAGTGCTTTTTGCAATTTGCGATCCAGTTCATCGCACGACAACGAAACGCGCGCCTTCACGCCGATCAATTGACCTTTTTCCTCGAAGAACGGCTGATTCGATTTAAGTCCGAGTGCTGCAGCGAGCTGCGCGTTATTGCCGAGTTGCGGATGGAGATCGAGTGGCAGATGTGCGCTGTAAAGCGCGATGTTGTTTTCAAAGGCGAGTTCCAGCTGCCGACGCAATACCCCAGTCACCGGTTGTAAACCTGGCCAAAACAAACCGTGATGCACGATCAAGAGATCGACATTCTGTTTTGACGCGGCTGCCAGGACTCGTGTCGAGGCGTCAACGCTCGCTCCGATTTTACTAACGCCTCCGGAGTTTTCGATCTGCAGACCATTAAGCGCGTTGTCCCAGTCGCCTATTTCACGAATGCGCAGAAAATCATTTGTATAGTTAACAATCTCAGAGAGCGACGTCATGACTGCGTTTCGTATTGCACGGCGAAAATCGACAATCGACCCTCGATCCCGCGGACTTCCTGTGGTGGCAGTTCTTCGAAGTTAAACGAATCACCCGAACGATCTCGCACCGCCGCCGTCACCAGCAGCGGTCTTCCGGTCGCCTTCGTCAACCCCTGAATGCGCGAAGCGATATTCACTGTGTTCCCAATGGCGGTGAATTCGAGTCTTTGGGGCGAGCCGATGCTGCCCACAATCGCCGACCCCGAATGAATTCCAATTCCGATTTGGATCGGTGCGCGACCTTTTGCCACAAGATCGTCATTCAGCTGGCTTACCGCGGACAAAATTTCTCGCCCGGCGGCAACTGCATCGCCGGCGTGATTGGAGTCGGAGTCGCCCACGCCGAAAATCGCCATGAATCCGTCGCCTAAATATTTGTTTACCATTCCGCGATGTTTTTCCTCGACGACGCGGACGGTTACTCGAAAAAAATCGTTCATTACTTCGACCACGTCGCTCGGTGCAGATACGCTCGTTCGTGCGGTCCAGGAACGCATGTCCACAAACATGACGGTGATCTCTTCCTCGACTCCGCTCAATCCGGGGTCGTGCGCTAGAATTTGTTCTGCTGCGCGCTTGCCGATGTGCAAGCCGAACGTCTGACGTAATTTCTCCTTATCTCTCAGCTCGCGAACCATGTTGTCGAATTCTCCCAGCAAGCGCCCAAATTCATCCGCCCGCGCTACCCCGAGATGGACATCGAACCTACCACGCGAGACCGCATCCGCTGCGGCACGCAGTTGATCGATCGGTTTCGCGACGAGCCAGCTCATCATCAATGCGGTGAAAATTCCAAACGCGATACCGACGACGCCTACAAAAACCGCAAACCACTCTGCATTTATCGTCGGTGACCGCGGCGCAAACATAAGCAATAAAAGAGAAGCGATCGGGCAAATCGACGCGGATACGGCCCACAACATTCCCCGGCCACGTAATGAAAGTGTAAAGACGTTCGGCGTGAGATCGGCGCGTTCGCCTCTAAAGAAGACGGGAAACAATCCCCAGTAACTCGCCAGTTCGACCAGAAAAAATGAATGCGTCACTGCGATGAACCCGGAAACGCAGAACGAAATCGGCAAATGCATGACCAATCGCGGATCAAGTGGATTTTGAAGGTGTAGGAGCGCGCCAATAAAAACGGGAATGCACAAAAACCAGGCAACACCGCAAATTGCCGCAGCAAACCACGGCAGATGAATCAGTCGGCGGCGCGCTGTCGCAAGTAATGCAGAATCGACCGCTGATTCCGCGCAAAGACTGTGGAACAATCCGCGAAACGAGAAAATTCGCCTGAGCCACAAGAAAACGCCGATCGGATAGACTACGAGGTTGTAAACGACGACGGTTTCGAAAAAACGCTGCTTCAAGGCTGGCGAAACCAGTAACGGCTGAATTACAGTTGTGTTGTACCAGATGTTGAACGCGCTCCCGAGAATTTGTGGAACCACAGGCGCGAGCGCGGTAATGAGAAGACCGTAGCGTTCGCGCGTTCGGGTCATTTTTTCGGCAGTGTCCACGGTCGAAAATAATCGAGCAGAATTAAGCGGCCGCGATTTGGTTGTTCGCAATCGTGACGTACTCGCGGGAAATCCGTAAGCGACCCGAATTGAAATCCGGCGTCCAGCGGCCGAAAGAAATTATCCTGGTGACTGGGCAAAACATAGCGTGGCTGTAAACGTTCGAGCGCACCAGGCAATCGCGCCCGTGAATCTGGTAGTGCCATCCCCAGAATTGCAAGATCGACGCGCTCATGGGGCGGTAGCAGCGCTGGCGTTCCACCAGAATCGATATAAATGCGCTCGCCACCAACTTCGATGAGAAACGCCAGGGGTTCGCCACAGATCCAATCAGCAGGACGCTGTGGCGGGCCGGAACCGTGTGCTTCAGGTTGATCGAAAGGCACCTTGCCAAAAAGGCGATCATGCGTGGCAGCCAAGACGCGGATTTTCCAAGGCCCAATTCGCCGGACATCTCCAGCTGCCACCGCATCGCCGGATGCAGCGCCGACGCGCTTCGCGAGATGAACAGCTGAGGCTGAAGCAATGAGACGAGCGTGCGTTTTCGACATAACAGTCGGAACGTCGAGCAAGTGATCGAAATGCCCATGAGTGACCAGAATCGCTTCGGCCTTGGGTGCGAGATGTCGCATTCCATCTTCAACGCGAGGGATGTCCGGCTGAAGACGCGAACCAAGTGCGATACTCAAAAAATCAACACGCGAAAAATAGGGATCGACCAGTAGAGCGTGCCCGTCGAATTCAAATTGGTAACCATTTGTGCCAAGGTAAGTCACGCGCACTCCGTCGCGCGGCGTTGTTACAGAATCCGTGGCGATCAGATCAACATAAGAATTCAGCCCCGCGCCTAAAACCTGCGTGGAGACTCCGAGGAAAAGAAGAAGCGCGCCTTTCAACCTTTGCAGCCGATTCTACCGAAGCGTTATCTCGCGGCCAACAGCAACTTTGCTTGACGAATTCCGCGTGTCTGCCTTCAATAATCGAAATGAGCGTGGAGTACACGGATGCACCTGCCACTCGGCCAGAACAAAGCGTGGGCGATAAAATGCCCTGTCCATACTGCGGGCATTCCCTGCCGAAAGATGCCGAACGCTGCGACCGATGTGATTGGAGACGCGGCGCAACTGAAACAGCGGAAGGCAAAGCGAGCGACGCCATCGCAGTTATATTTAGTATCATTCCCGGCTTGGGACATATTTACAAGGGACACAAGCTTGCTGGATTTCTATGGATGTTCGGGGCGATCCCAGTCGGGCTCTTCGTGTTGTTGGCGGCGTTCGCATCTGCCGGCTGGGGCCTCGGTCTCTTTTTCTTTTACCTCTTCGCGGTAATGCTTCATGCGTACGCAGTGGACGATCGGGTCGTGCCACCACGGGAAGACGAGGGCGAAGAATACTGAGCTTGTTAAAGCGTTGAAGAGTTAAAACGTTAAGCGCGTGTCATCCTGAGCGAAGCGAAGGAACTCACAATCGAAGCTTGGACTGTCATGCGGCAGTGAGAATCAATCATGTCCGTGCGAGCTCCCTCACTCCGTTCGAGATGACTATCGATGCGCAGGGAATCATTCCCCGATAATCCATGTCACATCGCCAGCTGACGGATTGACTCTCGACGCTGGAAATTGCAGGTCACCTTCGAGGACGCGCTTGATTAAATCAGCGTTTTTCGCCGCGCCGACCAGGAAACAGACGCGCCGTGCGCGATTGATGAGCGGTAACGTGAATGTCAATCGCCAGGCATTTAACTTTGGAACAAAGTTCGCGACCACTCGCCTTGTCGTCTCATCTAAGGCTACAGTTCCAGGAAAAAGCGACGCCGTGTGGCCATCGTCCCCGAGGCCGAGAAGAATCACATCGTGCCGGTAAATCGGTTCGCCTCGCTGCGTAGCCAAAAGATCGAGTTGATCCTGGTATTCCTGCGCCGCGATCTGTGGATCGATTTCACCGCGCATACGCAGGATTGACTTCTCAGGAACTTTGGCAGGCGCGAGAAGGGTTTCCCGTGCCATTCTGAAGTTGCTCTGTCGATCGTCAGGGGGAACGCAACGCTCGTCTCCGAACGTAATTCTGGTCAACTCCCACGGCAGATCATGGCCGATTGCGGCAAGCTGCGTGTAAATCGGAATGGGAGTTTTCCCACCGGAGAGCGCAATCCGGAATTCATTGCGTTCGCCGAGGGCTTTGTGTGCCTGCTCAAGAATGAAGTCGGCAGCGTCTGTAGCGAGATTCTTCGTTCGAATTACCTGGCGATCCATCCACGATTAAAATCAGATCGCGCAATGTGACTGTCCGCGCTTTTGCAGATAAAGCTGATGATATTCTTCCGCGCGCCAGAACTTCGGTGCAGGCTCAATTTGCGTTACCACTGGCCGGGGAAAACGCCCGCTCGTATCGATCTTTTTCCTGGATGTTTCCGCCGCCGATTTTTGCTCGGGCGAATGATAAAAAATCACTGAGCGATACTGGGCTCCAACATCCGGACCCTGCCGGTTTAATGTCGTGGGATTGTGGTTCGACCAGAAAACGTCCAAAAGTTCATCGTAGGTGATTTGTGATGGATCGAATTCCACTTCCACAACTTCGGCGTGGCCGGTCTTGTCAGTGCAAACGTCTTCGTAAGTCGGATTCTCTTTCGTTCCGCCAGCATAACCGACTGCTGTAGACAAGACGCCCTTCAGATTGCGGAAAGTTTCTTCAACTCCCCAAAAGCAGCCTGCGCCAAACGTTGCCTTTTCCGTTCTCATCAGAAGCAAAGTGGAACGATTATCAGAACGGTGCAACCATCAGAACCGTGCAACCGCCTGCGATGCTCCCTCTGTTTCTTTTTTGCGCTGATATTGCCCTAAAGTCTTAGTAGCCAACCGCTGCCGAATCTGGCAGAAGAACAACAATCTTTATCAGGAATGAATTCCTCAACCACGACTCTTGATCAAACTCGCCCGATCTTGCCCGTCCGGCTTCTCAATGGCTGTGGCACTTTGCTGGACAAAAGCCGAATTCCACGCACTCCCATTCGAGCAGTTGATTTAATCAAGACGGCAGAGCGCCGTTGCGGCCTTGATGATTTTGGCGGAGGCGACTTTTTCGAGGGCCTTTCACGATTGATCGATTCTTGCCAGCGTGAGTCGCAACTCAACCTGATCGGAAGAATTGTCCTTCGGGCCGATCTCATACGGACATTGTGTTCACGCTTGTTTATGCAACGGGATCGGGAGGTGTATCCAAGCATCGTGCGACAAGAAATTCACGAACCGCTCTTCATCGTTGGTTTGCCACGCAGCGGTACGACCCTCCTGCACACCTTGCTCGCCATGGATCCGGATCACCGGGTTCCCCTCACTTGGGAAGTCATGTCGCCATCCCCACCTACCGGCGACAATGAGAAACGACGAATTCAACGCGCAATTAGCAGTTGTAATTGCTTCAACTGGCTGGCGCCCACATTTCGCCAAGTCCACCCAGTTGGTGCGGAGCTTCCGCAGGAATGTGTCAGTCTCATGACGCCGACGTTTATGAGTGACCAGTTCGACGCGATGTATTATGTGCCTTCGTATCGGGCCTGGTTCTTTCGCCAGGATTTGCGACCGGCGTACGAATATCACCGCCGTTTCCTTCAACATCTGCAGGTCCGGCGGAACGCGCCGCGTTGGGTGCTCAAAGCCCCTACGCACATGTTTGCCTTGCCGGCTCTGCTGTCTGTTTACCCTGATGCGATTTTCGTCCAGACCCACCGAGCACCGCTCGACGCCATGGCTTCGGTATCGAGTCTAATGACGATTCTTCGGCGCGTATTTAGCGATGCGGTCGATCCACAAACGGTTTGCCGCGAGGCTATCGACTACTGGTCGAAAACACTGGATAGATTCTTGAAAGAGCGAAGTCGATTAGCAGAGCGTCGCATTTGCGACGTAAATTATGTTGAGATTTGTCGCGACCCCCTCGTGGCGGTGCGGCGTATTTATGCGCACTTCGGCTGGTCGTTGTCCCAGAAAGTAGAGCAGCGCATGCGCCGAGCGCTGGCAAGCCAGCCGGAGGAAAGATATAAGTTTCATCGATACGATCTCGCACAGTTTGAGGTGCCAGAAGCAGAGAGCGCCGGACGATTTGCGGCCTATTGCGATCGGTTTGGCCTGGCCGTGAGCAGGAAACGTATACCTGGCACTCGAGCGGAAAAGCTGGTTAAGACGTAGAGACAACAACTCCGCGTCCGATTTTCCAGGCATACTGGATTACAGATGACGCCGCAGTCTTATAAAATGGCTGCTTGAGTTGCTGGAGCTGCTGGCATGAGGAAAACTTCGCTACATGACGTTTGAAGTATGCCGCGCGATTGCCGCCGATCATCCCAGCTTGCCTGGACATTTTCCAGACGCGCCTCTCGTGCCGGGCGTCTTGATCCTCGATGAAGTTCGCGCAGCGTTGCATGATTGGCAGAAAGACTATGAACTGACTGCGATCCGGACGGTTAAGTTTCTGCAGCCACTAAAGCCCGAACAGCAGTTTACGATCTGCCTTTCCGCGAACAATGATGACTCGAGTGAAGTCGATTTTTGCTGCTGCATCGAAGGCCGCGTAATTGCTGAGGGCCAACTTGAAGTTTATTACAGGACAAAGGTGACTTCGTGAACGCGCCACTCTCCGACGCGCAAACGTTTAAGGTGCAGCCAAGCGACCCGCGCCTGGCTGATTACCTAAAGGAATATCCGCAGCAGGTGTTCAGTGAACGACTGTATCAAAGCATTGAACTGATGGAACGTTACAGCGCCGAAATGGCTATCGATCTGGCGGGCCGGTTGAATCTGATCGATCACCTCAGTCAATGGCGATCGGTCGATGACTTGTGTAGTCGCCTTTCGTTTCAGCCCTCTTTCAAGTTCGCGTTACGTTGGATCCTGGAACGCCTGGTCGAAAGCGATTGCGTCGAGGCACGGATCGATGGGAACATTCGTTTCTACCATCTACGACACACGTTGCGGAAGCCCGATCTCGAAAATCTGCGTGCAGCCGGTCTGCAAATCGATCCTGCCAACGCGGCGACTTTGGATTTACTGGATCACGCCGCGAGCCTCTATCCAGTTGTCGCTAATGGCGAACAAAGCGGTGATCGCAATTTGCTCGGTCCGCAAGGCGTGCCGCTGTGGCTGAATTATTTTAACAACGACAATTTAACCTATGCCGTAAACAATTGGGTTGGCGCGGCACTTGCCGCTGAGCGTGTTTCCAATCGGCGCACGATTCGGATTTTAGAGATCGGGGCCGGCCCCGGCAGCGCTAGCGAAATTTTGCTACGTTTGTTTGATGAACGCGGACTTTTGCCACGGGTGGAACGTTATCTTGTCACAGAGCCGAACGCGTTCTTCCTGCGATGTGGCCAACGCAAACTCGCAAGGCAATATCCTGACCTTTCACTCGAATGGGCCGGGCTCAATCTCGATTTGCCTTGGAACAGTCAGGGCATCAACCCGGGTGAATTCGATATGGTATACGCTGTTAACGTGATGCATATCTCCAGGGATCTCTTGTTTAGTTTGAACGAAGCGCGCTCGGCTCTGGCCAGCGACGGCTGGCTCGTGATCGGCGAATGCCTGCGCCCCTACTTCAACCAACCAATCTATCCCGAGCTGATGTTTCAGATTCTTGAGAGTTTTACAAATGTCCAGACAGATCCAGAGGTTCGCCCGAATCCAGGCTTTTTGACTGCCGAGCAGTGGCGGTGCGCGTTTACTCGCGCAGGCTTTCAGCGCGTCGAAGTTGCGCCCGATATCGATCGCATTCGCGAGATTTATACACACTTTTTTACTGGCGCAATTTGCGGACAAAACATTGTGTCTGACAAATGACCTCGGACGTTCTCGAGACGAAAGCCTCGGAGGCAGTGCGTTGGTCGGCCTTGCCGGAACGCGGTACACTGGCTTCGCTGCGATTGCTCGCGTGGATCGCGACGCGCATCGGGCGTTGGGCGGGAAGGCTGCTGTTATACCCGATCACATCCTATTTTGTAATTACTGCATGCGCGGCCCGTCGAACCTCGTACCAATACCTTAAGCAAATCAACGGCTACCCCGCGCACTGGTGGCATGTGTTTCGTCATTTCCATTGTTTCGCCGCCACAATTCTGGACCGCCTTTACCTGTTGCGCGGTGAGTTCCAACGTTTTGACCTGAAGCTTCATGGCAAAGAAATCCTGCACCGCCGAATGGACAGCGGAAAGGGTTGCATCCTTTTGGGCTCACATTTGGGTAGCTTTGAGGTGTTGCGAGCTTTGGGCGTGATGCAGCGAAACTTTCCGCTCAAGGTTTTAATGGACCCAACACACAACCAAAATATCACCGGCTTTTTGGATGCGCTGAATCCGGTGATCGCCAGCACCGTAATCGCGCCGGATCGGGTGGATACTTTGCTGACGGTTAAGGAAAGTTTGGATGCGGGGTTCTTCGTCGGCACTCTAGGCGACCGCGTGTCGAGCGATGGTAAGACAACCCAATGCCAATTCCTTGGCCGGCCAGCGGTGTTCCCGGTCGGCCCAATCGTGCTTGCCGCAATGACGCATTGTCCCGTTGTTTTGTTTTTCGGTCTCTACCGCGGCGGAAATCGTTACGAAATTTACTTCGAACATTTTGCCGACGAGATCACTTTGGATCGCGATCGTCGCGCTGAGGAGACCCAGCTGTGGATTCAACGGTATGCCGAGCGCCTGGAGCATTACACGCGCATTGCTCCTTACAACTGGTTTAATTTCTATCCCTTTTGGAACCAGGCTCCACCGCGTTAAAACGTTGCAACGTTTCAGGGGTTACAAAAAGGCCATGCGCATGGCTTCGATGTAACCTTGTAGCATCTCAACAAATCACTTAGCTCTGTTTGATGTCCAACAGTCTGCCGATTAACAAAGCAGAAATTCGCACATTGATCCCCCACTCTGGTGTGATGTGTTTGTTGGATGAGGTAACTCAGTGGGATGATCGATCGATCACATGCGTCGCTAACACGCACCGTGATCCCGCAAATCCATTGCGTCGCGACGGACATTTATCTGCCCTCCACGCTTTCGAATACGGCGCGCAAGCGGCAGCAATCCACGGCGGATTGCACGCACGCTCGGTGGGCACAACTGCGCTACCTGGCTACCTGGCTGCACTGCGCGAAGCGCGCTTGCATGTTGCGCGACTGGATGACATCCGATCGCCGCTGCAGATTTCCGCCAACCGTTTGTTTGGAGAGGGAAGCAATACCGTTTACGAGTGCCGAGTTTCGGCCGGCGATCTTCTATTAGCAAATGGGCGCATTACCATCATGCAACGCACGTGAGTGCTGGAGCCGCATTTCTATAAGACGTGGACTGGTGAGACTTGTGCCCCAGATGGCTCACAAAGCCGTAGCTACAACCGCGTTTCACATCACGATTCCGCCGTCGACGCATAATACCTGGCCGGTGATGTAGCCGGCTTCGGCCGACGCGAGAAATGCCACTGCATTAGCGATGTCTTCTGCCGTACCCGTTTTGCCAAGCGGAATTTTTGATTGGATGGAATTCTTAATCTCATCGGAAAGACCCGCAGTCATGTCTGTCGCGATGAACCCGGGCGCTACAGCGTTGACAGTGATATTGCGGCTCGCAAGCTCGCGGGCGAGTGACTTGGTAAAACCGATCAAGCCTGCTTTACTGGCCGCGTAATTTGTCTGCCCGGCATTGCCTATCAGGCCGATGACTGAACTGATGTTGATGATGCGACCGCCGCGCTGTTTGGTCATCGCGCGAATGATCGCCTGCACAAAACTGAACGCCCCGCGCAAATTCGTGTTAACGACCGAATCCCAATCCTCGAGCGACATTCGCATGGCGAGCCCGTCACGAGTCACGCCGGCGTTGTTAACCAGAATGTCGACCCTGCCAAAATCGTTGAGAATCTTAGCGCCGACTTTTTGAACGGCTGTATGGTCCGCGACATCGACCGCGTAGGCTTTGGCTGCATTGGCGCGGATTGCATTGATCTGGTCTGCAACGTTCTTTGCGTTTACGTCTGTGCGGCTCACGCACGCTAGACGCGCTCCCTCGTTAGCCAGTCGCAAGGCGATGGCTTGTCCGATCCCTCGCCCCGCCCCGGTTACAATCGCAACTTGATTCTCAAATCTCATATGGGCTTTCGATTTAGAAGATAGCTTGCGACATTGCTACACCACTACTCCGTAGCGGCGTTGGCGCCTCCCAAATTCTTCCACGGCGGCAACGAGGTCTTTCTTTGTAAAGTCGGGCCACAGTTTAGGCGTGATGTACATTTCGGTATAGGACGTTTGCCAAAGTAGGAAATTGGACAGACGCATTTCGCCCGAAGTGCGAATCAGAAGATCCGGATCGGGATAATACCGCGTGTAAAGATGCTTACTGAACATCTCCACGTCGATCATTGCCTTGTCGATGTGACCCAGCTCGACCGCACGAAGCAAACTTTTGATGCCATCTATGATTTCAAGCCGGCCGCCGTAACTAAGGGCAAGGATAAGAGTCAAACCGGTGTTGCCTGCAGTTTGCTCGATGGTTTTATGAAGTTGTTCCTGCGAACTCTCAGGTAAATCAGTCAACCGTCCAATGGCCTGAAGACGCACATTCTTCTCGATCAATTCCGGCGTTTTCTCCTTTAAGAATTTTTCCAGCAGACGCATTAGCGCGAGCACCTCACTTTTGGGACGTTGCCAATTCTCAGCGGAGAAAGCGTAAAGGGTGAGATACTCCACCTTTAATTCGCCACAGCCTTCTACGCACTCACGAACAGCCTGGGCACCTGCTTCGTGTCCTTTGACGCGTGGAAAACCGCGGGCCTTTGCCCATCGGCCGTTACCATCCATGATGATTGCAATGTGACGAGGAACGCTCTTCACGTTCAATGGCATGACTACAAAACGATTGTCTCACTACGTGCCGGCCCGACGCTAATCATGGACAATTTTGCTCCGGTTAAGTCGGAAATGTATCTGACATATTTTCTCGCCGCAGGAGGAAGTTGCGAAATAGTTCGCGCAGAATGAGTAGGCGTATTCCAGCCGCGCACGTCGGCATAGATTGGCTCACAGTTGGCCAACTGGCTCGCATCGCAGGGTGGAACATTCAGACGTTTCCCATTGAGCCGGTAAGCTACGCAAACCCGGATTGGATCAACATGATCGAGCCCGTCCAGGTTAGTGATGGCAAGCTCGTCGATCCCGTTGATCATCCTGGCGTAACGGGTTGCCACAGCATCGAACCAACCGCAGCGGCGTTTGCGACCTGTGGTCGCGCCGAATTCCCGCCCCAGATTGTGAAGCATTTGCGCCAGTTGCATATCTTCTGTCGGCAACGCCCCCTCACCTACGCGAGTCGTATACGCCTTCATCACGCCTACTACGCGGTCGATCCGATGAGGTGGCACGCCGGTGCCCGTACACGCACCACCCGCAGTTGTATTTGAGGAAGTCACATACGGATACGTTCCGTGATCGATATCGAGAAATGTTCCCTGTGCTCCTTCGAAGAGAAGCTTTTTGCCCCGCTCCATGGCGCGATGAAGATAAACCACCGTGTTGCCAACGAATGGGCGCAGCTTTTCGCCTGTCGCCAGATAGTTTTCATTGATCTCTCGAAAGCTGACAGGCTTCGCGCCGAGCGCCTGGAGGATTCTGTTGTACTCGATGACCTTGGCCTGCAATTTTTTCGAGAACACAATCGGCTGCACCAAATCGGACATGCGCAGGCCCGTGCGTGCTGCTTTATCACCATAAGCCGGGCCAATCCCGCGTTTGGTAGTTCCAATTCTGGCATGGCCTCGACGCAGTTCCCGTTGCTCATCGAGCAGGCGGTGATAAGGCAGAACTAGGTGAGCGCAGTCGCTGATGAGCAAATTCCTCCCAATTGTGACCCCAAGCTTACGCAAGCCATCGATCTCACCGAGCAACGCGATCGGGTCGATAACGACGCCGTTTCCAATAACGCAAACCTTGCCGCGCCGCAGAATTCCGGAGGGGATTAGGTGAAGAATGTATTTAACGCCACGATGGAATACAGTGTGCCCGGCGTTGTTGCCGCCCTGGCTTCGAGCAACAATATCAACCTTCGCGGTAAGCACGTCGATAATCTTGCCCTTACCTTCGTCGCCCCACTGCGCTCCAATTAAAATCGTATTGGCCATTGCAATCAGAAATGGGCAAAAAATTTTCCCGATGCATCCGGCAGGACACAGTCGGGACTGCCTACGAATAATAGGTTGGCGGCATCCGCGTGCAAGAGAATTTGCACTCCGCGCCCATCTTGCTCCTGCTTATGCTATGGGAAACGCGACGGGAGGAAGAGCGTGATCGAGAAATGATACCGCGGCTTCCGACTGGTTTGCCAGTTAGGGTACGGGCGTTTGCCCTTTAGGCGAAGCGGAGGCACTTGGCTGCTCTCTTCCGGATTCCATCAACGTTGGCCGGACGGCGCTACTCGCCTCCGGTTTCGGACTTCGTGAACTTCGCCGACGCGCGGTGCTCGTTTGTTCAGGGCGAGTTTCCTTTTTCGCCGGCCTTGGAGTTTCTGGGATTGCTGGGCTTGGCGTAGAGGCAGTCTCGGAATCTGATTGGCCAGATCTCCTCGTTTGTGATGGACTCGGATTGTTCAGCCGCTCGGCGGCAAGGGCTCCCGCCATTCGCATTTGCTCAAGCGTGGGTTCTGCTGATGTAGATCTCTTGCCTCGTGATTTAGGTTTAGCGGATGTTGGGGCCTCTGAGGGAGTTTGCTCTGGAGGCGGAGCTGCTTGTTTGGGAGCTTCCGGTTTCGTTTCGCGAGCGACGATTACCTCCTGCGCGTGTGTCTGGCCTACGAGGATAAAGCTGCAGAGCAACACGCAGAAAAACCCCCTCGCCATAAATCGTCGTGATAAACAACTCCAACCCGTTCGCAAGCCCCCATTCACAAGACGTTCCGACCTTAACCAGTTGACCGCGTGACCTGAATTACAGGCAAGGGAAAACGCATCCGCAATTCGTTTTCCAGAAAAATCTCAACGTGATGCAGTCCGTATTGCTGAAACTGCACTCCGCCAAAATAATGGACGTTGGTCGCGTGGCCTTCCATCTCCTTTAAGATGAACTCAACCTCCGCTTGCGCGATGACCTGCTGCTCATCCACGCCAACAATGCGAGATTTTTGCCGAAATTTGCCCGCGCCGCTGCACCAACGCGTCCAAATACAGAGCCGGATGTAATTGATTGGCAGAGCGGGCGCGGGAATTACACTCAGCACGCCAACGAGTGTTTGCATTCCGTTGATCTCGCAGCGTACGTCCTCGCAAAGAACAGCGCTTTGCAGATCCGGGAGAATAACGTCGGAGCCCATCGGTAATTGGTTTACATGGTCCCGCGAATTAGCAGCGTCAATAATCCGATGGCGAGCACGATCCGGTAAATGGCAAAGGGCACAAACCCACGCGTACGCACCCAATTCATAAACCATGCGACTACAGCCAGCGCTACGAAAAACGAAACGACAAATCCGATTCCGAGCACAATCCATGTATGCGAATTCATCGCCAGCGGAGCAATATCCGCTTCGTGGTGGTGCGGGATCACTGTCTTCAAAAAATCAAACCCAGTAGCTGCCAGCATCGTCGGCATCGATAAGAAAAACGAAAATTCCAGCGCCGCTGGACGCGACAGACCTGCGACTTGCCCGGCAGCGATGGTGGACATCGAACGCGAAGTACCAGGGAAAACAGCAGAAAGAATTTGCGCCGCACCGATCCATATCGCCTGCGGCAGGGTCATTTCTTCCATGTGCATCGTGCGTGGCCGTGTAAAGACGGCGTCAACGATCCACATCACGATTCCACCGATGAGAAGCGCGAAGGCCATCACCCAGAGATTTTCCAGGTTTTTGCCGATTTGTTTCGTAAGTGCCCAGGCTGGAACTGCGGTTACAACAAACGCTATCAAGGTAAGACTCAGTGGATGTGTCAAAACGGTGCGATCGCCGCGCTGGCCTTTTGGGAACGTGCGAACAAACTCCAAGATGCGGTGCCAAAAATAAACCGGCAACGCCAGAATGGCGCCGAGTTGGATAACGATCGTGTACATTTTCCAAAAGCCGTCGTGAAGATCGATATGCAGCAACGCTTCGCAGATACGCAAATGCGCAGTTGAGCTTACCGGAAGAAATTCAGTCAGCCCTTCGATGATTCCGAGAAAGACTGACAGCAGATATTCGTGCATGAGTTTGTTTCGTTAAAGCGTTGAAGGGTTACAGCGTTGAAGCGTTAAGAAATTGAAAGAGGCAGACTCTTAAAAACGTTAGATCGTTGGATTGTATTTCGCGTTAACGTTTCAACGATTCAACGGTGCGACGCAGAGGCGCCTCGCACCTCACAGTGCCTCCGTTCCACGTTCGCCCGTCCGAATGCGCACCGCTTCTTCGACCTCGGTCACAAAAATTTTCCCATCGCCAATCTTGCCGGTTTTGGCTGCTCCCAAAATTGCCTCGACAGCCCGCTGCGCGCGGTCGTCGGGAACAACCATTTCGAATTTTATTTTCGGAAGGAAATCAACGGTGTACTCTGTGCCACGATAAATTTCGCTGTGGCCCTTCTGTCGGCCAAATCCTTTTACCTCGCTAAGAGACATTCCTTCTACGCCTGCCGCTATCAGGGCTTCCTTCACCGGCTCTGTTTTAAAAGGCTTGATAACTGCCTCGATCTTTTTCACCGCGCCAAAACTAAGAACTGGCGTACCAAATGGCAAGCAATCCGATTCAAATGATAGAGCCTGAGCATGTTCACTCGATGTGGTCCTTTGATCGGAGGCCTAATCCTCGGCAGTCTGTGGGCTGTGTGGCATTTGCCTGGATTTTTAATTCCCTCCCAGGATCTGACGGACATACCTCCGAGAGGTACACTCCCCGACTTCGTCGTGTTCGCCCTGGCTCTAGTGGGTCTGCGCCTAATCATCATTTGGGTCGTCAATAACACGAGGAACACCGTCTTTATGGCAATATTGCTACATGCTTCCTGGAACACTTTTTATTCCGCCGCCCTGATTCGTTTGTTTCACTCTCCGATCGTGCTCGGAAGCTACTTAAATCTGGCGATAGCTGCGTGCGCATTAGCGCTGGTGCTCATTGCGGCTACGCGAGGCCGAATGGGTTATCGGGAGCAGGTCGACATAGTGTTTGACGAAGCTGCTGCGGTGCGATGATAGCGGAATTGAAATCGCGTTTGCGCCGGTTCGCCTCGCAGCGCATAACTTTAGCCGATGAAGTTCGTTTTTTGTATTTTCGCGATCTCCGCAATCACAATGTTCGCACTGGCGCAGGAGAACACTACGCCGCCGCCCAGAGTTTATCCCGTAGCTTTGCCCAATTACGATGAGGAGACCGCTACGCGGCTGCAGATTTTTTTGGACAACAGCGATTTCGGGCCTGGGAAAATTGACGGAAGGATGGGCGAATTCTTCCGCAAAGCGCTGATCTCATACAAGCATGCGCACGCCATGCCAAAAACTGGCGCGGTCGATCAATGGCTGCTCGATCAAGTGCCCGTGACTTACACCACTTATACGATCAGGGATGAAGATCTGAAGTTGGTGGGCAATCTGCCGGGCAACCGTGCCGAGCAGGCGAAATTAAAATGGCTGCCCTACACGTCGCTGCTTGAGTTCGTCGCCGAGCGTTATCATTCGGCCGAAACCTTCATTCAGAAACTTAATCCCGGAAAGAACTGGGACCACCTTCAGCCGGGCGAAACTTTAAAGGTGCCGAATGTATTGCCCTTTGAGGTTGAGAAATTCACCGAAGGGAAAGTCCCTGAAAATCCGGCGTTCGCTTCTCGTAAGGTTTTTGTCGACACCTACGAACATCTTCTAGAGGTGTTCGACCACGACCAACTGGTCTGTGTCTTTCCGATTACACCGGGATCGAAAACATTGCCGGCGCCGGTGGGCACCTGGAAGATTCTCGGGGTAAACGTTTGGCCGTGGTTCCGCTACGACGAAGGCATGCTCAATCACGGTGTGCGCACCGAAAACTATTACAACCTTCCACCTGGCCCGAACAACCTTGTTGGCGTCCTCTGGATGGGTTTGAACAAGCCCGGCATAGGCATTCACGGCACGAATAATCCCGAAACCATCGGCCGCGCCGCCAGTCACGGCTGCATTCGCCTGGCAAACTGGGATGCCGCGCGCGTGAAAGACCTCGTAAGCGTAGGGAATACTGTCCTTATTTTCTAACGACCGCTTGGCGCTCTGGCGCCCTCAGCGAGCGCGCCCTACCAAATTTTTCGAAAAAAGTTCGCGCGGAATCGCGGTGTCGAACGTCTAGGCTTTAGATCGAACCAATGGATTCCAGTGAACGCGAACAGTATCGGGCAGCCATTCACGGCGATCGAGAGGCATTTGAAATGGTGATTCGCACGCATAGCCGGACACTTTTCGCCATCGCTTACAGCATTCTCCAAAGCCGCGAGGAAGCAGAGGATGTCGTCCAGGACTCGCTGGTTAAAGCATGGAAAAGACGCTGGCGCGTGCGCGATCCGGAAAAATTTCCTGCCTGGCTCTGCATGATCGCTCGACATCGTGCGCACGATGTTTTCCGCAGACGGCGACCTGTTCCTTTCACCCACAAAGTCATCGAAACAGCCGAAGCAGATACGCCAGATACAGCGACGATGGATCAACAATTATACTCAGCGCTCGCAACGTTACCGGAGCTTCACCGCGCTGCGCTCACTCTCCGTTATTTCGAAGAGATGGATTATCGGACCATCGAAAACACGTTGGGCCTCACCAATGGTGCGCTGCGCGGCATTCTCGGCCGCGCTCTCGCTTCGCTGCGCAAACAACTTCGCCCGGCTCTCGCTTCAATGGACTGAATCTATGGCAACCGTTCACGACGAAATCGACAACTGGCTCGCTGCCGATCTTTACGGCGAACTCTCCAATCAGGAGCAGCAAGAGTTGCATACGCATCTCGTCGAGTGCGCCACCTGCCGAAAAACTCATCAGGAAACCAAAACTATGAACAAAATTCTAGAAGAAACTCTCACTCAGCAGAAACCCGATCTGGCTTTCGAACAACGAATGCTGACCGGCTTCCGCAATCGCATCCCCGAAAAAAGCGGATTGCTGAAACTGCTTGCTGATCTGATGCGTTTGCGCGCCGCACAAGTGACCGCAGTCGTTGCGGTATTGCTCGGACTTGTGCAACTCGGCCGGACGTTTACCAGGGAAACAGCAACGACGCCGCGCACTCGTGACCGTTACGCGAACAAACAATTGTTCGAACCGCCGTCACAGTTCGCTGCGACGTCTAGCCCTGGTCGAGCCGGGGCTTCGGATAAATCGGACGAACTCGCCGCCGTGCGACCACAAGCCATGGCGCTCCAGGCCCCGCCGTTAGCGTCGGCAGTCGAAGGAAAGGACAAAACGGAAAACTTTGCTCAAGCCGAACGAACGATCGTTACCGGATCAAACGTTCCTGTCGCTGAAGAAGCGGGTCCGAAGCCAGCTGAAACGCCTGCTCCAGAGTTAGCGAATCGCAAACTGATTCGCAACGCCACCGTCGAGCTGGAGATAGTCAACTTTGATGATGCAGTGCAGAAGATCACCGCGTTGGCAAAGGAAGAACGCGGCTATGTCGCGACGACCGATTCTCAGAAACAAGCAAACGGAAAGCTGCGCGGCGAGGTTGTCGTGAAGGTCCTTCCTGAAAATCTGGACCGGTTTCTGCAAAAGGTTCGCGGGCTTGGTGAGCTGAAGAACCAGACGCTCGGGACCGAGGACGTAACAAAAGCATATTTAGACACTGATGCGCGGCTGAAGAACGCCCGCGTAATGGAGCAGCGTTTGATCGACATGCTCAAGACGAAGACCGGCAAGGTCTCGGATTTACTCCAAGTGGAGAAGGAACTCGCTCGGGTACGCGAGGAGATCGAGAAGATGCAGGGCGAATTGAAGTATTGGGATTCGCAGGTGCAATTCGCCACGGTGACCATCTCCCTGGCAGAAAAGGACATGGAAGAACCGGCAGCATTTTTGCTCAAGGAACGCGCTCAACTCGCGCTCTACGCACCTGATGTGGAGAAGATCTACGACGACATCAAAGCCCTCGCGTCGGCTAAGGTGCAGATCACAAATGCGCAACTCAATCGTGACTATTCAGGACGCGTTTCCGCTACGTTGAGCATGTTGATTGCGCCGGAAGATAGCGAAGGCGTAATCGGTCGCGTCAAAGGCTTCGGACGCGTAGAGAACTTTCAAACGCAAACCGAACGCATCGCCCAAGGCGGCAATCCCGCCGCTGCGGGATCGGAAAATGCAAAGACAAAGCGTGACAAAGTGGAGCTCAACATCACCATCTCACGCGAGGAACAGGAGCAGGCGTTTCAGCAAACGAGCCTTCGGATTCGCACGTCGTCAGTGGACGAAAAAGCAAAGGAGCTTAGAACCTTGGCTGAAAAAATGGGCGGACGCATCCGCAGCTCCACCTTTAACCGCGATTCAGATGGGCGCGAAGTGGCAAACGTTTTTCTGCGCCTGCCGATGAAAAATTATCCGGCACTGATGCAATCGTTCGATTCGTTAGGCACCCTTGAGAATGTCACTGTGCAACGCCAGGACCGCACCGGCACACAAAGCGATGAAGCCAATGCTCCGGCTGACATCTCGATTCAGGTTTACAGCCAGGGCAATATTGTTTCCCACCAGAGCGGTCCCCTCGCCACGCTGCGACGCACGCTGGCACAAAGCGCCGGCGCAATCATGTGGAGTGTGCGCATGATTGGCGTGGCGATCGCGTTTCTTGCACCGTGGGTAATCGCGATTGTCGCCGTAATCTGGATCATCCGGCGCGTCGCGCGTGCCAAGCGGTAGATGGAAAGGCGCTGTTTTCAACGCGTTGGCAATGGAGACGGCCCGCCCTCGGGCCGTTAGTTGGCGGCGCGAGGGCGCGCCGGCTTCAGCATCGTCTTCGCCGATCCACCCGGGCGTACAGTCGAGCGCAATGATTCTTGCCCACGCGGCCAACGAGTCATAACGTATAGTCGTCCAACGAAGAGACCCTCGAATGAATTCTCAAAGTGGTATCAGTTACGACAACGCGGCGGTCGCGGCTTGTCCGAAACATCTACTCCAATTTGCGGTCGATCAGCGGTACGACGATTATACATCGGTCGATCACGCAGTCTGGCGATTCATCATGCGCCAGAACATGTTTTTCCTGAAAGAATACGCGCACAAAGTTTATTTCCAGGGCCTTCTCAACACAGGCATTTCCTTCGAGCGCATCCCGCGCATTGAAGAGATGAATGATATTCTGGCGAAGATCGAGTGGGGCGCGGTGGCTGTGGACGGTTTCATTCCGCCGGCGGCGTTCATGGAATTTCAAGCCTACAAAGCGCTCGTGATCGCGTGCGACATGCGCCAGATCCATCACATCGAATACACGCCCGCGCCTGATATCGTGCATGAAGCTGCCGGTCACGCGCCAATCATCGTTGATCGTGAATATTCAAATTATTTGCAACGGTTTGGCGAAGTTGGCGCGAAAGCAATGTCGTCCAAGAAAGATTTCGAGTTGTATCAGGCGATCCGGCACTTGTCGATCTTGAAGGAGCGACCGAACGCAGATCCGCAGGAAGTCGAGGAAGCAACCAAGCTCGTAGAACATCGACAGAAAACTCTGGGCGAACCCTCGGAAATGGCTCTGCTCTCGCGTTTGCATTGGTGGACGGTGGAATACGGATTGATCGGCACGCTTGAAAATCCAAAAATTTACGGCGCGGGATTGCTTTCATCGATCGGCGAATCGGTCTCGTGTCTGGAGCTGGAGGTAAAGAAAATCCCCTACTCTATCGACGCTCAGAATTGCGCGTTCGATATCACCACGAAACAACCGCAGCTTTTTGTCTGCCGCGATTTTCAACATCTCAAAGATGTACTTGAAGAATTTGCCAGCAAGATGGCGTTCAAAGTTGGCGGACTCGAAGGTATTAACAAAGCTATCGAATGTAACAACACTGCGACCTGTGAGTATTCGTCCGGTCTCCAGGTCAGCGGAATTTTCGCTGAAGTCATAACAGACGAAGACAATTCGCCGATTTATCTGCGAACAACCGGCAAAACTGCACTCGCATTTCAAGGCAAGGAACTCGAAGGCCACGGCGTCGATTATCACAAGGAGGGTTTCGGTTCACCGGTTGGCAAATGGAAACAAACATCAACGGCGCCGGAGCTGCTCACCAACGATCAACTCCACGCCCTTGGAATTGTTGAAGGTAAAAAAGCGAAGATCGAGTTCATCAGCGGCATTCTCGTATTGGGGAAGGTTGAGAAAATTCTACGTCGCGACGGGAGATTATTGTTGATCACGTTCGTAAACTGCAGCGCGAAATATCGTGACCGCGTCCTGTTCCAGCCTGACTGGGGCTTTTTCGATATGGCCGTTGGCGAACGAATCAGCTCGGTGTTTAATGGCGCGGCGGACAAGGACGCCTACAATCAGGTGGCGCTCATTCCAAAAGAACGCACCATCAAGGTTCCGTCGGATGCAAAGCGCAAACGACTCGAGAATCTTTACGCGCAAGTGCGCAAGATTCGCGAGAGCAAAACTGGTTATGAACGGCTTGGCGAAATTTGGGAGACACAGCAGGCTGAACATCCGGAGGACTGGCTGTTATCAATGGAAATTTTTGAAATTCTCGACACAACCGACCAACAGCCAGAGCTGAAAGCCAGGATCGAGAAGTTCCTTAATGAGAAGAAGGCAAAGACGAAAGATCTCGCGACGCTAATCAGCTGGGGACTCCGCTTGGTCGAATATCACAAAAAGCCAGAATATCAGACAGCGCTACACGTCTCACCGAAATAAGTCAACCCTGTAGCCGCTTCGCTGTGCGGAGCATGACGTTGACGTGGATGGCGCAAAACAGGGAGCGGGTGGTGCAACGCTGGAACAGCCATCGGGTTGCAACAGAAGGAGATTTAAACGATGACCGCGACACTCAAGAACAAGCGTCGCAAATTCAGAAAGTGAATGCGCGGTTAGAGTTGCCCAGGGTCCCAAAGCACTACTTGGCAAGCATTCCTGGTCGAATCCCTTCGCCGAGTGTGAACATGGAACCAACGCTGCCTACAACCGCGGACTTGCGTGTCAGTCCGGCACGTTCCCGCAGATGGTAGACGGCTTCTATGCCAGTGCAATGCGCGCCCAGTAAGTTTGCGACCTTAAACTCTTTCAGTTTGTCGCTAGTCCAGTTCAATTGCTCATCACTCGCCGTGAACAGATGCAGCCCACCGACCAACCCGTACACTGGTTCGTTGGGAAATCTCTGTTTCGCATAAGTCAAAATATTAACGATGCCTGCATGCCCGCAGCCGGTCACCACCACGAGTCCCTGCGACGTGTTGAGCACCAGCGACTGATCCTCAGGAATGTTGTCTTCGACCAGCCCACTCGGCGTCTGGACTTTTCCGCTGACGCTCCAGTTGCGCTCCGGGTATTTACGTGGCACTGGCCCGGTCAGCCATGCACCCGGCAAGATGTCGAAGCCTTCGGCGTGTTCGATACATTTTCCGCCGCTATCTTCATAGTCTTTGCGTATAGCGATCATCTCGTTTTGTTCGCCCTTTGGTGAGGGCCGGCTATAGAACATTCCGCGGCTAACATGCGCCACCGACAAGGCCGCCGGGTTCTTTTTCATCATCTCGCGGCGCAGCGGCATTAGCCCGCGCACGTGGTCCCAGTGATTATGGGTCAGAACCACCTCCTTAACGTCAGACAAGTCAATGTTCAGATCACGCGCATTCAGCAGCACCGTCTCCGGATGGCCACCTGTGTCCAGCAGAATGCGTTGACCACCAGCTTCCACCAGTGCGGAGAAACCCCATTCGCCCAGACCCGAAGTATCGCCCACCAGCATGGTGGAAAGCACGGTGATTTTGAGTGCACGGATTTGCGCCGTCGAATTGGCAACACTCGTCGCAGGAGTTTGGGCTTTCGCCGACTTCGATCCGATCGCTGGGATAGAAAGCGCGGTCATGACGGAGATCGAGAGTAAGAAACGAAAGGGACTTCTCATTCGGGCACGTCGCTGTGTTTGAGTAAAACAATATTTCAAGTCGCGAAGAAATCTATTTCCCGGATGAATGGCTTACGCAGGGAATAGTCCACCTCCCGGCGAACTAAATTGCCATTTTCAGAAAAGCAATTAGGAACTTGTTCCCTCCACTTCGTTAGAACCCTAGTGAGGGATGATGCTTATGAAAAATTAGGTGCTAACCGGAAAAGAAACTCCAACCTTTTTACGAGCCGGAACCCCCCACCCTCCTCTCTCGATCGAGAAGGGAGGCTAGATACGGCTTTCCGGAATCAGAATGCTTCGTCTTTGAAGTGGCGCTTGCCTTTTAGCGCTTTCGTGTATTCGTCCTTGGTTAGAATATTTTCGTCGAGTTGCATGTCAGTTCGACAAAAGTTTTTGAAAAACGCCTCGATGCGTTCCTTGCTGCTCATCACCTCGTCGGTGAGATAGTTCACATCGACATTGATGCAGATCGCGCCCACGATCCCAAATTCCTTACGCATAATCGGGATGGTCGTGCATTTGAATTTCCGCGCTCCTATGTTCAGCTCGTAGTTTAATTTCTCTTCGTTGAGGAGCTGGCGTTTCTTGAGATCGATCAGTAGATTCGTTGTGCCATCGCGCAAATGCCTGCCGGTCGCATTGTTTTCGAGCACTATTAGCGAATGTGACGGGTCAGCCAGATTGTGCAGCAAGATTTCCATTCCACAGTTCGGAAACGACTTCCCGATGAGCCGCACGAGCCGGATGTAGTTGTCGAGAAACTCCGTCGTGTCGTCGGCAATCTTTTTGCCGTCATACTTTTCAAAGAGCTGCGCATAAACTTTTTGTTCGGCGGGCTCAAGTTGATCGCGCACATTATTTTGCTCCCCGATGAAGATCAGTTGCCGCGCCGCTGTGCCGTCTTCGTTCTTGAGGAAATAATGCATCCCAAGCCGAAAATCCTTCAAACTGAACTCGCCGAAATTCTCGCGAGTGACGATGAATGGATAGAAATCGTACTCTTCCAGGTTTCTCCCAAACTTGCGGCGTTGTTCTTTGTACTTACCCCATAGAAAGCCTGTTGCCAGAAAGAGCATCGACACAATGATCGACGCGATGACGTTGATACTGAGTTCGCTCTGCAGAGCTTTGATCATAGAACAAACATCTTTCCTGCTGCTTTAGCCACGGGCCTCCGGCCGATGCCTGTCCGGAACTCAGTCTCTGGGAAAACGGCTCACAGAGCCGTGGCTACAACGCACTGCTGGCGCCAAGGCTAACGGATCAAAGATTTCCAGCCAAGCTGGAAATGCTGATATTCTCCAACGTGACGTCCGCTGGGCGAGACAGCGCGTACGCCACCGCGCTGGCGACATCCTCCGGGGAGATCATTTTGTGGCGCGGCCATTTCCCCTCGATGTTAGTCCAGATGTTGGTGTCTGTAGCTGCAGGGTACACGTTGATCACGCGGATCTTATGGTCGCGCAATTCTTCGCGCACGCATTGCGAGAAGCCTTCGAGCGCGAACTTGCTCATGCAATATGCGCTCCAGTTCGCAAATCCGGTCTTCGCGGCGACGGAAAGAATATTGACGACGCTGGAGCCCGGCGGCATGTGGGGCGAGAAGTGCTGCATTAGCATGAACGGCGCAGTGATATTAACTCCGACGGTTTGCTCCCACTCAACCGGTGTGATTTCGCAAAAGGGCTTTACGATTGCGATGCCCGCGTTGTTCACGAGCAGATTCAGCGGCTTCTTTCCAACTTGATCGATGAGATCGGAAACACCGGACGGCAAGGCAAGGTCATGAATCAATCGGACCACATGTGCACAGTGGGGCTTCACCGCCTTGTACACTTCCGCTAACGCGACGCTATCGCGACCGTGGAGAAGCAATTCAACGTCCACACCTGCCAGGTTCTCGGCAATCGCGCGGCCAATTCCGCGGCTCGCACCTGTGATAAGATAACGCTTCATCTCTGTGGCTAAAACGTTCAACGCGCAACCCGCCTATGCAAGACTACGGCGCGGGGGGCGCTCAACATCCAGCGCCGAGTTGAAAACTGGCAGGGCGCCCACTGGGCGCGCCGTGACCTGGAACAAATAGAGGGCTCGACGATCCGTCCCTACCAACAGGCTACGTTCGCCGCAACGTAAACCGGTTATTCGCCGTTTCCCATAACCGCAGCCTAACGAGTTGCTGATTGAGACGATTATCGATCTTCGGCCAGAGGGCACGTACAATATTTTCTCCCGTTGAAGGCGCGTTGCGAAAATCCTCTGTTTCCAAATCGAGATGCCGATCCCGCCACGGTTCCAACGATTCCTGAATGGCCTTCGTCAACGCAACAAAATCGTAGAGCGTTCCGCTGCGCTCATCGTAGTCGCCGCCGATTGTAGTTTCCGTCAGGTAACCATGGCCATGCCCCGGCGGATTGTTGCACTTGCCGTAGAGCTTTGCGTTTTCGGCATCGGAAAGAGTAGCAGCGCACAAACGGTGTGCCGCATAGAATGCCATTCGCATCCCAAGGAAGACGGCTCTGTTCTTCCATACCTCGGCAAAAAAATCCTCGCGCTCGTGCAGACGTACGCGATCCAGCGGTGTCATCGAGTTTGCCCGTTGATAGACGTAATGGGCCAAACTCTCCGTCGTTATGGGGTGATTCGCCAGGCCAGCGACGTCTTTATTGAGATAGCGGTGGTCGAGTTCTTCGTGCAAAGCGCGCAAACAAGCGTGAATTGCATCGTGACCCACTAGCGGCAGATCTTGAGCGCTGAACGCTTTCGGAGATCGGTACGCCAGACGGACGCGATAATTATGCCCGTGAATCGAAGTGGCCGAACCAAACAAACGCGCATTTTCCTCAGCGCTTAGCCGAGGCGACGTGGTTTTGCGCGCAGCTGAAAATTCGAACCAATAGTTCGCCTCGCAAGCGCCATTAGAATAAAAGGTTGCGCTTCGTTCAGACGACTCGGTCAGATGACAGCCAACAAGTGTCGCGACATTGTCAGAGAATAACGGCGCGACATCGACGTAGAGTTGCCGCGCAATATTTTCGGCAGTCGGCGGAACGGCACGGAAGGAAGAATTGTCTTCGTTCAGGAATTTGTGATCAAATCGCTCGCGGACAACCTTGCCAGCGCGCTCCTTGATTTCGCTGATGTTAATCAGCATTCCGGTAGTAGGATCGACGGGACCGGTGAAAACGAAATAGGCGGCGTAATTGCGACCGCTTCCGTGGCGTGCTTTCGTTTCGGGACCAAAGACGGCCAGATTTTCATTGTCGCTCCATTTGGCAACACGCAAGCGACGAGAAGCCGAAAATTCGAGTCGTTTGCTGACAGTCAGAAGCATAACGTCATCCCCTCCTCCGCAAATAGCGACCGCCGACGCGCGCCATCAGCCGAAGAAGTAGTCAAACATTCTTTTGGCTTACTCGGAATCCTCATGATCTTTGAATCAATGAAATATATAGGCTGGCGAGAGCGGTTGTTCAAAACCACGAGGGGCAAAATCCTCAACCTCCTCCATACGCAAGAGTGGACCGTGAATGAGCTCGCGGAGAAGTTGCATCTCACTGACAACCCCGTGCTAGCGCACCTTGCCAGCCTCGAGCGCGACAGACTTGTGACCCGGTCCGACATCAAGCCCGGCATTCGCAAACCGCACGCCACGTACGCTCTCGGCCCGGAAGCTGAACAGATGTTTCCCAAGGCATACGGACGACTAGTCTCCCTTCTAATGTCAATATTCTCGAGGCAGATTAAACGAGGAAATTTGCGCGTCGGAATGCGGGCTGCGGGTCGAGCGGTGGCCCAGGAACACATCAATTTTTCAGCAAAGAGAAAAATTCACTTCGCGTGGCGAAGTTCTCCCTGAATTCGCCGAGCAGGCAACTGGTGGTCATTTTTCCGTTCTGCTTGCGCACGCCTCGGCAAGACATGCACTGGTGTTTACCTTCTATCATCACGGCGACGCCTTTTGGCTTGATCACGCGCTGCAGCTCACTGGCAATTTGCTGGGTCAGGCGTTCCTGTACCTGGAGTCTGCGGGCAAAGACATCGAGTAAGCGTGCTAGTTTCGACAAGCCTACAATTTTTTGGTCGGGAATGTAGGCGATGTGTGCCTCGCCACAAAATGGCAGCATATGATGCTCGCAGGTGGAGTAGAATTCGACATCGCGCAGAAGCACCATCTCGTCGTACTGTTCGGCGTGAAATTGAGTGGCGAGTACATCGTCAGCCCGCTTATCGTAGCCGCTGAATATTTCGTGCCAGGAACGGATGATCCGTGCCGGAGTTTGTCGCAATCCTTCGCGATAGGGATCTTCGCCAATGCGACGTAGAAGTTCCCGGATGAGCTCCTCGGAATTGACGTCTGCAAGCGTCGAGGCTTCAAAGCGCTGGGAAAAAGCGCTTTCGTTATAGTCGAGAATAGGAAAGTCTCCATCTTCTCTGTTGGCCTCCCCGGTCCCGTTGGTGCCGGGATAGAAATCGAGCGTCGTGTTCATAAAAACAGAAGGAAGCAAACTGGCCTAAATAGTCAAATAATTTATTGACTTAGTATAATAAAACGACAAACTGCTCACTATGAATACGACCATTGATCAATCACAATCCGCTACCAGCACCGCTGCGAGCTCGCCGGCTTACCAGGGATACCGAATCCTCCACTTCGGATTCACAGTGGCTCCCATCCTTGCTGGATTGGACAAGTTCTTCCATTTGCTGGTCAACTGGGACCAGTATCTACCCGGAGTTGTAGCGAGAGTTTCACCCATACCCCCACACACGCTGATGCTTGTCGTTGGTGTGATTGAGATTGTGGCCGGAATTGGAGTTGCCCTTAAACCGCGAATTTTCGCTTACATCGTTGCTGTCTGGCTGGCCGTGATCATAATCAACCTTTTACTGATTCCCGGCTACTTTGATGTGGCGCTGCGTGATTTCGGGCTACTCCTTTCCGCTCTTGCATTGGCTCGGTTGAGCCAGCAGTTCTCTCGCGGGTAAGTGATTGTCAGCGCCAAAAGAGGTCATCCGAGTTCGCGCGACATTAGACGGCCACAGGTGGATCAGTTTCTCCGAAGAGGATGCCAGAATCATTTGCCGAAGGCGCAAGCTGGATGACGGAGCGTCGCATCCGCAAAATTTGGCGGCAAGTCGCGTTTGCTATTGCCAACCCGTTGGGACAACGCTTTCCACCTGTTGCGCCTAGTCTTTCAAGAGCGAGAGAAATTCGGAACGTGTACGGGCGTCGTCTTTAAAAGTGCCCAGAAGACAGGAGGTCTTCATGACCGAGTTCTGTTTCTCAACGCCCCGCATCATCATGCAAAGATGTTTCGCTTCTACCACCACGGCCACGCCCGACGGTTGCAAGCAATTCATCAGCGACTCGGCGATTTGGGTTGTAAGATTCTCCTGGATCTGCAAACGCCGCGCGAATACATCGACAATGCGCGCCACCTTGGAAAGGCCAATCACTTTCCCGTTTGGAAGGTAAGCCACATGCGCGCGACCGATAAAGGGAAGCAAATGGTGCTCACACAGCGAATAAAGCTCAATGTCTTTGACTAGAATGATCTCACTCGCATTCGACTCGAAAACAGCCCCGTTGATGATCTGATCGAGGTTCTGCCGGTAACCTTGTGTGAGAAACTCCAGCGAGCGCGCCGCCCGATCTGGGGTTCGTTGGAGCCCTTCTCGATTAACATCCTCCCCAATGCTTTGAAGCAGTTCGCGGTACGCGTTCGCAACTCCGTCGAGATCTCTCTCTGGCAGGCGATTACTCTCGCGCGTGAAACGTTCCCCAATATCAAGATCGGAATTATGACGCTGAATCATGTGTTATGCTTTTACTTAGCGTAGCATCAAGGAGCGTTCAGCGAACGCGACTCGCCTCAATCGAGCCAGCTTTGTGGATATTTCGGATCGTCCAGCGCAAGCGATTCCTCGGTAAGCTCAAGCGTGTGTTGCGTGTCGAACATCACTGCGAGCTCCTCTGTGCGTGTCGCGTTCTTGCTTGCCATGATGGTGCCCGGATGCGGCCCGTGTGGAATCCCGCGAGGATGCAACGTGATCGAACCACTTTCGATCCCGCGCCGTGAACCAAAATTCCCGCGCACGTAAAAGAGAACTTCGTCAGCCTCGACGTTGTCGTGCACCCACGGAATTTTTACGGCTTCCGGATGCGTGTCGAGCATGCGTGGTGCAAACGTGCACACCACATATCCGCGGATTTCGAATGTCTGATGGATCGGCGGCGGTTGATGAACCGTACCGGTGATCGGCTCAAAATCCTGCGCGTTGAAAGTAAACGGGTAGAGATAGCCATCCCAGCCGACCGCATCGAAGGGATGATGCGCCAGCGTCACCCGCGTGAGTCGCGGTCCATCTTTTACGAGAATATCGACGTCTTCCTCCTTATCGATCGTAATTACCTCGCGAGGACCGTGGAGATCGCGCTCTGAGTAGGGGGCGCCCATCTTAATTTGCCCCTCGTGATTCAGATAACGCTGCGGAATCCGAACAGGGCCAACCGATTCGAGAATGAGATAATCCTCGTCTTCAATCTTGTCCGGCACCAGTCGGTAGGTGATTCCACGCGGAATCACAATGTAATCCTCTGCGCGATAAGGCAGCTTGCCGAAAACGGATTCCATCACACCGCTACCGTGAAATACGAAAATGATCTCATCGGCGCCGCCGTTCTTGTAATATTCGAATCGATCATACGCCTTGGCCGGCCTGGACCGGTAGGCAATAACATCCTGGTTAAACAGCATCGGGATGCGTCCGGTGTAGAGGTCCCCCCGCCGCGGGATATTAGCCGTCTTCAAATGATGATGTCGCAGCGGACTATCGGTTACTTTTTTTGGTTCCCAATGCTTGATCAACTCGACATTGCGTACGCGAGTAGGCGGACGCACGTGATACATGATCGAGTACGCCTCATCGAATCCTTGGGTGGTGAAAACGTGCTCATAGGCGATGCCTTCGTTCTTATAGCTCGGCGTCGATCCGTTGCGATGGAACCAGATGTGATGTTTCCTCGGGATGTCTCCCAGTCTTTGATAATACGGCATAGTCGTCTCCTCCCTGTCTATTCTGTCATTCTGAGCGCAGCGAAGAATCTCTGATCAGTGCCTTTCAGATACGCCACGACAAGAGTAAACGACCTGAGATGTTTCGCTCCGCTCAACATGACAAATTACAAATTGCCTCTCGCGGCTTGTTCGCGTTCGATGGCTTCGAAGAGCGCCTTAAAGTTTCCCTTGCCAAAGCTTTTCGCGCCCTTGCGCTGAATAATTTCGAAAAAGAGCGTCGGCCTGTCTTCTACCGGTTTGGTAAATATCTGCAGCAAATAACCCTCATCATCGCGATCGACGAGAATGCCCAACCGCTTTAAGGCATTGAGCTCTTCATCAATGTGACCCACCCGATCGAGCAACGTGTCGTAATAGGCGGTAGGGATCTGCAGAAATTCAACGCCCCGCTTCTGTAGGTCCGTCACTGTTTCAATAATGTTTTTTGTCGCCATGGCGACATGTTGGACACCTTCGCCATCATAAAATTCGAGATACTCATCCACCTGCGATTTCTTTTTGCCTTCCGCCGGTTCATTGATCGGAAACTTCACGAAACCGTTCCCGTTGCTCATCACCTTGCTCATCAGCGCCGAGTACTCAGTGGAGATATCCTTGTCGTCGAAGCTCAGGATGTTGCGGAACCCCATTACGTCCTCGTAAAACTTCACCCACGGATTCATCTGGCCCAAGGCGACGTTGCCTACGCAATGATCGACATATTGCAGGCCAGTCTGGTGCGGATTGTAATTCGACTCCCACTTGCGAAATCCCGGCATGAACGGCCCGCGATAATTTTCGCGCTCAATGAATAGATGAACGACATCGCCGTAGGTATGGATCCCGCTCATCACCACCTGGCCATGTTTATCCGAGAGCCTCTTCGGCTCCATGTAACTCTTGCCACCGCGCTTGGTCGTTTCTTCCCACGCTGAGGTGGCATCTTCCACCATCAACGCCAGCGCCTTGACGCCGTCTCCATGCTTATAGACGTGATCGGCGATTGGGTTATTGGCCCGGATGGGAGTAGTCAGGAGCAAAGTCAATTTGTTCTGTCGAATCGCATAGCTCGCACGATCTTTCACCCCGGTTTCCGGCCCGGAATACGCGAGACTTTTAAACCCGAACGCGGTCTTGTAGAAATGCGCCGCCTGCTTGGCGTTCCCGACATAAAACTCAACATAATCAGTCCCTTGAAGCGGCAAAAAATCTTCATCAGCTGTTGGAACCGTTTTCGTTTTTGGAGCAGCAATTGTTGTTGGCATGATGACCTCCTAACTCTTTCGCGCTGACTGCGCCATCAAATATAAGATCGACAATAACCTGCCGCAAGGTTGCATACGCCGAGTTTGTAGCAGGCGAACGCGTAGACTACCCAGATTGATCGCGTAGCGCGCGCAATTTCAAACGCAGCGCGTTCAACCGGATGAATCCTGTAGCGTCACTTTGATTATACGCAGATTCTTCGCCTTCCATCGTAGCAATCTTCGGATCGTAGAGGCTCTTGGGACTCTTGCGGCCGGCGACGATGATGTTGCCTTTGTAAAGTTTGAGCCTAACGAGTCCGGTCACGTCGCGTTGTGTTTCAGTGACGAGCGCCTGCAGCGCTTCGCGCTCAGGTGAAAACCAGAAACCGTTGTAAACAAGCTCGCTGTATTTTGGAATGAGACCATCGCGCAAACGCATGACTTCGCGATCCATGGTCAGCGTTTCCAGTTGGCGATGCGCAAAATGCAAAATTGTGCCGCCGGGCGTTTCGTAAACGCCTCGGCTTTTCATCCCGACGAAGCGGTTTTCCACAATATCAACGCGGCCGACGCCATGTTTACCGCCAAGTTTGTTCAATGTTTGCAGCGCGCCAAGCGGCGAAAGCTTTTTTCCATTCACGGCAATGCAATTGCCTCGCTCAAATTCCAGCTCGACGTATTCGGGTTCGTCCGGCGCGTCTTCGGGTGCGACGCTGAGTTTGTACATGTCGCGCATTTCTTTTGAACTGGCGTCAAACCACGGATCTTCCAGCACGCCGCTCTCGTAACTGATGTGAAGCAGATTGCGATCCATTGAATACGGTTTCTGCGCAGTTGCTTCGACCGGAATTCCGTTCGCTTTCGCGAATGCAATCATCTCGCTACGGCCGGGAAATTGTCTGCGGAAACGTTCTTCCCGCCAAGGTGCAATCACGTGCAGATCTGGCGCCAGCGCCGCGGCGGTTAGTTCGAAGCGAACTTGATCATTCCCCTTCCCTGTCGCGCCATGAGCGATGGCGTCGGCATTTTCGGCCCGCGCGATCTCGACCATTCGTTTCGCGATCAATGGACGTGCGATACCCGTGCCAAGCAGATATTGACCTTCATAGATCGCGCCTGCCTGGAACATCGGAAAGATGAAATCGCGCGCGAATTCTTCGCGCAGATCCTCGACGATGCACTTCGCTGCGCCACTCGTTAGGGCTTTCTTCTCCAGGCCATCGAGTTCTTCTTCCTGACCGATATCGGCGCAAAAAGCGATGACCTCAGCCTCATAATTTTCCCTAAGCCAGCGCAGGATCACCGACGTGTCGAGGCCGCCGGAGTATGCGAGGACGATTTTCATTAGACGTTAATCTGAAGGCCGAACAGGCGCGCCTCTTTTCTTTTTGTCATCCTGAGCGAAGCGAAGGATCTCTGATCGTCTTTGGATCGGCGGGCGTCAAAACAATGAACAGAGATGTTTCGCTTCGCTCAACATGACAGGCTCAATCGCCGAAGGAAATATCCACGTCACGCGCCGTTTGCACCATCTCGCCGTTGGGCGGCACCAGCTTGAGCCGATTGACAGCTTCCGCGATCGGCACCTGACGCACCTGATAATTTTGGTAGCTGACCATCGAACCGAAATGCCCTTCGTTGGCTAGTTGGACAGCTTTCACGCCGAAGCGCGTTCCAAGAATTCGATCTAAGGTCGTCGGTGCCCCTCCACGTTGTAGATGGCCGAGAACGCAGCAGCGCGTTTCTTTTCCAGTGCGTCTCGCAATCTCCCGTGCGACGATTTCACCGATTCCGCCGAGACGAAATTCACCGCCTTCCACGTCACGCTTTACCTGTTCCCCGTGTTTTGGTCGCGCGCCTTCAGCGACCACAACAACTGTTCCCAGATAACCAGCCGCCTCGCGCGCCTTGACCACGCTCGCAATCTTATCGAAATCGAATGGGATTTCGGGAATCAAAATAATGTCCGCGCCTCCAGCGATGCCGCCGTGCAACGCGATCCAGCCGGCATGGCGGCCCATTACTTCGACCACCATGACCCGCCTGTGACTGGTCGCCGTTGTATGAACCCGATCGAGTCCGTCCATTACGACAGCGACAGCAGAATCGAATCCGAATGTTGTCGCAGTGGCCTCGAGATCGTTGTCGATGGTCTTAGGAACGCCGATGCAATTGATGCCAGTTTCCTGCAATTGTTGCGCCGTGACCATCGAACCATCGCCTCCCACAATGATCAACGCTTTTACCTGAAGCTCGTCCAGGATCTTCTTGGCCCCTGTAATGACATTCGCAGGCACAATCGTCCGATCGCCGGCACCGATTTTGGCAACAAAATGGCCGCGATTCGTCGTGCCGATGATCGTACCGCCCAGAGCCATAATCCCGTTGATGCTTTGGCGATCGAGAATGACATGATTGCCGGGAGGAAGAAGCCCTTCGAATCCGTCACGAAAACCGACCACTTCCCAGCCGAGTTTCTCCGCCGCCAGTACCACGCCGCGCAGGACCGCGTTAAGTCCGGGGCAATCGCCACCGCTGGTCAGAACGCCAATCCGCGGCTTCATTTTGGCAATCGAGGAATCAGAGCATTTTCTTTGAATCGGCGACACGACCGCCGGCGGCCCATTGATCGTATAACTGCCAACCGCGTTCCAAGAGGGCTGTGCCTTCCCCGAATCGGTTTGTGCTGCCCAGAAGCACGATCATCAAATGCCGCGGATAAACAGTTTCCATCTGGCCCTGGCGAACAACTTCAGCCTGACGGTTTGCATACAGGATCAAACAATCACCAGATCGCGCAGTGCGACCTGTTTTGACTCCGTCGATGCCCATCTTTCCCAAAAGTTCGTTTGTGTTGCGAAGCACGTAATTCAATCGACGCCCGGATCGATCGAATGAAATTTGGCGTTCCTTTTGCGAGACATAAAAACGGAAACTGGCCTTGTTCATTGCGTACCGAGTGAGGCGCGCCATGTCTTCGGCTGTTGAATACGGCAGCGGCTTGACCTTGTAATCGACGCCGTGCGGGTTAACAAAACGCGTACGGTCCATCTTCAACTGTTTGGCCAGCGCATTCATTTGGGCCACGAACGTATCAACTGGCGTGTATTTCGAACCTGTCTCACCTGACGCGATTGACTCTACCTTCGAGCCAACGTGGTACGCGAGTGTATAGGCCGCAATGTTATCGGACTGAACAAGCGCAGCGTAGAGAAGATCTCGCAGGGTGATGCTGTCGCCCGGCTGAAAACCAATGTTGTTTTCAAGAGTGCCGACAAACGCCTCCTGCGGAATCACAACTGCCTGATTGAGGTCGCCCGATCTTCGTTCCGCCCAATCGAGCACAACACTTGCAGTCGCGATTTTCGTCAGGCTGCCGACTTGCAGTTTTTTCCTCGATTCCTGTTCTTCCAAAATATAGCCCGTTTGTGCGTCGGCGATGAGATATGCCTCTGCGGCAGCCGCGGAGTGGAGAAGCGCCATGCTGGCGAGAAAAGCGGAAAAAACGGTCAGAAAACGGCGTGATAAATGCATAAGGACTCTCGAACCGCAGCACCTTAATCGACGCGTTCTGATTCGCAAACGCCCGTCCCAACGCGCTCTATCTTGTCAAACGTGGATTGGCTTCTCCGGAAATTGCCGGTCCGGCTCGAACCGATGCCAAAAGCAATCACCGAAGGTGCATACATCAGGCGGTAATGCCACATTCTCGCCAATGCGTTGAGGAGCCGCCGCGCGCTCACGCCGTCTTGTGTGGCAAGCGAGCCCGACTTACCAGTAACCGCATTACAAAATAGATAGTGATTGCTGAAGGCACTGCGAGAAACAGCGAACCAACGAACGCAGGCCAAAATGTGGGCCAAACCACCCGTGAAAATACATGCCAATGCACGTAGTCATTGAGTCCAAACTGGCGGAAGTGCACGCGCTGGGCTGGCGGTCGCTGTAAACTCCAGCAGCCCAACTGATATTCGGCAAGATAGATCGCGGGCATCGCCCAGATCATGACGTCGTGCAGGGTAACCGCAATCGCAGCTGCAATCTTGTTGCAACGGCAGACCCAGGCGGTACCGATCGATAGCAATGTTTTCAAAGGATAGAGCGGTGTGAATCCGAAAAAAATTCCGATCGCCGAGCCGAGAGCAATGGAGTGCGGCGTGTCGGCAATTGTCATCAGGGTCATGTGATGCATCACCAGCCAGCGCTTCAGTCGCGCAAGCGATCCTGGTAACCGCGACTCATAATCCCGTGGAGACTTCTGCGCGGGACGTACATCGTGCACTCTTGAACCTAAACTAAAACAGCTCCGCTGTCCGTGCCGGCGTCTTGACGATTTGACCAAGCGCCTTGCGCAAACGAAGCGCCGCGCGCGGCGCATAATCGAGATTGTTGTTGTTGAAAATCACGTGCGACTCGCGCGCTTCCTTCGCCAGCTTCCTGCTGCGTTGTGCGACTTCCGCGATTTCACTCTCGCTGTAATCGTAATCGAAACGCGCGGCCACAGTTTTGCCGGTGATATAAGCCTTCGCGTTGCGTCCATGCAGCCGCAGATATGCAACATCCGAATTCGTCACCTCATCGATGTCGGACGGCATGACCATGAAATGATCCGATGAAGGCGTGTCCACGTTCACAAAAATTGCGCGATGCTTTCGCACAAAATCAATTGTCGATTCCAACTGATTACCGGCTGCCCAATTGCGATTTCGAAACTCAATCGCAAGATCGTAGCCGCCCAACATATCCATCAACGGCTGGAGTTCGCTTAGTTGATGTTTTCGCGGCGAAAAAGCGGGCGAGAGTTGCAGAAGTAATACGCCCAGCTTTCGAGCAGCGCGGAAAATCGACATCGACCGCAGAAAGGTCCCAAGGAGTGTTTCCTGCAACTCCGGTGTCGATTTCACGATTCCTTTCGCGTTTGTCTCTGCGCGTCTTTGTAAATCCGGTGGCAAGAGCTTTGCCGGCGTCGAGTGGAATGAGAACAGTTGGTGTAACTTTACGTCGAAGGTGAAATCATCCGGCGTCGCCGCGCACCAGCGTTCCACCATTCTCGGTTCCGGCACGGAATAAAATGTCGAGTTCACCTCGACCATTTCGAAATGCTGCGCATACCACTGAAGCCGCTCGCCAGCCGGCATCTTTTTCGGATACCAGCGCTCGACAAAGCCGGGATCCGACCAGCTGGCTGTGCCGACGAGAATTTTTCCGGCTTCCGTCTTGCCAGAAGAATTTTTGGTCACGCTTCAACGAAGTCGCACCCGCGGCGAACGCAAATGAGACTCACAAGCATGACATTTAAATTTTGGCTCCAGCGGTAGGATTCGAACCTACGACCAATCGGTTAACAGCCGACCGCTCTACCACTGAGCTACGTACGCTGGATCAGATTTTTGGCCGGACGGCGGGCGGTACAGTTTGCCAAAGAGAATCACAAGCGGCAAGTCGTTTCCAAACCTGCAAAATAGATTTGGTTGCGGGGCGGGATTTGAACCCGGGGTCCCGCAGGCGCGGGATTATGAGCCAAACGGTGATGAGCCAATCATTCTGTAAAATCCACCGCCTCGTTTTTGTCTTTTGAGCAAAAGTTCAAGTTTCCGAGCATCTGAGAGGTTCATCTCTGCACTCTGCCATATCAATTTCCAAGGTCCCTTCCCGCGAGTCCATCTCGATTCACCGACATTGTGCTGATTGATTCTGCGGCCGACATCATCGGATAAGCCGATTTAGAATTTTCCCTCGCGATTTTGGATAACGTAAACGCGATGACGCACCGCTGATCAGCAGAAATTTGGTTGCGGGGGCGGGATTTGAACCCGCGGTCCCGCAGACGCGGGATTATGAGCCGGACCGTGGCAGGTCAATCATTCTATAAAATCCATCGCCTCCTTTTTGTCTTTTGAGCAAGAGTTCAAGTTTTCGGGCATCTGAGAGATTCATCTCTTCACTTTGCCACATCAATACCCAAGGTCCCTTTCCACGAGTCCATCTGGAATCACCGATATTGTGCTGATCGATTCTGCGATCCAAATCATCGGATAAGCCAATATAAAATTTTCCCTCGCGGTTTTGAATAACGTAAACGCGATAAGGCACCGCGAGTTGAAGAAAATTGGTTGCGGGGGCGGGATTTGAACCCGCGGCCTTCAGGTTATGAGCCTGACGAGCTACCAGGCTGCTCCACCCCGCGGTCTTAGAATAGTTGTGTGATCCCTTCTGTGCAAATCGAAAAACTGATTCTTTAAGCACGAACGACCGTATTGGCGTCGCCATACGAATGATCTCTATTCGTCTAAGACTGGACCATTCGAACGAAGAAAAACTTGCCTCGAAGAAAACTCTCGTAACTGTTCCAGTCGAACGGCGGTCTCCGTTAAGGGTATCAAATGGTCATCCGGGCATTCTTTGAACGACTGTTCGCCAGCGAGTTTGCCCGGCGCGCATTGCTTGCATTTCTAATCGTCGCGCTTTTCCTCACCGGGGTTCAGCTACGCCGCTGGATTGGAGAAAGCACGAGGCACGTGCGTTATCAGCACGACATCGTCAACGCTTTTTATTGGGGCAGCGAAACCCTGAAAGAAGCGCGTCGCTTATCGCCCAACGAAAGTGCGGCTAATTCATTCACAGGATTCTGGCGCGGCTACCTCGGACTTTATGACCGGGTCAAGGATGAGGCGGACCAGAAGGATTATGGTCTCGACTATTCGCCGCTGCGACTTCTGGTAATGGCGATCTGGGCGAAGGAGGTGCGTAATCAATTTCCCGGAGTCGATGACGGGCATCCCAAGCTGGTCAACCCGTTATTGAAGATCAATCTGTTATGCGAACTGCTTTCGGCAGTGGCAATTTTCTTCCTGGTGCGTTTGTCCGTGCAGCGATGCTCACGAACAACGCGGTCATCCTTGCTTCCTGACTTGCCGCTGCGACATCGCGCTTCGATCTGTGGCCTCGGCGCGGCGAGCGTGGCATGGCTTGAGCCCTCCATGATTCTTGACGCGCACGGCTGGCCGCAATGGGACGTATGGATACTGCCGTTTTATCTGTTCGCTGCGCTCGCAGCGCTAAAAAATCGCTGGTTCATATGCGGTTGTCTGTTGGCCGCAGGCGCAATGTTCAAGGGGCAACTGCTGTTTGTCACGCCGTTTTTTGTTCTTTGGCCATTATGGCAAAAAAGGTGGAATCGCGCGCTGTATGTGATCGCGGGGTTCACTGCCACGGCGGCAGTAATCGCGTCACCATGGCTTCTACGCACCCCAGCGGCCTGGCTCGCACTTGCTGCTGTCACTTGCGCTAGCTCGGCATTCTTTCTGCAACGCAAATTGCCGCATCAAGGTGCCTGGATCAGCGGGATTACGGGATGCGCTGCGTTTGTGATTGGCGCCTTCGCTGGTGGAAGCTTCGCGTGGCTGCAAGTTGGTTTTCTGTATGGCAGCGAGCATTACCCCTATCTTGTGATCAGTTCGTGTTACAATCTTCCATCACTTCTCTCCCAGCTTGGCTGGTCACTAAAGGATCCATTCTGCTCGATTCATTTGGGATCTCTGGATTTTCATCTCACACTGCAATGGACCCTGCGGCTGCTCTACCTTGGCGCACTCACAGTATGCGCGTACGGGGCTGCGCGACAGGTTCGCGATCGCGATCCGGGCGTCTTGATTGCGATCGGTGCTCCGTGGCTGCTGATGTTCTCGCTGCTGGGACAGATGCATGAACGCTACCTCGTCTGGGGTGCGGTAGTTAGCGCCGTCGCCTTGGGAGTGAGTCTCAGATTGAGCATCATTCATTTCATTATCTCGGCGGCGAGCACGGCGATGATTGTGCACGTGATGCTGATCGATAAGAAACTCGAAGCAACGCTCTGGGCGATTGGTCTGCTCAAGCACATCCGACCTTATGCGTCCGTTCTGGTTCTGGCCTGCGTGGCCGTTTATCTGTGGAACACATTACGGATGCCGGTCCTCCAACGTCGGATGCCTCGCCCGGCAGAAGCACCTTCGCTCTCGCTGGGACCGGAGCCCGAGGAAGCTTGATCATAGTTGCGCTAGCTCATTCGGCTGCACACAAATCCATGCTTATTGCCGTGCCAGCCGCCGGAACAAAAGGCAACCAAGTATGATGAAAAGAACATTGGGAAACCAGACGAGCAGTTCCGGGTGCGCATGCGGATTTCCACGCAGCGTGTCGCCGATGATGACAAAGAGAAAATAGGTCGTAGCTACGATCAAACCCATGGCGAACCCGATTGAGGTCTCCCTGCGATGCGCCGTGACGCCAAGCGGGACTCCGATTATCGCGAACGCAACACATGCAAACGGAAACGAAAACCGTTTATTGATTTCGGTGCGGCTGGCGCTGCGTTCGCGTTTATCCTCGCTTTTCAATTGCTCCAGCAATTGTTCGATGGACAACGCAGATCGGCTCGGCCGTTTTTTCTCTTTGTCGTAAAGTTCTTCGAGGCTAATCGGCAGTGTGCCTTCCACCATATTGATCCCATCACGAATCTTTCGCAGATTTGAAGGGTCGTTTTGGTCGCGCTCCTGGTAACGCGCCTGATAGAGGTGCATGAGAATCTGCTTGTTCGCCAAATCGGCTTCGAGCATGCCGGTGCGTGCATAAGTCACCTTCACCGGCAGCGAGTTTTGGTTCAACTCGAACACAGTAATGTTCTCAAGCTTGTTACCCTCTTTTTTCCCAACATAGATTTTGCGCCCGGGAAACTGATCGATCACCTGATCGCTGCCAAAGAGTGCCATCGGATTTCGCGTAGCGAGATCGAAAATGGTGCTTCGCAATTTTTCCTGTGCTGCCGGCGCGACCTGTACATTGAGCCAGAGACAGATCACAGTGCACACCAGGGCGACGCCCCAAAGCGAAACGCACACGCGTGGAACACTCACACCGTTCGCGCGTAGCGCGATCAATTCGTTGTCTGCGGAGAGCCGCCCGAAGACGAGCAGGATCGCCGTCAACAATCCCCACGGAATCGTGAAGATGAGTGAGAATGGCAACACGTAGGCGATAAATGTGATCAGGTATTCCATCGGCACGTCGTGATTCACCAGCAACGGAAGAAGCTTGCGGAAAATATTTCCCACGACGAGGACAAGGCTCAGCACCGCGATGGCGAACAACACATTCACGATCAGCTCACGGCTAACAAATCGATCGAGCAACTTCATCTTCTGGCGCACACGTTAGCACAAATCGATAGGCGCGCCGCGCTCCAGCGTTGGAGAGTCCAGCAGGCTGTTCCTACCAAAATCTGGATAATTTGCTATCATCAACACACGATGGGTGCCGGGATGTACGATGTCGCAATCATTGGAGGCGGGCCGGCCGGCAGCACTGCTGCAACTTTACTCGCGAAAGCGGGCCGGCGGGTAATCGTGTTCGAGCGGGAAAAATTTCCGCGCTTCCATATTGGCGAATCGCTCCTGCCATTCAGTATTCAAACTTTCGATCGGCTTGGGGTGCGTGAAAAACTGGACCGCACTTTTCTGCCAAAGTTTGGCGGCGAGATCATGGCGGCGTGCGGAACCAGGGGCATAAAGTTTTACTTTGAAGATGGTTTTCGCTCACAGCGCGACCGAGCCTATCAAGTAACGCGTTCGGATTTCGACAAGTTATTGCTCGACCATTCGAGGGAGAATGGTGCGGAAGTCCTTGAGGAAACCGAAGTGAAGAGCGTGGATTTCGCCACTGATCGGGTAAGGATTGAGATCAAAAATTCCAGAGGTACATGTTCGACAACAAAGCCGGCGGGAGCCGACCGAGATGGATGGGAAAGCCGGCGAGGGTTTGCGAGCGGGGACGCGCGCAAATCAATCGAGGCGCGCTATCTGCTCGATTGCAGCGGAAGGCAAACTGTGCTCGGCAGTTTTTTTAATCTCAAGAAGACCTACGACCATCTGCAGAAGTTTTCAGTGTTCGCGCACTATGAAAACATCGATCGTCTCCCGGGCCGCGATGCCACACTTATTCGCATGGTGCGCGGACTCGACCGCTGGTTCTGGATGATTCCACTGACGGACGCGCGAACCAGCGTCGGAGTGGTGATGGATACGGCCGCTTTTCGGGCGACAAAGCTCGCGCCTCAGGCCGCCCTTGAAAAATTCATCGCGGAACAGCCGTTGGTGAGCGAACGAATGAAAAGCGCCGTTCGCGTATCGCCCGTTTATTCTGCTGGCGATTATTCCTATCGGAACACCCGGCTCTCCGGTGAGCGCTGGCTACTGGCCGGTGATGCTGCCGGGTTCATCGATCCGGTATTTAGCAGCGGCGTTTTTTTGGCGATTATGTCCGCCGAAAGAGCGGCCGACACATTGGACGAGGTTTTGCGCGACGAATCGAAGCGACCCCGGCTCTTCGAAAAATATTCCCGCAGCGTAAACCGAATAATGGATATTTACCTGACGTTCGTGACAGCGTGGTACCAACGCAGCAAAGAATTTCTCGAAGTCTTCCTGAATCCTACTGATAGGATGCAGATCGCCGCGGCGGTAAATGCCGTGCTCGCTGGCAATGAAGGCAAAAGCTTTGCGCTTAAATGGCGAATGTGGCTGTTCTACTTTTTCGTGTACGCCCAGAAGTTCTTTGCGTTTTCGCCGCGCCTCTCGCTGGTGCCGAAGAAAGAAGAAGCGCCAGTACCTGCCGAGACAGCTGGCGTTATGTCATGAGTCCGTTTACGGCCCACAGGGCCGTGGCTACAGGGTTTGCTCCCCTTCTAGCGATTACCTTGTGTGGCGTAATAAGTTGCGCAACTGTTTCACATCATGAATTTTCCGAGCCAGCAGGTGGATGGCAAACCAGGAGCGGTCAGCTCATGTATCGAACGCCGAACACAACGCTCATTGGCGAGGCGCTCGTCCGCTTTTCTAAAACCGGCGACTTCGAGTTAACGGTCTCGAAAGGACCGGGAATTGCGCTGCTTTCACTGCGGCAGGACGCAACCTTCGCCGAAGTCAAAGGAGGATTGGCGCGCCAGGGATGGTCTGGCCCTGTGGGACAGGCTCCGCCCCAATTGCGCGGTTGGCTCGGATTGCGAGATCAATTCCTTCACGCGCCGGACCGAAAGACCCTGCGATACGCATTGGGCAACGAGATCGTTTCTATTCCGGTTTTGATTAACATCGTGCTGGACGCAGACGTCAGCGCCTTCGAACGAGAAGTTTTCCCATCGTCTTCGGAGAAGCCGATCCCACCAAACGTACAAAAGGTGGAACGCGTTGTCCTCAACGCGTTGCTAAAATGACGTCTGGGCACAGCATTGGCATCCTGGCGCTAATTCGTGTTCAATGATCGTTCGTTCATGCGCATCAGTGATTTCATCGCCCTAACCATAACCCAGCGACGCACGCTAGTGTGGTGCGGCATGGCTTTGCTGACCGCCGCTTGTATCGCAATTCTTGTTACGTCGTTACAACTCGATTCCGAAATCTTCAACGTTTTACCCGGCAAGTTTTCGTCGGTGCAAGGTCTCAAGATTTACGATCGCGATTTTGAGCAGACGCGGGAGCTCACGTTCGCGCTCCGGTGCGACGCGAACGACGTGGATAAATTGGATGAGTTCGCGCCGGTGTTTGTTGAAAGATTGCGACAACAGCCATGGTGCGTGCGCGTGCTCGCCGGTTCGCCAATGTCGACGCCTGATGGAATCCGCGATCTTCAATCAATCGCGGTACCCTTACTTCTTAATCTGGAGCCAAATGCCTTCCGCGAGACCATATCGGGCCTGCAACCGGAGAAAATTCGCGATCGGCTTCATCGCTTGCGCGAACAGATCGAAGCGGGCTCACCGCGCCCGGAGTTCGAGCTTTCGTTTGATCCCCTCGGGCTGATCGCGCCTGCGCTGAAGCCCTTTGCGGAAAGCACGATCATTGAGCAGGAGCAACCGCTCACGTCGCCAGATCGCACGATGCGCGTTTTCTTGGTCGTGACGAATCAGCAGTCCATCAGTGCCTTCGAATGCCAGCGCTTGATGCGCGAAGTAAACAAGTTTCGCGCAATCGCCGCCGAGGGATGGAATGGCGGCCCGTTGCAGGTCCTCGTGACCGGTCGCTCGGCCTTTGCATCGGAAATTTCGCTGAGCATGCGCTACGACGTCGTGGCGACGTTGCTTGGTTCGATCCTGCTGGTAGGCATAATTTTCTTTGTTGGTTTTCGCCGATGGCTTCCGCTGCTGGGCATGGCTCTTTGCCTTCTCCTCTCTTGCCTGGTTGCTCTAACTCTTGGGCAACTGCTTTTCGGGCGACTCAGTATGATCAGCGTCGGTTTTTGCGCGATTCTCGTCGGGCTTGGAGTCGACTTCGCGATTCTCACCATCGGACGTTATCACCAGGCGCGCTCCGATGGAGAACCGCATCGGCAGGCAATCGCAACATCGATCGCAAAACTTGGGCGCGCGGTTTTTTTCGGTGCACTCACCACAGCTGTCGGTTTTCTTGCCTTGGTCTTAAGTGGTTCCATGGCTTTCTCGGAGCTGGGCGTGCTAATTGCCATCGGCATTTTCGTCGCCGGACTCTTTATGTGTTCGATTTTGTTTTTGTTTGTTCGCGAGCGACAGGCAATTCCTCATGATTGGCTTTTCGAGAGCGTAAGAAAGTATGTGCGCTGGACCGTGCGAAAGCCCCTGCCGATGCTGATTTTTTCAACTGTGCTTTTGTTAATCCTGACGGCGATCGGCATTTCCCCCAACCCGCCGCTTCATTTCGAGACCAACACGCGTTCGCTGCAACCCAGGAACATTCGCGCAAGTCAGGCGCTTGAGACAATAATGCATGAAATGCCGGTACGCTGGGAGCCGGTATTGGCGATTGTGCGGGCCGCGAATCCACAGGAGCTGCACGATTACTGGCAGAAAATTGTCGCACATTGGCGAGAGCTCCAGGCAGCAGGAAAGATCAAGGGCTTCTCCACTCCCGCTGCGCTTTGTCTTTCACCAGATTGGATGGAGACAAATCGGCGACAATTGAGCGCGATCAATTTCCCAGCGGCACGCGAGACGTTGAAGCAAACTCTGGATGCTGAAGGATTCAGCCGCGATTCATTTCTGCCGGCGTTCACCCTGCTTGACGACTTGCAACGTCTTACCGATCCCAACGTTCCCCTGCCAGACTGGCGCGACCAGCTGCCCAAATCATCCAGCTGGTGGTTTCTGATTGATCGCTACTTTGGTCACGATCCCGCGTTGACCACGGGATTCGTTACAACCAACCAACCGATCTCAGCCCACGCCCAAAGCAAAGACCTGGAACGCGATCTGCCAGTAGCTGGGGTTCCGATGATTCTCTCAGGGTGGAGTTACGCGCTCGCCGATCTGCTGCCGTGGTCGCATCATCAACTCCTGATCATTAGCGCGCTGATGGCGATCTTCGACATCTCGTTGCTGGCGCTTTTGTACCGGGATTTCCGTTTGTGGATGATCCAGGTCGTCACACTGGCGTTCGGGATTGGAGCAATGATCGCTTCGATGAAGCTGCTGCACATTAATTTGAATCTCCTCAATGTGCTCTCGTTCCGCCTTGTACTGGCAATCGGCGTGGACTACGGAATATATGTTGTCCTGGTGTGGCAACAGACGCGCGAGATTGAACATGATGTTGCCGGCGTGCTGAAGCCCGTCTTTCTCGCCGGCTTGACCGCAGTGAGCGGATTCGGCTCGCTCGCCCTTGCGCGAAATCCAGCGCTTACCAGTCTCGGTATTGCGTGTGCCATTGGAATTTTCTGGAGCTTGCTCGCTACGATTTTCTTTACTCTCCCCGCAATGGCGGCCACCAAGCCTAAAACGCAACAGGCGAATCGCCCGGTCCTGCAAACCCTTTCCGGCAAGTGAAACGCTGCTAGACTGGAAGCAAAATGCGCTTGCGCGGGTTACTGTGGTCTAACGCAGCATTTTCCATCATGCCCGTTGCGCTTTTGGCGGGCGCTGTCGTCGAAGGACGCATAGAACTTTCGCAATCACATACGGCCCCAGTCCAGGCAAAACGCTACGAGATCGTCACCAAAGGCGGCGTGCTTTCCACGCAGCCGCCGCTCGCGGTGGTTTATCTCGACGGTGCTTTCCCGAAATCAGCTTCGCTACCTATGAAAGAGGTCGCGCAAAAGGATTTGGCGTTCATTCCGGCGCTTCTCCCAGTACGAATCGGAACCAAGGTTGAATTCCCAAGTTTTGATGACACCTACCACAGCATTTTTTCCTACTCACCGGCCAAACGATTTGATCTCGGGCGTTATCGGCCGGACGAGCGACCGATTCCGGTACAAGTTTTCGACAAGCCAGGTCTGGTCACATTGCGGTGCGACATTCACGAACACATGCGCGGCCTGATCCTGGTTTTGAATACTCCGTATTTTGTGATGACAGATACGGACGGGCACTTTCGATTAAGCGGACTTCCTGCAGGTCATTACACGCTTAAGGCTTGGATCGACAGCAGGACCACGCGCGAGAAACCGGTAGAACTGAAAAACGGGCAAACGCTGCACGTTGATTTCCCATGAGATCGGCGGTTCAAGCCAGAGACGAAGGTGTAGCCAGCTTTCGAACCCGCTTGTTCACCGCTATCATGCTCATCGTGGCAACGCTGACTGCGCTCGGCTTCTACCTGGCGCAGCAGAAGGTGACCGCTGATGCAGAACGAGACTTGCAAGAGAATTTTCAGGCTGAACTTGCTTCGCTGCACAGAGTCGAGGAACTGCGCCACGCGGCGCTGGAGGATCGATGCAACAAGCTAGCTGCTAAACCGCGAATCCATGCGGCCATCGAGGACAACGCTATGGATTTATTGTATCCTAGCGCAAAGGACGAACTGCGCGATTTGATGGAAGGGGATGAACCTCCCCCGGAGCAGGCAGCGCAATCGCTGCACGCGAGATTTTATCGCTTTCTCGATGCCAATGGCGCGGTCATCAAGCCGCCAAATCCCTACGACGTGGGTGAACTGGATGCGAAAACGGAAGCGCAGCTGGCTTTGAGCAGATTGCCCGACAAGCAGCAAATCGGTTATATCGAGAGAAAAGCGGACTCCGGCGGCGGAGTCGTCGATCAGGTGATAGCTGTGCCGATTTTTTCGACCGACACGGGCGACGTCATTTCCGCACTCGTCATCGGATTCAAACCGCTTGAGCTTGAAGAGAAAAACGCCGAGGTGGGAATGAGAAGCGGCGTCTGGGTTAATGGACAATTGCATTTACCCTCGCTCCCGAAATCTGCACAAGCATCACTCAACGAAAAGATAGCCAGTGCGATCGCAAATTCTGATCGCGAGCAAGACAACTTTCGCGTCAATGTCGACGGCGCGCCTCAGCTCTTGTTTTACAAGCGGCTTAATCCTGGGTCGCTCTTTCCAGCCGCTTACGAAATTTGCGTTTCTCCGCTGGCCTATTCGATGGCTCAGCTGCATCGCCTCCGCTGGCAGATTGGCGGAGCAGGCGCGTTGCTTTTGTTAGGCGGTTTCGTTGCAAGCCACGTGGTTGCGCTCAGGTTCTCGGCACCCGTGAAAAAACTCGCGCTGGATTCGGAGGAGAATCGCGCGCAACGAAAACGCGCCGAAGCCGCGCTTGCTTCGACCACGCAGGAATTGGAAAGGTCGGCGCGATATTCTGCCGACGCCTCCCATCAGTTAAGAAGCCCGGTCACAGTTCTTCGCGTCGGCCTGGAAACACTGCTGACACGCGAAGGGTTCAAACCCGAAGTTTACGAGGAATTGTCCTCTCTTCTCCATCAAACACATCGCTTGACTGGCGTGATCGAAGATTTGCTTCTTTTGTCGCGCATGGATGCCGGACATCTTCAAATCGGGTCGATGCCGGTGAATCTTAGTCAGCTTATTGATGAGTGGCTTGAGGATCTTAGCGCGCTTCCCGATTCGCCTGATGTAAAAATCGAGAAGGAATTTCCTGCCGGTTTATTTGTGGCCGGAGAAAAACGCTACACGTCGCTGATTGTGCAAAATCTTCTTGAGAACGCGCGAAAGTACAACCGCCCTGGTGGACTAATCCGGGTTAGCGTACACGCCAATCCCAGAAATGTCGTGCTGTGTATCGGAAACACGGGACGGACCATTCCGCGAGACGAAAACATCTTCGAGCGCTTTCATCACTGCTCGACTCCCTCGGCCGCGTCGGGTCACGGGATCGGTTTGAATTTGGCGCGCGAGCTCGCCCGCCTGCACGGTGGCGATTTATGCCTGGTTCGCTCGGAAAACGATTGGACGGAATTTGAAGTGCGCTTTTCCGCTGCGAATGGTGTTAATGCAGTTGCATGAAACTGTCGGCTCTCAGCCTGTGCGTTTTTGCCTGCACGGCGTACGCCTTTGATATCGATGATTATTTCGACCGACTCGACACCGCGCTTGCCGTTTCGGCATTTCATGATAATCTGCGCGTGCGATTGAGCGGGACGCTCGACTTGGAGATCTACAACTTCCAACAGCCGGCGCCGGATCTCATCGACAGCACGATCGACACTCTTTTTAATCCGCGTTTGACACTCTTTCTCGACGCGCAAGCGGGCTCGCAGATTTATTTCTTTGCACAATCACGGCTCGATCGCGGTTTTGATCCGACCGATCACGGCGCCCAGATTCGGCTCGACGAATATGCATTCCGCATCACCCCGTGGAACGATGGTCGCTTAACGGTGCAAGTCGGCAAGTTCGCCACCGTCGTCGGCAACTGGATCCCGCGACACCTTTCGTGGGAGAACCCGTTCATCGACGCGCCGATCGTCTATGAAAATATCACGGCTATTCGGGACAAATACGCTCCAGTCTCACCATTCGATTTCGTCTACGGGCCATTGTACCTACAAAAAGTACGTATTCAATCCGGTAATCTGGGGACCCAGTTATGCGAGTGGCATTTCTTTATCCGGCCGGCTGGATCGATTGGATTACGCTGTTGAAATGAAAAATGCGTCCCTCTCATCGCGCCCGGAATCCTGGAACATTACGGAGAGCGGTTTCGAGAATCCGACTTTCAGTGGGCGTGTCGGTTTCCGGCCTAACGAGGCGTGGAATTTTGGCCTCTCAGCGAGCGAGGGCCCGTATTTTCAACGCCAGGCCGAACCCACGCTACCGCCAGGGCGCGACATTGGCGATTACCGGGAGTACGTGCTTGGGCAGGATGCCAGTTTCGCGTGGCACCATCTGCAAGTGTGGGCTGAGGTCTTATGAAGCACGTTTTGAAGTGCCGACCGTCGGCGACGCGGATACCCTCGCTTATTACCTCGAAGTGAAATACAAATTCACGCCACAGCTGTTCGGCGCGGTTCGCTGGAACCAACAACTCTTCGGAACAGTCAGTGATGGCTATGTCAATAACGTTCACTGGAGTCCGGATCTTGCGCGGATTGACTTAGCGGCAGGTTATCGCTTTACATCACATATCCAATTGAAGTTTCAATACAGCTTTCAACACGAAACCACCACCCCGGGGAACGACAATCACCTGATCGCGGCTCAACTCACGACGCGGTTTTAACCCCGCGCCTGCTTAAAAAACTTATGCATATTCTGGTAGTTGAAGATGACGTCGCATTAGCGAGGCAAATCGCATCAGCGCTCACCGAAACCGGCCACGATCCAATCGTCGTCCACGACGGTGAGAAAGCTCTGGATAAAACAAAGGGAACCCCATTCGACTTGATTGTGCTGGATATTATTCTACCCGGAATCGACGGCTTTGAAGTCCTCCGGCATCTGCGTGCGCAACATCTCGCCAGTCGTGTGCTGATGTTGACCGCACGCGCTGAAGTAAAAGACCGTATTATCGGGTTACAACTCGGCGCCGATGATTACTTGCCAAAGCCATTTGCAATGCGGGAATTGGTGGCACGCGTAACTGCCCTGGGGCGACGATATCCGGAAGAACCTGTACTCAAGCTTCGTGTTGGTGATTTGACGGTCGATCTGGCAAGCCATGAGGTGCATCGTGACATACGCCACGTTCATTTATCTGCGCGCGAGCTGATGCTGCTAAAGGTACTTATGCGGGAACCGGGCCGCGTGTTCACACGTACTGAGTTATGTGAGCGAGTATGGGAACACCCGCACGAATATGACACCAAGTTGGTGGAAGTTTTCATCGGACGGCTGAGAAGAAAAATCGGCGATCCTCCACTGATTCATACAGTGCGCCACGTAGGCTATACGATTCACGAACCATATAGGTTCCATCCTTCCTTGGAAGACCGAGGCGTCGGAAAGCAAAACGTTTGAGCGCTCATGGAGCAGCGCTTTGATCGCGCGGCTCAGACAGTCGGTAAAGGTAACAAGCACGTTACTTTTCCAGCATCGCATACGGCAGCAAATCGTCATAATTTGCCGTTGAAATATTCTTGTAATGAAAACCTATTCATCACGCATTTTGGCAGCAGCGGTGATTCTCACTTCGCTTCTGCTTTTGTGCCCAAGTCTCGTTAGTGGCATGACAGTGACGGTGACGGTCGGCAACGGCGGGTTCATTTTCACGCCTTCAACGGTGACGATTCACCCCGGCGACACAGTGCAGTGGACTTGGAGCTCAACAGGTCATAGCAGCACCTCGGGTACTCCCGGCCACCCCAGCGGCCTCTGGGACTCAGGAATTCTTGCCCAGGGAGCCATGTTCACTCACACCTTCAACACTGCTGGGTCGTTTCCGTACTACTGCACCCCGCATGGAGCTTGCTGCAACATGGTCGGCACGGTCGTCGTCATGTCGAACGCGACGCCGACACCTACTCCGCCGCCGCCTCCTCCTCCTCCCCCTCCGCCTGGCGCAGGTACGGCGATAGTAGCTGACTTTAACGGCGATGGCCATAAGGACTGGGTGGTAAGCAATCCTGCGACGCGTCAAACAGCGATCTGGTATCTGAACAATAATGTTTTTGTTAGCGGCGTGTTCGCTCCGACACTTCCGGCCGGTTGGGGGTTGAGAGGTGCGGCGGATTTCAATAGCGATAGCCATCCAGATTATGGCTTGTTCAACTCCGGAACTCGCCAAACAGCAATCTGGTATCTATCAGGACCAACGTACATCGGGGGCGTTTTTGGGCCCACTCTGCCCAGTGGCTGGTCGTTGGTAGCTACGGCCGACTTCAACGGCAACGGCAAGCCAGACTATGTCCTTTACAATGCCGGCACGCGTCAAACAGCGATCTGGTATCTGAACAACAACGTTTTCGTTAGCGGCGCGTTCGGACCCACTCTTCCGGCCGGTTGGGGACTGAGAGGTGTGGCGGATTTCAATAGCGATGGCCATCCAGATTACGCCTTGTTCAACTCCGCTACTCGCCAAACAGCAATCTGGTATTTATCAGGATCAACGTTCATCAGCGGAGCTTTTGGACCGACTCTGCCCAGTGGCTGGGCGTTAGTAGCTGCGGCCGACTTTGACGGCAATGGCAAGCCAGACTATGTCCTTTACAATGTCGGCGCGCGTCAAACAGCGATCTGGTATCTGAACAACAACGTTTTCGTTAGCGGCGCGTTCGGACCCCCTATTCCCGCAGGCTGGAGCCTGGTCGCACCGTGAGCAAGGTTCGCTACCGTTCACGGTCCCCGGCCAGCGGCACGTTCTCCGAGTGTGACGGTGAGTCACTGTTCTTTGTTCTCACGTGAAGTTCCCGGGAATTCTCACGGTCTTGCTTGGTTTAGCGCTCATCACGGCGAGCGGAGAACAATCCGCCTCAACAGAAAAGTGGACCGCTCCGGCAGCAGAAGGGCGAAAGAAAAATCCCGTTGCTGTTAGCGAATCCTCGCTCGCAGCAGGACAGAAAATCTATGTGAAGCGTTGCGTGGCATGTCACGGAAAGACGGGAAACGGTGATGGACCCGACGCAGCCGATCTTGGCATTCATCCTGCCAAACTCTCCGATCCGGTAATTCGACAAGAAACAGACGGCGAGCTGTTCTGGAAAATCACTGTCGGCAAAAAACCAATGCCGAATTATGGCACGCGACTATCGCCCACAGATCGCTGGAATGTAATCAACTATCTTCGATCGCTGGCCAGGAGGTAAAGCCAAGGTGAATATCCATCGTTGTTATTCGGCAGCGATTATTCAGGCAGCCCTCCTAACAATCGCATCTCCGGTGGCTCGCGCCCAGGACACGACAACAGACGGATATGTCACCAGAAAGGAATACGAGGAGCTTAAAGACCAGTTGCTGGCCATGAAAAAGGAATTGGACGCCCTTAAGAAAGAAAAAGCGGTGGCTCCAAAACGAGAAAGCTCTGAAAGCCAGGCCGTTGCCGACACTGCTCCAAAGCAAGACAGCCCGGGTGGTCAAGCTGTCGGCGACTCGCATAAGCAGGTTGCCTTGCCGGTCGCCGAATCCGTAGGATCATTGCTTGGAACGACCAAATTTCTCCTCGCCGGCTGGGCCGACGGTATGTTCGAGGCGCGCAACGGCCAAGTGTCTACATTTTCGGCCTCTTTCAATCCAATCTTCCTTTGGGAATTGACTCCGAAACTTTTATTCGACGGCCGGCTGGAGATCGAGCCCAGTGGCGGCGGCACCAATGTGAATCTTGTAAATGCCCAGATCTCGTATCTTCTCAATGATTATATAGCCCTGGGCGCCGGAGAATTCTTCAGTCCGAGTAATGTTTTCGTCGAACGCTTCGAGCCGCAATGGATCAACTTACTGCCTGACCGCCCCCTTGCTGTTTACCATGGCCTCCTGCCAAATATATCGGTCGGCGCGCAAGTGCGTGGAGGCTTCCCGATCGGTCCGACCCGAGCGGACTATGCCTTCTATGTTTCCAACGGCCCTGTCCTCAACACCTTCGATGCTCGCACGGCGGGTACGCTCGATTTCAACAGCTACACGGATAACAACGATAACAAGGCAGTTGGCGGCAGAGTTGGTTTTCTCCCAATCCCAGGAGTCGAAGTCGGTTATGGTTTTGAAACCTCCAAGCCCGGCTTCCAAGGAACAACTTTTTCTCACCTTCAGGCGTTGGTTCAATCCGTTGATCTGGAGATCACTCGCGATTCGGACCTGCTGAGAGGCCGCATCAATCTGTTCGCGCAGTACGCCTGGAGCCATGTCGATCACGCGGTTTACGATCCCGATGGTTCACTTGGGTTTGGACCGCTTGCGTTCACAAGCAAACAAGATGGTGGTTACGCGGAGATCGCGTATCGCCCAACCAAAGTAGATATCGATTTTGTAAGGAATCTCGAAATGGTCTTCCGCTGGGACCATTTGAGTCGCGACCCGAGCGGACTAGGCGACCCGTGGGAGACTCGATGGACGCTTGGACTGAATTACTGGCTAAGTCCCAGCACAGGTACTGAAAGCCGCTTATGAGTGGGATCAGCCGAGTGGCGAGCCCAATAGAAACGCTCTGTTTATTCAGACAGCTATGGGTTTCTAACGGGAGAACCAATGTGATTGCAATAAGAAATCGCAGCCATGTTGCGGCTTTGGTTCTGCTCATTTGCACCGGTGCGGGCTGGGATATATTTGCTGGACCGAAGGCAGACGGAAACAGACAACCAACCAGTCGGGCGGCGCAGTCTCGAGCGATTCCTACATGGGCCTTAGCGGCGAAGAGCTTTGGTCGAATAATTGTATGCGCTGCCACAATATTCGACCGCCCACAATGTATAACGACGCGCAATGGGACGTGATCCTGCATCACATGCGTCTCCGGGCCAACATTACCGGTCAGGAACAGCGCGCCATCCTCGAGTTTTTAAAGTCTGCAAAGTGAACCCGCATAGTTCGGGCGCAAGAAGTGCTAAGATGCTCCAAGGAAAAGTAACAACGGCGTTACTTTTCCGATGCGCTATCCGACACGGATCGGTGCGATTCTCCCTACAAAAACAACCATCACACCTATGAAAACAACTTATGCTTATACAAAATTCGGTCTGCTCTTGTTAGCAGCAGCAATGTTCACGGCCGCGTCTGCGCGCGCGGACACTTATTCGTGGACAAACTTCCAATCTGACATCGCCGGCGTCGCGCAGCATATCGACCCGAACCTTGTCAATCCCTGGGGCATGTCTGTCTCGGCGCCGAACGGCACGATTTGGGTCAGCGACAACGGCACTGGTGTCTCGACACTTTACGGGCAAGACGGCACCGCACGTTCCCTGGTCGTAACGATCCCTACGGCTGCGCGGAACAGAGGAGGAGGCAATCCCACTGGACAAGTCCGCAACAACACCTTGTTCTTCCAAGTGACAAAAAATGGAAATTCGGCGCCCGCCTTTTTCATTTTTGTCAGTGAAGATGGTTCCATTTCAGGTTGGAACCCCACCGTGGATCCGACGAACGCAATTATCGCCGTCGACAATGGCACGAATCGTGGCCGCAACAGCGCCATTTACAAAGGTGCAACGCTCGGCGAAGCCAATGGTCATAATTTCCTGTATGCGACAGATTTCCATACAGGCAAGGTTCATACCTTCGATGAAAATTTTCACCAGGTTAATCCCAATGGCTTCACCGATCCAACCCTTCCGGCTGGGTATGGACCATTCGGCATCCGCAATTTCAATGGCGAAATTTTTGTAACCTATGCCAAGCAGGATCACGCGAGGGAGGATGATGTCCATTGTCCCGGCTGTGGCTTTATCAATGTGTTTGATACCAGCGGTAACTTCCTCAGGCGCCTAGTCTCAAACGGGAACCTCAATGCTCCCTGGGGACTTGCCCTCGTGGAAGGCAGCAACCTTTGGGTGGGCAATTTTGGGGATGGCCTAATCAATAATTACGATCCGGTCAGCGGCAATTTCATCGAGACGCTCAAGCGGGCGGATGGAACGCCGCTGCAGTTTGATGGCCTGTGGGATCTTCTCCCGCAGGCGGGCGGAGTCTTTTTCACCGCCGGAATTGCCGACGAAGAACACGGGCTCTTCGGCATAATCACCGAGGATTAAGATTGGGGAGCGCGGATCGGGAAGGTCCGTGCATTCGACGCGAGGTGTTCGCCATCCGTGGCGGACACCCGCGTCTTCGTCGCAAGACGTCCAGCGCGTCTGCCAAATCCGCCACGCTGGCAGAATCTAGTAATGCCCCGCCCTTTGTGCGATCACAAAAGTCGACGCAGGCTGGGGACTGTAGCTTTCCGGGTACCACCCGTCGCATCCGAAGCGAATGTCCAGAACTGCCGCATTGGAAGGCATGTTAGGAACAGTCCAATCAAAATGTGTAGCCTTCGGGTCGAGTATTGGCGTAATGCACATGGGGAAGGTCCTGCCGCCATCCAGCGACAGCCAAACTTCCATCTCACACCACGCCACGTACCGCACATTGGGAAGCATACTCTTCCACTCCACCCTGATCTGCTGCCCAGCGTATAGAACCTGTCCAAGCGTCGGCGAAATCAGCTTGGCAGAATAGCCAGCTGGTTGTTCGGCGTTTAGATTATCGGGACTGATAGCAAACGCCACCAGACATAACATTACAACGAAGCCAGGGGTTTCCATTTCTTCAGTCCTCCATTTGATTGTAAAGATGCTGCGCACGTCGCGGCCTGTTTAGCAAGACGATCTGTGTCAGCCAATTCGTGAATAATGTGTAGGACCCGACCTAACACGGCCTTTATGTAGAACTCTATCTGCCAGGTGTTGGCGGTCTCGCCGCACTTTTGCAAGCAGAGGGCCAGGGCAGTCTTTCGGAACCTGGTTCATCGTTACCGCAAAAACGAGATAGGACTTGGAAAGGCGTGTTTCCTTCCCGCGCTGTTCCTAGGGGCGCGCGTCAGGAAACACGCTGGAATGATAATTGTTTTGGGATACCTAGCGCGTACTATGCACTTCTGCCTGTTTGGCACCACCATTATTCTTGCCGCAATCCAAGTCAAATAGGACATAGTCCAGTTGCCGCATATCGACCATTTCTCCGCACCGCTGGCACTGCTAGAAGTGCCGTTTCTCGGCTTCGCTTAACTTGCTAAAGTCAGCGGGATTCACATCGGAACGGTACGAGCCTCATCTTTTCGTCGCAAAAGCGTCCAATCTTGTATCTCGAAAGGGGTAGTGAGGACCAACTCTTAGGTGGCAATGCAAAATCCCGCGGACGCGTCGTGGCAGACCTCTAATGATTTTAGGAAGTTGTGTATTATGAAACGATTATTGCTATTAATATTTGCCGCTGCGTTTTTCCCAAGAGCGCAAGCGGTTGTCCCAGCACCGGACGGAGGCTACCCCGGTGGCAATACAGCGGAGGGTGATAATGCGCTCTTCAGCCTCACCACGGGCACTAGCAACACGGCCATTGGTTTTGCCGCCCTCGTTAGCGACACAACCGGCGATTTCAACACGGCAGAGGGATCTGGCGCCCTTCTTTTCAACACCACTGGCTTTCAGAACACAGCCACCGGGGTCAATGCCCTTGCCAGCAACACCACCGGCAGCTCTAACACCGCCAACGGCGTCAATGCCCTTATTAGCAACACCATCGGCTTTCAGAACGCGGCCACCGGCGTGCAAGCCCTCTTTAGCAACACCACCGGCTTTCAGAACGCCGCCACCGGCGTTCAAGCGCTATTTAGAAACACAACCGGATTTCACAACGCGGCCGCCGGTTTTCAAGCGCTCCTTTCCAACACAACTGGTAACCACAACACGGCCGACGGTGATAATGCACTCGTTCATAACACAACAGGTATCCTCAACACGGCAGTCGGTGGCCATGCACTCGATCAGAACATAACCGGCAGCTCTAACGTTGCCTTGGGCTTTCAAGCCGGTTTCAATGTCACGGGAAATGGTAATGTCTGTATCGGCCAGAACATCGTAGGTCTTGCTGGCGAGAGCAACGTGACCCGGATCGGAAACATCGGCTCGACGGCGCAGGCTAACGGCGTCTTCGTTACTGTAGGCGCCGGCGGCAAACTTGGCTTCCAAGTCTCCTCGCGACGCTACAAGGACGACATCAAACCGATGGATAAGGCCAGCGAAGCGCTTTTCGCGCTTAAACCGGTTAGCTTCCGCTACAAGCGGGAGATTGATCCCGCGCGCTCGCCTGATTTTGGCCTTATCGCCGAGGACGTGGCCACCGTAAATCCTGATCTGGTGGCGCGCGACGAGGAGGGCAAAATCGTTACCGTTCGCTATCAAGCGGTCAATGCGATGTTGCTCAACGAGTTTCTCAAAGAGCATCGGAAAGTCGAAGAACAGGAAAAGACCATCGCAGAGCTAAAATCTGGGATGACTGTTCTCGCTGCAATGGTGAAAGAGCAGGCGGAGCAAATCCAAAAAGTGAGCGCACGGCTTGACGCAAACAAAACTGACCCGCAAATCGTTCTCAACAATGAGTTAGGTACCCGGGTCGCTGCGCCTTAGTTGCTCAACTCTAACTTCATAACCGGATAAATCTCCCAGGCTGCATAACCGGGAAGACATTTTCTCCGATTTGATCTTTGAGAGAATGGCCAACATCGAAAACGCTCTGCCAGTAACTGTGATGACAGGAGTTTGAGGCAGTGTGTTAAGTCTTCTCTCTGCGGCGACGGAGTCTTTTTCACCGGTGGCATCGCCAATGAAGCACATGGGTCTCTTTGACATCATCACCGAGGATTAGAATCGGTGATACCACAGGTCAGCAAGGGCATGTAACATAAGTCCGAAGCGGAGGAGGACTTTTTCTGCAACGATGGCATTGCTTACGTCTTCAGCCTCCAAAAGCTGGAAGGTTCAGGGCTGCTTTTCCTCGCACAATTTTTGGAAAGCGGGATCGGCGCGTAAAGGGTCCCAGAGCGGATCGAGCCTGAGAAGGGCCGGCGTGATGGGCGCCGGGTTATAAAGCCAGCCACCATACGGCGTTTGTAACAACCGCGTGAGAGTTGAGATGGCACGATCATTCTCGCCAATAATCATCTCAACTAGCGCCAGGTTCTCTTCGAACCCGGGCCCGGACAGTCGATCTTTGCTACTCGGCACAAGCGTCATTGCACGCTGCGCTTCGTTGAGGGCTGAGCTCTTCTCGTCGAGTATCGCGTAAGCCACGGCCAGCGCTGCCGGAACGAAGGCGTTGTCTGGTTGATCCTTGCTGAGTGGTCCCAAGCGTGTTGCGCGCCTGTTCAGCGGCAGCTTTTGCTGCCGCAGTGTCGCCGACTACGCGCTGGATCAACGCCAGCCCCCCTTGCTTGATGCCCTTCTCGATCTCAGAAGCAGAGTGGAGTCGAGCTTGCCGGGCTTGCACGAACCGGATGGCCTCGGTTTGATTTCGTTCAAGTCTGAATTGGGCCAGCTTGATCCGAACAGCCACGTCCGAATTCGTTTGTGCGTTTACCTGGACCAGTAATTTAGCGGATTCTTGCAGGTTACCTTCGGCCTGGTAGATGCTGGCTTTTAACGCCATTAAAGATAACTCATTAGGGAGGATATCCAGTGCCCGATCGTAGAGCTTTAGGGCTGTCGTGAACTGCCGGAGGGCGTCATAAGTCCATGCCACTTCAATCAGTAACGCCGTGTTCCGCGGATCGAGGGCGAGGCCCCGCTCCCAGTAGGCAACACTTTCCTCCCAAAGTCCCTCGCGTCGGGCAACTGCGCCAAGGGCGTATGAGACCTCGCCGTTACCTGGCAACATTTTGCTGACCTGCTCGAAGGTGGTCTTGGCCAGCTCGTAATCGCGCTGCACCCAGTATTGATAATAACCCAGGAACAGCAGGGTTTCGGGCGAGTCCGGCTGCAGTCTCCGCGCGTTTTCTAAAGCTTGCCTGGCTGCATCGCGGCGAGCGGCAGTTGTGTCGCCGCGATTAAAGTAAAGAAGTGCGTGCGCACCAGAAAGTCGCGCCCAGGCAAGCGCAAAATTTGGGTCAAGGCGCACCGCCAGATCATAAAACTCGATGGCTTTAAATAGGGCATCGCTCGAGTAGTTGCTGCGTGCTTCAAAAGCCAGCCCGCGTAAATAGGCATCGTAAGCTTCCGGATTGTTTGTGGGCCTGGCAGCCAACGCTTGCTCTTCACGACCGGTCAGCGTCGCTTGCAACGATTCCGCTATTCCTTTCGCGATCTCGCTCTCGACGACAAAGATGTCACTTAACTTTCGATCATAGGTCTCGGCCCACAGCTGCGAACCGGTTTGCGCGTTAACTAGGTGAACGTTAACCCGCACCTGATCGGCTGCTCTCTGGACGGTACCCTCAAGGATGTTCGCAACGCCAAGCTGCTTCGCGATCTCGGCCAGATTGCCCGGTTCGCTCTGATACTGCTGTGTCGAAGCGCGCGAAATCACTTTCAAATCCGCGATTTTCGCCAGGCGCGTCAAAACTTCTGCCTGGATGCCATCGGCGAAATAAGCGTTCTCTGGATCGCTGCTCAAGTTTTGAAAGGGCAGGACCGCGACTGATTTGTCGACCTTATTCCACACGGCCCGTGGCAAAAGAAAAAATCCGGCCGAAGCAGAGACGATGACACCCGTGACGATGAGCAAAATGAGATTTCGTCGACGATGAGTTCCTTTTGTCGGGGTAATCTGAATTCCCTGCGCAGTAATGTCGTAGGCCCAGGCGAGTATCAGCGCGATCGGAAACCCGATTAACAAAAGCGCAATCACGAGCCGCAAACTCCAATTCGGCAATTCCCACGCTGGAAACGTTGCCGAAGCCATTTGAATCAAGAATCCGGCGGCGACGATGTACGCGGCAGCGACGCGGTAAACCTTCCGTCGTTTCAACTCACGAAAAAAGGAGCTCATCTGAATCCCGTCGCATACTTAGTGTCGAGTATGCAATGCGCGACGTGGGGCTGCAATGTGGTTACGTCAAATTCTCTAACCCGTTCACATTGTGGTGTGATTCGCGCTTGGAAGCGAATTGCTGGCCGACTCCGCCGGTCAGTTGGGCACGGCCAGCTCCTCAAAGCGATTCAAAGAGGAGATTAACCGATGGACAGGGCCAGCGAAGTCATCCTTGGTCTCAGACCGGTGACGTTCCACTACAAGACGGACACTAAAGGCACACCGCAATTTGGTTTGATTGCCGAGGAAGTCGCAAAGGTGAATCCGGCCTTGGTGCTGCCCGATAAGGAAGGCAAACCGTACACGGTGCGCTACGACGCGGTGAACGCGATGTTGCTCAATGAATTCCTTAAAGCGCACAGCAAAATGGAGGAACAAGAAACGACCATCGTGCAGCTAAAGAAGGAATTGCAAGCGATAGCCGCGCATCAGCAAAAGCAGATTGAAATGCTTACGGCGGGCCTACAGAAGGTAAGCACTCAGCTTGAAGCGAGCAAACCTGCACCGCAAACGGTTCTAAACAATCAGCAAAGCTGCCAAGCACAAGCAGAGGGCGACCGCACTCTATGAACGAAATCGCGCTATGGTTCTTTGAAATCGCCCACGTGCTGGTGCGTTTGAATCACGTTGTCGTTGGCTATGAAGCGCAAAAGGTGTAATTCAGCCCGCGTGAAGTACTGGGAAATCATCGCTGACAATCTCAGCAAATCCGGTTGGACATTTCTGCGAAACAACTGACACACTAAAAGGTCGCCTGAGCCTGCGATTGAAACATGCTGGAGCGTCGAGACACGTCCAAGGCTGGTGAAACTCTGGGTCGCGATCCGGGCTACCGCCTCGCTGGGAGGGGCCGCGAAGAGGTCGAGGATGGGCGGCTCACTCTGCTGGAACAGATTTTTGATCCGACCTCCCGTCGACGTCGTAACTTGGTAAAGCCTGGCTGGCGATGCCTCGAGGTCGGCGCGGGTCGGGGATCGATGGCCGTCTGGCTGGCTCAACAGGTGGGCAAGAGCGGCCAGGTGGTGGCGACCGACATTGATGTGTCCTACCTGGAACGACTTCACGTTCCGAACCTTGAGATACGCCGTCACAACATCGTCGACGACCCTCTGGAGGTGCTCGGACCAAGCTCTTTTGATCTAGTGTGCTCACGGTTGATGCTGTTCTGGCTCGCGGGTAAACAGCAGGCGGCCATCCGGCGCATGGTGGAGTGCCTGCGACCGGGAGGATGGCTCGTTGATGAAGACGGTGACTGGGGTACGATCGCGCCAGTGGATCCTTCCCACCCGCACTACGCGAGCTATCACGACGCGTGGCGGGATGGTGAATGGTGGGCATTACGCGGGTATGACCCTGTCTTTGGGCGGAAGCTCCCGGCGCTATTTGAGCGCTGCGGCCTGGAGAACATCCGCCACGAGGCGAGTGTCGAAGTGGTGCGCGGCGGCAGCGTGTGGTCAAGCTGGTGGCAGCAGAGCCTAGAGGGCATACGTGCCTCCGAGCACGCCGAAGGGAGCCTGACCGGGGCACGAGAAAGAGAGTACGAAGCTCTCACAGCTCCGTTGGTCGATCCGTCATTCTGGTTCCTCAACGTGTTGCTGCACGCCTGCTGGGGTCAACGCCCAGTTCAATAGATGAGGCTTGTAGGAGCGTTCCGTTCTTGCGGATCTTCGCGACACCGGGCGGCATCTACGATCGCGCAACGGGCAACGCCTGAGCAAACCTGACTTGCAACTGGTCAACAACAACTAGTAAAGCTGCGAGTGGGTCGCTTAGTCGCCTCAACTCCATTTTCACTAAGCAAGAAGCCAAGTCGGTCACTTCATTGCCCGACCAAGCTCCAACCAGCTGGAAGCGTTGGTCCATACGCACCACTGACGTAAACGTTGTTATTCAGATACCAAATCCCTGTCTGACGAGTGGAGGAATTATAAAGCAGATAATCCGGATGCCCATCGCTGTTAAAGTCGGCCGTAGCCACTAACGCCCACCCACTGGGAATGGTCGGTCCATAAGCTCCTCTGATGAATGTTGGTCCTGATAGATACCAGATCGCTGTTTGGTGATTACTGAATTGAACAACAAATAATCTTCATGGCCGTCGCGATCAAAATCTGCTACCCCCACCAGGACCCAGTTGACCGGAAGTGTTGGCCCGAAGGCGCCGGTAACGTAAACGTTGTTGTTCAGATACCAGATCGCTGTTTGATCAGTCGTCGCATTGAGCAGCACATAATCCGGGAAACCGTCGCCGTTAAAGTCGGCTGTTTCAGTCAATTCCCAGCCACCGGGAAGCGTTGGCCCATATGCGGCTGCGATGCGTGTTGGCCCTGACATATACCAAATCCCTGTTTGATCGGTACCGGGATTGAACAGTGCGTAATCCGGATGAGCGTCGCGATTGAAATCCGCCACACCGTCCAGGTTCCATCCAGCTCTAATGCTTGGACCGAAAGCGCCACTAATAAAAACGTTGTTGTTTAGATACCAGATCGCTGTTTGCAGCGTGTTGGCATTTCTAAGCACGTAGTCCGGGTGACCATCACTATTAAAATCAGCTACGGTAGCCCTAGCCGCAGTCAGCGCGTCGTCACCGATATCTGCCGCAGCTTCGCTTGCGTCTGGAAACTGAGGGGCAGCTTGAGAGTCCGCCTCCGCATTCTGTGTTGCCCCAGCGGGTTGGAACGCGTTGCCGGAAATCATGTTTTGCTCCGGCAAATTCATGTTACCGGCGAGCGCAGAGAGTCCCAGTGCAAAGCTACTGGTGAGAATGATTGCCCCCGCTATCAAAAAGCCCGGCCGTTGAGTGTGTTTGCTCGTTTTCGAACTTGTTTTTCTGATCATAATTTTGCCCCTTTCACACATGAGATTCGCATTAGCACAGATCGCTGCTCGTATTGATTTCAGCTGCATTCGCCGAGGGGGCTCACAACTCCAAACGCAAAGAAGGAATTGCAAGCGATAGCTGCGCATCAGCAAAAGCAAATTGAAACGCTTACCGCGGGTCTACAGAAAGCTAGCGCACAACTCGAAGCGAGCTGGTTCGAACCGCGAACCGTTCTGATTAGTCAGCGATAAGCAGCCCGACCGTAGCAATGATTCCCGTCATTTCACGAGACGGTTAATTTTCTTTCACGCAACCCAACGGCAATAAGGAACCAAACGGCAACGCAGTTACGAAGTTTTTATAGAGGCTATTGTCCAGATTTTTCCCCGGATGTTACAGCGCGGGATAATCGGAGAAGGGTATGAAGCAGATAATTATGGCAGTTGGGCTCGCGTTGCTATTTGCGTGGCAAGGGTTCGCCGGCGAGCATTCAGCGTTAGCGCGCGTCACTGTTTACTGGCACAGTAAAGCTTCAGGCGCGAATGCGGCTTGGAACGGCGCACAACTGCGCGAAGGGCATTGTGCTGTCGATCCAAAAAAAATTCCCTACGGCAGTAAAGTCGCCTTTCACGATGCGGAATGTCTAGCCGTGGACACTGGACCGGACGTCATCAATCGCAGAGCAGCGCGATCGTGCGGACGGAATAGCGCTCAGCGCGACGCCATCGTTATCGATCGTTTTTTCCAGACGAAACAGAAGGCGCTTGCCTGGGCAAACGCGAATGAGGATTTCATGACGGTGCGAATTCTAATGCCAGACAAGGAATAACACAATCCCCTCATAGCGTCGAGGAGCGCTGGCGATACCAAAGCCTGCCGAAAAGCCGCAGTCGCTGAATATCCGAAGCAGAATAATTGAATAGATGCTCGCCAGCGTAAAGCCAAGTTGATATCAGTCGCCAGCATGAATAGAAACATTTTCTATATAATCGGAGTAATTGTCGTTGTCGTAATTGTTCTTAAACTGCTCGGCTTGTTCTAGGAGTCGACCTCGCTCGTGAATTGCCAGTGACGAAGACTCTTCGTGCTGAGATGCATCACGAGGAAAGCACAAGCTCAGCTATAAGCGGAAAGTGATCGGAAGCGATCCGAGCCACAGGGGAGCGATGCACGGTCAGACTCAGTGGCTGGAGCGCGGCGTTCACGAAAATATGATCGACGGCCAGCGCGGGAAACCATGTTGGGAAAGTACGGATGGGTTGCGTCGCTCGAACGAGTTTGCGCACATCGCGCAGATGGCGAGTGAGTGCGCGGTGCGGTCGTGAACCCGGCAGACTGTTGAAGTCGCCGAGCAAAATAAGCGGAGCGTCACCCATGATGGCTGCGTGCCACTCGGCACTTGTAAACAGTTGTGCTTGCAACAAGCGTTCGCGCCAGCCTAGACCCAGATGCGTGTTAATGACGTGAACCGCGCCGAGATTCGTTTCAATATCTATCTCGATCGCCGCGCGATTTTCCCGGCAGAAAAACGGGGCTGTGCCCGGCAACTCAGCGCCACGGCAAAACGTGACAGGGTAGCGACTAAGGATAGCGTTTCCGTACTGCTCGTCGTCCCGTCGCATCGCGGGATAAAAATGGCTATGCCAGTCAAGTTGCTCGGCGATGATGCTAGTCTGGTCCACGCCGGCCGAACGCCGCCGGTCGAGATCGAGCTCTTGCAGCGCGACGATGTCCGCCGACAATTGGGCGATTACTTCGGCGATGCGCGCTTCGGAACGCTGCCGATCCATCCCGACGCAGCCATGCACATTGTAGGTGGCGACGCGAAGCCTCGGTGCGGACGTTTCATTCATCATCACACCGTTTGCGCGACCGATAATTACATCTGCGACCGAAAGATGGACATGGCCCGGCCCTTGATCTTTTCCTTCCAAGGCCGGTTATGCCAATCTTCGAGCGTGATTTCGCGCGAATGCGCCTTGTCCTCCTCAAAGACTTGTGCGCAGGCCGTGACGAATTGCCGGTCGAGGACGTTGAGGTTAGCCTCTTCGTTTAATGACATCGAACGATTGTCGAGATTGGCCGAGCCGACTGATGCCCAGCAGTTATCTACCAGCAGATACTTGCAGTGGAATCGCGCAGGCTCGTACTCGTAAAAGCGCGCCCCGGCTTCGAGCAAAGGTTTCCAGCGTGTCTTTCCCACGGCGCGGACGATGTGCGCGTCGATGTCAGGACCTGGGGTGATGATTTCCACCTTCACGCCCCGATGGAGCGCTTCGAGCAACGTTCGCATGGTCAGGTTATCTGGAATGAAATAGGCATTCGCTATTCGGATGTGATGGCGAGCTGCCGCGATCGACACGAGCAACATCAAACGCCCGCTATCGGAACCTTCGCCAGCTGAGCTCTTGAAGATTTGGCAAACATGCTCGCCGGCGCAGTCTTGTTTGGGAAAATAAAGATCGCCGTGTAGCAGCTCCGCCCGGGTCTCCAGCCAATTGTCCATGAAAGCCTGTTGCAGTTGCGCGACTACGGGCCCTTGCACCTGATAGTGCGAATCGCGCCACAGCCCATGGATTCGGCCGTTGCCTTTCCACTCATCCGCAATTCCGACGCCGCCGATGAACCCCAGCGTTCCGTCCACGACCAGGATTTTTCGATGTGTCCGGTAATTGACGCGCGAGAAATGAACGAAGCGGAAAATTTCCACCGCAACACCGGCGCGTTTCATCAGCTTCATGGCGCGTCCGTGTACCGAGTCGCATCCGAGCGCATCCTGAAGAAAATGCACCTTCACGCCGGCGCGCGCGCGTTCCGCCAGCGCTTGGGCAAAGGCGTCAGAGATTTCGCCTTCCCGGAAGAGGAAATTTTCAAATGTGATTGTACGCTGCGCCGAACGGATACCGCTCAGCATTGCGGGGAAGATCTGATCGCCGTTCTCTAGCGGCGTGACTTTGTTCCGCGCTACCAGGGGCGGTCCGAGCAAGTTCCCCATGGTGCGAACGAAGACGTCGTCGCCGACCTCGTAGCTGGCTCTGATGGGATGGCGGACCTTCTTCTCAGCCGGAAAGAAATTCCGTACTACAAACAAGGTAGCCAGGCTGCTCGCAGCGGCCACGCCGAGCAGCTTCGGCCATTGTGGTGAGTCGGAACACTGGCGAGGTTTCACTGCATCTGTATCGAAGCCAGCACGCAATTGGGCTCCCTTACAACAAGAAAGGTTTAAGAACCAGAAGCTGGAGAGCTAATAGAGTCTCCCAACGAACTAGCGTTGTGCGTCGCATCAATACAGCGCTCAGTCTTTTTCGGGCGAAACGACTTCTCTAACGTTTTGGATGCCCCGACTTCAAAGATTTCCATTAAGGAGGAGTAGCGCGGCGCGTGAGCGCGGCACGTCCAAGTAAACCGACGGCGAGCAGTCCAAGCGCCGCGAGTCCGTTGAACAAGTCCCCAAACAGCATCGCAACCAAAAAGATCACGCCACCGGCGATGACCACCCAAATCGACCACGGGTATAGCCACGCCCGATACGGCCGTGGCAAATCAGGTTCTCGGCGCCGTAGCACAACGAGGGCGAGGCAACACAGGGAGTAGTTGACCGCCAAAAAGAATGACGTCATCGCGGCCAGCCGTTGAAATGTTCCGGTAACAATAAGCGCGACAGCGATCGCCGTAGTTAAAAGCGTAGCAGTGTCCGGTGTGCCAGCTGCATTCACTGTCGAAGTACGCGACCAGAACAGCCGGTCACGTCCCATGGCGAAAATGACGCGCGTACCCATCATCATGACCGCATTTAACAGGGGCACGAGCGAGATCACCGATAATATCGTGATAAGGTCTCGGCCGTGCGCGCCGCTGATAACGCGCGCGGCATCGGCCGCGGGTAGCGTTGCACCAGAAAGCTCAGACATAGGTAGTACCTTTAGCAGCGCAACATTTACCAGCAGGTAAATACCCATCACCGCCAAGACACCGCCGACCATTGTTCGCGGGAGATTGCGCGACGGATCGCGATCTTCCTCGACGAAATACAAAGGGCTTTGCCAGCCGCCGTATGTAATGACAATCGCCTGCAACGCAATGATGAAGCCGCTGAATGTCATCGCTGACGCCATTCCTGACGAGACGTCTCCACGCACGGGCACGATAAAACACATGGCAACTAGAGCCAAAAACGCGACGCATTTTAGTGAAGTGGTTACCTCTTGAAACTGACTGCTGATGCGGATTCCAAGCCATTGCAGGCCCACAACAGCAACAAGAGTTGAAACGGCGACGAATCGAATGGCATTGCTGGGTATTGGCCCTATAACCGCTAAGAACTCGGCGATGGCGATCGAAACATATGCCAGGATCGAGCAGTACATGAGCCAGTCAGTCCACCCCACCGCAAATCCGGCTGTGTTGCCGAAAGCGCGGCGCACATAAACGTAATACCCACCGGCTTGTGGGAGCATAATGCCCAACTCAGTCAGACAACTCGCGCAAAGCAGCGTGTACAGCCCTGCAGCAATCCATAAAAAAAGAATTGCGGATGGCGCGTGGAGTTGTCCCGCGACTAACCCCGGTGTGCGAAGGATGCCCACGCCGATCGTAGCGCCGACGCTTACAGAAAGACCGAAGCCGACGCCCAGAACACGTCGAAGGTGGCCGGACCTTTTGGATAACATGGCAGCGCGAAATACAACCGTACCTACGCGACAAAGCTACGCAAGCGTCCGGATGAAAAGTTGACGGCGCTTATGGAACTCGAAGCGGCGATTCTCCAACTACGGAGCGTCAATACGTTTGCACCAGCATTTCAGTTGCTTGCCGATTTTCACATTTCGCAGACTACGGCGAGCGAGCTGATTAATAACGTGCTTTTCACGCCCCCTGGCGTCGAGGTAGAGTCTTGTCGCTGACGGGCGCTAAGGCGCATAGAGTGAATCCGACGAACTTTTTGGCCGAGCTGAAGCGGCGCAATGTTTACCGCGCAGCGGTTGCTTACGGAGTGGTCGCATGGTTCCTCACGCAACTCACAACACAGGTCTTCCCGTTTTTTGAAATTCCGAATTCCGCAGTGCGTTTTGTGGTCATTGCGCTCGCGATCGGATTTCCAATCGCGATGCTACTCTCCTGGCTCTACGAACTGACCCCCGAAGGAATAGTGCGTACCGAAGATCTCGATGCGGTACAGGCGAGATCGGTTCAACGCGCCTCCGGACGGATCCTCGACTTCATCATTATCGGGGTGCTGCTGTTGGTTATTGCAATGCTGATCGTTGGGCGACGCCCGTTTTACCGGCAGACTGGCGAGTCGATTTCTCAGAAGAGCATTGCGGTGCTCCCATTTGAAAACCTGAGTGAAGATAAAGCCAACGCCTACTTTGCCGAGGGCATTCAGGACGAGATTCTGACGCGCTTATCAAAGATCGCCGATCTGAAGGTCATTTCCCGGACATCCACGCAGCATTATAAAAGCACGCCGGAAAACGTCCCTGAGATCGCCAGGCAACTTGGTGTCGCTCATATCTTGGAGGGAAGGGTTCAAAAGAGCGGCGATGTTGTGCGTGTGAACGTGCAACTGATCAAAGCAGCCAATGATTCCCATCTGTGGGCCGATACCTTTGATCGAAAGTTGACTGACCTCTTTGGTGTCGAGAGCGAGATTGCCAAACGAATAGCGGAGTCGTTGCAGGCGAAGCTCACGGGTCGCGAGGAGCAGGCGTTGGCGGTTAAACCAACAAACAATCCAGAGGCCTACGATTCATATCTGCGCGGCCTGGCTTTTGAGGCTCGCAACTCTGCCTCCTCTTACCTTTCTTACTCGCGCGATCTCGTGGAGAAAGCCGCCAGTTCTTATGAGCAGGCGGTGCAACTTGATCCCAGTTTTGCAATCGCTTGGGCACGTCTTTCTCGCGCGGACGCGCTTCTGTACTTCAACCGCAAGGACAATACTACCGCCTCTCGGGGCGATGCAGCCAGGACTGCTTTGGAGAATGCGCAGAGGCTGGAGCCTGACTCACCTGAAATCCTGGTTGCCCTGGGCTACTACCAATACTGGGTGCTCCGTGATTACGGGCTTGCCACGAGCACGTTCAGTCGCGTCACCAAAATGTTGCCAGGCAGCAGCGAAGTGCCATATGCTTTGGGCTTAATTGCCCGACGCGCCGGACGCTGGGATCAAAGCGTCGCCTATTTCGAGCAAGCCCTGTCCCTGGATCCGCGCAATGTGGAGTTACTGATGGGGACGGCATCGACTTACGCTTTGCTTCGACAATTCCCGGCCGTCCTAAAGCTCTATGATCGAGTGCTGGACATTATGCCAAACGATCCGGACGTGATGGCGGCAAAGGGTAGCATTTATCAAGCCCAGGGTAATCTGCAGGAAGCCGCCAGGTTCCTATCCGGAATAAACGAACAGAGTCCTTCTGCGATTAATTTCGTAATCAAGATCCGTCAGTTGCAACTTGAGCGAAATTACGCGGAGGGCGTTCGATTGCTGCAAGCCCGACTGGCTCAATTCCCTTTTGATTCGGATTATGATAGGGCCGCTCACCAAGTGGAGCTTGCTTTCATGCAGCGCTTTGCTGACGATACAGCTGGCGCAAAGGTTACAGCTGAACAGGCGCGCAATACACTTGAGCAGATCTACAAAGAACAACCAGATGCTGACACCGCGGCAAACCTGGCTCAAGCTTATGCCGCGATGGGGGATAAGGACTTGGCCTTGGAGTTAGCGGAGCGTGCAGTTATGCTTCTACCCCGTGCTAAAGATGCGGTGGTCGGACCTCGCTACGAAGAAAACCTGGCACTCATTCAGACGATGTTCGGCGAAAATAGCAGAGCGATCTCGACTCTCACCCAGTTGTTACAAACGCCCTTTGATAGCTGGATTTACCCAACTACCATTACGCCGGCACTTCTCAGGCTCGACCCGCTCTGGGACCCGTTGCGCGCCGATCCCGCTTTCCAAAAACTCTGCGAAGAAAAGCAGCCGTGAACCTGCGCGATTTCGGTCAACCGTGGATTCCAACGGGCGACGACCTGGATTGCAGACGCACATCGCGGCGACGGAGGGCGTTTCGTTATGCACGCGGATGAAAAGCTGATGGCTTTTGTAGAACTCGATCAGCGATTCGTGCTTGCGGCGAATTGCCTTGACAATCAGTTGCGATTTTTTCAAAACTCAACGTCGTTAAACGGATTCCGATGAGGTGGGGGAACCCGGTTAAAAGCCACTATGGCTCTTTGAAAGCGCCGGCGTGCTCGTGTTTGCCTCGTTACCACTCTTTGAAATCGCCCTTGTGCTCGTGCGTTTTGATCACGTTGCCAGCATCATCATAAACGCGAACCATAGCGGTGTCAGGCCGCATCCTGCACATCATTCAGGCGTTGGATAATGTTTTTTGCGTGGACACAGTCGAGGATTCTGTGTTGAGTTCTTTGGTAGCGGCTGCGAGCACTCTATGGTGTCGGAGAGGCGGTTATTGAAGTGGGCCGTGCTGAAGGAGTGGACATCGCGCCAGGGGAGTCCCCGTAACCTTGGCCTCGCAGCCGCTGATCCTAACGGAATGCGATCTTGTGTCGGGGAAGTTAATCGAAACTGAAAACCGAACTGCAGCTCAAAGAATATATGAAAACTAATCGTTGGTTTAATCGAAATGGTGTCTTCTCACATCTGCGCATCGCAGGTGCGGTGACTCTAATGTCCGCAGCGGCGGCAATGGCCTTCGTCGCGGTAAACTCATCTAGCCCAATCCCATTGGGAAAATCAGACGCGCGACCCCACGGCACCATGCCGCTGTCTTTGCGTCTTCCAACGCAAGAGGCTTTCGCTGGTGTTGAGAATGGCGGTGCCGGCCCCCAGTATGGCCTGTTTACCTGCCAACTCGGAATATCATCCATTCCCGGCAGGCAGTGCTACGATCCGTATCAGATGCGAACCGCCTATCAGGTCGACTCGTTGATCAGCGAAGGGTTCGACGGTAGCGGGCACACAATCGTCATCGTCGATGCCTTTCAGAATCCGAATTTGGTTAGCCAGGAGGCGACTTACGAAGCCTTTTACGGTCTCCCTGCGATAAACCTAACCCAAATCGCGCCTGACGGTCTTACGGATTTTGTCCCGGGCGACCCCAACATGGCGAGTTGGGCCGAGGAGATCAGCCTCGACGTTGAATGGGCACATGCCATCGCCCCCGGCGCAAACATCGTCCTGGTATTGGCCAAGACGAACGACGACGCCGATATCCTCAGCGCGCTGAGATACGCGGTCGACAACAACCTTGGCGACGTCATCTCGATGAGCTTCGGTGAGAACGAGAGTTGCCTCGACCCGGACCTACTCTCTGGGTATCACGACGTGTTTGCTGCCGCCACGCAAGCGAACATCACCCTGTTCGCCTCGTCCGCCGACCAGGGCGCGGCACTGCAAACCTGCGACGGCAACTCGTGGGTGAAAGCGGTTTCTCATCCGGCCAGCGATCCGCTGGTGACGGGCGTGGGCGGCACCGAACTGCATGCAGCGGACTTTTGCCTTCCTGTGCTGGGTTGCGATCCGGCTACGCATCCGCTTCCAGGGACATATCTCAGCGAGATCGTGTGGAACGAAGGACCCCCTTTTGGTGACTTCCAGCCCTTTTTCGGTGCCACCATAGCGACCGGCGGTGGATTCAGCGTTGTGTTCGGTGAACCCCCGTATCAGACAGGGCACTATCCACGGCGGGCACCAGAAGGGCGTGCCCGATGTCGCGTACAACGCGGCCATTCTCCATGGCGTACTGACGTATCTCGACATTCCCGGCGATGCGACTGGCTTCTTCACCTTCGGTGGCACCAGTGCCGGTTCCCCGCAGTGGGCAGCCATCACTGCGATTATGAATGAGAAGGCGGGCAAGCGGCTCGGATTCCTCAATAAGGCCATCTACGACATCGGCAAGCACAGGAACCAGACCTCATTTCACGACATCACGAGCGGCACCAACTCGGCGGGCGAGTTCGACTCGTCCAACAACCTGGTAATTGTTACCGGATTCTCTGCCGGTACTGGGTGGGACGCAACGACGGGTTTCGGCTCACCGATCAGCACGAGCGTTGTGGATGCTCTCATCGCTGGCGTGTCGCCAGGCGACGCGAGGTCTGCGATCGCAACGACGCGGTCGCATCCGAGGCCGACTGTTCCTGGCCACATGAAATCGCAGTAATATCACTACTCGCAACCAGTGACAACGGGGCCCGGTTCCGGGCCCCGTTTTTTTGGTTCGATTCCAAGACGCTTATACCTGCGCACACACACGCGACGCGCCGCAGGGGGCTGGGAGACAGGAATTGCCGTCACGGCATGTGCTCTGTGATACGCAACCCAAAATTTGCAATTTTTTCATGGAGTATCCTTGCAGAGTGCCCGGATTGCAGACGCAGATCGCGACGACGGAAAGCGTTTCGTTTTGGGATCGGCAACAGAATGGCAAAGTAGAGATGCGCGGGCCGCTCTGTCTATAATACTTTGGTATAATACGGGAAGGCCGGTGAACGTGGTAGCATGTGTGTCATTTGGGCCCGTTCACATCATTTGTCATTGCCCTGTGTAGAGCAAAAGAGCACAATCCGTCGCGTAAATTACTGGAATATCATCGCTGACATTCTCGAAGTCTGAATAAGGCGCGATTATGGAATTCACGTAATCTTAGCGCGCCCGACAAAGATGCCCATTGAGATTAAGAAAGAGATCGAGCTCGAAATCGCCCATGTCTTGTTCATCGACATCGTTGGCTACTCGAAGCTTTCGATTAGCGATCAGCACGCGGCGATTGAGGAGTTAAACCAGGTTGTTCGCGCATCCGAGCAATTTCAACGAGCCGAAGCCGCAGGTCGCTTAATCAAAATTCCAACGGGCGACGGCATCGCGTTGGTCTTCTACACAAGCCCGGAAGCGCCTGTGCAATGCGCAGTGGAAATCAGCCGCGTGCTCAAGGAACGTCCGCGCTTGCAGCTTCGGATGGGAATCCACAGCGGACCAGTTAGCGGCGTGGTCGATGTAAATGAAAGGGCCAATCTTGCGGGCGCTGGCCTCAACATTGCGCAACGGGTAATGGATTGTGGGGACGCCGGACACATTCTTCTATCTAAACACGTCGCGGAAGATCTGGAAGAATACGAAAAGTGGCGACCGTTTCTGCATGATCTCGGTTCGTGCGAAGTCAAGCATGGGGTGCGCGTCTCGGTGGTGAACCTCTACGACGATCAATTCGGCAATGCGAAGCTGCCGCGGAAATTCGAGACCGTGCAAAAGCGCAGAACGCGTCTGCGCTGGGCGGAAGTGGCCGTTGCGCTGCTCGTGCTTACCGCGATTATTGCTGCCTTCGTCTTACTTTTGCGTAGACCGACGCACTCGGCCGTGGCGATCGGTGAAAAGAGCATCGCCGTGCTTCCATTTGAAAACCTGAGCCGCGACCCTGACAACGCCTTTTTTACTGATGGCGTGCAGGACGAGATCCTTACGGACCTGGCAAAAATTGCGGATCTGAAAGTCATCAGCCGCACTTCGGTGATGCAGTATAGGAGCGGACTTGCACGTAACCTGCGCAAGATCGGCGAGGAGTTAGGCGTCGCGCATGTGGTGGAAGGCAGCGTGCAACGTGCTGCCAATAAGATTCGGGTGAATGCGCAGTTGATCGATGCCCGCGATGACGCGCATCTGTGGGCGCAAACCTATGACCGCGACCTGGCCGATGTCTTCGCCATCCAAAGCGAAATCGCCAAGGCCATTGCCGATCAGCTGCAGGCGAAGCTCTCGCCTACCGAGAAGAAAGCCATCGAGCAACCGCCCACTACTGATCTGGCGGCTTTCGACCTTTACAGCCGGGCGAAGTCACTTCTCCTGAGGGCAGGTTTCAGCGCGACGGCCGACCCAGACCGGCTAAAGGCAATTGAACTTCTGGATGAAGCGGTGAAGCGCGATCCCTCGTTTTTCGACGCTTACTGCCAGCTCGCCAATGCCCACGGATCCGTTTATGCAGCATCGGGATCTGATCATACTCCCGCCCGGCTTGCCCTGGCTGAAGCTGCGGTGCAAGCCGCGACACGGCTGCGACCGGATGCTGCCGAAACACACTTGGCGCGCGCACAATATCTCTACTACGGGCTGCGCGACTATGCCGGTGCCCTCGCCGAATTGGAGATTGCGCGGCGAGCGTTATCCAATGATCCGCGTCTCTTCGAACTCACCGGCTACATTCTGCGGCGGCGCGGCCAGCAGGAGGAAGGGCTGCAGAACCTGCAGCGCGCGGTGGAGCTGGACCCGCGCAACCTTTACACTCTGCAACAGATCGCGCTCAGTTACCAATTACTGGGGCGCTATGCCGAGGCAATCGCTGCGCTGGATCGCGCGTTAGCGATCATGCCCGACAACGTCGAAACGCGGGCCGGTCGTGGAGAATTTTACGTCTGCTGGAAAGCGGACACCCGGCCGCTCCATCAGACGATTGATGCAATCCTCGCCCAAGGACCGGGCGCCATCGCCAGCGCCGCGGACATCTGGTTCTTTTGCGCTCTGGCCGAACGCGATCCGGCTGCGGCCGAACGAGCGCTCCTCGCGCTGGGCGACAATCCATGCTGGGGCGACGCCACGATTAGTCTGAGCCGCAGCTTTGGTGAAGGGTTGCTGGCGCGCATGACCAAAGATGAGGCACGAGCGCGCACTGCGTTTGAAGCGGCTCGCGCCCAGCAGGAGAAGATCGTGCAGGCGCAGCCGGACTATGGCCCCACGCTCTGCGTCCTGGGCTTAATCGACGCTGCTCTTGGGCGGAAAGACCTGGCGTTGGAAGAAGGCCGGCGAGCGATCGCGCTCACGCCACTGGAAAAAGATGTCATCAACGGCAGCCGCGTCCTTCAATACTTCGCCATTACAGCAGCGTGGGCGGGCGAGAAGGAGCTTGCCTTGCAGCAACTGGAAGCTGGGCTGCGTGCTCCCAACGCATCGGAGATGCTGAGCTACGGTGCCTTGAAACTGCACCCCTTATGGGACCCGCTCCGTGGCGATCCGCGCTTCGAAAAAATCGTCACTTCGCTCGCGCCGAAAAAACCGTAAAGCTCAACCACGCTGTTCTATTCGCTTCGCTGCGAATGCCGCTTTGGCGAATGGAGAAATAAGGCGACCGCATAAACGCCTCTGGTTTTAACAATAAACGTAGAGACCATCTCCGCCTTTGTCCTTGCGTTGGAGACCTGGCACGGATACTGATATCAGCAGAGAAGCCAAGGTGAATACACCGAAGAACAAAAAGAATGCGCCTGCCGCGGAATCAGGAAATAAGAGGCGCAAGCGCACAAGAGATAAATTGATTCGCCTCGACGACCTGATTCCAGAAAAGGACGTTAAGGGCGGGCATCAAGTGCTCTTCGGTGTCACCTGACCAACACAACGACAAACAACCCAAAATAAATAGCTAGGAAAAATAAAATGGCACAGAGAAAAGAAACCAAAAGAAAGATCAAAGCCCGGGATCTGAAACCGAAAAAAGACGCCAAGGGCGGCGTAACCCAAAGCACCAGTACCCAGACGCACCAGCAAGGTCACAGCGTTCAAGGCCACACCCCCAATATGCCCGGCCGCTGAACTAGGTCCATGAGGAGCCGCATGACCGGTTCGATCCCGCAGTGCGGTTCTAAGTCTGTCATCCGACGGCTGCGAAACTTCGCGTAATCGAGATAAGCCACGGCAGCGTGTCGTGGCAAGCTCATTGAAATTGTATTACAATTTTGCGCATAGGTCATTTAAGTCAATCATCAGGCGTTTCTGCTTAGTCCGATCCTTAACTATGGCCCGACCAAGCTCCACCCAACCGGAAGAGTTGGCCCGTAGCCGCCGCTGACGTAAACGTTGTTGTTCAGATACCAGATCGCTGTCTGACGACTGGCCGGATTGTAAACCAGATAATCCGGATGCCCGTCACTGTTAAAGTCGGCCGTAGCCACTAACGCCCACCCACTGGGAATCGTCGGTCCATAAGCTCCTCTGATGAATGTTGCGTCCTGATAGATACCAGATCGCTGTTTGGTGATTACTGGAATTGAACAACACATAATCTTGACGGCCGTCGCGATCAAAATCTGCTACCCCCACTAAGCTCCAGTTGACCGGAAGAGTTGGCCCGTAGCCGCCGCCGACGTAAACGTTGTTGTTCAGATACCAGATCGCTGTCTGACGAGTCGTCGCATTGAACAGTACATAATCCGGGAAACCGTCGCCATTAAAGTCGGCTGTCTCAGTCAATTCCCAGCCACCGGGAAGCGTTGGCCCGTACGCGGCTGCGATGCGTGTTGGCCCTGACATATACCAAATCCCTGTTTGATCGGTAGTGGAATTGAACAGTGCGTAATCTGGATGCACGTCGCGATTGAAATCCGCCACACCCTCCAGGACCCAGCCAACTGTGACGCTTGGACCGAAAGCGCCACCCTGATAAATGTTGTTGTTTAGATACCAGATCGCCGTTTGGTGGGTGCTGGCGTTCCGAAGCACATAATCCGGATGGCCATCGCCATTAAAGTCGGCGACTGCAGCCCTGGCCGCGCCGGAAGTCGCCGGCACTTTGAAGGCATAGATCTTGTTGTCAGCGGGGTAGTAAATGCGGCCGCGGGCGACAATTCCCGTATTCCATTTCCGCGTGGCGATCATCATTTCATTAACTCCGCCGCCGGCGTAAACCACAGCGCCAGTATCACCATTGTATGCGTGCAACCGCTGGTCGCCTCCGCCGCCGGCTACCCAGACGATTGCGTTATTCGTGCCGTCTGTCGACGTAACCCAAGCCGAACCCAGTCCGCTCTGACTCATGCTCCAGGCAGGAACTATGGCAGGCGGACTTGTGGCAGTAACTTTATAAGCTGCAACAGTGTTGTTTTCAGTATGAAAAACAAAATATGTCCCCTGGCTCGTGTGGTAAGTGGCAGCTGATTGACCCCTGACAGCACTAGGAAGGTTTTCTGAAGCCAGCGGCGTGCTAACGCCTCCTAGACTATTGCGGTTAAGCAGGTAGGCCATGCCATCTTTGCCCAGCGCGAGCACCAACTGCGAAGGCGTCGCTCCCGGCGCGTCGATAAGGGTGGCGCTGCAGCCACCAAGATCGGTGTCGCCGCTATCGAGCTGGTGCCAATTGAGTGGCGCCCAAAAACTGCTAAAGATCGGCCCGGCCTGGAAACGAATAATCGCTTCGCCACCACTCCATGGGTCTTGTTGGCCGGTAAACGTATTCCCGGTGACCACAAACAGGCTAGTGCCATCGCTGGCTACGCCGCCATGTCCCCAGATGCCGCCACCAATGACATTCGTTGCCCATGCCATGACGTTGGAAGGATTGTTGATTCGTATGCCAATAACCCATCCGCGGTACGTGCCGCAGTCGCCAGCGTGCCCTGAGAAGGCGACATAAAGGATGCCATTTACGATTGCGAGCCCACCGCGCTCATTCTGCACCAGCGAGGTAAACGTCGTGCCGTTATAGCGAGCAGTCGCATTCAGATCCACCGGCCAATTGGGATTGGTGACGCCGGTGTCCACGTTCAGCGAATACACGAAATGCTTCTTGTTCGCGCCATCAATCATCGCATCGAGGAAAAGTGACCTGGAAGCAAGATCGACAACAGGCGTGCCAGTGATGCCGAGCGGATTGATGTTACCGCACGGCAGCCCTGACGTGACCGCCGGGCCGAGGTTGCGCTGCCAAATGACGCTGCCGTCGTCTGCGTCGAGCGCATAGACATTGTTCGATTCCGTCACCGCAATGACCATGGCCCCGTTCGGACCACCCTCGATATAAAGTGGCTGGGCGTAAACGTTGCCTGAGATTGTTCCGTTGAAGTTCAAGTCCCGCGTTAGATTGGCTGCGTTGGCTGCCGTAAATGCGGGATCAATATAGAGGCCGTCGCGAGAAAGATTGTTGTGTTCCTGTGTCACGTTGATCTGCGCAGTTGTTGGAAGGATGGCGGTCCACCAAAGAGCAATGATGAGTAACGAAGAGCAAATTTGAGCCTTCATAGATACGACGAAAATACCGTGCTTCCCTTCCAACACCGCGTTCATTTTTAACACCGCGCGCTGTCGTCCTGTCAAGTAAGAAAGGCTGACTTTGAGAATCTTCTCGATCCAGATCATCGCGAAAAGCTCGTTTCCTCTCCAAATTCCGAAAGGAACCAAACGGCGACCGAGTTGCGAAGTATATATAGAGACGATTGCCCGCATTTTTCCTAATCCACTTGCTCGCGGATTTACAGCGGGTGGAGAAAGGTATGACGCGGTTAATTACAGCAGTTGGACTCGGGTTGCTGTTGGTGTCACCAATAGTCGCCGGCGAACATTCAGCTCTCGCCCGCGTGACAGTTTACTGGCACAGCGAAGGTTCAGGCGCGAACGCGGCGTGGAACGGTGCACGGCTGCGCGACGGGCACTGCGCAGTTGATCCAAAGAAAATTCCCTACGGCAGCCAAGTTGTCTTTCATGACGCGGAATGTGTGGCCGTAGACAGTGGACCAGACGTAGTGAATCGCAAAGCTGCGCGGTTGTGCGGGCGAACTGCGGCTGGGCGCAGGGCCATCGTCATCGATCGTTTTTTCGAAACGAAACAAAAGGCGCTCGCCTGGGCAAAAGCGAATCCGCAATTTATGGTAGTGCAAGTTTGCACACCTGACACCTACGTCGGCCCCGAGCGAGATAACGTCGACACTTCCGTTACAGAGTAAGGCCGATTTCGCCTAGCTGCTACGCGATTCAAAGTATCGTTTAATCACGGCGGGCTCTGGCGATGGTGCGGCGTTGGACGCGTCCTGGGCGTAGGGGCAGGCCTAGGCGTTGAACTGGAGTTGTCGGTGTGGCCGTCGGGGTAGATGTTGGTGTGGGTGTGGCGCCTTGGACATACTTGATTGTGACATAATCGTCGCCATTGTTTGGGTCAAAACTCTGCCCCGTCACATAAACATTGCCGGAGGCATCAACGGCAATCGCATTAGCTTGGTCATCACGATTCGCCGGTCCGTTGTAGCGAACAACCCATTGTTCTTCGCCTGTCGAGTTGTACTTGACCGTGGCGTAATCATTACGAGTGCCCTGGCCTGCGCTCTCGCCCGCCACATAGACATTGCCTAAGCTATCAAGGGCGATCGCTGCGGCCGAATCCAAACCATTCGCGGGTCCGTTGTATCGTGCGACCCATTGTTGCTGCCCGGCGGAGTCGTACTTGATCGTGGCGTAATCAGGATTCTGGTCTCCAACTCCGAGGCTATCTCCCGTCACGTAAACATTTCCGGCGCTGTCAACGGCAATGCCCTTACCGTAGTCATCCGACCTTGTCCCCCCGTTGTATCGCGCAATCCATTGTTGCTGCCCAGCGGAGTTATACTTGATCGTGGCGTAATCAGTACCCACATCGCCCACCCCGTAGCTATAGCCCGTTACATACACATTGGCTGAACCGTCAAGGGCAATCGCCCTGGCCTCATCATCATAATTTGCCGGCCCGTTGTAGCGGGCAACCCACTGTTCCTGGCCGGTCGAGTTATACTTGATCGTGGCGTAATCACGGGCAGAGTCGAGCCCGTAGCTCTCTCCGGTCACATAAACATTTCCTGAGCTATCAACGGCAATGGCATTGGCAAGATCAAGGGCATTGCCCGGCCCGTTGTAGCTTGCGACCCATTGTTCTTGCCCGGCAGAATTATATTTGACCGTAAGATAATCTAAATTGGATGCTCGCATCTATCGAACTTGTGCCCGTCACATAAACATTTCCAGAGCCGTCAATAGCAATGGCTGTAGCGTAGTCATCCGAACTAGCTGGCCCGTTGTATCGCGCAACCCATTGTTGCTGCCCGGCAGAATTATACTTGATTGTGGCGTAATCAATACCAGTACCTTGTCCCAAGCTTTCTCCGGTCACATAAACATTCCCCGAGGCATCAACGGCAATCGCGTTAGCGCGGTCATTACCATTCCCCGGCCCGTTGTAGCGAACAACCCATTGTTGTTCCCCGGCAGAATTATACTTGATCGTGGCATAACCCACAGCACCCTGGCCTGAGCTTTCTCCGGTCACATAAACATTGCCGGAGCCATCGACGGCAATGGCTGCAGGGTCGTCAGTGTAGTTTCCCGGCCCATTGTAGCGTCCAACCCACGATTCTTCTACGCCTCCACAGGGTGCCACTGGGGCGCCATCCGCGCGTCGTAACTGCGCGGCCAGACGGGGTGCGTCTTTTTGTGGACCCGACGCAGCAAACAGCGTCAGGCAGATACCAGCGAAGAAGAAAACCAAGCCAAGTAAAACGCGAATCTTAAAAATTGCGGACGCGGAGTTTTTCACGAATGCCCCTTGTGCTCAGCGGCTTTTTAGCTGACCGCTCCAAGGCTTTTCAACTCTATTCTGTCAATTGCGAGAAGCTTGGGCATGACGCCAGCGCCGGCCAGTTTGTAGTCTTCGCTCATGAACCGCTCGAGCTGCGGATCCTGTTCAGTGTTCATTAAAAGAGTCGTAAGAAATCCCGCGCGATTTTGCGAGCTAAAAAGTCATGCTCAGCGATTTGACAAAATCCCTCTTGAGCGCGTTAAGTCATCCTCGATGAAACTCACCCAGGTTCGATACTTTTCGCATGCGGCGATAATTCTTATTTGCTGCTGCAGTTCGATCGCATTTGCAGTGAGTGCAGCGGCCGCCAATTTTAGTTTTCTGGATTGGATTGAGCTTTCGCCAAACGATCCTCCTCCAGCACGTTCGTACCTTGCAATGACCTACGATCCGGTCAGCGAGAAGGTCATTGCGTTTGGCGGATTCGACGGCACAGGCTATCTAAATGACACATGGAGTTTCGACGGCACGAGCTGGACGCACATCGCCACGCCATCTGCGCCTCCAGCCCGCTCTGCCGCCCAAATGACCTACGATTCTGTCGCTCAAAAGATAGTACTCTTCGGCGGGTTCGACGGAACTAATTACCTGGGTGATACATGGCTTTGGGATGGGTCAACGTTACAGTGGACACAGGCGACACCCCAGCATCACCCTTCGGCTGTTACCGGTCCGATGCTGTTTCCCGATCCGAATGGCAGCGCCGATCTTTTTGGCGGGTTCGACGGCCAATTCTATCAACTTACCATGTGGCAATGGAGCGGGTCCGATTGGACGCAGTTATCGCCATCGACTGTTCCGTTTGCTCGGGCTTCAGCGGCCGTTGCAACCAATACGTCTACGGGACAGGTTGTTATGTTTGGCGGTCTCGCTGATGTTAACCCGAATAACACCTGGACCTATGATGGCACGACATGGACCCTGCAATCTCCGGCTGTGCAACCTCTTTTAGTGTATGCCGCTTCTGCCGCTTTCGATCCCGGACTGCAAGGAGTGGTTCTGTTTGGAGGTGGAAGCGGCGGTGTAGACCAGAACACGACGTGGTTATGGGATCAGATTGGCGCCACTTGGACACAGCTGTCTACGTCGCAGTCGCCGCCCGCGCGCGAAGGCGCTGGCATGACCTACGACGCGGCCTTACACCGTGTGATTCTCTTCGGCGGTCAGGATAACAATGGATATTTCAACGATACCTGGGAACTCAGTCCAGCACCTACTCCTACACCCACGCCCACTGCTACACCTACACCGACTCCCACTCCATCAGCTACTCCCGCGCCCAGAGTGACTCCCAGGCCTCGCCCCACACCACATCCTCGCCCGACTCTGCCGCAGTGAAGGAAGCGCGGCGGATTCGCTTTTTCTCTCTACACAGCAGGCACGAAATGATACGGAACAGGCGCAAATGAAGCGCGCGTTGTTTGCTCTATTGGCGTTCTTTGTCGTTGGCTCGGCGCTCGGTCAAATCGCCAGCCGAGATTCGCATCACAACTCGGAATCTGGAATGCAAAAGGTGAGCGCACAGCTTGAAGTGAGCAAACCTGCGCCACAAACGGCCCTAAATAATCAGTACAAAGCAGCTGGGCCGGTAAAATACGGAGTCACTGAAAGGTTTCAGATTAGCGAGACGGTCATGCTGCTTTACCCCACTCTTACATAAGATCATTCGCGGCCGAATCTCTGTCCATCAATCGAGCAGGCTCGGTAATCACAGTTGCTATTGTCGATCCATTCCAGCTTCATCTGGCGTGCAAAGCCGGTTGAAGACATCACGAACAAATCGAGCTGATCGCGTATCCAATCCGGCGGCGCCCAAATACCACTCTGAACGCTTCCCGTCGGACGCGAATACGAGGATTGGAGGAACGGCCCCGTTGATATACTTGACTCGTACCTCTCGATCTTGTGCTCGTAGGTGAGGTCGATATTGAACGTCCAGGTCTCCTTCATGGTACTGAGCCAGCTGCCGACGTTACCTTGTTGCTCTCCCCGAACCCAACTGCCGCTTACATGGAATGCATTGGTTCTAACCCAATCGGCGGATCCCTCTGCGTTGCGGCAGAGCAAGGTCGAAGCAAAAAGCGACGCTTGGTCCGGCGTGAAGTCCCAGCCTTCAAGGAATTGGGATAGCGCGGCGCGTCTTGCCTCAGAAGGCGCCTTCTCGTACAGCGCACCAAGCAGATCGTGCAGCCCTGAAAGATCACGAAAGTAGTTCATGGAAAACCTCGAGTTCGTTTTTCGCTTTTACAGCGACGAGAAATTACGCAAAAGTAGTCCAAAATGTCGAGAATCAAAACCGCGAAGCACCTCGGCTCATCAAATGGCAGATCGCGCTCTCGTATTGAATTCGCAACTGGCGCGGCATCGCCAACTCCTAATCGAAGAAGGAGCAACTTGTGTCAATAGTGAGGACCGACCCCTATTTTTATTCAGCCGTGTGTACAATGAAACGCTTTCGTCACTGCGAGACGCCTGCTGCTTTTCAGTGTTGCGGACTCGGACGAGCGTGAGGAGTCGGACGCGGTCTGGGTGTTACTCTAGGCGTAGCAGTGGGCGTTGGCGTAGCTGTCGGGGAAGCAGTAGCACTAGCTGTGGGCGTGGCAGTCGGCGTAGGCGTTGGTGTTGGTCCAGTTTGTGCACAGTATCTCCCGCCGGTGTTCAAAGTGCTTATGTTGAATACATCCGTGCCACCCCAGACGATCATTTCATTGCCGGCCCAGATCGCTGTCTGAAATTCTCGCTCGGTGGGCGCGTTTATGGTGCTGGTTGCCCTCCAGCTATCTGTGATGGGATTGTATCTCCCACCGGTGTTCGAATCGGTGCCATCATATCCGCCCCAGACGATCATTTCACTATTGCTCCAGACTGCTGTGTGCAAATCCCGGCCAACGGGCGAGTTGGCGGTGTTGGTAGCTGTCCAACTGTCCGTGTTAGGATTATATCTGCCTCCGGTGTTAAAAAAGATGCCAGGCCCACCAGTGCCGGCCCAAACGATCATTTCACTGTCAGTCCACACCGCCGTGTGACCAGCTCGCGCATCAGGCGCGTTCGTTGTACTAGTGGCTATCCAACTGTCCGTCCCCGGATTATACCTTCCGCCGGTACTCATAGAAGACGAAATTTTGATCAGCCCCGCCCCAGATGACCATTTCGGTGCCGGTCGAGACGGCCGTGTGAAAAAATCGTGCGGTAGGCGCGTTGGCGGCACTAGTAGCTGTCCAACTGTCGGTGCCAGGATCGTATCTCCCGCCAGTGTTCAACAACCCAAATTGGTACGAGCCGCCCCAGACGATCATTTCATTGCCGGTCCAGACTGCCGTGTGCAAGTCTCGGCCAGCAGGCGTGTTGGCAGTACTAGTAGCTATCCAACTATCGGTGCCAGGATCGTATCTCCCGCCTGTGTTCAGATACGGTCCACTGTCATCATCGCCGCCCCAGATGATCATTTCAGTGCCACGTCCAAACTGCCGTATGAAACTCTTCGTGCCGAGGGTGCGTTGACAATGCTGGTAGCTGTCCAACTGTCGATGCTAGGATTGTATTTGCCGCCAGTATTCAAGAGGCCTGATCCGCCCAGACCGCCCCAGACGATCATTTCACTACCGGTCCAGACGGCCGTGTGATCGTATCGGCCTTCAGGCGGGTTGGTAGTGCTCGTAGCCGTCCAACTATCATCGACGCATCCGCCATCTGATATTTTCGGAAGTGCGTAGTCAACACGCGTCGCCATCGTAGTAGGCGTCTGGTTTTCTCCCCTGGCCGTCCGAGACTCGAATTTCGTCTGCTCGATGGTTCTATGCGCTTGCAGATCAGCCTCAGCGCGGTGTTTCGCGTCGCCAAGAATTCTTTGGTCGTGGGTATCCAAATTACTAGTCAGGCGCTCCAACAGCGCGGGCCTTGCCAGACATTCGGCAATAACAAATGGATCGTTCCCCAGCGCTTCAAAGAGCTCGCGCAACACCTCTGGTTGTTTGGTGTGCTTCGCCATGCGATCCATCTCAGCCTGCAACTGCTCAGCTGTAATTCGGCCGTTGCCAGTAATCCTCCAGCGCTTTTGAATTGCGCAGATAGTCAGCGACTTTCTTCTCCGAGTTGCGCCTGAGACATCACCGCATCAGCGATAGCTTGGGATCAGGACGCTCCTTTGGCCAGAGCCGATGACGCCAATAGACTTCCTCGATGGCGTGCTGGTACGTATACGCGCTCTTCAAACGTTAGCGTTCTATTGGAAAGCTGGGCTGTGGCTTCTGTGCGAAACAGAGCGAGGAAGTATCCCAATAACGATTAAACATGTAGCGGGGCAAGGAAGGAGAACTACTAAACCGTGGAAGGTAAGCAAGCGGGATTGGGAAACGGGTTTCGTCTGCACTGGATGTGAATCCATTGTAATCGCTGCGGTCTGTCATAGCTAAAATTCAGGCCGCGAGTCAATGTTTTCATGTTTGTCGCCGAACTTCGCGGCCGTCGACTGTTTGCTCTCCAGTGCACCCTCCAGCCGGTCCATTCACACGCTTCCCCCAGTGTTTGGTAAAATAAGAGCCTATCGGCTTCGTCACGGAAAATGCGCTCTCGTCGATTCCCACGCGCCATTACGTGGTAAAACGCCCCACCATATTCGACGAACCGCTCGCGCCGCAGCTCATTTTTTATCCATGCCACCTCCTGTCAAGATTTGTTGACTGACCCTATTTGTTTGCCAAAAACTGTCCTGCCACGGCGCGACAAGATTATTTTGAAGAAGCCGCCGGCGCCATAGCCATCCGTGCAGTCGGAACGGCGACAAGACGGGCATCGGCCAACGCCCAGGTCGATCGGCTTCTCCGGAAGACGATAGCTGGGGGCAAGTCGATATTTCTGCCGCCGCCTGATCCACAAGGCTTTTTTGGCAGCGCATCGGAAATCAGATCAACGCCGCGTTTGTCGTTGCGCGGGCGAATCTCGTAAACGTTCTGAGACGCGCTGCGCCTCATAGGAATGCGTACATCACAAAAAGCTGGAACAGCCCGAGCATGATGATGGGCACCAAAGCGAAGACTAGCCCGAGCGTGACAGCCGAAACGGCTCTGAACTTATCGGCCTGATATCGTTGGGAAAGAAAATGTGCAAACAACGTCATCAGCGCGAAGCCGGCAACCGTTACAATGGGTGACACGACTGCGGTCATAAGAGGCGTTACTTCACCGGTTCGATTTGACATGAGCTTTGCGAACACCTGTCTGGTGACGCCCCAAGCGTCTAGGTGGAATTGTTTTGCCGACTGAAGTATTGAAAGCATGTCAAAGGTCGCGGGCAGCGACAGGAGCGTTGTGATAGGCAAGACAGCGGCCGTAACGATGGTGTACATCACAAAAACGTCAACGAAGTCTGAAGGGATCCTGTAAAGGCGGAGCGTCGACGATATAACCGCTGGCACAGCAGCGAGAGCGAGAAGCGACGCTACAAAGGAGGAGAGAAAGAAACCAGCTTCCGTGATCTTTATTCCATGCAGCGCATATGCGGGAACATTGATTACTAAGGCGATCGACGACGTGGCTACCCATAACCGAAGGGCTGATGACAGCTTATTCTCACTCGCGAGGATACCGCCGCACATCACGGCCGGATTGCGGATACAATTGAACCAGGCCAGAAACCCGTCTGACAGAGATCCTACGTCGATCGAGGGCCCTTCAAATTTCATATGCAGTAACCCTACTCCCGGACAAGTCCGTAGAGTACGCATCCGAACAGAACCAGAAGAAATGTTGCATAGACAGAAAATTGAATTCGCTGGACCGTCGCAAGATTGCCGATGATCACTCCGACGAGGATTGAAACCAGGAGCACGAGACAGATGAAAAAAGCCAGGCAGATCCGCGCTCGACGCCGCTGGACGACCCCCTTCGAGAGCCAGCGCAGAGCGAGACCCAGACTCACCAGACTCACGCAGACGGCCGTGACAATCGCCCCTACTATGACTGGTTGATCGGCCGGGAGAATCCAAAACAAACCAACTGGCGCAATCAGCCCTTCAAGAAGGAGGATCCACGCGAGATAGCGCATCGTGAATCCAATCAGATCCAGGCTCCACCCCGAGAGGGTGGGCATTTCAAATTTTTGGGGTTCAGTCATAGTTCCCCTGTACTCAGATCTGCTTTAGCGACGCCAAGTTTGGAAAAATCTCGCCGACGTGTCAAACCTAAAGATTCTCGGAACGGGTAAAGGTTCCCGCTTTACGGTGTAGTGCTATCCACAAACCGCTGGTGTCTGCCGTCTCGACGGACGACTAACCAAGCTTTGTATGCTCCACCCGCTTCACTGCCGTCAAGTTCAATTAGGACTGCCTCGGCGTCGGCTGTTACGGTCACCCAAACCGAACCTGTAGTATCAAATGCCGGATTAAGCTTCGGTGCCAAAGAAGCATTGAATAAGTCCGAGTAGTACAGATTTAGGGATATTCACTGGATGCCCATCCCACAGCACTTGAAATTGGGAGAATTGAGTGGATATGGTAAATGAATTGTCACTTCCTATCGGTATCATGCCGTCCACATAGGCAACACCATCCTTCCTCTCGAGCTTGTGCTGCTTTGGGTCAAATCTTTCGAGTTTCAATCTCACTTCGATATGATGGCCGTTCACATCTTTCTGAAAGGTGTAGCCCGCCGGATGCTCTCCGCGTGCGCCTAACGCAGCCAAAACGGCAAAACAAATGTTAAACAGCAAACGCATTAGTAACCCACGTAAACGTCGATAAATGGCGATTGGTTCAAGTAGCCATCAACGCGACTCTGGAAATCACGGAGTTGACCCGCGCCACATGAAAGCGCCACGCAGCCTTCCGATCCGGGCGGCGGACCATCTGGGTGCATACGAAGCAGGGTCCGATTTGTATAGAAAAGAGGATTGAGATCAAGGCTAAACCCAACTCCCTCGCGAACCATACCTGCCTTGTCGTACGAGCGTGGAAGTTCGTTCCAAAGTAATGTCCGGGCGGTGTCCGTGTATCGTTGCCGCTTACCAGACTATCGCTGCTTCTGAATCCGCCGCTGTTTGCAGGATAAACCGCCACGGGCTCGCCATTCACATAATAAATCACCTTACCCTGAGTTATAGGCTTGCCATGGATGCTTGTCGCGGTCTTTCCGGTAGGTCTAAATTCAATATGTTGATCTCGAAAACTCCCTTGACCAAGCTGTCGCGAGAAGTCGTCTATGGATAGTGATCGAAGTGCAAGTTCGCCACCAATGCTGCTCTCCATTGACTTTTGCCAAAGTGAAATCGTTCAGCAATGGTAATGTTCGATCTCTCGCGCCTGTCTGAGATGCGTACCAAGGGTCGGTGTTCGCCCATCTTGTGTGCCCATCGGATCGGTGAAATCGATTGGATCATTGTGGCAGTAGCGGAAGAGATTGTAATCGCCCGCGTCGAACAGCTTCGGGTCTTCGCTCATGAACCGGCCAAGTCCCGAGTGGTAAACTCGCGCTCGATACTCGTAGATCCAGGCGCCTAAATATTCTCTGCCGGTGAACAGGAATCGGTTGTTGAAAGAGCTCGTGTTTCGCACGGTCCAGTTAGGCGCGTAGATCGTCGGCGCACCAAATGCGTCGTAGCGGTACCGTTCGATAACGTTGCCGCTTGCATCGGTGAGATGGGTTACACTGCCTTCATGATCCTGGTTCAGGAAATACCAGTGCCATTGATTGTCCGCGCCGTACGCGCCACGCTCAATGATTTCGTCGATCCCTTTACCATACAGATTAAAGCCAACGAGTGCATTGTTTACGTTGTATTCCAGGATCGGCTTCTCCCCGTCGTAAATGTAGTAGGTAATCGCGCCGTTGGCTGTGCGTTTCACACAGCGACCCAGCGCATCATAAGCGAGATCGTAAGTAAGAGCTGGGGGACCGTTGAAACTGATTCTCGTCAGCTCCTGGTCCCGCATGTAAGTGTAATGGAATCCATAGTAATCGTCGCTGATCTCGTGCTCCCGGCCGTTGCCGATTGCAATTCCGCCGACCGCTGTGTACTGATTGATGTTGTTTGGACTGTAGCTCGTGCCGTTTACGCTAGTGCGATTCCCTGCCTTGTCCAGACTATACGTCACCGTGCCGGCTAGCTCCGGCGCCATTGGCAAATTGCTTGGGTTGTCCAGAGGATAAGTCGGCGCCATTGGCGCCCGAGCGCACTCGTGCTCGAAGGAATAATCGGCGCTGTGAATATCAGAATTGGTCATACCGGACTTGTAAGCGTAGGCTTGTAAAGTCTTTGTCTGATTAGCGCCCACGGTAAATGTGGCAATCTGTTCATTGGCCATGTCGTTCCAATTGCTTCCATCGGTTGTCCAACGAATCCGCGCTCCACTTGTTATGGTCGAGATCATGACATTGAAGGTGTGGCTGTTAGCACAAGCGACGTAGTCTGCGCCGTCGGGGCGAAACGTGGGCGGGGCCACTTGTCCTGGCGGCGTTGGCGTTGGAGTAGGTGGTGGAGGCGGAGTAGGTGATGGTGGTGGAGGCGCCGCCGCGTCATACGTAACCTGCTTGAGCTCTCCGTCCAAGAAATAATCGAACTGGTCCTGCAGATTATTCTGGCGGGTCACGGTGTGCAACCGACCGATCGGCCAATAGTCGTATACTTCTCGCGCAAACGGGGCGCCGTCGTTTGTCAGCTCCACTTTCGTCATCCTATTTAGCTCATCACGCGGATAAATCTGCGATATTCCGTTGAAAAGACTATCACGTTGCTTCTCGTTGGATGCCGGATCGTATTGGTATTGGAAATATGGATTAGTTTGACGAGTCGCAAAAATTTTCTCAAATCGTCCCATCGCATCATAGGAAAAGGTGTAGTCGTAGGCAGGACTAGCGTTATCTACGAACATGCGAAGCAATTTGCCGTCATCATCATACCTGGGATAATTGACGTTCTTGGTAATGCGAGTTCCATTTACATATACCGTTTGCTGGTCCTGCGTCAGGCGTCCGGCGTCGTCATACGAGCGCCTTACGTCAGCAATAAAGTTACTCCAGTAGGTGCCGAGTCCGTTTGTCGCTAAAGTAAGATGGTTGGCATCGTCGTAACCGAAGGCGCGCCACTCCCCATCAGTAGGCCATCCATCCCACCACTCCAGGATCTTGCGGTTGCGATTGTCGTAGCCAAAGTTTTGAGTCTCTGTAGCCCCGGTGGCCAGTGTCGTGCGGCTTTTCAAATTGTGCGCGTCATCGTATGCCCAGGTTCGGTACGAGCCGTCCTGATAGGTCATCTTCGTCTTCAAGCCGGATGGGTCATATTCAAACGTCGTACCGTGACTTTCGCCATCGATCACTTTCGAAAGCAAACTAGCGGAATGGACATTCCACTGGTAATATTGAAATTCCGTCGTGATGCTTTCGTTCGCTGTCTTCGGCACGGTATCGAAGCGGAGGTGGTTCATGCCATCATAGCTTTTTATTTCGGCCGTTTGGTCAGGCCGAATGATCCTGGTGACATTAATCTTGTCTTCATACAAGAACTGCGTAGTCCGGCCAAGCGGCTCCCTTAGGCGCCATTTGCGGTTTCTAGAATCATAATCAGTGCAGGTAGTGTATCGCGCGTCACCAGAACTCGAGCCGCGCGGATCCGTGATATAGTCCTGGTTGCCAACAGGATCGTAATGAAACCAAGTCCTTGCGGCCGCGGGCGTGCCAAAAGCAGCTGTGCTGGAGGTCTTGCGGAAGTTTTCATCATAAACATTGTTGGTGACGATGTTCGTTGGAACAGTCACGGTATCCGGGGAATTAGTCGTATGTGATAAACGCGAGCCAGTGCCGTTTGTTGGATTGTAGGTGTAAGTAGTGATCTCATTAAGCGGTTTTGTGACCGTTAAAAGGCGGTTATACTCGTCGTAAGTGTAACTACTTGCCTTGCGCAGCTCGTTGTCTTCCCATCTTTTGTTTCCGTAAGCATCGTATGCAAATCTCTGATATGTCCCATCAGCATGGGTAATTTTAGTGACCAATCCGCGTCCTGCTACGACTGCGCCGCTCAGGTTAGTGATCCCATTGGCGCCCAGCGCTCGGTCATATTCGTAAGTTTCCGAGGCCGGACCGTCAGTGTACGGCCAGTTCGGTGGCGGGCCTGTGATGGTCTTGACCCGATCGGTCCACAAGATCTTATCGCCTTGCCCATCCGGATAATACGTGTAGTGTGTCTTGGCATCGTTCTCGTTCGCAGTGTTACTCCAGGTTGGCTCCCATTTGTCAACCAGCAGTCCCCGTCCCTGCGAATCGTACCTGTAATGCACATAACCGCCGTTTTTCAGCAGATGTGTCTTGATCTTTCCGTGCATTTGACCAGTCATGGGATCTACAGGTCCACATTGGTTAGCGTCAGCTTGATCACAGTATGAGAACGTCTCTCGAGCAAGTAGACTCCCGTTGAAGTCTTTATAATCCGTTTGTGTGATGCGATGATTGGCATCGCGGGTATATTCCGTTTTATTCCCGCGCTCGTCGGTAGTTCGGGTGATGTAATGAGGATCGGCGGTCTGCGGATTGGGATCTTCGTAGTCGGTACTTAACAAAAGAGGTGTCGGGATGCGTGATTTTCTTGATTTGGCCGATCCCTTGTGGCGGGGCCGGACCGCGTTGATAGCTCGTCGTGTAGCTTGGGTCACCTTGACCTGTACCTCGGGCGTCCGTGACTGAGGTAATGTACCAGGTAACATGATCATAACCAATCCAAGTCGTGTGCCCCTGAAAATCGGTGTAATTTTGGAGCATTTGTTGGGGTGGAATATTGTTCTCGTAATCATCGCAAACGGTCTCGGTGTAGTGGTGAAACGGAGTGTAGGTGAAGCTGCGACTCGGACCATCCCCGCGCGTTTCTGTAAAGGTTTCTGGCAAATTACCTGCACCTGTGTGTTCTCCGGGAAGAATGGAGGAAACTGCGCCTACGTTAGGATACTTCTCGGCAGTAATGGCACCGTGGGGCCCGTCGTTCTGATAATCGTAAGAGACCGTACGCATGGGTCCGCCGTAACGCACGTCATCGCAGCGCTGCAGAAGAGGGTACATCTTGTGAGAAGTTCCATTTTCTGGAACGTTGTCATAGGTATAGTCATACGTTGCGGAGGTGCCGTCGCTGTAAGTCACGGTCTTCAACATCATCTTTGGTTGTCGCCCCGGTGGCAGTGGATCGACGGGATTGTACTCTTGGTAAGTATAATTGACCCAGTCGATCCGATGTCCCCCGTTGTAGTCGAAGGCTTCGACCTTCGTTAACATCTGGGTCCCGTCCCGATCTTGAGCAGGACCGTAGGTAAATATCAAGCATCGGCCGCCAGGTTCGGTCACGCGCCAACGCCGACCATTCACGTATTCGATGGTGGTTCTGAAGCCGTAGGGATCCTCAATGTAATCTACCTGGCTACCACTGAAGTGGACTTTGCCACCGTCACTTAGCCGCCATGTGCCACCGGTCGGATGTGGACCCTGAATGCCGTCATTCCAGCTCTCGGACACCCCAACCGGTGCGCCACAGTGGAAGTCATAGGCATTGCCATAAGGAGAAACAACTTTTTCACCCGCGGTGTACAAAAGCCACGAATACTCATGCGCCCAACCGGGGCCTAGTCCAATCGCATTCAAAGCATAATATTGCTGCCGGCTGTTGTAATAGCGCGTCATTTTGAGCGGATATTTTCCAATTGATCCGGGCACCATGATGTCGGTGACCTCGCGGTGTGCGCTGTGCGTCAGTGGATCGTACGAGCAGCCGGTGGCGACGTTGCCGTTGAAAATTCCAGTCACACCAATCGGTCCTTCGTAAATGTTCCCTTGGGCACAAATTCGCGGCGTTCCGCAGACAAGGAACAATGCGCCCGCGAGTGCGAACGGTATTAGCCACCTTCGCTGCGCTTTTTTTTTCATGTTTTTACCTGGCGCGGAGGATAACCGGACAGCTGACAGTTTGTCTGTCGGGGTTGATCCCTGATTTTTTGTCTTGGCGTCTGTCGGGGTTTGCCCTACAAACGGCTGCAAATAGCTCTGAAGTGCGCAGACACCGGCATACGCAGCAACGCAAAGACAGACGGCTGAACAATGCATTTGTGCATGGATTAAGGAAATCCCTGACAAACGAGCCCGACAACGTGTCAGGGAAAAGCCGGACAAAAGCAAAAGTACCTCGTTGTTCATCGAATAGGCTTCGTTCGGTCCGGCGTGCTCTCGCTCATCGCTAAAAGCAGGCAATTTATGGCGTGCGGAGAAACAGACGAAGCGCGTTTAGCCCGCGAGTTATTCCTGCGTCACAAACCGGATCTGGTTCTGATTGGGTTGAGGCTCACCGGTGCTGACGGGATACAGTTGATTAAAGAATTCCGGAGTTTCTATCCAGCGGCCGTAATACTTGCCCTCTCCGAGCACGCTGATGCATTTTCGGCTCAGCGCGCGTTCCGGGCGGGCGCACGAGGATACTTGACTATCGAGGATGCTCCCGAATTGCTCAGGGCGTTCGATGAAATCTCGAGCGGCCACCCGTACGTAGGTGCGAGTATGCTACCGCTAATTTTAAGCAATTTCGCAGCCGGACCGAAAGGCCCCCGCAGCTTTGATGTCAACAGTTTGAGTGATCGTGAGCTGGAGGTTTTCTCGTTTATCGGCAGAGGCTTCAGCGTTTCCGAATTAGCGAGCGAATTGAATGTAAGTGTCAAAACCATTGAGACACACCAGATGCGCATTAAGGAGAAGCTCGCGCTGCGTAGCGCCGCCGAATTGCGACAAAAGGCCAGGGAGTGGCTAGCCAGGACTGCGCTGAACCGAATACGCGAAGAACCAGAATTAGAACAAGCAACGGAACGCGCTTTTCTCTGATTTCTGAGCCAACCGCGGTCGGCGCGCCCGTGGCTACAGCAATGCGGCTTTGAGATTTTCGCCGGGCTACATAAGGTCAGCGCATGCGCATCCTCTTACGTGTAGCACTCGTTTTCGTAGCGCTGACATGCATCACGAATAGCGCACCGCTATCAGAGGCTGATCTAGAGAACCTTCTAGCCGGAATTCGCCGGAACCGGAGTAATCAGGCCGATTTTCAGGAACAGCGAATGATTCGCCTGATGAAAAAGCCGATCCTCAGCTCGGGAAAGGTTTGGTTCCAGCCGCCTAACAAATTCCGGCGCGAAGTCAAAGGCAACTCCCCCAGCCTGACCGTGAGCGACGGCCGTCAGCTCTGGATTTATTACCCAAACTTTAAATCAGCGGAACGTTACCCACTGGGCAAAGGATCGCCGCTCGATTCCACAGTCGCAGCGATCAATTCTTCATTGAACCTCGAGGGCGTCGAAAACACTTTCCAAATCAAAGCGACAAAGACTGAACCGCCTCAGGCGGGATACGAGCTGACACTGTTACCTCGCACGCCGTCAATGAAACGCGTGTTTCAAAAGCTTGATCTGCGGATCAACGACCAACTGCGGGTTGAACGCACCGACATGCTGTTACCAAACGGCGACCGGATCGTAACCACGTATTCGAATCAAACGCGCGGGCCAGTTCCTGCATCAATGTTCGAATTCACGCCACCGGCCGCTACCGAAGTCTCGACGCCTCTTGGACAATGATAATAGCACTTAAAGGGTTAAAGAGTTAGAAAGTTACAACGTATTAACATTTGCCTGCCTGCCGTAGGCTCGCGCGATGGCGAGTCATAAGGATTTCGTCATTTCAAAATTCATGTCTATCCGTGCGTGCCACGCCGTAACATCGCGAAGGAGGGTTCATTAGTGGTTGCAAAAGGCTGGCGCTTTAAACTGGATGAAGCGAGGCAGAGATTCCGCCTCACTTCTACCGAAAAACGAGTGATCGTATTTGTTCTCGCGGCGTTCCTGCTCGGTCTTGTCACAAAATGCTATCGCGACGCCCATCCCTCCCCTCCTCCATCCCACTCTGATTCCCGGTAGGCGCCCCTTCGAATCATTTGCGAAGCGCAGCGTTCCCGCAGATGATTTCAGGGTGACCGACCCCGTTGACGCTTTCACGAAGCAAATTTGTGAAGTTATCGTAGGCAAGAATCAGGCGGTTAAACTCGCCGTTGCCTGTTTGCTCGCGCGCGGTCACCTATTAATTGAAGACATCCCGGGCGTCGGCAAGACCACGCTCTCCCAGGCCTTGGCGCGCTCGCTCGCTCTCGCATTTCAGCGCATCCAATTTACCAGTGACCTGCTGCCAGCCGATATTCTTGGCAATTCCATTTTCGATCGGGGCGAGCAACGATTCGTGTTCCATCGCGGCCCGCTTTTCGCGCAGATGGTGCTGATCGACGAGGTCAATCGCGCGACCGCCAAAACCCAGAGTGCGCTGCTGGAAGCAATGGAAGAACATCGCATCTCCATCGACGGCGTGACCTACGATTTACCCGAGCCGTTCTTTGTGATCGCGACACAGAATCCGCAACATGCAGTCGGTACTTTCCCGCTACCTGAATCTCAACTTGATCGGTTTTTAATGCGGATCGAACTGGGCGTTCCAGACCGCGCTAGCGAACGCGCCATGCTTCTGGGCATGGATCGTCGCGACATGCTCAAGGAGCTAAAGCCGGTAATGAACCCGCGGACATTGATCGAGATTCAGGATAACGTGCGAAAGGTGCACGCGTCCCCTGCTCTGCTCGATTACCTGCAGGATTTGCTTGATGCGTCCCGGCAACGTCACAGCACCGGTTTGTCACCGCGCGCAGGCCTGGCACTGATGCACGCGTCTCAGGCATGGGCGTTGATGCAGGGACGCGACATGGTTCTTCCCGAAGATATTCAAGCTGTAGGGATCGCAGTCATGGCGCATCGGTTGGGACACGATATCGAACAACCCGGTCAAAGCGGGCGGACGCTTGCTGATAATCTGCTTCACAGCGTGCCGGTCCCGTGAAAGCAAGAAAACTTCCGCTCGTCTATCCAACTGCAGGTTTTGCTGGACTGCTGTTTGTGCTGGGCGCGATGTGGTATGCGGCGTCGAGTCAAAATAACACGGCCGTTTATCTGCTCCTTTTCGCCTTAACAGCGGTATTTCTGGTTTCGATTCCGCACACTCTGATCAATCTCGCAAGTGTGACGGTCACAGCCGAATCCGTGCAGCCCGCGTTTGTAGGCCAGGAGGTCTCTCTGCCGCTTGAAATCATGAACGACTCCCGTGCAACCCGCCATGGAATTGAGCTAGTCCTGTCGGGGTCGGACAGCGAGCGTCAACGCATCGACTACGTCTCAGCCCATAAGGCAGCCCGCGTAACGTTGCGCTTTCCTGCGCGACAGCGTGGCGAGCATAACGTAGGCACATTATGCCTAACGAGTGCTTATCCGCTCGGATTCATTCGCTTTTTGAAAAAGTTTGCGCTTTCTCAAACCTACATTGTCTATCCCAAACCGGCGGGCGACGTCCAGCTTCCGTCAGGCTTCATGCACCGGCGCGACGGACGGCCGCCGACGGAGCTTGGGGAAGGCGATGATTTCGCAGGATTACGTGCGTACGTCCATGGCGAATCCCAGCGTCATATCGATTGGAGAGCCGTCGCCCGCGGACAGCCGTTGATGACGAAAGAATTTGCAGCTGAGGCGGAAGGCGTCGCGTATTTTGATTTTTCCGCTCTTCACTTTACCAACGTCGAAGAAAGACTGTCGCAGTTAGCGCTTTGGGTGATTGAAGCAGAACGTGCTCGGCGTCCTTACGGTGTCCGTCTGCCAGGCATTGAAATTCCCGCAGCTGTCGGGCAATCGCATTTTCACCAGTGCTTGCGGGCACTCAGTCTGTTCCAGCTGAAAGACCAGGAGCATGAGTGTGAGCGAGAGTAAGAGGGACAGGAGTATTCCACGGCGACCGCTGCTTTGGCTGGCAGCGGCATTGCTCTTCACATTGCCTCCCATGTTCGGTTCTCTCGTGAGATGGGTCCCGTGTGTTTTTCTGTTCGCGCTCGCAATGAAATTCTGGATGGAGCCAAGAGGCTACCGGCTCCGCTTTGCAACCCCGAAGTTGATGCTGGCAATGATGGGGCTGTTCGCCATCTTCGCCAGTTATGGATCCCTGAAAGGCGTTGAGCCCAGTATATCTCTCCTTGTTGTTCTCGTCTCTCTTAAGATTTTGGAAGCACACACCGCGCGCGAGTTTCAAGTGATGGCGCTAATGGGATGGGTGCTCTGTCTTTGCGGCTTTTTTCTTTCCCAGGACTTCGTGACTGGGCTTTCTCTCCTGACCGCGTTCGCGTTGCTGCTCGTGGCGTTGATCCAGTTTTATCGCGGATCGTCACCCGGCGCGTTCTGGCCCCCGCTGGGGACGACATGCAAAATTCTGGTTCAAGCGGCCCCGCTCGTCGTCCTCTTGTTCGTTTTGTTTCCCCGAATCAATACTGGCTTACGCGTTGATTTTCGCGCGAGCCAGTTGGCGGGCTCTGGATTCTCCGATCGAATCTCACCGGGCAGCATCGCAGCGCTTGCAAATTCTTCGGAAATTGCCTTTCGCGCGGAGTTTCCCGGCAGTACCGCGACGCCACCCGGTTCGATGTATTGGCGTGGCGCAGTCTTGTGGCATTGCGATGGCCTGGAATGGCGCGCGCCGTACGTGCCGGTATCAATCTCTTCCCGCGGCCGCGGGACCAGGCAATTGCCCAGAGGAAATACAATTCGCCAGCGGATTACGCTCGCCCCACATGGCGCACGCTGGATGTTTGCGCTCGATCGGCCTTTTGAAATTCCACCCGGTGCGATCCTTGCGCGTGGCGATTACCTCTCGAGCGTTCAGACAATTCGAAAGGTGCGCCGATATGAAGTCGTTTCGGCTGTCGGAGCCGTTGGAAAAGAATTGACGCCAGTCGAACGGCGGGAAGCACTCGAGCTTCCCCCATCGATTAGTCCGGCTGTGCGCGATCTGGCGCAATCCTGGACGACGCAGAACTCCAATCCGCGCGCCATAGTGAATAGCGCGCTCCAGTTTTTCCAGGCGCAAGGTTTTCGCTATTCGCTGACGCCCGGTGAATACAGAAAAAACGATCTGGAACAATTTCTCTTTCGCCGGCGGGTTGGCTTTTGCGAACACTACGCTGGCAGTTTCGCTACTTTAATGCGACTGGCAGGAGTTCCCGCGCGGGTGGTCGTCGGATATCTGGGGGGTGAGTATAACGATCTGGGCCATTTCTTTCTCGTGCGACAAGCAGACACGCATGCGTGGTGCGAAGTGTGGCTTCCAGAAAGCGGATGGACACGAGTGGATCCAACCACCGCAGTAGCACCCGGACGAGCTAGCCTCGATTTCACCTCGTTTTTGGAGACGCGCGGCGTTTCCGGACAAATGCAGTCCCCCCGAAGCGCGTTCTTCACGCAGTTAGCCCGGTCCGCATTATTCACCAACGCGCGCCTTGCCTTGGAGACACTTAGTTACGAGTGGGACACTAGGGTGTTGGCCTTCGACGCAGACGTACAAGAAGTATTACTGGACTCAATGGGGCTCGCCAACCGCGGACCGTTCGTTCTCATTGTTGAAATCCTGATTGTCGCAATCGCACTGCTCGTAATCTATTTCGGCTGGATGCAATTGCGGACGCGCCCAGGCGCGGATCCGGTGAAGGCGTTATATGAACGCTTTTGTCGAAAGGCCGCCCGCCTGGGAGTACGGCGCGACCCCTGGGAAGGCCCGGCCGATTTCTCAACGCGCGCCGCGCTGTTGTTGCCTGACCAATCGGAGCGCATTCGTCAAATTTCGAATACCTACATTGCGCTGCGCTATGCACCCGAACCCGCTGGCGGAGCTCTCGACAGGTTTGTGAAAGAAGTGCGTGCGTTTGCCGTACGTCGGTAAGGGCGGCGCCCCTCGCTACAAATACTTTTTCGCAATTGGATGCTCTGCACTTTCTTGCTGCCAATAGATCGTTACGATCCACCAACGATTGCCATCGTAAAACAACTGAATGCTGTTGATTCCGCGCATGAACGGTTCGGGATCATCCGCGTTATGGCGCGATTCGTATGTGCTCCACACGTGGGCAATGCACCCAAACTGTTCTGTCCGCCGTGCAATCTCCTTTTCGAAGAATCCGTTCTCAGCAAAATACGGTTCCACTCGTGCGATGAAACCTTCTACATCCAACATTTGCGGCGCGAGACCGTCATTTGCGCCCGGCTTTGCGGTGGGGATTAGCCGCGCTCCTGGGTAAAACAACGAACGCTCTCGATCCCAATCGCGCTTCTCGCCCGAGGAGCCCGAAATTACGTCGTACGCAGCTCTTACAATGGCATCGATCGACGCAACATCGGCCGGATCAGCCATCGAAGCTTCCATGCTTACTTGTTACTGGTTGCTGGCTTGCGACCGCAAGTTTCAAGTACCTTCATCGCTGCGTTGTGTCCGGGGATCCCGCTGACAGCGCCGCCGCGATGGGCGCTTGATCCACAGAGAAATACATTTTCGTAATCGGTTTCGACGCCCCAGGTTCCGACCTGCTCTTTGCGCTCAGCAAAAGGAAACGTTGGCGCATTCTGAAAAATGTTTCCCTGGAACATCCCGAGCGCGTCCTCGATATCGACGGGGCTTTTGCTTTCGATACAGAGGCTGCCATCACGCGCCACGGCCAGGCAATCCTCGAGGGGCTCGTCCAACCACTGGTTGACGCTCCCGATGAATCTTTTCTCCGCAAGCTTTCGCATGGTCCTGTTATCGCGCACAAACAAGTTCCATGGAGCATCCAGTCCGAACAAGGTCATTGTATGGAAACCTTTCTCTCGCAGCTCGGGCGCAAGAATGCTGTCGTCGGTCAATGTGTGGCAATAAACTTCGCATGGTGTTTTGTTCGGCAAGCGCCCGCTACATGCCTGATCGTAGCTGGTATTCATTTGTTCATAGCCTTCGTCGCTGTGAAACGTCCCGCTCCAAGCCTGCTCCGATACATATCTCGTCGCCTTCAACTTCGGCAATCGTTGCAGGAGCATGTTGATCTTGAACACGGAGCCTTCGTCCGTGGCATCCGGCTGGTACAACTGGCCGATATACCTTGCCAACACGTTGCGCCCAAAATTTACCAGAAGATATCGCGCTTCGACGGTTTGTTGTTCTCCATCCTTATGAAATTCAACTGTTCGCTGCTTCCCGGCCAGGCCGAGCGACCGAAGGCCGACATTTGTCAACATTTCCGCGCCAGCATTACGCGCCGCTTGCTCCAGTTCGCGTACTACAGCACCCATGCCGCCGACCGGCACCTTCCATTCGCCTGTCTTGTTGCCGATAAGATGATAAATGAAACAACGATTCTGAAGGAGCGACAGATCGTGAGGATGCGTCAGAACACCGATCTTTGCATCGGTGAAAACAAGGCCGCGCACCAGATCGTTCTGCAAATACCGCTCGATCGCGCTCCCGAGCGGTTCCTCCACCAGGCTCCGCCAGGCCTCGCGAGAAACATCATCGGCACTGAAGCGACGTCGAAACTCATCTTTCGCAATCAATGGCTCCAACATTGTGTCCCAAACCTGCTCTGCAAAAATGCGCGAGAGATTGTAAAACGCCTTCATCCGCTCGAACTCCGTATTGCTACCAGTTAGCTCGAACATCGACTGGCGACTGACTTTCTCGTCCACGTTGCTTAAGAGCAAACCATCGTGTTGCCCGTGGTTGAGATAAGGCGTAAACGACGCCGTCGCGCGCCGGCGCAATTCAAGTTTCAATCCGAGGTCTCGAATGATTTTCTCGGGGAGCAAACTGACGAGATAGGAATATCGCGACAGTTGCGCGTCGTAATCGGGGAACACTTTCTGCGAAGTCGTCGCGCCACCGATGTAATTGTTTTTTTCGAGAAGTAGAACACTCAGGCCTGCGCGCCCAAGGTAGCTCGCGGCGACGAGCCCGTTGTGCCCCGCTCCCAGGATCACGACATCATATTGCGATTTCATTTCGGTGATCGACTATGCCGTTCTATCGTTGCTTGCCACGCCGAAGCCTTGGCGAAGGCGGGTGTCCCGCACCGAGAATTATCACGTCGTACTGCGATTTCATGGCCGCATGCTTACATCAAACATCGCAAAGCAAACATCAAATTCGCCCGTGGACGAATTCGCTGCGGCGAACATTTCCTGGCGGAAGGCTTTATGCGTGTGGCGCCAGACCGCAATCGTAGAACGCGATCTTATCCGTGGCCAATTTTCTGTTTTGCTCGCTGCGAACGCTGCATCGTAAGCCGCTTACTCTGCAGAGCCTCCTCGGCTCGTGTCGTTTAAGTGATTAATTACTTGGTGACAAAAAGTTTTGATAGGCGCGGCTGCATCTATTTGTAAAAGGACGAGCGTTGCGCGGTGAGGCATCGATGGAAGGGTTAATGATGAACGAGCCGCAAATTATAACCGCGCTGATCTACTTCGGATGTGTGAGTGCGATGGCGTTGGAGCAGAGCGCGACAACTTCACCCTCGGCGTCACGGGCGGAATTGGAGTTCGATCATGTTTGGATTGTGGTGACACGCGATGCCCCGGAACGAGCAGCGTTGGAAAAAGCGGGATTAAAGATTTCGCCCGACGTGAATCGTCACGACGGACAAGGCACAGCGTCGGTCACTGCCGATTTTCAAAATTCTTATATCGAGCTGATGTGGCCGGACCCAACGGTTTCCGTTGCGCCTGGCGCTGAGCGCGGCGTGGAAAAGTTCAATAATCGAATGAACTGGCGGACGAGCGGCTGGTGCCCGATCGGCATAGGGCTTCATCGGGTTGGAACCGCGACGCCATTGCCGTTTCCCACTTGGACGATCGCGCCGGATTGGATGCCGAAGGGAACAGCAATCGAAATCTTAACAGCGCGCGACGACACAAAGAGCCCGTCGTTTTTCATCGAGCCCGATGCCCTCGCGGTGAAAGGAAAAGGAAAGATCGACAAGAACGATCCGAAGGCCGCAGCGTTGCAGCATGAAATCGGAGTCCAACGAATCACCGAGATTCGATTAGTTCGACCAAAAGGATATCAGCCTGTTGCTGCGTTCGCGTATTTGGAGAAGGCCAGGATTTTCCAGTCGAGCGAGAGAAATGAATGGGCAGTCGAAATCACATTCGACGACGGGCGTAAAAGTCAGACGAAAGATCTGCGTCCCGATCTTCCGTTAGTCATTCATTATTAGAGATCCCTTCCGCGCCGTTGCAGCCCGATTGCTCGTTGGCAGAAATATGATGATAATTGTCATTGCTGCCACCGATTCATGTCGAGAACTTGAGTGTCATGAATACTCGAACAAACATGATGAATTGGAGAGGATTACTCAGAACAGCGCCGGAATTCGGCTTACTGGTTGCAATTACGCTTACGGTCTTGGGTCAACTTTCGGGTTCAAATCCCGCCGAAGCGCCCAGCGGGCAGGAGGGCGGCCAATCCGCAATCAAAGCAAACCCGCTCAAGCCGCCGGCCCAAGGCAGTATACCTGTTGCGTTTCTTATTTCAGAAGGCGCACAAATGATCGATTTCGCCGGGCCGTGGGAAGTTTTTCAGGATGTCATGGTTCCCGGACGGACGGGCAATCCTTTTCATCTTTATACCGTGTCTGAGTCGACTTCACCCATTCATACAAGTGGTGGGATGAAGATCGTCCCCGATTACAATTTTGAAAATGCTCCTGCGCCGAAGGTAATCGTCATTCCTGCTCAAAGCGCACCGAGCCAGGCAACATTGGAATGGATTCGTAAGTCCACAAAAAACACCGATGTGACCATGTCCGTCTGCACTGGCGCATTTGTGCTGGCGAAAACCGGTCTTTTGTCAGGCAAGGCGGCAACCACATATCACGGGGCATTCGTGCGATTCGCCATGCAGTTTCCAGATATCCAGCTCAAACGCGGAGCGCGGTTTGTCGAGAACGGAAATCTCGCGACTGCCGGCGGACTGTCCTCTGGAATCGATCTCGCTTTGCGAGTAGTCGAACGTTACTACGGCCGCGAAGTCGCGCAAAAGACCGCCTACGACCTCGAATATCAGGGTCAAGGCTGGATGAATCCGGAGTCAAACCAGCTGTACGCTACCGCCCCTGTTTCCACCGCCGAGCATCCGCTTTGTGCGGTCTGCGGAATGGATGTCGATTCAAAAACGGCGCCCAAATCCGTTTTCAAAAATGTGACTTACTACTTTTGTTCAGACGACGACAAGAAAACATTCGACGCTGCACCGGATAAATTTGTGAACACCGACAGGAAAAGCTTGTGACGCTTGATGCGCGACGAGTGAGGAGTCGATGAATCAAAGTCCGTCTCGCGCAACCCGCCGAATTGTTTTCGTAGCTGCGCCGGGCACCGAGATCCTCGACTTGGTTGGACCGCTGCAAGTCTTTGCTCGGGCATCGGAGCTCTTCGTCAGGCAAAATCCGGGCGCATCACCAGTCTATTCCGTTGAAGTTGTGAGTACTTCCCCTCACCGCTCACTTGTCGCGAATTGCGGTTTGCGAATCACCGCACACAAAACTTTTCGCGAACTGCGCGGAAACATCGACACCCTGCTCGTAGCCGGCGGCACCGCGATTGAGAATGACGAAGTAGGTACTGAAGTGATCCGCTGGTTGAAAACCGTCGCTGAACGAGTTCGGCGTATCGGTTCCGTCTGCACCGGCGCCATGTTGCTGGCGCGGGCCGGTTTGCTTGACGGCCGACGCGCCACAACACACTGGAACTGGTGCGAGGTTTTGATCAGGCGCGCGCCGCGCGCACGTGTCGATCCCGATCCAATATTTGTCCGCGACAAAAATGTCTATACGTCGGCGGGTGTTACGGCCGGAATGGACCTCGCCCTTGCGCTGGTGGAAGAAGACCACGGCTCGCGACTGGCGCTGCAGGTCGCGCGCAATCTCGTGCTCTATCTGCGCCGGCCAGGCGGACAATCGCAATTCAGCGCCGCATTATCATTGCAACTGACCGACCGAAAACCATTACGCGAACTCGAGGCATGGGTGCTCGATAACTTAAACAAACCGCTGACTGTGCCGGTGCTGGCGCAACGCGTGGCGATGAGTCCGCGAAATTTCGCGCGCGTTTTCACCAAAGAAATGAAAACCACGCCCGCGAAGTTCGTCGAGCGTCTTCGCGTCGAAACCGCGCGTCGCCGGCTTGGAAGAAAGTCAAAACAGCATGGAGACGATCGCAAGCGAGTGCGGTTTCGGAAATGTGAATTCCATGCGCAACGTTTTTCAGCGCGCGCTTAAGATTGCCCCAGGCCAGTATCGACGCCACTTCCGCCACGTGAAAGGACAATGCAGATGAAGGCTTCGAACTATATTGGTGTTTTGGCGCGCGTTTATCTCGGGAATCAGTTTCTTCTTCAGCGATCACGGCAATGCCCAGCCTAACGAGGCCGCCCGTTTCCTCAAATTCGCGCTGAAAAATGGTTATTCCTGGTACCAAAATTTGCTCAACTCAGCGGTTGTCCCGCACGCCGCGACTTTTGCCAAGCTGGTGGTGATCGGCGAGATCTACATTGGGATCGCGCTTGTAGTCGGCCTCACCACCGGTTTCGCCACCGCTCTCGCGCTGTTTTTGCTTCTTAATTATATGTGTGCGAAAGGGGCGGTGCCGTGGGGTCCGGGCATCGATCAGTCCGATATCGTCCTCGCGCTCATTATTTTCTTGACCGACGCCGGCCGCACCTTCGGAATCGACAAACTACTTGCTGACCGGTTTCCCAAGTTCTGGATTTTGTAGCCGATTCCGAAGCAGTAGAGTTTCAGTTTCTTGTCATGCCGTAGCTCGCTAACGAAGGAGAATCAAAATGTCAGCTTTTCACCGTTTCCCGAGTAGAGATCTCGGCCTTTTGATCTTGCGTGGAGCAGGATTCTTGCTCGCAGCGACTTTCGGCGTGCAAAAGTTCAGCTGGTATTGGACAGCGTTTCATGCTGGGAAATCTTTATCAGCCATTGGATTGGCACCGTTAATCGCAAGAATGGGTTTTTCAATCCCGGTAGTTCTCGCCTTGTGGATCACATTTAACGAATCAATTGGCGCTCTTCTCATCGGGTGCGGTTTTTTAACCAGAATACTGGCCGCTAGCGCCGCGCTTGGGATGGCCGGAGCGCTCTACACCAGTGTTCGCCTGGACGAAGACTGGCTCCGAGCAGCGCTTTATCTGATCGTCTTTGCTGCCCTGGCTTTGATGGGTCCGGGAAAATTTTCTGTCGACTATCTGATCAAAAGCAAAACTGCTGCTCTCGCGCCGCCGCGGTGAGGGCAGCGATGTCCGGTGAGAACGGGGAAAGAAAAGCCACTCGCAATGTACTTTCACGGCGAGATAACATTTCTGGCCGATGGGCGCGTTTGAGTATCTGTCGGTCCTGATCTCAATCATTCTCGCCCTGGGAATGACACGTGTGCTGGCCGGTGTAGGTGAAATGCTCCAGGCTCGCTCTCATCGGCGGATCTACTGGGTGCATGCCATCTGGATCATTAACCTGTTCCTGTATCTAGTGATCGCCTGGTGGATTTTCTATAGATGGCGCGATCAGCAACCATGGACGTTTTTGCTGTTCGTCTTTGTCCTTATCTCCCCTACCATCTTGTATTTGGCATCGCTTTTACTATTTCCACGGGAAAGCGACGTTGACCTTGCAATTGATTACAAGACGCACTATTACGCGAATCACCGCGCGTTCTTCATTCTTTTCGGGTTATTTACGCCGGTCGATGTCGTCGATTCACTGCTGAAAGGCGTCCCCCACTTTCTTGCTTTAGGACCGGCATATTTTATCAGCGCCCTGCTCTATTTCGCAGGCCTGGTGACTGCTGCGATCACACGCAACGAACGCTATCATGAGTTTTACGCCGTCTTCTTTCTCGTGCAAACCATCGTGATCAGCTTCCTCATTTTTCAGACACTCGTGTGAGCGCACATCGGGCGAACGCATGTTTCGCCTGCGTTTACTCAGTTGGCTTTGTTTCTCAACGTTTCGCGCCGATTTGCAGCACGACCCGAAATCGCGCTTTGCCGCTCATCATCCGGTCATAGGCTTCGGCTGCTCGCTCCAATGGATAAATTTCGTTCATCGACTGCACGCCATTCGAGGCACTGAATTTGAGCGTGTCCTGCGAATCGATTGAGGTCCCTGAGTACCAGCCTTTGACGGAACGCTGTCCGGTGATCAGCAGAACCGGATCGACGGAGAGCGGGCCCGCCGCGCCGATCACTATGAGCGTTCCGTTAGGTCCAAGACCGCCCAGCACCGCCGCCATCGCGTCGCCGTTGGTTACCGTCGCGATGATAACTTTGGCGCCACCTAACTTGCTCAGTTCCGCCGCCGGATCTGACGATTGACTGTCGATGTAATGCTGCGCACCGAGCTTTTTCGCCAATGACTCTTTGTCTTTTCCGCGCGCGATCGCCACGGTTTTAAATCCCATCTTCGCTGCGAATTGCACGCCGAGATGACCGAGCCCGCCAATCCCGAGCACGCCGACCAGATCGCCGGGTCGCGCGCCGCTGTTACGCAACGCATTGAACGTTGTGATTCCGGCGCACATCAGTGGCGCACCATCGACTGAGTTCAAATCGTCCGGCACGGACGCGAGCGCTTTCGCGGGTGCGACCATGTATTCGGCGTAACCGCCGTCGAACGAGATGCCGGTTGTGAGCAATTCCACCTGGCAGGCAAAGAAATCGCCGCGCCGGCACGGATCGCAATGTCCGCAATTAGAAGCGTGCCATCCAACACCAACCCGCTGGCCCGATTTCCAATCCGGCACGTCGGGCCCGACGGCATCGATCACACCGATCACCTCATGGCCGGGAACTCTCGGATATTGGATTCCAGGCCAGAGTCCGTCTTTGACTAACGAGTCGCTGTGACAAACGCCACATGCGTCAACCTTCACTCGGACCCACCCGGCCTGCGGCTCGGGAATGTCCCGTTCGACAAGTTCCAACGGTCCGCCGGCACGCGGGATTTGGACAGCACGCATTTTTTTAGCCATGGCTCTTCAATCGTCTTACTGTCTTAAAAACGCAAGATCCGTAGCGGCGGTCTATCACCGCCGAATTCGTCAACCGAATCGATTACGATCAGGAGCATGAGCACGAGCATGAAATGAAGACAATCCCCCTCCCTGATGGCGAACGAGTGCCGGTGCTAGGCCAGGGCACCTGGCGCATGGGCGAGAACAAGCGAGCCCACAAGGATGAGGTCGCCGCATTACGGCTCGGAATCGAGCTCGGCATGACATTGATCGATACTGCCGAAATGTACGGCGAAGGCGGCGCGGAAAAAGTTGTGGCCGATGCCATCGAGGATCAACGCGATCGCGTGTTCATTATTACCAAAGTGTATCCGCATAACGCGTCACGCACCGAATTGCCAAAAGCATGCGAGCGCAGTCTCAAACGTCTACGAATCGACGCGATCGATCTTTACCTTTTGCATTGGCGAGAAAGAAGTACGCAGCTCGCGGAAGCAGTCGAGGCATTCGAGAAACTTCGAACTGCGGGGAAAATCAAACGCTGGGGCGTTTCAAACTTCGATGTCGATGACATGGAAGAATTGCTCGCCGTCTGCGGGCGATTGGGGTCAATCGCCCCTACCACGAATCAGGTTCTCTACAATCTGGAAAACCGGGAGATTGAATCCGGTCTTCTGCCATTCCTCCATCAACGCTCAACTAAGAACTATCAACCAGTCATCATGGCTTACTCACCGGTAGGACACGGTCGCGGTTTGCTTGAAAACGCAACGCTCAAAAAGATCGCGAAGCATCATGACGCGACCACTTCCCAAATCGCGCTCGCGTGGGTGCTGCGCCAACCGCAAGTCATTGCTATTCCCAAAGCAAGCAAGGAAAAGCATGTCCGTGACAACGTGCGATCAATCGAGATCGAACTGACCAACGAAGATCTCGCCGAGCTCGATCGGGAATTTTCGCCACCGAAATCCAAAAAACCATTGCCGATGCTCTAAGTGATTCCACAACGCGAGAATATTGTCCCACCGGCCTCATTTCTCTCCGCCCGCTAAGCCGGAAAAATATTGACGGGAATTAGAAATCCCGATTCGATGGCGCGCATGAAAATAAGAACGATCGGATTGACCCTGGCGTTTTCCTTTTTGGCGGAGCTGAGTGTGCCTGGCCGCCGATCCACAGGTGGGTACTTGGAAGCTGAACGAATCGAAATCGAAGATCGCACCTGGCACGTTGAAAAACACACAGGTTGTTTACTCAAGCATGCTTGGGCAGGTAAAAGTGAAGTCGGACGGTATCGAGGCGAATGGTAAACCGATACACGTCGAGTGGTCGGGAAAACTCGATGGGAAAGATTATCCCGTTACGGGCGACCCGAATTCAGACACTCGCTCTTATACAAAAGTCAACGATCGGACACTGACGACAACCAATAAGAAAAATGGAGAGGTCACGGTCAGGGGTCGCATTGTCATCTCACCGGATGGCAGAACGCCGCACCGTCATCGTGAACGGCACCACTTCGAAAGGTGAAACGTTCAAAAACGTAGCTGTTTACGACAAGCAATAAGTAGGTGGCAATCTACGGCCGCGCGGACGTCGGGGTGGCAATCGTGCCGGCTGCGTTTTGCCTAACGAATAGCAAGGGCTTCGTTCGCTCGTTTATCCAAATTAGTTTGAATCCAAGTGCGCTTTGCACTGCATCCAATGGGTTAAAAATGCCACAGCCAGCAAACGACTCCCGGCTCTTTGCCCGCAATCGCATTCTTATTGGTGGCCTCATTCTTTATGCCTGCGCCTTCGCCTTCCTTTTGCGGAACAAAAGCTTCGACGCCGCCGGCGCCGTCGTCGTGCTCATCGTCTTCGGAATTGTGTTCCCGTTCATCGGCTGGGTCACAACTCGCCGTGCTGTTCCGCTTTCGGTTTCCGTAAAGCCGAGCAAAGCGCAATTAGTCGTCCTAATCGCATACATTGTGGCCCTCTCGCTTTACCTGATCGGCGGTCCGCAATGGATTGATCAGCATCTTCCTTCCTCTTGGATTGATTCCGTGCGGATCAAGTTCTTTATCACGCTCGCAAGGAAGCTTATTGTTTTCGTTGCTATTCCTTTCGCGATCTTTCGATTTGGCTTTGGTTATCGGATTCGCGATTTCGGAATTCAGCGTGAAGGTCTACGCGCGCTCCGCCATGGTCATCTACCCGTCGTCCTTGTTGTGGGCGGAGTTTTTGTGGCGTTCCAATATTTTTTCAGTGGCGGTGGCGCTTCATTTCGACATGGACAGTTTACTGTATATCAACTGCTCCTCGGCCTGCCGCTTTGCTTCATTTGGCTTTTCGTCGAAGCCGGATTAGTCGAAGAATTTTTCTTTCGGGCTCTCGTCCAATCGCACTTCGCTGCCGCGTTTAAATCCGAAGTGAGTGGGATCGTAATGATGTCGCTGATTTTTGGTCTGGCGCACGCACCCGGTTTTATCTTTCGACATGCTGGCGAAGTTGAAGGACTCGGCTCAAATCCGAGCGCCTTCGACGCGATTGCCTACTCGATCGTTGTCCTGGCAATAAGCGGAGTTACTTTCGGTGTCATCTGGGCCCGAACGAAGAACCTCTTTGCGGTCATGCTCATCCACGCTGCCGGCGATCTTCTCCCAAATTTTGGCAGCTTCGTCCAGACATGGCTTTAGACATCGACCGTCGGCTTCACTCGCTGTGCGGCAGCGCTTAACCTCTTGAATGAAGGAACCTATTTCTTTTCAACGGAGACTTCGGTCGCTTTAATTATTGCGAAGACATTATCGCCTTCTTTGAGATTCATTCGCTGGACCGAACCAGTCGTGATAATCGACGTCACGGTTCCACCCGCAGTTCGAATCACAACTTCTGACACAACTTTGTCAGAAATGATTTTCTCAACCGTACCGGCCAGGCGATTCCGTATGCTCGTGCTCATTGCGGATTAATTCCTACAGCCGGTCAATAGCGGTAGTGATGATAACGATGGTGACGGTGATAAGTTCGGCTCCCCTTGTACCCGGAGTATGAAGTGCCTCTGTAACGGTACGGATACGACTGAGAATAACTGTAATACGGTCGCATGTAGTACCCATAGGGATAATAGTTGTATGCCGTTGGATACGCGTAAAAACCACCCGGAAATCCAAAACTGATCCCTCCAACTCCTGGAAGTCCGCGGGAGACCTGAGCGTCGGAACGTTGTGCGGGAACGAAAGCCAATCCGCTTACCGCCAATCCAACCAAGAGAAGCTTTTTCATAAAATCTCCCTTTCTTATTTTCTGGTTTGCGAGGGCCGAAATCTCAGCCGGGATTTCCTCCGGCGTTGAGGCTTTCCCTCTATCACAAGATCGGATGCGAGCGGTCGTCCGGTCCCCCCGTGCGTTTCATTCTCTCACGGCCGCGGCTAGCGCTTGGTCGCCGCTACCCGCCGTACAAAAAAAGAGCTGGCTCGAAACCGTGTCCGAGCCAGCTCAGCTAACTTAGGCGCTACTTCAAATTAGTAGCGATTGTAGTGATGGTGATAGCGATGGTGACGGTAAACCCGGTGCCCGTTGTGCCAATAGTACGAAGGGCCTGTATAATAGCCATAGTATCGATAAGGTCTGTAGTACCCATACGGGTAATAGCCGTATCCATACGGATAGTAGCGATACCCGTAACTCGGATAACCGAACCCGATTCCAACTGACACCTGAGCGTCAGAACGCTGCGCCGGGACGAAAGCCAATCCGCCTGCCATCAATGCGATTAAGAGAAGTCGTTTCATAATAGTACTCCTTCTTTGTTTGTTGTTTCGTGAGGGACGAAAGGCTGCTAGCCCGTTCTCCGGACGCTTAATGAATATGCGTCACCCTCAATAATAGAATCGGATTTAGAGGCCTTCGCGGTTGCCCCGATTTTTCACGGCCCTCTGGAGCTACCGGGCTGAAAACGAGGGTAATTTGGAGGCAGCAGAGGGCCAAAAGAATCGACTTCATAGCGGTTCGGCGTAGAGGCTGACGGCCCGGCTACAGCGGCAGGCTCGTTAGGCGCGCTCCCTTGATGTGATGTTTGTGTAGTCTGGCAGGCAGCTAAAAGAGCCGCTGCCGCGTATGCGAAAGAGCTTTTCAGAAAACTCTCCATCAGCGTCACGACGAAGCTCAGCCACGACTCCGTCGCGCGCAACAAAGATCGGTATCGCCCTAAAGTAGAGCTTACCGTTAGAGAATTGATTCCAGCGGCAGATTCGGATCGAGATGATTGGATGCCAGCCAGTCGCGATTGAAGAGCGTTGATTGATATTTGTGACCCGAGTCGCAAAGAACGGTGACGATCGTTTGACCCGGGCCCGATTCTCTGGCGAAGCGCACCGCACCGGCAACGTTAATGCCGCTTGATAAGCCGAGGAACAGGCCCTCTTCGCGTAGAAGCTGGTAAACGATCGTTAGGCCACTCTGATCCGGAATCCGATAAGCTCGATCGACCTTGATACCTTCGATATTCTTTGTGACACGGCCCTGACCGATCCCTTCCGCAATAGAATCACCGTCGTTCGTCTCCAGATTGCCATTGGTAAACCAGGACCACATCGCCGCGCCATAGGGATCAGCGCAGACGATCTCAATGTTCGGATTTTGTTCCTTGAGATAGCCGCTCACGCCTGCAAGCGTGCCGCCGGTGCCGACGGCTGCGACAAACGCCGTGATTTTGCCTTCGGTTTGTTTCCAGATTTCAGGACCGGTGCTGCGATAATGCGCGTCGCGATTAGCCGTGTTATCGAACTGGTTCGCCCAGAACCAGCCGCGCTCCTCGGCAAGACGACGCGCGATGTGATTGTAATTTTCCGGATCCTTGTATGGCTTTTCCGGCACTGCCTTTACCTCTGCGCCGAGCGTACGGAGCAAATGCATTTTCTCCGGCGACTGATTATTCGGAATCACAATAACAGTGCGATACCCTCTGGCGCGCCCGATCACCGCAAGACCGATCCCAGTGTTACCGGCGGTTCCTTCAACGATCGTCGCGCCTGGTTTAAGGCGACCCGCTGCTTTCCGCGTCAGTGATGATTCCGTAGGCGGCCCGATCTTTCACCGATCCGGCCGGGTTCATGAATTCCGCCTTTCCCAGAATCTCGCATCCCGTCAGTTCGGACAGCCGCCGCAATCGAATCAACGGCGTGTTCCCAACGTACCCATCAATGCCCCGGTATGTCGCAGTCATGTGATCTTAATCCCTGCTCAAAATAGTTAAACAGCTTCTCCCTTTTCGATAGCCACTTTTTGCGGCGCGTCGATTACGCCAACGATTGGATAACGCTTTTTCGGCCTGTGAACGCAACGACTTAACAGATCACGTCAGCCGGTCAGCGATCGGCCCCGAAAAATTGCTGCACGAACAGCATGCCGATCACCATCATCGGCACGAAGACCAATGCTTCCAATCGGAGGGCGCCGAGGTTGGCAAGCGCAGGCCCCGGACAAAAGCCGCTAAGACCCCAGCCCACGCCAAAAATCGCAGCGCCAATCACGAGCTGGCGATCGATCGATGACGATCCAGCAGTGGGCAGTTTTAAATTACATCCAAGATTTTTCGCGTGGGAAGCTGTCAGCGTCCCAGCTTGGATTTTGCGCAGGATAAACATCCCAAGGCCGTAGACCGCGACTGCCCCTGCCATAACGAACAGCAAAGCCGGGTCCCACTCGCCGAACACGTCGAGAAATCCGATTACCCGCGCCGGATCGGTCATCCCCGAAATGGAGAGACCTGCCCCGAAGAGCCCGCCGGCAATCAGAAAACCGAACGCTTTCGCTGCCTTCATCAGACTGCCCGGTTGTAGATGAGCACCGTCATCATCGCGACGGCCACGAAAATGAACGTTGCTGCAATGGAATCCTTCGCGCCCGTCGCGACGCCGCAGACGCCGTGACCACTTGTGCACCCTCCGCCGAGCCGGGTCCCGAATCCGACAAGTAATCCCGCGACCGCCATGACCCAGAGCGGCCGCAGGGGCCGAAAAAGCGCGGCGCTATCCCAAAGATTAAAACTCAAGGCAGCGCCGCCAATCAAACCAATCAGAAACAGTAGTCGCCACGCTTTATCCGTCGTAGCTGGCACGAAGAGACGACCAAACACTCCGGAGATACCAGGAACCTTTCCGCTCAGAACGGCCGCAATCAGGCTGGCGAATCCAATCAGGATCCCGCCACTCAACGCATGCAAATACGTGTAATGATCCATTGAACTTCCTTCTCTCACTCTCGACTCTAGACAATGAACCCTCAAGCAAGCTTGATCCACCGGACTTACGGACACATCGGGAATGGGATCCGCTGAGAAACGTCCGCGATTTAAGAAAACCCACGCCGGACCGGAGCCAAAGACGATTCGCCGACATGGAGCAGTAATTTCCAATGCTGAGGAAATTGAGCCCGTATCGGTGCGGTGAAGAAGACTTTATCAACACTGCCGATACTTGTGCGGACTGGCTCTGCGCCCGCGGGCGGTCAAAAACCCAAAGCGGACAACAACGTACTGTATTGATTCACAAACGCGGCCAGTTGCGGATGCGTCGCTTCAAAGTTTTGCACGGATTCCTTCAGTTCGTGCAAAAGTCTGTTGGTGTGTTCCGGTTTTTTCTCGGGGCGAATCGTTTCGTGCGCCGAAGCCTCGACCAGACGAGCGATGCTCCGGGCATCTTCGTGATGCGTCTCCGAAACCTTGGCGATGGCTGGCTTGAGCTTCGACAGCAAATCCAGCAACTCGGCTTTCCTATCAGCCGGAATATTTTCGGCAGACTCAATTGCTGATTTGGTCTTCTCAATATGCTCGTCAGTCATCCATGCCCTCCCTCTTACGTTTTATGATCTCGCTCACGTTGGAATGGGACGCGATCAGAAACAACCTGCGATTTCAGAAATCTTCCGCCGAGCGAAAAGAATTCCCCGTCGACTCTTCAGTCCTTTAACGCAGCGCGTCTGTGTCGGGCGCCGAATTCCTTCTAGCCAATCTTTTTCGATTTTGTTCTGAGAAAGAGTTGACTGGCCAGGGCATTGAGGATTTCCGGGTTCCCGAGCGCCCAGGCATTATCAATCGTCATTCTCTTGAAGCGCCACTTGTCGCGATCCCGCATCAGGTTGCAATCGTAGCGATTCATCAATAATGCGTATTCCGATCCACGACGCGAACCCTCGCGCGGCATGAAGTGCTGCGACAAAACGTAGGCATACAACGTAGCTGTCTCACCACTAATCTCGATTTGGAGATTGCTCGCACTGTGACTGGTATCGAGCGGACCGATCAATGGAAGAACCGCGTTCAGAATAGCGTCGCGACCAATCAGTAGTGGAAAATCGATCTCGAGTTTTCTTCCCGCCGGCCTGAAATCAAAACGGCAATCCTCCGTCAATGCCGACGCCAGCGAATCAGCATCGCCGTGGTCGAGACCAAAAGCGTAACGATGCAAGGCGTCGGCAATTTCAAATCGATCGTTAGCTAATTGGGCGAGGTCCGTCTCCATTACCAGGACGTTCGCTGATCCATTCCGATACTCTGACGTGTTGTCAAGATCGCGCTAGCTCTTCGATCTTCTTCCACTCCTCGGCGCTGAGCTGCAGTTTTTCCGCGGCCATGTTCTCCTCGAGATGCGCGAGTGACGATGTGCCCGGGATCGGTAACATGACCGGCGATCTTGCAGCAACCACGCAAGCGCGAGTTGCACGACGCTGACATTGTAACGTTTCGCTTCGGCTTCCAACGCATTGCCGGACTTGCTTAACGAACGGCTCCCGCTCCCACCGATCGGCGCCCACGGAATGAATCCCATTTTTTCTTTGCCTCGGATTTCGCTCTTTTTCCGCGTTCGATTAGATGATTGACCCGAATTTTTCTCGGCCCTATTCTTTTCCTCAAAGCTGTTGGATGCAGGCAATTCGAGACCGGGAGGAACTATGCGCAAGATCAAAAGTTTCAAATGGCTGCTCTTTTCAATCCCAATCCTTACGATCAGTATCGTGATCGTATCACTGTCCGCGCAGGACTCGTCACCAAAGCCTGCGCCCGCGCAAAAATCGAGCTATGCGCCGGTCGTGGACACGGAAAGTTTTTCCACTGTCCGCAACCGCATGAGCGAGGCGAAGCCTGGAATAATGAAACGACAGATGGATTTGCTGGCAGAACGTTATGACCTAAGTAACCGTCCGGCCAAGGGAGCGGTAATGGATCGCACCAAACCGCTTCAGGAAGGTGTGCGGGTGAAATTGCCCTCGGGAGTCACCTGGGTTCAACTCGCCGGCATGACGCCGGACCAGATTCGTGACAAGAATCTGTTTCCGCAGGGATTTCTGCCTTTGCCTCATGCCAACCACCCCGAGGGCGGCATGGTCTTCCCGAAGTTCGAGATTGACGAACTGATTAAGCAAGAGCAGCGCGACTTAACTCGCTTCGACCTGGACTTCGATCTTCCCGAACACTTTCTTCCGGAGTTCCCACCTGCTATCTATCTGACGTCCCGTCCCGATCTGGGCGACGTTTCAAAAGGAAAGCTAGTCACGATTGATAACTTCTATGAGATCTTTAACGGCATTCTTAATCCGAAACAAATCGAGGGACTGAGACTGCTGCTCACGCCTTTCCCGCAACAACAATTCAATCAGACAGACGACCGGCGCTCGGAAAAGGCGAGCCGCGGTGTGACCTGTTTTGATTGTCATGCGAACGGTGGTTCAAACGGGGCATTCCATCTCGTCGGCGACATTCGGCCGCAAGAGTTTCGCCATCGGATTGAAACACCGGCATTACGCGGCGTTAACATTCAAAGGTTGTTTGGCTCGCAGCGAGCGTTGAAAACAGTCGAGGATTTCACGGAGTTCGAGCAGCGGGCAGCGTATTTCGATGGCGATCCGGTCATCGCGACTAAGAAAGGGGTGAACGTACTGGAACGCGGCAGCCAGGTTCATTTCATGGCTGAATTTCAGGAGCTGCTCGACTTTCCTCCAGCTCCAAAGTTGGCCTGGGATGGAAAACTTGACCCTAAGAAAGCTAGTCCTCAAGAACTGCACGGGCAGGAAATCTTCTTCGGCAAAGCGCAGTGTGCTTCTTGTCATACGCCTCCGCATTACACGGACAACACCATGCACAACCTGCAGGCCGACCGTTTCTACAAGCAGCACATGGTTAACGGAATGATGATGGCGTCGGACGGACCGATAAAAACTTTTCCCCTACGAGGGATTAAGGACACGCCTCCCTATCTGCACGACGGCAGGCTACTCACACTGGAGGACACGGTAGAATATTTTAATCTCGTGCTCGATCGGAAGTTGACCGAGCAGGAAAAGGCCGACGTAGTGGCCTTTCTGCGAACCTTGTGAGATTGCGGGAGCGTTTTTTCCAAGGTTTGCCTACAGCTGCTGAACACAGCCACCGGCAAGGTCCAGAAGTATGTCCTTCGCGGCAAGCCTGCGATTTCGAAGCAGTGACAGGCCTAACGATGTAGCTATTTTAACGATTCAACCGAGCGAGAACAGTTTCATTGAACCGGGCAGAGACGGCTTCGTCGGCAGCCGCGGCTTTAACCGATAGTCGCCTGGCTGCGCTTTGCGCAGAGGAGGCGCGGAACGCGTTCCGCGATTACGTAGCGCGCTTCGACGAGATCACGCAGCGGGCGCGCGATCGTTTTCTGGCGCGCGACTGGCACGGCAGCTACAACGACGCGGCCGAGAGACTGCATCTTTATGCGCGCGTGCTCGATGAGCCTAACGAATCGCGATCGAAAGATCTGATGGGCCCGCGCTTGCGCGAACGCTCCGTCTGGCAGCGCGACCAAGGCCGTCTACTCCTCGTTCATCGCGCAATCTCGATCCGCTGGGAGATCGGTGAAAGTTTCTTCAATTCACTTACCCGCCGCGTTTTTGCAACGGAAGGAGTGGATCAGGCAATCGAGTTTGTCGATTCCGATTTCGACGCGCCCCCGACGAGTTCGCCTCTCGACGTTCTTCGAATTTATTCCGGAGCAGCCCTTCCGGAATTGATCTCGGCGGCGCTAACCGATCCCGAAGCAGGCGGATTTGCAGCCGAATGCTGGAACGAGCTGGGTGTCTCGGTGCGCCTGGCGGCGGAGCGAGTCGAAGGAAAATTTCCTAGTACTGGCGGGAGAGTTTCCAAGGTGCGCCTCGAAATGATTAACCGCGCTTTTTATCGAGGCGGCGGCGCTTACCTCGTCGGTCGCGCGATTCGCGATGGTGGCTATGGTGTCGCGTTGCCTCTGGCGTTTTGTCTGCGCCATGAAGGTGAACGCGGCATCACACTCGATGCCGTGCTCTTCGGCGAAGCGGATCTGTCGATTCTTTTCTCATACACGCGTGCCTATTTCCGAGTAAACGCCGATTGTCCGCACGCTCTGGTGCATTCCTTGCGGCAGCTGATGCCGCGTAAACGTTTAGCCGATCTCTACAACGAAATCGGTTTTAACCGACATGCTAAAACGGAGTTTTATCGCGATTTCATCGCGCAGCTGAACGCCTCGGCCGACTGTTTCAAAACGGCCGAAGGCACGCCCGGAATGGTTATGCTCGTCTTCACTTTGCCCAGCTACGACGTCGTTTTTAAGGTGATCAAGGATCGATTCGATCTTCCCAAGGATACCACTCCAAACGAGGTGATGCGCCGTTACAAGCTGGTCTTCGAGCACGATCGCGCCGGACGTTTAGTGGAAGCGCACGAGTTCGAGCACCTTCGCATGCGACGGAACCGATTCGAGCCGGCCCTCCTGGAAGATTTGCTCCGCGCGGCCGGAAAAACAGTGCGGCTGGAAGGCGACGATGTCGTCATCGCTCATGCTTACGTCGAGCGTCGCATTCGTCCGCTTAACATTTTCTTCGCCGAAGCCAATGCGACTCAGAGTGCAGCCGCCGCTCGCGATTACGGCCAGGCCATCAAGGATCTGGCCGTGTCGAACATTTTTCCCGGCGATCTGCTGACCAAAAACTTCGGCGTCACCCGGCGGGGCCGGGTCGTCTTCTACGATTACGACGAGCTTTGTTTTCTAACCGATTGCAATTTTCGCAATTTGCCGCAGGCCACCACGTACGAGGAAGAAATATCGGCCGAGCCGTGGTTCTCCGTGCGCGCGAATGACGTGTTTCCCGAAGAATTTCTCAATTTTCTCAGCCTGCCCGGACCGGCGCGTGCCGCGCTGCTCGAACAGCACGCGGATTTATTTCATCCGGATTTCTGGCGCAACGTGCAACGGAAGCTTCGAGAGGGCGAGATTCCGGAAGTATTTCCATATCGGCCGCAGCGACGGTTAGTCACCGCGAACTGAAGCTAACGCATTTGTCGTCTTAAAAGCAGGCGCGACCGCGACGGAAACCGAGCTGCGCAATTACGCTCGTGATCATCTGGCGCACTTCAAGGCGCCGCAGAAAATTCACTTCGTACCCGAGCTGCCAAAAACAGCGACGGGGAAGGTCCAGAAGTATGTCCTTCGAGGAAAGCAGCCGGCCATTTCCAAACAGTGACGAATTCTGACCTTAGACTTCAGACGTCCGATTCCGAGCATGAGCACGAGGAAGAGGAAGAACGTTGCATTCGTGCTTCGTCATTCCTTCGTCATTTTTCATTCGTCATTCGCTTGCGAAGCCGTAGCGCGAGGCGGTGCTTCGTCAGTCTCTCTAGTAAGCTTCGAAGCATCATCGAAGCATGTCCTTCGTGGCAAAGCCCGCGATTTCGAAGCAGTGACAGGCCTAACGAAAACAAGATCAGCCACCGCTGGCGAGAGCGCGCGTGGCTTGCAATGGACGTGTTTTCATAAAGGGAAGCGAGAAAGTACATCGGCCAGCGGTTGGCTGGATTGTCTGGTTAGGCGACTTCATCTAGTGATGCATGCTTTGCAGATTTCCTCCACGTGGCGGTGGTCTGTTCCGCAGCATCCGCCGAACACGTTTAGTTGTTTCAGTTTACTCAGAAGTTCATGGTGTTGGCGGCCCAATTGCACGGGATCGCCCTCGTCCAGTTCCGTGCTCTCGTTGAGTTGAGCATGGCTCTGGGTCGAGGCATTGGCTCTCAGCCCGCGAATTCTTCCCAGCCAGGGTTCGCCCATAGCAAGCACATGTTCGAAGTGCGTAGGATGCGCACAGTTGATCATGAAGTATGCGGGCGCGCCGCCGGTAGCCCCATCCACGCTTTGTATGGCGTGGTTGAGTGGTTCGCCGGTTGGCAGCTTTCCATCTGTTTCGACTGTGAAAGAGATCACGACTGGCATTTCAAACCCTCGCGCTGCGCGCACGATCCCGATTGCCTCTTCCACATAATTCATCGTGATCGCCGTCACCAAGTCGGCCGCGGTGCGGCTGAAGGTGCCGATCTGTGCACCGTGATACTCTTGCGCCTCCTGCATCGACATCGTCTCGGCGGGCACATAACCATCTCCACGCGGCCCGACGCAGCCGCTAATTACCATGGGCGTCTTCTCAGACTCGAATTCTTCCCGAATCTCACAGAGCAAGTCGATCGCCTTGCGGTTTGCTTCGGCCAATGCTTCCGCGCCGTAGCCGAGTTTCGAGGCCCAGTCGGGGTTTGCACGCCAAGTGGGGCTCTCCAGAACAAGCCCCGTTTTATAACGCTTCGCCAGTGCCGCATAGGTGCAGAAATACTTTCGCAGCGCTTCGTACCCCGCTTTGTCCTTCAATAAGTGGAAGGCAGCGAAATGCGGCAGATCGAGACCTTCGTGGAAGATGAGCGTAGTCTCGATTCCGCCATCAGTGAGGAAGAAGGCGTTGGACAGTTGCGGCAAAGAGTCGCGGTATTTTGTCATATCGGGGACTATCGATGTTTTCAGAACGTAGCAATCGCCTAACTAGGATTATACGAACTTATTTCGCCTAATTCCCTTATAGACGAAACGCTCTTTAACGAATATCCGCACAGCTCAATTCTCTCAGAGCCGCCCGTTCGCGGCAAGCCCGCGATTTCGAAGCAGTGACAGGCCTAACGATGTAGCTATTTTAACGATTCACCCTCGCCGAAGGCAAATGTCAAATGCCCTGCTCGCGAATGGAGCGAGCTGGGAGATCACAGAACTCGAGGGGCTAGGGTGAGAGCGCGGGAAGCGATCGAATCAAAGCCTTCGGAGTTGAGACACGACCCCCACTCTCCCCTGCAGTCCCTTGAAGAACTGATGTCGCAACGCTCGTAGCAAATGGTGTGCCCGGCGGAGCTGGGTCAGGACCGGTTTGCGGAGCTTGCTTGGCTTGCTCGATTTTCTTCTGCGCTTCGGCTTCTTTTTCCTTCGCTTCGTCCAAGTCTGTGATCCTTTTGATATAATCGTGAAAAGCAGTGAGGTCTTGTGCTTGGAGAAGACCTGGAAAGACTCTCTCCTACTCGACGATTTGGTATGTAGGCTGATACTACGCCGATAACCATTACCGTATTGTTTTCCTCTTCAGCGAAGACGGGCCCGCCGCTGACGCCATTAATCGCCACGCCGTCGATAAGGTAAACGTCTTGAATCTGTCCACTGATGGGACCGGAAAAAAAACAAAGTTTCGTCAGCGCGAGAGCCGGAAAGCCTACCCACCCAACCCCGACGCCGATCTTTCTTATTTTCGTTGGATCTTGAAGCGGCAACGCTTTTTCCGGGAACTTGAAAGAACCTGCCGGAAGGATGACTGCAGCGGCATCACGGTCGGGGTTGAGCAAAGTGGCCCGGTCTTTTCTTTCAAGTACAAGGTTTTGTCTGAGTTCGGATGCCAGACTTTTATAGGCTGTTGCCAATTGACAGCTGTGTCGATAACATGCGAGGCGGTCGCTATTGCAGCGATCGAATGGTCTCTGTTGTATGCGAACAGAAAACCAGTGCCGATGCCATTGATCGTCTCAATTCGTACCACGTAGGGCCGAATCTCTTGGTACGTGACATGCCATGCCATAGACTAAGCGAGTTTTTAAGTGGCGAAACTCAACCACGGTTTTGTTCTTTGCAAGTCGTCGTGAAGTCGACTGTGGTTCGACCCGCAGCACTATCCCGCTTGTCTGTCCGCCGTAGGTATGCTGATTTTGGCAGCCTACTGATCCTCCCGGCCCGCAAGGCCAATTCCTGGCGGGCTTAACCAGCCGCGACAACTTTTCGCTCGCGCGCGTCCCGCTCTACGCCGCCAACGGAAAGCATCTTGAGCATTTTGATGAGCGTTCTTCTTTCGACTGTGAACGTCATGCGGGTGCGCTATTTTCAACGATCTTTTTTTCGTCTTCCGTCAGGCCGTACAGGTTGTAAACTTGTTGGTCTATCTCACGCTCCAAGGCGCTAGTGTCAGCCCTTGGCTGGCCTTGTTTTGCTGCAAGTATCTTGTCCACCAAACGAATAAAGTGCCTCTGTTCTGCTTCAGTCGCAAGCCAAACGGGTATAGCGTTTAGCCCTCTGACTCCGACATGCGGAGTCGCCTTGTTACCCTTTCTCAGGATTTCTTTTTCGATGGCGTAAAAACTTAATAGTCGTGAGTTCAGCAAAGCGCACGCGTATTTCAAATTGAACTTTTTAGATTTCGCAGTGCCGACCATAATTCCATACGCTGAATAGATGCGCTCGGATGCGTAAGCACACATCAATGTCTGCCCTGATTCGGGAATGAAGAGCCGTTCTTGGAGAAATCTGTCGTGGTTTCCGAGAACCAGTGTCTCTCCTTGGTTTCTCAAAGAGGCTTCTTTTTGCGTGTCGAACACGAAAAAGCCATCGCGGTCTGAACTCCATTCGTAGCCGAACCGATATATTGACCGAGTTCCGGAAAGGTATTTGTAGTAGTCCGTTGACCGTTTGGAGCGGGAAAGAAAATGCTCGAAACATCCCCCGATGTTTACACCTCTGTTGATGATCACTAAATCCTCCAGTTTGCCATTCGCCGATTCAATTCTCTGAATAACATTTTGGTTGCGGGCGAAATGAAACTCCAATTTCCGGTTCTTTGAAAATTGATCTATTTCCCGTGTTTCAAAATCCAAAACCTGACCACTGAACCAGCGGAACTTGTAGTTCTGTATGGGCTTTTGCTTTGTGACGCCAAGCACAATGCAATCCACGATTGCCTCGAACGGGTCAAGATTTGTTGCTAAATAATCTATGGTGGCGTTCTTCAGCAAGTAACCGCGAACGGCCACGTAGGATGGGAGAACAGCGAGAGTCTTGTTCGTGATCAGAGATTGATGCCCTCTTTGTTTGAGGAGGCGAAGCCCCTTCTCCGCGAACAGATTCATGCTGTTAATTCTATCGTTTGACTTTTGCACTGAGTCGAAGTGTTCGACTAGGTAAACCCTCTGCGATTCGCTCAGTGTGTTCCCCGTGTTGCTGTAGTAAGAAATGTATGGGGGATTTGCTATCACTACATCGTATCCATCAATGATCGAAAACATCCATCCGCGTCGAAGAAATCCGCCGAAGCGTTCTGATCGTAGGGATCCCAGTCGGCGAGTTTGCGGGCAGTAGTCGTGTCCCAGCCATCGCCTTTCAGAAGTTCGGCAATCTCTGACCCGGAGTCTGGCGTCCTCCTCGCGGCATTTGGCTTTTTGTTTCGGCGTGCGGGCAAGAAAATGGCGTTCTCGCACGCGGCGCAGTTCGGCTTCCTTCGTGTCAATGTCGCGGTTGCGCAGCAATTGCTGGCCGGCCCGGTTCACGCCAATGAGCGTGTTGGCAGCGACAAACTTCGTTTCCAGGTTTGGCAGTGGACGGACGCCGCGATTGGGCTGCTTGTCGTCAATCTTCTGATCGACGATGAGCGAGATGAAGAAACGCATCTTGGCGATCTGGACTGCGATGGGCTGGATGTCCACGCCGTAGATGCAGTTCTCAATGAGGTAAAGTTTGCGGCCGTAATCGGAAGCGTTTGACTCAAAGACTTCGTTGATGTCCTCCATGACGGCGTAGGTGCTCTTCCTTGTCGCCATCTTGAAGGTTTTTTCGGCTTCAGCATGGCACGCCGACGCTGACGCTCCCGCCATTTCTCGTTGCGCGGGTCGAGCTTGCCAAGGATGAAAACGAGCTTGTGCAAGATGCCCATCGGAAACGCGCCAGAGCCAACCGCCGGGTCGAGAGATTTCAGGCGAGTCAATGGCGTCGATGAGTGCGTCCACTTCAGCGCGGTGAATTGGTGCGGCTCGTTGTTGTAAGCGAACAGATGGCGGAGACGAGCTTCCAGGTCTTTCGCGGACGGCGGCGCGGCTTCCAACTTGGTTTTAAGACAGGCGATGAGCGCCTCGTCCACCATGTAATTGACGATTTCGCGCGGGGTGTAGAACGAGCCGGTCTGCTTGCGAGCGGTCGCACCGGTTTCCGGGTTATAGGCGGCGAGAAGGTTTTCAAACACCTTACCGGACAATTCGGGATCGAGCGCGATTTCTTCTTCGATGGGCGTGTTTTCCGCGACAGTGAATTTGTAGTGATCGAACGTATGAATCAGCCCGCGCACTTTGACCTTCTTGAATTTCGTGTCTCCGTAGTCCTCGCTCAAATCCACCTCGCGCTCCGGCCCAAAGAAAAGAAAATCCGGCACAGTTGGCTGGCTGTCCTTGCGGTCGGAAAAGCCGTCAATGCGGATGTCTTTCGGCGATTCCTTAGTCCTATCGTTTGTCGAGGCACTCGAAAAGCCGCCGTTGAGAAACGGGATGTCTTTGAAAAGATCGAGGGCGGCGTTGGGACTCTGAAACAACTCGCGGTGCCGGTAGAGAATGTGCGACATGAAGTTGCTCTGTTTTTCCGGCCAAGCCCGCTGGTCCATTTCGGTGTTGAGCGTGGCGAAGAAAAGGTTTTGCAGGATGGCTTTGAAGAAAACAGATTCGCGGTCACTCGCCTTCGTTGGCTCAAACCCTTTGAGGATTTGGGCGAGCGTCACGCTCATCGAAAAAGGCTATCGGGGATAAGCCCCTTTTCCTTCACAAACCAGCAGAACATGAGGCGCGTGATGAGGCGGATGACAGAAATGTGATCCTTGCCGTTCTGTTTGGGCGCGTCCTGGGAAATTCCGCGTAGTCCAGCGCCCAGAAATACCAGTTGGCGATTTCCTGAAGAACCGCTTGTCGAGTTCGGAGCTGTCGAGCGCCTTCTGCCACGCGGCTTGAAGTGCAACGAAGTTAGCGAGGTCGTGCTTATCGCGGAGCGCATCGAAGCTGAGATCGAAAAGGATTTCGACATGGGCGCGATGCGGATTTGCAGAGCGGATGTCTTTAATAAGCGTGACCTTTTCCAGCACATCCTTTGACTCGTCGCGCTTGTGCAGGCGACGATTGATGATGGCGAGCGTGAGCGTGTCACCATACCGGAAGAGAAGCATCACCGGCATGGGAAACAGACGGTTGACCGCGCGAGTGATGCCCGAAAGCTGGGTGCGGGTGTAGGTCGGCTTGGCGAGCGCGATCGCGACAAACAAAAACGAATTTATCTCCGCCCCGTTCCAGCGCCCGTGAGCTTCAAACTTGAATTGCTCGTTGCCCGCAGCAGCAGCGCGGACTTCTTCGTCGGTGAACTGGAAAAGAAAATCCACTGATTGCCAGTCAGCGAGCAGTGTATGATCGGGATTAAGCGTTTTGTCTTTGGCAAAGGTTTCGGTGAACGTTTCCGCCGAGTTGGGTTTGAGAGCGATCCGTTTCTGGCTTTTGTAACCGAGCGATTCAAAGAGCGCGGTTGCGGCTTCGGCGAGCGGTTTGCTTGCGAAACTCGCAAGGGAGTTGAGGATCGCCTGCTTGCTTTTCAGGTCGCTCATTTCGCCTTAATGACAAGCCATGTGATGAGTTCAAAGTCAGTGGTTTCCCGCGCCTGCTCCTGCTCGTTAGGGATGACGAAGTCGCGACTGGATTGCAAGCCAGCGGCGGCGCGTTTCTGGAATGTGCGAGCGATGGAATCCACAGCGGCTTCCAAGAGCTTGTTGTAGAGTGCCATGTCCGATCCATTTTGAGTTTCGGCGTCAAACAACTGGCAGAGTTGTCCGTAAGCCGCCGTTTTGCCGGAGCAGAGCAAACGATAGATTTCAAGAATCTGCTTTGGCTGAGTAAAGGTGAATCGCACCGTGCCGTCGTGCAGGACATAAACGAGATAGTAGGGCTGGAGCGGATTCACGGCGTCGCTAGTTGCGTCGCCCTTTTGTTTGAAACAGAAAATTACACCGGGCGAAATCACCTGATGCTCCGCGTGTGGCGGAACGACTCCGTAAAGACCAAGTGGCGCGTCTTCGAGCAATTTGCGGTTGCTCGCGATGTAATTGCTCAGTTCGATGCGAAAGTCGTCAAGCGTGAATTCATTTAGCGCAACGCTTTCACTGAAGTCTTCGAGGTCGAGGACTTCCTCGCGAAGCCGCAAGAGTTGTTTGTCGCGATAGCGCATGTCCTCGTGGATGAGTTCCTCGATTTCGTCGGTTTTGAGGATGTTGTCCTCGAACGTGGCGGCGATGTCCACGAGCGCCATGCGCGCCTCGACGCGGTTTTTGAGGTTCACATATTTTTCTAAGTCCTGCGTTGGCCAGAAATTCACCAACTGCACCTCATGGCTCGCGCTTCCGATACGGTCAATGCGACCGAAGCGCTGGATGATGCGAACTGGATTCCAATGGATGTCGTAATTGACGAGGTAATCGCAGTCCTGGAGATTTTGTCCCTCAGAAATACAATCGGTGGCGATGAGCAAGTCAATCTCTCCGTCCTGCGGCATCGACGGGGATTTTGTCGCGATTCTTGGAACGAGGAGAGAAGTTAGTGAGGATTTGGTTGTAGTCGCTTTTGCCGAAGGTCGTGCGATTGCCGCCGCCGCCAGTAACAAGCGCTATATGGATGCCGAGTTCGTTGTGCGCCCACGAAGACAGCGCGTCGAATAGGTATTCTGCGGTGTCAGCAAATGCAGTGAACACGAGCACCTTCTTATTGGGTTGGCCGAGCTTGTTGGTGGTGGGGTCTTTGACCTTGCGCTCAATCAGGCGCTTCAATTCCTTGAGTTTGGCATCGCGCTCGACGGTCACGTCTTTAGCAGAAGCGTAAAGCAAACTGAGTTGTTGTTTGTCCCCCTGAAGGTCTTTGAGCCACTCGTCCAGTTTCAGATGTTCAAGTTCGTATTTGAACTTGCCGCCAACAAGCTGGGCCGCTTCAAGTTCTTCGTCGCCTTCCGGCGTCTCGATGTCCAGTTCGAGCGCGTCGGACTCCGGGTTTTGATCCGGCATCGTCTGATAGTTGCGAATCTTGTGCTCCAGGGTTTCGATCTTCGTAATGGTGCGCTCCATCGTGATCTCGAACGAGTGGACGGAGCTTTCCAGACGCTTGAGAAAGTTCACCTTCATCATGCCGACGAGGAATTTTTCGCGGTCGGCTTGGCTGAACGGATCGCCGGCGTGGGTCTGGTAATGCTCCTTGAACTCCGGCTTGAGATAACGCGATGGAGCGAACAGCGAAAGCTTGTAGCCGCTGATCTCATCGTTCAGTCGGTCGTAGGAGAGAAAGCGGCGCTGCAAATCGATATCGGGAAAAATGGATTCTGGCTTTTTGCGTTCCGGAAATCCGCCAAGCGCGGCGATGTTGCTCTTGTAGTATCGCAGAATATGTTTGCGCGAGCGGGCAATGGTCAGTTCGTCCAGAAGTTTGAAAAACGCGGAACTAAGTTTTTCCAGCAGGTCTTTGGTTTTGCGTTCGCCGGACTGTTTTCGCGCCCAGAGAGCGAACGTTTTTTGCGCGGTGGCGAGTGTGTCCTTTAGACTTCCGATACCAATGGTTTCTTTGAAAGCGGCATCGTTGTCTTCGGTGAGGAAGTAAATCTGGTTGCGAAGATCGCGCAGATCGTTGTTGACCGGCGTGGCGGAAAGCAAGAGGACTTTGGTTTTAACGCCGCTCTTGATGATGTCGTCCATCAAACGTTGATAGCGGCTCTTGCGAATAAGATTGCCTTCCTCGTCGCGCTTGCCGGGCGTGTTGTTGCGGAAGTTGTGCGATTCGTCAATGACGACGAGATCGAAGTTGCCCCAATTGAATGTCGCGAGGTCAAGGTCGCCGGATTTGCCGCCGTCGCGGCTAAGATCGGTGTGGGAGAGAACGTCGTAGCGGAAGCGGTCGCCGATGAACGGATTGAGGGCGTCGTTGTGGCGATAAACCGTCCAGTTCTCGCGCAGTTTCTTCGGGCAGAGCACGAGCGCGCGCTCGTTCTTCAACTCGAAGTATTTGATGACGGCAAGCGCCTCGAAGGTTTTTCCCAAGCCGACACTATCGGCAAGGATGCAGCCGTTGTGTTTGAGGATCTTGTTGATCGCGCCTTTGACGCCGTCGCTTTGGAACTCGAAGAGAGCCTGCCAAATTCCCGTGTCCACGATCTTGATGTTCTGGTCGAGCAGGCCGCCTTTTTCCTGGTCGGCAAGGAAGTTTTCAAAGACGTGGAAGAGGGTTTTGAAGTAGATGAACTCGGGCGCGTGGTTCTGGTAAAGCTGATCGAGGTAGAGCAGAACATCCTGCTTCACGTCGTCAACCAGTGCTGAATCGTTCCAAAGTTCATCGAACCAAGCTTTCAGGTCTTGGCGGTCGCGGGTGCTGTCCACCTCCAGATTGAGTTCGATGTTATTGTTGCCCATGCCAAGTCCGAGTCCGCGAACAGTAAAATTGGAACTGCCCAGAATGGCTTCCTCCACGCCAGCGTTGGCAATGTGATACATCTTGCCGTGAAGCAGCTGGACGTGCCGGATGGAGCTAATGTCCACTTTCTGGCGAATCCATTCGGCGCATTCGCGGGCGACACGCTTTTGCTGAAGCTTGTTGGCGAGTTGAAGCCCGTTGCCGTCGAGAATGAACGCCTTCTTTTCCGTTTTGTCCGGGTCAAGGGATGAGATGAAGCGAGGCTCTCCGAAAAGAAAATCGAGGTGCTCGATATGGTCGAGATGATCTTTGAGGGCTTCGTAAGCGTAAATTGTGAAATACGCGGAAACAACGGACAGCCGCGAGCCGGACTGGATTTTTGTTTTTAGAAAATCCGCAACGACACCACGTCGGTGGTTATCCCTAATGCCTGAATTGTTCGCGGGGGTTGGCATTGGTTTCGAATGAGATGCGGAAAATAGCAGAGATTTAGCTATGTGAGGAGCGGAAAAAGCGAAGCGATCAACCCAACACTTGGAAGGTTGAGAAGGAAATGGGGTCGCGTCTAAACTCCGAAAGAGTTGACTCATTCGCTCCCGCTTATTTCGGCCTCTCGGCTTAACCCATCTATGTCGCTCGCATCCCTGCGGCTCCATTCGCGAGCAGGCTATTTAATATTTGTTTCCGACTGCGCTCCCTTGAGTTCGTTTCCGTCTTCGTTCGACTACGACGTGGCGAGCCAGCATGGCGACAGGCGCCCTTGCCCTAGGGGTCGCGAAACGCAAAAAACATATAAAAAAGTCTGGTAAAGTCATGAA
>CAVWVV010000028.1:0-40481 GCA_963758425.1 uncultured Verrucomicrobiae bacterium
GCCACTTACCTGGGTCGGAACTCGAGTAGTACGTGTTTTGCTACGGCTGAGCGGGTTTTGTCTCATTAATAAGGCTCAATCGTAGAACAGCCGACACGTTCGTAGCCTTTCTATCTAATGCCAACCTGGGTTCAGAATTTTTCCACCTCTGGAAAATTTTTCCCAAACTTCATTCTCCAGAAATTCCGGACTGAACTGATGAAAGGACAAAACACATGAAAACGCATATAGACACGAGAATTAGAAACGTAATCGCGTTGCTCTTATTCTGGGCGGCCTCGATCACGATGCTGCTGGCATTACCTCACCCTCGGCCCCCCGCCCCTATGCCGCGCTCCAAATCCGGCAGCTCGATTCTGCTGGACACTGACTTCAACGCGCCGTTCTTCGCCACGCAGACCATGCGGCCCGAGGCGTTCTTTTGCCTGACGGCAAATACGTCTTTTTTTCAATATCGACACTGCCGCCGATCGCGCAACTGGCCCCTTAATCCGATACAACGCGGATGGATCGCTCGATACCAGCTTTTGTTGCGGTTGAGACGACTCAACCATTGTGAGGCTTGCAAACGGCGGGAAGAATCTTCGTACAACACAGCGCAGGCGAGCAGGATCATTTACCGATGCTGCCTTGGATAAGTCGTTCCTGACTCGTAACATTTTGGCCGATTTGTAAAAAAACAGGGTGCCGGTGGAAGACCGTCTTTGTTTACAATGAATAGCCAGCCGTAACATTTGACACGAAATCATGAGTCTGATTCAAAGTCAGTTTCCAACATACTCGTAAGGATTTACCCGTCGGAACCGGCCTGGAAGGGAATCCTGCTCACCTGTTGCACCGCAGCCTCCCGCGGAAGGCGCGCGCGTCGCGTGATTCCTGCGGGATTTCCTTTTCCTCCGGAACGAACACGGGGTTCAACACTCGAGAAGTCACAGTTTTCAACCGCGGATTATCGCGCATTTCAGTCTCAAATAGCATTCCGACTTTCGGCGCACTCACTGAAGAAAGGCAGCGAACGCGCGCCGCTCTCGAACGTAGTTTCTTCAAAACCTTTCCTACTTGTAATGCCCAGGAAAGGGCCGCGTCAGGTTCGCAGCTTCTAATCTGTTTCGACAAGCAAAGGCATCCACGCGGTGTCTGCGCGCAACACAAACCCGAAACAAACCAATGAAGCAAAACATTAAGAATCCTCTGGCAACAGGACAAGGTGCCACCGTCCAGCCGGGTCGCGCCGACTCCGATTTCGACGCAGCCAAATATACTCCGGCGCCCCTTCGATCGCGACCCTTGCCTAATGAGCAGTGGACGCAGCCCGCAGTCGGCAACCCGAATGTTGGCATTCAAACGATCAACGACAACGTGCGCACGACGTCCGCGTGGGTGGAGCCCCTTCGTCAGCAGCTGGCTCGCGTTATCGTCGGCCAACACGAGCTCATCGATCGGCTCATGGTTGGCTTGATCAGCAACGGCCACATCCTTCTCGAAGGCGTTCCTGGCCTCGCGAAAACGCTTGCCCTCAAGACGCTCGCCTCCGCGATCGGTCTCCATTTTCAACGCCTGCAATTTACTCCCGACATGCTGCCGGCGGATATCGTCGGCACCATGATCTACAACCCACGCGACGGCTCTTTCAGCACCAAGCACGGTCCGGTTTTTTCGAACCTGATCCTTGCGGACGAGATCAATCGCGCGCCCGCCAAGGTGCAAAGCGCTTTGCTCGAAGCGATGCAGGAACGTCAGGTCACGCTCGGCGATGAAACGTATCGTCTGCCGGATCCGTTTCTTGTGCTCGCAACGCAAAACCCGCTCGAACAGGAAGGCACTTATCCGCTGCCGGAAGCACAGGTCGATCGCTTTATGATGAAAGTGATCGTCGATTACCCGAATCGCACGGAAGAGCGCGCCATTCTCGACGCCATGGCTGTGACTGAACCCTCCTTAGGCGTGCAGCCGGTCGTGAGTGTGCAGGACATCATCAACGCGCGCCGCGTCGTTAGCGACATCTACGTCGATGATAAAGTGAAGAACTACATCGTCGACATCGTCCTCGCGACGCGCGACCCGAAGCCTTACGGAATCGATCTCAATGGCTGGGTGCAATACGGTGCTTCACCGCGCGGCACGATCAGTCTTACGCTCGCAGCCCGCGCGCATGCATTCCTGCAAGGTCGCGGCTATGTCACACCGCAGGATGTGAAGGATCTCGCTTACGACGTTCTGCGTCATCGCATCGCGGTAAGCTACGAAGCCGAGGCCGAGAACATCACTTCGGAAAACATTGTGGCCGGCATCCTCGAAGGCCTGCCAGTGCCCTAACCAGTCGTTAATTCTCGTTAGGCCAACTCGCCTTATCCATGGACTTCGATCAAACGCGCGAAATTCTCAAGAAGGTTCGCCAGATTGAGATCCGCACCAAGCGACTCGTCGCTGACACGCTCGCCGGTCAATACCATAGCGTCTTCAAAGGCCGCGGAATGAACTTCGATGCCGTGCGCGAATACGTGCCCGGCGACGAAGTGCGCGCGATCGACTGGAACGTGACTGCGCGGGCTGGTCGGCCGTTCGTGAAAAAGTTCGTTGAAGAACGCGAGCTCACGCTTCTCCTCATGGTGGACGTGAGTGCGTCCGGCGACTTCGGCTCGGGCATGCAGAGCAAGCGCGAGTTGGCTGCGGAGATCGCAAGCGTGCTCGCCTTTTCCGCAATAAAAAATAGCGACAAAGTCGGCCTGCTTCTCTTCACGGATCGAGTCGAGCTCTTCGTGCCGCCGCGCAAAGGCCGCCGCCATGTGCTCCGCATCGTGCGCGACGTCCTCAGTTTTGAACCAGTTGGACGGGGCACGGATTTAGTGCACGCTCTCGACTTCGCGAACGACGTGAGCGAACGGCGCGGAATCGTTTTTCTGCTCTCGGACTTTCAAACACCGAACCAAAGCGTCGATGACATCGCGGATTTTCGTATCGCCTTGCGGCAAACAAATCGGCGCCACGATCTGGTAGCGATGCCAATCGAAGATCCACGCGAGCGAGTGCTGCCCGATCTCGGGATAGTCGCGATCGAAGACGCCGAGACCGGCGAAATGGTCGAGATCGACACCACCAACCCGGAAGTGCGCGACCGCTTCAGTCAGATCGCACAAGTGCGCAGCGAACAACTGCAAAAAATTTTCAATCGCGAAGCGATCGATTCCCTCCGCCTTTCCACTGATCGGCCTTACGTCGCCGACCTCATGGCTTTCTTCAAAAACAGAGCACGCAAACGCTCATGAAATTTCTCTCTTACTTCAAATTCTCGCGCGCAATTGCCGTTATCGCTCTCGCGCATGCGCTTGCTAGTGTGAGTGCGCATGCTGGGCCGGTCACGCCGTCCGCACCTGCGGAGGACATCATAGATATCCGTCCGCCGATTCATATCGCAGCTCCGTTTCCGTGGCTTGCCTGGAGTGCGGGCGCGCTCTGCCTTATTGCGGTGAGCGCCGCTGCCTGGAAGCTCTGGCGGCGAGAAAAGCGCAAGCTCGCTTACGAAATTGCCCTCGAGCGTCTCGAAAACACGCGGCCGCTAATGCGCGAAAGCAACGCAGAGCCATTCTCGCTCGCCGTCTCGGAAATCGTGCGCTGTTTCATCGAAGAAGTGCTTCCGGTTCGCGCAGCACATCGCACCACGGACGAGTTTCTGCGCGATCTCACGAGCTTGTCGTATTTGCCTTTGGCGGAGCATCGCGATTCGCTCGCAGATTTTCTCCGCCATTGTGACCTCGCGAAATTCGCGCGCTGGTCGCTCACTGTCTCGCAGATGGAGGCAATGTTGGACAGCGCCAAAGCATTCGTCATCGATCTCGGGCAACCCAAGCCCGCAAAAATGCTAAAGGCGACCGATGTCAACCTCGCTGCAGCCCACCACTACTCGCCGATATCATGATTCGTTTTCTTTACCCCACTTTTCTCTGGTTGCTGGCGCTCCTGCCGTTTATCGCGATCTTGCGCGGACGCCGTGGTGAAGTCGCCGCGGTGAAATATTCCAGCGCAGATATCGCGCGCCAGGTGGCACGCGAAACGCGCAGCCGTGCCGGTCGCTGGCAACTGCCACTCACCTTGCTCGCGCTCGCTTTGCTCATCGTCGGGCTTGCTCGGCCGCAGTTCGGTCGCAGCACGGCCACCGTGCAAGCGAGTGGCGTTGACATGATCCTCGCAATGGATTGCTCCGGCTCGATGGAAGCGCTCGACTTCAAAGTCGACGGCCAACCCATGAGCCGTCTCGACATCGTTAAGTCAGTCGTTTCGAAATTCATCGACGCGCGGCCCAACGACAGGATCGGTCTCATCGGATTTGCTGGCGCGCCTTATCTCGTTAGTCCGCTCACGCTCGATCACGACTGGCTTCAGCAAAATCTGGAGCGGGTGAAAATCGGTAGCGTTGAAGACGGAACTGCGATCGGTTCGGCTCTCGCCACCAGCGTGAATCGCCTGCGCGATCAGCCGGGCAAGTCGAAAATCGTCGTGCTGTTAACGGACGGCCAGAACAACGCCGGCAAAATCATCCCTGAAACAGCAGCGCAAGCCGCGAAGGCGATGGGCGTCAAGGTTTACACAATCGCCGCCGGGGTGCGCGGTGAAGCTCCCATTCCGGTGACCGACGCATTCGGCAACAAACGGCTTGCGATGGCGCAGGTCGATGTCGACGAAGATACGCTTAAGAAAATTGCCGCGGAAACAGGCGGTAAATTTTTCCGAGCCACGGACACGGAGTCGCTCAAGAATATTTACGCCGAGATCGATCGTCTGGAGAAGACGACGCATCAGCTGAAGAAATTTGAGCATCACACGGAACTCTTCGCCTGGGCTGTGGTGCCCGCCCTTGCCGTGCTCGGCATAGGATTTGGCCTCGGACACACACGCTTCCGTCGTTTGCCCTAACGAACCTCTTTGATTATGCAATTCGCTCAACCCATTTGGCTCTTCGCAGGACTCGTCGCGTGCGTCGCGCTCGTCTGGCAATACCGCCGTTTCGATCGCGGGCAACGCATCGCGCTCGCGCAGTTCGTCAGCGCGCGTCTGCTGCCCAAACTCACGTCATCGGTCTCGGCTTCACGCAAATTGGTGAAGCGCATACTTTTGACACTCGGCGTTGCGTTCGTCTTCATCGCGCTCGCTCGTCCGCAAGCCGGTTTCGAATTTCAAGAGACGCATCGCAAAGGACTCGAACTTCTTTTCGCGGTCGATACCTCGAAGAGCATGCTGGCGCAGGATGTAAAACCTGATCGGCTCACGCGTGCGAAACTCGCGGTTACGGATCTCGTCGCGAATCTCAACGGCGATGGCGTTGGTCTGATCGCCTTTGCCGGCAGCTCGTTTTTGCAATGTCCGGTCACGCTCGATTACGACGCATTTCGCGAGTCGCTTGACGCGCTCGATGTGAATGTGATTCCGAAAGGCGGCACCGATATCGCCGCGGCCATTCACGAGGCCGAAGCCGTCTTCAAGACGCGAACTGCCGCCGACAAAATTCTCATTCTCATCACCGACGGCGAAGATCTCGGCGGTGAAGCCATCAGCGCGGCGCAAGCGGCCGCAAAAAACGGCGTGAAGATTTTCACAGTCGGTGTCGGTAGCACGACGGGCGAACTCGTGCCGGTGCCAAGCGAGACCGGCGGAACTGACTTCGCGAAAGATGAAAACGGCAAACCCGTGAAGTCGCGTCTCGACGAAACGACTCTGAAGAAAATCGCGGAATCGACCGGCGGTATCTATCAGCCGCTCGGCGCGCAAGGCGAAGGTCTAACGAATATTTACGAGCACGACCTGACGGGATTCAAACGTCAGGATTTGAAGGCGCGCGAAGCGAAAGTGCCGTTGGAGAAATTCCATTGGGCGTTGCTCGCCGCGCTCGTTTGTTTCGTTGGCGAATTACTCATCGGTAATCGCCGAAGAGTTCGCGCGTCGAACTTGCGACCCGCCACGGCGGCGGCGGCCCTTATCATTCTTGCCGGCGTCGGCACCACGAAGTCCGCCTCGCCGCAGAGCGCGGAACAGGCTTATCAAAAAGGTGATTTCGCGAAGTCGCAGCAGGATTACGCGGCGAGTTCTGCGAAAGAACCCTCGAAGGCTGAACTGCAGTTCAACGCTGGAGATGCTTCCTACAAAGCAGGCGATTACGCGCAAGCTGCGTCTGGCTTTGAGAAAAGTTTGAAGACCGGGCAGGTGCCGGTGCAGCAAAACGCTTACTACAATCTGGGCAATGCCAAATACCGGTTAGGCCAAAAGACTGAGAAAGAGAATCCGCAGGAAACGATCAAGACCTGGGAAGAAGCGGTGAAGTCTTACGACACTGCGCTTCAGATCAAAGCGGACGACGCCGACGCGAAACACAACCGCGATTTCGTGAAGCGGAAGATCGAGCAGCTCAAGAAACAGGAAGAGCAGAAGAAGCAGGATCAGCAAAAACAGCAGGATCAAAAGAATCAACAGCAAAACAAAGATCAGAAGAACAACGACCAGCAGAATCAGTCGCAGAACCAGAAAAGCGATTCAAAGAATCAGAAAGACGAGGGTAAAGACCAGCCCCAGGATTCCAAGGAACAAAAAGGCGGCACTGGTGATCAGAAGAACGAACCGAAAGATTCAAAAGACGGCGACAAGCAACAGAAGCCTGACGAGTCCAAAGACCAGAAGAGCGACGGCAATAAGGACGAGAAGCAGCAGCCGAAAGATCAACAAGGCAGCGGCCAGGAGAAAAAAAACGAGCCCAAAGATCAAAAAGGCGAAGCGACCAAACCGCAGAACGGTCAGGACAATAAGAATCAACCGCAGCAGCAAGCCGACGCAAAGAACGACAACGGCAAGCAGCAACCGAAACAAGCAGGGGCAAAAGTGCCTGACGAAAAGAAGCCCGAGGGCGCCCAGACTGAAAATGCTTCTGAAGAACGGCGTGAACCTGGCGAGTTAACGAAAGAGGAGGCAAAGCAGCTCCTCGACGCGCTCAAGAACGACGAGCGCAAAGTTCCCGCCATCTCACAAGATGGTCGCGCGGCGCAACAGCCTAACGATCAAAAAATTCTCAAAGATTGGTAATCGCATGAAGAACGTAATCGTAACGTGCCTCTGCCTGACCGCGCTTGTCGCGGCAGCATTTGGCGCGCAATCCCAGATCAATGCGGAGCTTGAGCCACAATCGATTGCGCTCGGCGAATCCGCGGAACTCATCGTCACTGTAAGTGGTTCGGAAGCAGCAGCGTCGACGGTGCCGCATGTCGATGGTCTGGAGATCGAACCCATCGGTCAGCAGACCTCGATGCAGATTATCAACGGCAACGTGACTTCGAACGTCGCGCAGCTTTTTCGCGTGACGCCAAACCGCGCCGGTGATTTCACCATTCCAGCGATCGACGGAACCGGGCATCCAATCAAATTGCACGTCGACAACGGCGCTGGCGGTCAGACGCAGCGCGCAATTCCACAAGGAAGGTCAGGTCTTCCCGCGCCGAGTTTTTCGCAGCCTTCGAAATCCACACACGTGGATAGCAAGAACCAGTCGGCTTTTCTGCGCATCGAGTTGCCGAAGGAGAAACTTATTGTCGGCGAACTTGTGCCGGTGAAAGTGAAAGCATGTTTCCGAGCGGGCGTTTCCGCGTCGCTCAATGGCCTGCCGACGCTGAGCAGCGACGCGTTCACACTCAATAAGCTCGACGACAATCCGGAGCAGACTCGCGAGTTGATCGATGGCGTCCCGTACACCGTCGTTACCTGGACGTCTGCGCTCTCGGCGGTAAAGGCGGGCGATTATCCGCTGAATCTCGATCTGCCGGTAATGGTGAGGGTGCAGGAGAAAGGCGCGCGCCGAAATAATCCGTTCAAAGATTTTTTCGGCGACGATTCTGCGTTCGACGATCCATTCTTCGACAATTTCTTCAGCAACGCGACGCAAAAACCGCTTACGCTTCACACCGACGGCGCGGCGGTGAAGATCGAACCGCTCCCGACTGCAAGGTCGTCCGGCGGATTTCTCCGGCGCGGTCGGCCAGTTCGATGTGACCGCGGAAGCATCCGCGAGAAACGGAACGACCGGCGATCCGCTGACGTTGAAAATGAACATCACAGGTCGCGGCAATTTCGATCGCGTGAACACAAATGCTTTAACAAATTCTCCTGATTGGAAGACTTACAAACCAAACGGAAAATTCACGGCTAACGACAGCGCCGGCATTGAAGGCACCAAGACTTTCGAGCAATCGATAGTCCCGACAAAGGCAGGTGCGCAGGAAATTCCCGCGCTCAGTTTCAGTTACTTCGATCCCGGCACGCAGCGTTACGTGACGAAAACCACGGCGCCAATCGCGGTCGATATCGCGCAAGGCAGTGCGACTACTCCAGCCGCGCCGCCGACTTCAGCGCCAGTTACTGACGCACCAAAGGCCAGTAGCGACGGCCTCGCGCCTGACCAGGTTGTAACAGGCCGAAACGTCGCGAGCCTTCGTCCATTGGTCCTAACGCCGTGGTTCATCGCACTTAACGCGGTGGTGATCACAGCGCTTCTGTTCGGTGCGGTTTTGCAGTGGCTGTGTCAGCGACGTGCGAATGATCCGCGGCGTTTGAAACGCGAAGCCGTGGAGAAACGCGTCGGCGAATCGCTCGCGAAAATGGATGCCGCGCTCAACGCGCACAATGCGCCGCGATTTTTCGACGCTGCGCGTAAAGCGTTGCAGGAACGTCTCGCGACGAAATGGGACTTGCCAGCGAGCCGCGTCACGATTCCCGAAATTCGCGCACGCTTGAACGGCGATGGCGAACAGATTCGCTCCATCTTCCAAACCGCCGACGAGATCGCCTACTCAGGCCGGCAGTTCACCGCGCCCGATCTGGAGCAGTGGCGTGACATCGTCAAAGAACAACTTCAGCAACTTTCCATTTCATGAATGCACAAAAACTTCCGCGCGCTGACGCGCTGAAACATTTCTCTCAAATCGAGCGCAGGTTCATCATTCTCGCGCGACGACATCGCACCGATTATCTGCGTCTTTTGAAACGCATCAGAGCGTCCGTCTGCCGGAATGGTCGCCGCACATTGATGATCACCGCTTGCGCGGTGGCGTTGCTTGCAACGACGGCGAATGCGCAGAGCAGTTTCTCTGCGCCGGCGTTGTTCAACCAGGCGAACGCTGCGCAACGTGAAGAGCGATTCGGTCCCGCCATTCTTGGATATGAGCGAGCTCGTCTTCTTTCCCCTAATGATTCCTCGATCGAGCAAAACCTGCGCATCGCACGCGAGAAAGCCGGAGTGAATGCGCGGGCGATTCCTCTCTGGCAACGTCCCGCGTATTGGCTCAACTTCGATGGCTGGGCGATCGTCGGAAGCTCGGCGTTCTTCATCGGCTGTGCGTTGTTTTTCGGATTGCAATACGTTCCGCGTAGCGCGGCAAAGTCGATAGCTGCGAGTTGTGGGACGCTGGTTCTGTTCGCCATGGCGGCGATTGGTCTTCGCTGGAACGAACTCGATCGAGCGGTGATTCAGAACGCGCACACAACGGTGCACATCGCACCGGCCGCGAACGCACAAGGCACGTTTGAGTTGAAAGCCGGGGATCTCGTCACGGCGAAGCGTGAGTACGGAGATTTCGTGCTCGTGCGCACGCTCGATCAGCGTTCCGGCTGGGTGAACAAGAACGACCTCGAGCGCGTCATACCGACAACCAACCTTTCACCGATGTAATGGTGACGAAAGGTTGAAGAAAGCGTCGCGACTTATCTTGGCAATCAAATGAGAATCTTTTCAAAATCTTTTCGGACTGCACTCGTAATCAGCGGTGCGCTGATCATCTCTCTCAGCGCCTTTGCCCTGCGGCCAGGCCAAAGGCTCGATCAAGCAGCGACCGATGCGGAGATCACTCGCCTGACAAGCAAAATTTTGGAGAAATCGCAATTTGCGCATCATCCGCTCGATGACGAATTGGCTGGCAAATTTCTCGACCGTTACCTCGACGCCCTCGACGGGCAACACATGGTATTGTTGCAAAGCGACGTCGATGAATTCGCGCGCTTCAAGTCGACGCTGGCCCAAGCGACACGTCGCGATGGTGACAGTAGCCCCGCGCGCGTGATCTTTGCGCGCTACCTCGAACGGCTCGATCAGCGCGCGGCTTACGTTGCTCAACTGCTGCGCACGGAGCATTTCGATTTCAGTACTGACGAACGCTACAGCTACGATCGCAAAGACGCGCCGCGTCCAGCCGATCTAACTGCCGCGCAACAACTCTGGCGGCAGCATCTCCGTTCCGAATATCTGCAGGAAAAACTCAGCGGCAAAAAAGAGGGGGAGATCGCGCAGATTCTCACGCGGCGCTCTGAGCGTCAGGCGCAGACGATGCGAAAGCTCGACGACCAGACGATTCTCGGCTCTTACCTGAACGCTCTCGCGCACGTTTACGATCCGCACTCGGACTACATGGGGCACGAGGAAATGCAGAGCTTCGGTGCACTGATGAACCTCTCGTTAGTCGGGATCGGCGCTTCCCTGCAATCAGATGACGGCTATTGCAAGATTCGCGAGATCGTTCCGGGGGGTCCGGCCGCGCGCAGTGGTCAGCTCAAGATTGGCGATCGCATTGTCGGCGTCGCACAAGAGAACGGCGAACTCACAGACCTGGTCGATATGCCTTTGCCGCAGGCAGTCGAACTGATTCGCGGAAAGAAAGGCACGACCGTTCGCCTAACAATTATTCCAGCCGGCGCGGCAGACGACGCGACCCGTAAGACGGTGTCGATCGTGCGCGACGAGATCAAACTCGAAGACCAGCAAGCCAAAGCCAGCATCGTCGATTTGCCCGGAGAGAAGGACGGCACTCAGCGCATCGGCGTGATCGATTTGCCTGGATTCTACAGCGGAGGGCCGGGCAGTTCAGGACCGTCCGCGACGAAAGATGTCGCGCGTCTCTTGAAAAAACTGAAAGAGGAAAACGTCACCGGAATCATCCTTGATATCCGGCGGAATGGCGGCGGCTCGCTCGATGAAGCGATCAACCTCACCGGCCTGTTTATCCCTTCCGGTCCAGTTGTGCAGGTACGCGGACCAAATGGCCAGGTCGAGGTCGGGACCGATGATGACGGCGCGACGCTTTACGATGGACCACTCGTTGTTTTGACGAGCCGCTTCAGCGCCTCAGCGTCGGAAATTCTGGCTGGCGCACTGCAGGATTATGGGCGCGCGTTGATCGTGGGCGATTCATCAACCTTCGGCAAGGGTACGGTGCAAACCATCATGCCGCTTTCTCAGATTATGGAGCGGGAAGGCTTCACGCCTGCGGAAGATCCAGGTGCGCTGAAGACAACGATCAGCAAGTTCTATCGGCCAAGCGGCAAGTCGACCCAGATCCAAGGCGTGAAGTCAGATATTGTGCTGCCGTCGCTCACCGATGTTCCTGAGATCAGCGAAAGCGAAATGCAAAATCCGCTTCCGTGGGACACTATTCCATCAGCCCTGTTTGCGAGCAGAGATCGCGTGGGTCCTTACCTGAGTACCTTGCGCGCGCGTTCCGCTGAGCGCATCGCGAAGGATCCCGATTTCATCGAACTGCAAAAAGATCGCGAGCAATTGCGCAGAACGCGCGAGGCGAAATCGATCTCGCTCAACGAAGCGGAGCGTCGCCGTGAAAAAGCAGAGCTCCAGGCGCGCATGGAAGCGGGCAAGAAAGAGCGCGCCGCTCGCGTCTCGACACAGCCGGCTACGTATGAGATCACGCTAAAAAATGTGGATGCGCCCGGTTTGGGAGCGCCGCTCAAGAATCCGAAACCGCTGGCGAAGGCAGCGGTCGAATTCCCGACAACGGAAAGCGACACGCGAGCAGATGAAGGGCGTTTCGCGGACGACATTCTTCTGCGCGAAGCGCAGAACATCCTGGGTGATTACATCAAGCTCTCGTCCGGTGGAGCGAAAAGCCTCATCGTCAATCGTTGAGCGTCGCCACCGGTCGCCGCGCAAAAAGGCGACTTAAGTTACCGAACTGTCCGCAAGGGCGCGGAAGATTTCAAAAGGCCGCCTGACGCAGGGTAATCATTCATCTCGACGACTGCGTTCCGAGCCTCGAAGCTCTTGTTGCGTCTGCCTGAACAAGGCGGCGCGCTCGCCATGCGTCTCCTGGTTGTCGAAGATGACAAAAAGATAGCTTCCTTCGTCTCGCGCGGGTTGAAGGAAGCGGGCTACGTTGTGGACATAGCTGAACGCGGCGACGACGCGTTCCAGCTCGCCCTGTACAATCACTACGACGTCGCGATCGTCGACCTGATGTTGCCGGGGCTCGATGGCCTCAGCCTGATCGAACGCTGGCGAGCGCAGAAAGTAAAGATGCCGGTCATTATTCTAAGCGCGAAGCGTTCGGTCGATGATCGCGTGAAAGGTTTGCAAATCGGCGGCGATGATTACCTGACCAAGCCGTTCGCGTTTTCCGAGCTGCTCGCGCGCATTCAAGCACTCGTTAGACGTTCAAGTGCCATGACCGAGCCGACCACGCTGACCCATGGCGATCTCACGCTCGATCTCTTGAGCCGCGAAGTGACACGCGGCGGACGGAAGATTGAACTGCAGGCTCGCGAGTTTGCCTTGCTCGAATATCTGTTGCGCAACGCCGGCCGCGTCGTCTCGAAGACGATGATTCTCGAGCACGTCTGGGATTATAATTTCGATCCCAGGACGAATGTGATCGACGTCCTCGTCTCGCGGCTGCGCAGCAAGGTCGACCGCGACTTTGACCGCAAACTCATCCACACCATGCGCGGCTTCGGTTACGTCCTTAAAGCGAAATGAAGCGGCAAGGCCTGAGCTTTGCCGCGCGTCTCAACGCCTGGTTTGCGGCTATCATCATCCTGCTTTCGGTCGCGCTCTTTCTCATTGCATATCTGCTTCTTTATCGCGCGGTCCAGGAACGCGACCGCGAAGTTGTGCGCGCGCAGTTGGAGATTTATCGCGCCTGGTACGCGGAAGGCGGGTTGTCGGCTTTGCAGACGCGTTTTTTTCAACAAGAAGGTAGCGGGAAAGAAACATTTTTTGTTCGTGTGCTGGCCCCGCAAGGTGCGGCTCTTTTCGCCAGCACTCCAAAGGAAAGGGGGAAGCTCGACATCGCTCAACTCCAGGATCTGCCGCCTAACGAGGCCTTCGCGCTCGTCTGGCGCACGCTTCCCGCAAACGATCAAAGCAAGGGATGGCTTATCGCGACGGAACGATTGCCGGACGGCTCGTTGCTTCAGGTTGGCAAGACCACTGAAGCCCTGACCGCATTACTCGCGCAGTTTCGCACGACCTTCGGTTGGGTCGTGCTGCTCGCTTTGCTCCTCGGCGTCGCGGGCGGCGCGTGGCTCGCGCGGCGGACGCTGGCGCCGATTCGCCAGCTCATCGGCACGGTCGAAAACGTCATCGCGACCGGACAAATGAGTGAGCGCATGCCGCTTCCACAAACGAATGACGAAATTGGTCGGCTGGCCCGGCTCTTCAACACCATGCTGGAGAAGAACGAGACGCTCATCCGCCGGATGCGCGAAGCACTGGACAACGTTGCGCATGATTTGCGCACGCCGCTGACACGACTCCGAGGCGTTGCTGAACTCGCACTGCAGGGGGAGCCCAACGCCGAGGTGTGTCGCGACGCGCTGCTCGATACGATGGAAGAAAGCGATCGCGTCCTCACAATGTTGAACACGCTCATGGATATTTCCGAAGCGGAAACCGGACTGATGAGACTGGAGCGTCAGGCGTTTCCGGTCGCGAGTCTCGTCGAAGAAATCATCGAGCTTTTCCAGTTCGTCTCCGAAGAAAAACAGATCATCGTTACGGCGAACATTCCGCCCGGGTTGCAGGTCATCGCCGATCGCAATCGTCTCCGACAAGTGCTCGTGAACCTCCTCGACAACGCAATCAAGTACACACCCGGCGGCGGTCACGTGGAAATCTCCGCGCAGACGCACGGCAACGAAGTTGTTGTCACCGTCAAAGATACGGGCGCCGGAATTCCGGCCGAAGAGATCCCGCGCATTTGGGAGCGCCTTTATCGCGGCGACAAGAGCCGTTCTCAGCGGGGGCTCGGGCTCGGCCTAAGCCTTGTACGGGCCATCGTCAACGCCCACGGTGGTCGCATCGAATTGCAGAGCGACGTCGGCAAAGGCTCCAGCTTCACAATTCACCTGGCTAATCACTAGCGCTTAAGACAGTCACTTCACCACGTCACCATCGGCATGACGTCCCCTGTCACGCCATGCTCGGCAAAACTCGTGGCACCACGTAATTCAAAGTCAGTAGTCGCGTTCCGGGTAATCGCGATAGGTCGGTGGCTTATCGGTCGATGATCGGCGCGATTGTTCTGCTCCTTATTCCGAGGGAAATTGGCAACATGATTTCAGTTGCGCGGGAATATTGGCACCTCAGCCGTCCCAAAAACGAGACGTCTGGTTCCCAAACACGAAACAAAGCTATAGTGCGCGTTTCGTTCGATTGCATCGCAATAACTTTATGATGAGCAACTTACGGTGTGGGTCATATCATGGCACGCCTGATGCACAGAGGAGTTGGTATGAATCAAACTGATATTATGAACAACCAATTCGAATCCACTTACGCGCTGTTAGTACGCTCCGAAGAAAAAGGCCGTGGCGTCCTCGAGATTTTAGTGTACGCGGTCTTTTTTCTCGGTGTCGTCTTATCGATCTGGCAGTTCGCGCAGACTCCTCTGACAATCGCTGCACCTGGAGGCGAGCCGTGCGTAGCTTGCCATACGACTACGACACCACCTCCTGTAAAGAGCTGATGACTGATTGAGTTAACCCAAGCGATCCGATCATTTTTCTCGGTGTGATGTTCTGCTCGCAATCGTCGAGCCCCGTCTGCGTGCTATTTCTCTGCGAGGCGCGCGCTGAGAATCGATTCGGTCAGTGCTTTACTCTTGGAATAATTTCCAGGCCTGACTTTTGATTTCTAACTTCTAATGCCGAATTCTCCGACCGATCGGTATTTTCGGTTGCATTCGCCAATTCGGTACTGACGTCGGCGCCTTTGCGTCCGCATAAGGTTATAATCTCACGAAGGATCTCTGCCATCCGCTCAGGTTGGTCAGTTGAGGCGCTCATCAATATTGCAGACGTCACCAACTCGAGTTCTTGTCTACTCTGCTCTCACACAAAGCCTGAATCCAAAATCACCGTTACATAGCCCGATTTGCTTTTGAGTTTTTCGACGGTTTCCGATTGCGCCTTTGCAGCTGCAACGACGTTTGTTCTCAAGCAGCGGTGAACAGTGCGAACACGCTTGCCAGAGTTTGACGGCGGCTCGAAGCGAATATAGTAAGGCCCTCCGGGCCGCCGCGGCGGCGCGAGGTAAAAATTTCGGCCATGCACATGAAACAACAAGATACTGCTGCATTTAGGCGGTATTTTTATAGGTAAAACTAGATTTTGCGCCCGTAGCTCAACTGGATAGAGCATCTGACTACGGATCAGAAGGTTAGTGGTTCGAATCCTCTCGGGCGCGCTCTTGATACTGAGGCACTTACGCCGATTGCGACGACAGACAGAAAAATGATGTTTGCCACCTGCTTGCCACTTTTAAGGCGAAAGCCTCAAGGCTTTTTCCCACGCGCCAGAGGCCGTCATCAAGTATCTAGACTGATGCAGCGTCAAACGCATTAACCAACGACTGCCAAGGGGGGTAAACTTGCCGATTGGTTAGTAGCGCAAGTCGCGCAAAGTGAGCAACGCGATCAAGGAACGAAGTGCGCGAAACTCCGAAAGCGAAGTGAATGGCAATCAGAGCGTGAGTTCGGGCAGGCAGGGCGGCTGGATTACGTCAATTTCGGCACCTATGTTCCCCGCATTTAAGCCGCTGCCCAAAGTTTTTGCGAAGCCTGTCGGATACTTGTCCTTCTCCAGAGCAGCCGATCTGGATGACGATCTGCCTTGGGGTTTAGGCCGGGCGGGTCATAGCCATGCTTCGCCTTTCTGCGATCATGCTCGCTGCGCTCTTGGTGTTCGAGCCGATCTTGTTCGAGTGCTGCGATGATTTCAGTTGTCATATTTTCATCGGCTCATACGCCGGTCATCAATTTTGGAGGGCGACCCTCCGCCTATTAGGGTGACCACGATTGCACCCTACTCCTTACCCGCAGGGGGCGCACACCGTATCTTGTCAGATGCGTAGCAGAAATTGCCGTTGGAAGGCCGTTCGCGTCTTGAACGGTTTTGTGGGCAAACGAATTTAACGAATTAACTCAACCCGTTTGCCAGTTGAGTCGAGAATCTCGCCTGAGCTAAAACTCGCGCGGTTTTGCGCATAATTGATTGCCTAATCTTTCTCCGGGAAGACAGGCTCGACCCTGGGCGCTTCAAAAACATCCGGCGATTTCGTCGATCCCCCTGCCGTCTGTTGCGGCTCCCTAAACGCATTGGACTAAAGTCCTATTTGCGGTTGTCGGCACTGGTAGTAAGATCATTCTCGATTACGTCATCCGACGCCTCGACGCATTTTCGGCCGGCCTGAAAAACCGGTTGAAAAGGCTTAACCTTCGCTGAGACACCGCTTGCGCGATCTCCAGATTCAACTGGAGCCCCGAGTCACCTGAAGCGAGGCCGCTGTTGAAAGCGCCCCGTGAAGATGGTTCCTCGTTCCGCGCGGATTTGGAGCAGTCAACCCAAATAAAAGAAACCGGTTTATGAAATTCGTAGCGCTCAGAACAGAGCACACTCACCCACGGGCGATTACATAAGCCATTAGAAACGGAGATACGTCATGACAAAATCAACCCCGACCCTTACGCAAAGCGGACTGCTGGCCGTGTTGCTGCAACGCCAGCGCTACAAAGTGATTGAGTTGGCCCGGCGTCGAGCACACCGCCAGCAGGCGCGTGCGGTCTTTCGGAGTACCCTCAATTGGCTTTTGGCACGCGCTCACAGCGGCATCGCTGGTCGACCATTCCACCGAGGCTTTGAAGAAAGCGTTCCGCGCCACACATGAATCTTTCACCAAAGCCATTTGCCATGTCTCACCAAATCCACACTTACCCGGAACTCCGGCAACAGATTCACGACGACCTGCGGATCCAACATCCCGAATGGGTCGAGCCGAATGGCGAATCCCCCATGTGTGATTCTTACGAGGCGCGCCTCACAGAAATGCTCGACACTTTAACGCGAACAGGATTTACCGCGCGTTTTAAAATAGACGATTCGGCCACTGAAGCCGGCGACAACGAACCGCGCTCTTCACGAGCGAAAGAAGCTTTCCAGCATTGCGCGGCGGCTTAACCCGGGCGGACACAGACCGGCGAGAAAAAATTATCGCCAGCATCATCACCGACAGATCGCGACCCCCAATAAAACGATGTCCACTTTACGAACGTCCGTCGGAGAATTTGTCTTTCGCCAAACTCCGCTCGGCTGTCATCTCGAGCTCGTCGTCGGCAATGGTCGTTGGGCACTCGGACTATACGGAACGAATGAAGCGGCTGTCCGCGCGCTGAAAAACGGCAGGATGGGTTTCCGCACGTGGGATGCGTTGGACCGCAGGACCGCTGCCAATCAAATCGGTACGCTGAGCCGCTGGAATAAAGGCGAGCAGACGGCATGAACGAGAAACGCGAGTTGCTGATGTGCGGGCACTCCCTGATCGCGAGATTGACGATCGCGGTTTTCGTTTTTCAAATGCTCGGCGTCACAAGTGTTGTTCACGCTGAGAGGCCTGATTCGACGGCGGGGACATCGAGCGCGGGCACGCGCAAACTGGTTATTGATCCAAGCTCCTCCTCCGTCGCCCTGGGGAAAGCCAGCCTGATCGTCAGTCCGCTTACACATCGAGAGGGAAATTATGTGGGTGACTATCAGCTCAAGGTGAGGCCCTATTTTTTTAAGAGTGAGAAAGGCAGTTTACTCCTGGCGGCATCCGATGATGCGGTTCGGAAGCTGCAGGCGGGAAAAGCCATCAACTTTACCGGTCAGGCCGTCACGCACAAAGACGGCAGAACTCATATCGTGCTTGGGAGGGCAACACCGTCATCAAGTGACCGTGGGAGCGTCACATTTTCTATCGTAACGGACGACGCAAGGATAGTCTTCAACACTTCCTATCACTTCCCGGCACCGCGTCCGTAGCTTTCATCGATGAAGCCAACGGCCCCTTTGCGAAGGTAACTTCGGTGAGCTTGCCGCGACACCCTGCCGTGGCCTATCTCTGTCCCGTTAGACGTATTCAATTCGCCCATGAAATCAAATGAGCCTGAACAAGCCGATTTCGTGTTGCTCGGGAGCTATCCGCCGAGAGAAGCCGGGAAGTTGTTGGAGCGATTTCACCAAGCGGGAATTGCCTTTCGCACTCAACCTAGAAGTCCTCCTCCCGAGCCTAGGCCGACGGTTGTCATCGATATCAGTGTGGACTCAACGCGAGCTAGCGAAGTCGCTCAGATTCACCGCGATCTTTTTGGGGATGGACCGCCGAATTATCACTCATCTTTCTTTCCTGAGTATCGCAACATCTAGCCAATCGATCAGCCATCGGCCCAGCGGGCGTTTACGAATTCTTGAAAGGCGCTCGACCGAATCCCTCCCATCCTCCGACGCTTTAAGGCCTCTGTGCTTTCGAACGCGACCACCACAAAAAGGCCGCTACTGCGCCCGCAATAAGCAGAAGACCGCCGGGCGACGGTTCCTGCCAGTCTTCCAAAAGGACGAGAAGAAGCGTTGTGAACGCCACCTATTCCGACGCGACTGGCGCAATCCTCACGCGTTTATGTGGCGGTTTCGCGCCGGATTTCCCGCATTACATCAGTGGAAAGGAATTTAAAAAATGAAAACCTTTATTGTTTATGATTTGGATTCACAAATGCCCGTTGCTGTTGGCGAACAAGTAAGCGCGGAAACTGCGCGGTATTGTGCGAGCGTGGCAACTGGAATTTTCCAGGCAAATCTTTTGGCAGAAGAAATTGATCTGGAAAAACAAATTACGTACTGAACCACAATGTCGAAAACTTCTATGAAACTATTCCTAGCAAGCGGCATGGGAAATTCACCCAGTGATGGTGTTGCGTGTCGTTCAGGCCCACGCTCGCGTCCTTGCCATCAAGTTTTTGTAAGGCATCAGACCCCTCTCGCGCACGTAGGCGGGAACAGATCCTCCCGCTTGCCACTTTTAAGGCGAAAACCTCAAGGCTCTTTCCCACGCGCCAGAGGTGGTCAGGATCGTTTTTGATTGCCAGACGGCATAGACGCGCCTCGGGACGGGGTCAGGCTCAGAGAATCAGCCCCCGTTCTTAAAGTTTAACGCCGACAAGTTGTTCCAAGCCGCAGTTGGCGGTGTGCCGCGAAGCACCTGCTCCGACGAATCTCCGGGGCAGAGAGAACGAGACCAGACGCATGTCGTCATTTGCGTCGAAATCTTAACTCCGAAAGGAACAACCAATGTTTCGCAGCATAGATGAAGCGGGCGGTGCTTCTAAAACATCCGCAATCAATCAAAATAACGAGAGCATTCAGAAGCGTCTGCTTTCGAAAAAAGAACTCGCCATCGTTCTCGGCGTCTCTCAAAGGACAGTAGAGAATTGGTGCGCTCAGAAGAAAATTCCCCGTGCTCGTCTAATTCTTCTGCATTTTTCGCGTAACGCGTCGCAAATTTTACGAAGTACATCAGTGAATGACCGAGCATGACTTCTCGATTACGAGGACTCAGAGACGGCCAAAAATAACAAAGAGTAAGGAACCAGGGAAAAAGAAAGGAAGAACCATGAATCCATTGATTCAACTAAAACAAACAACTTCAGTATTTCTCATCGCGTTTGGGCTGGCCTGTTTCGGGCTTTCGCCGATGGCGCGAGCATTGCTACCGCCACCGCCACCGGGCGGCGGCTATCCAGGCGCCAACACCGCTCTAGGCGATTCTGCGCTCTTCAACCTCACTACCGGCGGCTCCAACACGGCCATCGGTGCGGACGCGCTCGTTAGCAACACTGGCGGTAGCTCCAACACGGCCGTCGGTGTTCAAGCGCTTGATTCCAATACCACCGGTAACTCCAATACGGCCATCGGTGTGGCCGCACTCGTGATCAACACGACCGGCCGCGAGAACACAGCCATCGGTGTTGACACGCTTCTTGCCAACACAACCGGCAACGACAATGTAGCTTGCGGATTTGAAGCGCTCTTTCACAACACCACCGGCATTCAAAACACGGCTACGGGTGCATTTGCGCTTATTCAGAACACAACCGGCCAATTCAATACGGCCAACGGCGCTGGAGCGCTTCAAGCCAACATCGGCGGCACTGCGAACACTGCTACCGGTGAGAGCGCGCTCTCTGACAACACTAGTGGCAACAACAACACGGCTAACGGTATTAACGCGCTCTTTTTCAATACAACCGGCGGCTCCAACACGGCCGTTGGCGAGAATGCGCTCTTAAACAATAACACCGGTTCAAACAACATTGCGCTTGGGGTAAGTGCGGGCTCGAACCTGACGAATGGCAGCAACAATATTGAGATCAGCGCACCGGGCATGGCGGGCGAAGCGAACAAGATCCGCATCGGTAGGCAAGGCACGCAAAACGGCACCTTTATCGCCGGCATCTTTGGCGTGGCGGTGACTGGTAGTCAGGTGGTAGTAAACTCAAATGGGAAGCTTGGAGTTGCTGCCTCCTCAGCCCGGTTCAAGGAAGCCATTAAGCCAATGGACAAGGCCAGCGAAGCGATCCTGGCGCTTAAGCCAGTCACTTTCCACTATAAAAAGGAAATCGATCAAACAGGCACGTCGCAATTCGGACTTGTGGCTGAGGAGGTGGAAAAGGTTAATCCCGATCTAGTGGTGTGCGACGAGCAAGGAAAACCCTACAGCGTTCGTTACGACGCGGTGAACGCGATGTTGCTCAACGAGTTTCTCAAAGAACACCGTAAGGTCGAGCGGCAAGAGTGCAGAATGGAGGAACAAGAAGCAACCATCGCAGAACTGAAATCTGGGATGACTGCCCTAGCGGCAATCGTGAAAGAATCAGGCAACGCAAATCCAAAAGGTGAGCGCACAGCTCGCCGCAGCGAGTCCGTCCGGTGGCGGACTTGAATCGAGCAAACCTGCACCGCGCGTGGTCAGCAACAATCAGTAAAGCCGCGCCCGACCAAGAAAACAAGGCAATATTTCACAATCAGCCGTCACGCTTCACCGCGTGGCGGCTTTTTGTTTGCCTCGCTTACGGCTCTTTGAAATCGCCTTTGTGCTCGTGTGTTTCGATGACGTTGCCCGCGTCATCGTAAACGCCAATCACGGCGTCGGCTTTCGATTCGTCTCAATACGGCGACTCGTACACGTAAGTTCCTTCTGCGATCGCCGAATCGTCCAATCCCGGTTTGTACGCAATCGCTTTTAACGTCTTTTCCCGCGGCCCGACCGTGAACGAAACGTTCCCGCTCGCGGCTGCTATTTGCGTGCCGTTACCTGATAATCCGCCAGTCGGGTTAGAACCGTCGAGCGTGTAGCGCAAATAAGCCCCCGCTGTCTTCGTCGCTATCCTGACCGTGACGGATGTCGTGGCATGCGTTGCGTCTGAGGGAGTCAGTGTAGCCTTCGCGCACTGCGTGCCTGTCGTGCCTGCGCAACCTTGTAGAATGGTCACAGCGATGATCGCGGCTAGTGCTGCGAACGAAAGGTTAATTTTCTGCTTAATAAATCGTTTTAGCGGCAGAAGGTAAAGCGAGGAAAGCCGGGATGCCGTCATCGCACTGATTTGCCCGCCGCCAATTCTAGCCGCTTTTTTTCTTTAGCTATCTCCGCCTTGAGCTTAAACGCCCGTCTGTAAACGAAGGAATAATAGATAACTACGGCAGTCCCAATAATGCCGAAGACCCAAACAAGCGGCCAGCCGGGAAACAACTGTTTTCCGGTCGCGGCAAGCACCAAAGCCGATATTAGGAAGATCGAGAACCCGACGATCATCGCCGCGTAAGTTTTGGGCGCTCGTGCGGCCACTCCGCGGGTTGCTAGTTTGTATTCCATTTCGAGCTGTCGGAGCTCATCGGATTTTTTTATGGGTGGGTCGGAAGTCTCAGCATTGACTGGCTCCATAAATTCGGCTCCGCAGTCGGGATTCGAGCATTTGGCAACTCCGGCACCGAGTTCTTTCCCGCAATCCGGGCAGTGTTTCATAGGTGAGTCCCACTCTTCGAATCTCAGAAATTGCTTTTAGGGGCAACTACGAAGTGACGCGAGCAAAATTCACCACCCTCTGAAATCGCCCGCGTGCTCATGCGTCTCGATCACGTTGCGGGCTGCATCGTAAACCCGAATCACGGTGTCGTGTGAACGGCTGAAAAAATCTGGCCTAGCCGATTGCATCGCTTTGGGCGGTGGCATTTCTTAACCGCGCGGCTCTGTTTTCCGTTAGGATTGCTTCCCGCTCAGTCATGTATTTGCCCTTCTTCGTCGTGCCGTAAAAACGAGAGCCTGCCCTGTGGTAAACATGCTTCTCGGTATTAACCCACACGAGACCGTGGCCTCCGCCGAGTGCGGGCGCAGTAGTGGCTGTCTCAGCGCTCCCGCTCTCTGCAGGAACTGAACTTGAGGTTTCCGGGCTGGCTGAAGCAGACGTTGGCGACTTGAACAAATCGCCCGTTTGTTCGTGCGTCTCGATCACGTTGCCGGCTCCATCGAACACGCGAATGACAGCGTCACGCGAACGGCTGGAAGACTTTGCGTACTTGATTGCATTGCTGATTGCGTTTGGCCCGGCATACCACAGCGGACCAAATGGCAGCACGTCACTAATTAGATCGACGCCGCTATGATCGGTTCGTGGCCGAACCTCATAAACGTGCGTGGAAGTCTTCGATGTGGTAGACGGTCGCATCATTCGCCATTTGGCTTTCAAAAACGATTCCAGCGACGTGTAGCAATGCGAAAAGGCCCTCGTCGTTTTGGAAGCAGCGCGCAGAAATACGACTCGAAGTTGGGGCGGCAATTTCTTGCGGAGCATCACGTTCGGTTGGGGATTTCACCGACCTTCAACCCGACGGGCGGGCGGCAACCGGAGGGTTGCTTATTATCGAGCCTCAGTCAATCGCCGCGAAAGTCACACGCCGCCTCATAAAGAAGGCACTTTTCCTCCTCGTCGGCATATCTCCGGCGGTCTGCTGTGGTCGGCCAGAATCGTTTTCGCATTTCTTTCAGAATCTTCTGCGAAGGGCGTCCGCCATTCAGATATGACCGTCGATCTGTGCGATTGATAATGCCTTCAATCCGCCAGTAAACATACCGTCCGTCGAACAACACTACATCGCGGCGATGCCGCCACTTCCGTCGCTCGCCGTGCGTCGCAATCGTTTTCTTCAGGAATTGAAAGTCGCGCTCGGAGCAGCCCCAACTCGCGCCCTCGTAGAACAAGTCGCGCTCGCGTACGATGTATTCGTGCGGGCAATTGTAGTAGCACGGCATCAACGCCTTGCGCCAAATACGCGCCACGACCTTTTTCCTGAAACGCTTTCGCGTGGTTTCAGGTATTCCTGTCGTCATCGCCTCGATGATGCGTAGGGAAATCGCTCGAAGTCACGACACGAGCGATTTCCAGGGCTGCTCTCGATCTTTCATCGCTGCGGCATGACGAGACGATCGAAATCAAACTGCGTCTGGATGAATAGCTCTTGAGGTTGCTCGGCGAAGCGGAGTCGCCACGTTCGAAGCAGGGCAACACCACGACGTGCGCAGAATGGTCGGCGACGAGGCAATTGCCAATTTGGAAAGATTGGATTTCTGTTCATGATTCTCACTCTACCGGTGGGATAGGACAAACACTGTCCTACGGACGTAAAAAGTTGTTGCAATAGTCATGCGTGACCGCTATTCCAGTTCAACTCTTTGCTATGAAGCGCAATCGTATCCCACTCTCTCCCGGCAGGCAGGCCGGTCTTGTCTTTATTCTCGTCCTCCCCTCGAACGCATGATGCGTATGCATCAGCGTCTTAAAGCGGGCCGCTATCCCAATTGCCGAAAACTTGCGGAGGAATTGGAAGTCAGTTCGAAAACGGTCCAACGCGACATCGATTTTATGCGATACCGGTTGGGTCTTCCCATCGAATACGATCAGCTTCACTTTGGGTTCTATTACACTGAGCCGGTTTCGAGCTTTCCGAATATAGAAATTTCCGAAGGCGAACTGGTGGCACTCTACATCGGGCAAAAAGCTTTGGCCCAGTACAAGGGTACCTCGTTTGAAGCTCCGCTTTCAATCGCTTTTCGGAAGATCACTGATGGGCTGCGCGACCCTATTTCCGTTACCTGGAGCGACTTGGATTCAGCGATTTCGTTTAGGAGCACGGGGCGATCGGCTGCGGACGTTCATCTATTCGAACAGCTGAGCCACGCCGTTTTCAAGCAGATCGAGGTGCGCTTCGAATACAAGAAACCGGGAGCTGCACGTTACGAGCAACGGTACGTCCAGCCGTATCATTTGGGTTGTGTCGAGAATCTCTGGTATCTGTTCGCGTTCGATTTGGATCGTGGTGAGCTACGAACGTTTGCTCTACCGAGGATTCGCAACGTCCGCCTGAGTAAAACAAAGTTTAGGCGACCGATCGATTTTTCCATCGGCAGATATCTCGAGCAAAGCTTTGGGGTTTTTGCCAGGCCTACAAAAACGAAACACACGATTCACATTGCATTCGACTCATTTGCCGCTCCACTGGTGCAAGAACGGCAATGGCATCCATCCCAAAAGATCACGCAGCTGCGAGATGGCGGCATTGAGCTGTCATTGACATTGGGAAACTTGGAAGAAATTGAGCGGTGGATTTTGAGTTGGGGGAGGCATGCGCAGGTGCTCGCCCCATCAGGCTTAAAGGAGCGGATCGCAAAAACGGTGTCAGCGCTCGCCGGCATTTACGGAGCCGCACGCTAAGCCATCGCATCTGCCCATTGCTATCGTTCGCTTGCAAAACAGGCTCGTAATCTCGGCCATTGAACGATTTGCTTGACCGTGTTCTATCCCTCCTCAGTCTCTAAATACTTAAGCGTCGCCATCGTTGCCTCTGGCAGTATCTTACCCTCGTCGAGTAACCCTTGATTGACTAACAACCGGCAGAACTGATCCGGTGTTAGTAAGGGTAAAGGTGCGGGCGTCGTGGATCGACGTACGCTTGCCCGCTTAGCGCAACAAAAGGGCGTGTAAGCGAAAGGCCAAAGCCTTACACGACTTAGGCCGTCAGACTCTCACGACTTATCAGATTCATCTTATCTCGTCCGGTCTAACGCCGACCACGTTGTCCTTTTCGAACATTAGGCCGTTGCGGTAGATGTCGATCTCGCGCTTGCCGATGATCAGGCGCGACGTTGGCACGCCGGAGACCAGTCCAGCTTCCTGACGACGCAGAATGTAGTTGCGGTTGCGCTCCGTTGATTGACGCGGTTCAGCTTGCGCTGTGGCCACAGTCGCGACGATCAGCAGTGCAGCGGTTGCAGTTTTCAGAACAGCCAGCAGCAAGCGCATGAAAGCCAGTTCAATCTTCCTGTTGGATTCTCGTTCACTCCTGATTGTTGCTATTGCTATTAAACTTAGTTTCATGTTTCATTTTCTTTCTTGTTGCTGTTGGTTAGTCTGCCTGAGTGACGCCAAAACATCGAACGCACATCCAGCCATGATAGCCAGTCCGATGCGAGCGGAAGTACACGCTGTCGTGCAGTTCCTCGCAGTCGCACCACTGATCTTTGACCAGTTTGTAATTGCGCGCCGCTGCCTCCAACCCCGCCCGGCTATCATCGTTTGCCGATGGGTCAGGGATTTGCGGCTCAACCTTGCGGATTGGCAGCATCGGTTTATTTGGTTTGTCCATTGTGGGATTTCACCAAATGACTGCCAATGTCGTGCGGGATGAATTTCATGGCCGCATGTTCTCAAGTTGTGTCTGCGCTTGCTTCAACCGTTGGCGCAAGCCCTTGATGTATTCATCGTCCGGCTCGTGCTGTTGTTGATGCATTTCCAGCAACGCCCGCAAGACTTCGACGCGACGGCTTTTCTCCATCACACGCTCAGCGTGTTCAAACTCGCGTACAGCAGCCCTGTATCGGGCTTTTGTCGCTGCTGGCCTTTGGTTGTTATCTGCTGTTTTAATTGTTGTTGGTTTCTTTTCTTGTTATTTGTTCCTGATCTTGCTCACGATTTCGTCGTGCGTGGCCGCACAATCCAGTTGAGCAGCGCTTGATAGCGTTTCTTCATAGTCATGTAAGCGTATGCGCGTGAACGCGGCATTCGCGGCGTGGTTGTCAGCTCGCCTTGATGCAATGCGTCTCTCTCTTGTTTGCGTTTCATTTTCTGTTGTTTTGTATTGTTTATTCCTGGCAGTAAAAAATTAGGATCACGAGTGCCCGGCAAAATATTGGTGCGACGAGGTGCAGACGCCTATGATACGTATATATGGCGCATGTCAAGCAACAAATTTGACGCCGACGTTTTTAGCGTATAGAATTATTGCTTCCAGCCTGCCTGATCGGCTATGACGAACGAGGTGTAAAAACTGCCAATGACAAAATCCAAAAAGAATAAGAACAAAGCGAAGCTCAACCTGACGGTGCGTGAGGAGCAACGAAACAAACTGGAACAAATGGCATCTTTAGAGAGCCGTTCCGTCTCCAATCTTGTCGAGGTTATGGCCGATGAACGTTGGGAGCGATTGGCTGAGCAGCAGGGCATTGCTTACGCTAAAACCGTCGCGGAGGCGATGAACCTTAAACTCGACGCGGACAATCCAGCAGACCGCGAGAAATTGCGCCGGGCAATTCTCGGTCTTGTCGCCGAGAGAAAAATGCCAAAGTAAACGGCATGGTTGAAATTCTCTCGTTCACTTTCTGGCAAGCATTTTGCAGTGGGATTCACCCACGCCTTGGAAAACTAGTACGCTTCCTCTAATCGAAGCTGACAACTCGCACACTCTGTCCGGGCCAAACCGGAAGCGAGCACCATCTTGAAACAGCGGGCGACGCATAAGTCGAAGCAAACCCGATACCACTTTTGCCAAAGTGGGGGTTGCTCTCCGATGAGAGCGTTGAATGGCTAACGGCACAATGAGTGGGTAGCGCGGTGTGCGATTCCCGACGAATCGGCGGGTTTCACGAAAATTCTAATTTTTCGAGAACTCTGTCTCATCGTTTCCGGAGAAGTAGATGTATGCGCCATAGATCCGTATACATGACGTATGCAATGAGCGGCCGGAAATGAGTTCTCAATGACGAGAAGTCACGGAAGGCCAAACAAGGTTTTGCTGCCGTCGTCGTGGTGTTTTGGTTCGCCCGCGTGGTCTAACCTTTCTGCCATGCGGGACGTTCTGCTCTGCACGGCGGCGGCAGCCCCCTTTTATCCCGACAAAAACCAAGTGAACTTTTTCAACACTGCCGCGCGCGTCCGCGCTTCAAACTGACGCCACGCGGCAGCATGATGAAGACAACAAGGCAAGATAGCAAACGAGAATCCAACAGCACGATTGAACTGGCCTTCATGCGCTTGGTGGTGGCTGTTCTGAAAACTGCACTGCTGATCGTCGCGACTGTGGCCACAGCGCAAGCTGAACCGCGTCACTCAACAGAGCGCAACCGTAACTATATCCTGCGTCGCCAGGAGGCCGGGCTGGTCTCCGGCGTGCCAACCTCGCGCCTGATCATCGGCAAGCGCGAGATCGACATCTACCGGAACGGTCTGATGTTCGAAAAAGACAACGTCGTCGGCATGAGAGCAGGTGCTCGATGAAGAGAAACACAACCAATGAAAAATTACAATGAATTGGATACGACTGCATGAGGATGAGCCGGAGTATTTCGTTATCAAGATAGGCGATCATCCGTTGGAGTTGCCACGCAAGCGTAGGGATGGGCACCTTACCCCTTTCCAAGCTGGCGCGATCTTACTGCTAGCGATGGGCGCACTGACGGCGCTCGTCATCTGGCTAATCGTGAGTCAGAGCCAACCTTAGTAGCAACAATGAAAGACCTGACAGACCGTGAAGTCGTAGGCTGGCCGATTTTGCTAATCCTCCTGTTCCTTAACATGCTCGTCTGTGCGTACTCCGGTGGTGTCGGCTGGCTGCTGTTCTGGGCAATCGCGTTCAGCAGCTGTGCTCACGAGTACGGCTACGAGTACGGAAAAACTGAGGCACGGATTTCAAGCCAGAGCCCATGCCGAACCGATTTATGAAACGAGCCATCTTGTTGATGATTGCGGTTGTCGTATTCGGATGCGCAAACCACAGAGAAGCCCGCCGCAAATCCGTGCAGCTATATCCAGGGTTGCCGCAGCGGGAGGTCGTGAGCCTTTTTGGAATGCCAAATAAGGCTGAGGGAAATCCGGATGAGGGGAACCTGTCTGGTGACTATCTGGTTTGGGAATATGATGACATCGATTTAAAAATTACTTTCATACACACGCAGGCAGGATGGGTCATAAAGACCTGGTCAATTGATTGACGCGCGCTCGAAATGAAAAACTTCTTTGAGAACGTCGTCAGCAGGAAGCGCGAGCTTCCGGATGAGATTGGAGCGCGAGAAGGCGGCGCGTCGCCAGAAACGCATAAAGCGCACAAAGCGCCTTAACCCTCGCGCGACGGCGCACAAGTGGTGGCGACTAATGCGGAGCAGAAGCGGAGCCGGATGCCGATGGAAACGGCACAGGGGCAGACACTCTCAAGTGCCTTCGAAACCAACCGCCGCAGACATTGAGCATGAGCAACGAAATGAAAAAACAGATACCAGTGTGGAAATGCCCACGATGCAGTTACGTGATGCGGCCCACGACCGCGCAAGAGATCCGCGACGAGGACGGATTGCTAGCGGAGTTTGAGCGCGTTGGCCAAACGATGGCAGAAGACGACCGCGACCCGGCGCCGGGCGAGATAGCGCAATGTTTCCGGTGCGGCAAGTTTGCCGTGATCGGGGAGGATTTGCAATTGCGCATGCCGACGGCAGACGAACAACTGGCAATCAACACGAACGCGCATCTGACCGAGTCACAGATCGTGTGGGCAAATTACACCGGAGCCCGCGAACAATTCGACCGGAAGCGCGCAGGCGGGAAGAAAGCGTGGGGAATCAATCCGAGCTAACAACATGACAACGAACGATAGATTCACCATCACTTATGACCCAGACAGCTATACAGTGACCGTGACTAAACAAATTAAGGTCTATGACAACTTCGACAGCGAATTAGCCGTTGGGCATAAGTTACTGCGCTACTTTCAGCAGACAAAACCCGGGAGGGAATGGCTCTGCGACGGAGTTGGCTATGACATACTCCGGCGCATTGGCTTGGTGCGCATCAATAAGTCAGGCGTCGACGCGCACAGCTTCCAAAAGGGCATCGCTGCATGTGTGTAGGAAAGCGCGAAAACTCACCCAACCAATGATTGACTTATTGCACGACGAAATCGTGGGCAAGGAGAATTAGCGCGGCTGCTAATCAAGCTGGCTTTTTGGAAGCCAAAAATTGCAAAAATCTTGCTGGGTATGACAGCCGATGTCCTACGGGCGGTGCTAACGGTTAAATATGAACAAATCTCTACTAACGATCTCCGGTCCCTACACGCACGAAAATCTTACGATTTTTCTTTTGCACGCACCCGACGAGATTGATGGAAGCCGCTATATTTCGCTGAAAAAAGCGTTTGAGAAAAAGAAGGTCCGTGTTTACGAGACGGGAACGGTCGGGCAGCTCGAGGCTGAAAACCTTTCCGAAACGATCGATATTTTCATCCAGGCGGGGGACGTTTTGAAAGGCGGTCGGCAGGATCGTACGCTTGGAATCGACTTTATCATTCCTGCACGATCCGGTCGCCTGCCTATTCCGACCTTTTGCGTAGAGAGCGGCCGCTGGCACAAACGGCGCGGCGAAGACGACCGGCACTTCGGCAGTTCCAGCCATTCGATCCATGGGAAAGCAATGCGGCTTGCGGCCAAAGCTGCGCATGATCAGTCCGCCGTTTGGCACAGTGTCGCTGAGAGCCAGGAGGCGCTCGGGGCTGCGCTCAACAAGTCCGTCCATGCTGCGCCCTCTCCGACCAGTTATCAGCTAAGCGTAGAAGATCCCGATCTCGAAAACAGAAAACGAGATTACGAGCAAAAGCTCGGCCGGCTTCCGAAGAGCGCCTCGGATGTCGTCGGTTACGCCTTTTATGTTAACGGCGAGCGAAACAGCGTCGACATCTACGGATCGACAAAGCTGTTTCATCAGCTTTGGGAGAAACTCCTCAATATCGCGATCCTCGAAGCTATTTCAGCACCCAAGGGAGAGGTAGTTGTCCCCAACACAAAAAATGTGGAGGCATGGCTCAAACAAGCTGCCAAAGCTCAGCCGAGCGACAGGAAAAAGGCGCCGCCGCGCACGCGGGTTGAGACCAAGTCATACGACAACGGCATCGTGTTCGAAACTTTCGATGAGGCCACCGGTGATGACGCCATCCTGCACACCAACATCATTTCGAACTAAATGGGAAATCAAAATATGAATCAGGAAATCACGTGTCCCAAATGTTCGTATCAATTCGCGCTCGACCAGGCGCTCAATCGCGAGATCGAACTGCAAATGCGAAAGCAACTCAGGGAGGAATTCGAACGAAAAGAATCCGATCTGCGTCAACAACTCGCCAAAGAGGCAGCCGAGAGAAGCTGAGCGCAATTCGGCCGAGCTTCAGATAAAACTCGAAGCCCAGACGCGGGAGCTGAAAGAGGCGCGAGAGAATGAGCGTGCTCTGCTGCGCACGAAAGCAGAGCTTCAAGAGCAAGCGGAAAAAGCGGAGCTCGAAGCGCAGCGCAAACTATCTGACGAGCGCGACAAGATCCGCAAAGCTGCGCAAGACCAGGTAATCGAGGAGCATCGACTGAAAGATGCGGACAAGAACAAGCAGCTCGAGGATATGCGCCGCCAGATCGAGGATTTGAAACGGAAAGCAGAACAAGGTTCGCAGAAGCTGCAAGGCGACGTCCAGGAGATCGAGCTTGAGAAAGCGCTCCGCGAACGATTTCCGCGGGACCAGATCGAATCGGTGAAAAGTGGCGCTCGCGGCGCGGATGTCCTGCAAAAAGTAACAAGCGATTCTGGTCAGCTTTGCGGGACGATCCTGTGGGAATCCAAGCGAGTCCGGAATTGGAGCGACAAATGGATTGATAAACTGATTGAAGACAAACAAGCCGCCAAAGCTGATGTGGCGGTCATTGTGACAGACGCACTGCCTGAGCACGTTCAGCATATGGGCGGCATCAGAGGAGTTTTAATCACGACTTTTCCGCTAGCAGCCTGCCTGGCAGAAACTCTGCGAGTAAACATGGCGCTGCTTGCGCAAACCCGGCTGGCGCTAGGCGGCCAGGACGACCAAAAATCGAGAATCTTTCAGTATTTCACGAGTCCGCAGTTCCACGAACGGATGGCTACAATCGCCGAGCAATTTCAGCAGATGCAGGCAGACCTGGCGCGCGAAAAAGCGGCGATGAACCGGACCTGGGCCAAACGCGAGAAGCAAATGGAAACGATTGTTTCGAGCACTGCGAAGTTCACTGGAGAACTACAGGCGTTCTATGGAGCGGCTTTGCCGCAACTCCCGCAGTTTGCCCTACCCGGCTGACTCTTGAGCTCCGACTTCTGACGTCGGACCTTCACTTATTGGTCCTTCCCCCCCGCGGTTACCTCAATTTGCCTAGCCAGGGGAATGAGCTAGAGTTACAAAAGCACAGTCTCGGCGAAGCAGAACGGTGAGTAAATACGCGTAATTGACATTTTCGGTCAACTACGCGTATTATCTCTTATGAATGCCAAACTGGGCGATATCCAGGCGGTAGAGCAGTTTCATCTGCTTTTCCTGGCTCACTTTGGAGCGCGTGTGGATAAGAAACTTTATTGCCTGAAAGGGGGCTGTAACCTCCGATTTTTTTGGAAAAGCATCCGCTATTCCGAGGATATTGACTTCGATGTCCACACGATTGCGAGGGTCACTTTGCAAAAAAACGTCCACCGTATCCTGAAGGACCCCGGTTTCGTGCGGGTTCTGGCCGCCTATAAGCTCGCCATTACCCAGTTCTCCGAGCCCAAGCAGACTGAGACCACGCAGCGTTGGAAGGTGCAGATCCGAGCGGAAGGATTGAGCAGTCCGCTGCCGGCAAGAATCGAATTTTCAAGGCGCAGATTCTTCCCCGGTCTCCTCTTTGGACCGGTCGACCCGGAAATAATCCGCACCTACAATCTGCGACCGACCTTCGCGAGTCATTACGACTTGGGAACGGCGTTCGCCCAAAAGATCGAAGCCCTCATCGGTCGAAGTGAAACGCAGGCGCGCGACGTTTTCGACCTGGCACATCTATCCGATCGGGGCGCGAAAGGTTCCCGCGTCAAGAAGGATAAAAAGCTTCTAAGGGCTGCGGCTGATAACGCGTTGTCCGTTCCGTTCGACCAATTTAAGAGCCAGGTCGTCGCTTACTTGCCGGCGGAATACCGCGACTATTACTCCGCGACGAAGACGTGGGAGGCGTTGCAGGAAAAAGTTTTCAGCGTCTTGAAATCGTTATGAAACCGGTCGAGACTTTGGCAAGACTCGAGGCATTGGGTCATGCACTTTTTGAGACCCGCGATCTGGCTGCGTTACTGGGGGTAGCGGATTCAAGCGCCACCAGAGCCGCGACTCGTTTGAGCAATTCCGGCGCAATCATCAAGCTGGCGCGAGGAAAGTGGGCAATGACGCGAAACGTCAATCGGCTGGCTATTCCTGAACACCTCGCCTCTCCTTTCCCCGCATATGTCTCACTCCAGAGCGCGCTCTATTACCATGGAATGATCTCGCAAATCTCCGCCGTCACCTATGCCGTTTCGCTGGCACGGACCCGCACCTACGACACTCCGATAGGCACTTTTTCCGTTCACCATGTAGGGCCCGGTTTCTTCTTTGGGTTTGAGCTCGATCCGTCTGGCGTGGCGAAGATTGCCACTCCTGAGAAAGCCTTGGTCGACATCTTCTATTTTAGTCCGACCAGGACTCGGCTCTTTGTGAAGCTGCCGGAGATTGAATTCCCGCGCACGTTCGGCTGGAAGAAGACTTTTGAGATGGCGGCAAAAATCAAGAGCCCTGCCCGTCGCGTATTTGTCGAAAGGTCGCTTCTGGCAACGCGTAAATCAATCAAACGAAGGAAACATCGTCCCTAACACAGCCCCTGCTTTCAGCGTTCCGCTTTCCGCGCTTCAGCGTTGCTCTCTACGCCGTGCGTTTTGCTTACGGTTGTCACATCAGTTTAGCATTCGGAGAACAGAGGAGTGGCCTTCAATGACGTTGAGATTGCCCGTTACGCCGGGTTGATTGAGAAATTGATCTGGGCAAAGCGCCGGCCGCCGTTGCATCTGCGTGACAAAGTCAGAGAAGGACAGCGGATTGAGGGGCACGAGATCTCGCTCGAGAAAGCCTTGCGCGAACGATTCCCGCGGGACCAGATCTAATCGGTTAAAAGTGGCGCTCGCGGCGCGGATATTCTGCAAAAAGTAACAAGCGATTCTGGTCAGCTTTGCGGGACGATCCTGTGGGAATCCAAACGAGTCCGGTCGATCAGATTGTCAGATTGGTCAGATTGGGTCTAAGATTGGTCTAAGATTGAAGATTGAGATTGGGGTCAGTCCTCACTTTTGACACAAACCGATGTGTTTATTGGCGAAGAAGATTGGAGACGTGCGTCCATGATCCCATTTCCAAGCGCCGGGCTATCCATTTCAAGCTCATCGGAGTTTGGGAACGCACGGCTCTGGCAAGCGCGACCTTCTCTGGGTCGCTTTTGCGGCGAGCTATGAGTTCTCTTTTTCCCCAGCCGAGCTTCTTGAGCCCTTCTGAAATAATGGCCTCCGCCTTCTGTACATCCGTTTCACTCCGTTCGCGCGCGTGATGATGCTCGCTTACCGCAGCTGGCATTCGATCCAGTAACCGAGCAATAAAATCCTGCGCTCCAAAAGACCAGCCTCGGCGAATCCGTTCCGCGCTGGGATCGTTGGGTTCAATGCGCTGTTGCTCCATCCGTCGAGCAAATTCCAGCCGCGATCGGCGACCCTCGTTTCTTAGTCCGTGCTCTCCAAACAACCGGTCACAGCGCAGCCACGGCTCCCGTTTTTGTCTGCCGCGCAAATAACTTGGATAACTGCTCCACCGGTACTTTTGCAATCGCTCGCGTTTTCCCACCAACCTCGCTCGCACCGGATTCAAATGCACGTAGTCGCATACCGTGCGCAAATAGCCGGGAGTTGCTTCATCAATCAGGAGCGACTTGTAACGTCCGGCAAAAAGATGACCGCTCAATTTATGTCGGCGGTTAAAACGCATCGTGTATGTGCCCAGCAGCCATTTCATCCCCTCGACCAGATTTGCCCGTGGCGTCTCTACCACCAAGTGAAAATGATTACTCATCAAACAGTAGGCGTGCACCTGCCACCCGGTCTTTTGGCACGCTGCACCCAAGGTCTTGAGAAAATCTTTTCGATCCAAATCATCGCGAAAAATCTCCTCGCGCCGATCACCCCGGCTCATCAAGTGATAATTCGCGCCCTCGTATTGAATTCGCAGCTGGCGCGGCATTCACCAAGTTCTAACCAAAGCAGCAACTTGTGTCAATAGTGAGGACTGACCCCTATTTTCGACCCCCAAGCAGGTCGAAGTCGGAAGCGGATATTTTCTGCGACTTATGCCAAGCGGTGAGCTTATTTTTTGTACGCGTTTAGCAGGCTCTGATGCGTAGTGTCTCAAATTAGTGCGGCGGCGTGTCGCTTGCGTGTATAAGCGTTGATCAACGCAGCGAATCTGCGCGCTGCGTGATGCTGTGTTTTGGTGCCAGCCATTGGTCACGCAGTTTGCTACCTGCGTCACGAGGCCGCAAGCGCCTAAAACGTATCATCTGTGGAAGGCCGCAGCGCTCCTCCGAGGCTCCGGGAATAGTTTTCACAGTAAATCCAGCTGGGGTTTTTGCGATTCCGGCGTTGTCTTAGTTGACTTTTCCCTCGCGATTTCCGTTCCGCATCAGCGCGGCTGGAACTTTCCAAGTGGGCGAGAATTTCTTTGGGCGATCGAGAATCTCTTTGGGCAAACCGGCGAGACGCGCGACTTGGATGATGTAGCTTTTATCCGCGCCATTCGGCACGAACTTCTCTTCTACCAGTGTGTGATCGAGCACCGGGTGGCGACCGTTATAAGAATGGACGTTTACCAAGTGCGCGCGTGAAAAGATCTCGCGGAGTCGATCTGATTTCACTGCGCTGCCATTTGGAAGGCTGTCGTATGGCAAGCCAAACGCGAGCAGCGACGCAATCAGCTACGCAAAGTTTTACAGCCGATCACATCGCGCTGTGATTCGCGTTTACAATGAGACTGGCAATGTGATCGAAACGCACGAGCACGCGGGACGACGAGCCGTAAACTTGCTTGCGCTTCCCGGAGCCGTGCCTGAGCTTGTGGCTTGTTAGCCCCTGAACGTTCACCCTCAATGTATGGCGACACTCCTGGCGTTTGGCGTTGGACTGGGCAACGTAGGTACATCGAGGCGAAAGAGAATTCCGGCAAACATCTGGATTGACCAACTCAATAAGGCTCTGTCCCGACAGAAACGCGCGGCGCGGGTTATCCGCGCATATGGCCACACGGGGAATTTCGTGGTCAGTGCGGCGGCGGGTCCCGACTTGGTAGCAACCGAACTGAGCGGGGTGGTCGTACACCATGCCTCGTGTCGAAGCCTAGCGATCTCCAACACATAATTGAAACGCTTCGCCGTTGCCGCCCGACGTCGCGGATCGATCCAGGCGTCCGATTCACGGCGGGCGCTGCATTTCTGGCTATCGGTACCGCCAGCGACGGGCTTCCCGAGCCGACGCCACAAGCCACATACGTGAGGCGAGATCGAAACGTGTGCTTTTATTCAAGCACGACATTGAAACAGCGACCAGAATTCTGGACCGCAATCGGCGAAGTGGTGGATGGGGAGCCATTGCGGCGCAGCTTGCTCGTGCACTCGGCGGCGTGTGGACAGCTCGCAGCATTCGGACCTTGATCGGGACGCTTGCCGTTGCCGGTTGATCTTACAGACACGCGGGCTAACGAGCGTTTGCTGCCGACATCGACTGGCCCACAATGACCTGCTACGGCTGAAACGCAGACATTAGGGCTAGCACACGCGCACGATAAGCAAGCTGGAAACACGCTCATGCAATCGAAAGCCAAAACGTTGTCGATCGAACCCCGTATTTTTTTCACGACCCAAGCTGATTTTGTAACCGTTTTTGTGATTTTCGAATCGATGATCAACTGCTAATCCGGTTGACGCTGGTGCGCTTCTGTGACGCCTTACAGCACATCGTCAATTTAAACTCCTGGCTGGCGCATGCCGTAGGGCGCACGCAGCGTAAGCCTCTTACGATGCATGAGTGAGGGCGTTGTAGCGGCGGCTGTGTCAGCGGCAGTTTGGCGGCGCGATTTCGGCCAATGAGCGTCGCATTGGCGTGGCTGCTTCAACGTTCGCCGAACATTCTGCTCATTCCCGGAACATCATCAGTGGAACACCTGAGAGAGAATGTTGCTGGCGCTAGCCTTCAATTGCCTGATGAGGCAATAAAGGAATTAAACGCCATCGCCGGCTAAAACGTCAGATCGGCTCTCGGTTCTTTAGATCATTCGCGATTGGAAAGCCCGGCCGTGGGCTTCGCGTACAAGAATTCCGGCGGGCAGATAACAACGCGCATGCCCTCATACTGCTCAAAAAGCAGGCGCAACACCGCGTCATCTTTCGCAACGAGCGCAACGGATTCAATCGAACGCGGCTCGAAGCGCTTAAGAAGCTGGGCGGAGAAGAACGCTTGGCCCATCAGGGACATTCCGAGTCTGCTCGCTTTTGTTTGTACGACAACAATGTCCTTGCCCGAGATGTCTATTTCGGCTTTACGAGCAATGCGAAATTCTTCGCCTTTGATGATGACGCCATCGATCACTCGATTGCTGCAATCTTGGCCTCGGCGGACTGCGCAGAATTCCTCGATCAAGGTCCCGCCGACTTGCTGCCAGTACCAGCGGGTCATCGGAGTTTCTAGCTTGCTCACGAATCAAAAACGTGGGCGGACGGTTAAAGTAATAACTACCCCTACAGATGATCGGACATCAACGGGAAACCCGCGAACCGAAGCGAACGTAAACCGAGTGAACCAATGTCAATGTTTTAAGACGCCACCCCGATTTTACTCCGGAGAAGATACCGCGGTGTTATAATCACAGCTAAGCCGACCTAAGTAGTGGCGAATTTCATTTGGGTTTCAACAGTAAGAAGCGGTTATCCGCCCACTTGCCGATAGGCTTTCTCAATTAGAGGCTTCGCCGCTTCTAGATCAGCTTCTGATCCGATCGAAACTTCAGTATCCCCGCTACCGACATGATGGATTTTTGAAACATCACGGACTATTGGCAACGGTGGCGTGACTTCCTTGGGATCGAGTTTCAGGTAAACTGCAATTTCTTTATTGCCGATCCACAAGCACGCGATGTTCTGGCTGATTTTGTAGGCGATATAGGTTTTCTTCGGAACCTCCTCGATTGCGGTGTCCAGACCAGTGATGAACTCTCTAACCTTCTGCGCTAACTCGCGAACGTATTCCGGCTTGCCATGAAAGTGCTGATCCACCGTGTATGAAGCAGTTGCGCGAGTGATTGCCGCCTTTTTTCCAGCCGCAACCATTACCGGATCTTTCGTCGGAGCATCGGAGGTATCTGGAGCAGTCCGCATTGCCTTGCGATAAACCTCTTCAAGATAGAGGCATGAATTGGCGAATAAGCGGTACTTCCAGAGTTCAATGTTCGCGCCCATCATCGAGACAGCATGCATGTCGTACTTCTTATAATTCGGTGCGAGACAAATCACTCGAATATCTGACCAATCGATAGTCACATTCGGAATTGCGCGGCGTGCGGCGATTTCGAAATCTCCATGGTGATCCTTAAGCCACGAAGCATAGAATAAGCTCTGGTTTATTAGATCAGATGCTTCGACTTTCTTGTATTCAATAATTACTGGGTTGTTTTCTTCCGATAACGCCAGCGTATCGATTCGGCCCGCATGAGTTGCCCCGGTCGAAAATTCCGAAGCAACGAATCGACAGTTGAATGTCTCCCCTAAGCTTTTCTCAACGAGCGCCTGAAGACGTTTCTCCGAATCAAGATCGGATTGTGCGATCGAAACCAGCGCGTCATTCGCAATTTGGAACAGCGGCATGACGGTTGAGTTTATTGACGCTTCAGATCGTTGGCAATCTCGGCGAATTGGGCGAGAGCGGATTGGAGATCTTCGACGATCTTGCGCGATGATATCGGGATCGGAGCAGATTGGCGCTGTCTTCCAAGCGTCGCAATTCACCTCGATAATTCAGTCCTGAAGTTTGAAGTGCGCCTTCAGCTTATCCATTGTGAATTTGTCTCGCAGCTTCCAAGCGGTGTTCTGATTGCCTTGCATTCCGGTCTCGCGGTAGGCCTGCTCGCGCGGGCGCGTATCCATCCAATCGACGCCAACGACGTAGTCGGTCAGCTCGGGGTCGTCTTTGTTGCGTCCCATGTCGGGAGCTTTGAGTGGCATCTCCAGGATTGGCTTATCGGTACCGTCCGGCGCCTTTACTTTGAAGTCTTTAACTGGGACTGCCGCGCTTCGGACGGTGCCGACGCCGACAAAGCCCTCTTGAGGGATGTTCACGAATACTCTTGCGCCGGGGAACAACTGCCGCAGTGACGAGCTATACCAGCGGCCCTGACCGCCGGAGACGAAGCCATATTTCCGTCCGTCTTCCCAGTGTCGCTCGGGTCCGTCACCGAAGTTGACGACGAAGTCCCGGCCATTCCACGGATCAGTTGCCTTTTGCGTAATGGCACGACTGGAACGGGCCTCGACCTCGTTTGGTTCGATCAGCCACGAGCGGGCGAGGAATTCGTTTGCGCCATCTTTAAAGAAGCGGAAGAAAACGGCGTTGATCGGCACACCGTAGTCGCTGCTCAGGTATTCGATGATGCGCTCCGACTCGGGATCGAGTGAGGAGCAGACGAGAACGAGCTTGTGTTGTTCGTTGATCTCTTCTGGAACGCTATTGCCAAACTTGGCAACGTAGGCTTCGTCGAACGAAGCGCCGTCGTGGAACTGAGCGTAATACTCGGCGATGTCCTGTCTCGACAGATTCTTCGCCCACGCCGCGTAGTCGAGCAGTTGAGCAACCGCTTCGCGCGGTGTCTTGCCTCGCTTCAGTTCGATAACGACCAATGTGCCCTGCACATCGACCGCCAGCATATCGACGAACTTCCCGCTGGCGGTCGCGACCTGCCGTTTGATCAACAAGCAGCCCTTCACCAACGAGCGACAAATCAGTCGCGAGCGCGGCTTCGAGTTTCTTTTCGTTCTCGAGCGGCTGAAAGCGCACCGGCTCCAACTGCGCGCCCATCTTCCAGAGTCCTATTTCTATTGGCATATTACTTACTCGCTGCGTGCTACCATGCGATACCCTATGGGCAGTCGAAGTCCGCCCGAAGACGTTCGAAGATATTCGCGGTCATTCAGCCGGAAGAGCGTTCTGGCCGACAATTATGAGGTTGACTGGTAGACTATGTCGCCGTGTCGGGTGAAAGGCGTATTCGAGAATCTGTCCTAGAGCCCTTCGGACGACTGCCCGCGGCTCCTGATCTGATTTGATTTCGAATAACAGCAATTCCGAATCGGTTCGGACGCTGACATCGACGAAGTCCTCCTCACGCCTGATGTTCGCTTTTGGATATTCCGCTTTTAGTTCCCGCATCAATCTTGCCTGCATGCGAGCGTGTTCCGGCGTGCATTCGACGGGCGCTGCTCCCTTTCGTCGAAATGGCTGGGTGTTCGTAGACTAGCCGAACCTGCGTTTCTGCGGCGGGCGGGCGCCGTGGCGGAGGCAATGTATCTCCTGTCGAACAGTTGGTAGCGGCTGAGTTTGAATATTTCGCTGCCTTTTACCGCGAATATCGCTGGTGAATAGCGAGTGACGTGGTCCAATCGAAAACGGACGTTAAGTATGTGTTTGGCGAAGCGCGTCGTGCCCAACGCATCGGCGTCTCCACCGACTGATCGAACCTCACCCTGCATTGTCTTGTGCCAGCCCCTTCGCCTGAACTCGTTCACAGCGTCTTCTGCCTGCTGATCGTCGAGGCATTCGACAGCTCGGATATGGGCGACGAACCGGCGTCTTGTCAGGTTGGATTGTAAACAACGTGAGGTCGAAAGGCTTCGCTGAATTTGAGGAGTTTCTCGCGGCTCTTGTTCCACCCCTTGAATGAAAGCGTAGCGCCATCCGTCGATCAGCCAGTCAGGACGGAACAACCAGTCTTCGTGCCCGAAGCCGTATTGGCGGTTGTAGGTGTCCGAGGTCTCCGGCTTCTTTAGCGTCCCCAGTCGGTCTTTGCCATTCGGCAGAGTTGTATGAGATGCGGGAGGCTTTTGCAGGTTGAAGGATGAGCCTAAG
>CAVWVV010000029.1:0-68419 GCA_963758425.1 uncultured Verrucomicrobiae bacterium
ATCGCGTTTGTTTCGCCTCTCCCATTGGCCAAGGGGAGAGGATTAAGGTGAGGGGTTCGAGCCCTCCAAGCGGCACAACGCGCTGGGAGCAACCCTCACCCTCCCCCTTCGCCCACTCCTTTGCCCTCACTGGTCCCGCACCCGCGGGATCCGTCTCTCCCAGAACTGGAGAGCGAAGGGAGAGGCGACCCTTGTACGTGCCATCGGTTTGAACACCAACTGACAATTTACTAACACTACCGAATTGGGGGCGATTATATTTTTTGCCGGGGGCGAAGAAAGGCGATTTCTGCAATCACGCGATTTTCACCCATTCATCAAGATCCGGCGATCTCGGTGCCTTGGTGCCACGGTCGTATCTCACTCTTTTTGCAATAATCTGTGGCGTGGTACCACGCTTTGAAGCCATGAAGCTCCGCCAACGTTTCTCGAAGGCCGACCTCGTGGGCGTTCATTTCGCGCTCAATGTGTTCATCAGCACCACGCTGCTCTGGATCATTCTCCATCTCTACGCCCGACGGAATCCCATCTGGGCGATCAGCTCGATGATCGCCGCGAGCCATCCTGACGTTAAGCAGGCGGTAAAGACGTTTTGGGGCCGCATCACCAACGCCGCGGTGGGTTGTGTCGTCGGGCTGTTATTCCTTGTTATCGGCGGCAGCAGCGATTGGAAACTTCCGATTGCGCTGGCTGTGACCGTTCTGCTCTCGACCTATGTGGTGCGGACGCAGGGGTCATGGTGGCTGCAGGCGCCAATCACCGCCGCGATCATCATCGCGGCCGATCTCGAAAAAGACTCGAGGTTGACTGACATCCAGCTCGGCTTGCGACGCGTGGGCGAGGTCATGCTGGGCTGCGTATTGGGACTCGCAATCTCCTGGCTGATGTCTGAGCTCTGGCCGCTCCACAAGTCGAAGAAAGAAGCTGTGGCGGTCAAGTGAGACCTCGGTAAGCTTTGCATCGAATTTGCCGACGTCTGAAATGCTGCGACAATCCTCGCTCTAACTTGCTTCGATAATTACCGACGAACCAAGTCACGCCGTAAATCGCATGAATCCTAAAAATTCGAAAACATCTGTCCGGATTCGCGTGATCGCTGCGGTAACCTGTCTCGCTTTTTTTGCCGGGTGCGCGACTACGCCGCGAACAGCAGGCCGTCTTCAATACGGCGCCTGCCGCCGGCATTATGCGCGAGGCGCGGTCCTCGCAGGTCCCAGTTGAGAAGCGAGGCGCCGATTATTTACAGGCCGCTGCCATGACCGCTCCACTTCTGGGCACCGGCGCTCAGGAAACACCAGCCCGCGACACTTACAACGCGGCCTGCGGTGAACTTACCGTCCTGCTTCGCTCTGGAGAAGGAGGTCGATTGTGGAATAATTCGCTAACCGTCGCTGCTAACAATCAGACCTACCATTTGCGTCTTCAATCTGCCAGCCCCGACGTTTGGGCACCAGATTACTTCACCTCATTCGAGCTGCCCGGCACGATAAAAGAGAAATTGATAAAGAAGCAGAACATTCAAGAAGGCGTCGGTGGCGCGCTTGTTGGAGTGCGCAGTGTTACTCCGCGTGAAAATTTTGCGCCGTTTCGAGGCATCACAGCCCCCGTGACAGCGACGCTGGACTTTAGAGGCAAGGACGCGACTCTCGCCTTGCGTCGCCCTGCCAAGCAACAAACGGCAATTGTTGAAGGAAAAATCCGCCCGCTGGCGGCCGATTATTCCGCCGCCATCAGTTACTACCAGCCGCCGGGTAATATTGTAGTTCTCGGGTTAATGGGAGGGTTTCGATCAAGTCGTTATATGGACAAGACTGGTTTGTATTTCCTGCAGCCTTACGATCCCGACCGGATTCCCCTTGTTTTCGTGCACGGCCTTTTCTCATCGCCGTTCGATTGGGTGCAAACGATCAATGGACTTCAAGCCGACCCTGAGATCCGCAAACATTATCAATTCTGGGTCTTTGGCTATCCCACCGGCAATCCCATCCTCTATTCCGCACTTCGATTGCGCGAAGAACTGGCCAGGGCTGACAAACTTTATCCGAACCATCGCCCGTACGTTGTTGTAGGTCACAGTATGGGTGGGATGCTTACTCGCATGCAGGTGATTACGGTTACAAGGGCGATGTGGGAGAAAGCTCTGGGGGAAACCGCGAAAAGCATTTTTAGAGAAAATTCCAGCGATAGCTTGGTTGTTCGTGCCACAACATTCCAGGCCAATCCCCGGATTAAACGCGTCGTGTTCATTTGCACGCCGCATCGCGGGAGCGAGATGGCCAGTAGCGGATTGGGTAGATTTGGCACTAGCTTGATCGCTCTTCCACTTAACATTGCCTCGGCCATGAAAACCGTGCTCACCAGCGCAGAACTTGTGAAATTGACCGGAACTTCCAAACGTCTCCCGAACAGTATCACTGGTCTGAAACCGTCAAATCCAGCCTTACCCGTAGTCAACAGCGTGCCGATCACAGTTCCTTATCACTCGATCATCGGTGATCGCGGCAAAGGCGATTCACCTAACAGTACCGATGGTGTGGTTCCTTACTGGAGCTCTCATCTCGATGGCGCGCAATCCGAAGTGATCGTTCCCGGCCCGCACGGGGCATGCGAACTGCCGCAAACCATTGCCGAGCTTGACCGGATTTTGCGTTTACATCTTAAATCCAGCAGTGGCCGAAGCACCGGCATACTAGCCGCGGCACATTGATGCCAGCGATCCGGCTGATCCTGGCTATCCCGTTATCCGGCATTGCTATTGCCTGGGCGTTCGGTGCCGTATGGTTTGACGCTCCATTCGGAGCGGGCAACCGCCTGGCAGCAGTATTGCTCGCGATCATGTTTGTGGTTGTGCTGCTATTCGTTAGGCCATTCTGGCGAAAGCTAGTTATCGTTGTCGCGCTCTTTGCCGGCGTGCTCACCTGGTGGCTGACGCTTTCGCCCGCCAATGATAGCGACTGGCAGCCGGATGTGGCTCAGAAAGCGTGGGCCGAGATTCAAGGCGACGAAGTCACTTTACACAACGTACGTAACTGTGACTACCGGACGGAGACTGATTACACGCCGCATTGGGAAACGCGCACCGTGCGCATCTCGCAGATCACCGGGATCGACCTCGCGATCAACTACTGGGGCTCGCCCTGGATCGCGCATCCCATTGTTAGCTTTCAATTCGCTGACGCGCCGCCCCTCTGCTTCTCCATTGAGACGCGCAGAAAGGTTGGCCAAGCCTACTCGACTATCGGCGGGCTATACCGGCAGTTCGAACTTATCTACATCGTGGCCGATGAGCGCGACGTGATCCGCGTGCGCACAAACTACCGCAATGAGGATGTCTATCTTTACCGCACAACGGTTTCGCCAGCGCAGGCGCGCGAACGTTTTCTTGAATACATCCATTCGCTTAACGCTCTGCGGAACAAACCGCGGTGGTATAACGCCATCACCACCAACTGTACTACGAGCATCCGTACGCAGCATCCAGCCAACGAGCGCGTGCCATGGGATTGGCGCATCCTGCTCAACGGCAAAGGCGACGAACTGCTGTATGAACGCCATGTCATCGTCACTGGCGGACTTCCCTTTGCCGAGCTAAAAGCCCGAAGCCTGATCGACACCCGCGCCCGCGCCGCCAACGACTCTCCCGATTTCTCAAAGCTGATCCGTGTTGGGCTACCCGGCCTGGCTCAACCGGGAGTCGCACAATGATTAGACTTCTGATTCGGTCCATGGCCGAGATATCGAATAGATTTCGCTGTGAACTAGGCCTAAAGTCCAATATTGCCATCGCTCTGCGGGGGGTAAATTTCGACGATCATAACGCCAGTGAGACTAACCGGAAATGAATTGTAGTCTCGTTCACTGACAAACTGACCAAGTATTACGATTTGAAAAATAATATTCTGATTGCTTGCTTCTGTATCTGTGTCGCCGTCGTTCACGCGGAAACGTCGGAGTCGTCTGCGTTCGCGCCGACGATTCCGAACAAGAATTCTCCGGCAGGCAAAGCGCCGGAGGGAACGGTATGGATTCCCGGCGGCGAATTTTCCATGGGCGCCGTCGTGAGCGGAAAGGGCAGCGCTGAAATGCCGATGGCGTCGAATGACTCCGGCCCGATTCATCGCGTTCGAGTGGATGGATTTCTGGATGGATACAACGCCGGTAACCAATGAACAGTTCGAGAAATTCGTTAAGGCAACCGGTTACGTAACGATCGCGGAGCGCACGCCAACAAAAGAAGAGTTTCCCACCGCGCCTATAGAAAATCTCGTTGCCGGCTCGGTCGTTTTCGCGCCGACCGACCAGGAAGTGCCGCTGACGGATCACTATCAATGGTGGACTTACGTTAAAGACGCCAACTGGCGGCATCCGCAGGGGCCACAGAGCGATATCAAAGGAAAGGAAAAATATCCCGTCGTCCAAATCGCTTATCCGGACGCAGAGGCATACGCAAAATGGGCGGGCAAACGTTTGCCGACCGAAGCCGAGTTTGAATTTGCGGCCCGCGGAGGATTGTCGGGAAAAGTCTATGTATGGGGCGATGAGTTTCGCCCTGACGGAAAATGGATGGCGAACACATGGCAGGGAAAATTTCCGGTCAAAGATGCGGGCGAGGATGGCTATGCTGGAATCGCACCAGTGAAATCGTTTTCGCCAAACGGTTACGGTCTTTACGACATGGCGGGAAACGTCTGGGAATGGTGCAGCGATTGGTATCGCCCTGATTATTACAAGACCCTGGCCGATAAAGGTGGCGTAGCGTACAATCCGCAAGGGCCTGATTCGCCATTTGATCCTTCCGAGCCTAATGAGAAAAAGCGCGTGCATCGTGGCGGCTCGTTCCTCTGCAACGATCAGTATTGCTCACGCTACATCGTTGGCACGCGCGGCAAAGGTGAGGTCAACACCGGCACAAATCACCTCGGCTTTCGATGCGTCCAATCGTCGCAGAAAGTCGCGCAACAAACAATGCAGAATAAGGGTTTGAGTAAGAGGGAACGTTAATCGAGATGATCCACGGTGAGAGCTCAGGCCGTCAGCAAGGAGATGTTTGCGTGTTGGTCCGGCAAATATTCGATCTTTTCTGCCTGTCGGGGGCAATCGCTGCGGCCCCAAGGTCCGATTTACAGTAGTTAACCCAAACAAATATACGTGTTTTCCCGCTTGCGCGATGAAGTAAACGCTATAGAGAAAGCCAGCAAACCTATGAAGCCACGACCTCTTCAATTCACACTCCGTAGAAAATCGTTTCACGGGGTGATCGCCATTTTATTTCTTGGGCTGTTGACGCCGGTCCATTCGCAGGCCACAGCGCAGCAAGCCGAATCGCAGGTAATGACTACGACGACGTCGTCAGACACGGAACAGGCTCCCAAGCTACCTAATGATCAATTGGATTCGCTGGTTGCGCCGATTGCGCTATATCCCGACCCGCTCCTGGCTCAAACGCTCGCTGCTTCCACTTATCCACTTGAAATTATCCAACTTCAGCAGTGGATGGATCGGAGCAAGGATTTGAAAGGCAAAGCGCTGGCGGACGCAGTGGCAAAGCAGCCGTGGGACCCAAGCGTTCAAGGACTGGTAGAGTTTCCGGATGTGGTTCAGCGGATGGCGGGCAATATCCAATGGACCACTGATTTGGGGAACGCTTTTCTTGCACAGCAATCGGACGTAATGGCCGCCGTGCAGCGCATGCGCGCAAAGGCTCAGGGCACCGGAAACTTAAAGACTAGCGCACAAACAATCGTGCAAACAGAGACAGTGCCAAGTGGCCAACAGGCGATCACGATTCAGCCAGCTCAGCCCGATGTTGTCTATGTCCCATCTTATGATCCGACCGTGGTGTACGGAGCTGCTCCTCCTGCCTATCCTTATTACCCTTACACCTATCCAGGCTATGTGCCGGGCACAGCGTTAATGTGGGGCGCGGGCATTGCGCTCGGTGCCGCTGCTTGGGGCGCCTGGGGTGGCCACTGGGGCAATTGCGATTGGAATGGTGGAAACGTCAAGATCAACAACAATTACAATTTCAATCGCAACAATAATTTCAACCGCAACGTCAACCGCCAGGGCGGCAACTGGCAGCATAATCCGCAACACCGCGGCAATGCGCCTTACGGAAACAGGCAAACCGCGAACAAGTTTGGTGGTCAGGGTGCGCGTGGAGCTGGTGGTGCCGGTCGTCCCGGCGGTGTAGGTGGCGCTGGTGGTGTCGGAAGACCCGGTGGAGCCGGCGGTGTAGGTGGCGCTGGTGGTGTTGGAAGGCCCGGTGGAGCCGGCGGTGTAGGCGGCGCTGGTGGTGTCGGAAGACCCGGTGGAGCAGGCGGTGTGGCGCTGGTGGTGTCGGAAGACCCGGTGGAGCCAGGCGGTGCTGGTGGTGTCGGAAGACCCGGTGGAGCCGGCGGTGCAGGAAAGCCCGGCGGTGCCGGTGGCGCCGGCGCTGGAACCCGCCCAGGTGGCGGTGGAACTGGAACTCGGCCCGGTGGTGGTAGTGCTGGTGCGAGGCCATCCACGCGCCCAGCTGGCGGTGCTAGCGCTAAGAACCAAGTCGGTAACCGCAGCGCATCGTCGCGACCTAGTTCCGCTTCTCGAGGCGGCGGAGGCTTTAGCGGTGGAAGCGGAAACTACGCGCGAGCCAGCAGCAGCAGAGGCGGTCATAGCATGGGAGGTGGCGGATACAGTCGCGGTGGAGGAGGCGGCGGTCGTGGCGGTGGTGGCGGTGGTCATGGCGGCGGCGGTCGCGGTGGCGGCGGTGGCGGAGGACGGAGATAAGCGAACGATCGACGGAGAAAAGACTATGAAGACAAAGCGAAACACCATGACATCATCGAAAATGATCTTGCTCGCCGCATCGATCCTTATAACAAGCTTCGTCGTGTCGGCCTCGGTCGCAGCGCCGGAGAAGAAAGAGGCGGCCGCGAAGCAAGAAGCCCAAGGAACGCCCCAACCAGGGCAAAAGGAATTCGACACGCCTAAACAGGCGGCCGATGCTCTTATTCAAGTAGCAGCGAATTTCGATGTCGCTGCGGCGAAAGAGATTCTGGGGCCGGACGGCGACGATATTATCAGTTCGGACGATCCGGTGCAGGACAAAAATCGGGCGACCGAGTTTGCGAACAAGGCAAAAGAAAAGACCTCAGTCGAGTTAGACAAGCAAAATCCGAACCACGCCATTCTCCTGGTGGGTAACGATGATTTTCCGCTTCCTATTCCGATCGTGAAGCAAAAAGGGAAGTGGTTCTTTGACACGAAGGTAGGCCGTGAGGAAATATTAAATCGGCGGATCGGCGCTAACGAACTGAATACCATTCAGATTTGTCGTGGTTTCGTTGAAGCACAACACGAGTATGCCGAGGAAAAGCACGACGATTCGAAGGTGAACCAGTACGCGCAGCGAATTATTAGCACGCCTGGCAAACATGACGGTCTGGCGTGGCAGAACGCGGACGGGACGTGGGGAGGTCCGGTTGGAGAAGAAGTCGCCAAAGCGCTCGAGCAAGGCTACACGGAGCGGGTTAAACCGTATCACGGTTACTACTTCAAGGTGCTGAAGGGGCAAGGACCTGCGGCGCCCATGGGAGAGATGGACTTCGTGGTTGGCGGAGCCATGATCGGCGGATTCGCCCTTGCAGCTGCTCCCGCTGAATACCGGGTGACCGGAGTGCAGACGTTCATCGTCGGCCCGGATGGAGTCGTTTACGAGAAGGATCTCGGGCCCGATACGCTGAAGATGTTTCAAGGCATGGATCGGTACAACCCCGACAAGACTTGGAAGGTAACTGAGGACGATGTGGAGGACGACTCACAAGATTAAGGACCCGAACCCTGGTAACAAGGACAGCCGAACGATTGACCAGTTAGCTTAGCCGGGCTGCAACGAGTCTCTCTTTTTGCAATTGATGTTGATTCCCAACCGTCGTTCGAGTTTTGGTTAATTGCGGTGGCCGGTGGCGTCCCTTTGGAGGGCGCATCTCATCGTCAAGCCGCTCGGCCATCATGATACAAGTGCGTTGGCTTCGCCTTCACCGGGATTCATAAAGCTGCTCAACAACTCAAGTGGCCCCGCACGTCTCTAAAATGTTTAGGCGGCGGTTTGCCGATCTCCTTCTGTTCTGCGTCACCTCAACAGAATTGGGCATCCTCTTTTTACTGACGCCCACTTTCACGATCACAGACTGGATCTACGTCCTTCAACATTTCATCGTCCTTGGGATCGCGCTAACAAGGCCCCAGCCGAAGGTGCGGGATTACTCCATAGCTTCCAGCATGGCGGTCGTAGCCGCTTATGCTTATCCCTATGCCCAGGTCATCTACCTACGCTGGTCGCCCGGGTATGTGGCATCTCCCTCCGCCGGGCTGGTTTTGGTAACGCTCGCGGCTGGTCTTAGTCTTGTTAGCCTTCTCACCATGGGGAGACTCTTTGGGGTACGCCCGGCTTTGAGAGGTCTGGTGACGAGGGGGCCCTACAGATTCGTCCGCCACCCGATGTATCTTTCGTACATACTTGCAGATATCGGGTACAACCTACAGGAATGGAATTTCGTCACGCTTCTCCTGGTATTAATTGGTTGGATGTCTCTGGTCTACCGCATCCACGCTGAGGAGCGAGTGCTCTCTCAACATTCCGAATGGCGAGCCTATGCGGTTTTGGTCCGCTACCGCCTTTTCCCCGGTATTTGGTGAAAGCCCGCTTGCAGCACCATTCTTCCGGAATCGGAAACCGGCTGAGCCACGCGAACTCTCGCAGACATTGCATCAAAAAAGACATTGACTAAGGCAAACCCGATCGAAATCATTGCCGAAAACCAACTTAACTAACAGGATTAACTATGATGAAGTTTTCGTTATGTATAGTCTTTGCCGCTGGCCTGCTCGTTCTTGAGCGGCCAATCATTTTTGGCGAAACTTTCACCGGGGCACGACGCGTGTCTCCGGAAACGGTGACGCTGAAGTCCGGTGAATAAACGTTTGGGAACCAGAGCGCGCTCCGGAAGGACCTTTACTAATCGTAGCCAGCGTTACTGAGCAGGTGGCATATGTGTATCGCATGGTATCCGCATCGCGCGGTCGAGTGTTAGCACGGGGCGGCCGGGCCATCCAACTCCGACGGGTGTTTTCACAATGCCTGGAAAAGGAGGTGCATCATACCTGCGGGACATCTATAAAGGCAGCCGAGATGCCTTACATGGAGCGCGTCACCTGGGGCGGGATTGCGCTGCACGCAGGCGATCTGCCGGGGTATCCAAAGACTCGCACGGCTGCGTCCGGCTCCCGTTGGAATTTTCCAAATTGCTTTTCGGTGTCACCATGAAAGGCGCGACAGTGATCATAGCTGACCAGCATTCCGCGCCGGCCGAAACGGTCCATCCAGGTCTGTTCTTCGCGCAGAGCGGCGAGGAGAGTGAGGCAATTGCTCCTGGCAAGTTTGAATGGGATCCTGAATAAATTCTCCCAGCGGTCCAGTATCCATGATCGTCAGCAGCGCGGACAAGACAGCTTATGTCTATCGCAATGGTGTCGAAATCGGTCGAGCAGGCGTTGCGAATCCCCAACTTGTCTTGCCGCTGAACGATCGCGTTTTCACCGCTCTGAATGGATTGGATGCAGAAGGACATGTGCGCTGGGTGGAAGTGACGTCAGCAGGAAAGGAGGGCTCAAACCAGAGCCTCTTTTCGGCGGCGCAGAAGAGTGGGGTTCCGAGTGAGTTCCTGGGGAAGGCGAGAGGAGTCATCACGCCAGGCGCGACAATGCTCTTCACCGACAAGCCGGTAGATCCTACCACCCAAAGTCACACCGGCTTCCAGGTTCTTGTCGCGCAAAAAGACAAGCCGTCTACAACGACCGGATAAACTTGAAGCTGCGTTAGGTAGCTGATCGCAAAGTCAAATGCTATCGGCTAAACCAAGCGGCAAAATCAGAGCAACTTCAAACGGCTAATCAGTGGCCGTATGTCTGAACAGCGTCTTGGATCGCCTGTCGCCGAATCGCCTGTAGCTTTTTGTACTGTTCTTGTGACAGAATCGCTTTTATCTGCGGATCAGTCTGCTGGTGGATAGCCTTGATCTGTTGTATTTTCTGAACCTTTGAAAGCGAATTATCATTTTTAATCGCTTCCACCTTAGGTACTTCATCGGCAAGGATCGGCAGAATCTTGACCTTCTGTTGAGGCGTGAGATCGAGCTGTTGCGCTATCGCTTGAACCTTTGCAGCCTTGTTTTGAGCAAACGACGTTGGTCCCGCCAGCAAAAACAAGCCGAAGCACAGAGCTGTTGCGATTTGGCGGATGTAGATGTTCATATTATTTCTCCTTATTTGTTCGGCGGCATCGTGCGCAAGGCCGTCCAGCACGTCAAGTCAAATCAGGGCGGGAGCGAGTTCAGGGGCGAGAGGACAACTATTGTCTTGAAATCGCCTCCAGTTTCTTTGTAGAACCAAAGATTCAAAGAAGACGCTTGGACCAGGCATGACTAAAGTGAGAGTCGTAACTACAAAGAGAGCCATCGCTCAAACAGGTCACTAACCCCATTCTACAGCGAACAGGTTACGATGATTCTTATCTCCCTTATTTTGTTTGTGGGACTCGTCGGCGCCGCGTTGCTCGGAAAGCTTGTTCATCGTTACATTCCTGAGGATCATCTGAACGATAGTTCCAGGGACTCCGTGAAACTTGCTATGGGCCTTGTTGCTACCATGACCGCCCTGGTCCTGGGGTTGCTGGTAAGCTCAGCGAAGGATGGCTACGACACGAAACGAAGTGAAGTAATCCAGATGGCCGCAAAGGTCGCCTTCCTCGACCGCGCGTTAGCCATGTACGGACCTGAAGCTGCGAGACGCTCGCGGCGACCGTCGCCGACGCGGTCAGGCGCATCTGGCCGACAGAACAAGGCGGGCCTGCTCAGTTGGCGCCGAACCAACAGGTGGGTGACGCGCTTTATCTCGCCTTCCAACGAGTGTCGCCGCACGATGATACGCAACGCGCACTTAAGGCACAAGTGGCGACCCTTACGGTGGATCTGGGTGAGCTTCGGTCGCTGCTGGTAGCTCAGTCGATACCGTCAATTTCTAAGCCGATGCTGATGATCCTTGTCTCGTGGCTCTTGGTGATCTTCTTCGGCTTCAGTCTGATCGCGCCGCCTAACGCGACGACCACGCTGGCCCTGGTCGCCTCGGCCTTCTCAGTTGCATGCGCCATTTTCCTGATTCTCGAGCTGGACCATCCCTTTGGCGGCCTGATACACATTCCCAGCGAACCGATAACAACGTCTTAAGCCATCTGGCAAAGTGAGCCGTGTTAAATCCACGCGCATCGACTAAGGTCTTACCCTGTGCTTGTTTCTCAATTGCGTACGGCACTCGCAAAACGCTCAAGATATATGCGCTGTAGATCCTTGGCGCTGGTCTTGGCAGGGCCAAGGTCGAACTCTACTTTTTCAATTGTGCCTCTGAAGTACTTCGGTAGCACTTTCGCGTATTCGAACTTTGGAACGACTGGCAGTCCGTTGTCGGTCCCAATATCCATCCCGGCATAGGAGGCGAACCGGAACGGCACAGTGTGCTCGAGTTTCCCTTCGGCTTGTTGTTTGCCATTGATGAAAAGACGGCTCGTGCCACCGGTGGCGAACTCCCCGGGTTTATCGGCAGTGAACTCGTAACGCACATTCACTTTGCCCTTGGGCACCTCATCGCGTGAACTGATGGTATCCAATTTCAGACCGAGCAAGCTATAGGTGTGCTTGAGGTAGCCGTTTTCGACATAGAGCGAAAAGCCGCCGAGAAAGCTGCCCTCGGCAACGATCACGCCAGCGATACCTGGACGCAGTCCCAAGCCTGATCGACCCGGATTGTCGAGGTTCGCGCTGATGCTGTAAGAACGATTGTAAATCGGGGGAATCATCCCGGAAGAGATGTTTTCTGTTCCGTTGTAATAGGTGAACTTCGTCTGTTCCGGCAAACCTTTCGGAAAGCCCCAGACAGTGGCCATCTCTCCGAGTAGTGGCAGCACCTGATATTTCTCGGCCTCCGCCCAGAACAGCGCCGTCAGGTCGCGCACTTTGTCCGGGTACTTGTCAGCGACATCGTTAGCCTGCGAGAAATCTTCGTCGAGATTATACAACTCACATTTGTCGTTATTGGGGTCCCACTTGCCTGGTGCGAATCGCGCGAGTGTTTCGGGATCAATCTTCCACGGAATTCGGTCTAGCCGCCAGCATGCCAGCCAGCCGTCCTTGTACATTGCGCGGTTTCCCAAAATCTCGAAGTACTGTTGCGTGTGTCGCGAGGGCGCATTGGCATCATCGAACGTGGAGAGAAAACTTACGCCCTGCATCGGCATCTGCGCGACGCCGTTGACTTCCTTTGGCTCTGGCAAGCCAGCGGCTTCCAGGATCGTCGGCGCGATGTCGGTACAATGAGTGAACTGACTTCGCAGACCGCCTTTGTCCTTGATGCGTTTTGGCCAGGTAATAACCATTGGGTTACGAATGCCGCCGAGATGTGAGGCCACTTGCTTTCCCCATTTAAACGGCGTGTTACCCGCCCATGCCCACGCGGCTGCGTAATGTGGCTCCATGTCTGGACCGCCCCATTTGTCCAGGCCGCCGTAAGCTTTGATCGCTTTTAGTTGCTGTTCGTTTGTGAGCGGAACTCCGTTCAGGGTGGTCATTTCGTTGAATGTCCCGCTCTCCGTCCCTTCCATGCTCGCGCCGTTATCACCAAAGATGTAAATAATTAGCGTGTTATCGGCGAGGCCCATCTCCTCAATCGCTTGCACGACGCGCCCGACAGCGTGATCGGCGTTTTCTTGATACCCGGCATACACCTCCATTTGATGCGCATACAATTTCTTTACTTCCGGCGGTACGCTGTCCCAGGCGGGGAACGCTGGATCACGAGGCGTGAGCTGGGCGTTCGCCGGGATTACGCCGAGCTTCTTCTGCCGCGCGAACGTCTCCTCGCGCAACTTGTCCCAGCCCTGGTCAAACTTGCCTTTGTATTTGTCGCTCCATTCCTTCGGTACCTGGTGCGGCGCATGAGTTGCTCCGGTTGAGAAGTAGAGAAAGAAAGGTTTGTCCGGCGCCTGCGCTTTTTGATCGCGAATCCAGGTAATGGAGTGTTCAACCATCGCGTCGTTTAGATAGAAATCCTTCTCCTTCGGCACGCCGATGATGCTGTTATTCTCTGTAAGGACCGGATCGAATTGACCGCTTTCTCCGCCGAGAAATCCCCAGAAATAATCGAAGCCAAGTGCGTTCGGCCAACGGTCAAAAGGCCCCGCAGGCCCCTGTTGCGCGTCAGGTGTGAGATGCCACTTGCCGATCGCAGCCGTGTTATAGCCATTGCCCTGAAGAATCTGTGCGATGGAAGCGGCGCTGGTAGGCCAGTTCGTGCTATAGCCGGGCCAGCCACCGATCAATTCACAGATGGAACCGAATCCGACTGCGTGATGGTTTCGCCCCGATAGCAACGCTGCGCGCGTCGGCGAACAGAGCGCCGTGACGTGGAATCGATTGTAACGAAGTCCCTCAGTGGCTAGTTTGTCGTAGGTAGGTGTCGCGACGGGCCCACCGAACGTGGATGGATTGCCGAACCCGGCATCATCAATCAAGACAAGCAGGATGTTCGGTGCGTTGGGTGGCGCCTTCACTGGCTGAATAAAGGCTGCAACAGAGCCTTCCAGCGTACGTTTGGTCACGCCTTGAAACGGCTGAGGTGGACGCGGCAGCACGGTTCGATCCCATTCTGCATCACCCGCGACTGACCCGCTTATTTGTAACGCAACTACAAGTGCGATCGCAATGAAGCAACTTGTTGATTTGAACATACCAGGTCGTCCGAGAAACACGGCGAGCGTACACAAAGTGGTCAGTCATCACACGCTAAAAACTGAGCAATCCAAACTACGATTTCGTCGTTGAACGATTTGAGGCGCTCTTAGACAATAGAAATGGAATGGGGCTGGAGCTGAAAGGCGTATGTGAAAAATGCGGAGCCACGCTTTCACCGAGCGGAGTCGCATACATTTGCAGTTACGAATGCACTTTTTGCGCGAATTGTGCCGGGCAAGTGAAGTTCGTTTGCCCGAACTGTGAAGGCGAACTTGTGCGGCGACCGCGCCGTAAAGAGACGGCTACTTCCGGTGCTTCCGCTAGTGCCTGATTCGATAGGTGAGAAAGCACTCGTCGCCGATGGTGCGCATATCGCTCAAAGAACAATGCACGCTGGCGGGCAGGAATTCCGTGCTCAGGCCTGTCAGCGTTGGGGCCTTTGCTCCACCAAACATGTAAGGCGCAATGGTTAGATTGAGCCGATCGATCAGGCCTTGTTCCAATAACGCTCGAAAAAGCGTCGGCCCACCTTCGCATGCAACACTCCGAACTTTGTATTTATTGCGCAATGTTTGCAGCATGCCAGCGAGGTCCACATTTTTTGTGTCGCTCAAATGGAGTGTCGTCTTCTTCTCCAAAGCCCGCTGATATTTTTGAGGCATTCGTTTTGTCGAAAAGATGATGATCGGGGAAACGTCTGACTGAAAAATGTTCAGACGATGGTCGATTCTGCCTTCGTTGGAAACGATCACGCGTAATGGGCAGCGGCTTCGACCGCGCTTCACTCGACTCTCCTGCATTTCTTTTGGCAGCCCGAGCCGGACATTGTCGCGTTTCAAGCTGGTGTGGCCAATTAGCACCGCATCGGCCAAAGCGCGCTGCCGGAACAAATGCAATTTGTCTTCGCGTGAAGTGAAATCGACTGGCGACAAATTCTTTGTGGTAACCTTGCCATCGACAGTCATGGCGAAAGTGGCGACGACAAGTGGGCGCTTGTGTTTCATGAGAAACGTTGGGACGTAAATCGGTGAATCGCTACATCGTCAAACCGAATCACGACTTACGATTTACGAATCACCGGGCCTCATTCCGCTTCGCCTATCTCATGTTCCAGCGCGATGACTTCGTGTTCCATCTCACGCATTTTCACGCGCGCGACCGCTCCACTCGGCTTGTAAAACAGATAAACGATTGCACCTGGCAGGCAGCAAACAAGAATGATGAGGAAGCTAAGCGAGCCAATGAGAATGGCCTTTGCTTCGGGCACTCCACAGAGGCTGCTGAGCATGATTTGCAAAACCTTTTCCCGAAGGCCGATTCCCGCAAAACTGATGGGTAATGCGGAGATGGTGCGCTCCACCGGCATCACGGCGAAGAAGTTGACTACTGGCACCGGTGCGCCCAGTGCGTAAGCCGCACAGAGAAAAGTCGCGAACGTGGACATGTGCGCCACGAGAGACGCACCAAACGCGACGAGCGTCGCGCGCCAATGATGCGCGTAAAGATGATAGGCGGCGGAAATTTCGATCAGTTTGTCGCGGCCCGGGAACTTCTCCGGCAATGAATGGAACAGGTTAAATCCGCTGATTACAAAAGTGGATATCAATGTCAGGACCGATGTGCCGAGGAGAAAGAGCAGCAACCAAAGCAAATTTCGTGTTTCGGTAGTCTGCGCGAGAAAATCGTAACGCAAGCCGATGAGCGTGACAGTAATGGCGACCAAGGCAACAAGACCAATGAAACGATCAAACACGACGGCGAGCAATGCGCCCGCTTTTTTGTCCGGCGTTTCCTTGAGCAGGTAATAGCTTTTCATGATATCGCCGCCTGTGCCTCCAGGAAGAAACTGGTTGTAAAACATGCCGATGAAGAACAAACCCGCGAGGCGGGGAAGACTCAGACGGATCTTTTGGACTTTCAGCAAAACGTGCCAGCGAAAAGCGGCCGCGACTTCCACCACTATGTAAGCCAGGATGCCTAGCATAACCCAGCGGTACTGAGCGTTTCGGATCGCCTCGACCATCTGTGCGCGCCGGTTGGGATCGTGATAGACCCAGTAAAGCACTGCAATGGTGACGCTAAGCTGGAAAAGAGCGATTAGGATTTTTTTCATTCGCCGAAGCGCTCCTTCCATTTTTGGACTGACTGACGAATTGCGTCGGCTGTCCTATCTGGGTTCATCTCCCAGACAAATAAGCAATTTGTGGGAAGGAGCGGAACAAGTTTCTCAAAATCGACGCTTCCGGTAAAAGGCGGTTGATGATCTCGCGCAGGCCAGATGCAGTCGTGCACGTGGCAGCCGAAGGTGCGCGCACCGACCTCGCGCAGCCATTCAGCATGATCAATGAACCCGAGGTTCTCTTTGATCTGCGAGTGACCGAAATCATGCCAGTAACCCAGGACCGGCGAGTTCATCTCTTCAAGTAGCTCTGACAATTCCCGCTCAGTTGGGATTTGTTCATAATCGCGCCGGGCTTCCAAACCAATCCTAATATTTTTCCCAGCGGCATACTCAACGATGTGGCGCAGGCAATTCTTCACCCGCTGCAGGCATTCAGGTGCAATTTTCTCCCGTTCTTTTACGGCGTTGATTTTCATTCTCACATATTCGCGAGACAAGTATCCACCAGCTTTCGCCATCGCAATCAACGGCTCGGTAATTGGGTTTATGTTCACCTGTCCCAGATGTAATACGATAAACGAGGCGCTTAATTGCCCGGCGAGATCAATCGACTGAAGTGTTTGCGTGACAGCGCGCTCGCGTTCCTCGGCTGACGCGGCGGAAAATTTAGAACAGTCGATCGAAGTCATTGGGGATCCGGCAGCTGACGGACAAAAATTATGCAGACTGCTGAAGCGGATTTCTCCGGTATCAAACATCTTTTGAATTCCTGGCATTAGCGACATGCGGACAGAGTGGTCTAGTTCAATCAAGTCAAACCCAAGGTTGGTTTTGATTTCGCGTAGCATCGCATCCCCGGCCGTATGACGTCCGGAGTTCCAACCCGTTGAAAACGCGATCACACTAAACAGCAGCAGCCATTGGCGGTGCCGGCTCGACAGCAGGCTTTTCAGGCGCCGCGGGTCGCGAGCATTCTCGCCGTACGCGAGCAAGCACGATCAGCGCAATTACAGCGTAGCACACTGCCGCAATCGCCAGCGCCGTGGGCATACCGATTAGATCAGAGAGCCCGGTAACGCCCAACCCCGCGACCGGCATCAGGCCAACGAAACTCAGCATGAACACGGCCGAGACGCGGCCGCGCAGATAATCGGGCGCCCGTTCCTGTACAATCGTGTTCGCCAAGCCGAAGTTCATGGCCAACCCAAGCGAATTCAGAATAAGTAACCCCGTCGCGACGTAAAAGCTTGGTGCGCGCGATAAACTGAAGATCGCGCATGCGACGACGCAGACGTTCACCATCATAACTGGCACACGTTTCCGGTGCGGAATGCTGATCAGGAAAATTGCCCCGATCACTGAGCCGACTGCCGACGCGCCCATTAAAAAGCCCAGTTGATTCGCGCCAAGGTGGAGCACCAGCCGCACATACAATGGCATCATCACTGTAATGATCGGGAAAATGAAAACCGTGGTTGCTGCGATGAGCCCGATCATTGCAAGACTTGGTTTGTCTTTCGCGACGTAGCGAAAACCTTCCTTGATTCCACTGGCGCGCTTCTGTTCTTCCTCGGCCGTGCCGCGCGAGCGCGGCGGGATCATGAATAAAGCGATAATCAGTGCCCCGAACGAAAATGCGTTGAAAAAAAAGGCTGAAGCTGCGCCCCACGCGCCGATGAAAATTCCGGCGAGCGAGGGACCGACTACGCGTGAGCCGTGAAACACAGCACGGTCGACAGCAATGGCGCTTTGAATTTCATCGCGGGTCACGAGTTCCGGCACGAAGGCGTTGAGCGTCGGCATTTCAAATGAATTCGAAATGCCGAGCACGACCGCGAACGCGAGGATGACGGTGATTGATCGCTCTGCGTGCGACTTGTCGATATTGCCGCTCATGATCAAAAGACCCATGGAAATTGCGAGCGCGATCTGCACGTACTGTGTCGCCAGAAGAATTTTTCGTTTATCGAAACGATCAGCCGCCGAGCCGCCAGCCATTGTTAAAAGGAGCATCGGCAGACCGGCAGCGAGGTTGGCCATTCCGAGCATGATCGCTTTGTTCGTGAGCGTGCTCATCACGTATCCTTGGGCCATGACCTGCATCCACGTTCCCGTATCGGAGATCGAGCTGCCGATGATGTAACGGCGAAACGGCCCCGGTCGCAAAACGCGCAACGCGTGGCGAGTCGATACTTTCACTTCCTCGCTCATTGCAAACACTCATCGTTGTAGAGGCGTTTGTGTCAAACGGCTGTCCTTTCGAATTCAGCACGAGCTAGGTCTTCGCGATGAGTGCGAATTGCCTGTGTCGTTGGGCGTTACTATGTTGAGGTATGCGCATCGATAAATACACGCAGAAGATGCAGGAAGCGTTGCAAGCGGCGCAGGACATCGCGTCGCAGGGTAATCATCCGGAAGTTACTAATGAGCATTTTCTTTCCGCTCTTCTGGACCAGGGCGAGGGGATAACGCGCCCGCTCCTCGAGAAAATCGGGGCGAACGTAGATCAGCTGCGCGACCGGCTGCGTTCGGAGTTGGAGGGCCGCCCGAGAATCCACGGGGCTGCCGCTGATCTGCGTCTCGCGAATGAGCTCCGCAATGTTCTCGATAGCGCAGAGAAGGAAATGTCGAAACTGAAGGATGAGTTTACGAGCGCTGAGCATTATTTGCTGGCGTTGGCCGGCTCGAACGTTCCGGCTGCGAAATTATTAAAGGAATTCGGTGTCACGCGCGACAAGCTCATGCAAGGGCTTCAGCAGGTTCGTGGCTCGCAGCGGGTGACCGATCAAAATCCCGAAGGGAAATATCAGACGCTGGAGAAATATGGGCGCGATCTGACCGAACTCGCTCGACGCGGCAAGATCGACCCGGTGATCGGACGCGACAACGAGATCCGGCGGATCATGCAGGTGTTGTCGCGCCGGACCAAAAATAATCCGGTGCTCATCGGCGATCCAGGCGTGGGCAAGACTGCAATCGTGGAAGGATTGGCCCGGCGAATCATCAGCGGCGACGTCCCTGATTCGTTAAAGAACAAACGAGTCATCGCGATGGATATCGGTGCCATGGTGGCCGGCGCGAAGTTTCGCGGTGAATTTGAAGATCGCCTGAAAGCGTTCTTGAAAGAGGTAACCGATTCGCAAGGTCAGGTCATTTTGTTCATCGACGAACTGCACACCATTGTTGGAGCAGGCGCAGCGGAAGGGTCTGTCGATGCTTCGAACATGCTCAAGCCGATGCTGGCGCGGGGCGAGCTGCGCACAATAGGCGCGACCACGATCGATGAGTACCGCAAATACATCGAGAAAGACGCCGCGCTGGAACGGCGTTTCCAACCGGTCTTGGTGAATGAGCCGACCGTGGAAGATACAATCGCAATTCTCCGGGGATTAAAGGAACGCTACGAAGTGCACCACGGCGTGCGCATCACTGACAGCGCCCTCGTCGCCGCAGCGGTGCTATCGCAGCGTTATATCACTGATCGGTTTTTGCCGGATAAGGCGATCGATCTGGTCGATGAAGCAGCGTCGCGTTTGAAGATCGAGCTCGATTCGATGCCGACGGAGATTGACGTTTTCGAACGCGAGATCATGCAGCATGAGATGGAGCGCCAGGCGCTCAAGAAAGAGAAAGATCCCGCGAGCAAGGAACGCCTGAAGAAACTCGAGAAGGAACTGGCAGAGCTAAAGGAAAAGTCGAATGCGCTCAAGGCCGAGTGGCAGAAAGAAAAGGCCATTCTTGAAGAGCAACGCAGGTGGAAAGAAGAGCTCGACCGACTTCGTACGGAACTGGAACGCGCGCAGCGTCGCGGCGAGTTGGCAAAGGCCAGTGAGATTCAGTACCGGAAGAATTCCCGAGCTCGAAAAGAAATTAACCGATGCCACCGCGAAAAGTGCCAAGAGCAAGAAGTCGCTCCTTCGCGAAGAAGTGACTGAGGAAGACATCGCGGAAGTTGTTTCGAGTTGGACGCACATTCCTGTCTCACGATTGCAGGAAGGTGAACGCGAAAAATTGGTGAAACTGGAAGAGCATTTGCATTTGCGCGTTGTCGGCCAGCATGAAGCTATCAAAGCTGTTGCGAATGCGGTGCGCCGTGCACGTGCGGGTCTGCAGGATCCGAATCGACCGCTCGGTTCATTCATTTTTCTGGGACCAACCGGCGTGGGCAAAACGGAATTGTCCCGCGCGCTCGCGGAGTTTTTGTTCGACGACGAAAACGCCATGATCCGGATCGACATGAGCGAATACATGGAGAAACACACAGTCGCGCGGTTGATTGGCGCGCCCCCTGGATACGTGGGCTACGAGGAAGGCGGCCAACTTTCAGAAGCGGTCCGGCGCAGACCGTACTCAGTGGTGCTGTTCGACGAAATCGAAAAAGCCCATCCGGACGTGTTCAACGTTTTGCTACAAGTGCTCGATGATGGCCGCATCACGGACGGGCAGGGGAGAACGGTCGATTTCAAGAACACGGTCATCATCATGACCTCCAACATCGGTTCGCAATACATCACCGAGGAAGAATCGAAAGAAGCGCGCCGTCGACTTGTCACGGACGCGTTGCGCGCGCATTTCCGCCCGGAGTTTCTCAATCGCGTCGATGAAATCATCATTTTCGATCGGCTCAGCGAGGACGATTTGAAAAAGATTGTTGAGATCCAGCTTGGCCGCTTATCAAAACGGCTCGAACAACAAAAGATCACACTCAAGCTCTCCGGTTCAGCCAAGGAGCTGCTGGCGCGTGAAGGCTACGACCCGGTTTACGGTGCGCGTCCGCTCCGGCGCACCATTCAAAAAGAAATTCTCGATCCACTAAGCATCAATATCCTCGAAGGCAAAGTCCGCGAAGGCCAAACCGTCTACGTAGATGCAAAAGATGGCGCGCTCGAATTTCGGGAGAAATGATTTCGTGAATACGCTTGGATTAGATCGAAAAATTCTGTCTAATTCTCGTTAGGCTTTGAAAGAAACGCAAATCTGAACTAAACCACGGGTAATCGCTATGAAAACGATCATCCTGCCCATCGCAATCGCTGCTTGTGCGCTCGCCGCGCAATTCGCGCCGGCCGCTCCACCTCCCGACGTAAAAGAAATCATGTCCAAACCCTTGACGGACATTCCCGGCAAAGAGGGTCTCGTCCTTACGGTAACCTACCCGCCTGGCGGCGCTGACGAAATCCATCGACACGATGCGCACGCCTTCGTCTACGTGCTCGAGGGTTCGATCGTGATGCAGTTGCGAGGCGCCGAGCCCGTCACGCTCAAAGCCGGCGAAGGATTCTATGAAGGCCCGAATGACGTTCACATCGTCGGCCGCAACGCGAGCGACAGCAAACCGGCGAAGTTCGTCGTGTTTCTGGTGAAAAAGCAAGGTGTTCCGGCACTGCTTCCCGCCAAGTAACGCAAGTAGGCTTTTTGAGCGCCCGCGATAGGCGAAGCAGGAGATTTAAACATGAAAATCGTTGTCATCGGTGGAAGCGGACTCATCGGAAAAAAGGTTGTGACGAACCTTCGTCAACACGGCCATGAGGTGGTGGCGGCATCACCCTCGTCGGGTGTCAACACCGTCACTGGCGAGGGACTGGCGCAAGCGCTCGCCGGCGCTCAGGTGGTCGTCGATGTCGCGAATGCGCCCTCGTGGGAGGACAACGCAGTCCTGGCGTTTTTCGAGACATCAGGTCGGAACCTCCTCACCGCGGAAGCGGCCGCGGGCGTCGGCCATCATGTGGCGTTGTCGGTTGTCGGCACCGACCGCCTGCTTGCGAGTGGTTACTTCCGCGCAAAGATGGCCCAGGAAAAACTAATCAAGGCTTCCCCGATTCCTTACACGATCGTGCGTGCAACGCAGTTCTTCGAGTTCGTGAGCGGCATCGCTCAATCGGCGACTGAAGGGCAGACGGTTCGGCTTCCACCGGTTCTGATGCAGCCCACTGCGGCGGATGACGTCGCCGCCGTCATGGCCGATGCGGCCCTCGCGGAGCCATTGAACGGCACGGTCGATCTGGCCGGTCCCGAACCGATCCGTCAAGACGACCTCGTACGGCAATTCCTGACCGCAACCGGGGACGCACGGAAGGTAATCACCGATCCCAAGGCGCTCTACTACGGGATAAACGTAAACGACCAAAGCCTCATGCCCGGCGACAATCTACGTCTCGGTCCGACGCGTTTCGCGGACTGGCTCGGCCGCAACGCCTAACCCATGCGCTGCAGCTAACGGCTACTCGTAGCGTGTTTACGTTTTGTTATGATTAGATTATCGTCATTGCAGCCCAGCCTCTGTGTCGGTGGCCGTAGCTGAGCTCTATTTCGTTAGATGGCAGTAAATGGCGACATGGCCAAATGGTCACAAGACATCATTCTGCGAACCAACAGGTGGGCTAATGCGCTGCGGTTCTACGAGACGGCTTTAGGCTTTAAGTTCATCTACTCCGAACGCATCCCCATATGCAGCACAAGTTCCTTTTCGTCTCACTCGAGGGCCTGATTGGCGACACCGCGTGGACGGTGGCGAAGGAGGGTCACCACGTCAAGTACTTCATCGCCAACGAGGAGGAGCGCCAGATTGCGGACGGCTTTGTAGAGAAATCAGACGACTGGCGACGCGACGCCAATTGGGCGGACGTGATCGTTTTCGACGACGTCCTCGGACAGGGCACTGAGGCGCAGCGTTTGCGACGGCAAGGCAAGCTCGTTGTCGGCGGCACACCCTACACCGATCGGCTCGAGGACGATCGCGCGTTCGGCCAGGAGGAGCTCCGAGCGGCGGGCGTCGGGATCATTCAGCAAAAGAACTTCACTTCCTTCGACGAAGCGATCGAGTTCGTGCGCACGAATCCGAACCGCTACGTCATCAAGCCGAGCGGCGAAGCCCAGAACATGAAGGGCCTACTTTTCGTCGGCGAAGAGGAGGACGGCCAAGACGTGCTGCAGGTGCTAGGGGACTACAAGAGAGCCTGGTCGGACAAGATCAGCCATTTTCAGCTTCAGCGGCGGATCCAGGGTGTGGAGGTCGCAACCGGCGCGTTTTTCAATGGTCGTGAGTTCGTCACGCCGATCTGCGTCAACTTCGAGCACAAAAAGCTGTTTCCTGGAGACATCGGGCCGTCGACCGGCGAGATGGGGACGGCCGTGTTCTGGAGCGAGCCGAACAGGATTTTCAACGCGACGCTCAAGAAGATGGAATCACGTCTTCGGGACGAAGGCTACGTCGGCTATATCGACGTCAACTGCATCGTCAACGCCAACGGCATCTATCCACTCGAGTTCACCGCGCGTTTCGGTTATCCTACGATCAGCATTCAGCAGGAGGGCCTGCTCACGCCGATGAACGAGCTGCTACACGGGATCGCCAGCGGCGAGCTCTCGAAGTTGAGAGCGCGAGGCGGCTTCCAGGTGGGCGTGCGCATTGTCGTTCCGCCCTTTCCGTTCACGGATCCTGAACGCTTCGAGTCGAGCTCGAGGGACGCCGTCATCCTTTTCAAGACCCCGTCACGCGAGGGGATCCACATCGAGGACGTCAAACAGATGAATGGCGAGTGGCTGGTCACCGGCACGTCGGGCGTGGTGCTCATCGTCTGCGGCGTGGGTCCGACGATGCGGCAGGCGCAGCGTCAGGCCTACAACCGCGTGCGCAACGTGATGGTCCCCAACATGTACTACCGCGAGGATATCGGCGACCGCTGGTCGGAAGAGGATAGCGACCGTCTCCACGCGTGGCGTTATCTCCGCGAATCGTGACGACGCGACCGGGCGTCCAACTTCGATGAACGGTCCCCTGACTCACGTCTCGCTTCGTTGTTGCCGATGGTCCCGCCTTCGCCGGAGGCTACGGCGTGGCAAGGAAGCGTCAGTTCACGCGACGACTTCTCGGAACGTCACCAGGAAAGTTTCCATTTCAGATTTCTTACCAATGGTGAGGCGCATGTGGTTCGGCAGAGCAGGGAATAAGCGGCCGACGTGGACGTTGCGCTCTTTCATCGCTTTGATAATGGGCACGACCGGACGTTTGCAATCGAACATGATGAAATTGGCTTGAGAGGGAATTGATTTGTAGCCCATCTTCTCGAGCTCAGACCTCGTGAATTGTTTCGCTTCTTTGTTTAAACGCTGGCCGTTTGGGACGTGATCTGGATCGTCCAGGCTCGCAGTCGCGGCAGCCAGCGCCATACAGTTGACACTGTCCCACATTTGATTTCGGCGCATGCGTTCGACCGTTTCCTTTTGCGCCACACAGTAGCCGCAGCGCAATCCTGCCATTCCATAAATTTTTGAAAACGTCCGGGAAACAATCAGGTTCGGATGCTCTTTCACAAGCGGGATCACGCTTTCGTATTCAGGATTGTCCGCGAAATGGAAATATGCTTCGTCCACCAGAATCATTGTCTCGGGCGGCGTTTTTGCGATGAAGTCGCGTACGTCGTCCTTGGGCGTGATGCTGGCAGTGGGGTTGTTCGGATTGCAGACGTAAATCAAACCGGCCTTAGCAGCAGCAAGCATTTTCGGCAGATCATGCGCAAAGCTGCTGGTCAGCGGCACCTTTACTACTTCAGCACCATTGGCGCTGGCGTTATTGAGTATCGCTTCAAAAGTGGGGTCCGCCGCGACAAGCTTTCCGTTCTGAGGCCCAGTAAATGTTTCCGCGCATAGCTTGAGAATCTCGCCTGAACCGTCGCCCAGCAGGATTTGGTTGCGGTCGACATTGTTCAGCGTCGCCAGCTTATCGATTAGCAGGTTATTGTGTTCGTCCGGATAACGGCAGGCGAGGCCAAAGGAATCCGTTATCGCCTGCAATGCCTTCGGACAAGGCCCATAAGGATTTTCGTTCGCGCTCAAGCGGACGATGTTGCCGCTTTCTGCTAAAGGCGTGGCAACGGATTGAGTCGGCTTTGCGAAAGAGAGCGTCGGCCTAACGACTACCGATGCCGCACCTATGCCTAATAACTGCGCAAATTTACGTCGAGAAACATGCATCTTATTCATTTTTGAACCTCCTTCGTCGATTGTTAGGCTGATCAGAAACAAATGCCAGACCGAATTGCGCAAATCGTGTTTCTGCTGGTTGCCTTGGCCGCGCTCGCAACATACGGCTACGCCAAGCCGCGTGAGGACGAGCACGCGTGGCAACTCGCGGCGCGCGTGCGAACTGAATTTCGGCATGCCTGGGATAATTACGAGCGTTACGCGTGGGGTCACGACGCGTTGCGACCCTTGAGTAAAACCGGGCACGATTGGTACGGACAGTCCCTCTTGATGACTCCCGTCGATGCGCTCGACACACTCATCCTGATGCATCTCGATGCCGAGGCCGCAAGAGCACGATCACTGATCGTCAGTGATCTCTCGTTCGATCGCGACATCTACGTCAAAAATTTCGAGATAACGATACGCCTGCTCGGCGGACTTCTCTCGAGCTATCAACTAACAGGCGACAAACGTTTGTTGAGCTTGGCCGAAGATTTGGGCAACCGATTGCTTCCAGCTTTTAATTCACCGACCGGGCTCCCTTATGTTTATGTCAATCTTCGCACTGGCCAGACACGCGATCCGGTGACGAATCCAGCAGAAGCCGGCACGCTGCTGCTGGAGTTTGGAACTCTGAGTAGATTAACTGGCAGGAGCGTTTTCTACGACAAAGCAAAACGCGCTTTGGTCGAAACTTTCAAGCGACGCTCGCCGCTCGGGCTCGTCGGAGAGAGCATCAACGTCGAGACAGGCTCCTGGACGAACACCGATAGTCACATCAGCGGTGGCATTGATTCGTACTACGAATATCTCTGGAAGTGCTGGCTTCTGTTCGGCGATAAAGATTGTCGCGACATGTGGAATGCCAGCGTTCCCGCCATCAACAAATATCTTGCCGACGAAATCCGCGGCGAACTGTGGTACGGCCACGCAGACATGCAGACTGGTGAGCGGACCAAGACACAGTACGGTGCGCTCGATGCATTCTTCCCTGCGTTGCTCGCCTTGTCCGGCGATCTGACTCGCGCACGGCGTCTGCAAACATCATCGTTCAAAATGTGGAACCTGCACGGCATCGAGCCGGAAACTCTCGATTACAAAACGATGCGCGTAATCGCTGGAAGTTATCATCTGCGTCCGGAGATCGTTGAATCGACTTATTACCTTTATCATTACACGGGTGACCCAGAATATCGGCGCATGGGCGAGAAAATGTTCGATGATTTCGTTAAATATTGTCGCGCCGAGGCTGGTTACACTGCGCTCGCCGATGTGATCAGTAAGCAACCGCTCAACGAAATGCAGAGCTTTGTCGTGGCTGAGACTTTCAAATATTTCTATTTGCTCTTCGCACCGCCTGAAACCTTGCAATTCGATAGAGTTATCTTTAATACCGAAGCGCATCCACTAAAGCGAACGCGCTGAAACGTTCTGCTCACATTTTCATATGATCTTCGAGTTCCTAAAGCAGCAGAGGCGACGTCGCCTGCGAGTGCGGCCGTTCCCGCAAGAATGGCTGAAGTTGATTCAGCGTCACGTTGTATTTTTTCACAAGCTGCCCGCGGGCGACCGTGCGGAACTGCTTGGTCACATTCAAGTATTTCTCGCCGAAAAACGTTTCGAAGGCTGCGGCGGTTTCGAGATCACGGATGAGGTCCGCGTGACTATCGCGGCGCAAGCTTGTCTTCTGTTGTTGCATCGCGATACGGACTATTTCCCCGGTCTACTCACGATTCTTGTTTATCCGTTGACTTACATGGTGCAGGAAGACCACCAGGTTGGTGAGCATGTTTGGGAAGAGCGGACTGTGAGTCGCCTTGGCGAAACCGGCCGTAGAATGGGTTCGTTGGTTCTCTCCTGGGGCGCCGTCAAACATGGCGCAGCTGATCCCTCCGACGGGAAGAACGTTGTTCTTCATGAATTTGCTCATCAACTTGATTACGAGAATCACGCAGCCGACGGAGTGCCGGGATTAGTGACCCGCGAGCAGCAATCGGCCTGGAGTGAAGTCATGAGAACCGAGTTCGCGTCGCTGCGCGCGGCCGATGAAAGCGGGATACCAACGCTGCTCGATACCTATGGAGCCACTGATCCCGTTGAGTTTTTCGCCGTATCGGTCGAGGCATTCTTTGAACAGCCACGTGCGTTACGCGCTCGTCACCAGCGGCTATACACAGAATTGCAAAACTATTTTCAGCAGGACCCTGTCGATTATTCTGCCGAGCAGGCAGTCTAGAATTGCCGCAACGATCTGGCGGGTTTTCTACCGCTAACAATTAACGCTTCGGCGGGGAAACTCATTGTTCCGCTTGCAAAGTATCTCCGCGCAGCATCGGCAGCAGCCTGCTTCACAGTTGGTAATTGAGCGGGCGTGAGTCCGGCCATTTTTTCTCGCAAAGTTCCGGACATCTTAGTCCGCAACCGCCAGAACTGCTCAAATGAGATCGCCGCTTCAATTTGAAAGTTCAGACGGCGTTCGATCACATTTTTAGCGTCAGCCTGTTCCAGGATTCCAGCCAGCTTACCGGGAACGGCAAAACGGAATGCGTCTGGGGCATCAGACTCCTGCGGCGGAATCTCCACAAATCGGTCGATTACGTCTGTGATAGTCGAAAAGAAAGGATTAGCTTCTTTTGGACCCCAGACAGCGAACGCGACACATCCATTCTTGAGAATGACTCTCATTGCCTCCCGTACTGCGGCGGCAGGATTGGCGAAGAACATTGCTGATAACCTGCCTACGGCTACGTCAAACGTACAAGCTTCAAATGGCAGGTCGTTGGCAGAACATTGTCTGAAATGGATGTTCGCCACGCCGCGTCGGGCTGCTTCTGCCTGAGCGCTCTTGAGCATACCGTCCACAGGGTCGGTGTACGTTACCGACCCCGTCGGCCCCACAATTCTTGAGATTGTGAGCGATGGCTCGCCGTTGCCACCGCCGATATCAAGCACCTTTTGACCGATTCCGATCTGCGCTTCTTCGACCAGGCCCGACGTTAAAGGCGCGAACATTTCGGTGATCAGGACGCGATACTTGTCCCAATATCGCGCAGAGGTTTGCCACGCGTGAAGCGCTTTGTTCTGGTTCTCAGGAGTCACTTTGGTTCGAAGAGCCGGCCCTTTGTTTCGCTCCAAGAGGATGGGCGACGATCCTTCGTCCCAACGAAGCTAAGCGTTGCTCGAGGAGCGGCGGCATGATGCCGCCATTCCGTCTACGCCTTATTGGGGTTGTGGCACGATCCGGAGATACGGCTTGGGCGCTTTCCAGCCTTGCGGATAACGCTTCTTCGCCTCCTCGTTCGAAACCGAGCCCGCAATGATCACATCGTCGCCATGTTTCCAATTAACGGGTGTCGCTACCTGATGCTTTGCGGTCAATTGCAATGAGTCGATCACCCGCAGCACCTCGTCGAAGTTGCGGCCTGTCGTCATCGGATAGATGAGGATCAATTTAATCTTCTTGTCCGGGCCGACGACGTAGACATTACGCACGGTCGCGTTGTCCGCTGGTGTGCGCTTCTTCGGGTCACCTTCAACATCTGCGGGAAGCATCCCGTACAATTTCGAGATCTTGAAGTCGGAATCACCGACGATTGGGTAGTTTGGTGCGTGACCCTGCGTTTCTTCGATATCCTTCGCCCATCCTTCATGATCGCCAGTCGAATCGACCGACAATCCCATCACCTTCACATTTCTGCGGTCAAACTCTGATTTGATTTTAGCCATATAACCGAGTTCCGTCGTGCAAACAGGCGTGAAGTCCTTCGGGTGTGAGAACAGAATAGCCCAGGAGTTGCCGACCCAATCATGGAAACGAATCCGGCCCTCGGTAGTTTCCGCTTCAAAATCCGGTGCTGTGTCACCAATTTTCATTTGTTTTTCCTCCTAAATTTACTACGGAGAAGGTTTTCTCAAGTTCTGAAGCGAAAGTCAATATTGACGTGTTGGCGGCCGTCATTTGTTACGGTGCGATCAGCTCGCAGAACTTACTGAGATCGATGTTGCCACCTGAAACGATTGCGACGATCGGACCTTTGCCAGCCTCGCCACCCAAGGCTGCAGCGAGCGGCAGCGCGCCCGCGCCCTCAGAGATTACCCGTGTCTTTTCCGCCATGAGCCGCATCGCTTGCTTGGTTTCCTCTAAGCTGACGACGAAGTAATCGTCGACGATCGGTTTCATTCGTTCCCACATGCGCGGGAACGTGCTTTGACCGCCGGCGCCATCAACGAAAGAGGCCTTCCACTCCTTGAACACTTGCGGCGATCCCATTTTGAACGACAGAGCGGCGGGTGCGGCAGTCTCCGGTTCGACACCGAAAATCTTTATCTCCGGCTTGAGGGCTTTGAGCGCACTGCCGACGCCAGTGATGAGTCCGCCGCCACCAATGCTGGCAATGACCGCCGCCGTATCCGGGGCGTCCTCCAAAATCTCCAGTCCCATCGTTCCGTGGCCCGCGATGAAGTTGTCGTCGTCGAATGGATGAATGAATGTTCCATCGGCCCCAGGAAATGAGCGCTCCTCCAGCGTTTTCCAGGCGACCTCGTATGATACTGGAAGTAGTTTTGCGCCAAGCGCGCGCATCCGGTCCAGCTTCGATTTCGGCGCGGTCTCAATTACTACAACGGCGCATGGTACTCCTGCTTGTCGCGCCGCGTAGGCGACCCCTTGTCCTGCATTTCCCGCACTGATCGTCCACACTCCACGCTTGCGCTCGGAATCACAGAGGAGTGCAACCGCATTCGCGGCACCGCGCAATTTGTAAGCATTAATCGGCTGCAGGTTCTCCAGCTTGAGTCGAATATCTGGAAAATCTGGTCCGAGATCCAAACGGATAAGTGGCGTGCGAACGATCGTCTGTGCGATTCGTTTTCGCGCTTCCTGTATTTCTGACAGTTGAATCGGACGAACCGGTTCGAGAATCATCGGTTCACTGTAGAGGCAGCCGTGCCGGCTGCAATTCCAGTTCGGGGTCGTGTCTTGTCATGTTGAGCGAAGCGAAACATCTCTGGTTTTTGTTGTGGCGCTGCCGAAGACAAGTGATCCGAGATTCTTCGCTTCGCTCAGAATGACAAGCTGGACAACCGAGAAAAAATTGAATAGTTCTTTGATCGGACATGTCTGAGGATTCACAATGATTAAAATTACCACTACAGCTCTAGTTGCGGTTGCGATGCTGATTACGTCCAGCGCGTTTGCAGGAGACAAGGCATGTTGTGCCAACGGTGCCTCGAAGGCGAATTCAATGGCGTGCGTCAATCTGGCAACGCTCAATCTCGCGCCAGATCAAAAGACAAAGATAGAAGCGTGGCAGGCTGAGTGCATGAAGGCAGGCTGCACAAAGGAAAGCCAGAAGACGTTCCTAAAACAGGCGAAAGGAATTCTCTCTGCACAGCAGTTCGCTCAGTTGAAAGCGCAATGTCAGAAGTCCGCTAAAGAGACAAAGAAAACAGAAGCCTGATTTTCGTCTAATTGTCATCCCGAGCGAAGTCGAGGGATCTCGCAAATTAGCGAGCGTTAGATAAAGCGAGAGATTCTTCGCTCCACTCAGAATGATATAGGAATCGCGCCGTGGAAAAATCCCGGCGCGATTTTTTTTGCTACCGACGAGCGATGAGGCGACGAGATTGCGTTGAAGCCTATTTGTAATGCTGCACTCTAGAACGTTTTGTCAGAATCGAGCAGGATTGTGACTGGGCCTTCATTGACCAATTCTACCGACATCATCGCTTGGAAAACTCCTGTGGCCACGGTGACTCCAAGCCTGCGCAAAGCCTCGCTGAACTCCTCGTAGAGTTTCTTTGCCTGTTCCGGCGGCGCCGCGGCAATAAAGCTGGGCCTGCGCTGACCGCGCGCGTCGCCGTAGAGCGTAAACTGCGAGACAACCAGCGCACTGCCTCCCGCGTCTAGGAGAGAACGATTCATCTTTCCCTGATCGTCCTCAAAAATCCTCAGGTTTGCGACCTTCTCGGCCATGGCGACAGCGACAGCGGATGTATCATCGCGCCCGACGCCGAGCAAAATCACATGACCCGCAGCGATTTCTCCCGTCATGCTGCCCTCCACGGTCACACGGGCGCGGCTTACACGTTGGACAACGGCTCGCATTTGTCAGCTACAAGATTTTCTCAAGCAAATCGGCAAGACGCCAACCGGCTTTCTGTAGTTCGTCGCGCACTACGTTGGTTGCCCAAACGCGATAAGGTCCATGATCGGCGGCGGGTTTTTCGACCACCTCACCGGCAGCAACGATGCGGTCGTCCTCTTGCTGCGCGTGTACATCTCTGAATTCCACCCGCGCATGCGCCTCGCGCGCGATTGACAAGATTTCATCCGCCCATATCTCGGCATAACTATCGACGGAGGCATTTGGTGGCATTCGCCAATTGTTTGGCTCATGTGTCGCCATTTGGTGGATCAGTTCCCTCTTGTGCGGCTCGATGAGTGTCTGCATTTCATCTTTTCGCAGCGTGCCGGGCTCGCGAAGAAAAAGCGCGTTCACTGCGTCGTAGTCCCAAAAGCCATGGAATTTCTTTTTATGAATTCCGCGCCTGCGCGGTGGTTCGTCGCTCAGTTCGAGCGTAAACGTATTGCCGCCTTCGTCTCCAAGCGCAGACTTATCTTTATCCGGATCTACGACTCGTCCCTGTTCATCGAAATATTCGGCGCCTACATGCAATGGCTGGTGAATGTCGGCGACGTAATGAGCAAGCAAAATAAGCGCTACGGATTTCGTAATCCGTCCGTTCATTTTGTTCAGGCACTCGTCCCTGCAATACCCCGATGCAGAATGGAATCATATGGACGATGTCCCATTTGCTGCGGCCGGCGTAACCGTCGCGGTATCTTTGCACCGGCGCGACGGGAACGTCGGTGTAGTGGAACCAATGATGCGAAGGCACGCCTGGATTTGCGCCGGGCGATGGCGGATTCGCTCGCCAGAAATCGCGCAGTTGTTTGTCGATGTTCCGATGCGCTGAATAATGAAAAGACCGCGGGTCATCAACACCCTTCCTGTCCCAGCCTTTGATTTCGTCGGCAATGACGGCGGCTTTTTCAAGAGTAAGTCCGTCCAGCAGCACGCTGATCTTTGTGGCCGTGGCCGTGTTTGCCAATCGTTCGTCCGCAATCGCTCCGACGATCTCATGTCCAAGCGGGCCGTATGCTTGCGCCGCAGGAAATTGAAGAGCAGCAAGAGTCGCCGGCAAGAGTAGAGATCGCGGAAGACGTTTCATTCCAAGAATGCGCGATAATACGGTTATATCGGTGCTCTACTGACGCCTCATCCACAATTTGCGCGAATTTTTTCGAGGCGTTTCTGGAGTTTCGAGAAGTGCGATCCCGCCCAATAAATCTGGCGGCAGCCTGTGCAACAGCGGAATTGTTCGTAGTAGATTTTCGTGAGCGGTTCGAGCCTCTCAATTACTTTGGCCTTCGAAACCTTTCGCAACGGTGCGTTGCAGCGAAGGCAACGGATAAATGGGGCGAGAGAACGAAGTAGATCAAAACGGCGAATTACTTCCACGGCTTGTTCGTCGGCGTTTTGTGAACGCGGACAGTAACCGGTCTTTACTATTGCGTGCATGAGCAAACGCCGGTCCCGCGTCAGAAGCGCCCGGTTTTCGCGTTCCATTACTCTAAGCAACTGCCGATCTTCCGCGCGGGAATCGTAGGCGACATCAAAGCCGAGCAGGCGCAAATCGCGCGCCAGTTTTCCAAGGTGCCCATCTGCTACAAATCCGCTAGCGGTAGTGGCTTGTAATCGTTGTTCCTTAAAGTGCGGAATTCCTGCTCCCACTGCGTAAAGCTCGATGTCTGCCTCGCTCGTAATTGCGTAATGAAAATCGACCGGCTGTCCATTAACGAGAATTAGATCGACTTCCGGATGCGGCACGCCGTACGATTCGATCACATCTTTGACCGATGTCTTTTCGCTCAGACTGCGTTCGATGTTCCGACCACGCGCTCCTGATCGGAGGAAAAAATCTAAATCGCCGTGCAAATTGAGCCGAACCGTAAATGGGTTCACGTCAATTCGTGATTCGCACTTTGGCGTAAGCGTACTCAAACGTAGTTGCGCGCGGTCGCCCCATGAACTTGCCGGGCCCGAGGGGCTCGTCTTCTCCGTAATAGCAGTCGATCTGCCACCTGCGCAGACCGCCTCCGGTATCCATGATCTTCCATCGATTGCTGCGGAATACCTTCTCCAGGTCCGCAGATTCGGTCTCGACAATAGCGCCGTGCCGCAAACCACCTTGAGTCAACTTTAGCGCAGCGGAAAAGCGCGGGATCAAAACTCCGCCTCCCCCAGTAGGGTTCGAAGCGAACGCATATGAACCTCCACCGTTATAACGAATGTAATTGCGTCCGTCCACCGGTGTAACGATCCGGCCGAAGCCTTCCTTCTTCACCGAGCGCAGAAAATCGCGCGGATACTTTCGCCCGTGCAAACCGGGTTTTGTGACAGGCGTCGCATCGAAGCCGCGTTCGAAAGTGAAGCCCGATTCTTTCGGTGTGTAATAAAGAGTACAGACTATGAAGTATTCGCCGTTATGTCCCTGAGGACGCTGCGCCAGTCTTTCGTTCTCGTAAGCGAGCCGCTGGACAACTTCAGGCCACGGAATGTCTGATCGGAGTTCCGAATGGGCGACAATGCTGAAGGCTGCAATCCCAATGATCAGTCGCCAAAAAGGGATTCCATTGGCCCGCCGATTAAACTTTCGATGGGAAGTCGTTTCCATTCGTACTCGTAAGGTGGTTGCTTCCACGCGAACTGCTTTCGATACAATCTTCGGAGCACGCGGATGATTTCAACGCCTGTTTGAAATGGGTGAAACGCGTTTCGATCGGTGACGTGCAACTGCGCGCCGCTACAAAGTTGACCGGCGAATTTGTGAAAGGTCGGCTGGAAATAATTTTCGCGGAAGAAAACGCCTGGCAATCTTGATGCGTTGAGCTCGCGGCAGAGCGCTTCAGCTTTAACAAACGGTGCGCCGAAGATTTCGAAGGGACGCGTTGTGCCGCGGCCTTCCGAAATATTTGTTCCTTCGAGAAGACACATGCCGGGATAAACCGTCGCGGTATCGAGCGTCGGCATGTTGGGTGATGGCGCTACCCATGGCAGACCGGTTTGATCGAACCACATCCGGCGCTCCCAGTTTTTCATTGGCAGGATCGACAATCCACATTCCGGGAAGACCGCGTCTCGAAATTGCAGCGCTAGTTCTGCGATTGTTTTTCCGTGTCGCACTGGAATCGGATGGAGACCCACGAACGACTTGTAATTGGGATTAAACAGTGGCCCCTCACTGGTCGCGCCGTTAATCGGATTCGGCCGGTCGAGAACGACGATTTCTATGCGCGCTTTTTCGCAAGCGCGCATGCAGAGATACATCGTCCAGATGAACGTGTAATAGCGCGCCCCGATATCCTGGAGATCAACCAGCAAAACATCGAGATCTTTCAGCATTTCCGCGGTCGGCTCGCGGTGTTCGCCGTACAGACTGTAAACGGGAATGTGAAGACGCGGGTGCTCGTAACTTTTCCATTCCACCATGTTGTCCTGCGTCTGGCCAAGAAACCCATGTTGCGGGCCAAAAAACGCTGAGAGACGAAAAAGATCGCCATTGTGTCGCTCGAGGATGCGCGAAGCATGCTCGAGTTTCGCCGAGATCGATGCGGGATGGAGCAGCGCCCCGACACGCGTCCCGCGCAATTTCTCTGGCCAAAGTTCGAGCCAGATGATCGAGTGGCAGCTCGACAGACATGGCGTTCTTCTAGCACAACGCGGAAATTCTCGCGATTCGGTTGTAGTCCCGGCTGTGTCAGCAGCATTAGCAAAACAGGCGCTGGCAGCACCACGTTTTCACACAAATCTTCGTAGAACCCATTTAGCGACAATGGCTATTGCGGTCACAACTGCGCACAACTTCGCAAACAATTCGCCGTGGCGCGTGTAAAAGGTTAACTCGTGTTCAGCCGGAACCTTTACATCGCCTATGAGTACCCCTTCGGTGAACGTACTGCCTGTATCATCCTGCAATCTTTGGGTGACGCGTCCGAATTCGTTTACAAAACATGTGACTCCAGTGTTCGCGGCGCGAACCATCGGACGGCGTGTTTCCACACATCGAAAAATGGCGTTCGCCAGGTGCTGATGCGAACCGGCGGAATGCAAAAACCATCCATCGTTTGTTATGTCTACCAGTAAATTCGCACCGGGATTCGTTTCGCTCTGAAGCACAAATCGTCTGGTCAACTCGCCAATTGTATCTTCGAAACAGATCAGCGGCGCCACCTTCACGTCGCTGTTTGTCAGCTCGAAGACCCTGTAGTCCTTACCCGCTTTGAAATCACCAGGCACCTGGTCGCCAACAATTCTCGCGAGCAATGGTACACGGTGCCGGCCCGGAACATATTCGCCAAAAGGGACCAGATGCAGCTTTCGGTAAACCTGCATCTGCTCGCCAGCGTCTGAAACAAGGAGCGCGGCGTTGTAAACGTCGCCGTTTTCTTCGTCGATCGTGCCCAGGAGAATGTCGCTCTCTGCCGATGCGGCCAGGTCCGCAACGAATTGGTAGCTTTCACGGTCTGCAAGAACCGGCCCAGGCATGGAGCTTTCCGGCCAGACCAACAAATCGGGTGGAGGATTAGAGCGCATCGCAATTTCACTCAAGCGCCGGAATTGATCGAAAATCTTGCGCGTAAACTGCGGATCGAATTTTTGATTTTGAGGCACATTCGATTGCACGGCGGCAACTCGCAGCGGCGTTGTAGGTGGTGAAATCTGAGTGGCACGAATTCCGAAAGTGAGGACGCCCACAATTGCCGCCAATGTGAGCGTGAGGTCAAAATGCGGGCGCACCGCATGTGTGCTCGCCTCAAGGATCAAACGGCGCACGGTTGTGACCGCAATGACGTTCGCAAACGCGACCATGAATGATAAGCCAGCAACGCCGGTGAACTCCGCAATTTGGATCAGGGGCCAGGTGCCATGCAACGCCACACCGAGGCCGTTCCAACCGAAACCGGAGAAGACCCAACCGCGCAGCCATTCCTGTGTTACCCACGCAGCAGCCAGAAGGAAGGCCAGCAGCAAATTATTTGTCGACCTGGTCCACGGCGACCGCGGCGAAGCTGCGGTGCTGCGGGCTTGAGCCAGCATCTGTTCCCATTTAGTTGAGCCTGGTTCTCTTGTCGTTTCTCGTGGCTGAACCAACCCGCAAAACCACGCCCAAAGCGCGAGATAGATTGCCATGTAAAATTGGAGAACAAACCAGCCGAGGACAGTGACGGTTGTAAGCCAGGAGAAGGCGGTCCAGAAAAATGTCAGTCCAGCAACGTAACCGAGCAGGAGATTGCGAAGCCAGCGATGCCGCGACTGTTTTCCTGAAAACCAAACTGCCGCAATGAGCGGCGTGAGAGCAATCCAGCAGAGCCACGTGAAGTTAAACGGCGCAAAACACCCTGTGTAGAGAAGGCCGCTACAGATCGCTGCGAGCCATGGCCAAACCCTCTGTACTTTTGCGATAAATTGTGTCATAAGCGACATGGGGCTCTCACTCTCCCTGAAAAAGGGAGCAATGCTCGATGGTCTTCCACGGGGCGCAATGTGCTCTCGCCTCTCCCTTCACAAGGGAGAGGGTCGGGTGAGGGTTCATCCATTGTGGACAGAGGACTGTCAACCCCTCACCTCGATCCTCTCCCCTTTGGTGAAGGGAGAGGCGGAGCAACTCATGCGAACAAATTAGTCCGCGCCTCGGAAAACTGATATTGCCTCTCACTCATCTTATGCGGCTAGGCGCGACTGCGCATCGCGCTGCAGCCAATCCCAGAGACGATCGAGTTTCTCTTTACCTTCAGTTTTGATTTGATTGAGCTCCGCGGAATTGAATCTTCCGCTCTCTGGCCGGCGCTGCGCAAAAAGGTAATACTTGATCTTCGGTTCCGTCCCCGACGGACGCACTGCAATGCGTCCCGCGCCTGCGGGATCTTCTAACTCAAACATCAACATTTTCTCCTTGGGAATTTGGTCGCCTTCCACATCCTTAATCTCGTCGGTTTCGAAGTTTCTAATGTTGGCAACTTTTGAGCCGAGCACTTCCGGGAACGGATCGCTGGCGTAAGACTTAATCAGGCGCGCGATTTTTGTTGCGCCTTCTGCGCCCTCGAAAACAAGCGAACCGTTTTTCTCGGCGAAATAACCGAACTCGGAATAAATGTCATCGAGCAGTTCTTCGATTGTCTTCCCGTGCGCCTTTGCGTAAGCGGCTACTTCGCAAAACATGATCACGGCGCCGTTGCCGTCTTTGTCGCGTACAAAATCCGCTCCGCTGTAGCCATAACTTTCTTCGCCTCCGAAAACGTAAAATGACGAATGTTCGAGACGCAGTTTCCGCGTTTCCTCCTCGGAAAGATCGACATAGTTCTGGTGGTCCGGGATCGCGCGTTCGTACTTGCCAAGCTTCGCGCCAATGTATTTGAAGCCAGTCAACGTTTCGACGCAACGCAGACCGTAATGTTCGGCGATCGCTTTTTGCAGATCGGTTGTGACAAAGGTTTTGATAATGACTCCGCGGGACGCGTTTTGTTTATTCAGCACGCCTTTCTCAAATAGTGTCCTGGTTCGATACCAGGCAATTAGCGACCCGATTTGATTTCCGGTAAGCAACTTCATTTTCCCATCTCTTGCACGAACCGCCGCGCCCACCCGGTCGCAATCTGGGTCAGTGGCGACTACCACATCGGCATCTTCCTTCTCCGCCAAATTGATTGCCATTGTTAACGCTTCGGCGTTTTCCGGATTCGCCGATTTCACCGTGGGAAATCGGCCATCGAAATGGTCCTGCTCCGGCACCACTTCGAAATTGAAACCAAGTCGTTTGAGCATCGGTTCGATAATCACACTGCCCGTGCCATGGAGAGGGGTGTAAATAATCTTCAGCGATTTCGCGTCGCGAATGACCCCTGGATCGAGAACGAGCGTTTCGAGCCGCTGCATATACGCTTCGTCGATGTCCGTGCCAATCATTTTTATCTTACCCTGTCGAGCTTTTGGCAGCGGCGTATAGGCTTCGGAGGTGATCGCGTTCACTTTTGCAATGATCCCATTCGCATGCGGTTCGATCACCTGTGCTCCGTCACAAAAGTAAACCTTGTAGCCGTTGTCGTATGGTGGGTTATGACTTGCTGTGATCACCACACCCGCACTCGCCCTGAGATAACGGACCGCAAATGAAAGCTCCGGCACGGAACGTGGTCCCTCAAAAACACATGCATCGCAACCGTTCTCGGATGCGACTTTCGCAGCAAGCTCAGCGAACTCCTTCGAGAAAAATCGCGGGTCATGCGCGATCACAAGATTTGGGTTCGCTGAGATTTCTTCACGTCGGTTCCAATGGTGTAGATATGCAACCAGCCCCCGCGTCGCACGACTGATGTTGAAGAAATTCATGGCGTTCGTGCCGACGCATGGAAATTCAGGTCGCTCGTTCTCGCGCGCTTTCCCGCGCTCGGCGGCAGTTACGATTTTTCCAATGGTCCGACCGCGAAGCCCGCCAGTTCCAAACGAAAGCGTCCGGTAAAAGCGATCATTTAATTCCGACCATTCACCCGCACTAACGAGCTCATCGACAGCTCGCGAATAAAGATCCGACGGCGCTCCTTTTAGCAGCGCGTGAATGTTCTTGACCGCCGATTCCATCAAATGCCCGTCAGTAGCTCCACGCTCGATTTTGAGATTGAGTTGTTCGGCGTCACCTGCCATCGCCGCCAACTCTTCCGGCATGCTCTTGCTTTGCAAGCGTTTGTCTTGAATGACTGAGTGCCCTATGGCACAAAATCGGAGGGTGAATCCGAAGACATTCTTCGGCGAGCTAAAGCGGCGCAACGTTTACAAGGTTGCGATCGCGTATGCGGTCGTAGGCTGGTTATTGCTACACGCTCGCGGCTCGGTAAACGAGTAGCGCGACAGCGATGTCTTCCACTGCCATGCCTAAGGACTTGAAAATAGTAGTTTCATTTGCGCGCGGCGGAACCTTGCCGGCAAGCGCCTCGCCGAGCTCGGCGTAAATCTTTGCGTGGGAAAGGATGATATCGCCGGATTCTTTCGTCGCACCTTCGCGCGAATCGACAAACACGACATTGCTCATTGCTTCATCATCCAGTTCGCGCCAGTCCGGACGACAGGCGCCGATTGCATTTACGTGAGATCCGCGTTTCAACCAGGATCCTTTCAGCACAGGTGTCTTCGAGCTTGTCACTGTTACAACAACGTCTGCGCCGCGTACGGTTTCTTCAGCGGAGACCGCTGTTCCACCAATTTCTTCAGCGAATTGCTTTGCGTGTTCGCTCGTTGGGCTCCAGACACGAATTTCCTCAAAGTTTCGAACCAGTCGCAGAGCTTCCGCATGACTGCGCGCCTGCACACCACTTCCGAGAATCGCGAGAATCTTTGAATCGGGCGCCGCAAGAAGCTTTGTCGCCGCCGCCGAGACCGCGGCTGTTCTCATTTCAGTGATCAAGCGGCCATCCATTATTGCGAGCGGCGTTCCGGTTTGCGGATCGACAAGAAAAATCGTCGCCATGTGCGTTGGGATTCCATGCTCCGCGTTCGATGGATAAAACGTGACGACTTTCAGGCCGAGGCCATCTGGGGTTAGTGCCGGCATCAGACCCAGGAATCCGCCGGGCGGATCGACGTGAATGATCGAGCGCACTGGCTGAGTTACCCTGTCCGCAGAAAAATCGATCAATGCTTTCTCCATGGCTGGAATCAAATCCGCCATCCGCAGATGCTGGCGCACTTGCTCTTCGTTAAGAAAGAGCGGCTCCGTGCTGTTCATTGAATTATTCTAACCACTAATGCACACGAATAGACACGAATTTTGATGTTCCCCATTAGTGTTTATTCGTGTCCATTCGTGATTAAATCTTCTAGTTGCAATGAGCGCGCCTGAGAAACTGGAAACTCGCTGCGTGATCGTAGGCGGCGGGCCGGCAGGTATGATGGCTGGTTATTTGCTCGCGCGAGCTGGCGTGCGGGTGGCTGTCCTGGAAAAACACGCTGATTTCAACCGGGATTTCCGAGGTGACACGATTCATCCTTCGACGTTGGAACTGATGTATGAGCTTGGGTTGCTCGATGAGTTCCTGAAGCAACCACATCAGGAACTGCGTGAATTGCGCGCTGTAGTTAACGGCCAGGTCGTGCCGGCTGCTGATTTCACGAAGCTTCCCACCCGTTGCAAATTCATCGCGTTTATGCCGCAGTGGGATTTTCTAAATTTCCTTTCAAGTCACGCCAAACGGTTTCCGACGTTCCAATTGTTCATGGAAGCGGAAGTCGTCGATTTATTAATGGAGGATTCTCGGGTGTTCGGCGTGCGCGCAAAAACAGCCAGCGGCGAGCTGGAAATTCGCGCGGACCTTGTTATCGGCGCTGACGGGCGGCATTCGACTGTTCATACTCGTGCCGGTCTTGAGCAGCGCGAGTTCGGCGTGCCGATCGACGTCCTTTGGATGCGGATTTCCAAGAAACAGGGAGATCCGAAACAAACGCTCGGCTTTTTTCAACACGGCAAGCTAGTTGTGTTACTCGACCGCGATGATTACTGGCAATGTGGGTTTGTAATTCCCAAAGGCGCTTTCGACGAGATCAAAGCCGGCGGGCTGGCGCAATTTCAAAATGACATTGTCAGCTTCGCCGGTTTTTTGCGCGATCGCGTGGCCGAACTGGACGACTGGTCGAAGATTAAATTGCTAACCGTGCAAGTGAATCGTTTGCGTGAGTGGTGCTGCGAAGGATTGCTTTGCATTGGTGATTCTGCGCATGCCATGTCACCGGCGGGAGGTGTCGGAATCAATCTTGCCATCCAGGACGCAGTCGCGACTGCAAATTTGCTCGCGGAAAAGCTGCAGCGCGGTCCGGTTCACGTTGGCGACTTGCGAACAGTACAGGCACGCCGCGAATGGCCAACCCGCCTGATCCAGGGAATGCAGATCTTTATTCATCGTCGAGTCGTCACTGGTCGAACCTCCGATGAGAAAAAAACTTCGCTTCCATTCGTGCTCCGTTTGCTGAAATGGTTTCCAATTTTGCGGCAACTCCCGGCCCGCTTTATCGGCATGGGCCCGCGCCCTGAGCATTTCCATAGCCCAACCGCAGCGTAAAGGCTGGTAAGTTTAAGTTTTCGAATCCATTTAGAGCGCACCGCACATCCAAACAAACAAGTCGGAACTGCTCGATGGCACAAAAAATTCCATTTCCGTCTAACAATCCACTTGCATCTCGAGTCCTCAGCACGTTCGAACTGCTGTTCGGCGCATTCATCGTGATTGGTCACAACGTTTTTCACATTGTGCCGAATGAAGTCATTGTTTTGTTTGTGCTCGGCTTGGCGTCGATCTGGCTGCGAGATGGTCGGTGGTCTGCAATGGGGTTCAAGCGGCCTGTATCATGGCGGCGCATCTTCCTGATCGCTTTGGTCGCGGCTGGCGCGCGGATCCTCCTTGGACAATTGGTCATCGAGCCGGTTACTGGGTTTTTCTGGCCACCGCCGTCCGCGCCAGCATTGGCGAGTGAGATTGGCGGAAATGCAAAGGTCGCGCTTCTTGCTCTGCTGCTTGTTTGGACGTTTGCCGCGTTCGGTGAAGAAATCGCGTATCGAGGATACCTCCTTACGCGCGCAGCCGACATCGGAGGGAGATCGAAATTAGCTTACTGGCTTGGGATTGTGTTTGTCTCGATTCTGTTTGGGTACGGGCATTATTATAAAGGGCCATCAGGAATCATTGATTCCGGGATTGCCGGCTTAATTTTAGGAGCGGCTTACATGCTGGCGGATCGAAATCTTTGGGCCTGCATTCTCACTCACGGATTTATTGACACATTTGGGGTCATCGACGCTTTTTTTGGATGGTCAAAGTAAGTATGACTCTCGATCTTCCGACTATCCGTTCAGCCCACGAGCGGATTCGGCCACATATTCATCGAACGCTTGTGCTGACGAGCTCGCGACTGGATGAGGCTAGCGGAGCCTCCCTCTTCTTTAAGTGCGAAAATTTTCAGAAGATTGGCGCGTTCAAAGCGCGCGGCGCCACAAATGCCGTTTTTTCGCTCGACGATGCGACGGCCCGGCGCGGTGTGGCGACGCATTCGTCGGGAAACCATGGAGCTGCGGTCGCGCGAGCGGCGAAGCTTCGTGGTATTCCCGCGCATATCGTCATGCCGTCGAACTCGGCGAAGGTGAAGATTCGCGCAGTCGAAAGCTACGGAGCGCGCGTTGTGTTTTGCGAACCAACGGAAGAGGCGCGCGAAACCGTATGCGCGGATGTGATCGCGAAGACGGGCGCAACACTGATTCACTCCTTCGAAAACGAACACGTGATAGCGGGTCAGGGGACGGCGGCGGTGGAATTGCTCGAAGACGTTCCCGATCTCGACGTTGTGATGTGTCCGGTCGGCGGCGGAGGATTACTCGCCGGCACAGCAGTCGCTGCGAAATCGATGCGACCGGATATCAAGGTCATTGCGGCTGAACCGGAGAATGCAGACGATGCCGCGCAATCATTTCGCGCGGGACGAGTGATCCACACCGAAAAGAAATTCACCATTGCAGACGGACTGCGGACAAATGTCGGCGAACCAAACTTTGCGATCATCAGGCGTTACGTGGACGACATTGTGACTGTGAGCGAGGAAGCGATTATCTCCGCCATGCGCACGATTTGGGAGACGATGAAAATCATTGTCGAGCCATCAGCGGCTGTCCCGTACGCTGTAATCCAGGAGCGCAAAATCGATATCGGTGGCAAGCGAGTCGGCATCATTCTTACCGGAGGCAATGTCGATCTCGATGCGTTGCCGTGGGATCTGTAGTGACAGCCGCGTCGGCTGCGGGATACAGATGACGTTGCAGGCGACACGCCTGCCTCTACAGCCGTGAGGCACGAATTTTATTCTCATCAGGGAACCATCGGTCGCGCCAAAACCGAAACCTGTGCTCGTAAAGGGAGTTTATTTAGGTATGAGAACGTTAAGTTTAATCACAGCGGCATTCATTCTACTGTTCGGCACCGTTGCTTCTCGCGGGGCGAATCTGGATAAAATCTCGGCTGAAACCGGAGTTCCAGTAGCTACGCTTCAAGCAGAGAGGGCGTCAACTGGGCTTGGCTGGGGTGGACTGGAGAAAGCGCATCTGCTGGCTAACGCGTCTGGGCAGAACTTCGAGACCATCGTAGGCAAGTTTCATGGCCGCGAAGGCTGGGGGCAAATTGCGCACGACTACGGGTTGAACCTCGGAAACGTCGTGAGCGGCGCGCGTCGCTCAAGTCAGGCGAAGGCGCATGCGAAGAACAATCAGACGGTCCATGGTAAGAGCAGTAGCGTTCATGGGAGAAGCGCTACTAACATCGGCCGTGGCCACAGTAGTAGAATGACTACGACACGAGGAATCAATCACGGATCGAGCTTCAGATCTGCTCATACGGGGTTCCACAGCACGCGTGGAATGGGCAGTATGGGACACGGCATGGGCGGCATGGGCCACGGTGGACATGCCCGGTAAAAATCACTAAACCGAAAAACCGCCTGGATTACTTAAGAGTAATCTCGCGCATGGTTTTTGTGCCCAGAATTTCGCGAATATCGAGCCGTTTTACAGCGGTGGCGCGACGTTGCTCCTCGGTGCCCATGACCTTGGCGACGATGGGATCCATCTTGTCGCGCAGATTATCGAATGCAGCCCAGTTCGGATATTCAACCAGGAGCAGGATATTGAAGTCCTGAGGACTGGAGGCCTCGCCATTCAGGATTTTGTAGTCGAGGATGATTTTTTGCTTTTTCTCCTCTTCGTAGACAGGCTTCACGGTTTCGGTGATCTGTTTGAGGTATTCATCGGCCAGACCGGTCTTGGTTTTTATCATCGTCAGAGTCCAAACGGGGCCTTCGTTGTAAGGCGCGCTGCTGCCTTTTGTGCTCGTAGCGTCTGGCTGTGCAGAGCAGGTGAAAACGGCGGTCAGCGATGCGGTGGCGATTGCGTAGATCTTAATGTTCGTCATGCGGGCACATTGGTTCGGACTTGCTAAAGGGGCGAAAAGAATTTGCCGAAGATGTTCACTTTCGCGGACGGCCGTATGCGGTACCTGCCCGTATGAAAGTGAAACTCTGGTGTCCGATTGCGACTGCAGGGCGTGGCTCGCTGGCATGGATCGGAGAGCCGTCTTCTTATCTGCAGTAGTTCAAGTGTCGTCTAGATATCCGTCGTGGCCCAGAACTTGCGGAACGCGTTTGGCCAGCTTCTGTCGACGACGCTTTTTCTGGCGGCTGTGCCCATGCGTTCTCGCAGCGCGGCATCTGTAGCTAGCGAGCGGATAGCTCGCGTGAAGTCATCCACATCGCGTGATCGAGTGATCAAACCGTTCGTTCTGTCTTCCACCAATTCCTTGGGCCCGCCGGAATCGGAAACAATGACCGGCACGCCGCAAGCCTGCGCTTCCAGAATGACATTGCCGAATGTGTCGGTGGTGCTTGGGAACACAAAAATGTCGGCTGAGGCATACGCGGTAGCTAACTCTTTCCCTCTGAGGTAGCCGGTAAAAACTGCCTGTGGCAGCGATTGCGCCAACGCCTCGGAGTATGGGCCATGACCAACGACAAAAAGCTGCACCGGAAGGCCCTCATCGCGTAATCGGCGGTAGGCATCTGCCAAAACATCGAGATCTTTCTCCCGCGATATCCGGCCAACGTAAAGCAGGCGAACCTGGCCGTTAGCGGCGCCAAATTTTTCCCAAAAAGCGGCCTGGCGTCGTGCCGGAGTGAACAGCTCGGTATCGAGACCGCGCGGGAGAAGTTTAAGTTTTGCGGGATCAAAGCCGTGCTTGATCCAGCTTTGCCGATACTCTTCGGAATTAACGAAAACGGTGTCGAGCTGGCCATAGAACCAATGCATGTACCGCCATGCCATGCTTTCCAAGAAGCTGTCCTCAGTCAGAATCCGGACGTATTGGGGGAAATCCGTATGGTAAATGCCGCTTGTTTGCAGGTTGAGCATTTTGGCCGCGAGGAGCGCAGTCAGCCCGACCGTGCCGGGCGTGCTGATGATAATCTCGGTAAATTTTTCCCGCTGTATGTAATCGAGCATCTGCAGAATCGGCGGGAAACCTAATTTTTGGAGTTCATACTCGGGCAATTCGAATTCGCCGATCGGCGGGAAGTTTTTAATTGGGATGTCGTACGTTTGCAGATTGCTGTGCGAAGTTACGACGGTTAGTTCGTTGCCGGCTGCGGCTCCGGCGGCAGTCATCTTGCGAATCGTAGTAGCCACGCCATTGACGTCGTCGAGGGTATCGGTGAACCAGGCGCGTTTGCGATTTTGCAATTCGATCGGAATTTCTCCAGTCAATTCCAAGAAGATAGCCCGCAGCCATTTTCGAGAGGGCGCCTGGCTATGAAATCCGTAGATATACGGAGTAAGAATCACCAGGATCGGCGCAATCGCGCTGAGAGCCTGCATGCTCTCGACCATGTTACCGCTACCGATCTGTTGAATGAATTTTTGGAAAAACCGAAACGTGAGCTGCTCGGCCACCATGTTCGCCATGAGAAATGTGCGGCGCTCCGGTTCGTTGACTCCGTTTAATTGCGCGGCCAGTTTCGCTTTCACTTCTGCCTGCGCGAAATAACCTGAAAGTTCTTTCCACAGCGACACGTTTGCAGGCTTGACGAAGTCGAAAATTTTTCCCGACAAAACGCCCTGCACGATAAATTCCATTTTTTCTTTGAGAGTGAATTCAGTCGGGGCGCGGCCTTCCATGAACCGCGAAAACATTTTCTCCAGCAGCGCGGCGGCCGGTCCGAGCTTTTCATTGAAACGATCCTGAATGAAACAAGCGATCGTGTTATAAAAACCGTGCGAAAGAACCAAGGGGGTGCCGCCGTGGCCGTGCGCGCTGCAGTCGCCGTTGCGAACGCGTTCGAGAAATTTTTCAGCGGATTCCGTCGGAGGGGTTTCCGTAAAAGCTGACGCGGCGAACTGCCCGCCGTGATCATCCGAGCCCCCAACAAGAACCTTCTTCCACGGCTCCGCGTGTGTTGGCTCCAGATCGTGGCGATTTGCGAGCGCCTCGATTTTTTCCGGCGTCAGTTGTTTGAACAGTGTCTGGACCAGATCGCTCAAAAGTGCATCGCGCAAACCGTTGATGCCCTCGAAATGCTTGAAGAGAAGAATGAGCAGCTCAAGATGATGCGAATCGAGTTTGCCGTTGATGCTGTAAAGGGGATGCGCCACCGCGTGCGCGATGTGCGCTGCCTGCAAGTAGCGTTGCAGCTCAAAAATATTATCGCGTACTCGCATTGATCTCGCGATGCTGGTTCTCTGAAATTCCCCAAACGAGAATATGCAGCTTGCACAGATCGTTTGGAAAATAAGTGGTGACTTGTTCGCTGATAAAAGTGTGAGGCCGATCAATGATTTGCTGGCAGCCCTCGATGGTATCGTGGTCGGTAAGCGTGACGTAGTCCATTCCTCGCTCGATCAATTTTTCATACAGTTGTTTCGGGTCGGAATAGCTGTCGGGGAAATCGAAACGGCGAAAGAGCCATTCTTCCGAGCGCGCACTGTAGCGCGAATGAATATGAAGATCGCATCTGCTCACGTCTACATTCCCTGTCTCAATCTTTGTTGCGCAATCCAGTCCTGGTAGGTCGTGGCCGTCCGCGACCCAATCGCCCTCTCGATCATGCCCGTGACTTGCCGCCAAATCGTCGGGTGCGAATAATCGGGTGGATGAATGCTAATGCGCAAGAGTGGCTTTCCCTCTAGATATCGAAACAGCGTGGCGTTGCAGATTTGGCTGATCCCGCGCCGCCAGTTCCTTCGAACACTGTAAACAATCGATCGGGCGGCGAACTCACCGCCCGCCCGGAGGTCGCACACTTTGTGTAACCGCGTGGTGTATTCCATCCCGGCATCCCGCGCGGCGCGCTCAGCTTCCTTGCTGAGCAGCCATGCTGGAGCCACAAAACCTCGGGGCTTGAGACTATTCGCGCGAAATTCATCTCGCGCCGCTGAAATTCGATGCAACGCTTCATCGTAATTAAGGTCGTAAAATTCACCTTCTTGTTGCGTGTAAAATCTCGTGAAGAACTTGTCGTGGAAACTCTCTTTGGCACTGCAAGGGCGCTCATGAAAATACCCGTGAATGACGATTTCATGACCGTCCGCTTCCAAGCCCCGTAGCCAGGACACAAACGGTTGGTTTCTCGTGAACAGCCCCTGATGATGATAATCCGGGACGACGAGAAGAGAACAAACGCTCACCCCGCGCCGAGCCAGTTCCGAAATGATTGTGGTTGCAATCTGCTGAGTGGAGGGAGCAACGTCGTGAAGAGACACGACCATAAAATCTCTTGTGGCAGCGCCAGTTGCGACGAGGGGAAGAAACTCCGTTGCCGCAATTGTAGTCATTCGGGAATTTTCGGCCTCGACACAGCTTTGAACAAGGCAAAAGGTGTCAAGAATGACGAAATCCAAATGACGCGTGACGCATTAACGACGAAACCAGAATGACCGGCATCTCAGCAGCTTGGGTCATTTGGCGGCCATCTTCACAATTTCGCGAAATTCCGATTCCGCCAGAGGCATGACGGACAGACGTGATTGCCGAACTAAGGCTATTGCTTTTAGCGGCGGATGGCTTTTGATTTCGCGAAGTGTAACCGGCCGGTGCAGTGGTTTCACCGGGGCAAGATCAACAGTAGACCAATCGCCTTCCTTCGCAGTCGAATCTCGATAAGCGGTCCGAATTACTTTCGCGATTCCGACGACCGCTTTGTCGTCGCCGCTGTGATAGAAAAGGACTTCGTCGCCCTTCTGCATTTTGCGAAGGTTGTTTCGGGCAGAGTAATTGCGTACGCCAGTCCAACTGGTTTGGCCTTCCGCGACAAAGTCCGACCACGAATACGAGGATGGTTCCTGTTTCACGAGCCAGAAGTTTTTCATCTAGGAAGCTAACGCAATCAACTTGTGCAGGGCAACCGTAGCCACCGCTGTAGGGTGCGCTATCCTCAGCGCACCATTTCGCAATGGCGACTCATTGCGCATTATGAGCTGAGCACAGCGGACACTACTGCATCGCATTCGACAATCGTAGATCCTTATTTCACAATCGACATCATGCGCCGGCTGCCATTCATCACGTTTGAAGGATCAGAGGGTAGTGGAAAATCGACGCAGGTGCAGAGATTGGCCGCGCGATTGGAGCGTTCCGGAGTGCCATGTCTGGTCACCCGAGAACCCGGCGGCACGCCGATCGGCGAAACCATTCGTGAACTTCTGCAATTTGCTTTCCACAATTCCGGTATGACGCCAGAAGCAGAGCTGCTTTTGTTTGAGGCCAGTCGCGGCCAGCTCGTGCGCGAGATAATCAAACCGGCGCTTGAACGTGGTATGTGCGTGATTGCCGATCGTTTCTTTGATTCCACCACTGTTTATCAAGGCGCGGCACGGAAATTAGATCGTGAGATGGTCGAGCGTTTGAATGCATTTGCCGTCGATGATTGCATTCCAGACGTTACTTTTGTTCTCGATATCGATGCGGCCAGTGCGAAGTCGCGAATGCAGAAGCCGCGTCGGCCAGACCGGATGGAACAGGAGCCCGCCGAATTTTACGAGCGTGTTCGCGAGGCGTATCGCGAACTCGCCGCTCGTGAGCCAAAACGCATTGTGTTGATTAACGGTGCGCGAAGCGCGGACGAGATCGAGAACGAGATCTGGGAGATACTTTCTGCGCGGTGTCCGGCGCTGGCCACAAATCCACAATCGACGATCGGAGATTCGCGATCCTGACATGCCTTTCTCCCGGACAACAGCCTTGGAGTATTTGCGTCGCGCCAACGAACAGAATCGCCTCGCGCACGCCTATTTGATTTCAGGGCCGCCGGGTAGTGGGAAGCAGCAGCTCGCCGCAGAATCTGGCCAGTCTTGTGAACGGCACACCTGCCGGTGACGTTTTTTCAGCCAAGGCCCGTGAAATTTTCGTTGCCCGGCCGGAATCGAAATCGCGGCGCATTGTTATCGAGCAAATTCGTGATCTTGAGCACGCGCTGCAAATGCGCGCGAGTAATGCGCGACGAAAGGTGGCAATCATTTGCGATGCCGATCGGCTACAGCCGCAGGCTGCAAACGCGTTTCTCAAAACATTGGAGGAACCGCCCAGGGATTCCTTGCTGCTCCTGCTGAGTGCTCTGCCGGAAGCGCTACCGGAGACAATTCTTTCGCGATGCATTGCGATTCCTCTTGCACGAGACGGCCAGCTACAGGCGAGCGACGAAGAAAAGAAGCTCGTGAAATTATTGCAACAAATGTCCCATGAACGTAACTGGACCATTCAGTTTGCCTACCGACTCGCTCAGGAATTTCAGCGTTTGCTCCGTTCGGTTCGTGAAGAAGTAAAGCGCAAAACAGATGAAGCACTGAAGCAGGAACAGATACGTTACAAGGATGCAACCGATGGTGCGTGGCTGGAAGACCGCGAACAATACTACAAAGCCCGTGCTGAAAGTCTTTACCTGCAGCGGCGCGCGGAATTGATCGAGACATTATTCGCCTGGTGGTCTGACGTTCTGCGCTCCAGTAATCGTGTGGCACAGCGTAGCCTGCCTCGTGCAGGAGAAGAAACTGCTGCGCTGGCAAGCCGATTTAGCACAGCCGAAATCTTGAAGCGCATCCGGTATCTCGAGGAACTGCGCGATCACCTGAATCGCAATATTCACGAAGCACTCGCGATCGAAGTCGCGTTCCTGACAATCTTTACCGCATGATACTGTAGCTGGGGTCGCTGACCCCGGCACACCTACGGATTGGCAATTGCTCTCGCTGGGTGGTGGTGGAATCAATCCAACTCTCAAAGTTGACAAAAAGCCGCCTAATCATATCCAGTATCCCCATATGCGACATATTTCCCGATTAGTTTTGTTGTGTGCTGGCGGTTCGCTCCTGTTTTTCACCGGTTGCGGAACAGGCACGGGTTGCCACGGCTCTTATCATGTGACGGCTTACCGACCGCACGATCCGTCCAAGGTGAAAGTGAAACTCTCGACCTCGACGCAAAACATGTTATGTGATGGAAGGAGACGACCGGCTGATGTAATGGCTGTTCAGGCTAACGTCGGGAAAGCGACGCTGAAAGTGAAACCCCAAGATCTACCCCGCACAGGAGCACAAACGTTCGCGATTTACAGCAAACAAAAAGAGCGCCGCCTGCGGCTAGCGAGCCGGACCGAGGTTATCCGATGGCTTACTGGTGCGAATTCGCGCCAGCCTATGGATTTCACGAAGGGTTTGTCTGGCCTGTGCCGCACACCCATGGTTGCGTTCGTCTCCATCGCGAAGCGGCTGCTCGAACTCTTCGCCCTGACCCGGATCGGACACGCCCGTGGAAATCGAGAGCTCGCTTCCCGAAAGGACAAGAGATATGGCAAGCCTGGTTCGACCGGCTATGATCAAAGCCGCGACCCAGACCCGCCGCGCGCGCAATTGATGTCGCCCAGTTGGTTTACGGATCCTCCCGGTCCGCTGCTGGTCGATCAGTGATCGTCTCTAGATAACGAGATTCCGGCCCACGGCCGGCCATTGGAAAACGGCCGGTTAGGGTTACGTTGACCAAAGCCATGAGCACGAATCTTATTTCCAGCGGCACAACAGCGCGGGAGAAAGTGAATCTCCGTACGCCTGATGTAATGGCGGCCGTGCAGCAACAGGTCGAGGCACACTATCGGAGCGATATTGTCGATAAGGTGCGCCGAGCCGGTGGAATCATCTCGGTGGGCGACACTACGGTGCGCCTGGCGAAAGAGTTTGGCTTTTGTTACGGAGTCGAGCGCGCGATCGATCTCGCTTATGCCGCGCGTAAAGTCTTTAAAGATCGCGAACTTTTTATTGTTGGCGAAATCATTCACAATCCTGAGGTCAATCATCAAATCGCTTCGTTAGGTATAAAAAATCTGACCGGTAAAAACAAGCAGGCCGACATTTCCGATCTCGGTCCCGACGACGTTGTGATCGTGCCGGCATTCGGGACTGAATTATCAATCCAGCAACAGATCAAGGACCGCGGATGCCAGATTGTCGATACCACGTGCGGAGATGTGATGAGCGTCTGGAAGCGGGTGCGTAAATACGCAAGCGAGTCGGCTACCTCGATCATTCACGGCAAGGCTGAACACGAAGAAACCAAGGCAACTAGCTCGCGCGCTTTGGGCAACGGCAGCGGCCATTATCTGGTCGTTTTAACACTCGCCGACACCGATTACGTTTGCGATTATATCCGGCACGGCGGTGATAAAGACGCGTTCCTCGAGAAATTCAAGGGCGCCTATTCACCAGGGTTCGACCCCGACGTGCACTTGCAAACGGTCGGCGTGGCAAATCAAACTACCATGCTGCGCGGCGAGACCGAAGAAGTGCAACGGCGCGTTCGACGGGCCGTCGTCGATCGAGACGGGCCCGAGCTCGCGGAGAAGAATTTCCGATTTTTCGACACCATCTGCGGTGCAACACAGGAGCGACAGGATGCGTTGCGCGAATTGCTCGATGTGCCAATGGATCTCCTGTTGGTCGTAGGCGGTTATAATAGTTCGAACACATCCCATCTCGCGGAGATGGGCGAGGAAAAATTGCCCACATATTTCGTGCTCAACGCTTCGCGGCTGGTTTCGGCCACGGAGATCAAGCATTATAACCTGCACGAGAAACGCGAAGTCGTTTCTCATTTTTGGTTGCCGAACGGACCTGCTGTGATCGGCATCACTGCCGGCGCATCCTGTCCGAACAATTTGATCGAAGAAACATTGATTCGCCTTTTCGAATTGCGCGGCATTTCGCGCCACGACCTCGAGGTGGCCGCGTAAGGCTGATCATCGGCTCACTGCCCTTAGTAACACCGCGACTTTAGCGCGGTGTAATCGCTCCGGCCGAGAACAAAACCGTTTAAACGGTTTGCCTGCCTTGCCTGACGGAAGTCACCTCACTGAACTGAGATGTCAATAAGAGTAATGAGAATCCATTAGTGGCCTGTCCACGCGCGCGGACTTCTCGACATGCGAAATAATTGCGTATGGCGCGCGCAATCTGGAAAGGCAGCATCAGCTTCGGTCTGGTTAACATTCCGATCGCTCTATATCCCGCTACCCGACGCGAGGAACTCAAATTCCGTCTGCTGCGCGAAAGCGACTTGAGTCCCGTGAATTACAAGCGTGTCGCCGAAAAGGATGGCAAGGAAGTCCCTTGGAACCAAATCGTAAAAGGCTACGAGTACGAGAAGGGAAAATACGTCATTTTGAAGGATGAAGATTTTCAGCGGGTCGATCTGGAGGCTACGCAGACAGTGGATATTCAAGACTTCGTCGATCAGGAAGAGATCGATCCGATATTTTTCTATAAGCCATACTATTTGGAGCCTCAGAAAGGCGGCGATAAAGCGTATGTATTATTGCGCGATGCGCTAAAGGACAGCGGCAAGGTTGGCATTGCGAAGGTGGTAATCAAGACGCGCGAATATCTCGCCGGGGTAAAACCGGAGGATGGCGTGCTCGTTCTCGAGTTAATGCATTTCGCCGATGAGCTCGCAGACCCGGGAAAGCTCCATATCCTGAAAAAAATCGAAGTCGGCAAACGCGAGATGAACATGGCCAAATCGCTGATCGACAGCATGAGCTCAAAATGGAATCCTGAAAAATATAAGGACGACTACCGCGAAGCGCTCATGGAAGTGATCGAAGAAAAAGTGGAAGCCGGGGGGAAAGAAATTGAAGAGAAACCAAAGAAGGCACCCAAGCCGACCAAAGTAATCGATCTGGTTTCCGTATTGCAGAAGAGCTTGGAGCACACTGGTGGTAACAAGAAGGCGACTGCCAAATCGCGCAGGAAACAGAAGGTACCTGCAAAGAAAGCAGCGTAGCTGTAGCCACCGGTTCGCCGCAGGACGAATCCGTCCCGTGAGCGGACCTGTGGCCGGTTCTTCTGAACGCAAACCCTAGGCAAACGGCCCACAAGGCCGTGGCTACATGATCGCCTGGAAGCTTGACAGACAAGATCGACATCGTTCAGCCTGAACGGCTATGAATTCTCTCAATCGATTTGCGGATCCGTTTTATTGCGTTACGCGGCTGATCGTCGGTTTGATGTTTGCCTCTCATGGCGGGCAATTAGTGCTCGGCATGTTCGGCGGGATGCCTGGTTCAGACAGCATGATGATGCAGGTCGGCGGTTGGATTCAGCTTGTCGGCGGGTTTCTTATCGCATTTGGATTTACTCACGCGATTGGCTGCATTTATCTGCAGCGGCGAGATGGCAGTGGCCTATTTCATGATTCACGTGGCCAACGCGCCAACTCTGATGGCGAAGTTTTTTCCGATTTCAAGCGCCGGACCGCAATTCTCGAACAAAGGCGAACTGGCTATCTTTTACTGCTTGGTTTTTCTTGTTCGTCGTCTTTTATGGCGCTGGACGCTGGAGTATCGACGCGATTTTTTGTCGAAAATCGGCTGCGGGCACATCTTCGACTGCATAGCCAAGGCAAAGATCGACGTCGTCCATCAATGAAACATCTTTTGTTCGCGATTGCTTTTGCTTTCCTCGCACAATCGGTTCATGCGCAGGAGTACAAGGATTTCGGCAAGGACCGTCTGAACAATTCGCCACGCCACGGCGAATGGGTCGATATCAAGTCAGGCGACCGTACGATTAAAGCCTTCGTCGTTTATCCCGAGCGTAAAGACAAAGCCCCTGCCGTGCTGGTCATTCAGGAAATTTTTGGCCTGACTGATTGGCTGCGCAGCATGTGCGATGAGCTGGCAGAAAATGGAGTCATCGCGATTGCGCCCGATTTTCTCAATGGTCAAAAGTTTGAAGATGCCGATAGCGCGAGCAAAGCCGTCTCAGCCGTGACGCAAGATCAGATCAAAGCGGTTCTTGATGCGACGGCCGATTACGCGCTCAAAATTCCGGCGTGCAACGGCACGCTTGCTGTCTGTGGATTTTGTCGGGGCGGGGGATGGGCGTTTGCGTACGCGAATGAAAATCCAAAACTAAAAGCGGCCTATTCGTTTTACGGGACCGCGCCTGATGAAGCCTCCAAGGTCGCGAATATTCAGTGTCCGGTTTACGGCTTTTACGGTGAGAATGACGAGCGGGTGAACGCGACTATTCCAAAGGCAGAAGAGTTAATGAAAGCCGCTGGCAAAAAGTACGAGCCAGTGATTTACAAAGGCGCTGGCCACGGATTCATGCGTTCCGGTGAACCATCCAATCCCGCCGTTCGCGAAGGCGACAAGAAAGCGCGCGACGAAGCCTGGGCACGTTGGAAGATGTTGCTCAAGCAGCTGCCGTAGCATCTTCTGTCATTCGAATCGCTCAAATCTCATGTGGTGTCACCGTGGCATAAACACCAGAGATGTCTCGACTTCGCTCGACATGACAAGGATGACGGCCGTGGAGCCGATATCTACCACCAATAGATCTGCGCGATCTTGCCGTCTTTTGCCAGGTTAACAGAAAACCAGTACCAATTTCCTCCGAGGGTTATCTTGTAACGCACGACCTGACCGTCTTTCCTTTCTTCTCTGTCGGAGAAAATAAACGCGCCTACCGAGCCGTGCTCAGCGAACCATTTCCAAAATGCCTTGCCTGTCGCCGTGCTCAGGAAAGTGCGCATCGCGGGCGTGAAAGACGCAGGGTTGTATTTTTCGTTCAGCAGACTGGACACCACGTCTTTTAACATTGCGGTAGTCTTTGGATCGGGATCCGGATTCGCGTCAGGACGTTTCAACGCCGGTAAACAGATTCCTGCGAGATCAATAGCCAACTGATCGAGAATTCTGTCGCTGTGATTGGTCAGAATAATAATCGTTAATTTATCATCGATGAATCGGTAAATGACCGATGAAAAGCCCGGCGTTCCGCCGCTATGCTGGACGAGACGATGACCGTGATAGCTGTCGATGAACCAACCAAATCCATAATTGAATGGCGCCTCCGCTGCATCCTTTGCCATGGTCGCTGTCCACATCTGATCGAGGCTTGATTTCTTTAGTAGCTTCTCGCCGTAGAGCGCTGCGTCCCATTTCCCCATGTCTTCGACTGTGGAAAGAAGGCTTCCCGCCGAAAACGCAATCGGCGGAAGAAGAATCGGCCGGTTTTCGAACCGGTCATTTTTCCACTCATAGCCTTCGGCGCGATTTGGAACGATCGGCCGCGGATCCGTGCTGCGTGTTGCGATCATGCCGAGCGGCTTGAAAATCCGCTCGTCCAAGAATTGCCAATAAGACTTGCCGCTGGCCTTCTCAATGACAATGCCGAGCAGATAGTAGCCGGTGTTATCGTACGCCCAGCTCTCGCCCGACTGGAACTCCAGAGGCAGCTTGAAAAACATCTTGAGCAGCTCGTCTCGCGTCGGACCAGTCTCGAATGCGAGATTAGTCCTGAAAACATCAAGCCAACGCGGCACCGCGACATGATTTTGAATGCCGGATGTATGCGTGAGCAGGTGCCGGATCGTGATACCCGCCAGGTTTGTGGCGCTTCCGGAAAATATTTTGTGATCGGGTCCTCAAGACGAACCTTGCCCTCTTCCACCAGCATCATGATTGCGGCAGCGGTGAACTGCTTTGTATTCGAACCGATTTCGTAAACCGTGTCTTTCGTTGCGGGCGTTCTTAGCTCGAGATTCGCGAATCCGTAACCCCGCGCCTTTATGGTTCGGCCTTCGCGAACAATCGCCACCGATGCGCCAGGAATATGCAATCGCCCTATCTGCGCCGCGATGTAGTCATCGATCTGATCGGCTTTACCAAAAATAGGCGGCCCGAATGCGACGAATAGCGCAATGACAATTGGGCGACGCCCGATTTTTATCGGAGCAACCAACAAAGCTACTTCCTCGTGCCTTCCAGTTCGTCTGCGAGCGGACCTGCATCGTAAACTTTGCGCAGTGCTTCGATGATGGCCGCGGAATCGACCGAGACAGCACGTGCCTGTGTGTCCGTATAAATGCAATCGAGCACCAAGGACTGAATGTTCCCATCGAAAATAATGCCCACAAATTCGTTTTCCTTATTTACAACGGGGCTGCCGCTGTTGCCGCCGATGATGTCAGCGTCGGAAACGAAGTTGAAATGTGTCGCCAGATTCAAACTGGGTTTTTTGTCGATCCAACGCTTCGGCAAATCGAACGGCGGTTTGTTGTCGTGTTCGGCGGAACGCTGATATACGACCTGCGAAATCAGTGAACGCGGGAATTTGTTTACCGTCTTGTTCGTAGCCGCGCACGGTTCCGTAGGAAAGACGAAGGGTGAAGGTCGCATCCGGATAACTACCCGTCCCTTCTATGGCAAAGCGTGCTCTGGCGATTTCCGAATACGCCTGTTTTTTGATCTCATCTTGCGCATCGTAGATTTTCGCAGCATCTCTCGCTGGACCGTCGACCAGGCGCGCGAGATCGATCATCGGATCGTGCGCTGCTTGCAATGCGGCGGCATCCTTACCGTAAAGATCTTTGCGCACTGCGACATCTTTCAATTTGGTCCCAGAAACGAGCTCGACTGCCCGATCGTGCGGCGATTTTCCAGCAAGCACCTTTTTCACGAGCGGATCGTCGACGCCAAATTGGGAAGCGAAATCGGTCAACGAATCGGTCAGCCGCAGGACCTCGTAATCGTCGTAAACGGGCTCGGTCGAAAAAAGCTCCAGTTCCAGTGAATCGCGTGCGCTGTCGCGAAATTGGGGAATTCGCTCCCCATTGCGTTTGGCTCGTTCGTCCACAGCACGAAGGAGCAACCGCGCATATTTAAACAGATTTCCGAAGAGCGCTCGGGGTCCGCGATAACCAACGGGTGTTGGCCGTTCCTGTTCAATGTAGTTATACAGAGGGGCATTTTTGACGATCTCGGCCTGCGCATTTTTGATCCGATCGTACGCGCCGGCGGCTGATCGCAATTTCGGATCGCGCGCGATTGCGTCACGCAGTTTTTGTTCGCGCGCCTGGAGTGCCGACCAGATTTGCGGATCAAGCAGGCCCGAAAGATAACCGTCATAACGCTTGCGGTTGTTTTGATCGCCGAAAAGATCCTCGCGCGCCTTTCTTGCGTTTTCGAACGAGCGCGCGCCGTACGCTAGTTCCAACACCTCCCGCCGATTAAACATGCGCAGGACATAAGGCAGATAGCGATCGCGCATATCCGCCAACTCATCCACCGTAAGTTGCCGATCCGTTTTACCAGGACTCCCGCTCACGAAGGTTAGTTCGCCGTCGCTTGGTCCGCGCGAATTCCATTTGAGAAAATTTTGGATCTTGGCGGGCTTGCCGTTTTCGTAAACGCGAAAAATGCAGACATCGAGATCGTAGCGCGGGTACTCGAAATTATCCGGGTCGCCGCCGTAAAATGCTATCTGCTGCTCCGGCGCGAACACCAAGCGGACATCATCGTAGCGTTTGTAGCGATACAGATGATACGCGCCGCCCTGGTAAAGAGTGACCACATCCGAACGCAGTCCGGTCTTGTCTTTGCTTTCCTTCTCAATCGCCGCGATGACTGAGCTGCGTGCACTGGAAGCCTGGTCGTTCGTCATTCCCGGTTTAACCGCTCCGTTCACGTGCGCTGTCACATCTTCGATTGACATCAGCACATTAAGTTCGAGATCGGTCGATTTGATTTCATCGGCCTGAGTTCTCGCATAGAAGCCGTCTTTTAAATAATTGTGCTGCGGATCGCTAATCTTTTGCAGCGTGTCGGCGCCCACGTGATGATTTGTAATGACAAGACCATTTGCAGATACGAACGAGCCACTTCCGCCGGAATTAAAGCGGACGCTCGCCTTTTGCAGATGCTCCAACCATTGCTGCGTCGGTTCGAACTGATATTTTTCTTTGAGCTGCTTAAGCGGCGGCGCATTGAAAAGCCACATTCCTTCATCGGCGGACACGGATGTAGTTATTGCGAGAATGAAAAGTGAAGCACGAAAAAATGTGCGAAATGTCTTCGACCATTCGCGCATCATAAAATGGAGACGCAAGCACCACAACCCTCCGCTTCTCTTACTCATGCTCTTGCTCATGCCGATGCCCATGCTCGTGATCGGTACTGACATCGGGCACAGAGCCCTATTACGAGCAGCATGTCCTTGTTTCATCTCCACGTTTACAAGTTTTCGCCTCTCCCTTCGCAAGGGAGAGGGCAGGGTGAGGGATTAGTCTGCTCAGGCGCAGCCGCTGGAATCCCTCACCTCAATCCACTCCCCTAGCCCGAGGGGAGAGGTGGAACCATCGAAGCGGGGTGGACAGCTCGCTCGCGTCCTCGCCAAAGGTCCCAATTTGATTATAACTTGCGGCGATGCTTCGAACCAGGTCACCGAAAAATCGAGCAGACTGGATTTCGTTCTGGCCGGCGCGCAAAAATCCGGCACGACAGCATTGCACTATTTTTTGAGCAAACACCCACACATAACGATGGGCGACCAGCAGGAGATACATTTTTTTGATAACGACGCTCTGTTTGTTTCTGAGCCCGATTACGAGGAATTACACAAACATTATCCGCGGCTTGCTCCATCCACCATTACCGGTGATTGCACGCCCAGCTACATGTATCACAAGCCAGCAGCGGAAAGGATTTGGAAATACAATCCAAAGATCAAATTATTGATCCTTCTGCGAAATCCGGTCGACCGCACCTTTGCTCACTGGAACATGCAACGATTTAGAGATCGCGAACCGCTCGGTTTTTTCGATGCCGTGCGAGAGGAAAAAACGCGTATTGCCGGAGCGCCGTCCGATCAAGCGCGCCGCTTTGCTTATGTCGATCGAGGATTTTACGGACAGCAGCTGGCGCGTCTGTTCAAATTCTTCCCGCGCGAGCAAGTCAAGGCGGTAAAGTTTGAAGAGTTTAGGGATAAGCAGCGCGAAACGCTGACTTCCATCTTTTCATTTCTCGGTCTCGAACCGCTCCGTTCGGTGCGCAGTAAAGACAGGAACGTCGTTCCATATGAGCGGGCAATGAATTGGGAGGAACGAATTTTCCTACACAATCTTTTCGCAGAAGACATCACAAAGGTCGAGCAGCTGTTAGGCTGGGATTGTTCGGATTGGAAACTGTAGCAACTCCATAGAGGCACCCGTGTCTGCTGCAACTCGCCGTAGCTTAGCAGCCGATGCGTTTGTCCTAAAGTTTCTGAGTCTGCTTGAAGCGGGGACGCTGGTCTGGATCGGCTGCAAGCAGCGCTTTCCAACGGAAAATCCGCGCGCCTTGCGACTCAAAGAAAGCGCGCAATTCATCCGTAAAAAATGAGGATCCGTCCGGTCGCGGATTAAATTCCAGCAAGAGACGCCCCTCTGGTTTGAGAAATCGTGTTCGGATATCGTTGATAAAAAATTCCCAATCAACGAATGTCCATTCAAGCCATTCTCCGTTGTTGGTACGCGTCAGCCGGTGAAAACAAACGCGGTGGCCGGTTACCAGATCGAATTTTCTTCCGAGATCGGGCAGGGGCGTTTGCGGCTCAATGCGCCCGATCATGCGGCGGACGTTGAAGAATTCGGTTGTGCCGCGGAAGAACGGCTCCTCGTCTGTGTCAAACCCGAGTCCCTTATGACCGAATAGCCGGCAGAGGTAGAGAAAGTAACCGGCGCCGCAACCGAGATCGAGAATTTGCAAGCGGTGGAGAACGATCGAGCCAAAGATCCTGCGCGCGCCTAACGTTCACGCCGATCCAGTATTTTGCATCTTCGTAAGCATTGATCTTCCGCGCATTTGGCCGGTAGGGATAGCGCTCGCGCAATCTCTCTAATTCGGTCCGGTCAATCGTCCCAAGAATTCGTCGAGCGCTCACCGGGTGGATTGAGCGGCAAACGTGCTCCCAGAGGCTTTGGCCTGCGTCGAGTGAAAGGAGTTTTTGAAATTTCCGCGAAAGTCGCACGCAATAACGATGCAACGAAGTGTGTGACAGACAAGGCCGACCGACGGAGCGACAGCTTGGGCAGCCGTCGAAATGAACGTGACGGCTACGAAGCCGTCACTCCCTGATAGCAACTTGGATCAGACCGGTTGAGCGTTCGCGCGTCATGAATCCGCTTGCCCAGCCGTTGCCTGGATAGAAGTATTGCTCATAGCGCCACAGCATTTCTAGATTTGCACCGGAAGGCTTTTTCCAACGTAGTCGATAATACAAATGGCGTTTCCACGATGGCGATTGGCCGGTCATAAAATTGAGATCGAATGGCGTTGGCCAACTGAGAATGCTCTTGCGGATTTCGATGAAAGCATCGTCGCCCGCCGGCGGCACCGTAGAGAGGTTCTCTGCCTCTGATCGCGGTGGACCAAACGCGAAAACCTTTCCGCCGTCTGCCAGACCAAGCTGATCATTTTTCGTCGTGCCAATGTTTGGACTCGGACCATTCCTGTCGTTCAGACTTAACGCAAGATCATTGACGTGAAGAATGCCGCCAGTCCCGCTGCCTTCATACACGATCGAATTAATTCGTGCTGAGGTCATCTCAATGGTCCCGAAACGATCGAGAAAAAGTGAAATCTGGCGGCCGGCGAAAATCCAGCTCGCCACTATGGCAATAACAAAAGCGACGAGAATTCCAAGCGTAATCAGGATCTTGCGCATTGGCTTGATAACCGCTGATTACACCGATGGCGCGGATAAATTCGTGGAGTTGTCATTCTGAGCGTAGCGAAGAATCTCTGAACAGGTTTTTAGCAACGCAGAAATCCGAGATCTAGAGATGTTTCGCTTCGCTCAACATGACAATGAAAAATACCGGCTCATTCGTGTCATCCGCGCAAATCCGCGGTGCAAGTAAGTCTATGCCTTCTTGCGCTGAATGTACTCGTTCACTTGTTCTTCGAGAATCTCGAGGGGTAACGCGCCGTTTTTGAGCACGGCATCGTGAAACTCCCGTTGATCAAATTTTTCTCCCAGTTCTTTCTGTGCACGAACGCATAATTCCTGAATCTTTAGCATGCCAATTTTGTAGGCGCACGCCTGACCAGGCGCGACGATATAACGTTCGATTTCAGATTTAACTTCTTTCTCGCCCATGCCGGTTTTCTCGCGCATGTAAGCGATCGCCTGTTCGCGCGTCCAATGCTTCGCATGAATGCCCGTATCGACGACCAACCGAACCGCGCGGAAAAGTTCGTCACGGAGGCGTCCCAGGTCTCCGAATGGATCGTTGTCGTACCATCCGACTTGTTTCGCCAGCCATTCGCAGTAGAGCGCCCAGCCCTCTATGTACGCGGTGAACGGCAGCACTTTGCGAAATTGTGGAAGGCCTTTGAGCTCCTCGGCGGTGGAGAGTTGCCAATGGTGTCCCGGCACGCCCTCATGATACGCGAGTGTTGGCATGCTCCATTTGGGCACTTCGTTCATGTCACGCAGGTTCGCGAAAAAAATCCCGGGCCGGCTGCCATCCATGGCGGCAATGTCGTAATTCGCTCCTGGCGCAGTTGCTTCCTTGAACTCCGGAACGCGGCGCACTTCGATCTTCGCGTGTGGCGTGGTGAGGAATAGTTCCTTCGATGAACGCTCTGTCGCCTGCTTGATCAACTCCGTGTATCTGGCCAAGGCATCAGCACGACCTTTGTCATCATTCGGATAAAGAAAACGTGGATCTTTCGCGAGCTTGTCCATGGCTTCTCCGATCGGCTGACCCGCAAAGCCGTTTGCATCGAGAATTGTTCGCATCTCACCTTCGATTCGAGCAACTTCGCGCAGACCAAGCTCATGCACCTCATTCGGATTGAGCGTGGTGGTCGTGTTTTCGTGCAACTTGTAAGCATAGAACGCGTCGCCGTCCGGCAGTTTCCAGACACCATCGTCTGTTGTCGTTTTTGGCAAGATTGCCTGTAAATAATCGATCAGTTTTTGATAGGCCGGATAGACTTTGCTGGTTATTGCCGTTTCCACGCGCGCTTGAAAAGCGGCGCGATCCGTTTCGCTTAACCTGTCAATCTTGCCAGCGCGGGTTTTGAATGATGTCGCCAGAATATTTTCCGAAGCGGGTTTGCCGATAAACTCGGTCATTTCCTTGAGCACTTCTTCGACCACGAAACGAGGCGGCAGGATTTGCTTCTGTTCCCGGACCCTCAGGCCATCGAGAACTTGATCAAACTTCTTCGGCAACGCATCGAGCCGCATGACGTAGTAATCACAATCCTTCCGGTTCAGTAGCCGATGCGTATTCGCCATGAACGACGGAAATTGGTTTTGCACGCCGAAGAGCTGATTAACGGGATAATCATGCCATTGCCATTTCTCGCCTTCGGCTTGTATTTGCAGAAACCAATCCAACACGTGCGTGGAAAGCTTCTGCGAAGGCGATTGGCGATCGAGCGGATATTGGTGAAGCTGCGCCAGGTCGCGCTTCCATCTGTCGGATTCGCGCTGTTGGTGCGCGGGCGATTCGTCGTCGAGCTTTCCGTTATGACTGGTGATGCCGAATTGTTCCACCAGGCCGAGCGTCGAGAGTATCTCCGGGTGATCGAAGAGAATTTCGGCGAAAACCTTCTCGTAAAACAGATTCAGACTCCATGGCCGGAACCAAATGAGATTAATAAGAAGACTGCAACCACGATTACGATGACTGCAATTATTGCGCCGAACCATTTGAAAATTCGCTTAAACATGTGCTCGCGTCAGTGTTGGAACGCCTCTTTAACTATGATGGAGCAGTTGTCCACATTGGATTCAAAAGTTTATGCAGCATTATAGATAATTACGCGACGTTGACTGGCGATAGCGATGCGAAGCGTATGCGCTTATTTGTGAGATAGTTTTGCTGCTAAATTTTTGCTATAGCCAAGTGTGATGCCTGTCCCATCAGATCGCATTGATAAACCTGAGCCGCGCTGGCAGGCGATCCTTGCGTTGCTTGCCATCGGAGGAATTTACCTGGCGCTTCCGCGCGATTTGGTCATCGGCCCCATCTGGTTGTTGCCGGCTGTAATTGTCGTTCTGCTTGGGCCAACGGTGGTGAGCCATCGCGTGGGAAGACAGTCATTGAATCGCACTCTCGGAATCATTATTAGCGGAATCACAACGCTGGCGCTGATCGGTTCGGTTATTCTTCTTGTGCGCGCACTGCCAACGCACCGTGAGCCGGCGTCGCAGTTGCTGCGCTCAGGGGGACTCCTCTGGTTGACGAATGTGATGGTGTTCGCGCTGTGGTATTGGCGACTGGACGGCGGTGGGCCGTCCTTGCGCCACAAACAAAAGAAATTCGGCAGCACAAGTTTTCTCTTTCCGCAGATGCAAATCCCGCATGATGAGCGTGCCCAATTCGAGTGCGTGCGTTGGCGGCCGCACTTTATCGATTATCTGTTTGTCGCCTTCACGCAAAGTTCCACCTTCGGCCCAACGGATTCGCCACTGCTCGCGCGCTGGGCAAAAGTCTTGGCGATGACCCAGATTTTAATCTCACTCACTATCGTTGTCCTGCTGATCTCGCGCGCGGTGGGCGTTTTGTAAGGCATCGCTGAGCCGGACAATTTGGGAGGTTGTTGAAATAATCCGAACACGCTCCTGGGCTATGCGACCCTCTTCTATTCTGATGTGGAGAAAGTGCGTAGAATGAGAAGTGCTCCGCATCATTTCGCTTTTGCCCGCTGCAACCGAGATTGCAGCCGCGCTTGGCTTGATGGATCAGGTAGTCGGTGTTTCGCATGAGTGTGAATTCCCAGAGGAAGCGAATGCGCGACCACGCGTTACGCATTGTCCAGTCCACAATATTGGCCTAACGAGTGGCGAAGTCGACCAATGGGTGCGTCGCGCACTGCGTAATAACGGCACAATTTATACAATCGATGAGCCGCTTGTGCGTGAGTTGCGCCCCGACGTAATTCTCACCCAAAAATTGTGCGACGTCTGCGCGGTCGGTTATGGCACGGTTGCGCGGCTTGCCGAAACTTTGCCAGGCCCGCCACAGGTTGTGAATCTCGAGCCGTCGCGTTTGTCGGACATTTTTAGCGATATTCGGCGCGTGGCGGACGTGTGCGGTGTGCCGGAGCGCGCAGAGAAACTGATCGGGAATTTGTCCCAGCGCGTTGAGGAAGTGCGGCGCAAAGCAAAGCGCGTTTCGCATCGGCCACGCTGTTTCCTGATGGAATGGGTAGATCCTCCGTTTTGCTCGGGCCATTGGGGACCGGAGCTCGTGGAGATCGCCGGCGGTCAGGATTCGTTAGGCCGGAAGCATCAACCATCTAGGCAGATCGATTGGCGGGAGGTGCTCGAAGCGCGTCCGGAAATTATCGTTCTGGCTCTCTGCGGCTACGATATCAATCGTGCGCGACGCGATTACGAGTTGCTCCGGAGATTTCCTGATTTCGATTCACTTCCTGCGGCGCAGGGCGGTGAGGTTTACCTCGTGGACGCGAGCGCGTACTTCGCGCGCCCAGGGCCGCGTATCGTGGATAGCCTCGAGATTCTCGCGGGAATCCTGCATCCACGAGAGTTTCCCGAATTCGCTTCAGCAGGGGCTGACGACCCGCGCGTTGTCCGCATCGGCGAAACGAATCTCCAGTAGCGGCAGCCGTGTCGGCTGCAAAATCCGGGGATCGCGGGCGACACGCCCGCCACTACAATGCAGTTTACTCGGCATTTTTTCGCGTTCCATGATTCATCAGTTATTTCGGACTGAGGGACCGGTCGCGTCTATCTGCCCGCGAAATCTGCGTGAATTCATGAAATCAATGGATCAGCTTACAGCATGCGAATCAGCGAAATGAATTGGATGATGGTGGAAGAATATCTGAAGCGCGACGATCGAGCGCTATTGCCGCTCGGTAGTACGGAACAACACGCATACCTTAGCCTGAGCGTCGACAGCATTTTGGCAGAACGTTTGGCCGTCGAAGCCGCGGAACCGTTAGGGATACCAGTCTTTCCTGTGCTGGCCTACGGGATCACGCCCTACTTTCGCGCGTTTCCAGGAACCGTCACGCTGCGGTTCGAAACGTATCTGTTGCTCCTACGCGACATTCTCGACGTGATGGCAGAGCAGGGGTTCAAACGAATCCTGATCGTCAACGGACATGGCGGCAACACACCTGCCCAGGGACTGATAGGCGAATGGATGGCGGATCATCCCAGCGTGCGGATCAAGTTTCATAACTGGTGGAACGCGCCGAAAGTTTGGGCGCAGGTCCAGGCAATCGATCCCGTGGCATCACACGCATCGTGGATGGAAAATTTTCCGTGGACGCGTTTGGAAAAGGTCGACATGCCGCGTGAGCAGAAGCCGATGAGCGACTCGGAGAAATTGCGCCGGCTGGATCCAAAGTCGCTCCGGCAGTATCTCAAGGACGGCAGCTACGGCGGTTTTTATCAGCGTGACGACGAAGAGATGATGAAGATCTGGCGCACAGGCGTCGAAGAAACCCGCGCTCTGTTGGTAAAAGGGTGGGATTGAGCGATGCCATTACCTGTCAGCTTCGACCTCAATTTCGTCGGGCGTAAGGCGAAAAGCGCAAATATCAGCCGGCAAAAGCCGCAACTATCTGCCAATGCGTTGAGGATAATCCGTTCCGCCTAGTAACGCCCGAATGCCTCACGGAGTTCACCTTTAGACCGCTCGAGAACGCGCTTTTGGTTCTGAGGCAAATTTTTTCCAGCGCGGTTGATGTAAAAATTCAACATCGACATCGCCGATTGATAAGACGTGCCTTTTCGTCTTTTACTCCGCTGGGCAGAACGTTTCAACGACAGCGCAATGCGATGCGGATCTTTCCCTTTGAAGACATTCGACTCAAGATCAAGCGCGTCGCTACGCTTTGTGACTTTGGCCGACCATCGGCGCGCTTTCGATCATTTCTTCGGCGTCCTACTCATCGATTCATCGCGTTGTAGAACGGGCGCTTCGCCTGCCAGCCAAGCAACTGAAGAGATTGAACATAGAATTCCGTGTTGTTCACGAACAGGAGATAATCAATCAGCGACGCCCATGCGCGTCGCGTTAACAAACTCTTCCGTGTGATGATCGATCTGCCGGCCCCCGCGTCCCGATTTTCGTGAATATAAAGCGCTCCTCGCTGCACGGTGGAGACGGTAGGCGGCGGCAGATTGATTTCGTATTTCACCGGTTGACGGTGATCTGCGAGTTGGAGCTCCGGATGATACACGCTGTCAAACTTCCAAAGCATCCGGATGAAATTGGTCTGTCCGCGAAGTAATTGCCGCACAACGATGCGCGCACAGTCTCGAAGGGCGGCCCATCCAAGATGTTTATGTGCAAGGACGCGCTGAGTTTCGACAAGCTCCTTGTAAAACTCCGGAAGTGGCAATTTGGTCGGCAGCACAGCGTGTTGGATGTCGAACAGCCGGTAGTCGCGTGTGGTAAGGCGACGCGATTCGGTGTGCCATGTTTCTGTCCCAGGATAAGGCGTGTTAATGCTGATGTTAACGACCTCGGGAATTTCGAGACACCAATCGCGTACGACTTTGAATCGTTCGCGGTCCCAAGCGGGATCGGCAATGATATTGACAGCTACCGATATGTCGAGCGAGCGAGCAAACTCCAACGCCTCGAAATTCTTTGAGAGCGTCACACGCTTTCGATAACGCTTGAGTCCATCTTCGTCGATCGCTTCAAGACCAAGGAACATGGTATTCAGGCCGAGCCGCTTCCACAGCTGGAAGACCTCTTTGTTACGCAGCAGCACGTCGCCGCGTGTTTCGAGGTAATATCGTTTTCGGATCCCGCGACGGGCAATAGCTTCGCCAAGCTGCATGCCGTGCTCGGCTTGAATGAAAGCTACGTCGTCCACAATAAAAATTCCGGGCTCGCGTATTTGCGCCAGCTCCTCAACGGCGTACTCGGGTGTCTTTACGCGGTAGTTGCGTCCGTAAAACGTCCACGCACTGCAAAAGACGCAATCCCAGGGGCATCCACGGCTAAACTCGATGGAAGCGGCCGGGTCCAACGCGCCGATGAAATACTTTTGGCGATGTTGAACCAGGTCGCGGGCGGGCAATAAATCGTCGAGCGATTTCACGAACCCTGGCGGTGGGCCTCGATGATCGAGTGTTACGCAACCGGAAACATTTTTTAAGTTCGGCGGATTCCCGCCGAGGGCATCGAGCAGGCCGGTGATTGCGGTTTCGCCTTCGCCGGTCAGCACGCAATCCACGGCGCCGCCAGCGTGCCGCAAAATTTCTTCTGGGATAAAGGACACACTGTGTCCACCAACACAGACGAATGTTTCCGGCAGTAAGGCCCGCGCAGTGCGAGCGAGATCGATAACTTCAGGAACGTTAGCGAGGTAATTGACAGAGAACGCGATCACGTCCGGTTGCCAGTGCTTGACCAGGCGGAAAAAATTCTCGGTGCGGTTCGCATTGTAAATCGATCAAGCGAACCGCATGACCGGCGCACCGCGCCGCGGCAGCAACAAGTTCGAGCCCGAGCGGTTCGAGGCGAAGATAAATCTTCGAATACATCAGGCAGCTGGGATGAACCGCGAGGAATTTCATCTGTTTCGCACAGGTGTTGATCTGGTTGAACTTCAAAAAAGATTATGTCTGTGGCGGGGTATATCCGAATTTCTTCGCGTGATGTTGGCTCGCCGCGCGTATTTTGAGTCGCACCAACTTTGGCCGGGGTCGTCGATCCCGGCTCAAAGCGGTTAAACTTCGAGCCGACATCGACCGCTACAGGTGATGGTTATGAAAAAGGTGATTTCTGAGCGGGTCGCAGGCGAATATTGATCTCGGATGTCAGCGTGCGATGGACAGGGCATTTCGCTGCAATCTCCATCAGTTTCTCGTGCTGTTCTGCGCTCAACGGGCCGGTCAACTCTATTTCAACGTCAATTCTATCCAGCATTCCCTCCTTGGTTTCGCATTCCTCACAATCGATTGCATAAATGCGCGAGTGCGGGAGCGAAACCGTGATGTTTTCCAGGGGCATTCGTTTCCGGCGCGCGTATAAGCCGACCGTCATGGAAGTACATACCCCCAGCGCCGTTAGCAAATAATCGTACGGGTTCGGGCCGGCATCGCCACCGCCGGCGGTCACCGGTTCATCTGCGATAACGTGATGTTTACCTACATTAACCTCTTGTTTGAAACTGCGCGCGTCGCCGCGGACGACCACGTCGGCTGTATTGTCTTGTCTTGGTAGCCATGGTGTCGGATTAGGCACGCATAATACCCGCGAAACGATCGCGATATGACCAGATCAGGAAGAGTTCGAGCACGGCGACGACAATTGCCGGTGGCAGCCCTTCGGGCGCCATCAACAGGTGGAACGCCCAAATGTTCACGATGACCGCGCCAGAATTGTCAGGCCCAGCGGAACAAAACGGCCAACCAAGAGAAGCAAGCCGCCGAAAACCTGGAAGCCACTGATTACGTAAACGTAGCCGCTGGCGAAAAACGCGTGCAAATATTCACCGGTCACACCTTGCGGGAGAGGTGGCATCGGAAGGAAATGCAGGAATCCATTGGAGCCAAAGAAAACGAA
>CAVWVV010000030.1:0-15029 GCA_963758425.1 uncultured Verrucomicrobiae bacterium
TTGTTCTTCGAGAATCTCGAGGGGTAACGCGCCGTTTTTCAGCACGACATCGTGAAACTCGCGCTGATCAAATTTTTCTCCCAGTTCGTTTTGTGCACGCGCGCGCAATTCTTGAATTTTTAACATGCCGATTTTGTAGGCGCACGCCTGACCAGGCGCGACGATGTAACGTTCGATTTCAGATTTAACTTCTTTCTCGCCCATACCGGTTTTCTCGCGCATATAAGCGATCGCCTGTTCGCGGTTCCAGTGCTTTGCGTGAATGCCTGTATCGACGACCAATCGGACCGCGCGGAAAAGCTCATCGCGAAGGCGTCCCAGATCTCCGAACGGATCGTTGTCGTACCACCCGGCTTGTTTCGCCAGCCATTCGCAGTAAAGCGCCCAGCCCTCTATGTACGCGGTGAACGGCAGCACTTTGCGAAATTGCGGAACGCCTTTGAGTTCCTCGGCGGTGGAGAGTTGCCAATGATGTCCCGGCACGCCTTCATGATATGCGAGTGTCGGCATGCTCCATTTGGGCACTTCTTTCATGTCGCGCAGGTTCGCGAAAAAAATCCCGGGCCGGCTGCCATCCATGGCAGCAATGTCGTAATTCGCTCCCGGCGCAGTTGCTTCCTTGAACTCCGGAACGCGGCGAACTTCGATCTTCGCGTGCGGCGTAGTAAGGAACAATTGTTTCGACGAACGTTCTGTCGCCTGCGTGATCAACTCCGTGTACCTCGCCAGGGCGTCGGCGCGTCCTTTGTCATCGTTTGGGTAAAGAAAACGCGGATCCTTGGCGAGTTTGTCCATTGCCTCGCCGATCGGTTGACCTGCAAAGCCGTTTGCATCGAGAATTCCTCGCATCTCACCTTCGATGCGAGCCACTTCGCGCAGTCCAAGCTCATGCACCTCATCCGGCTTGAGCGTGGTGGTCGTGTTCTCGTGCAACTTGTAAGCATAGAACGCGTCGCCGTCCGGCAATTTCCAGACGCCATCGTCTGTTGTCGTTTTTGGCAGGATTGCCTGCAAATAATCGATTAGTTTTTGATAGGCCGGATAGACTTTGCTGGTTATCGCCGATTCCACACGCGCTTGAAAAGCGGCGCGATCCGTTTCGCTTAACTTGTCAATCTTGCCGGCCCGGGCTTTGAATGATGTCGCCAGAATATTTTCGGAAGCGGGTTTGCCGATAAACTCGGTCATCTCCTTGAGCACTTCTTCAACTACAAAACGCGGCGGCAGGATTTGCTTCTCTTCCCGGACCCTCAGGCCATCGAGAAGTTGATCAAACTTCTTCGGCAACGCATCGAGCCGCATCACGTAGTAATCACAATCCTTCCGGTTCAGCAGCCGGTGCGTATTCGCCATGAACGACGGAAACTGGTTCTGCACTCCGAAGAGCTGATTAACGGGATAATCATGCCATTGCCATCTCTCGCCTTCGGCTTGTATTTGCAAAAACCAATCGAGCACGTGCGTCGAAAGCTTCTGCGAAGGCGATTGGCGATCGAGCGGATATTGGCGAAGTTGCGCCAGGTCGCGCTTCCATCTGTCGGATTCGCGTTGTTGGTGCGCGGGCGATTCGTCGTCGAGCTTTCCATTGTGACCTGTGATCCCGAATTGTTCCACCAGACCGAGCGTGGAGAGTATCTCCGGGTGATCGAAGACAATTTCGGCGAAGACCTTCTCGTAAAACAGATTCAGACTCCATGGCCGGAACCAAATTAAATTAATAAGAAAGACCGCAACCACGATTGCGATGACGGCAATTATTGCGCCGAACCATTTGAAAATTTGCTTAAACATGTGCTCGCGTCAGTTGGAACGCCTCTTTAACTATGATGGAGCGGTTGTCCACTTTGGATTCAAAAGTTTATACGGCATTATAGATAATTACGCGACGTTGACTGGCGATAGAGATGCGAAGCGTATGCATTTATTTGTGAGATAGTTTTGCTGCGGAATTTTTGCTATAGCCAAGTGTGATGACTGCCCCATCAGATCACATTGATAAACCTGAGCCGCGGTGGCAGGCGATCCTTGCGTTGCTCGCCATCGGAGGAATTTACCTGGCGCTTCCGCGCGATTTGGTCATCGGCCCCGTTTGGTTGGTGCCGGCTGTAATTGTCGTGCTGCTTGTGCCAACGGTGGTGAGCCATCGCCTGGGAGGACAGTCATTGAATCGCACTCTCGGCATCATTATTAGCGGAATCACGACGCTGGCGCTGATCGGCTCGGTTATTCTTCTTGTGCGCGCACTGCCAACGCACCGTGAGCCGGCCTCGCAGTTGCTGCGCTCAGGAGGACTCCTCTGGTTGACGAATGTGATGGTGTTCGCGCTCTGGTATTGGCGACTGGACGGCGGCGGGCCGTCCTTGCGCCACAAACAAAAGAAATTCGGCAGCACAAGTTTTCTCTTTCCACAGATGCAAATCCCGCAAGATGAGCGTGACCAATTCGAGTGCGTGCGTTGGCGGCCGCACTTTATCGATTATCTGTTTGTCGCCTTCACGCAAAGCTCCACCTTCGGCCCAACGGATGCGCCACTGCTGGCGCGTTGGGCAAAAGTCTTGGCGATGACTCAGATTTCAATCTCACTCACTATCGTTGTCCTGCTGATCTCGCGTGCGGTGGGCGTTTTGTAGGCATCGCTGAGCCGGACAATTTTGGAGGTTGTTGAAATAATCCGAACAGGCTCCTGGGCTATACGACCCTCTTCTATTCTGATGTGGAGAAAGTGCGTAGAATGAGAAGTGCTCCGCATCATTTCGCTTTTGCCCGCTGCGACCGAGATTGCAGCCGCGCTTGGCTTGATGGATCAGGTAGTCGGTGTTTCGCATGAGTGTGAATTCCCAGAGGAAGCGAATGCGCGACCACGCGTTACGCATTGTCCAGTCCACAATACTGGCCTAACGAGTGGTGAAGTCGACCTATGGGTGCGTCGCGCACTGCGTAATAACGGCACAATTTATACAATCGATGAGCCGCTTGTGCGTGAGTTGCGCCCCGACGTAATTCTCACCCAAAAATTGTGCGATGTCTGCGCCGTCGGTTATGGCACGGTTGCACGGCTCGCCGAAACTTTGCCAGGCCCGCCACAGGTGGTGAACCTCGAGCCGTCGCGTTTGTCGGACATTTTTAACGATATTCGGCGGGTGGCGGACGTGTGCGGTGTGCCGGAGCGCGCAGAGAAACTGATCGGGAATTTGTCCCAGCGCGTTGAGGAAGTGCGGCGCAAAGCAAAGCGCGTTTCGCATCGGCCACGTTGTTTCCTGATGGAATGGGTAGATCCTCCGTTTTGCTCGGGTCATTGGGGACCGGAGCTCGTGGAAATCGCCGGTGGTCACGATTCGTTAGGCCGGAAGCATCAACCATCTGCGCAGATCGATTGGCGGGAGGTGCTCGAAGCGCGTCCCGAAATTATCGTTCTGGCTCTCTGCGGCTACGATATCAATCGTGCGCGACGCGATTACGAGTTGCTCCGGAGCTTTCCTGATTTCGATTCACTTCCTGCGGCGCATGGCGGTGAGGTTTATCTCGTGGACGCGAGCGCGTACCTCGCGCGCCCAGGGCCGCGTATCGTGGATAGCCTCGAGATTCTCGGGGGAATCCTGCATCCACGACAGTTTCCCGAATTCGCTTCAGCAGGAGCTGACGACCCGCGCGTTGTCCGCGCCGGCGAAACGAATCTCCTGTAGCGGGAGCCGTGTCGGCTGTAAAGTCCGGGGATCGCGGGCGACACGCCCGCCACTACAATGCAGTTTACTTGGCATTTTTTCGCGTTCCATGATTCATCAGTTATTCCGGATGGAGGGATCGGTGCGCGTCTGTCTGCCCGCGAAATCTGCGTGAATTCATGAAATCAATGGATCAGCTTACAGCATGCGAATCAGCGAAATGAATTGGATGATGGTGGAAGAGTATCTAAAGCGTGACGATCGCGCGGCGTTGCCGCTCGGCAGTACCGAACAACACGCGTACCTTAGCCTTAGCGTGGACAGCATTTTGGCGGAACGCCTGGCTGTCGAAGCAGCGGATCCGTTGGGCGTGCCTGTCTTTCCCGTGCTGGCCTACGGTATCACGCCGTACTTTCGAGCGTTTCCCGGAACGGTCACACTGCGCGTCGAAACGTACATGTCGATCGTGCGCGACATTCTCGATGTAATGGCAGAGCAGGGGTTCAAACGAATCCTGATCGTCAACGGCCATGGCGGTAACACGCCTGCACAAGGAATGGTTGGCGAATGGATGGCGGATCATCCCAGTGTGCGAATCAAGTTCCATAACTGGTGGAACGCACCAAAGGTTTGGGCGGAGGTAGAAGCGATCGATTCTGTCGCATCTCACGCGTCATGGATGGAAAATTTCCCGTGGACGCGTTTGGCAAAGATCGACATGCCGCGCGAGCAGAAACCGATGAGCGATTCGGATAAACTGCGCCGTCTCGATCCGAAGTCCCTGCGGGAATACCTCAAAGACGGCAACTTTGGCGGGCGTTATCAACGCGACGACGAAGAGATGATGAAGATCTGGGGCGTAGGAGTGGAAGAAACCCGTGCTCTGTTGGTGGAAGGGTGGGATTGAGCGATGCCATTCTGTCAGCTTCGATCTCAATTTCGTCGGGCGTAAGGCGAAAAGCGCAAATATCAGCCGGCAAAAGCCGCAACTATCTGCCAACGCGTTGAGGATAACCAGTTCCGCCTAGCCACGCCCGAAAGCCTGGCGGAGTTCGCCTTTAGCCCGCTCGAGAACGCGCTTTTGGTTCTGAGGCAAATTTTTCCCAGCGCGATTGATGTAAACATTCAACATCGACATCGCCGATTGATAGGACGTGCCTTTTCGTCTTTCCCTTTGAAGACATTCGACTCAAGATCGAGCGCGTCGCTGTGCTTTGTGACTTGGGCGGACCATCGGCGAGATTTCGATGATTTTTTCGGCGTCTTGCTCATCGATTGATTGAACTTGTAGGGCGAGCGCTTCGCCTACCGGCCAATTCGGCAACCGAAGAGGTTTCTTCGCTTACAGGAGATAATTAATCAGCGACGCCCATGCGCGTCGCGTTAACAAACTCTTCGGTGTGATGATCGATCTGCCGGCCACCGCGTCCTCGATTTGGGTGAATGTAAAGCGCGCCTTGCTGCACAGTGGAGACGGAAGGCGGCGGCAGATTGATTTCGTATTTCACCGGTTGACGGTGATCTGCGAGTTGCAACTCCGGATGATACACGCTGTCAAACTTCCAAAGCATCCGGATGAAATTGGTCTGTCCGCGAAGTAATTGCCGCACAACGATGCGCGCACAATCTCGAAGGGCGGCCCATCCAAGATGTTTATGCGCAAGGACGCGCTGAGTTTCGACAAGCTCCTTGTAAAACTCCGGAAGTGGCAATTTGGTTGGGAGCACAGCGTGTTGGATGTCGAACAGCCGGTAGTCGCGTGTGGTAAGGCGACGCGATTCGGTGTGCCATGTTTCTGTCCCAGGATAAGGCGTGTTAATGCTGATGTTAACGACCTCGGGAATTTCGAGACACCAATCGCGTACGACTTTGAATCGTTCGCGGTCCCAAGCGGGATCGGCAATGATATTGACAGCTACCGATATGTCGAGCGAGCGAGCAAACTCCAGCGCCTCGAAATTCTTTGAGAGCGTCACACGCTTTCGATAACGCTTGAGTCCATCTTCGTCGATCGCTTCAAGACCGAGGAACATGGTATTCAGGCCGAGCCGCTTCCACAGCTGGAAGACCTCTTTGTTACGCAGCAGCACGTCGCCGCGTGTTTCGAGGTAATATCGTTTTCGGATCCCGCGACGGGCAATGGCCTGGCCAAGCTGCATGCCGTGCTCGGCTTGAATGAAAGCTACGTCGTCCACAATAAAAATTCCGGGCTCGCGTATTTGCGCCAGCTCCTCAACGGCGTACTCGGGTGTCTTTACGCGGTAGTTGCGTCCGTAGAACGTCCACGCACTGCAAAAGACACAATCCCAGGGGCAGCCACGGCTAAACTCGATGGAAGCAGCCGGGTCCAACGCGCCGATGAAATACTTTTCGCGATGTTGAACCAGGTCACGGGCGGGCAGTAAATCGTCGAGCGATTTCACGAACGCGGGCGGTGGGCCTCGATGATCGAGTGTTACGCAACCAGAAACATTTTTTATGTTCGGCGGATTCCCGCCGAGTGCGTCGAGGAGCCCAGTGATCGCCGTTTCGCCTTCCCCGGTCAGCACGCAATCCACGGCGCCGCCAGCGTGCCGCAAAATTTCTTCGGGGATAAACGAAACACTGTGTCCACCAACACAGACGAATGTTTCCGGCAGTAAGGTCCGCGCGGCGCGAGCGAGATCGATGACTTCAGGAACGTTAGCGAGGTAATTGACAGAGAACGCGATGATGTCCGGTTGCCATCGCTTGACCAGGCGGAAAAAATTCTCGTGCGGTTCGCATTGTAAATCGATCAGGCGAACCGCGTGACCGGCGCGCCGCGCCGCAGCGGCAACAAGTTCGAGACCGAGCGGTTCGAGACGAAGGTAGATCTTCGAGTACATCAGGCAGCTGGGATGAACGGCGAGGAACTTCATCTGTTTAGACGCAACTGTTGATCTGTTTGACCCCTCCGAAATCAATTCTGACTCGCGAAATAGCGACGTAAAGCCGTTACTTCTTCGTGTGATCCTGGCTGTGCGCGCGTATTTTCAGTCGCGCTTGCTGTAGCCGGTGGTCGTCGACCCCGGCCCATAGGGATTGCAACTATCAAGCCGGCATCAACGATACCGGCGGTGGTTACGAGGCAGGTGATTTCTGAGCAGGTCGCAGACGAATGTTGATCTCCGATGTGAGCGTGCGATGAACGGGACATTTTCCGGCAATTTCCATTAGCTTCGCATGCTGTTCTGCGCTTAATGATCCTGTCAGTTCGACTTCAACTTCAATTCTGTCCAGCATTCCCTCCTTGGTTTCGCATTCCTCGCAATCAATTGCATAAATGCGCGAGTGCGAGAGTGAAACCGTGATGTTCTCCAGGGGCATTCGTTTCCGACGCGCGTATAAGCCGACCGTCATGGAAGTACATACCCCCAGCGCCGTTAGCAGATAATCGTACGGGTTGGGGCCGGCGTCGCTACCGCCTGCGCTCACTGGTTCATCCGCGACAAGATTGTGCTTACCAGCGACGACCTCTTGTCTGAAGCTGCGCGCACTGCCGTGCACGACGACGTCCGGTGTTTTGTTACTCTGTTGTGCGCTCACGTCGAAATCAGGGGTGTAGAATTCCCGCGAAGCGATCGCGATACGACCAGACGAGAAACAATTCAAGAATCGTCACGACGACCGCCGGTGGCAGCCCCTCGGGTGCCATCAAAAGGTGGAATGCCCAAATGTTTACTACGATCGCGGCCAAAATTGTCAGGCCCAGCGGAACGAAGCGGCCAATCAAGAGAAGCAAGCCGCCGGCGACCTGGAAGCCGCTGATGACGTAAACGTAGCCGCTGGCAAAAAAAGCGTGCAAATATTCACCAGTCACACCTTGCGGGAGAGGTGGCATCGGAAGGAAATGCAGGAATCCATTGGAACCGAAGAAAACGAAGATCAGTCCGAGAAGGATCCGGGCGATAATAGTAAGAATTTTCATTCGAGCAACAATGACGTCATCGGATGCAAATTCCAATGGCGAAGTGGTGAAACGCAGGCTCGGGGCCGCGACGAATCACGATTTTTCCCGAAACAGTTGGTTTAGATCGGCTGACGCTGCGTTATTGGCCAGAAGGTTGAATGTGCCGTTTGTTTTGATGTCTTGCGCGGCGCGCAGGAATGCACCCCAGGCAGCCAGGGCAAGGCCGGAACCGACAGAGATGCGCCGCACACCGAGATCAGCCAACTGCAACAATGAAAGCTGATGATTGAACCCGGAGACGAGGACATTGACAGGCTTTGGTGCGACGGTCTTCACAATCTGTCCAATTTCGTCTGGTTTGCGCACACCTGGCGCGTAGAGACAATGAGCGCCCGCTTCAGCGTAAGCAACAAGCCGGTCCAGGACGGTATGGAACGGATTGGGATCATTCACCAGCCACGCTTCGCAGCGGCCGGTTAGGACGATGCCACTTCCCGAAGAGTCGATCGCCGAGCGTGCTGCTCGAATACGATCGATTGCCAATGTTTTCTCATAGAGCGGTGTATCAGAGCGACCGGTGTTGTCTTCGATTGATAAACCGGCAACTCCTGTATCGACACAAAGTCGCACATTAATTGCGACGCCTTCTGGTTCGTCCGCGTAGCCGGCCAGGAAGTCTGCATTTACCGGCAATGACGTTGCTTCGACAATTTCCCGGATGTGCGCGAGCATTTCATCGCGTGGAACGGCGCCATCGCGCTTTCCCCGCGAGAAAGCGAATCCTGCTGAAGTGGTGGCGAGCGCTTCGAATCCGAGATGTTCCAAATAGATCGCCGTTCCGATGTCCCACGGATTTGGAAGCACGAAACATCCGGACTCGTGCATTGCCCGAAACGCTGCAACGACGGAGGTTTGTTTCGGTGAAGTCATATCGAAAATTCTATACTGCTCCAACCCAAGTGCGAGTTTGCTACGGTGGAATTTGCATCACATATGGGTCGCTTCTCCTTTCGCAAGGGAGAAGGGGAGGATGAGGGTTTCAATCCAGAACTTCTGATATCCGAACCCCTCACCTTCATCCTCTCCCCTTATCGCAAGGGGAGAGGCGGAGGACGGACGCACGAGGCCGAGACTACTTCGATTTGGCGCCAGCGGATTTCCAAATCTCTCGCAATGGGCCTTCGACTCCGTAAATGGGATCGTTCGCCGGCATTGGCAAAGCCGCAATATTGTGATCTGCCTTGGGGCGCTCGCCCGGGAGACCCCGAAGCAAATCCCACTGGCGACCGCCTGGATAAGCTCCGACCACGCCAAAATCGTTGCTGGCACCGACGTTCTGGTGTGCCACACCAGCGGGGATGACAATCACATCGCCAGCATGCACCTCGACGTTCTTGCCGTGCTCGCCGCCGAGTCGGAGAGTGGCAGCGCCAGAATAAACACCGAGCACTTCATGCGACGTGCTGTGATAATGGGGAAAGGAATAAACACCGTCTCGCCACGAGTTGGTCCAGTCACTCTCGGCGAAACGCTGCTCGAAAATAGAAGCGGGATCTTTGGCGTCGGTCGTGATCGCGTCTCGATAGAACAGCAAGGGCAGGGGACTATTTGGGAAAATACCGTCGTCCTTGAAATTCAATTGCTCAGGCTGAACAAAATCTTGCTGTCGGATCATATAGAAGTCCTCCCCAGTGAAATATAACGAAAGAGAAGTTGGGATTCGGCCCTGCGGCCAGATTGTTCCAGAAGTCATCTTATAATGGCTTCATCCGGTTAGTTGCGGGCCGAGGGCGGCCCGGGCTCCATCGGCATGCATCGGCGACGACCGCTGGAGACAGCCTGCCCTCAGGCTGTTTCGATTAAATGAGATCAACGGATGGGTTCGCGTTGACTTAAAAAATTGACCGAAGCACACCCCCTTCGACGCGCAAAGCAGTGCCGTTTATAGCGGCCGACAAGGGGCTCGCGACGAATGCAACCAAGGCGGCGACTTCCTCGATTGTGGCAAATCGTTGCAGGAGTGAGCTTGGTCTCACTGTCTTAAAAAAATCCTTTTCTACGTCCTTGGGTGCGATTCCCTTGGTCCTTGCAACATCGGCAATGAATTGTTCGACGCCTTCGGATCGCGTTGGCCCGGCGAGAATTGAATTCACTGTGACGCCAGTGCCCGAAGTCGTTTCCGCCAAGCCGCGGGCCAGCCCTACCTGCATCGTCTTGGTTACACCGTAATGGATCATCTCAACCGGAATGTTCACAGCGGACTCGCTGGAGATGAAAATGATGCGACCCCAGTTGGCCGCTTTCATGCGTGGCAGGTAATGCCGGCATAACCGCACGCCGCTCATAAAGTTTGTCTCGATAATCGAATGCCAATCGTCGTCGGTGATTTTCTCGAATGGCTTCGGCTTGTACACGCCGAGATTATTGACAAGGACATCAACGTCGGGCACCGCTTCGATGCATTTCGCGCTTCCGCTCGCTGTTGCCAGATCGGCAGCTATGCCGCTGATTTTTGCGTCGCCAATTTCCTGCTCAATCCTTCTCCGCGCGTTATCGACCCGGTTCTGAGTGCGGCCAGTAATAACAACGGACGCTCCTTCGCGCGCCAGGGCGCGAGCAATCGCAAAGCCAATCCCAGCCGTCGAGCCGGTGGCTAGGGCCTTCTTTCCATCTAATTGGAGATTCACAGGTTCAGTAAGTCTTAAACCTCTGCACGAAACGTTTCCCAATTCTCTCTTAGCCACCGGCGTCCCGAAGTAAAGTATCTTGGGCTCGATGGTTCGAAATTGTTTCTTTATCATTTCGGATACCTTTCCCCATTAAACTGCGGCTGGCCGCTAGAACTATGCGCTCTCTTTGCGGCCAGGAATTGAGCATGGCGTTCGGTGCCCACCTCTCGGCTTCGCATCTGCCTTACAACAGAACGCGTTGCTTTGATTATCTAATTCCCAGCGATTGAAGCGTGGCTGCGTCAACTGTCCCCGTAACGCTTAGATCGCGGTCTTCTTGATAACGGGCAAGGGCGGCCTCTGTTTGGTCGCCAACAGTTCCGTCGATTGCGCCGTTATAGTAACCAAGCTTCGCAAGCTCCGATTGAATAGCGCTTACGGTTGCGTTGACCGCGGATTGACCTGAATCGGAGTAACCAGGCTGATCATCATCGTTGTATGGGGAGTAGTTATAGTAATCGTAGGGGTTACCATAATAGGAGTTGTAAGGGTAATCGCCGTAGTCGTAGTAAGGATAGTAAGCCCAAGGATAATATCCGGGGTCTAGTCCCCACCAGAAACCGTTGACAAAAACAAACACCCGGTTGTGATCAAAGTGGGCGTGATGTCTGTCCCAATCGCGATGCCAGTTGTTCGCGTCATGTCGCTCTGATGCGTGGTTCCTGACGAACGACTGACGGTTTGCCGCCGTCGAAGTCCGCGGATCCGAAGCCCGGTTCCGTCCTGCTATGTTTGTGCCAACGCGATCTGGTTGACGACGTGCCGCAGTGGCGTTTGAGCCAACGCGAGCTGGTTGACGATTTGCCGCAGCGGCGATTGAGCCAACGGGAGCTGGTTGACGATTTGCCGCAGCGACTCTGCCAGCATATGGCCTTGTGGACTGATCGACTGAGCGAGTGAATCCATGCGACGGGACGGCAGTCATGTGATTACCACCATAATAGACTCGAGGGGCACCACTCAATCTGCCGACATTTCCACCGGTAAAGTATGCACCACTGCTACGGAAAGCCGGTGCTCCTCGAAAGCCGCCACCGTAAAAGGCTGGCGCGGCGCGGGAGCCGCCACCAGCGAAGCCCCCGACGCGGCCTCCACCACCAACATGGCCACCGCCACCGCCGCCCCGAGGGCCTGCCCATGTTGGTTGACTAAGACTAACAAAAGCGATACCTGCTAACCCCAATAATGTAATCGTTTTCATGACATGAACGTCGCAGCCGGTTGGCTGCGCTGCCATTGCGATTCCGTGGGATTTCGCGGTGCTACCTAAGAGTTGCGTCCCGGTCTCTCTTTGGAGAGATGCAGTAACCAGCAGGTGCGTCGGTCTAAAACGACGAATGGCTTCGCCGCGTTAAATCGTTAAAGCGTTGGACCGTTGAATCGGATTCCCGTGTAACGAATCACAAATCACGCACGCTCGCTTTAGCCGAAGGCTTTCGCAGGCGCGGGCAAATATTCATCGATGGCGCTCATCAACTCTTGAATATTGACTGGCTTGGCAAGAAATGGATGCCCGTCGATGTGTACGCCAGCCTTGGCTTCGGTCGGCGTAACGAGCGCCGTGAGGAAAATGATCGGTGTGTTTTGCAATTCGGGATCGGCCCGAATTTGTGCTGCGATTTCGCCTCCGTCTCTGATCGGCATGACTACATCCAGCAAGATCAGGTCTGGCCGAAAAATCCGCGCGCTCTGGTGAGCCTTGATAGAGTTGTTCTCTTCAAGCACGAGATACTGGCCTGTTTTTTCGAGAAGGATTCTAACCAGGTGAGTGGCGTTCGTGTCGTTATCAACAATTAGGATCCGCCGCTTTTCGTTGACTCTGGAGGTTGGAGTTGAACCTGGCCACGAGAAGTCACCGTCGAGTTCACGAGGAAGGAAGTTCGCTTCGATTACCTTGTTCATATTTCTTTCGATAGCATTGTTACCCTGTTGGCTTCCTAGCTAGTCAGCCAGGTAACAAACCAGGCGCCGAGAAATCCGATTATTAAACCGATCAACGGGCTGGAGATGGCGAACCAAAGCGGAATAGCCTCGCGTAGCGGAAGCGAATCGCGTCTTCGGAAATGCCACTGGGTACTTGGAGTTGTTGAGTGGCCGGATGCTTCCCGCGGTAATAATTGATCAAGGGAGTGAGTGGCTTTCATGCCTGAAACACTCGATGACGATTCCATTCCGGCTAATGCGCGTGTGTGGGATTTTGTGGTGCCACCGAAGAGTTGTCCGACACTCCCTCTTTCGAGTGAGAACGGGTTGGTAAGCTAGCCAGCTTCGTGAAATCCATGTCGTAATAAAAAAACGTAAAGTACTGGTAGAGCACAACCGCCGGGCGCGCCGGGCAGGGCGGACGACCTATCAGGCCGTCCGCTACCGTTTACCAGGCAAGTTTTCAGGCAGCGATAGCGGCCCGAGACGACGAGGGTTTCGTTAGGTGTTGGCCAACTCCTCCATGATGGAATCGTCAAGATTGAGGAGCGCCGCAGCGGTGTTTTCTTCGAGATGTTTTACCTTCGAAGTTCCGGGGATCGGCAGCATTACTGGGGATTTCTTGAGCAACCAAGCGAGAGCTACTTGCGCGGTCTGGGCGCCGAGCTGCCTGGCTATTCCTGTCAATGCGCCGTGGGGTTTCGCGAGGTCGCCGGTCGCGAGCGGGAACCAAGGAATGAAGCCGATGTTTTTGCGCGTGCAGTAGTCCAAGACGTCTTCGGAATTGCGGTACGCGAGATTGTATTGATTTTGCACGGTGGCGATTGGAACGATGCGAAGCGCTGCTTCGATCTCGGCAATATTGACTTCCGAAAGGCCAATATGCCGCACCTTGCCTTCCTTCTGGAGATCTCGCAGCACTCCAAATTGATCGTCGGCTGGAACCTTGGGATCGATGCGATGCAACTGGAACAAATCGATACGCTCGACACCTAGCCGTCGAAGGCTCATTTCGCACTCCTGCCGGAGATATTCGGGCCTGCCCAAAGGAATCCACCTGCTGGGACCAGTCCGAGCGAAGCCGGCCTTTGTGGCGATAACAAGTCCTTTTGGGTAAGGATGCAATGCCTCGCGAATCAGTTCTTCACTTACATAGGGTCCATAGGAATCCGCCGTGTCGATGAGGTTTATGCCGAGCTCGACCGCACGGCGTAAGACTGCGACTGCTTGCGCTCGATCACTCGGGTCGCCCCAAACACCAGGGCCGGTCAGTTGCATTGCACCATAGCCCAGTCGGTGAACGGGAAGGTTACCACCAATTGCAAACGTGCCGCTCCTTGCGGCAGGAGCGCTTGCCGCGGGAGTTGTTTTAGTAGGTCCCATGGTGCTGAATAACCTCGATAGTCCTGCTCATAAGTGTCTCCCCTTATTCTTCCTCTCCCTCTTAGCCTTACTCTTGCTCTTGCTAGGCTCTTCACGCCGGAGCTTCATACGTCCATGGGCTGCGCAGAGTAGCGCGGAACTCCGGTTTGCGCTTCTTACTGGTCGGAGATTTTGCTTCACAGGCTTTCCATTTTTGCGGCACCTGGGAGATTGGATGGCCTTTCTGTTGGGGCCAACATCTGCGGTCCGCGGATCGCTCTTGTGGCTTGCTCGAGTAGCTGGGTCCTGACGTTAAATTTAATCTGATCAAAGATGAGGACTTCGGTGGCGATGAGCCAAATTGTGAAACACACCACCAGGGTAGGGAGCGGGAATGAATTGCGACGGGAGATCGCTGCTCCAGACGCACTCGGCAAACCGCCGCTTCCAAAAGTCCGATTAGCTATGGCGCGATCAGCGTCCGTTGCTTCTTCGATTGGGACGTTCATTTTCATGGTTGAAGATACATGGAGACGACAGAGGGCTGCTATTTCGCATTCGCGAGATTTTCCAGTATCACCGGCGAGGTCTTTTGTTATCCCTCGTTAGAGATAAACGCAAAGGCCACCATCTCGCCATGTGAATGATAGCCCGACCTTGTGCTCGTTGGGCTTTAGGCCGAAAGAGGGAATCGCAATCCTTTCTTGTGTAGCACCGCAAAATCTAACGTACGCGGCGTGGCAAGAGAAAGACGGCATCGATAGAGTTTGGGTATGAAAGTAAATAAACCAGTGATTATCGCGCTCGGGCTCTGGTTGCTGTTTGTTGCGTCAAACGCATTCGCAGTGTTCAAGCCACCTTACCCGTTGAAGGCCAATCCGCCAGATCAGACAATCATTGTTACCGGTGGTTACGGGGAAGATGCCGTTGGCACAGCAAACCAGTGGAAGTAGCAACAGAGATCATGAGGACGACAGCCATCCTGGCTTTGGGACACGCGGCCATCTTGGCCGGTGCAGGACGGCCTCGCCGGGGCGAACCTGCCGGAAAGGCTGTCAATCGACAAGACGAGATGGTCGGTTACCCCACAAGCAAGATGCCTGTGGTACGATCGCCATCGCTCTAGATCTTGATCGCAGGCTCAGGCTCGGGCTTCGGTTTGCTAACCTGCTGCGCCGCTTTTTCTTTGCGCCCGGCGGAGAGCCGCTCGATCACGTAAAACGTTACCGGGATAAGGAAAATGGCGATCGCTGAGGCGGCGATCATTCCGCCAATCACAGTAGAGCCGAGGATGCGCCGGGCAACGGCGCCTGATCCGCTGGCAAACCAAAGCGGCAGAAGGCCGAAGATGAAAGCAAAGGAAGTCATCAGGATCGGGCGAAGACGGAGGCGCGCGCCTTCGAGGGCAGCGTCGAGGAGCGG
>CAVWVV010000031.1:0-300077 GCA_963758425.1 uncultured Verrucomicrobiae bacterium
GTAGCCGGGATCGTTGATCCCGGCTATCGCAAACAGAGAAGATCAAATGATCTCAAAACAAAACGAAGCCTTAAGGTGTGTTCTCGAACGCTCTGTGTGTAGATATCAACGAATCAGCAGCTCTTTGAAAGATGACATTGTCACTAGAGAAGCCGCCCCGCGCTGGCGTCGCTGCGAAGCAGCGAAACGCCAGTCCGGCTCGGACCTCTGGTGATCATAGCGCAGTGGCACCACCCGTTCCCATTCCGAACACGGCAGTGAAACGCTGCAGCCCCGATGGTAGTACGGCGATAGGCTGTGCGAGAGTAGGACGTCGCCAGAACAAGAGCCCCGGTGAGTTATCATCGGGGCTCTTGCTTTTTAGCGACGCCTACTCTAGCAGAGAACACGACGTGCTGGGAAGCCGTCGGGTAGATGGTTAGATCCGCGAACGTAGTGGATGAGCATGTGGCCACATGCGAATCAATAGGACGTCGCCAGAACTAAATGCCCACTGGGTTTATCCTCGTGAGCATTTTTTCTGCGTCCTATTCATCATTCACGCAGTAGAATCCCACTCGTATGAAATTGTTTGAGCAGGCGAACCGGAGCGACGGCTGGCTGCTCGCGAACGCGTTCGGGACTTATCCGTCGCAGAGTGCCGGCGAAGAGAGCGTCTTGAATTTCCCTCTCGAGACTCGACATCCAATGTCTGCTTCTTTTCGTCATACCTGATGGATTCGATCGCAGAAGAATCGAGCCTGATCCGTTGCTGCATTCGCCTTATTGATCGTCGCGCGTTCATGCGCTAAGACAAGGATTACATCAACTGAAAGGTTTTCATGCTAACCAGTCAAAAAGTTATCGACGCGATAAACGAGCAGATCGGATACGAATTCAGCGCTTCGCTTCAGTATTATGCGATTGGTGCGCATTTCGCCGCTGAGGCATTGCCGCAATTGTCGCAGCATTTTTTCCAGCAGGCCGAGGAAGAGAAAGGTCACGCGCTGCGGTTTATCAAATATGTGGTCGATGCCGGCGGACACGTGGCGATTCCGGCGATCGACGCGCCGAAATCGAAATTCAAGACGGCGCGCGACGCGGTGAAGCTTTCGCTCGACCAGGAGATTCATGTGACCAATCAAATCAACGGTCTTGTCGAACTCGCACGAAAGCAGAACGACTACATCACGATCAATTTCTTGCAGTGGTTCCTGACCGAGCAGCTCGAGGAAGTGTCGTCGATGGATAACTTGCTCAAGATCATCGAGCGCGCGGGGACGGATTTATTGCAAGCCGACGAATATCTCGCGCGCGTCGGACTAAGAACGATGCCCGAGCCGCCGAAGCAATAGCAACGTGACGTTGCATGGAGTTCGCCGCGCAACAGCGCAACGGCTTCGATAATGGCCGGTCAGCATATCTTTAATGCATCGTAAGCCTCTTACGATGCTGCGAATTCGCCAAAAACAATTAGAGATTTGAACTCGTTCGTCTCCCGATTCTCTCGCCGCTACGTCGCGGCTCGACCGCCCCTGCCGCTCGCCCCGCTTGGTCCATTCTCCACTCCGGTTAAAATGACGGAGCGGCCCGCATGAGTTTCAAGGATCATTTTTCGAAACAGGCTGCCGACTACGCGATCTTTCGACCAGGCTATCCACAGGAGCTATTCACTTATCTAGGGACCATTGCGCCAAGTCGTCAGCTCGCCTGGGATTGCGGTACGGGAAACGGACAAGCGGCAGTCGAATTGGCATCGGGATTCGATCGCGTGATCGCGACCGATGCAAGCGAGAAACAGATCGCGAACGCCGAGCCGCACGAGCACGTCGAGTATCGCGTCGCGCCAGCAGAGAACAGCGGCATCGAATCAGAGACGATTGATTTGATCATGGTCACGCAGGCATTGCACTGGTTCGATCTGGATCGCTTCTATGCGGAAGCGCGGCGAGTGCTGAAGCCTGACGGCGTCCTTGCTGCGTCAGCTTACAACCTGTTACGGATTGAGCCGGCTATCGATGAGATCGCAAATCGATACTACTACGAGGTGGTCGGGCCTTTCTGGCCGCCGGAGCGCCAACTCGTTGAACGGTTCGCCGATCTCCCCTTCCCGTTTGATGAGATTCACGCGCCGAAATTCGAAATGACGGCGCAGTGGAGTTTCGAGCATTTGCTCGGTTACCTTCGAACGTGGTCCTCAACTCAACGGTTCATCGCTGCAAAAGGCACCGATCCGTTGGACCAAATAACCAATGACCTTCGTAGTGCATGGGGTAAGCCCCAGCGAACGCGAAGCATCAGCTGGCCACTAGTTGTGCGTATTGGGCGTAAACCAAGGAGCGGCGCTCCCCAATCCGCCGATTACAAAGGTAAACCTCCACGCGAAAACGCTTGAATAGAACGGCCTCGAAGCGGTCTAATCGGTCACTATGATAATGAAAACAGCATTCAGTTTATTGGCAGCAGCGAGTCTGGCTCTCAGCAGCGCAACATTCGCGGCGGGCGTGAAGGATTATCAGGTGACCGGTCCCATTGCGGAGTTAAACGACACGATGATCGTCATCGAAAAGGGAGCGAAAAAGGAACGGTTTGAAATCGCTCGCGATGCGAACACCAAAGTCGAGCGGCGAGATGAAGGTTGGCGACAAGGTCACGGTTCATTACACGATGACGGCCACAGACGTCGAAGTGAAAGCCGGCAAGGGAAAAAAGAAAGAAGGCGCTAGCCCGGCCACTGCGCCCACGCCATAAACGAAGAACGGATCAAATCGCCGGGTGCGCAAAGCGCATTCCGGCGATTTCTTTGTGTAGCCACATCACTGTGCAATGTGCAGATACGGCGCGCAGGGCCGTGGCTACGAGCACCTATCGCCGACGGCTGCCGCTGCCACCGAGCATTCCCCCCAAAATTCCGCGAACCAGCTGGCGACCGAGTTGGCTGCTCGCTGCGCGCATCGCGCTCTTTGCCACTGACGTCGCAAGTGAGTCGCGAACGGCGCCACGCGGCCCAATTGTTGGCTGAAAGGCCGCTGTGACCGTTCCCAAGGCTTCCTGAAGCATCGACGGTTTGGTCTGTTCGCCGTTTGGGGCGGCCGCTGCCACAGGAGGAGCCTCGGCCGCTTGAGCTTTTTCCCCTGCTCTGAGCCTGCAGTATTTCGTAAGCCGATTCGCGATCAATTGCCTTCTCGTAGTGGCCGGCAAGCACCGAGGAATTTATGATCTGTTTTCGTTGATCTGGCGTGATCGCACCGACCTGACTACGCGGCGGCACAATTTTTGCGCGCTCGACAATCTGTGGACTGCCGTCTTCGTCCAGCATCGAGACGAGCGCTTCGCCGACCGCAAGTTGGGTAAGCACCGCCTCGACTTTCAGGTTCGGGTTTTGCCGGAAGGTTTCCGCAGCGGCTTTCACCGCTTTTTGATCACGCGGGGTAAACGCCCGCAATGCATGTTGCACGCGATTCCCCAGCTGGCCCAGCACAACATCAGGGATATCGAGAGGGTTTTGGCTCACGAAATAAACACCGACGCCTTTGGAGCGAATCAGTCGCACCACTTGCTCGATCTTTTGTTGGACCGTCGGCGCGATGTCGGCGAAGAGCAGGTGCGCTTCGTCAAAAAAGAAAACCAGCTTCGGTTTCTCCGGATCACCAATTTCCGGAAGATTCTCGAATAACTCCGAGAGCATCCAAAGCAGAAATGTCGCGTAAACCTTTGGCGATTTTTGCATCAATCTATCGGCAGCAAGGATGTTAATCACTCCTTTGCCGCCTTGAGTTTGAATCAAGTCATCGAGATTGAGTGCGGGTTCGCCGAAAAATTTGTCCGCGCCTTGAGATTCAAGCGCGAGCAGATTGCGCTGGATCGCTCCTGCGCTGGCGGCTGAGATGTTTCCGTATTGCGTTTTGAACTGGTCGGCGTTGTCCGCTGTGTACTGCAACATCGAGCGCAGGTCCTTGAGGTCGAGGAGGAGCAATCCGTTTTCGTCGGCGATTTTGAAAACGATGTTGAGCACGCCTTCCTGTGTGTCGTTCAACTCGAGCAAGCGCCCAAGCAGCAGTGGCCCCATTTCCGAAATGGTCGCGCGCACCGGGTGGCCTTGCTCGCCGAATACATCCCAAAACACCACCGGAGAGGCTTCGCCCGTGAAATTGTCGATCTTAAGCTCCTTCGCACGCTCGAGAACTTTCGGATTGTTTCCGCCCGGCTGACTGAGGCCGGCGAGGTCGCCTTTCACGTCCGCCATAAAAACCGGCACACCGCGCGCGCTGAAATTCTCCGCCAGCGTCTGCAGCGTGACCGTTTTTCCCGTGCCAGTTGCGCCGGCGATCAGCCCGTGGCGGTTCGCCATCTTCGGAAGCAAAAAGATTTGTTCCTTCGATTGTGCGACAAGAATCGGTTCGGCCATGATTAGCAATTAAGATTTTGGCGACGGCACGGCGATTGTCCAGCATTGGTCGCCGCGACTGCTCAAGACCGCGGCAAGCAACGCGGTTACAGCTCACGCTTGCGCCAGGCACCCAGAACGAGCCCGCTTATCGCGAAAGCAACGAAGGGACGGCCCATATCGATGAGAATCAGCGGCCAAGGATTTGTCTCGAAAGCTGAGAACACGGCGATCGTAGAGTATTCGATGAAGAGAAATGCAAACCAGCAAAGGAGCGCGATCTTTAATCCAGCGATGGCGCTCACTGCATTGAGCCGGCTAATCAACCATGCCAGGGCGTAGTTGATAATGATGGACGCAACAAATGCGAGCAAGTAAGCCGAGACATTGTGCGTCCGCTCGATGTCGGTCATTGTTCTCGCATGAAGATTCAACCACTTCTCGCCAAAGATCGCGTACCAGCCCCAGCCGATGAGGAAATAGACCACGACGAGGATCCAGACGGCGACGTGATTAATCTTCACGATCATAAAATCTCCACGCATTATCGAGGCGGCTGAAGTTGGATTGCAAGGAGAATCCGGCCGCTTTTCCTTGTCATTCCGAGTGAAGCGAGGAATCTCTGGTCCTTTCCCCAAGCAGCGTGCGGAGCAAAAAGTCAGAGATGTTTCGCTTCGCTCAACATGACAGCCGGAGAATGGCGCATGAAAGTCGAAGCTCAGTAGAGATATGGCTTGGAAAGCGGGAACGCGTTTCTAATCAGTTCCACTCGGGGTTTTGCATTATCGGCGATCACGACTTCAACAACATCGAACCGAAAGAGAATATCGGGATTGTCCAGCATTCGGAGCCAGGCCAGAGCCCCACGAGAAATACGCTTCCGTTTTTCGCGATCCACCGCTTCGACGGGCCGGCCAAAATCTTCGCGGCCGCGGGTCTTTACTTCAACAAATACCAGCGTGTCATTGTCACGACACACAACGTCGATCTCACCGCCACTGCGACCGCGGAAATTGCGGGAGAGGACCTTGTAACCGTTACGCTTCAGATAGCGGCACGCTAACGTCTCGCCGCGCGCGCCTCGTCGGAGATGACCGGATTTGGGCGACCTCCTCCAACGCGAGAAGCGGTTGTGCCACCGGTTCGAAAGATCGGCGATGGATTGGGCAAGGCCCGAATTCATGGAGTTTCAGTAGATGCAGCTCAGTTCCGTAACCTTTGTGCCGGTCGAAGCAATACTGCGGGAACTGGGAGCAAAAGTCACGCATCATACGGTCGCGCGTTACCTTGGCGATCACGCTGGCTGCAGCGATGCTCAGACTGATGCAGTCGCCGTCAATAATCGCAGTCTGCGGAAGCGGAAAAGGAATGACGGGCAATCCATCAATCAGGACATGATCAGGCGGATCGGTCAGGGCCGTGATCGCCAGGCGCATCGCTCGATGGCTCGCGCGTAAAATGTTGATGCGATCAATCTCGATCGAATCGCTAATGCCGACCGTCCATCTGACTTCAGGATTGGACACCAGATCGGAATAAATTTCCTCGCGCAATTCCGGTGCAAGCTGTTTGGAATCGTTCAGACGACGATGACGAAATTTTTCATGGAGAACTACTGCAGCGGCGACAACCGGACCTGCCAGCGCACCCCGACCAGCCTCATCAATCCCCGCGATACGCGCGACACCGGTGCCGCGCAGTTTTTTCTCGTAACGAAATCCGCATCGCCGGTACATTTTCGCGATTTAATGATTTAACGAATTCGTTAAATCACTCAATGACTAAATCGCTTAATGATGTGTCATTCGCGCACGGCTGTCGCTTCCTTACCCTTGCGAGTGCGAAGATAATTTAGTCTGGCGCGACGTGCGCGGCCTTTTTGCTCCACTTCTACTTTTGCGATGCGGGGCGAGTGCAGTGGAAACACACGCTCTACACCTTCGCCGTAGGAGATTCGGCGCACGGTGAATGTTTCGTTCAGTCCCCGACCCTTACGGCCAATGACTATGCCGGAGAATATCTGGACTCGTTCCTTATCCCCTTCCACCACACGCGTATGAACGCGTACGCTATCCCCAACAGAAAACGCTATTACTTCGCTTCTGTGCTGTTCTTTCTCGATGCCATCGATGATCTGATTCATGAAAAATCCCCCTTCCCCGCCCGCTCTGGCAGGCAAATAGTTTCCAGCAGGGTAGGCGAAATTGCAACCGCCTACGGGATCATTTAACGATCTAGGATTTAGAGATTCAGCGAATGGATCGTTAAATCGCCGAATCGCTAAATCATCAAGTTGGGTTATCTTCGGCATTCATTCGCGCCCGTAGTTCAACTGGATAGAGCGACGGCCTCCGGAGCCGTAGGTTGCGCGTTCGAGCCGCGCCGGGCGCATTTACTCTGAAAAGCCTTTTTCATAGAGCCAGCAAACGCATTTGCCGCCCTCAAGAACGCGGAGCTACGCAAGTTCGGCATCGAAGGCACGAAGTTACCGGGATAGCTGCGCGACATGGCGCAAGAATGCGCGGCGATGCTGAGCGAGTACAAACGAGCGGATTCAGATTCCCCGCCAACAATCAGAGACGCCACAGACTATTTGATTGCGCATCTGAAAGCGAGCCAACGCAGCATCACTGCGACAGCATTGGTTGACCAAATCATTGACGAGAAAAAGGCGGACGGCATGAGGGTTCGATATGTACAGGATTTGCGGTCACGCCTGCCACGGTTCGCCAAGAGATTCGACGGACAGAGGGAACCCAGCGGTGGCTACGAACGAGCGTTGGTTCGGGCGCTTGTTCGTGCGCAGATCAAAGTGAGCCTGGTGCCAGCCAACCGGGTGCGGCAGTTTGCGCGAGCGGCGGGTATTTTGGCAAAGAGCGATCGCATTGACGCGAAGGTGTTGTGCGCTTTTGGAGAGGCGATGCAGCCAGGCACAATGAGTGCCTCTCAGCTGGAGCAGGAACATTTATGCGAACTGGAAAGTCAACGCCAATATTTAACACACCTGTTGGTAATGCAACAGAATCGAGCTGTGCGGATGAATGATGTTTGCGTGTGCAAAATGAACCGCCGTCTGATCACCCGGATTAAAAAGCAGGTCGAGCAACTCGATCTGCTCATTCAACAGCAGATCAAAGCATCGCGAGAGCTCTCAACCAAAGCAGAAAAGCTGACGGCGATAAGTGGAGTGGGTGCGCGCACAGCCGCCTTGCTCCTGGCGCAGATGCCTGAACTGGGACAACTCAATCGGCGTGAAGTCGCGGCGCTGGTTGGAGTAGCGCCATTTAACCGCGACAGTGGAAGGATGCGTGGCAAACGTGCGATCTATGGCGGCCGGCGTTCAGTACGTCACGGCTTGTACATGGCCGCACTGGTCGCCGCTCGGCACAACCCGATCCTTCCCGGCTTTTACCTGCGGTTGCGTGCTGCTGGGAAGCCAGCCAAAGTTGCTCTCACCGCAACAATGCGAAAACTTCTGATCGTGCTCAACAGTGCTCTCAAACCGGACCTGAGTTATGCTTGAAATCAAGACAGTTACTAACCGCTGGCTGCCGTGATGACCAGCTCACAACACGTTTACGACACCCGCCCCACGCAAAGATCGACGCCGCGTCGATCTTACCAAGACTAAGATTTAATCTAGCTGTATATCGGTGCGAGTTCTGCGATGCTTTGACTCATGAGCATACGAAGAAGACGACCGTTGGATGGAAAGCAAAAGCACAAACAAGAGCAAAAGCCCGAACCGGATACCCGCCAATCTCCAACCTGCAAAAGACGGAGTCGCCCGGATGGTTGAATGCTCAGCGTGCCCAAATCCCGCACCCACACCGCAAGTGAATGAACGAGCACGTTTACCAAGTCCACCCGCGCAAAAATAAGCACGGCGTCGATCTGAGCTCTGATGCGCTGCCATTCGCCCGCTTATGGTAATGGAGAGTGAAAGGTATGCTCGAATCATCCAATTCTCATAACACCATGAAGGGACACGAAACGGGTGTATATGTTGAGCCCAAGCGCGGCATTCATTTGCAGGACACTACATTTTATCATCTGTTGGACTTGCCAGGATTGCAGCAAGAAAAATGGCTTTGGGATCTGCGAGGAGACGAGGCCGCATATCTCGGAAAATACAACTTCACTGGCAAACGCGTACTTGAGTTTGGCCCCGCAAGCGGCGGGCTTACTTTTTGGATGGAACGGCAAGGGGCGGAGATTGTTGCTGTAGATCTTTCTCCCGATATCGACAAAACTTCATGGGACTTATTAATTTTGCCGGAAGACGACGTTGCACAAATGAAGGCCGCCCAGAGCAGAGGTATTCGGCAACTTAACAACGGGTTCTGGTACGCTCACGAACAGTTTGGTTCGAAGGTCAAGCTGGTGCACGCGACAGCTTATCATGTCCCAACCGAGATCGGGAGATTTGATGTTGTAACGCTCTGCTCAGTTCTTGAGCATCTCCGAGACCCCTTCGGTGCGCTAGAGAATGCACTCAACTTTACAGATAACGCGATAATAATCACCAATCTCGCCCCTCTCTTCATTAGTAAGGACTTACAAAAACTTCCGCTCGCATACTTTATGCCGGATAGGGCGCGGCGTCACCCGCACGGCGGGTGGACTTGGTGGCATTTTTCACCACAAGTCTATGTGCGGTATCTGGATCTTAAAGGGTTCAAGATAATCAGCAACACAATGCGCCCATATAAGCATGTCGCCGGTCCACAGGAAGTTTTTACTATAGTTGCAGAACGCGCCGTTCTGCCAGCTCATGATTAACTTGCCCCAACCGCTCCCCGCCGCTGGTTTGTCCGGTTTAGGTTCGCCACTCGGTCGGCCCGTGGTACGGGCGAGCCGGACGCAATCAACAGCGCAATCGGCTACGCAAAGTTTTTCGGCTGCTCACATCGTGCTGTGATTCGCGTTTACGATGAAGCTGGCAACGTGATCGAAACGCATGAGCACGCGGGCGACTTTCAAAGGGTGGTGAGCGTTACGTGCGTGACTGATGGCGCAAAACTGCCGCTTTGTTGGGGCCGGGGCTCAGCTCTAGGGATTATTGACCACTTGCGGCGCAGGTTTGCTCGCTTCAAGCTGTGCGCTCACTTTTTGTAGGCCCGCAGTAAGAGCTTCAATTTGCTTGTGCAGCTCCTCAACTTTGCGGTGCTCTTTGAGAAACTCGTTGAGCAACATCGCGTTCACCGCGTCGTAACGCACAGAGTAGATTTCACCGTTGCGATCGCGGACGACTAAATCCGGATTTACCTTCGCCACTTCTTCGGCGACGAGGCCAAACTGCGGGATGCCCTCGGGGTCAATCTCCTGCTTGTAGCGGAAGGTGACCGGTTTGAGCGCGTGGATTGCTTCACTTGCTTTGTCCATCGGCTTACTCTCCTTCTTGAACCGGGCAGCCGAAGGGAATGTCCCAAGCTGACCGTTTCCATCCACTACAACTGTGCTCCCAACGACGGCTGTCCCACTGATGCCTGCAATAAAGGTGGCGGTCTGAAGTCCATAGCCTGTATCTCCTCCGATGCGAATGGTATTGTCCTCGCCAGTCACGCCGAGGTTACCGATATAAATGTTGTTGTCGCCAGCGAAAGGGGGACCCATAAGATTCGCACCGGCGTTAAAACCCACTGCAATGTTGTTGTTGCCAGTGTCGTTGAGCGCGAGAGCATTTGCGCCATAGGCAGTGTTGTGGTTGCCGGTTGGATCGCTGACGAGCGCTGCATAACCATAGGCAGTATTGCCGCTGCCTCCGTTGGACTGAAGCGCATAAGCACCTGTGGCCGTGTTGTTGTTGCCGCCTCTATGCAGCGCACTGTAACCGATGGCCGTGTTGTAATTGCCCGCGGTGTTACTAGAGAGGGCGCCTGCTCCATCGGCCGTGTTGTAATTGCCCGCGGTGTTGAACCCAAGGGCATCAAATCCGATGGCCGTGTTGTAAAAGCCGGCGGTGTTGTGGAGGAGCGCGTGAGCACCGTTGGCCGTGTTGTATATGCCGGTCATGTTGAACTCGAGCGCATTAACTCCGGTGGCCGTATTATAGCTGCCGGTGGCGTTAGAGCGGAGGGCATAGGTTCCTAACGCCGTGTTCGCACCCCCAGTCGTATCACTAAAGAGCGCATAACCACCAATGGCGGTATTCCAGCCGCCAGTTGTAAGTGTGAACAGGGCGTTGGTTCCCTCAGCCGTGTTGAAGCCGGGATAGCCTCCATCAGGTGGGGGACTAACGGCTGTACTGGTGGGCGACACCACAAAGCAGGCCAGCGCGATGAGAACTAGTGGAGTTGCTTTTTTAAACTGAATCACTGGGTTCATGGATATTTTCTTAATGTTTCCCCGCCGTGCTGTTTCTGCGAATGCAGGTCTGGAGGAGGCGAAGAACTTGGCGGGGAAACTCCTCCGCCTGATTCAGACGTTGCGAAATTCGCATCACCGACGGCCGGGAGGCTGCGCTTCATTTGGCAAATGCTGCGCATTTCTTGTTGACTCAGACATCGGAAGCGCCTTGCGAAGCGCCTGCTAACCCTGTCCCGTTTTCAGGGTAGGGTCATTGACCGTCCAGTAGCGTGAGTTTGTCGATCAATCCGTTTGACGTTTCTGCGAACGCGAGCAACTCAAATGCCTCGTCAAACATCCAACCACGTGTTGTTTCGATCTCGATGCAACGCATTCGGCCAGCCTGGCACGACATGAATGAGACGTTGCAATCTTCGAAATGACGAAACACGAGCTCGGGGCGGTCACGAAACACTTGGCGCAGTTCCTCAATCGAACCATCGCCGTTGCCGCCATTGTCGCGCATGACGGACTTTAGCTATAGCTCTGACCAGTCGAATCGCGCAACAAATAATCGAACTCGCCACACTGGACGCCAAGCAAAAAATCACGCCACGGCATGAGTTTTTAGGTCGCGTATACCGCGCAACGTAGCAGCGAAAAAGCAAATCATCGCTGAAACCGCGCTGCCCGCGCACTCATCTCAGGCGACCTCCCGGACTTCCCGCTTTTTCAAAGCGCGTTCTACTTTTGAACGTTGGAATTTGACCGTCCGATGCCCCAATCGCAGATGTGGCACGATGCCCTTGTAAACGAGTTGTCTAAGGCTGGGTATCGGCACGCCGAGCTCGGCGGCCATCTGCTCATAATCTAACAATGGTTCTAACACGCCTTTGTTCTACGCCATGCTCACGCGCACAGGCAAAAGCAGAAGTGCCGGAAGAAATTGGAATTTCAGTCCGCACTTTGCCGTTAAGTTAAACGGCAGGATTCGCGGCAACTGATTGGCAACGGCGGTTCTCGCCCTAGCTAAATCACGGCCTCCGGAGCCGTAGGTTGCGCGTTCGAGCCGCGCCGGGCGCATTTTAGGAGAAAGTGAGGCGGTTTGAGCAAACCTCTCACCAATCACATCTCACTTCTCACAGGAAATTTTCGCGACGTGCAATCTCCTATCTTACCGCGTCGATTCGGTTCAACAGAGAGCTTGGCTTAAGCGTTCGTTAAACCAGCCCGGATCACAGCAGATATGAGTATTGACGCAAGCGCGGCCTCGTCGCGACGGTTCCCGAGTTGTTTTCGTATGCTCTTGAAGGCGTCGTGCGTTAACACCACTGCTTCCCGAGGGTCATCGGTGAGTCGGGAAGCAAAGTTATAAACGGCGGGGTAGTAACGGGCGACGAAACGATCAAAACGTGAGCTTTTCACTTTCATTGGTGGCTTCCTTTTCAGTGGTCGCAGTCTCATTGGTTTCCGCTTCACCTCTGTTCTACCGGTATGACGGAGTGAAGTTCTCGAAATTTGTGGTCAGCAGCGGCAAGTTTGACCCCCTTCGCAACGCGCCTATGCTGCTTGCAAACAGCTTCTTTGGAGGAATTACCATGTTAAAACGATCGTTCGCTACTTTTCTTATTTCGTCGTTCGCCTGCGCACTCCTCAGTGCGCAGGTGCTGTCGCCAAATCATCTTCATCAACCCACGCTAACTCCGCAAGACAGCGGGACGACAAACGGCCTGATCGCAGTGTCGCCGGTGAATCCACAAGTCGTCTGGGCATCCGGTCGCAACGGCACATTCACCGTTACCACTGATGGCGGGGAGACTTGGAACGCGGGCGTCGTACCGGGCGCCGAAGCTTTGCAATTTCGCGACGTGCAAGCTTTCAGCGCGAGGGTTGCGTACCTGATGTCGATTGGGGATAACCCGACTGATTTCCGTGTTTACAAGACACTGGACGGCGGCGCCACTTGGACGATCCAATTCGAGAACCAGAATCCAAGTGGTTTCTATGACGCGTTCGCATTTTGGACGCCGCATCGCGGAATTCTGCATGGCGACTCAATCAATGGAGTGTTTCCCGATTTTCGCACAACCAACGGAATGACTTGGCAGGACATCAGCAGCAACATGCCGCCGGCGTTACCCGGGGAATTTTCTTTCGCGTCGAGCGGAACGTGCGTCACAACGCAAGGTGGGCGGAACGCGTGGATTGCCACTGGCGGCGCTGACGTCGCGAGGGTCCTTGCTACTAAGGATCAAGGCAACACTTGGAACGCTTATGACACTCCGTTGATTAGCTCGCCACAGCGCAGGCGCATTTACCGTCGATTTCCGCGATCCGCATAACGGAATCGTCGGCGGCGGCGATCTGGATCCCGGTGATCCCAATAACGCGCGCACTGCGATTTCGAGCGATGGCGGGCAAACATGGACTCTTGACCAACCCTCCGCCGGTGACTGGAGCGATCTTCGGCTTGAGCTACGTAGGCCAGCACTGGTCGGCGGCACCGGCGATGACGAAGAAAACGAAAGCGAGAGAAACGGTCGAGGACACGCGGTAGTAATCACGGCCAACGACGGAGGCGCAGCCTGGACTCCCGACGAGGGAAACACGTGGTTCGCGTTGCCTGGTGTGAGCGGCTTCTGGGCGGTAGCATTTGCAACTCCCAAGGCCGGATGGCTCGTCGGGCACGGATGGTCGAATTCTAAAGATCAGCTTCTAGCAACCGTTTCACGCGCGGCGACGCTCGCCAGGCTACGGTGACACCGCGACGACTCGAGGCACTGCCGCTATTTGCTTGGAAATTTTGAAAAATTTCCTCAGGCCAGCGCGTCGACTCGATTCAACAAGTCTTTCTTGCTTGTGACTCCAGTGACTTGATCGCGCAATTGGCCGTTCTTGAAAAAGAGTAAAGCCGGAATGGCGCGAATATTGTACTTGAGCGAAAGGCTCTGGTTCTCGTCAACGTTAACTTTTGCAACCTTCAGCGAGCCCGCTTTTTCGCGCGCGATCTCATCCAGTAACGGTGCGATCATCTTGCAGGGACCACACCATTCCGCCCAAAAATCGACGATCACAGGCTTGTCGTCCTGCGTTAGTTCACGGTCAAAATTGGATTCATCAAGCTTAATAACAGAGGAATTATCCATGGCTTTAGGAAAGATAAGTCCAAATCTGAATAATCAAAATCACCGCGGAAACACCAAGCAGCAGCCACAACAGCGGCATCGGATTTTTCTCGACTGGCGCCACAGCGACTGAAGGAATCTGCGGTGCTACCTCAGGCTTGGCGGCAAGCGGTTGAGTCTTTTTCGTCTGAACAGCGCTAAGAGGAATGCGCACCGTCTCTTTTATCGGCCCCGACGACGGCAGATCCGGTGCAGGCATGACCGAGGCGCTTACGGGCACCGGTGGAGGTTGTGGCGGCTGGAAGAATTGCGGGGGAACCACTTCCGGAACGGCAGGTTGCGGTTCGGGTAACACGTGAACAGGCGGCTCACGACGCGGCAACTGGATTCGAACTGTGTCGCGCGATTTCGTGTTTGGGTCTGGCGGTTTTTCCGCGGCCGCAGGAGCGAAGGGAATGCGAGTCGTCTCTTTTTTTGGTTCGTTTGGTTCGGTCATCTAGCGAAATAAGTACCAAAAAGTTTGCTCAGGAAAAGGACAGCTGTCACGTGTTAAGTAGGCTCTGCTAAAAAAATCCCCTTTTACAAGCAGTCGACTCAGGCCAGCAGATCGTAGCCACGGCTTCCCACGATCGTCCGCCAAACGAACTCGCCGACTGGGGCTTCTTTCGACAAAATGACGCGAGCATCGACATCCGGAGCATCGGCTTCGCTCCGTGCGACATGCGGTTGATCCACTAATAACTTCAATTCTCTTCCGATTTTTTCACGCGCAGTTTCATGCGCGATTTCTTGCTGAATCGACATCGCCATTCGGTAGCGCGCGTTCTTAATTTTTACGGTAATCTGGCCTGGCATTTTTGCAGCGCGCGAGCCTTCTTCCTGCGAATACTTGAATATTCCGAGGCGCTCAAATCGGGTGTGCCGGATGAAATCAAGAAGGCTGGTGAATTCCCCTTCGGTTTCCCCGGGAAATCCCACGATGAAAGTGGTACGCAACGTCACGCCCGGAATTCCAGCGCGCAGCTTATAGATCAAATTTTCGATGTGCCGACGCGATGTTTCTCGGCGCATGCGTCCCAACATCGCCTCGTCGATATGCTGCAGAGGAATATCGATGTAGCGAGCGACCTTGTCGCACTGGGCGATGGTGTCGATCAGTTCATCGCTCCAATGCGCTGGGTGTGTATAAAGCAAGCGCACCCAGAAGTCCCCGTCGATTTCTTGAATTTCGCGAAGAAGGCCGGTAAGCGTTGGGCCGCGCGTTGAGTCCACTGGTTGACGGGGTCCGGCCTTCGCTGTCCAAAGATCCATCCCGTAATAGGTCGTGTCCTGGCTGATCAAATTAATCTCGCGAACACCCTCACTGACGAGCCCTCGAATTTCCGCCAGCACCGACTGTGGCGTGCGGCTGCGGTGTTTTCCGCGCATCTGCGGAATAACGCAAAAACTGCACGGATGATTGCAGCCCTCGGCAATCTTTACGTAGGCGGAATGCGCGGGCGTAAGTCTGAAGCGCGGCGTGTCGTAATCGGGAATGTAAGTAGGGCGTCTGTCTGCGAAAGCGAGACCGGCATCACCGTTGTCAGAAGCAACGTCCAACATTGAACTGCCTGCGTTGAGCGTCGCGCGTTTTTTTAGAATCTTCTCCACAATTTCCCCAAGCTGGCTGACCTGATCCAGTCCAATGAACGCGTCGACTTCAGGCATTTCTTCTCGCAGTTCGCGTGCAAACCGTTGCGACATGCAGCCGCTGACGACGAGTTTTTGACCGGACCTTTTGTTCAAGCCGTGCTGCTGGTGCGCCTCCAGAATCGCTTCGATGGATTCCTCCTTGGCCGAATCAATGAACGCGCAAGTGTTAACGACGAGGACGTCGGCATCCTCCGCCCGCGAAGTGATTTCCATGCCGCGCTGCAACACGCTGCCGAGCATAATTTCGGCGTCGACCAGGTTCTTCGCGCAGCCAAGGCTGATCATGCCGACCTTTGGCTTACAGCAGTTGATCGCGTTCGTGATTGTCTTCATTTTGAATCGGTCGAGCGCCTGCCACGACGTAGCGTAGCGAAGACGGGTTGGGCGTTTTCTTAAAATCTTCCGCCGCTACTAATTAACCGTCACGTCCTGGTCGTCGTCCTCCAGCGCCTTTCCATTCTTTGTGATCTGGACCGCATCAGGATCGAGAACGCGAATCGAGACATGTTTGCCGCGGAATTCTACAGGACCATCTGCTGGAGAGACCCAGCGTTCGAAGGCGGGACTGTCGCTTTTGTCGCCCACAGTCACCTTAACGTAGGTCCTCTTAAGTGGCCGAATAGCGACGCGATTCTGTTCGCCTGATTCCGCGGACGACGAATTCGTCGTCTCTTGCGGTTTGCCCACATCTTCGGTAGTCACCGGCTTCGCCCGACGCACCTCCGGTTCACTTGGCGCTGCGGAAGCGGCCAAAGCCTTCCGGATTTCTGGTGGCCCGGCTGTCGCAACAGGCGAGGTGGCAGCTTCGGACGGCGCTGGCGGCGCGACTGTGCGAGCGGACGCAACAGTGCCTGCTGACGCTTCCGTCGGCCCCGGTTGCCCAGCCTTGGGGCTCGGAACCGGCGACACACTCGGTGAGACCTGTGCTGTGGACGCCGATTTTCCGGGCGCAAGCCGCTGCACGTTGAGGATTAACTTCATCACGGAAAAGCCAATCACCAAAACGAGCACGCCGAAGATGAGCGGCATTGGTGAGATGCGGTCGTGGGTAATAGTGGTAGCGGGACGGCGCCGCCGAACCATCGGCGCAGCGACCGGCTTCTGAGGGCGATCTTCCTGGAGATATGAGTAACCATCCACCGTCACGCGCTCGGAATCTTCAAACGCGTCCAGATACGGCGTGACATCGACATCCAAAAATTTGCCGTAAATGAGAAGGAAACCCTTTGCGTATGCAAGACTCGGGAATTGGGAAAAATCATCTGCCTCAATTTCTGCCAGCCGCGCGGGACGAATCTTTGTCATCCGGGCTGCTTCATCGATCGTGAGATTCCTCGCGAGCCTCGCTTCCTGAAATTTTTTACCAAGCCCTTCTATCGTCATTGCGCAGAAAATAGCGGCTAAACGGCAGCATCGAGATCGACCAGAATCTCACGTGGTTTGGCGCCTTCGCCGGGACCTAAAATACCGCGCTGTTCCAGAATATCAACGATTCGCGCGGCGCGCGTATAGCCGAGTCGCAGGCGGCGCTGAAGCAGCGAAGTGGAGGCGCGTTTTTCCTGCCGAATAATCTCCAGGCATTTTTCGACCAGCTCTTCGTCTTCATCTGTCACATCTTCCTCCGGCGTCGCGGTGGATTGGAGCTTCTCGTGCATTGCCGTATCAAAAGCCGGCGGGCTTTGCTTGGAAACAAATTTGACCAGCCGATGAATCTCATCATCGGTAACAAGCACGCCTTGTGCGCGAATGAGACGCGAAGCGCTCGGCGGCAGATAAAGCATATCGCCCTGCCCGAGCAATCGATCGGCTCCGTTTTCATCCAGAATCACGCGACTGTCGATCTTGGAAGCGACCTGAAATGCGATCCGGCTCGGAATATTCGCTTTGATCACGCCCGTGATGACGTCTGCGCGGGGAGTTTGCGTTGCCACGATGATGTGAATGCCGGCAGCGCGCGCCATTTGCGTGATGCGTGCGATGCCAGTTTCAACGTCCGCGGGCGCGGTTTGCATTAAATCGGCCAACTCGTCGATGATGACGACGACATAGGGCATCTTGTCGGGAATTTGCAGCTCATCTTTTGTAGCCGCGGGCGCTGACCGCGGCCCCTCCGTGGAAGTTTCATCGTCGTCGCCGCGGTCAGCCGCGGCTACAGGCTTTGTCGGTCGCGCGTTGAAACCCACGATGTTGCGCACACCAACACGGGCAAAAATTCTGTACCGACGTTCCATCTCATCGATCAGCCATCGCAAGGCAAGCATCACTTTTTTTGGATCGACAACGATCGGGAACGCAAGATGAGGCAGTGAACTATACGCCTGAAGTTCAACCATCTTCGGGTCAATGATCACCAGACGCAGCTCTTCTGGCGTGAAACGAAAGAGCATGCTGGCGATCAGCGCATTGATACAAACGCTCTTTCCGCTGCCAGTGGTACCGGCGACTAACAGATGCGGCATTTGCGCGAGATCGGCGATAATCGTTTTGCCGTAAACGTCTTTGCCCAGCGCGAGCGGAATTTTTGTGTGTCCCTTTGCCTCTTCCCAATCGGATGATTGCAAGAGTTCACGCAGTTTTACTGTCACTTTTCGGCTGTTCGCCAGTTCGATGCCCACGGTGTCTTTTCCGGGAATCGGCGCGAGAATATTAATCCGTTCGGCACGCGTGGCTCGAGCGAGGTCACGCTCGAGGCTTACAATCTTGTCCACACGCACGCCTTTGGCCGGATAGACTTCGTAGCGGGTGATGGTTGGCCCCTTTGTGATGTCGCCTGGCGCCACCGCAATCCCGAATTGTCCCAAGGTTTCAATTAGAACTTGCTGGACATCCTCCAGCTCTGAAGGGTCAGCGGTGCCGCGTCCCTCCAGGCTATGCTCGTCCAGTAAATCCATCCCGGGCAGGACATAATTTTCCGACGTCCAGGCCGGAGTCATCACGCTTGGAGTCGACCTTCCTTTCTGTTCGCTCGCACGCAATTCGGCGAGTGACGGTTTTCTGCGGGTCTCCTGCTCGCTCGGCAATGCAGTCGTATCGACGACCTTTGGTTTTGGCCGACTTGCCAGTTCCTCCGGCGAAATCATTGGCCCAGTCAACTCCGCGGGTACGCCTTTCTTTTTTAATTGCTTTTCGAGTAATCGCCGCTGCTTGGCCAGCTGCTGCTCACTGATCGCGAGTTTCCCCTTGAGATCGGATTTGCGCAGCCTGTCACGCAGTCGCCATTCCTGCAGGCTTACACTCACGCGTCGCATCAGCGCGACGGTCTCGCGAACAAGATGAATCGGACGCAGTCCGGTCAGCAAGATTAGTTCGTCAGATAAATGCCAGGCAAGAACGATGATCGAACCTTTCCCCATCCAAGAACGAACAATGTGATCGCCGAAACGTATCCGATCCATCCGCCAGGCCCCCGGATGTTGAAGGCGTGTCGCCAGCCATGCAGGAACCACGGCTGCAGATGCAACAAACAGGCTCCTGATATATAAAAAGAATGATCCAGGCCAACCGACCGGTCACACGCAGATCTGGGGTGAAAAAGTTTCGCCGCGCCAAACCCAGCAGAATCGCGGCTAAAAGATATGCCGCCGCGCCAATGAATTGATAGCAAATCCCGCGACGATTGCTCCGACGGGCCCAATGAAGTTTTGCGCAGGATGGTTCGCCGGCGAAATGTAGCTAAACCATAGCCCACGACGGAACGTCCTTCGGCGTATAGGAAATTAGCGCAAAAAAAAGCAGCGTCCCCGAGAATAGCAGAACGAGAGCGAAGACTTCGTTCCACGCGCTGTGTCTGTCTGTGCGAGCCACCGCGTCTGATAGTAAGCCTGCAGCGGCGTCTTTCAATCTTTTGTAGAGGCGCATGTGCCAAGCGCCTGGGCGTTTGACGCAAATGCCGCTGCTGCTGCGGTCGTTGATCGCAATCGAAATGCTGAGGAATCACGCGCTTTCGGCTTGCAGGTTACCGGCGAGGCTGATAACTGTGCCAGCGCATTATGGCTCTTTCCCTCCGCTACGGCCTCAGTGCTGTTGCGCTCTGCATGCTGCTTTTCTGCATATCTTGCGAAAAACATCCGCTCGGCCAAATGCCAGAGGTCCAGCGGGAACAGCTCGATCCGGCAACAAGAGTCTGGTCCGAAAAAAGCGAACTGGAAAAATCGGAATCCGCGCCAACGCCGGCGGAAGCTGTTCCGCACGAAGATCGTTAGGCAAGGGAGATCATATGGCCAAACACACATACGCAACCTCGCCCCCAAACTTAACGGGCATGCCGCCGGGCGTACCGTACATCATCGGCAACGAAGCGGCGGAGCGGTTCTCCTATTACGGCATGAAATCGGTCCTGACCGTCTTCATGGCGCATTACCTTCTGAATCAGTCGGGCGTTCTAGCGCCGATGAGTGACAACCAAGCGTACATGTACAGCCATGTTTTCGTGCTAGGCGTATATGCTCTCCCAGTGCTCGGCGCGATCCTCGCCGATGGTTTTTTCGGGAAATATCGGACGATTCTGTCGCTCTCGATTGTTTACTGCTTGGGAAACCTCACGCTCGCCTGCATGGCTACAACGTGGGGAATCGCCATCGGACAACGCACCATGCTCGCGATCGGATTGTTTTTAATTTGTTTGGGAGCCGGCGGCATCAAACCGTGCGTCTCAGCAAACGTCGGTGATCAGTTCGGTGAATCGAACAAGCATCTGCTCTCCAAAATGTTTGGCTGGTTTTATTTCTCGATTAACGCCGGCTCGTTTATCTCTTCCATCCTTTGCCCTTGGCTTCTTGCAAATCCCAAGTGGGGACCCGGCTGGGCGTTCGGAATTCCCGGAATAGCGATGTTGATCGCCACTTTGTTCTTCTGGGGCGGTCGTCACAGAATGGTTCACGTGCCGCCGGCCGGCCTCGGTTATTTAAAAGAGACATTCAGCAAAGAAGGTCTCCTTACGCTTGGCCGCATCGCGATGGTCTATGTTTTTATTTTGGTTTTCTGGGCGCTTTGGGGAATGAGCAATGGCGTCGAATGGACATTACAGGCCGAGAAAATGGATTTGCACTGGATGGGGATCAATTTGATCGCCGCCCAGGTCCAAACCGCTAACCCCATCCTTATTTTGATTTTCATTCCGATCGTGAATTACGTGATCTATCCGGCGATCGACAAAGTTTTCCCTCTCACCCCGCTTCGAAAAATCGGGATTGGTCTCTTCATCACGGGCTTGTCATTCGTCGTGATCGTTTGGATTCAGGGTCAAATCGATGCCGGATTGAAGCCGAGCATCAACTGGCAACTTCTCGCCTACGTTATTCTTACGCTCGGCGAAGCGATGGTTTCGATTACCGGCTTGGAATTTTCCTACACCCAGGCGCCGAATTCGATGAAGAGTTCGGTCATGGCGTTATGGCTCCTCACTGTCGCCTCGGGCGAGGGCTTCGTGGCTCTGGTCAATAAGTGGATCCTGGGCGGCGGTCACAAGTTGAGCGCTTACCAGTACTTTACCTTTTTCACCTGGTTAATGTTTGGCGCCGCTGTCGTGTTCGTCATTGTCGCCTCTTTCTATAAGGGTCGCACTTATCTTCAGACGCAGCTTACGCCTGACGAAATCGCCACAGAGCCGATTCTTCATGGCGGAACACCGAGCTGAGACAGAATGAAAATCGTCATCGCCGCTGCGTCCGTTCTGTCGTTGTTGCTCATCAATGCATCGGCTACTCCACAGGATGACGCATTTCAAAAAATTGCGCACGACTACATCGAACAATATTTGCGGGCGAATCCGGAGGATGCGACAGAGCTCGGCGACCATCGGTTTGACGGTCAGCTGACTGATTACTCACCCGAAGCCCGGGCCAAAGAACTGGCAACGCAAAAAGAGTTTCGCGACAAGCTGAGCGCCATCGATGGCTCACAGCTCACCGGTGCGAACAATGTCGATTTTCGGATCCTCAAGGAGAACATCGATTATGAAATATTCCGAGGTGAAGAGCTGAAGGACCCGGAGTGGAATCCCCTGGTTTACATGCAAAGCCTCGCCAACAGCCTTTATTTGCTGATCGCACGCGATTTCGCGCCACCACAGCAACGGATTCCTAATCTCCGTGATCGCCTCGAAGGAATTCCCCGCGTGATCGCCCAGGCGAAAGCGAACCTTCAACATCCGCCGCGCGTCCATACGGAAACAGCAATTGAGCAAACGCAGGGCGCAATCAATCTCGTGCGAGAAGGACTCGCCCCGCTTCTTGATCGCGCGCCGCAAATGAAGAAGGAACTCGCGCCGTTACAGGAAAGAACTGCAGCTGCTTTGCAGGATTACAAGAATTGGCTGCAGAACGATTTGTTGCCGCGCTCCGACGGCAATTTCCGCCTTGGTGCAGAGAAGTACCCGAAAGAAGCTGCGTTTCGCGCTTGCCTCGGACTTATCGATGGAAGAAATCATGACGCGTGCGCAGGCCGACCTGAAACAGACGCAAACCGCTATCTACGAGACAGCGCTACCCCTTTACAAAAAATATTTTCCAAACGCAGACGCACCAACGCTTGCGGACAAACATAAGGTCACGGCTGCAGTACTCGACAAACTCGGTGAGCAACATCCCGGCGACGCCACCGTTGTTGGTTACGCGAAAAAAGTTGTTAGCGAAGCGACTGACTTCGTTAAGTCGCATAATCTTGTCACAGTTCCGGACACGCCACTGGACGTGATCGCGATGCCAGAGTTCAAACGAGGTGTTGCCATCGCATACTGCGAATCTCCTGGCCCGCTCGACAAAACCGGCCAAACATTTTTCGCCGTCTCACCGACGCCAAAAGACTGGTCAAAGGAGCGAAAGGAATCGTTCTTCCGCGAATATAACAACTATATGATTCGCGATCTGACCGTGCACGAGGCGATGCCCGGACATTACCTGCAACTGGCCCACTCGAATCAGTTCCATGCGCCAACGCTGGTTCGCGCAATTTTCCAAAGCGGCCCATTTATCGAAGGCTGGGCCGTCTATTGCGAACAGGTGATGGCAGAACAGGGCTATGGCGGCCCGGAAGTGAAGATGCAGCAGTTGAAGATGCGATTGCGCGCGATCGCCAACGCCATTCTCGATCAAAGCATTCATGCCGGAAACATGACCGAGAAGGAAGCGATGGATTTGATGATGAAAGAGACTTTCCAACAGGAAGGCGAAGCCGTGGCCAAATGGAAACGTGCACGACTCACCTCAGCCCAGCTCTCCACTTATTTTGTTGGCGCCACTGAGCATCTCGATCTGCGCGCAGCGGAGCAAAAGAAACTAGGCAAGGATTTCGATCTCAGGAAATACAACGACCAGGTTATCTCCTACGGCAGTCCGCCTGTGAAGTACGTGAGAGAACTGATGGGGCTGTAGAGCGTTTCTGCCAAATGCCGCTTGCAATAGCTGGCTGACACAGTCGGCCCTACATCTTACAATCTTTTATGTCGAATCTGGCGACATGGATCCGACCCAAAGACGCAAAATCGTTTCGGGCGATCTTCAGCAAGCATCCGGAAATCAAAGTCTGGAACGCGCTGAATCGAAAAGTTCCATTCGAAAAAATAGACGGCCTGCTGCTTACTGGCGGCTCCGATATTTCACCGGAGTTTTTGCGTCAGGAAGTCGTCGATCCAAGTTTGATCGATAAGGATGTCGATCCGGAGCGCGATCGCTGGGAACTTAACGCGGTTCAGGAAGCGCTGTCACGGGGGCTGCCCATATTCGCTATCTGCAAAGGTCTTCAAGTATTCAACGTCGGTCTTGGCGGCACATTGAAGCTTGATATCAAAGGTCACAATTTGCCGGAACAACGGGAGCAGGAGATTCAAACACTGCGCCATTCGCGCCGCGCGTCACACCGTTTCTCAAAAGTGAACAGCGCGCATCACCAGGCGATCGAGCAGCTGGGAGATGATTTGGAAGTGGAAGCCTGGTCCGCTCACGATGGCATCATCGAGCAAGTACATCTTCGAAACTATCCCTTTGCCCGCGCTGTACAGTATCACCCCGAGCGGAGTCGAGTTTACGATTCGCTCTTCGAGGAGTTCTTTTCGCGACTGAAGGCCCGCGAGCATTTGAGGAGCTGACTCCTCTTCCAATGACACCGCAAAACAAGCTACGTGCAGTCCTGCCTACTTCTTGCATTCGCCATGCTGTTCTCGCCGTCCGCCGCAACGGCTAAGTCTTCCAAACGCCGATGCGATTCAAGATCGTACCCTAAGGTGAGACCGCCTCGCGCACCGGTCTCCTACCCGCCGCGATAAACGCAACGCGCGGTCGGCGTTTCGTGCACGACAATTTCACAAAGGCCGGGACATTGCGATTCCAATTTCTTCCAGAACCACTCAGCCATTTTTTCAATCGTCGGGTTCTCCAAGCCTTCGATATCGTTGAGATACGAGTGGTCCAACGTTTTTAGAAGCGGCTTCATGGCGTCGCTAATTCTGGCATGGTCGTAAACCCAACCGGTTTTCGCATCGACATCGCCTTCTACTGAAACTTCCACCTTGAAACTGTGGCCGTGCACACGACGACATTTGTGGCCCTCCGGCGCGTTTGGCAAAGTCTGCGCCGCTTCAAAAGTGAAGTCTTTCGTTAGGCGAGCTCTCACAGCCGGGAAAATACCATTGCTCCCGCTCTCTTGTCATCCCGAACGGAGTGAGGGACCTCGGACAAGGTCGGAAGATCACGCGAGCTACCTTGTGTAATCCAGCACCCGTATAAGATCGCCCTTGCCTTCGCGACTCGGGACAACCAGGCGTGCCGAACGCGTTTCGTTCAAACTCCCCGCTGTGTGGGACTCCAGATGAACTTGTGCATCTGAAGTTGAAAACGAACATTTAGTTTGTCCGCTAAAATCCATTCGACGATTTCGCGTGGATCGATCCTGCCGAAGATCGGCGAGAAGAGCACGGCATGACAGCGAGAAGGAAGATCGTGGCGCTGCACCTTGTCTCGCGACCATTCGTAATCTTCACGCGATCCCATCACAAATTTCACTTCATCACGCAAGGCGAGATGATTGATGTTCGACCAGAGATTTTTGTCCACTTCGCCGCTGCCTGGCGTTTTCAAATCCATGATCCGATAAACACGTGAATCGACTTTCGAGATATCGTGTGCGCCGCTTGTTTCGAGCAACACTTTGTAGCCTGCATCGCACAACAGCGACATCAAAAGCAGCACATTTTTCTGGAGCAACGGCTCGCCGCCCGTGATCTCGACCAAAGGACAGCGAAACGCAGCCACGGCATCCACGATCTCCTTTAACGTTTGTTTCTTCCCCTCGTAAAAGGCGTACTCGGTATCGCAATAATTGCAGCGCAGGTCGCAGAACGTCAGCCGGATGAACACGCATGGTTGTCCTACCCAGGTGCTTTCACCCTGAATCGAGTGATAGATTTCATTAATCGTAAGCGTCTTTTCGCGCTCAGCCGTCACGTCAACAACGTCTTATGCCAAGAATCGCAAAGCAAGTACCCCTGACGCGCCCCTCGCGGCCGATAAGCGCGACTGTTCTTGACGCTCCAACCGGCGTCCATAATCTGAAATTCGGCGGCAAGCCGCATTTGATCTGGCAACGCGTTGAGGACAACGCGTTCCACGGTTCCTGTAACATGTTTGTAGTGTGAATGTTTTAGTAGCTTTTTATCGCTCCTCGGTTGGAAAAAAAATGGTCGTTGCCATCACGGGGATCATTCTGATCCTTTTCGTGATCGGACATTTGCTTGGAAACCTGCAGATTTTTATCGGACCGGATTGGATCAATGGGTACTCGGAACATCTCCGCGATCTGGGTCCATTACTTTGGCTGATTCGAATTTTTCTGTTGGCAACCGTCATTATTCACATCTGCGTGACCATCCAACTTGCAATCGAAAACCGGCGTGCCCGACCGGACGCGTATATCGACAAACGCTATGTCAAAGCGACGTTCGCCTCTCGTCACATGGTGATGAGCGGATTGATCGTGCTGGCATTTATCATTTATCACCTCGCGCATTTCACGGTGCGCGTTACGGATCCCAGGTTTGGCTTACTTAAGGCTGATCCCCTTGGCCACTACGACGTTTACTCCATGATGGTATACGGATTTCAGAATTATTATGTGTCGGGCTTTTACATCCTTGGACTGTTTTTGCTCGCGCTTCATTTAAGCCATGGATCTTCCAGCTTCTTCCAGTCGCTTGGATTGAATGATAAGAAACTGACGCCACGCCTCGCATTGGGCAGGCCGAATTTTCGCATGGCTCATCTTTATCGGTTATACGTCGATCCCCATCGCTGTCCTCCTCGGGTGGGTTAAACCGGCCCAACAGCTATAGGAAACGAAAATCCGAAATCCGAATATCGAAACTCGAAACAAATCCGAATATCCCAAACCACAGATGGCCGATCGAGACAATTCAAAGCCGTACGATCTGGAAGAGCGAACAGCGGTATTCGCTGAGCGGGGTCGTGCGTTTGTCAAAAGATTGCCGCGGACTATCGGAAATGTCGAGGACGCAAAGCAGTTCATCCGCGCCTCAGGTTCCATCGGTGCAAATTACATCGAAGCGAATGAAGCAATCGGAAAGAAGGACTTTAAGATGAAAATCAAGATCTGCCGTAGAGAAGCCAAGGAGACTTGCTATTGGCTGCGCTTGCTTGATGTCGATGGTGAACTTGAACAAGAACGCAAGCACCTCTCATCCGAGGCAAAAGAGCTAATGAACATCTTCGGCGCCATTCTCCGCAAATGCGAGTGACGGGAAAGTTTCGGGATTTCGAATTTTCCGATGTTTGTTTCGGATTTCGGGATTCGAAGTTTGAATTTTGCTGATATCGGTAAGTGAGATTCAAAGCCTAACGTATCAAATATCGGCAAATATGATTGGTACCCTGGATCCAAAGATTCCACTCGGTCCGCTCGCCCAGAAATGGCGAAACCATCGCGACCATTCGCGATTAGTTAGTCCAAACAATCGGAGAAAGTTCGAGATCATCGTTGTGGGAAGCGGTCTGGCCGGTGGATCGGCTGCGGCGACGCTGGGCGAATTGGGTTATCGAGTAAGATGTTTTTGCTTTCAGGATTCACCGCGACGCGCGCATTCGATTGCGGCCCAGGGTGGTATCAACGCAGCGAAAAATTATCAAAACGACGGCGACAGCGTTTACCGATTATTTAACGACACGATCAAGGGCGGCGATTTTCGTTCCCGTGAAGCCAACGTGTATCGCCTCGCCGAGATCAGCAATAACATCATTGACCAATGCGTCGCGCAGGGCGTGCCGTTCGCCCGCGAATATGGGGGCCTGCTGGCTAATCGTTCCTTCGGCGGCGCTCAGGTGTCGCGTACATTCTACGCGCGCGGACAGACCGGTCAGCAGCTTCTGCTTGGCTGTTATCAAGCGCTTTGCCGACAAATCGCGGCCGGCACGGTCCAGATGTTTCCGCAAACGGAGATGCTCGATCTCGTGATTGTCGAGGGACACGCCAAGGGAATTGTTACTCGGAGCTTGTGTTCGGGAAAAATTGAAAGACACGCCGCGGATGGTGTCGTGCTCGCCACGGGCGGATATGGAAACGTGTTTTATCTCTCGACCAACGCACGCGGGTGCAATGTCACGGCGACCTATCGCGCTTTTAAAAGAGGCGCGCTCTTCGCGAATCCGGCCTTCACACAGATTCATCCGACCTGCATTCCGGTCGGTGGCGAATATCAATCGAAGCTCACGCTCATGTCGGAATCGCTCCGGAATGATGGACGCGTCTGGGTTCCGAAACGTAAGGAAGATCGGAACAAGACGCCCGGTGAAATTCCCGAGACGGATCGCGATTATTATCTCGAGCGAAAATATCCGAGCTACGGCAATCTTTCGCCGCGCGATATCTCTTCGCGCGCAGCAAAAGAAGTTTGCGACGAAGGCCGGGGCGTGGGCCCGGGCGGACGCGGCGTTTATCTCGACTTTGCCGACGCGATTAAACGCCTGGGTGAACATACGATTCGCGAGCGCTACGGAAATTTGTTCGAGGTCTATGAAAAGATCACCGGCGAAGACGCCTACAAAGTGCCGATGCGGATTTACCCGGCTGTTCACTACACCATGGGCGGTCTCTGGGTGGATTATGACCTAATGAGCAATGTGCCCGGGTTGTTTGTGATCGGCGAAGCGAATTTTGCCGATCACGGCGCGAACCGGCTCGGCGCGAGCGCTCTCATGCAGGGGCTGGCGGATGGATATTTTGTTTTGCCCAATACACTGCCGAATTATCTCGCGGGGCAGATGGGAAAGCGGCCGCCGCTGGATTCTCCGGAGTTCCGAGAAACGGAAAAAGATGTTCGTACCAGAATCGAGAAACTACTCGACGTCGACGGCACTCGTTCGGTCGATTCGTTCCATCGGGAGCTTGGCCTGCTTCTCTGGGACAAATGCGGAATGTCGCGTCACGAAAAGCGATTGCGCGAGGCGCTCAAAAAAATCCCCGAACTGCGCGAACAATTCTGGCGCGAGGTCCGAGTGCCGGGGGATGGCGATGATTTCAATCAATCTTTGGAACGTGCCGGGCGTGTTGCCGATTTCCTGGAATTCGGCGAGCTGATGTGTATCGATGCACTGGAGCGCGACGAATCCTGTGGCGCGCATTTTCGCGAGGAACACCAGACCGCGGAAGGCGAAGCACTGCGCGACGATGAAAACTACGCCGCCGTGTTTGCATGGGAATTTCAAGGCGATGGAAAACCACCGATGTTGCGTCGCGAGCCCCTCAATTTTGAAACCGTGCATCTAACCCAGAGAAGCTATAAGTGAAGCTGAGAGTTGTTGGTTGAGAGTTGAGAGATGAAAAACAAAACCAGGAGAGAAATATGTTCAACTTTGAAAAGCTAGATGTCTGGCAAAAGGCGATTGAATTCGCCGACCTCATTTACGCAGATACTCGCACCTTTCCGACCGAAGAACGGTTCGGTCTGACGACTCAACTGCGTCGCGCCGCTGTCTCAATTTCCTCCAACATTGCCGAGGGATCCTCACGAAGTTCCAAGGTTGACTTTGCGCGGTTTGTCGAAATCGCTGGCGGCTCTGTCTTCGAAGTCGTTTCCGAATGTTTTGTTGCACGCCGTCAGAATTTTCTCACCGATGACGATTTCCTAAAAATCTACGCGGCAGCAGAGGAGGAGAGCCGAATGCTGAGCGGCTTACGCAGATCCCTCTTAGCTGCCAAGTAATTGCATGCAGAGTTTCTGTCTCTCAACACTCAACTCTCAACTATGAACTTTCAGCTGAGAATCTGGCGCCAAGAAGATCGACAAACGCCAGGCAAACTCGTCGATTACGAAGTGAACGACATTTCGCCGAACACGTCGTTTCTCGAAATGCTCGACATTCTCAACGAAATTTTGGTCAGAGACGGAAAGGAACCAATCGCGTTCGACTCCGATTGTCGCGAAGGTATTTGCGGCACCTGCTCGCTCACGATTAACGGCGAACCACACGGACCCGACCATCCTGGCGCGGTGTGCGAACTTTATATGAGGAAGTTTCGCGACGGCGCGACGATCACAGTCGAGCCGTTTCGAGTTGGATCGTTCCCACTCCTGAAAGATCTGGTAGTCGATCGCAGCGCGCTGGACCGCATTGTGCAAGCCGGTGGATTCATTTCTGCGCGCGCCGGCTCAGCGCCGGAGGCGAACTCGATTCCGATTCCAAAGCACGACGCTGATCTGGCAATGGAAGCGGCTGCTTGCATCGGATGCGGCGCATGCGCCGCGGCCTGTCCAAATGGATCGGCCGTGCTTTTCACTGCTGCGAAGGTTTCGCATCTATCGCTGTTGCCGCAGGGTCATCCGGAACGAGAGAGCCGCGTGCTGCGAATGGTCTCCGTAATGGATGCAGAAGGATTCGGCAATTGCACCAATACATACGAATGCGAGGCAGTTTGCCCAGCGGAGATTAGCGCCAGTTTTATTGCCAAGCTGAATCGCGAATACGCGCGAGCGGCGGTGCAGCGCGGCGCAGGCGAATAAAGTAACACGCTGGCGCGTAACATGTTCTCCGGGAGCACAGGCTGCCAGCTTGTGCTCCGCAGACTTATCGCGAACGACACGATCTTGTAATGCCGTTATCAGCATGCGATGAAATCGCAGTGCCGAAAGCAAAAACAAAAGCGGCAAGCGCAAACATATACGCCGTACTCGGTTCCGATGAAGTGGAAGTAAAACGCGTGGCCGCAGAACTCGCGTCTAATCTGACGCCACCCGGCGCAGGCGATTTCGGACTGGAAGTTATTGATGGAGCTGCCGACAATGTCGACCAGGCCGAAGCGCGAGTAAGATCGGCAATCGAGGCACTTCAAACGCTGCCTTTTTTTGGCAGCACAAAAGTGGTTTGGTTAAAGAACGTAAATTTTCTTGGCGACGATCAAAAGGCGCGTTCGGCCGCGGTGCAATCCGCCTTGGAAGAATTGTCCGAATTAGTCGGTATCGGTTTCGGCCCCGGTGTCACACTCTTAATCAGTGCGACCGACCTGGATAAACGCCGTTCATTTTATAAGGCGCTGCTCAAACGCGCGGAGGTGCAGGTTTTTGACCGGCTCGATTCCGGCCGAAGTGGATGGGAAGAAGAAGCTCTCGAGATAGTTCAGCAGCGCGCAAAAAAAAGAAAACTCCAATTTGATGACGGTGCACTCGATCTTTTTGTGCTGCTGACCGGCGGCGATACTCGACAGATCGATAACGAACTGGAAAAGGTGGATACGTTTCTTGGAAGAGATCGCGGAGTGAATGCCGACCTCGTCCGCGACTTAGTGCCGCTTTCGCGCGCGGGCGTTATTTTCGAGTTGGGTAATGCGCTCGCGGCGCGCGATCTCCAACTATCACTAAAGCTGGTGCGACGTTTATTGGATCAAGGCGAAAAAGCTGTCGGGATCTTGCTGGTGACGATTGTTCCTACGATCCGCAATTTGTTACTTGCCAAAGATTTAATGGAACGATATCGCCTGCCGCGCCCGCATTCTCCGTTCCAGTTCGTCTCCGCAATCAACCGCCTGCCCACCGAGGCGACGGATCATTTGCCGCGTAAGAAAGATGGCTCGATCAACGCCTACGCGCTTGGGATTGCCGCACAGCAGGCGAGCCGGTTCGAAACGACCCAATTAATGCAGGCCATGCGAGCGTGTCTCGAAGCAAATGTTCAATTGGTAACGACGCAGCTTGATCATGAACTGATCTTGACTGAAGTGGTCGTTAAGCTGCTTCAGCAGCCGTCATCCTGAGCGAAGTCGAAGGATCCCGCGGCGTCACCCCGAAGCTCTCGTGACGGGATTTCTCGACTACGCTCGGAATGACGGAATTATCCGCCGCTACCTTCCATTTGCTTGCGTGCAACCGGTCCGATGTAGGGGATATCCCAGCGAACGCCCGCTGAACGCTTTGACGACTGCGACGATGAGAACAACAAGAATCGCGATGCTAACCAATGCCGCAGGCGAGCCCAGAAAATAATACTGAAGAATAGACCAATTACTGGAATAGGAGTTAGAAGATCGCAGTGCGCAACCGAATAGACAAATCAGCAAAGAAACCAAGCACCGCCCAAAATGATCGATTGCATAGCGTAGAAGCGCACAAAATTATCGTGCTTTTCAGCGATATAAAAAATGATGCCGCCGATCAAGTGGAATGCAGGCGAGCGCTGCAGCCACATTGGAAGGTAAACCGGTCGATGTGGATTTTGCCGTCGTCCCGGGTTCGGGACCTGGCGGAGGGGGAGGTTGAGTGGGCACTTCGTCTGGCATGATCTACATACACGAACTGGAAACTGTATTGTCAAGCACCTTCCTTGCGCGCGGTTCTTTTTCGCTTTCTGTCGCGGCTCTCCGCCAATATCATGCCTTCCTAGCTGACCAAACCAATGATGAAGGTTTCCCATTTTACGTACGCTTTCACTCTCATCGAGGTGATCGTCGTCCTTGCGATCATCGTTATCATGATGGCCATGGTCTATCCGGCCTACACCACCATTTCGGAGCGCGCCAAGGCGACAAAAGACATGAGCAACCTGCGTCAGATCGGACTCGCGACTCAAACATATTTAAACGACAGCGACGGCATTCTATTTTCTCCCGGGACCGCGTGGTCGTCGCAACTAAACCCGAAATACTTTTCCGCTTGGCGTGGGTTTGAATCGGCTTTCGATAAGCGCGCCTCCTCGGAATTGGGGAACGCAACAACGCCGATCAGCTATGGCGTTAACGCCAAAATCTACCCGGGTGGGGCAGCAATGTCCGCTAGCAAAATTACCAAACCTACAGCGTTCATATTGTTCGCTCCGGCTCAAACCAGCGCGGCAACCGTCAATTTCCAAGGCGTCGCGACGACAGCTGCGCCGGGCGTTACTCTTTTGGGGAATGGCGGAACAGTAACCAGTAGTCCCGGTGGGGTTGCCACCGGCGGAACATTCAGTAGTCGTAGGCGAATCAACGCGCTTTTTACTGATCTCCATTGTGAAATGATGTCCTGGACTGCATTCACGAGTACTACGGCGAACCCAGGTGAGCCGGACCAGTGGACTCCGTACATTCCGTATCCGTAGCGGCAGTGAAAATTCGCGGCGACGGCCATCGTTGTCCGGCGCTCGTAGGCTCAGATTTGATTGAGCAGGTTGGCAACCGCGTACGCAAATGTCTTCCCCGCAAGACGTGCGCAATAATTTCCGATAAAAAGGTTGCGCCGCTTTTCGCCGACAGGGTCCTACAAAGCTTAGCATCATCTGGTTTTCAGCCGATAGTGATCACAATTCCGGCTGGCGAGAAATCGAAGACACTCAAGCGAGCTGGCGCGATTTGCGATAAGATGATTGCAGCCGGATTGGATCGGCAATCATTTGTGATTGGGCTCGGCGGCGGCGTGATCGGTGATATCTCCGGGTTTGTGGCGGCGATTTATCATCGCGGTATTCCTCACATTCAGATTCCCACGACCTTGCTTGCGATGGTGGATAGCTCAATCGGCGGAAAGACCGGAGTGAACACCGCTGATGGAAAGAATCTGATCGGCGTTTTCCACCATCCATCGCTGGTGATTGATGATCTTGATGTTCTAAAAACCCTGCCCCGTCGCGAATTGAGTCAGGGATTCGCCGAGGTCATCAAGCACGCCATTATCGCCGATGCGAAAATGTTCGAGCAGCTTCAATCGTGGAAGGAAGCGATGCGCTTGCTCTAGAACAGCTGATTAAGCGCAACATAAGGATTAAATCGAAAATCGTAGCGAAAGACGAGCGACGATCTGCACAGGAGAACGAGCGCTTCTCAATTTCGGACACACCGTGGGTCACGCGATTGAGCGCGCGGGAAATTACCGGAAATTTCTTCACGGTGAAGCGCTCAGCCTCGGGATTGTCGCCGCATGCGCGATCTCGATCAAAAGAGCTGGACTCCCACCCAGGCAACGCGATGCGGTGATCGACCTTCTGCAACAATTTGATTTGCCGACGTGTTTGCCGAAGAATTTTCCACGAAACAAGATCGTGAGCGCAATGAAGTTCGACAAAAAATTCCAAAGCGGAAAAATCCGATTCGTTGTCACGGCGAAAATAGGAACTGCGCGCATCGCAAACGATGTAACGCTCGACGATATTCGCGAGGCGGTAGGCGCGCTGTAGGGCGTCTGTGTCAGACGCCATGGCGTTTCACAGAAACGCCCTACAAACAGGCGATTGAGGTCAATCGCCCCTTCCTCGCGCTTTCGAATAATATTCGACTAGTCCCTCGGTAACGCCATCAGCGTATTCGCGGAAAATACTTTTACGTTCCAAACCGTTGATGTTGCGGGTTCCTTCGTAATCGCCGGCCTCGAATTCGGGCAAAGGCGTCGTTGCTGTTCATTACATAGGGCTCGCAATAAACCACCGGACAACGATAGAGCCGCGTCGCGAGCAAATTGCGCGCAAAAACATAACCGCTGGTGCCGACTTTCGTTGTACTGTTCGTGGTAGGATATTCGTATGGTGGCAGGTGAGTATCGCGAGCCATTGCGGTGGCAATGGTGTCCGCCAGCGGCAGTTCTTCATCGTAAGCACGGCTGAGAAGCCGCCGAATCATTTCAAAACGTTCGTCGTCGAATTCGAGCTCCTGCTGCAAATAGGAGCCGTTCACAAGAAGATGAAAATGGTTGATGTCGGTCAGCGTCGGATTATTCGGATCGCCCCAGCCTTCGGCGTTGAAATGCAAACAAAGGACCAGGTCGGGATGCAATTTGAAGTTTACCAGCGCCGCTCGACGGCGAATTTCGCTGTAACGGTAAAATAAGATTTCGCTCTGCCAGCGAATCGTTTGCTCTTTCTCGGGATCATTTGGATCAAGAACGTCAGTACGAGGCTGTGGCACGCCGTTTCTAATCAGGATTTTCCTCGCAAGTTCCCGAAAATCATCGGGACGTTTTGCCGTGACCGGTTCGTTGCTATTCCGAACAAAAAAAACTTTCGCGCCTAATTCGCGTAATCGCGGGGCGAGCAGCCGCGCGACCTTCAAAGTCAGATCACCTTCCTGAACCGGCTGGGTGCTGCCGACTTGAAACCAACGCTCTTCCATCTTTGCCCATTTGCCACCCAGATGACCCGGGTCGAGCGCAATTCGCAAGCCTGAGAGCGGCTTGTCCGCTTTCGCGGGTGGCAAGGATTTAGCGGAATGCCAAAGACGCGGCACCGGATTGCGCGAGGTATCATTCTTTGCGAACCGTAAAGTGAAAAATTTTTGCGACTCGCGATTGGTCAAAATCCGCGCCGTGTCGGTGTTTACTTCAATTGAATCCGGAGCGAGTCCGTGCGTGCAGTAAACGTTCTGGATCAGCTGGCTAAATTCATCTTGGGTAATTGTCTCCTGATAGTGTTCGAGTACGCCCCATTTCGGTTCGCTCCCAAGGACGCCGAGGTTGTCCGCCGCTTGCAGCGCAGGCGTAAGGAGCAGCAGTACAAATGACAAAGGAATGACGAATGACGAAATCCGAAGCCACTCGAGCAGAGCGCGATGATATTTTGTCATTCGGTGTTCGGAATTCCTTCGTCATTCGTCATTCGGGCTTCGTCATTGTGTCCGTTTTTTTTTGAAATGAAACATCGACCTTTAGAGCCTCTTCAATACGATGATCGCAAAATGCTAACGATCCTTTTTCTTGGCGATATCGTTGGTGAACCGGGACGCACGGCCGTGATCGCCAGGCTGCCGAAACTAAAAGAGAAGCACGCCTTGGACTTCATCGTTGTTAACGGCGAGAACGCGGCTGGCGGTCGCGGCATAACTGGGAAAATCACCATTGATTTCTTGCGCGCCGGCGTCTCAGTCATCACGACAGGCGATCACGTATGGGACCAGAAAGAAATTCTTGGGTTCATCGACACCGAGCCGCGTTTGTTGCGCCCGGTGAATTATCCTGATGGCGCGCCTGGGAACGGGTCGATCGTCTTGGAAACGACGAAGGGAAAAATCGGCGTGATCAACGTACAAGCGCGCACATTTATGCAGCCGATTTTAGAAAACCCGTTTCGCTCGGTCGATGCAGCGGTGACGAAGATGCGCAACGAGACTACGAACATCATCGTGGACGTACACGGAGAGACTACGAGTGAAAAAATCGCGTTGGGCCGGTTCCTCGATGGAAAAGTTTCTGCGGTCATTGGAACTCATACCCACGTTCAGACTGCCGATGAGCAGATTTTTCCGGGTGGCACGGCTTTCCTCTGCGACGCGGGCATGTGCGGTCCGGTAAACTCCATCCTGGGGCGTGCTGTTGATCCCATCATGAATCGGTTCATCTCGAATCTGCCGGCGTCGTTTCCGGTCGCCGGCGGCGAAGTACGACTGCGTGGAGCGCTTATCGAAATCGACGGGAGCACGGGTCGCGCCGTGCGTATCACACGTGTCGATGAGCCTGGGCTCAGCGTAACTGCTTCATCGGAGCCGGAACCAAAGATCGACGTCGAGCAGACGCCATCTCCAGAACAAACTTGAAACAGTTCCGCTTGCGGCCAACTGTTCGCGGCCTGAACTTCGAATTCTTTAAGAACATCAACGTCCAAAAGAAATTATGAAAAAAAACTTTGTCTTTATTTTCGTCGCGGCCCTGGCGCTTTGTGCTCCGCAGTTATCCGACGCACAAGCCACCAAACAGGCGAAAGAAGCAAACAAGCTTGCCCTAGACGGCACAGAGGCCTCCAAGACCGACCCCCCCCAGTGGGACAAAGCGATCGACTTGCTTCGCAAGGCGACGGCTCTCGACCACAAATACGCGCCAAATCTGGCCGCCGTTTATCAACAGCGTGCATACGCTGCGGCGACTAACCAGCAATTCCAGGATGCGATCAACGACTACGGCGAAGCGATCAAAATCAGTCCAGAAGACACACGAATTTACGAATACCGCGCAGCGGTCGAGATGAAACTGAACGATATGGACAAAGCGCTGGCCGATTATTCCGAGGCGATCAAGCTCAAGCCGAACGAAGTTCGATACCTTAATTATCGCGCTTATATTTACGAACTGAAAAAAGACCTTAAGAATTCGATGGCGGATACCGATCAAGTTCTAAAGCTCGACCCGAACAGTCAGGAGGCGAAAGCACGGAAAAGCCGATTGTCAGCGCTAGAAGCGGCGAAGGCTCCATTCACGCCGATTCCTGCCCCTTCCCGAAAACCATCGCCTACGCCGCATCGTAGACGTTGAGGTGTTTCACATCGAAGCTACCGACTGGGACGCAGGCACGCCGAAAGATCAGATCGCAAAGGCGGTTTGGATTTAGCAGCGGGTTCAAGACATACGCGTTGCACGGTTGGGTCCCCCGAAGTGAGCGTCCTCGCCGCTACGTGCCGGTAGGCGAAACAACGGGTTCCTGCTCTTCCGCTGCGTTTGGTGGTGCGGTAAATCGCCTCTTCCGGCGGTTCGCCGGCAGAGGTGCCAGGGTCATGGTGATATTGCGTCCGGCGATTTTTGGCTCCATTTCCACCTGCGACATTCCCGCGAGATCATCGCGAACCTTGTGCACGAGCTGCATGCCAAATTCCTGGTGCGCCATTTCGCGGCCGCGAAATTGCAGTTGCACCCGCACCTTATTTCCCCGATCCAGGAATTCTTCGCCGTGCCGGATCTTCGTCAGATAATCGTGGTCGTCGATGTTAACGCGAAACTTGATTTCCTTCAGCTTCGAGCCGGAGGGCCTTTTATCCTTGGTATGCTTGGAGATATCGTAGCGGAACTTTCCAAAGTCGATGATCTTGCAGACCGGCGGGGTGGCCGTTGGGGCGATCTCCACCAGATCGAGACCAAGACCTTGAGCTTTGCGCAAGGCGTCAGTTAGCTTCATGACGCCAAGCTGTTCGCCGGTAGACCCCATAATGACCCGGACTTCTCGGGCGCGGATCCGACCGTTTACACGAATTTGTGGTTGCAGATTCGAACTAGCTCCTGGCCGACGGAGCGGGAGTGCGCCGCGCCGCCGTATTTCCATTTATCGCAATTCCCGGCGCCACCCTAGGCAAACGCCCGGACACTCCAACTCGCCACGGCTGCGATTCACCGCGACGAGAGCTCGCTAATAATCGCGAGCCGAAGGGAAGTTGTAGGCAACAATTTCGCGCTGGCAAGGCGAATCTCGTGACAACCAAGTGTCGATCTTCCAACGATCACTTTGCCGGCGGATCGCCAAAATGCGCCTTGTGCGCCGCGTACGCAGCAGCGTCATCGAGCATCGAATCGAGCGTTGCTGTCAGCGGTTTGAGTTTTACAACCCCGGAAAACACTGCGCGATCGCCAATTTCCGTGTCGACCAAGAATGCCGGGCGCTGCGTGATCTGGAGCGCACGAAATTCCGCCGTCGATGCGCGAACGCGCTTCTCGATCTCGCCCGATCGCGCGCGCTCGAGCAGCTTTTTCCTGTCAATGTTGCCAGCCGCCCCACCGATCTCGGCGGCGATTTCCCAATCGCTCACCTTTTTCCCCTCGCGAAGCGCGGCATGGGCGAGCGCGAGGCGAACGCGATCATCAGTGAATCCAAAGTCCTTGGCCGCTTCGGCCACACAATTCGGCGCGAGCCATTCCGGCAAACTGGGATCGTACCAATCGGTGTTGAGCATGAACGGTGAACGCATCATCATTCCGCTGCGCCGATAGAACCATTGCTCCTGCTCCCGCGAAGTGGGCAAACCACTCGGATCCATCAACGCGATCTTCCACTGAAACTCGACGCGGCCATCATAAAGCTTCTTCAATTCCGCCCATGTTGGCTCGGACCAAAAACACCAGGATGAAACAACGTCGAGATAATCGATTACAGTGATACGCATGCTTCAAAGTTAGAAAGGTTAAGAAAGTTACAAGCTACAAAGATTGCAAAGTTGAACCGGTAAAGCGTTAAAGGGTTGGAACAGGAGGGCATTGTCATTCTGAGCGAAGCGAAGAATCTCTGATTTCTTTCGGCAACGCTAATGTGACAAGCTGGGATGTTTCGCTTCGCTCAACATGATAAGAACAGGATTGCCCGATTGAATGTTTTAACGAAATCACGTCGGCTCGCCAACTTCGATTTGTGGACCTGAATCATATTTTTCTCTTTCTCGCAGTGATTTCACCGTTGCTGGTTCTGGCCCGGGCATGGCGCCCCGGAACGCCTTATCGTGGCTGGCGTATCGCTGCACTAGTTACGCTGATTATCACCGCTGTCGCATGGATTTTCCTTCCTCGTGCGGCTGGTTACATCGGCGGGTTGGCTTGGATCGTCCTTCTCTTTCTTCCGGCGATTGGCTTACCCAAAATGACGGAGCTGGCTACTCGGGGAGACTACAGATCGGCTGGAAAACTGGGGGCAATTCTTCAAATCTTACATCCCAGCGTCGAGCTGCGCGACCAGGTCCGATTATTTCAGCGTTTGGAATCTCGCCAAAACCACCCCATCCCTTTCTCATTTGTCTCAGTCGCGAACCGTGTTCGGCATAGTCAACTCCGAAGCACGCCGGCAGTTTTCGTATTGATTCTGCTCAACGCGCTTGTGTTCCTACTCGAAATTTCTGTTGGCGACCTGAACGACGCGGAAGTCCTGCATCGAGTCGGTGCACTCGAACCTTATGCTGTTGTAGTCCAAGGTGAATACTGGCGGCTTTTCACCGCGCTCTTTTTGCACGGTGGTTTTACCCATCTGCTTTTCAACATTTTCGCGCTTTATATTCTTGGCCCGCCGTTAGAACGATCCATAGGCACAATCCGATTCACCGTGTGTTACTTGATATCGGGTCTTGCCTCCAGCGCGGGTGTTGTGGGTTTAACGGTACTCGGTTTCGTACAAGTCGCTCAGCTTGTTGGCGCGTCGGGTTGTATCATGGGAATCGTCGGCACGTGGGCTGGATTTTTAGTGCGACATCGTCATGCGCCGCAGGCGAAACAACGCCTGGGAAACGTCGTAATGATCATAGTGATTCAAGTCGCCTTCGATCTTTCGACGCCACAGGTCAGCATGGCAGCGCACCTGTGCGGACTAATCGCCGGCTTCTTTCTCGGACTCGTCCTCGTGCCACGCGCTAGGTCAGTAGACAGGGATCGCTGACCCTGCAAGAGCCCAACGCTCCAAGAAATCCGACCACAGATTGTGCAGATAACTGGATGTAACCTAATCGTCACTAGCGACTCACTAGGTCCGATGGTAGTGAATTGGGAATCTGCCTGCAGCTTGCCGGATCAGGTTTTCTCGATTAACTCCCGCCGCGTTCGCATGTCATCCTTCCAAACGTATAATGTGGCGGGCCGGCGTCGCCGACTCCGGCTATAGCGACCCACCTTCGCATGGCTACTTTTCAAACGTATAACGTGACTCCCATCCTGCCGGCGGCGTTGGAACCGCTGCGCGAGATGAGCTTCAACCTGTGGTGGACGTGGGAACCGGCCGCGCGCCGGCTCTTCCGACATCTCGATCCCGACCTTTGGAACCGGACGAATCATAATCCAGTCCGGATGCTTCAGCTTTCGCGGCAATCCAGGCTGGAAGAACTTGCACAAGACAAAACTTTTCTGCGCGAACTGAAGCAGGTCTTTGAGGAATTCGAGAAATATCTCGGGCGACATGACACTTACGGAAAGACGGGCGCCGGAAGCGTGATTAAGAATCCGATTGCCTATTTCTCCGCTGAATTTGGTTTTCACGAATCGATCCCGAATTATTCCGGCGGTCTTGGAATACTCGCTGGCGACCATTGCAAGTCCGCAAGCGATCTGGACCTAAATTTCGTTGCGATTGGCTTGCTCTATCGGCACGGGTATTTCCGGCAGCAGATCGACAAGAACGGCGTTCAGGCGGCGATCAACTTGAATCAAAATTTCTATCACCTGCCGATCCGCGAGGTGCACCGCGGCGACACGAGACTTCACATCTCAGTGCGAATTTTGGAGCGCGAAGTTTTTGCCCGGCTTTGGGAATTGCGCGTTGGCCGGGTAAACCTCTACCTCCTCGATACGGACATTCCGGAAAACAACGCCGAAGACCGATTAATCACTGCCGAGCTTTACGGCGGCGACCTTGAGATGCGCATGCGCCAGGAGATGATGCTCGGAATCGGCGGCGTCAAAGCGCTCGCCGTGCTCGGCATTCAGCCAGCCGTGTTTCACATGAACGAAGGACATTCGGCGTTCCTGGCGCTGGAACGCATTCGTCTCAATGTCGCGGAGAAGAAGCTCGATTTTTATTCAGCACTTCAACTGGTAGCCGCCGCCAACGTTTTTACCACGCACACTCCAGTCCCTGCCGGCAATGACTCGTTCCCGCGCGAGATGATGCGAAAATATTTCGGTAATTTCGCCAAGGAACTAAACATTCCGTTCGACGAACTGTTCTCATTCGGTCACACACGCCTCAATCCAGACGATCCGTTCAGCATGACCATCCTCGCATTGCGTCTTAGCCGGCACGCCAATGGAGTAAGCAAATTACACGGCGAGGTCAGCCGATCGCTTTGGAAGGATGTCTGGTCTGGCGTTCCAGTCCATGAAGTGCCCATTACCAGCATCACCAACGGGGTCCATACCAAAACCTGGATGGCGCCGGAGTTCGCAGCGCTTTATCGCAAGCACCTCGGCGACTGGGAGGAACATCTTGCGGAACCGGAATTTTGGCGCGGCGTCATTGATATTCACGACACGGAACTTTGGGATACGCATCAACAACTCAAACTCCGCCTGATTAACTTTATCCGCGATCGGGAACGACACCGCCGTGAGCGATTGGGAGAATCCCCGGAGTCAATCCGCAAGGTCAACCGTATCCTTGACCCGGAAATTTTGACGGTGGGCTTTGCGCGCCGTTTCGCGACTTACAAGCGCGGTACGCTTTTGTTCAGCGATAAGGAACGATTAAAGCGATTGGTGAATGATACCACTCGGCCTGTGCAATTCATTTTTGCAGGCAAAGCGCACCCACGCGATGAAGCAGGTAAGGCGCTAATCCAGGAAGTTTACAGATTTAGCCGCGAAGCCGGGTTGGAAAATCGCATCGTTTTTTTGGAGGACTATGACAGCTACATCGCGCGCCGCCTGGTGCAGGGTGTCGATCTTTGGCTAAACCATCCGTTGCGTCCCCTGGAGGCGAGCGGAACCAGCGGAATGAAGGCTGCTCCGAACGGCGGAATCAATCTGAGCGTTCTCGACGGCTGGTGGCGCGAGGGGTACAACGCCAGCAATGGGTGGGCTATTGGCGCAGAAATCAACAATGGCAGCACGGAATTTCAAAATGAAGTAGACGCGAGCAGCCTTTATCAGTTACTGGAGAACCAGATCGTTCCTCTCTATTACGCGAAACCGGACGGCAAACTCCCTCTCGCCTGGTTGCAATTAATGCGTGAATCAATCCGAAGCGTCACGCCGGTTTTCAACACGCAGCGGATGGTGAAGGAGTATACTGAGCAACTTTATATTCCGGCCGCGAAATCCTACGAGAATCTTTCTCACGACGGCTGCGGCGCTGCCACGCACCTGAGCCAGTGGAAAACGCAAATACGCAAGGATTGGCCAGGAGTGAAAATTTCGGATGTTCAAATCGGCAACAAAGATCGACAAAACATTTTGGTCGGTGAATCGCTACAAATCACGGCGCGAGTTCATCTGGGCACGGTCGATCCGCAACATGTGCGAGTGGAAGCCTACCACGGCGAAGCGGATAATGGTGACATTCGCAATCCTTCGTCGACTGTCATCAATCAAACCGGCAGCGCGGATGGAGACGGCAATTACATTTACCAGGGAACAGTTCCTGCGTCTGAAAGCGGCACCTACGGCTTTAGCGTGCGCGTTGTCCCGACGCATCCCTGTCTGATGCAGATGCACGAATTGCGTCTGATCACCTGGTCGTGATAACGCTTAACGACTGCGGTTCAATTAGGACACCCATCCAAGCAAAATTTTCAAGTCGCCAGGCCGAAGCCAACAGCCCGCATATTCTAACGCTGGTATTCACAGACCTCGCGCTGGAGGCGTAACGCCCAAGCACGCAACGATCGTCACCACTGCCAGGCCGAGGCAGGTTTCACGGATCACATTGCGCCGAAGCTGAGCTAGCAAATCTGAGGTTTCGGAAACTCTGCGCAACTTTGTTTTGATGACGAATCTATTCCGCGCGCCCAGGCAGACGAGAATGCCGAATGCCGCAAGCTTGGCAAGCAAGATCCAGCCGTAACGCGTCGTGAGGAGCGCGTGGATCGAACCGACTAACAACCACGAGTTGGAAATGCCGCTAACAATAAGGACGCTTACGCAAGTGAAGCTAAGCGTGGAGAAGCGGCGAAGTACGAGAAGCTCCTGTTTGCCCAACGACAACGATGCACGCGTGCGCGTCAGAAAAATTGCCAGCGGTAGAAGTCCGCCGATCCAGACACTCGCTGCACAAAGATGGAGCGCATCACCTAGCAGCCCGAGCGGTTGCACTCTGGCAGCTGCAGCGTGGCTGATCCAGGCTAGCGAGACGAGTAAAACAATGCTGATCAAAAACACGGCCATAATCAGCCCGTATCGCGCTTGGATTTGCGCCAGTCCGAGAGCGACGAGTGCAAACGCGAGGACGATGAGTCCGAGGCGAAGCTGCCAGACATGACCGAATTTCGTTTCAAACAAAACCATCTGCCACGCTGTGGTGGAAAAAGCCCGCAGGGCTGGCAATCCACTCATGTTCGCGACTTCCAGCCAGAACCAAAGCAGAGCGGAGAGAAGAGCCGCGACGAGACTCCATCGGGCTACGTAGAGCAAACACAGCTGAAGCTTGTGGAAATCGTGACTCCCGCCCCGACCTCCCGCGGCAAGCGTGATCAGCTTGAACGTAAACGTTCCCATGAGCAGCATCGTCGCGCCGATGTGCGCCGTGCGAGCCATGATGAGCAGCGCGATAAGCATTAAGTTTCTTTACGCAGGAATCCCTAACGAGTTACCCGGAACGTGAAGTTTCCATTGGTCACGTGCGTATCGACAGAAACCACGCGCCAGACGACTTTATAGATTCCCGCTCCGAGGCGCGGCAGTGAAACGCGCAGCAGCGCGCGATCCGAGCGATCCAGTTGCACATCGCGTTTGTCCACTTCCTTCCCAGACGCATCGAATACCTGAATGCTACTGAAGGCTGGTTCGATGTTTTCCGTAAATCGGATTCGCACTTCCTTAGGCGACGTCTGAACTGTGCTACCCACGGCCGGCTCCGCATCCCTGAGAAAAGCGTGCGCTTCAACTTGCGCCGTGCCAGCCAAAATGATCAGAAACAAACGGACTGCGCGTTTCATTTGTTTCCTTCAAAGAGGGGACGACCGACGCTGTGTGGAAAAAGGTCATCCAGAAAGAAATGCAGTTGCGCGATCACGCCGACGTTGTTTCCAGTGCGCTCGTTGATCGGAACAACAGCCTCAACTCCCATCTGGAAGTATTTACCCGCCCAGATGATGCCAGGGTTGATCGTGCCAGTCGTTTGTCCCTCTTCTCCGCGGTTCAATGGAGTTTCCAATGCAAACTCCACCAGCGGGATCAGCCGATCGAGTGGCGCGCGCAAGTGCAAGTCCTGCACCTGTGATTGCAGGTAGATAAGGCTGTACTCCAATGCAAAGCCCCACTCCAGCACATCGGGATGCCGCTCGACATCAATCTGCTGTTCGCCGGTCTGGGCGTCCACTGTGACACTGCGCGTGCTCGCACTAGTCGGAATGGCAATGCCGACCTGTCCTGTAAGGGCGAACGGCTTCAGGAACCGCACTGCCGTGGGCAAATCGCCGAAGCCTTTGCCAAAAAAAATCCCTGGCGTCCAAGTGCTGAATGAGTCGGCCCCGACCGAGCGCAAGCCGGTGCCACCCACTTCCACGCCAAGTCCGATCGAGACAATGGCTTCGTGCTCGCCGTTTTTCAGGAACTGGTACTTCCCGCCTAACTCGAGGTTGCCAAACCCATTCACCGCAGGCCCGTCATGTGGATTGAGCGCCGTAAAACTGTCACCTATTTCAATCGCAAAGTTCGGGGTAATGCGTTTCGAGATGTCCACGGAGATGTCCGTCTCACGCGTTCCACCATCCTCCGGCGTCCTTATCGTGCTGACCGTTGGCAGCGAAAGTTCATCGGACACAAAGGGATCGTCGGTTGAAAGCGTGGCCGGAAAAAAACGCGCTCCGGCAAAGCCGTGACCGTGAACCAGGCTGATCCCGCTGAATTGGCACGCAACGCAAATCAGCCAAAAAAGTAAAGATAAGTGTTTCATTAAATTCCTCCGAAAGTAGAAACACGCCGCGATTGCTGCACGGCGGCTTCCGGTTGTGCAATGCATCGCAAGGCTACGATCCGTGCACCCGCACGGCGCAACCCGCAAAGCGCGAACCTAACTGAGGAGGGAGCGCGGTGGCGGAACAGGCGGCGATTGCTCGATTTGAGACGAATGAAAATCCCGCGCGGTGTAGTTGAAAGGACTGAATGGTCGCAAAGAAGAGGCCGTCCGCCACACGCAAATCATGTCGATCTTTGGCGTGGGCGATTGGAGATCAGATTTCTTTTCTGAATTTTTGCCCGAGTTCACCACATGGCAAAGCGAACATGGATGGGCACCATCAAATGTCTGAGCGATTGCCTGGCATAGGGGCGCGCGCTTCGAATACTCAATAAGCATGCTCGTCCAGGCGAACGACTGGAGTGCGAACCAATGCAATCCAATCGCACAGCAAAGCGCGCCGATTGTAGCAATGCGGCCGATCTGGCTAAGCACGATTGCGAGGCTAGGTCTCGCAAATTTTGATGTCAATCACTGTTTCGCTCCAGCGTTCGGAGCAAAAGCGCCGTTGCCTTCATCGAGATAGATTGTCGAACCAACACGCGAAATTCGAAGCGATTGTCGCCAGATTCCTGACGCGAAATCCTTTTTAGCTTCGATTGTCTTCGTTTCCATTTTTCCCCCAGCCGGGACGTGATTCACGTTAACCATTGCTTCGGACAAAACTCTGCCGTCCATTCCTTGCGGCGGTTTAATTCCAAGAATGTGCAAGATTGTCGGCGAAAGATCGACATTCCCTGTGGGCAAATCATCCGTCCCACCCCGACGAAAATCCGGGCCCGCCGCAACTAGAGTATTATGCATGTCGAATCGGCTGAGCGTGGCGTGAGTTCCTTTCCCTGCTTCGCGTTGCCAGTCAGCGTCGATCATTCCCGGAATGCCGAATTGATTTTTCGAATCGTTCCAGCGGAAAGCCATGACAACGTCAGGCGCATGTGGGTTGTCGATTTTGGCGTCACTCAAATGGAAGGCTCCTGGCAAATCCTGTTTGCTAAAAATCACTCCTGCAAAATCCGACTGCTGCAGAAACTCGACGAGACGGCGCGTCAGCGTCGTGTCGTGTCCAACGACATAAAAAAGAACGCTGCCGCCGTTCCCAACCACCATGATGTCTCCGGGCTTCTGCTGACCATCAAATTCAGTCTTCGCAGCGAAACCGGCGTCCTTTAGGATTTTTCGCAAATCAACGGATCGTCCGATCGTTGAGAATCCGTGATCGGAAACGACAAAAATGTCCGTTGTCGCTCTTGCGGATGCTTGGCGCGCCGTAGCTGCGCCGGAGGCGGGTCGATCTAAGGCCGAAAGAACAGTAGCCAGATTTTCATCCGACGATTTGATCGCAGCGAGCGCGGTTGGCGCGCCAGGCGCGGATTCATGCTCCGTCAGATCCGGCTCGCCCAGCCAAATAACCGACAAAGCTGGCACGCCATCTTTCCAAAGGAAATCTGTGACTGCTTTGGTCGTCCAGACGTCGTGTTGAATGTGTGCAGATGGAAACGGGCCAAGCGCGGCAACGATGGGCGTAAGAATATCACCGGGAAGCGCCTGACCCGCGAAAAGCGTGACGCCGTTTTTCGCAGTCCCAATACCCGCATGTCGATCCAGCAAAAGACCGACAGTTTTCGCGCTGGCAATCGCCGTTCGCCCGCCTGCGCCTTGAACGAGCTCGGTGATGGTCGGAACGGAGATGAATTTGCCGCCGGAAACTTCATCTCCCCTGCTCACGGCTGCCGGGCTTTCGATATTAATTGATCGGCTGCGATCGATTTCCGGGCGGTACTCATAATTTGCGATCACACCGTTTTTGCCGGGGTAAACACCAGTCACCAGTGCTGTTCCGTTTACCATCGTTGCACTGGGATAAACCGCGTGGTGATTGCGAAAAGTGACTCCTTCACGTGCGAGCTTCCAAAGGGTCGGAGTTGTTTCCTCGCTGACAAAATCCGGGCGCATTCCGTCCCACACAACGACGACGATATGCCTGTCGTCGAATCTTGGTGTGTCCGCGGCAAGCGGAATGACGCGCAAAGAAAAAACGAGGACGAGGATCGATATCGATGTGCAATATTTCGGAAGCATGTTGAGCCCTAGATTACGCACACACCATGGTCCGCCAAAGCCGAATCCATTCCCCGGCTTTGGTATCGCAGAGTCGATCCGGGCTGGATCGATGTTGAAAGCCTCACGACTAAGCACATCCCCTATATTCTTTTTCATTTCGCTGACGACTGCATTGGCCGCTCCGCTCCTTCCCACTAATCCCGGGACGACGTGGCGATACAGCATGACGGAAGAAGTTGGAAAAGGCCTTACTATTTCGAATTTGAAACAAGACGCTGATAGTAAAGTTCGGCTACCAGTACTGTACTACCTTGATGGAATGGAGAACGTCGACGGCAAGGAGCTTCTCAAGTTCGAAATGCACCGCGCTGGTGCAGTCACCAATACAGATCTTGTTACGGTCGATGACCATGGAATAACCTGTTGGGCGCGAACCAACCTTGATGGCGAATTGATCAAATTTAATCCGCCACAAACAATGGTTGCCGCACCGCTAAAGCAGGGCGCGACTTGGAATTTCGATGGTCAGGCCGGCGATTTAAAAGTGCATCAGGAATACGACGTGACCGGAGAAGAAGACATCGAAGTTCCAGCCGGCGAATTTCATGCGTTCCATATTCGTGGAGAGCAAAGCTCACCCAGCCGGATGACAATCGATCGCTGGTTCGCACCGGGCGTTGGAATTGTTAAAGATGTAACAACAATGCGCGCCACAGACGGTGATCTACTCGAGCGAATTTCCCTGGAACTGGCCGAGCGGCCTAAAATCAAAAACAGACCAGAGGTAAAATCGGACGCGACGTCGAAAAGGCTGTCCGTAAGCTTCGCAAAAGATCAATTTGGCAAAGCAATTACGACGTTTTCATCCGATACACCCCAGATTTACGTGCGTTGGCAGGGACAGCGTTTGCGAAAAGGCGGAAAGGTGAAAGCGGTGTGGATAGCGGAGAACATCGGCGAAGATTTTCCGCAAGATTACAAGGTGGACGAAGCCTCGGCGGCCGTCGAAAGTCAAAATGCTCGTGGAATATTCATGCTGGCACGGCCGGAAGCTGGTTGGGCGATCGGTGATTACCGCGTTGAATTCTACGTCGATGATATCTTGGCGGAGACAGCGAAGATAAAAATTGTGGAGTAGTTTTGTCATGTCGAGCGTAGTCGAGACATCTCTAATATTTTAGCCCTGGAGCAGCCAGAGATTGACTCGTTCGTCTCCCACTCTCTCGCCGCTACCCTCGCGGCGCAACCGTCTATGTCGCTCTCCCCTCTCGCTCCATTCTTCGGCTCCACTCGGAATGACAACCGTTACACTCCAGAATTTCTTGAATCCAAAGCGAGGCGTCGATGCATCTTAACTAGAGAAACCAGATTTTACATGAAGAAGATCACGATTGTATTTCTAACCCTCTGCGTCGCTTTGGTGGCTGGATGCCGATGGGTTGGCGTTCGAGGCAATGGCCACATCAAAACAGATGACCGGACTATTAGTGCGTTCACCGAGATCGACGCCGGTGGAGCATTCGAAATCGAATGGCAAAGCGGGTCCCCTGCTCTCCACATTACGACCGACGAAAACCTTCTTTCTTATATCGAAAGTAACGTCTCGGGCGACACGCTTCATGTGCGCACGCACGACCAAATTTGGCCAACACATGGAATCAAAGTGGTTATGTCCAGCCAAACAAGGGTAGGCGCAAGAATCCGCGGCGCTGTAAAACTCACCGCAAAACAGCTCACCGGACCCAAGTTCGCTCTTGAAGCTCGCGGCGCATCACGTGTTTCGCTCGATGGAAACATCGATGAACTCCTTGCTGATATGACCGGGGCTAGCAAGTTGGACGCAGGCGGCCTCCAAACCAAGACCGCTGAAATCTCCACGACGGGCGCAGGGGACGCGGAAGTCGCGGTCGCCGAGACGTTGAAAGTCGCCATTACCGGCGCGGGAAAAGTTACCTATTCCGGCAATCCGACGATTGAAAAACACATCACCGGCGCCGGCTCGGTTCACCGTAAGGATTAGCCCAAGGAGCGGCGGTCTCCGGTCCGCCGCGGGCGATCTGCAGCCTTCGCAAGGCTACGGCGTGCCTGGGGAGATCGCGTTTTCTTGCTTTGCCGAAGGGCTGCCATAAGAATTTTCCACGATGGAGAATTTCATCTGCGTACAATGTGGAACGCAGTTTTTCGAGACGGCCAAGCCACCGTTACATTGTCCGATTTGCGAGGATGAACGGCAATTTGTCCGGCATGGCGGCCAGGAATGGACCACACTTAAACGTCTCGCAGCCAATCATCAAAACCGTTTCGAAGAAGAAGCGCCGCAACTCCTCGGCATTGGCACCGAGCCGGAATTTGCCATCGGCCAACGCGCTCTGCTTGTGCAATCGCCGGCCGGAAATTTGCTCTGGGATTGCATTGCGTTGCTGGACGATCGAACAATCGCGGAAGTCAATGCGCGCGGCGGGATCCGTGCGATCGCGATATCGCATCCGCATTTTTACTCGTCAATGGTCGAATGGGCCGAGCAGTTTGACACGCAAATCTTTTTGCATGCTGCCGACCGTGAATGGGTGATGCGCGAAAGTCCGCGAATTCAGTTTTGGGAAGGAGTGACTTTTCCGCTCTGGAATGGCCTCACGCTGATCAACTGCGGCGGGCATTTCGAAGGAGGCACAGTGTTACATTGGCCCGCTGGCGCGACGCGGGAAAGGCGCGTTGCTTACGGGCGACATCATTACCGTGGTGCAAGACCGGCGCTATGTCAGTTTCATGCGCAGTTATCCGAACCTGATTCCACTCGGTCGCGCTGCAATTCATCGCATTCTCGATGCGATCGAGCCATTCTCGTTCGATCAAATCTACGGCGGCTGGTGGAAAGCGAACGTTCTATCCGACGCGAAAGCCGCAGTCACGCAATCGGCCGAGCGTTATCTGCGTTGGATCAGTCGTTAGGCTCGCATTCCTGTAGCCACCGGTTCGCCGCAGGACGAATCCGTCCGGTGTGCGGACCTGTGGCCGGTCTCATCGGCGGATTAGAGCAGACGGCCCACAGGGCCGTGGCTACAACTTGGTTCATCCAGAATCGACCAACTGATCAACAATCCGCGGCAGCGCTAGCGCGGCTGGTTCCCGCACTAGTCGTGTCGCAAATCGCGAGAGCGGCGTTTTCTCGGGATTTACTTCGATGAGCTCGCCGCCGTGATGGCTCGCACGCAGCGCCCAATCAATGATGTATCCAAAGGTTGCCGTTGTTCCCGCCACGATCACAACCCCGCAAGGATCGCGTTGCAAATAGTTCTCAACACGTTCGGTTTCACGCGAAGGCAAAGGCTCTCCGAACCAAACCACGCCCGGCCGCATGAGCGCACCGCATTTCGGGCAACATGGAAGATCATCATCGCGTTCCGAGGTAGGGGCGATTGACCTCAATCGCCCGCTGTGAGGATACATCGCACGCGGCGCGGGCGGTTCGGGTGAACCGCCCCTACCTGTATCCACGAAATCGCAGCGCGAGCATTTGGTAACGAAAATGTCTCCGTGAATTTGCACCATCTCCGCCTTCGCCAGGCCAGCGCGCTCGTGCAGGTCGTCCACGTTCTGGGTGACCAGCAGAAATTCATCCGCACATTGCGCCAGTTTGGCAATCGCTTCATGGGCGGCATTCGGTTGCGCTTTGCGAATGCGCTGGCGCCGCTCGCGATACCATTGCCAAACTAATTCCGGATCGCGCGCGAACGCTTCCGGTGTCGCCAACTTTATCGGATCCAGATTGCGCCAGTAGCCATCCTTGCCACGAAACGTTAGAATCCCGCTTTCAGCCGAAACACCCGCTCCTGTTACAACAAGAACACGCACCACATAAGATCGATAAACAGCAAGCGATTTCCAAGTCCGTCGCTGCAGAATTTGGGGTCGTTACGACAGTTAATGTTGCTACCTAGACAGACACAAATACCCGCTAGAAAAAGATCGCCCTATTGCGAGCAAACGCGTATCACTCGATTGCCATGCAAAAACAAACGTTCACCCTGACAATTCTCATCCTGTTCATCTCATGTGGTTTTGTTTTCAGCGCGCCTGACACTCCAGAAACCCGGCGTCACGAAGCGGAGCGTTATCTCCAGGCTACTCCGCCGAAAGCATTGTTCGAGGACATGGCCGACAAGATGGCCGTCAACCTCCCGCCGGACCAACGCGATCAATTCAAGAAGATGATGACTTCGCAACTCGACATCGCAGCATTAACAAAGGCGATGATAGACGCAATGGTAAAACATTTCACGACCGAGGAGTTGAAAGCACTGGCAGATTTTTATGGCTCGCCTGTCGGGAAATCGGCGATGCAAAAGTTCGGCGCCTATATGGCGGACATAATGCCGACGATGGAAGCCGAGATAATGAAAGCGCAGGCAAAGGTGAACCAATCGATGCCGAATCAATCACCGCACTAGGACCTATAGGTGATTTATTGGACGTAGAGAGCATTCTCAAATAATGCCGCTTCGCCGGTCGTATCGCCACGAAATTAAAGATCGACATCCGTAAGATCGCCGTTATTGTTTTCGGCGATGAGCGTCGACATTCTTTATTCGACAGACCTTCGAAGGCCACTCGCCTTCGCGTTGGCGCTCGTGGCGTGGCGATAGTAAGCGACCGTTTCTCAACGGGACGCTGATTTTCTCTCTTCTCTCAAGCGAGAGATCTGGCGTTTGCACCAATGAAAATAACCCGAGCCTTGTAACCATATGTTAATTGTGATGAAACCCGGCGCTGCTGCGCTTGAAATCGACGCAGTTGTAAACGTGATTCAGGAAATCGGCCTGCGCCCTCATCCGATGCCCGGCGCGACGCGAACAGCGATTGGCATTACCGGTAACACGGGCCCTATCGACGCTCGGCGTTTTGAAACCTTGCCGGGGGTGGTAGACGTCATACGAGTCACCAAGCCGTACAAGTTGATCACGCTTGATCTGCGTCCGGAAAAGACAGTCGTGCGAGTTGGGGATGCCACCATCGGAGGAAGTGAACTCGCTATTATCGCGGGACCGTGCGCAATCGAGAGCCACGATCAGGCATTCGCCGTGGCTGAAGCAGTGCAGCAAAGCGGTGCGCGCTTCTTTCGGGGCGGTGTGTGGAAGCCCCGAAGTTCTCCCTATGCGTTTCAAGGACTGGGAGAGAAGGGCTGGAAAATCATGTCCGAGATTCGTCAGGCGTTTGGCCTAAAGATTGTCACCGAAGCGCTCGAAGAATCTCATGTCGATCTAATCGAACAGTATGGCGACGTCATTCAAATCGGCGCGCGCAACATGCAGAACTTTTCACTCCTGAGGAAGGCTGGCCGCTCGAAGTTGCCGGTGCTCTTGAAACGGGGAATGGCCGCAACGCTCGAGGAATGGTTGCTCGCCGCGGAATACATCATGGCCGAGGGCAATTATAACGTAATCTTGTGCGAACGCGGCGTTCGGACCTTTGCACAGCATACGCGTAACACACTCGATCTTGCTTCGGTGCCGGCGATCCGGCGAATTTCTCATTTGCCGGTGATTGTCGATCCATCACACGGCACAGGCAGCGCATACATGGTTACTCCTCTCGCGCGGGCAGGCGTCGCAGTCGGCGCCGACGGACTCATGGTGGAAGTCCACAACCACCCGGAGCTTGCGCTTTCCGATGGTGCGCAAGCCCTGACGCCCTCGCAATACCTGAAGCTCATCGAAGAAGTTCACGCCATTCACCAGCTCACCGCGTCAGAAAAGAAAAATACGTAATACCGCTGTCATGTTGAGCGAAGCGAAACATCTCTGGTCATTTCTGAGGCGGGATTGGTCCAGAAGAGGATCAGAGATTCTTCTCCCGCGACCGCAGGATCAGAATGACATCTGTGAAATCGAAAAATGCTTCTGTTAATCGACAACTACGACTCTTTCACTTACAACCTGGCCCAGTATTTTGGCGAGCTCGGGTGCGAGCTTGTTATTAGGCGGAATGACGAAATCTCGCTTGATGAAATCGCCGCGTTAGCGCCCAAGCATATCTGTATCTCGCCGGGACCCTGCACTCCACGTGAAGCCGGAATTAGCAAAGACCTCGTCCTGCGCTTCGCGGTAAACGTTCCAATTCTCGGCGTTTGTCTTGGACATCAATGCATCGCCGAAGCGTACGGCGGGAAAATCGTGCGCGCTTCCACTCTTATGCATGGGAAGTCATCCACGATCAGACATAACGGAAGCGCGCTCCTTGCCGATTTGCCCACGCGGTTTGAAGCCGGTCGATACCACTCGCTGATCGTCGAGCGAAGTTCCTTTCCAAGGTGCCTCGAGATAATCGCTGAAAGCGACGACGGCGAAATCATGGCATTGCGACATCGCGAGTTCCCAGTCTACGGGGTGCAATTTCACCCGGAATCGGTTCTCACGCGCAGCGGCAAGAAAATTCTCGCGCGATTCCTCGCGCTACTACCAAAACCGCGCGGAACGCATGACAAGTCAGTTCAAGTATGAAAACCCGCGCAACATCGCAAGCGTTTCTACCCGCCTCTCCCCTTGCTGCAAGGGGAGAGGATGAAGGTGAGGGGTTTCAAACCGGCGCGAAACTGAACCCTGCAAACCCTCACTCCCTTGGAAAGGGAGAGGCGGATCAAGGCATCTCCGCAAGTAAAGACGAGTAAACGTCGTACACTAAATGACAACGTCAGTCACTCCGAGTCTGGACGAATTCAAGGACCTTGCAAAACGTGGCAACGTCATCCCTGTTTTCGCGGAGTTTATCGCCGATCACGAAACGCCCGTTTCGGCATTCAAGAAGTTAGACTGCGACGGCGGTTACAGTTTCCTGTTCGAATCGACTGAAAAAAACGACGAGTCTGGACGGTTCTCCTTCGTCGGGGCCGATCCGCGGATCGTGATAAAAATCTACGGGCACGAGCTGCAAATCACCGAATTAGGAGAAGAGCGGCGAGTCGAAACAACAGGCGACCCTTTGGATGAGATCCGCAATCTGATGGCGCGCTATCAGTTTGTCTCGCGTCCAGAACTGCCGCGATTCAGCGGTGGCGCCGTTGGCTTCCTCGGCTACGAAGCGATCCATTTCTTCGAACCCAAAGTTCCGGCAGCGGAGCGCGATGAACTGCAATTGCCCGAGATGATCTTCATGATTACAGGCAGCCTTCTCATCTTCGACCATCGGCTACGCACACTTAAGATCGTCGCAAACGCATTCCTTGACGATGGCCCACTCGAAAAAGTTTATGCGCGAGCGCGTGACTCGATCCACGCGATCATGGGCCAGCTTGCGAAACCTGCCGATCTTCCGCTCGTTCCACCTGCAGATTCAGAAGCGCCGCCAGCTCACAGCAATTTTCAGCCGGACGAGTTCAAGCGCGCGGTAGAACGAGCCAAGGAATACATCCGCGCGGGCGACATTTTCCAGGTTGTCTTGTCGCAGCGATTCGAATCCGATTTTAGCGGTGATCCGCTCGACTTTTATCGATGCCTTCGTTTCATTAATCCTTCGCCGTACATGTTTTGTCTCAAGTTCGGGGCGGATTTTGCGCTTGTTGGAAGCTCGCCGGAGATGCATGTCCGGCTGATCGGCGACGCGGTGGAGATCCGTCCGCTTGCCGGCACGCGCCCGCGCGGCGCCAGTTTCGCGCAGGACGAGAGGAACGCCGCTGAACTCCTCGCCGATCCCAAGGAGCGCGCCGAGCACATTATGCTAGTCGATCTCGCGCGTAACGACGTCGGCCGGGTTTCAAACTTCGGCACGGTTCGCGTAACCGAGTTGATGGAGATCGAGCGCTATAGCCACGTCATGCATATCGTCTCAAATGTCACTGGTCGCCTGTGTAAAGACTGCACCGGCTTTGACCTGGTCAAAGCAACATTTCCCGCTGGGACTGTCTCTGGGGCGCCGAAGATTCGGGCCATGCAAATTATCAGTGAACTGGAGGCGACAAGACGCGGCTGTTACGCGGGTGTGATCGGCTATTTTGGATTCGATGGCAATCTAGATTCCTGCATCGCGCTGCGCTGTGCAGTTTTGAAAAGTGGGAAGGCATATTTTCAAGCCGGCGCGGGCATCGTCGCTGACTCAAATCCACATTCGGAATACGAGGAAACTGTTAATAAAGCCCATGCAATGGCAAAAGCGCTCTCGATGGCGACAAGGACGAAATCATCATGAGGAAAGGAACAACAAATCCAAAATCGACCAGACGGACAACCGGCAGTGATAGCCCGTCATCGAAATCTCCGCCACGTGTTCCTGTCGGATCTCTTCGCTCCTCAGGCGAAAATAGCGGAGGTCAGGCAGCTTTGCCTGACTCGGCTGGCAGGCTGCCAGCCTGCCAAGACAGCCTGGCAGGTTATCATCCAACTGGAGCCGGCGATTTCGAACTGCGCGAACTAACGCTGCGCCTGATGCGCGGTGAGAATCTCAGCCGTGCTGAAGCTGGAAATTTTTTAGGATGTCTGCTGAATCCTATCGCTACAGACGCGCAAATAGCGGCTGCGCTTACCAGCCTGGCCGTAAAGGGCGAGACCTGCGAAGAGCTCGCAGGAATCGCCGAAGCAATGCGAAATCGCGCACTGCCATTGCGATCGCGTCACGCGCGTTTCATCGATACAGCGGGCACTGGATCAAGCGCCGCAAAAACCTTTAATGTTTCAACAGTAGCGGCGTTTGTGATTGCGGGTGCCGGTCTGCCTGTAGCGAAACATGGCTCGCGAGCCGCAACGTCGCGTTGCGGCAGCGCTGACGTGCTCGAGGCGCTAGGCGTCAACACAGCCGCTCCACTCCAGACAGTGGAGCGCTGCCTCGATGAGCACGAAATCTGTTTTATGTTTGCACCGCTTTTTCATGCTGCTACCGCCCGTGTCGCACATGTGCGCCGCGAGCTTGGAGTGCACACCACATTCAATTTGCTTGGCCCGCTAACGAATCCCGCGCGGGCCCCCTTTCAGATCCTGGGCGTCTCGCAGCTCTCACTACTTGAACGCGTCGCGTCGGCCCTTGCTCGTCTCGGCGTGAAGAAAGCATGGGTCGTGCATGGCGCCGATGGCCTGGACGAAATAACGATTGCGGGCAAAACGCACGTCGCCGCCTGTTCGTCCACGGAGGAAGTGGAAACATTTACACTGTCGCCTGACGACTTTGGATTGGAATGTCAACACCTCGATGGATTTCGTGGGAATGGCCCACAGGAAAATGCGCAACTGATCCGCGCAATTTTGCAAGGCGAGACAACGAAAACGACAAGTGCCGCGCGCGATCTCGTCGTCATTAACGCCGCTGCCGCGCTTCATCTTGCTGGTGTTGCCCCCGATCTCCGATATGCAGTAAGGCTTGCTCGTGAAAGCATCGACAGCGGACGTGCTGCATCGAAGCTGGATGCACTGGTCCGGGAGACAAATCGAAGCGCATGATCAAAAATATTTTCTCTCGAATCCTGGATCGAAAACGAAAAGCTGTGGCCCAGCTTCAACTGGATCCTTTTTCACGCGACTTTCACGAGCGCGCATTGGACATTCGAAAGAACGCTGACCCGCATCAATTGCTCCAAGCGTTGGAGGCGGATCCACAGCGAGCAAAAATTATCGCAGAGTTCAAACGCAGATCGCCTTCCGCTGGAATTATTCGCGATGATTTAACGGTCAATGAAATTGTTCACTGCTATGAACGCGGTGGCGCTTGCGCGATCTCCATCGTAACCGACGAAGAATATTTTGGCGGTTCGATTGCCGATCTTTGCGCAGCGCGATCCAGTACGAACCTGCCGCTTTTGCGCAAAGATTTCATCATCGATCCAATCCAAGTTTTCGAAGCCGCCATCGCTGGAGCCGACGCGGTGTTGTTGATTGTCGCCGCGCTTGATGACCATTTGTTAACAGAATTGCGCGCACTCGCCGAGGAGGAACTGGGACTCGACGCGCTAGTCGAAGTGCATACGTCCGAGGAATTGCGGCGCGCCCTGGATGCAGGCGCAAGAATCATCGGAGTAAATAACCGCGATCTCAGGACGTTTCAGGTTTCACTGAATACAAGCGAGCGTTTGATCGCCGAGGCTCCGCGCGACAGAATCCTGATTAGCGAAAGTGGACTGCACGAAGTGCAGACTCGTTGCTTCGCCTTCAGTAGAGCTGGGATTTCGCGGTTTCCTCGTAGGCGAAGCGTTGATGCGCGCGCCCGAGCCTGACGCGGCTCTTCGCAATTTAATTGCCGCTGCCTGAAGATCGGCCGTCCCTGCAAATTAGTTGTAGCCACCGGCCTGTGGCCGGTCCAGGGGGATTCCCGACGGCGCACAGCGCCGTGGCTACAGCCGATCGCTCCAACGGGATACAAATCAAAATCTGCGGTGTTACAAATGCGAACGATGCACGCGCGTGCTCTGAACTCGGTGCCAGTATGATTGGGTTCAACTTTTACCCGAAAAGTCCACGTTATATCGAACCCAAGATTGCCCGGCGAATTATCGAAGCGATACCAGCCTGGAATTTGTCCGGTCGGGGTTTTCGTGGACGCCAGCGCCGAAGAAATTCGGAATATCGCGGATATCGCGAGGGTTCGATGCGTGCAATTACACGGGGGCACGTCACCAGATATATGCCGGGAATTAGCTCGTGAATTTCGTGTAATCCGAGCGTTCTCGACCGACCCTCAGTTTCGACCCGAAGAGGTCTCCTTGTTTGGCAATTGCGACGTGCTGATTGACGCACATCATCCAAAACTCCGTGGCGGAACTGGCCTGACGTGTGATTGGCTAGCGGCACGAACAACCCGTTCACTCGCGCGATTTCTGATTCTCTCAGGCGGCTTAACCGAACAAAATGTCGGCGAAGCCATCGCAACGGTAGCGCCTGACGCGGTTGATGTCTGTAGCGGCGTTGAGAGAGCGCCAGGAGTAAAAGATCACCAAGCGATCAAAGATTTTGTAGATGCCGTGCGCAGGGCGGAACGCTCGTTCCAGACACCGAGCCACACGTCATCCAAGAGTGTCATTCTGAGCGAAGCGAAGAATCTCTGATCAATTCTGGACCGATATGGCAGTGAAGAGACCAGAGATGTTTCGCTTCGCTCAACATGACAGCGCCATTCATGATCACTAAGAGCGAGCCAGACGCGCACGGGCATTGGGGGAAATTTGGCGGACGCTACGTTCCGGAAACGTTAGTGACGCCCCTCGACGAACTGACTAACGAGTTAATGCGAGCGAGAGAAGACCCTAATTTCTGGGGCGAGCTCAATCAACTGCTGCAGGATTACTGTGGCCGGCCAACGCCACTGTTTCACGCGCGGCGGCTAACAGCTCACGCCGGAGGAGCCCAAATCTATTTGAAACGTGAAGATCTTTTGCATACCGGCGCGCACAAGATCAATAACGCTGTGGGACAGGCGTTGCTTGCGCGTCGAATGGGCAAGCGTCGCGTCATCGCTGAGACCGGGGCGGGCCAGCACGGTGTCGCAACGGCGACGGTTTGCGCATTGTTCGGATTGCGTTGCGTCATCTACATGGGTGCCGAAGACGTGCGACGGCAGGCGCTCAACGTATTCCGAATGCGATTGCTCGGCGCCGAAGTCGTGACCGTGAATGCTGGCACGCGCACGTTAAAGGATGCTATCAACGAGGCCCTGCGCGATTGGGTGACGAATGTGCATGATACGTACTATCTGCTCGGCAGCGCACTCGGTCCACATCCGTATCCGCTGATGGTACGCGAATTTCAAAGCGTAATTGGACGCGAAGCGCGCGAACAGATCTTGTCTGCGGCGGGCAATCTTCCGCGCGCACTCGTCGCCTGCGTAGGAGGTGGTTCGAACGCAATAGGTTTATTTCATCCTTTCATTGCAGACGAACAAGTCCGGTTAGTCGGTGTGGAAGCCGGAGGACGGGGAGATTCGTTAGGCGAACACGCTGCGAGATTTCACAGCGGAGCACGTAGCGGCGGCGGGCAGGTCGGCGTTCTGCAGGGCACGATGTCGTACGTGCTTCAGGATCCCAATGGCCAGATTGCAACTACTCATTCGATCTCGGCCGGTCTCGATTACTCAGCGATCGGGCCGGAACATGCATTCCTTCATGATACCGGGCGGGCCGAATACCTCTGCGCGAGCGATATCGAGGCGCTCGAAGGACTTCACCTTTGCGCAAAATTGGAAGGAATTATTCCCGCGCTGGAGACCTCACACGCCATCGTGCCGGCGATTCGTGTCGCACGTGAGCTACCACAAGACGACTCTGTGATTATCAATTTATCTGGCCGCGGCGACAAAGACGTCCAACTCGTTGCGGATTTGCAGTCGCAATGAGTCGGATCCGCGACACGTTCGTCGAGTTGAAGCGTTCCGGGCGCGGCGGATTCATCCCATTTATTACCGCAGGCGATCCCGATCTGGTAACCACCGAACTTCTGCTGGTTGAACTGGCCGCGGCCGGAACAGATATCATTGAACTCGGTGTCCCATTCAGCGATCCTGTCGCCGATGGCGAAGTAATTCAGCGCGCATCTGAGCGTGCGCTTCGAAAGGGTGCGACACTTTCCGACGCGCTAAAGTGCGTTTCAAATGTGAAGGAGCACATCGACGTACCGATTGTGCTCTTCAGTTATCTCAATCCCCTCTTGAAGTTCGGTAGAGATCGGTTGGCAGACGAGGCCAAACAGGCTGGAGTCGACGCGGTGCTGGTCACCGACCTAATTCCTGAAGAAGGTATGCTTTGGACTAAAGCATTTCGTGAACACGGGCTGGATCCGATTTTTCTCGTGGCACCCACAACGTCGGACGAGCGGTTAGCGCATATTGCGCAGCAGGCAAGTGGATTCATTTACGCTATTTCACGCGCAGGCGTCACTGGCGCGCGAAATGAACTGCCGCGTGACGCCGAATCTCTCGTAAGACGTGTGCGAGCAGTGAGCGAATTGCCCGTCGCCGTCGGATTCGGCATCTCAACGGCGGAACAAGTTCGCCAGGTCTGGCGTTTTGCAGACGCCGCGGTCATCGGCAGCGCTCTTGTGAGCCAAATCGAAAAACTTGCGGGTTCGCCGGACCTGGTAACTCGCGTCGGCGAATTCGCGCGATCGTTGCTCGTTCGAGACAGGCACATCGTGACCTGAATGGTCAGCTTGCTCGACCAAAGGATTTTTAACGATTCACCCCCGCTGGGAACATAACTCTATTGTTAAGACATGAAAAGTCACACATTTCTTAAACCTTAAAACCGATTTTCATGCCACAAGCAACTTGCGAATTGTCACTGTTTTAAGCCGCCGACTTCACAAGCCACAACCAAGTTCAAACGCAGCCTGTGACAGCTTGTGGTAAGCTTGAGCTTCGATGCACCATCGACCCACTGTTCGCCAGCAATGTGAAGCTAAAAGAGCAAGCCCCGCCGACCCTTGGTGGCAGAAGTTGGATGGACACGATTCGACTAAATCCAGCCGTAAGCGACGCGCGCGACTGTGTTAAGCAACCCTCCGACAATTTTATCGGAGGGTGCGAATCGCTCGCACTCGTTAAGCGAACGATTTCGTTGTGCCTGCGGAAGAAAAGCTGACTGCGTTTATGGAACTAGAATCGGCGGTTCCCCGCCAGTGTCGAACTCAGCTTGTTACGAAACCGGTCTTAGCAACCCAATTTGCGCCGCAAGGCAACCAAGCCGAGCAAAGCGAAACTGAGCAGAGGAAATGTCGAACCTGCATCGGCAACGCCCGCTGCGTTAACGCTGACGTCGTCTAGGAGAAAGTAGGACCCACGGAAGGCCGCATCGTTCCGGAATTCGAACTGCAGCTCTGAGGAAGTGCTCAACGCAGTCACGTTGAACGTAAACTCGGTGTAACCAAATGCGTTGAAATTGAAGAAGCTGTAGATGCTCGAGCCGTTCCAATTGACGGAAAAGAAATCATTAGCGGGTTCTTCGACCAGGGCCAAAAAAAACGTAATGGTATAGGAGGCGCCCGGCGTCGTCGCGATATTCTGGCTTGGTAGCGGTTTACAAGGTCCTCAACTGCCGCAAGATAATGAAGAAGCGTAAAACTAACCGGTAAGTGTAAGAAGAACCGACAACTTGCATCGGTGAAGCCCCTCGCAGCAACGATGAATGAGCAGGCAGCGTTAATCCAAAAGGTGAGCGCACAGCTTGAAGCGAGCAGACCTGCGCCGCAAGTGGTCAACAATCCCTAAAACCGCATCAGGCCCCTCGCGCGCGCGCGAAAGCTTGTTCCAGGCGCACACAGCTGGATTGCTGCCGCACATCGCGACGACGAAAGCGTTTCGTTATGGGATCGGCAACAGAACGGCAAAGTAGAGATGCGCGGACCGATTCGGTCCATAGGACTAAGGTCCTATAGACAGCTGTCGGCATTTCTTACAAGCTCTGTGCTAAACGGATCCTGAATCAGGCGGAGGGCATCTCCCTCGCTCAGGTTCTTCGCCTGTTCCCGACCCGCAATGCAAGAGAAATAACGCAGCGGGGAAAAGAAAGGAAGAACCATGAATCCATTGATTCAGCTAAAAAAAACAACTCTATTATCTCTATTCGCACTGGGCTGCTTGGCGCTTGCGCCAACTGCGCAAGCCGTTGTCCCACCACCGGACGGCGGCTATCCGGGCGAAAACACGGCCGAGGGTGACAATGCGCTCTTCAGCCTGACAAATGGAATCGGGAACACAGCCAGTGGCTTTCAGGCGCTGTTTAGCGACAGAAACGGCAGCGACAACACGGCCAGCGGCGTTTCTGCGCTGGAGAGCAACAGAGCCGGCAACGACAACACGGCCAGCGGCGCTTTTGCACTGGAAGGCAACACGAGCGGCAACGCAACATAGCTAACGGTTTTAGTGCGCTGTTTACCAATACAACCGGCGACTCGAACACAGCTAACGGTGTTTAATGCGCTGTTTACCAATACAACCGGCGACTTCAACACTGCGTGCGGTGGTAATGCACTGTTTAGCAACACAACCGGACGCCAAAAATACAGCAAGCGGTAATGGGGCGCTCAACAGCAACACAACGGGCCAGTTTCAACACGGCAGAAGGGTTTCAAGCGCTTTTTAGCAATAACATCGGTACCGACAATACAGCCAACGGTTCTACTGCGCTCTTTAGCAACACAACTGGCACGAACAATACGGCCGTCGGCTCCAGAGCGCTTAAGACCAATACAATTGGCAGCAACAACATCGCGGTGGGCTTTACAGCCGGTCAAAACCTGACCACGGGCAGCAACAATATTGATATTTACGATGCTGGACTTGCTGACGAGTCCAACACAATTCGCATCGGCACGGCAGGAACGCAGACCGCTACTTTTATCGCTGGCATTAATGGAGCAGTGGTTGCGGGCACGCCGGTTGTTGTAACCGCAAGCGGTCAACTTGGCGTTGCCGCATCCTCGAAGCGGTTTAAGGAAGCAATCAAGCCAATGGACAGAGCGAGCGAAGCCATTCTTGCCTTGAAGCCCGTCACCTTCCGCTACAAGGAAAAGTTAGACCCGGATCACGTTCCTCAGTTTGGCTTAATCGCTGAGGAAGTCGAGAAAGTGAATCCTAACCTGGTCGCGCGATGAAGATGGGAAGGTCAATGCAGTCGCTAGTGAAGCGGTGAAGGCCATGTTGCTCAATGAGTTCCTGAAAGACAAGCGGCAAAGTCGAGCAACTGGAGGAAGCAAGTTGAACGGCTGACCGCGGGTCTTCAAAAAGTGAGTGCACAGCTTGAAACGAGCAAACCTGCGCCGCGAGTGGTCAACAATCCCTAGAGTCGCGCCCGCCCCAATAAAGCAGCATTTCACAAAGAGCCGTCACGCTTTATCGCATGGCGGCTCTTTGGTTTCCAGTCTTTGAACGCAGCGTACGATTGGCCGGCTTCGTTTCAAATTCTACGCACGTAGAATTTTCATCCCGGGTGTTGTACCGCCACCATATCGTGGAATCTTGCTCACGACGCGATGATCTCTCCTTAATGCGTCTCGAACAATCGTTTTCCGTTTTTGAAGACTGCGAGGTCAAAAAGCAGGCTCTAGAAGGCGTCGCAATCGTTCGCAATTCCCCTGTAGTGAGTTTTTAAGTGTCAGGCCTCGCCCCAAAGTAACGAAAAAGCGTCAAAACATAGCGTTCACTCGAACATGAACGTTGGTGAATTTGGTGGACGTGTTATGACGACTTGTTATGACTTACAGGCATTTTAGGGTGTTTCTCGCTCTGTTTTCATAGGTAAAACAGCGAATTAGAGGTATCGAACTCGTATTCAATCGGCACCGATGCCCATCATCCGTGGCAACTGCAGTTTATCGAGCTGGGGCTAGCTGCCGCATTAAAAGCCAAGATTTCGTCACACCGAATCATCAATTTCATGTCAATCTCGGACTTGAGGAACTGGGTAAAGCAAACACGACAACGTAGTTAAAGAATAACGCCATCGTTGGTGTCTGGCCTACCGTACTTCTGCCTTCCGTTCACGACCGAAGGAGACGTTTGTCTTCGATTATACAGTGTAACACGCCTGGGCGTCCTTTCCGCAATCGAGAAAAGATCGGCAGCGGGAATGTTCGCCCTCGCGAAAAGAAATAAAAAAAGAAAGCACTATGAAACAACTACTACTCAGTATGGCCTTGGCAGTTGCGGCTCCGTTTGCGTGGGCGCAAGTCTCGGAGACTACCACAACAACAACCACGACCGAAGGCAACGGGACGATCACCGAGTACACTCCCGGCAGCACAATTGTACTCAAGGAAACTAGCGGACCACGGACTTACCACTTCGGAAAGACCGTCACTTATGTAACGCGGAGTGGCAAGACTCTGGATGAAGATACCGTAAGAACGAGAGTTAAGGTCGGTATCCCGGTCCGGGTCCATTACGTCGGAACTGGCGACAACATTATGGTTGATCGCGTGATACTCGATGAGGATTAAGAGCCAAAAGAGTTAGGCTCGTTTGTCTCCTCGCGCCTTCCTGTTCTTCCTATGGGAGAACAGCGAAGGCGCGTCTTGCGTACATCTACGGACAAACCCCGTAACGGGTCCTCCAAGAGCAACCGCGAAAGGGCCGTTAACCCCGGCAGGTGACTTCGTTCAGGCAGCTCCGAAGCCAACCCAACGAACTTAGCTAGGATTTTGACTGATACGCCAATCGGGCGTTCGCCCGATTGTATGACAATTCGAAGAACAGCATGTTTTGGCCAATGGCACTTGTTTCTTCGATCAAATTATCCGATGAAGAAAGACTGGCCATCTTGCAACGACTCGATCAATTCCGGCATTGGCACTCGCTGGATGAGAAACGTTATTGTCTGGTTTGCGGCGAAATGATCACCGGCCGGGAAATCCACGTGATTATGGGCACACGTGAAAACAAGTCGCCGCGCATCATTTGTCCGACGAAACATTGTGATGCGATGCCGATAGAATGGGTATGGCCAACCGACGACGTCTTGATAACAATTGCGATGGCAGAGGCCGAGCGGAATTGGCTTTGCCTGATTAGGCGAGCAGGCCGAGCAATGCAATCCTACCAAAGAAAAACGACAAGCAGTACGACAAGGTTAAAACCGCCGCTCGGGTAGCATCAGCAAACAGAAGACTGAGGCGCGTGGATGCGAAGTACCATGCGATTCATGAGCATAGATGGCTTTGTCTGCACTAAAGGTGGAATCGTGCTAGCGATGTCTCCGATGAGGAGCGCGAAGCGGAAAAGGTCGAATCGCGTGCTCGATTGCGCATCACCGAGCTGTTGCAGCAACCTTTCGATGTCAGGTCGATCGCCCTCACCGGTCTGTTTATCCTGGCAGTCTTCTATACCATCTACTTCATGCGCTCGATCCTCCTGCCGATCGTTCTTGCGCTGCTGCTTAGCTACCTATTGAGACCGATAGTGCGTGGACTCGCTAAATTTAAGATTCCGCTGGTGGTAAGCGCGGCAGTCATCCTCATCGGTCTTCTTGTACTTGTCGGCTATGGCATTTCTGCGTTGGCCGCCCCGACAGTAGCGTGGCTTCAGAAAGCCCCAGCCGGCTTGGCAGAACTGCAACACAAGCTCCGACCCGTAAAAAAATCGGTAGCGCAAGTGACGCAGGCGACCAGCGAAATCGAGAAGCTGGCTACAACCGATGCGGAGGCTAAAGCTGTTGAAGTGAAGCGGCATCCCATCACCGAGACATTCTTCACGCGGACGCCAGAGTTTATCGCCAGCGCTATTTTTTTGGTGATTCTGCTCTATTTTCTGCTTGTCTACGACCAAGTCTTCATTGCCAAACTGGTCAAGTTGCTACCCACGCTCTCAGATAAGAAGACAGCCGTCGGCATCGCGCAGGACATCGAGTCGCAGGTCTCCCGTTATCTATTTACAATCACGGCGATTAATGCCTGCCTCGGATTGGCTGTCGGAACCGCGGTAGGGCTGCTTGGTCTGCGCAACCCGCTAATGTGGGGCGTGATGGTCGCGCTGCTCAATTTCGTTCCTTACCTCGGCGCGCTCACAGGCATCATATGCATGACGATCGGCGCCGCTCTGAGCTTCGATAGCCTGGGGTACGCCTGCGTTTTTCCTGCCGTCTATCTCGCTTTCGGCACATTGGAGGGGAGCTTCATTACACCCTGGATTATGGGACGCTCCCTTACTTTGAACCCCGTCATCATCCTGCTCTCGCTCACGTTCTGGGGCTGGATGTGGGGAATCGTCGGCATCATCTTGGCCGTGCCGATCCTGGCGGCTTTCAAGATTTTCTGCGCCCACATCAAACCGATGGAGCCGCTCGCAGAATTTCTTAGCTAACATAACAGTCATGGAGAGGTGCGGCCGTTGGCGAAGGCATAACTGCCGAGGAAATGAAAAACTTATGTTAGCTTAATTGCGGCTGGACTTGGAGCACAAAACACGGCGCATTTGCATTTTGAATGAAATATTTACTGTAATCGATTCCTTCTTCATGGACAACCTATCGACGTATCTCAAAGATCACCTCGCCGGCTCCGTTGCCGCTTTAAATATGATCGACCACCTGATCGACACTTACGAGGGAAAACCGCTCGCTCAGTTTTTCCGCGATCTACGCGGCGAAATTGCCGCCGATCAAGCTGAACTCCAAGGGCTCGTTGAGAAATTCGAAAAAAAACACAACGCCATACGAAAAGCGGGCGCTTGGATCGCTGAAAAGTTTTCGCGCGCGAAAATTCGCGCTAGCAAATCACGCGATGGCGAGATGGGGCTTTACCTCGCCCTCGAAAGTCTAGTCCTCGGCATCACCGGTAAGTACGCGCTTTGGCGTGGACTTGAAGTCGCTACAGGCGTCGTCCCTAAACTACGCGGACTCGACTACGCGCAACTCCAGGAGCGTGCCAGAGAACAATGCGATCGGGTCGAAGCCAAACGCTTGGAACTCGCCCGGGGGGTCTTCAAACCCCAAAAGCAATAGCACGGACTGAGGTGGCGCTTGGACGAATCTAAAGTCGCTAGCGACCCTAACACGCGTGTCCGTGCGATAACTTCTTATTTCTGGCATAACAAAATTGTTTCGCTTTGAAAAATGCCTTCGACGTAACAAAGACGTCAGCGCAGGGCACGGGATACGGATTTTACCTAGGATGTCGTAAACAGCAAAGCCTAGAAAAGAATTGCCATACGGCGCCGAGCCCTGATAGCATCACCTTATGCGCTTAATTCTGATAATTATTCTGCTTATTCTATTACTCGGGGCTTTGCCGAATTGGCCATATAGTTCTGGCTGGGGCTACTATCCAAGCGGTGGGCTAGGACTTGTTCTTTTGATTGTCCTAATCCTTTGGCTGATGGGACGAATTTGAGTTGGCGCTGCGATTCGTCCTTTCTAGGGCAAATCCGCCCAATTCTCCAATCCAGCAGGCTATTTCAAGACGATTAACTGAAAGACAAGCTCCGCATCGTAAATTGTTGCAGGGCTAGTCAGAAGTCAGTGAATAAAACGAAAGGTACTATGGAATCACAACACAATCCAAACGAACCGGGCAAACCTGGTGGTCCCGGACAGCAAGGCGGCCAGGACAAAGATCGCGAGAGACAGGAACGCGAGCGGCAACAGCGCGAGCGCGAAAAACAAGGCGGTGGCGGTCAACAAGGCGGTGGCGGCCAACAGGGCGGCGGCCATCAGCAAGGCGGACGATAAGCCTGGTCTTATCCGGATTATTTAAACGGCGGGGGGCAACTCCCGCCGTTTGCTTCTCCGTGTGCCGATCGCCTTCAGTTGCAAACCAATTTACAACCGCCGCGTTCATAGCGCGCGATTTTGTTCTTATGAAATCGAGCACAAAGGATAAAATCAAGGGCGGATTCGAGGGAAGCGAAGGGCAAAGTGAAAGAAAAGGCCGGCAAGGCGACAGGGAATCCAGACTTGCGCGATCGCGGGACGGCGGAAAAGGCAGGCGGGAAGATACAGCGTAAAATCGGTGACGTGAAGAAGGTGTTCGAGCAATAGCTCGGGCTTGCGCAAATCGCCAGAAAGAAACGCACACTTCAAGGCCAGAGGTCGACATGTACCAAAGCGCGCGCCGCCCGAATATTTGTCTTATGAAAAAGATCATGTTACTCACGGTGCTCTGCGGTTCGCTGCTCGCGTTGACGCCGGGCTGCAATCGAAACACGCTCACCGGCTCAAAGGTGACACTGTCCAACTATGACCAAGTCACAAATGGCATGACGAAGGCGCAGGTCGAGCGGATCATGGGCCCGCCCACCACTATCGAGACAAAGGATATGCTGATCTTCAAAAAAACGACCTATCGCTACGAAGACGGTTCTAAATTCGCACTTTTCACCTTTAAGAACGACGAGCTCGACAGCAAAGAGGGCAACCTCGCCACCCGATAGACTCTCGCCTGGGAGTTTCGCAGCGTGCTCGGATGCCTTAGCCGTTGCGTGCGCCAGGCCTGTTTTGGTCCTGCTCTCCAGTTCGTTATGCGTTGCAGTCAGCACATCCCCTGGTTTCCGACCGATTCGGCCCTGTCTACGGAATTACAAAACGCCCGCTGTGGCGGGCGCTTTGTAATAAGAATGTAGCGACGGCACTCTGCGCCATGCTCCGTCCCTCAGAACGGTGGCTATGATTACGGCTTCGTCGTTGTTGTCGTAGTTTCCGTTTCTTTCTTCTCGTAGTACGACAGCGGCTTCGCGAGCGTCACCTTGGTCACGACCATGCGGTCGCCGTCTTTCGTGTAGGTGTATGTCACCGGCATATCTGGCTTGAGCGCGGTCCACTCCACCGTGCGGCCCTCCGGATCAACGAGCACGGTCTTCTTCGTGTAGTAATACTTTACTGGAGTAGTGCTCGATTCGGTACGGAACGTGATGTAGTCCGAGCCGGGCGTGTAAGTTGTAATCGTGCCCGAGCCGCTAAGCGTACTCGTGCTCGTGGTGCTCTCGCCCGTTGTGCCCGCCGTGGTTGTGGTTGTAGTTGAGGTTTCCTGCGCGAAAGCTGTAACCAATGCGACCGCGCCGGCCGCGCCCGCGGCCAATAATTTCACTAATTTCGTTTGTTTCATATTTGTCCTTTGCTTTGAAACGACCTGGCTCCCAAAACCTTTATGTGCAACCGCGCAGCAGAAAGATCAGGAGCAAAATCGGAGTCTTCGTGTGCGCAAGAACCTGCTTTGATTGTTGAAACACGCAATCGGGCTGGCGGATGGTTATCTAGTCAGACAAAATCCTATACCGCGTGACAATTCTCCTAGGAGTAAGGTTCCTGTGAGAAGAAAAACACTGCTACAGTTCTGCTAAACAATACAACCAGGGTTGCGTAGTATGGGAGCGGAGCGGCCAGCGTTGCCGGAAAGTCCCGACGTGCTACTGGTATGTGCAGTCGACAAATTCCCATCGCTTTGATATGGCTATGCTTTCCAAGCTTTGGTATTTCCGTCTTCTCGATGATGGTGGAGGGCGGCATGCCTTAGCGGATATCGCCGTCGCTTTGCTAAAAAGTGACTACCCCGCCGTCACGCACTTTCTCTATCGGAATTCCGAGGGTCAACAGATGATGTTACCGTGGCACGCCGTTAAGGGCATTGACTGGCGCCACGCTCAAATCAACGTCAGCAGCTTCGACTCCGCACAATCGGTAACCGAGGAGTCATTGCAAAGAGTGGTCCTGCTAAGGCGAGACGTGCTCGACGCACTTCTGCTCGATTTGCATAATCGCCGGGCCACCCGCGCAAATGATCTGTGGCTCGAGGAGGAGAAGGACAAACTGGTGCTGAAGGGAATGCCAGCCGCGGCGTGCAGCTCGTCATTGCGGCTGCGGCCGAAGGTATGCAGGCGGCCTTCGCGATCAATAGCGCGCTCCTCGATGCGGATGCTGCGAGTAACGCACTGCGCGATCACAAGCCCGGCCAACCCACGCCTCCGGATCGCATTAAGTCGGGCCACGAGGCCGTTGACTAAGTGGAGTTGCGAGCGGCTCGCGACCTAACCTGTGTCGCGGAGCCGCGACGAAGCGAGAGCGTTATTTGGGTACCGCGCTTGGGGCTGCTGTTGATATGAAACTCGCCTCCGAAGCTACTTACACGTTCGCGAATGTTGAAAAGGCCGAATTTTTGGGAGCTAGTTAATTGCGCGTCAAGCGAGGTAGGATCGAACCCCGGACCGCCATCGGCCACGATGATGCGGACCTTGTCTGGCCGCAGATGCTCCATCGTGATGTGCAGGGCGCTGCCGGCGGCGTGCTTCACCGAATTTAGCAATAATTCGCGCACAGCTCTGAACAGGAAAATACGCACATCGGCGGCTTCCGGGTTTGCTGAAGAGTGAGCTTCGACAGTGACTTTAACATTGTAATTCTTACCTGTTTCAGCCGCGAGCCACTCAAGTGCTGCGGCTAGACCGTGCTCGTACAAAACTGGCGGCGCGAGTTCCACACTGAGAGAGCGCGTTAACTTAAACGAACGCTCGAGTACGTCGGCAATTTCGCGGGCGATCGGTTCTCGTTCGCCGGCGTCTCGCGTTTTGCACAGCGCGGCAAGTTGCATCCGCGCCGCGACCAGTAATTGCTGTAGATCTTCATGCAGCATCTCCGCTATGCGCCGACGCTCCGCTTCCTCTGCAAGCGACAATTGGGCCGAGAGAAGGCGGAGTTTCTTTGCTTGTTCGACCGCTTTGGCAGTGCGCTCGGCGACCCGCTGTTCGAGCGTTTGGTTTAAGTTCGCGAGCTGGCTGACGAGATCTCGGACCTGATATTGCCGCCGGCGAGAACGCAATGCAACTTGCACCGAGCGCATCAACGTCAGGGTGCTGACAGGCCGCTCCAGCAAAGTCACAGATCCGGCAGCCGCAGCCGCTAAATCGAGTAATCCTGCCCGGCGCGATTCGCCGCCGCTTGTGAGAATGATGAGCGGTAATTCGGACCAGGGCGGCTGCCCTTTAAGGAGGTCCAAAAGAAGCGAACCTTGCGCTGATTCCAGCGCTTCCTCGGTAAGCAGTAGCGCGCCGGCGCTATCCATCATTTGTCGGGAATATTCAGCCGACCCATTGCAAATTTGTGTTTCAAAACCTTGGCTGTCGAGCAAAGTCGCCATGGCGGCGGCATCCTGTCCGACAGGCGCAATGATAATCACGCGCTCGTTTTTATGCATTCGCGAAATGCGTGCGCGTTTGTCGTGAGTGATATCATTCATCAACCTGTCCATTGGCGCACGGGACTGAAATTGCTCCGCGATGGTATCCTTGTCTTCAGCGACCCTTCAATATTTGCTTTTCACTGCCACGGAAGATGGGCACGCCGGTGAGCACGCCTTGAAACTGTGTTAGAGGCTCGCCGATAACGATGCCTTTGCCCGACATCAATTTGAATTCGCGGATGGTTTTCTCATGCGCGCCACTGCGCTTCTTAACCACCGTTATTGCTTGTTTCACTTCTCCATACGCTTCGAAATATCGCAGGCTTACCACGGTGTCCGAAAGATAACTAAGGTCGACAGGCGCTTCGGCAGCAGTAGCCAATCCGTGCTGAGCTAAAATGAGGATCGTTACGATCCCCTGTTGGTTGAGGTAAGAGCAGAGTTCGTGCAGTTGGTTGTTGAGATACTTCTCCCCCGGCATGGCGTTGAGATAACCGTTGAGACTGTCAATCGCGACAAGTTTGCAACCTGCCTTTACACCATCCAAAATACGAACGGCGAATTCACCGGGAGAAAGTTCGGCGGGATCAACTTGCTGGACCGAAATTGCGCCGCTTTCGATTGCTTTTTCCAACTTGAACCCCAGCGCTTTGGCTCGACTCAGCATCACGCTGCGCGTTTCGTCAAACGTGAATATCATACAGCGGTCACCTTGATCGGCCATTCGGACAGCGTATTGCAAAGCCAGAGTAGATTTGCCAGTGCCCACCGGGCCGAGTATTAGGGTGGTCGTCCCTCGATCCAGCCCACCACCGCACAAGCTATCCAACTCCTTGATGCCGCTGGAAACAGGCTCGTTCCGGAAATCGGCGCGATGCTCGGCGGCGATCATGCGTGGAAAGATGCGCAAACCGCCGGTGGCGATGATGTAGTCATGATAGCCCTCCCGGAATTTTACGGCCCGCAATTTCGAAACGCGGAGCCGGCGGCGTGATGTGCCGTAGTCAGGCGAGAGTTGTTCCATGTCTACGACGCCGTGCGTGAGGCTGAGCACGTGCGGGTCGATCACCCCTCTCTTGTTCATCTTATCGTCAAGCAAAAGAACGGTGCTTTTGAATTTTGCGAACTGCTGTTTGAGCGTAAGAAGCTGGCGCCGGTAGCGTAAAGCGGTTTCGGCCATCAATCGGAATTCGGAAAGCGAATCGAAGGCGACCCGTGATGGCTGCGCCTTGCGAACTTCATTGAGCAATAGCTGGCTGACTTTGGCCAACTCAACTTCGGATGGATGAAACACGGTGGTTTGCGCTTCGGGCCGCAGCAGGTTTTCGACGGCGGACAAATCTAAGACCGGGATTTTATCGAGGGACCAGCCGTGTGATCGCGCCACTTTGAGCAACTCCTGTTTGGTCTCTGAAAGCGTGATGTAAAAGACCTTCTCGCCTCGCCGTACTCCCTCGAGAAGAAACTGAAGCGCCAGCGTCGTCTTGCCGGAGCCTGGGTCCCCTTGAACTAAATAAAAGCAGTCGCGCGGCAACCCACCCGCGAGGATATCGTCCAGTCCCTCGACTCCGCTGGGGCAGCGTTCGTCGGTGAGGTACGGTTGAGACAGTTGCGGCGGATTTCTGGATTGATTTGCGCTTCACAATATTGATGCCAAAAAGGCGACGACTGTTATTGTCACGCGCAATTTAGTTCTGAGACTGCAATTTTGAAAGAGCGTTCGCTCCGAAAGTGTGCCGGTGCACCTACTTCGCAGGCACAGAACCTTGAGTGCTCTCGAGACAAAATCGATCTCCGCGCTCCTGCCTAAATTTACTGTTTCTCCATCGAGAGTCGCAGGAATGTCTTTACTTGATTGCACATTTACGCGCTTTGTTTTGGTGAGAAGTATATTTTTGTCATCGCGCCATTTACCAAACGCAGCGGTAGTGGCAAGGCCTATCACCTCAGTTGCGCTTTCCACATCGATGATCGCGGCCTCAAGCGCTTGCTCCGAATCGGACATTTCTTCCGATATCAACGGGCAGGTAAGCGCCAAGGCTTCAGTTTCACCTTTTGCTCCGCCTGAGAAAAGATACTGCACCTTAGCTTCAAACATCCTTCGAAAGGCGACGCTCCCCTTTTTGATAGCATCAGCTATATTTCCTTCCCGCATAGATTCGCGGGGTTGTGTCCAAAGCGCAGGCGCTCCAACAATGGCGGCAATAAAAAACCGTTTGTTCGCAACCCGACCTCCGGAAAGCACTTTTGTTGAGGGAGCAGTGAGCGTTTTTTTGAGCGCCTCTTCCCACGACACGTTTCCATACAACGCTCGAGGAAGCATATTCATCGTCCCCCGGGAAGCGGAATAAGATAGGATCCCTTTTCGGCGCATGCTTCTGCAGCTGTCCGGATGGTGCCGTCGCCACCAAGCACGATAAGCACTTCCAGCTTCTGCCCGGCTGCCTCCGCAAAAAACCGCTCCATTTCTTTTGCCTCGCCACACCACACTTTGGGCTCAACAACGCCTGCACGCTTGAGAATACTGAGCATCTTCTGCTCGGATTCCGAATCGTAGCTCCCGCTGGAGGTATTGATGATAGCCCCAACTTTCAATTCTGATAAACGGATGGCGTTAGGCACAAATAACGTATGCGTAGGCGGCAAAGTTTCGGTGGCGCGCCTAAATGCCCTTATCCTTGGACGCGCGTTCAGCGCGGTTCGTTCGGCTTCATGCGGCCAGGATGTTTCCGTTCCGCTCTGCTTTTTTGCGAACACGCTCGAACTGTTTCTCAAGGCTGGTGAGTCTTCGTGGGCAAGTTTTTCAAGATCGATAAGTTCATTTCGAGCGCCTTTCAGCGCTCGAATTACTTCGTCGAGTTTCAAATGAGCCGCTTTGGCATCGCGGTTCTGCGTATTCTGAATGAGAAAGACCATCAGGAAAGTAACAATTGTCGTTCCGGTATTAATAATGAGCTGCCAGGTATCCGAATAATGAAACGTCGGGCCCGGTTAGTCCCCAAATGACGATGATGAGAATAGCGCCGGCAAAAGCCCAAGCGCTACCGAGCACCATCGACGACCGCCTTGCAAAAATCCGAAAAGCATCGCTCACTACGCAAAAGAAATCTCGCGATTCTTCCCGTTGCTTAAGTTTTTCCTTCGTTTCCATTGCCATAATATTGTGGTTCGGCCGCACGCAAGCCGGAAGCAGCTTATACCGTGTCGATCAAGCAACTGCGGAACCGCACATCCGGCGGCCTGCGCGTCGACTGCTTCCTTTAACGACGGAAAATTAAACCGAGCACGAAACCGACACCGAGCGCGGTAAAGACTGCCTTCGTCGGGTTTTGGCGGACGTATTGCTTGCTGTCGTCCTGAAAATTGCGCACGCGATGGAGTGCGTCATCCAATACTTCTTTCCCGCGCTCCCGATATTCATCGGCCATTGCGCCTGCGGCTGAGCGGAGATCTTCCGCCGCCTTGCGGACGTGCGTCACGCCGCGTTCTGCTTTTTCTGCCGCCTGCGGTGGAACTGCAGGGCCATAATCCATTTGGTTTTCGTGAGCCATAGATTTCCCTTCTTCGTGATTTGTTTAGGCTTTCGGTGCCGACGCTTCGCTGACGGTGCTGATATCTTCAGCGCCGGCAGTTTTGAAAATGTGCTTCGCCCGATCCACGTCTTCGCTTTCATCCGTGTGCACGGCGATCAGGTAATTCCCTTTTTTCAACTTCTCGTCATACCGCTTTGCCTCGATCTCCGGAATGCCGAGACCGATCAAACCGCCGACGACACCACCGGTCGCTGCTCCGACGGCCGCGCCACTAAGCGCCGCCATAATTGGACCCGCGGCGATAAACGGACCGACGCCGGGAATTGCCAAGGCGCCAATTCCTGCCAGCAATCCAATCACACCGCCGGTGGCGCCACCGGTAGCTGCACCGGTCGTTGCGCCCTCCGGCGCCTTTGTCGCTTTAACGTGACCAACGTCACGCGTGCCGCCTGTATCAGGCATGAGCACTGAAATTTCCGAGGTTGCGAAACCTTGACCTTGGAGCTGCTGGACAATTCGCTCAGCCTGGCCGTGTGTAGTTGCAATACCGAATACTGATTTAGACATAATGATTTTCTTTCGTTTGTTGAGGTTGTTTGTTACTTCGATCCTTTAACGTCGAGTTGATCGTCGATCTGGGCGCCGCCAGCCGCTGATCTTGCAATCTGATCGACTTTTGCTTTTTCTTGTGCAGTCTTAACGGGTCCGCGGAGTGTGACTTGCCCGTTGGCGGTAATGATTTTGATGTTCTTCGCAGTCGTTGAAAGCTCGCTGTCTTTCATTAGGGCCTGCCGGATAGCCTGCGTGATTTTTAAATCCGCAGAACTGTTTGACTGGTCGCCAGATGTCTTGGTTTCACCCGAGCGATCGCGCTCGTTTGTTGCCGTGTTATCGGGTTTCGTCTTTTCATTGTCGTCAGCGACTACCGCTAGGCTAAATGCGCTGAGACAAGTTAATGCTAGTAAAGTTCGTTTCATGGTTCCTTTCGTTTGAGGTTGTGGGGCGGGTATTACTGATCGCAACCAGCACGCCCACCGGTTTTATTTATTTAGCCCTGATGTTGATCACAGATTTGGCCAGGTTGGTTAGCTTTGTGTCTGTATCTGATTCTTCGGTCAAGGTAGTCTGGAGTAACTGCGCGCCATCCGGATCCCCCAGTAACTCGGCGTATGTCCGAGCGCAGCCGTAACCCGCCATCTCATAGTGCTCAACGCGTTGCGCCGCAGCAATTAGCCCGGCATCGCGCACTTCCTCTTCAGCATCTTCTTTGATCATCTCGTCTCCCTCTTTAAGCACACCCTCCATGCCCTGACATTTCGGGCCGCGGGTTGACTCGTCGTGGCTCGTTAAAATCTTTTCGAGACGCGCCACGTGTTCCTTCGTCTGCTCGAAATGTTCTTCGAACCCCGCCGCAAGCTGTTTGTTAGTAGCGGCTTTAACCATTTTCGGTAGCGCTTTGATAATCTGCTTCTCCGCGCTGTAGAGGTCTTTCAGTTCTTGAATGTATAGGTCTTTAAGTGTTTCTAGTTTCATATGTGTGGATTTAATATTGTTGGTGTTACCCTTGTCTTCGCAGAAGCGACCTCGCCCCCAAGATCCTTATGTGCAACCCCGCAGCAGAAAGATCAGGAGCAAAATCGGAATCGGAATTCCGAGAAGCCAAAGTAAAATGTACCCAGTCGCACCTGCTTCTTTGATTTTATTTGATAAACGCATCTCAGATATCCTTTCTTGACGTTATTGATAACTTTTCATTGTGCGCCGGAACTTCCTTCGATTGATGAATACACGCAATCGGGCTGGTGGATGGTTGGCTAGTCAGACAAAATCCTATGTTACGTGACGTTAACCTTAGGACGCGCGATGTTTCTGCGAGCAAACGCTGCTGCGGTTGTGTTAAACAACACAACGAGACTCGAGGTCTTGATTATCGCGCGGACGCGCGCCGTTATCGTTTGTTCCTTTTCACAAAGGGGGGTCCGAGTAAATGACCCATCGTACGAAGGAAGACCTCGTCGCCCACACCGTAATTGGCCCTGATGGGATGGCGGCCTTTCTTCTCCGTCGGGAAAAAATTCCGCGCTACAAACAAAGTAGCCACACTGCTCGCGGCGGCCGTGCAGAGCAGCTTCGGCCATAGTGGTGAGTCGAGACAAAAAGGAAGTTTCACTGCATCTGTATCGAAGCCAGCGCGCAAATTGGGCTCCCTCGCAGATCGTCTTGGCAGCAACGCGGAAGCTAACAAATAGGACGAGCGTTCTAACGTCTTTTCGTGCGACCGCTACGGCGTTTTTGCCGCGCACGCGACGATGTCGATCTTTGCCGAGACCTCCGCGCATGCGACTTTGCTGCGGACGATTTCCGAGATCTCGTCTTTTTCGCACCCTTGGCGCGTAACCGCCGCCCGCCGCCTTTTCGCGACTTAGTCAGGGACTTTTTTACCGGGTGTCGTTTGAGTGCGCCCTTCGAGACTGCGGTGGCGCGTCTAACAGCCTTCCGAACTGGCCGCCCGTCGGCCGCGGCTTTTCCCACGACAGCACCGATCACTCCGCCAACGACTGCACCAGCCGGGCCGGCTATGCTGCCGATTGCTGCACCAGTTACGGCGCCAGCTGTTTGCTTCGGAATGGGCGGAACCTGGATATCATCAGATGATTGGGGACTTTTTTTCTTTTCTGGGTTTGGATGGTCGGGCATAAATGGCGGGCTCCTCAATATCTTCGTTCGCTACAAAGATACTTCGGATGAGAAGGGCGAGTTAGCCTTAACAAAGTTAAAAATGCCCTGTGACACTCATTGGCAATCGACAACTGACTTCAAGTTCGAGAAACACTGTCAGCTTTTCGGCACTGACAATGAAGCGCTGAGCGTCGCCACGCGCATCAGCGACGACCGTTCTTCGGTCGTGGCAGTTGCCGCAAGGCCAACTTCCTAAAACAGGCCGAGCAATTTGAGGACGATTACGATAACAACAATTACTCCGATTATGTAGAAGATGCTTCTGTTCATGCTGTGACTGATATCAGATTGGGTTTGCGGTGGCCAGCATTTATGCAAACTGAGCGGCGTCGATGGCATAGACGGCGGCATTACCGGCAGGAAAACGGCGGGAGTTGCCTCCCGCCGCTCATTAATCCAAGGCACAATCACCAAGCGCCTTGGCTGTCCCCCTGCGAAGCTTATCGTCCGCCGCCTTCTTGGCCGCGCGCTCTTGGCTGCCACCTCCCTGTTGGCTACCACCGCCCTGTTTTTCGCGCTCGCGCTCCTGGCTGCCACCGCCTTGTTTGTCACGATCACGCTCTTTGTTGCGATCGCGCTCTTGGCTGCCACCGCCCTGTTGGCCGCCTTCTTGTCCGGTAGCCGTAGGTTTGATAGGTTCATTCGGATTGCGTTGTGTTTCCATGGTGTCTTTCTTTATTTTAGTTACTGAGTTTACTGATTAGTGTGCGCAAGAGTCTGCTTTGATTGCTGAAAACACACAATCGGGATGGCGGATGATTGTGTAATCAGACAAAATCCTATCGCACACCTGACGATCTTCCCCTCGAAGCCTTGATCAGCCCGGCGCGTCTCTGCGGCTTAGCGGCTCCCTTGGCTACCCTGGGACCTTGGTGACTGTTTGCAACCACTTGTCGAGTTGCGTGCGAAGTTAAGGCGATGGTAATGAAAACCCAAACCGAAAAGCTAAAGAAACAGGAAAAGGAGCGGGATTTCTTTTGCGTGGTGAGCGACGCATTTCGGGTCTTTGCCCGTCATTCCTCGATCGCTCTCGGAAGCGCCTGGGCTTTTGCCGGGGCCGTGCTTGTCATCCTTGTCTGGGTTCTAACCGGGCCAATGTTTCATTTTTCCGATACCTGGCAATTGGTGATCAATACTGCGACGACGATCGTCACCTTCCTTATGGTGTTTCTGATTCAGAACACGCAAAACCGCGATGCTAAAGCGGTGCATCTCAAGTTGGACGAGCTGATCCGCGCTCTTAAAGGCGCACGGAACGAACTTGTTGATCTGGAAGATTTATCCGATGAGGAGCTGAAGAAGCTCGAAGAACAATTCAAGAGCATGCGTAAACGAGCTGAAAACGATGGAAGTCCTTCGCGTCACACCGAACCTTCCGAATTGCGCTGAGAGAGCGCGTCAACAACGTGGGCTGGCTATTATTTGTTTCTGGCGCACTGGCGACTTTTCGCCTTAGGAGCTTGGAAGATGCCGCAAAAGAACATCGACGTGCATGGCAGCGCACCCGACAAGCATAAGTTCGCGCTGCTTTTAATTGACGTCATTAACGATTTCGATTTTCCGGAAGCCGACGAGTTACTGAAATATGCGCGGCCGATGGCGAGAAATCTCTTACGCTTGAAACGGCGGGCGCAAAAAGCAGGCGTGCCAGTGGTTTATATAAATGACAATTTCGGCCGATGGAAATCCGATTTCCGTCGCCCTATCGACGCGATTGCTAATCAGAGGGACTCCTCTGCCTCTCCAGCCGAAAATGAAAAAGATCACGCACATCACCAGGAACAGAAAGAACAAAACTTTCGCGATTCCCGCCGACGCCGCAGCGATGCCGCCGAATCCAAATACGGCTGCTACGAGTGCAATTATTAAAAAAGTTACAGCCCAACCTAACATTGTTTCACCTCCTTCAGCCATGAATCGTATCAGTCACTTATCCCGCGTGTGTTTTAACACAACGCGGGTCGCGTTGCTAAGACTAGACCGTTAATGCCTACCTAGGATTGCGACCTGAGGAACCTAGTCATGAAAATCCTGAGCAACGGTAGGGGTGGTAACTTTGCTTAGAAAGAACGCACCAGTCGCCTTCCAAGTTATACAAGAAGTGCTACGACCAGTGCCAAATCCTTTCTAAACCATGCGGGAGCATAACAGACGGCGAAGAGTTGCCTCCCGCTTTCGCTCGCTAATGTATGACGATTAAGTTCCTTATCGTCCGATTCTATTGGCCGCCACCGGGTTGATCTTGCGCCCCCTCAAGAGAGAAACGACACGAAATATGCAAGCGCGTGTCTTTGGTTTCAGAATTTTGCGGAACCCACTTGGAAATTTTTCAATCGCTTAGGGTTGCGTTTTCCCCCTTTGCTGCGGATATCTGGTCGTATCGTCTGCGTGCCGGTGACAGGGCACCGTGACAATTCGCTGCCATCGTTCAGCCGTCTCATGCGACCGTCTATGATGCGCGTGTATACCTTGACATAGTCGCGTGTCATCCGGGATACCGTGAAGCGCTTCTCGAAAACTTCACGGCAATGTGCGCGACTGAGATCGGGAACCCGTCGAACCGCGTCTATCGCGTCTTCCAGTTCTGTTACGATGAAGCCCGTTCGTCCTTCTTCTATCACTTCGGCAACCGAGCCACCCTCGTAGGCGATCACTGGAGTCCCGCAGGCCATGGCTTCGATCATGACGAGTCCGAACGGCTCCGGCCAATCAATAGGAAATAGCAACGCGTACGCATTGCCAAGGAATTCGTCTTTCTGTCGGTCACTGATCTCACCGACCCATTCCGCCATCGAGCAGTCACGCAGCAGCGGTTGGACCACCCGTTTGAAATAGCGCTTGTCTACCGGATCAATCTTGGCGGCAATCTTCAATGGTATCCCCGTCTGCTTAGCGATTTCGATCGCGCGGTCGACCCGTTTTTCGGGACAGATTCGTCCTAGAAAGGCGAGATATCTTCCTGTTTCCGACCTAAACCGAAGGAGGTCTTCCGGAAGCCCATGGTAAACCGTCGCCTGCCAGTTCGCCCATGGCAAAGGGTCACGTTGGGAGTTCGAAATCGACACGACCGGCATATCTCGAAAATGGTCGTAAAGCGGAGCAAGGTCCGGGATATCGAGCCGGCCGTGCAGGGTTGTGACGTGCGGAATCCGCAAGAGTCGAGAGACTGGAAAATGCAGATAATCGATGTGGAAATGGATCACATCGAATTCGTGCGCGCGCTGAGATACCTGCTCCAACAGCAGGACATGGTGTGCAAGTTGATCCACGCTGCGTTCATCCAGTCGAAGTGAACGGTGGCACACGGGGATAAGCCGAGCGGCGGTCTCCGAATCCCCACTCGCGAAAAGGGTCACATCGTGTCCCTGGCGGATCAACTCTTCAGTGAGATAAGAAACGATTCGTTCCGTCCCTCCATACTGTTTTGGAGGCACGCTCTCGTATAGTGGCGCTACCTGGGCGATGTGCATATTCCTCCTTCTTCCCTTGCGCGATACATGCTTCGCTACCCGGTGCAGTAGCGAAATACGTTTTTGTTCCGAAAAGTTGCGCTCGCACCACCAGGACCCTGAGATCTGCATGAATCAAAAATCATCACTGTCCTCTAAATCGAAAATCCGCGTGGCTTTGGTTTTCAGAGATTGCAGCGAAAGATTCGTCTTCCTCTAAGCGTGCTCGATTTCCTTTGTTTCGATGCGAATGGCGTATGGGCTCGGTTTGAGTTCTCGACCGGCGCGCGCCGCATACACTTGGGTGAACTCAGCCCCAAAAAGGAGAATTTGCGACGAATAGTAAACCCACAACAATAACGTAACGAGTGAACTGGCTGCCCCGTAAGCGGAAGCGGCAGCGCCGCTGCCCAGGTAGAATCCCAATAGCCATTTGCCGAGGCCAAACAGAACTGCAGTCATGACCGCCCCGGTCCAAACATCTCGCCATTGAATTCTGACATCGGGCAGGAACTTAAAGATCATGGCGAAGAGTAGGACGACCACTGCGAAGTCAAAAACGAGGTAAACCGCCAACGCCACAACAAGTCCGCCCGGCAAAGCAGATTGCACGTAATGGCTAAAGCTTTTAAGCAGGGCTTCGATCGTCAGCGATACAAGCAGCAGAAAACAGATGCCGCCAACCATTGCAAATGAAAGAAAGCGGCTCCGTAGAAATCCCCAAAGACCGCGACCGGGCGTGGCTTTTACGCCCCAGATGGTGTTCAAGGCATCCTGGAGCTGACCGAAGACGCCGCTTGCGCCGAAGAGTGCCAGCGCGATCCCGATGATTGTGGCGATTGTGCTTTTCCCCGGTTGCGACGCCGTTTCGGCAATCTTTTGTACAGTCTGCACCGCACTTTGATCGAGAAAGTAGCTCATCTGTAACGTGAGTTTGCTCCAAGCGCCCGCCGGATCGTCGCGGAAAACCACGCCGACAATTGCGAGCAGTACCAGGACCAGCGGTGCGAGCGAGAAAACAACATAATAGGCAAGCGCCGCGGCTAGTTGCGGCGCTTTATCCTGCAGCCATTCTTGAAAGGTTTGCTTTAACAGACTGAATGCGGTGGCAAAAAAGGATAAGTTTGATGCCGCCGGGTTGCCCTGTTTTGCCATGAGGAATCCTCCAAGAAAGTTCGCTCGTCGGGGTGTGTCTGGTTGTGGCAAAGAAACGCTGCTATTCGATTACGCTTCGGATCGACGCATCCGCCACTCATTTCGCTGCGAACAACTTCACAGAATGCTGTTGAATCCACCATTGGCGCCGATGGAAGCGCGTTCAGCCGAGAGAATTCCGCATGGAGACGATTGGCAATATGAGCCGAAGTGGGACGGGTTTCGTTGTATTGCATTTCGTGATGGCGAGAAGATTTATTTGCAATCAAAGGCCGGTCAGCCGCTCGCACGTTATTTTCCCGAGGTCGTAAGCTCTCTGACAGAGTTACCAGCGAAACAGTTCGTCCTTGATGGGGAACTGGTCGTTGCCGTCCGTGGCGCGCTTTCTTTTAACGAATTACAACTGCGCTTGCATCCTGCTGCGAGTCGCGTTCAGAAACTGGCGACCGCCCACCCAGCAAAGTACATCGCCTTCGATCTGCTAGCGGAAAATGGACGGGTGGACCTAAACAAGCCTCTGCGCCAGCGGCGAGACTTCCTCGAAAAGTTCGCGCGCGTAAATTTCAAATCGGTCAAAAATTTGAGCACGTCTCCTGCGACGACTAATCGCCGAACGGCCAGTCAGTGGTTTAAAAGAGCCGGAGGCGATCTTGACGGGATTATCGCGAAACAGCGGGACGCTGCCTATGCCTCTGGCGAACGCACAGCCATGGTTAAGGTAAAGCAAATCCGCACAGCCGATTGCGTCGTTGGTGGATTTCGTTACGCACATGCCACGCGCATGGTCGGTTCTCTTCTGCTGGGACTTTATAGTGAAGATGGATTGCTCCATCACATCGGATTCACGTCTGCTTTCAAAGCATCCGAACGCCACGCCTTAACCAGGAAATTTGAAGCGCTCAGAAAACCACCTGGATTCACCGGCAGCGCCCCCGGAGGACCTAGCCGTTGGAGCACGGAGCGTACGGGCGAATGGGAACCAGTCGTCCCCAAAGTGGTCGTGGAGGTTGCCTATGACCACTTTACGGGCGGCCGGTTTCGACACGGCACAAGGTTTGTTCGCTGGCGCCTGGACAAAAAGCCTCGCGAATGCACGATGGATCAAGTGGAGCATCGCGAAGGCAAATCGCTAGCATTGTTGTAACGCGGCGTCCCGAAGCACGTCCATGGCGCAGAAAAGACTGGCTTAAGCGGTGTCCCCGCTCGAAAGAGCTGGGTTAGTCGACCTCTGGCCGCTCTTCGAACCGGACCTAGCAAAAGAGACCTTAACTCGTGTTAAGCTCCATTTGGCGTCGCTATCACCTTAAAGCCATTAATCGAGAAGAATAGAATGAATTGTTTCACGCGCCGGACTGTTGCGCGCGGAGAAACTTCAGAACTGCTCCCTCGACCCCGCGCAGATCGATAGCCTTAGGGGTTTTGATTGTTTCGCCAAGTCCAGCGATTTGCTCTCCGCGCATGTAAGCTTCCACAATGGCCGGGTGCACGTAACATTTCCGGCAAATGGCTGGTGTGTTACCAAGAAGTTGCGCAACGGCGCAAAGGGCTGTTTTGACGTTCGTCTTAGCCTCTTTCTTCGTCTCGGACTTGCCTTGCGCGTTTAGTGCAATCGCCGCCAGGACCGTTCCGGCCCAGGTTCGAAAATCTTTCGCAGTGAAATTTTCGTTCGTGATGTCGCGCAAATAATCGTTCACGTCCTGCGATGTTACGTCTCGCACGGCATCGTCATCGCCGAGATATTGGAATAAATCCTGACCTGGCAAGTCCTGGCACCTTGAAACAATTTTCGCTATTCGCTGGTCGATCACGTCCACTTCATGGTGACGTCCGCTCTTTCCACGGAACCGAAAGCGTAATCGTGCGCCCTTCACCGTCACATGGCGATTTTTCATCGTGGTTAAGCCAAATGATTTGTTCTCGCGCGCGTACTCTTCATTCCCGATGCGAATGAAAGTTCGTTCCAGTAATCGGACAACCGTGGCGAGCACTTTCTCCCGCGGCAGACCGTGACAATCTCATGTCTCGAGCGACTCGCCGCCGAATCTTTGGTAGCGCTCTGGCAAAATCCGCGAGCCGACCGAATTTGTTTTCATCACGCAGTTCGCGCCAACGATCGTGGTAACGGTATTGCTTCCGCCGACGCGCATCACGACCGGTTGCCTGGATGTGGCCGTTGGAAGATGGACAAATCCAGACGTCCGTCCACGCCGGCGGAATGGCCAGGCGTTTGATCCTGAGAACCCGTTGCTCGTCCCGGATTTTTTGGCCTTGAGTGTCTAGGTATTCGAAGTCGCCATTGTTCGCTCTGCGCGTGTAACCCGGACGATCATCGCTAACGTATTGTAGACCGGCTTCCTCCGCCGCCTCCGCAGGTTCATTTGCGACGGTCGCCTCGAGTGCTTTCCCGTTTCGACTGTTTGTTCCAGGCGCCCCCATGATGAATACATCAGTGCGACGCAACCGTGCCCGCAAACGCCTGTTGCGCTGCGCGAATCCGTTCGATTTCGATTCGCTCAATTTGTTGTTCAGCCCGACGTTCAAGCTCTTTGAAGTCGTAACCGCTGAGCTGTGGCAAATTCACCGCGGCTAACCCACGCCACATAAGCTTCTTTCTGGTAACTCCCATGATTAACCCTTCTAACGTGAGCACCAATCCTGGGCCGCCCGGCTCATCGCCCGCGATCATCAGTCGGACGCGGCCGGCTTTTTCCGCCGCCCATGCGCCTGCCTTGCGTACGTTGCTTTCATCGATGGCCTTATCGTTCTGTGGCTTCTGGGTTTTCTCGGGCATTTCGAGGGCGGCCTGATCCATTTGCTACTAGTAATTGCTGTCGTGGTTTTGATCATTAATCTGATTAAAGGCAGACGCCGCTCTGAATTGGAGTCAGCGATCGCGGTTCGCTACTGAGCTCCAGAGTCAGGCTTACAGTCTCCGCAGATCGCAGCCCGAAGAGAGCGGTAGTGCTGCCGAAGCATTGCATCGGGCGTGGATTAACTTGAAATCTGCTATCACGAGTGGCGATGACAACGCGATCCTTGCGGAATGTGAACGCGGGGAAGACCCGGCAGTTGAACAATATGAGAATGCGATGAATGACAATCTATCAGCGCCATCGCATGAGATTGTTTGGCGTCAATATTCCGAGATCAAAAACACGCACGATCGTATCAAAAATCTGCCCGACACTGCCAAAACGGCCTGACTAACCCTGATCGGGATCGTTGAAGAAAAACAAGAGCACGGATCAGGCTCGTCGCATCAGCGATGAAGAATCCGGACGATCAAAGGGACCAAGCCCAAGTCGCCACTTGGGTGATAGCCTCAAACTGTAGGTATCGCCGGATTGGCAGCGCGCTTAAGCAAAAGGCTAGTCGGGTTATAAGAATTATGCCTGAAGTAACCGAACGTGTTCGCCAGATGGCGGTGGCGCGTAGCTGTGTAATCCTCCATCGTTGATCTGAGGTACAGTCCATGCATTAAATCCCGCAATGTATGTTGATCTGCGCGGATATCAGTTTGGAGATCAGAGAAGATCACCTCCATCTCAAGTTTCTGGATATAACAACGAATTTCACGCATGGCTTGGACCTACCTTTTGTCCTTCGAAGTTGATATGCGCGTCTTAGTTTTACTTGGCGATAGAACTATATGAATACCTTCTCACAATCTATCGAAGTGTTACTTGGTCTCGGAGCGGAGCCCAAAGAACTAGCATTCCTCCAGGTTTCACTACGCGGGGGTGCCACACTGGTGATGGTGCGACTTAGCACGAAATGGCTGGTAGTGCATGACTGTGGCGCATGAATACGACGCGGTCGTAGTCGGCTCGGGACCGAATGGTCTTGCGGCCGCGATCACGCTCGCGCGCGCGGGACGTTCAACTCTTGTATGCGAAGCGAACGCGACAATTGGCGGGGGAGCGCGCTCGGCGGAACTGACGCTGCCAGGCTTTTTGCATGATGTTTGCTCGGCAGTCCATCCGCTCGCGGCAGGTTCTCCATTTTTCACGACTCTTCCGCTCGAGCGATCCGGTCTCACATGGATTCAACCTGAAATTCCACTGGCACATCCGCTTGATGACGGGTCCGCGGCGTGCCTGCACCAAGATATCGATCGCACGGCCGAACAACTTGCCGGCGACTCCCGCGCTTATCGGCGGTTGATGAAGCCGTTCGTTCCCCATTGGGAAAATCTGTCGCACGAATTCCTGCAACCGATGCTTCATTTGCCGCGACATCCAGTGATACTAGCGCGCTTCGGAATTTTGGGACTTTGCCCCACAACGTTGCTGGCGAAGTTCTTGTTCAAAAACGAACCAGCCCGCGCGCTTTTCGCTGGAATCGCCGCGCATTCATTTCTTCCTTTGGAAGCGCCGGTCTCCTCCGCGTTTGGTTTGGTGCTCGGACTTGCCGGGCATGTCGTCGGCTGGCCAATTCCACGCGGCGGTTCGCGGCAAATTACAAACGCGCTCGCTGCTGTATCTTCGTGAGCTCGGCGGGAAAATCGAAATTGAGCATGAGGTCGATGATCTAAACGACCTGCCAAAATCGCGCGCCGTTATTCTGGATATTTCTGTCTGGGAATTCTTGCGCATCGCTGGTCAGCAAATGCCGGCACGCTATCGCCGGCGACTGGAATCGTTTCGGCACGCGCCTGGAATTTTCAAAATCGATTACGCCCTAAGTGAGCCGATTCCGTGGAAGGCGGAAGCGTGCCGCCGCGCCGGCACGATTCATCTCGGCGGCACGATCGATGAAATTGCAGCGGCGGAAGGCAATGTGTCGCGAGGAAAAATTCCGGAGCGGCCATTTGTACTCGTGGCGCAACAGAGTTTGTTTGATGAAACTCGAGCTCCAGCCGGACAACATACGCTCTGGGTTTACTGTCATGTTCCATTCAATTGCAACGTTGATATGTCGGATCGAATTGAAGCTCAAATCGAGCGATTCGCCCCCGGTTTTCGCGATTGTATTCTCGCTCGTCACAAGATGAATGCCGTTGAGCTTGAGAAATCGAACCGTAATTTAACCGGCGGTGATATCAACGGCGGTGCAGCGAATCTAGCACAGTTGATTGCCCGACCGATTTTCAGTCCTACGCCTTACCGCACTCCGCTTGATGGAGTTTACTTATGCTCAGCTTCCACACCGCCGGGAGGTGGCATTCACGGGATGTGCGGGTATCACGCAGCCCGCGCAGCATTGCGTGACGTTTTCGCCGTCGAAATCGCTTGTAGTCCTCTCCAAACTTAAAGAGCTGGAGTTTCATTCACGAGCGAATATCGAAAAGCTAGCTGAACTCAGTTTGACCATTGAAGAGGAGCTCGAGCAAAAGGCGTTCGCTGAGGCGATCGGCACCGTTTATGCCGCGCAGGACGCATTTCAATCCAAGATCTTGAAGTTGATCGGAGCATACGAAGCGGAGTGCGCTCGCTTGTCGGGCTCTGCCTGACGTTTGCTGCTCATCCACGAGGTTTCGATCCTTTTCCGCAATCTTTTGCGCGCCAATGAGCAATCAGTTTCGAACAATCCTAAAACCTGACAGTCAAAACTTAACAGACATGAAAACGAAAAACCTATTCACAGTAGCAGCGATAAGCGCCGGCCTCGCATTCGGCGTGACCGTACAAGCGAACGAAGAAAAACACGAAGAACAAACCATCAACAGTTCTGACGTCCCTGCCGCGGTGCAGCAGGCTGCGCAGGCCGAAGCAAAAGGCGGAACGATTGTCCGCTGGGAGAAGGAGGGCGCGAACTTTGAAGCCGTGATCGACAAGAACGGCAAGCAGATTGGCGTCGAAATGGATGCCAACGGCAAAGTGTTAAGCAAACACAACGAAACCAAAGAGCACAAAGAAAAAGGCGAGAAATACTAATTATGGGTGGATCGCGTTGTCCTCAACGCGATAGTGGGTGAAGCGCGGCGAAGACGGATTGTATTTACCATCCTCTTCGCCGCCTTCTTCAGGCCAAAGACGCTGCGTTACGTCCAGCCTGGTGCATCCGTCTTAGGAGTCCGATTATCATCGTATAATCAAGCGCTGAAGGCGCGAGCCAATGTGCCGGGATCACCGATCCCGGCTAAAGCTTAAGCCAACGTGCGAATGGTCGAATAGATGATTCCACACAGCATTGCTCCAAGAGCTACTAAGGCGATATCGCGCTTCAGAAACGCGATCAGAAGAAAAGCAGCGATCGCGATACCGACAGCGGGCCAGTCAACGAGCGCTTCGGGAATCAGATCGAGAGACACGACTGCTATGACACCAACAACTGCGGCACTCACCCCGGCAAGAAATGCCTGAATCTTCCGATTCTCGCGAACTTTTTCGATATAATGCACACCGACAATCACAAAAATGAACGACGGCAGGAAAACGAAGAACGTGGCCAGGACTGCTCCAATAACCCCACTCGCGATATATCCGACGAACGTGGTAAACAACATGAACGGGCCGGGCGTTGCGACGCTAAGGGCGACGCCGTCCAGCAACTGGCCATCTGAAAGCCAATGATATTGTGCAACTGCGCCGCGCTGCACGAAAACAAGCGACGCATAGGCGCCGCCAAAACTCAGTAGTCCTGTTTTGAGAAACAGCCACGCAACTTGAAATAATCGCGAGTCGCCAAAAGGAACCAGGAGACCAATTCCGCCGATCATTGCCGGTAACGTCGGCACAGTTTTTTTCAGCAACGGCCAGCCTTGATCAACGATTAGGTTCAAAACGCCGGCTATTAAAAGAATCAGCAGAAAGTTGATTCCGGCAAAACGCATTCCTACGAATGCGACGACGAGTAAGATCGCCAGAAAAAGATTCCGAATAGCAGCGCGGCCAAGTTTGATAATACCGGCGGCGATGATGCCAAGCACCGCGGGTTTCAAAACGTAGAGTGCGTTCGTCACCTGCGGCAATGCACCGTATTTAACGTAGAGGTGGCTTAGAACAATCATCGCGATTGCGCCAGGCAGAATGAAAGTCAGGCCAGCCAGAATGCCGCCCAACAGTTTCCGTTTGAGATAACCGACATAGATCGCCAATTGCAAGTGCCTCAGGGCCGGGAAGCATGTGGCAGAAGGCCATGATCTTGACGAAAGCGATCCTTCGTTAGCCAACGGCGCTTTTCTACCATGTGATTGAACATCATGGTGATCTGCGCCACTGGACCGCCGATATTGACGAAACCGAGAAAGAGAAAATAAAGAAACACTTCGCGCCACGACGGCATCTGATGATCCGCGGCACAATCGTCTTGCTCTCGATGCGTTATCGTCATCGCCGCTGTAAAAACGCGTAGAGTGCATCGAAGCATTCAAAGCCGCGTCGCAAAATCTCCTGGTCAGATAATTCCTGTTTTGCCCAACCTTTGAGGACGCGATCAATTCCGACGGCCTCGACGCGTTGGAATCTCGCGTCGTCCAAATCGGCGTCGTGGATCATCTCGCCGATCTTCGCGAGCGATTTGTCGGAAATGGCAAAACGCCTGATGAGCGTCTCGAACGTGCAGCAATTCCCGTGATGCGAGAACTCCGCGTCAAGCATGTCGAATGGGATCGCGTTTGGAAAAGCGTCTGCACTGGATGCAAAAACAAATTTGGGTTTGCGATCGATAAACTTCGAGATCAGCCACGCGGATCCCACGCGATCGATCTCCGGACGTGGGCGCGTCAGCCATGTTTTCCCCTGATACTGTTTTACGTCCAATGTTTCCAGTTGCCGCGACCGCTTCGGTCCTTCCGCCCGCCGAAGGAGCATCGCTATATCGTGCCCGCGTGCGCTGTCGAAAAAATCGATTGCGCGAATTTCCCGAAACTGACGCGTGAGCCTCTTGAGTTCCGGCGCTGATTCTTCCGCGTCCATTTTCTTTCGCCGGGTGATGAAACCCTGAAGAGATTTTCGTAGCTCGCCGTAATCTTTTGCACGGGCGTCATTAAACATGGCGATGACCTTCTCCTTGGTTAGGCCCTCGATTTCTTGTGCACGAACGAGCGTCGAATCGCCTCCATAATCGCGAATCTGTTGTGCCAGCCATTGGAACTGCTCGTACTGCGCAGGGTCATCCGGCAGCAGATATGTCGATGTCTTAATCTGCACGGCGCCCATTTTTTTCAGCCGCCGCCACACCGCCACCCGCTCGGTATTACGGTTCGTCGGGAGGCTGAACAGCAGGAGTAGCCATGAGGTTGCCATGATCACAACTCATGCTGGTCAAATGAAAGATGTATTGCAAATATTATTTGAACTTACATTCGGCCTGCGTTGTCTGAAAGGATTACACCGCAATCACCGAGGAGAACCTCATGATAAAAAATCTTGTTTTTAGCACGACAATTCTCGTCGCAATTGCCTTGAGCGCATTCGCTGCCGAGTTGGACACGGCACGCATCGACGAATTAACCGGGCTCAAGGGAAAAATGACCCAGAAAGAGAGCGTTTATAGAGTCACCCTTCCGCGCAACGACGTGAAGATCGTTGTCGATGGATGGACCATGCCGCCGTTCATGGGTCTCGGCACTTGGGCAGCGTTCACCGCCACGCAGAACGGCGCAATGGTGATGGGCGACACAGTTCTCTTTGAAGATGAAGTCACCGCCGCAATGTCAGCTGCGCTCGACAATGGACTTAACGTAACGGCGCTTCATAACCATTTTTTCTTCGATCGGCCCAAAGTTTACTTCATGCATATCGAAGGTGAAGGCGCGGCTGACAAATTGGCGGGCGCTATAAAAAAAGTCTACGACACCATCAAACAAATTCGCGCGGCCAACCCGCAACCAAAAGATTCCTTCGGCAGCAGTTCATTGCCCGAAAAAAATTCGATTACTGCCTGCGCCTCTTAACGAGATTTTTGGAACCCAAGGCGAATTAAAAGATGGAATGGTAAAGTTCAGCTTCGGTCATCCTGCAAAAATGCACGGCGTCACGGTCGGCAATGACATGGGCGTCAACACGTGGGCGGCGTTCGCTGGCAGCGATGACAACGCAATCGTTGATGGAGATTTCGCAGTGACAGAAGATCAACTGCAACCCGTTCTGAAATCGCTGCTCAAGGACAAGATCAACATTGTAGCCATCCACCAACACATGACGCACGAAGAGCCGCGAATCATGTTTTTCCATTATTGGGGCAGAGGCACTGCTAAAGACCTGGCACAGGCTATCAAAGGCGGATTTCTGATCGGTGGACTGCTTGGAGTCAGCTCACCATTGCAAGATTGAGCGAGTCTTTCTCGAGCAAGACAACGTACCTTGCCGTTGCGCTTTGTTGCACCGGCATCGTCACGGTCGCTGCACAGAGCGGGGTGCCGCTCAAATTAAAACAAACGATCCCATTACCGGGTGTCGAAGGACGCATCGACCATTTCGCGTTCGATCCCGCTGGCGAAAGATTGTTTGTTTGTGCGCTCGGCAATAACACCGTCGAAGTGATCGACTTGCACAGGGGCCAACGAATTCACTCGATCACGGGTCTTGGCACGCCACAGGGAATTGCCTACATCCCCGAACTCGATCGCATCTTCGTTGCAAATGACAAAGGCGGTATTTGCAAGATTTACGATGGAAAATCATTCCAGGCTGTCGGGGAACTGAATTTTCAAGATGACGCTGACAATGTCCGTTACGATGAGGCGACGAAGAAGATTTATGTCGGATTTGGCAGCGGAGGCATTGGCGTTGTTAATGTGCCCGACGGGAAACAGCTCGGCTCGATCAAACTGAGTGCACATCCCGAAGCTTTTCAGCTGGAGAAAAACGGTAACCGGATTTTCGTCAATGTTCCCAATTCGCGTCACGTGGAGGTAATCGATCGCGACAAGGGCGAAGTCATTGCAAGATGGAAAACAGATCTAGCCTTTGGAAATTTCCCTATGGCGCTCGACGAAGCCAATCATCGATTGTTTGTCGGCTGCAGGCTTCCCTCCAGGCTTGTCGTGCTCAACACCGATTCGGCAGATGTTGTCGCTAAGATCGATATTTCCGGCGATTCCGACGATGTTTTCTACGATAGCAAACGCCGCCGCGTTTATGCGATATGCGGCGCCGGCAAGATCGAGATTATCGAGGAGACCGATCCAAAAACCTATAAAGCCTTAACCAGGGTCGATACAGCAAATGGCGCTCGCACGGGGCTCTTCGTTCCCGAACGCGATACCTTGTTCGTGGCTGTTCCGCATCGGGGTTCACAACAAGCAGAAATTCGCTGTTATCGAGTCGAATAGCTACCACAACAATATGGAGCTGGATAACAGAGTGTTGCTCATAAGCAACTCGACCGTGTACGGCCGCGGCTACCTCGATCATGTCGAATACGAGATCAAAAGCTTCCTCGGTAGCGCGCGACGCGTACTATTTTTTCCCTTCGCCCTCCATGATCGAAACGCTTATGCCTCCATGGTCAGGAAGCGGTTTGGTGCCATGGGTTACTCTATCGAATCTGCGCACGAAACAGCTGCTCCACAGAAAGCTGTCGAGGAAACCGACGCAATTTTTATCGGCGGAGGCAACACCTTCCGACTGCTCAAGGCTCTTCAGGACCTTGACCTCATCGCAGTTATCCGCCGGAAAGTAAGCAGCGGAACGCCTTACATCGGCAGCAGCGCTGGTTCGAATGTCGCCGGACCGACCATCAAAACGACGAAGGACATGCCAATCGTTCAACCGCGCTCGTTCGATTCCCTCGGCCTGGTGCCATTTCAGATCAGTCCTCACTATCTCGATCCCGACCCGAATTCCACCCACATGGGAGAAACCCAGGAAGAACGAATTCTCCAGTTCCTCGAAGAAAACAATACGCCGGTCGTGGGCATTCGCGAAGGAGCATGGTTGTTATGCAATGACGGTACCGTCACACTGAAAGGCCAAACGGGAGCGAGAATTTTCCGTCGCGACGAGGCTCCGGTCGAAGTGTCGCCGTGCACCGAAATCTCCAAGTTAGTGGAAGGACGGAATGCAATTTAAAGGAACCCGTTTACTGCGTCGCACCGATATCGAAAGTCTGCTGAGTCTGCGCGATTGCGTCGACGCGGTAGAAAATGTCTTTCGTCTGCAAGGTCAGGGAAAAATTCCGGCGCCTGGAATTCTTGGAGTAAAGGCCACAGGCGGTGGACTGCATGTTAAAGCCGGTTTGCTGCCGGGCGACACGAACTACCTTGTTGCAAAACTCAACGCCAACTTCCCGGGCAACAACGCGCAATTCGGTTTACCGACTATTCAAGGCGTGATTGTCGTGTTCGATGCTGAAAACGGCGTCCCGCTCGCGATTCTCGATTCAATCGACATCACGCTTAAGCGCACCGCCGCCGCGTCGGCGGTCGCAGCAAAATATCTCGCGCGAAAGGAGTCATCTGTCGCAACGATTTGTGGCTGCGGACAGCAGGGTCGAGCGCAACTTCGTGCCGTTCATCTGCTTTTGCCGCTCACCAAAATCTATGCGTTCGATGTAAACGAACGCGCGGCGATTAATTACAGAAACGAACTTTCGCGCGAGCTAAAGATCGACATTGAACCTGTTCAGTGATTTGGCAAGTGCAATTCAGAAGAGCGATGTCTGTATTACGTGCACGACTGCGAATGAATTTTTCGTACACAAACAAGACGTCAGGCCCGGCACTTTCATCGCGGCAGTGGGCGCCGATGACGTGGATAAACAGGAAATCGATCCAGCGCTGCTAGCTTCGGCCAAAGTTGTTGCCGACAGTTTGCAGCAATCGTGTGCGATCGGCGAGGTGCATCATGCGATCGCTCAGAGTTTGATGCGGAAGGAAGATGTTTACGCGGAGCTATGCGAAATCGTCGCGGGCCAAAAAACCGGCCGCGTCGCTGACGATGAAATCATCGTTTTCGACAGCACCGGCGTGGCGATTGAGGATGCTGTAGCCGCGGCTGCCGTTTATGAAAGAGCGCTCGCGAACGACATCGGCACTGTTTTCGACTTTGCGCACTGAGGTTGTAAAAATGGGATTACAACACGATCGTGGATGGAACTTTCGCAATAACTGAGAATTAACCACAATGTGGGAAGTTAAGACGTGTCTTCAATTTCTCGATGGATAACTGGCTGCCTGCTTGGCTTAGTCTGTGGGACCGCGATGGGCAGTAGACCCTACGAGCTTGTCACTGAGATACCGATTGGGGGCGAAGGCGGCTGGGACATTTTGACGATCGATTCAGCTGCGAGGCGTCTCTACCTTTCACACGCGACGAAGGTTGTCGTAGTCGATCTGAATACAAATACCATCGCCGGTGAAATTGCGGACACACCTGGCGTCCACGGATTCGTGGCCGTACCCGAAGTGCAACGTGGTTTTTCGTCAAACGGTAAAGAATCGAAATCGAGCGTCGTTGATCTAACAACGTTGAAGACGGTTTCGAAAATCGATACCGGATCGAATCCCGACGCCATCGTTTACGAGCCACGTCATGGTGAGGTCTACGTTTTCAATCACACAGGTAATTCCGTCACCGTGATCAATGCAAAAGCTGCTACCGTCTCAGCGACGATTCCGCTCGGAGGAACTCCGGAGTTCGCGGCAGTAAATGAGGCAGCGGGGCGTGTTTACTGCAACATCGAAGACAAGAGCGAAGTCGCGGTGATCGATGCGGATAAACATGAAGTTGTCGCGCACTGGTCGATCGCACCGGGCGAAGGACCAAGTGGAATCGCTTTGGATGCTACGCATCATCGTTTGTTCTCGGGCTGCCACAACAAAATGATGGTCATGCTCGATACCGAAAACGGAAAGGTCATCGATACTGTTCCGATTGGCGCCGGCGTCGATGGCTGTGCCTTCGATAGCGCAACGCAGCTCGCGTTTGCCTCTTGCGGAGACGGCACGACAACAATCGCAAGAGAAGGAGCGCCAGACAAACTGACAGTCCTTCAAACTTTGAAGACCGAGCGCGGTGCGCGAACGATGGCCCTCGACCCAAAATCGCATTGGGTATACTTGCCATCAGCGCAGTTTCAACCACCACCGTCACCGTCTCCCGGCATGTCCCCAGGACGCCCCAGCGTTGTTCCCAACACACTTAAGCTTCTCGTTTACCGTCCGGCTGAATCCGTGAAACATTAGAATGTGCGACGATTGACGATTGCGATGTTGATCGCAGCCGTGACGCGCGTTGCATTCGGGCAAGGCGGTCCGCCGATGATCACCGATGATCCCGGCACCCCTGGAAACGGCAAGTGGGAAAACAATTTTGCGATCATATTTGAACATCGCCCGGATGACACCTCGACTGACGTGCCAGAGATCGATCTGAATTATGGAGTGGGCGAACACATTCAGCTCACATTGCAAAATGCGCCGGTACTCCTGAAGCGCAGCGGCCACGGGCTGATCGGCGGCGCTGGTGGTACTGAGGCAGCGGTAAAATGGCGCTTCCTCGATGAAGCAACGAGCGGCCTCGACATGTCGATGTTTCCGCGCGTCATTTTTAACGTCTCGCAGTCATCAGTGCGCCGCGGTCTCGCTGAAGACGGCACACGCTTTCAAATTCCGTTTCAGATGGCGAAGACCTTCGGCCGATGGCATGCGGACGTCGAGGTCGGTCCGCGAGCGAGCACTGTTGGTCGAAGCGAATGGTTATATGGAATTGTCTGCGGGTTCGATCTTGCCAAACCAACAATGCTGATGGCAGAGCTTCATGACGAATCGCGCATGAACTTCAGCCGAGACGTGCTCACGCTAAATATTGGTTTGCGGCACGAGTTTACCGAAAACTACATACTGATTGCGTCGATGGGACACGAGCTTCGTTCGCCTGATCAGCCGACGGCGCTCATTGGCTATTTCGGGATGCAATTCGTTTATTGAAAGAGATCAATGCGCTTTTGAAGCGGGCTTCTGCGGGAAGATCAGAATCAAGGCGACGATCACCACCAGGAGCGCGAGCGATGCAGTATAACGGCTCAGAGCGAGGCCGCCTTCCGCGACCGGCTTGTCGAGAAAATCGCCCACGGTGGCTCCGAGCGGGCGAGTCAAAATGAATGCAGCCCAAAACAAAAGGACCCGCGAAAAGCTCGTGAGGTAGTAAAGAAGAGCGGTCAACAAAAGTAATCCGCCGAAAACAGCGGCAGCGCCGAGATAGCCCATTTCATTTGTGTCGGCCACCCAATCGCCAAGCGCCGTCCCCAGGGTTTGCGAGAACATGATTGTCACCCAATAAAAAATCTCGACCTTCGGTGTACTCACCGTTTCGATCGATATGCTCCCGGTCGACCAGCGCCAGATCAGAAGCGACGCAATCACACAGATGAGCAAGACGGTCGAACCGCCGGTGTAGCCGATGCCAAGCGACCTCGTGCAATAATCGGCCAGCGTTGTGCCGACCGTCGTCGTCGCGACAATCGTCAGCCAGTAAAGTAACGGGTGAAATTTTTTGGCCCTGATCTGCACCAGGACCGCGACGATAAAAATGACGCCGAAGATTCCTGTCCCGATAAGGTATCCTGTGCCCTTGGCCTCCGGGGTCGTTTCGCCGAGCCACGACATGGTCACGGCATCGCCGCCGGTTTCGCCGAGCGTTGTCGCGAGGATCTTAACGATCCAGAACGCAAGCGTGACGTGCGGAACTTTACTGACAATGATGTCAAGATTTGAGTCACGCCTGTGCATTCGCTTGCGTTCGATTAGCCGCGGCCCGCGATGATTTTCGCGATGCACCGCAAATTTGGAAGTCCGTAATTTATGATCGGGGCTGGTCTCTGAAAAGGCCGTGTAGAACGATTGCTAGCGCGACGAGGAATGTTGAATAACGGCTTGCGTTCCGAGAATAACTGAACGTGTTTACGCTGGGGTCGGAAGTTCCTATGAAGCCAGTTGCGAGATCGGTCGTCGCATTGGCGCTCGCCACGAGCTGGGCACCCTTCATTTTATGGGCACAGCAAAGTGAGACGGAACTGCTTAAGCAAGCGCGCGTCACGAAGCATCAGGCTAAAAAAATTGCACTGGCTAGAGTTAAGCGTGGCGCGATCAAGTGCGTTGAGCTTGAAAAAGAGAACGGGGTGCTGATCTGGTCAGTGGACATTGCGCAGCCGCCACAGAAAGACCTTACCGACGTCTGGGTAGATGCGACAACAGGAAAGATCACCGCAGTTGAGGTAGAGACGCCCATTGCCGAGAAGAAGGAAGTAGCAGAACAAAAGGCCAAAAAATGGCTCGCACATCATAACGCTTATTGAAACGATGCGCGGAATTCCGCGCGAGCCCCTGAGTTTGGCAGCTTCGGAAACCGATTCTATTTGCGTAGCAAAAACAAACCGATGATGGCGAACGTAATGCCAACGATTCGCTGCCATGACGGCGATTCGTGAAAAAATAAGATCCCGGCGATAGCCATGATCGCCGCGCCGCCAGCCAAGATGGCGGGTACGGCAGAAAGCGGACCCCCCTTTTGGAACAAGAGAAAAAAGGCGATCGTTCCCGCGCCGACGCATATCCCAGTGAGGACAGAATAGAAAATTCCCTGATTACTCGATTGTTGATTCCACCGGCTCGCCAACCAAAGAAATGCGAGATAAAGTAAGATCGACAACGCCGCAGTCGCTTCGACCACAAAGCCTCCGAGGCCCTCGCCAATGTGATCCGCTGCTATTCGGGTAAAGATTTGGTGGGCGCCATAAAGCACAGCAGCAACGACCGCATACCAAAACCAGGCTGCCATGAATGAGAATGTAAATTGGTACTTAGATCACACGCGAGAAGATTTACTCAACCGCTGCGCTCAGCGCGCTTTGTCGAACGCGAGCTTAAGACCAAATGCGATAAAGACGGCGCCCATCGCGCTGTCCAGTGCCATGACGACGGGACGCTGCCTTAGCCAGCCCGATAGCGATTCAGTCGCGTTTGCTACCAGGAGAAACCAAAGAATTCCTTCTGTCGCGTGAATCGACGCCAGCAACATGCTGAAGGACCCAACATGAACACCCGCGGGAATAAATTGTGGCAGGAAGCTCAGGTAAAACACGCCAACCTTGGGATTGAGAAGATTCGTCAACAGACCACGTTTAAACCACATGGAATCGTCCATGCTCTTATCTTCTTTCCAGACGGGATCGGCAGCATAGCTTGAAGACGTGGAAGCGAATGCCCGAATAAACAATTTGATTCCTAAATAGCCTAGATAGATAGCGCCAACGATCCGCAGCACGTTGTAGGCAAACCCGGAAACGGCGAGCAGGGCACTTAGACCGAAAGATGCCGCAGCGCCCCACAGCAAACAACCGGAACAGATGCCGACGCCGGCTAGCAATGCCTGTTTTCCGCCCTCCACGGCAGCGGTTCGCAATACCAGAGCTGTATCTAATCCCGGCGTAATGGTCAGCAAACCGGCCGCTAAAGTGAACGAAAGCAAAGCTTGCTCAATACTCATAAAACCGAGTTAGTAATTGTGTTCTCTCTTCTGGCATCGAAAGCAATCTCTCTCGAGTGATTAAAAACAAGTTGGCGACCTGTCGAATCCGATCAAAATGACTTTATCTAGAGATGTCTCGGTTCCGCTCGACATGACAAATATTCGGATTGCAGCTGCGCTTTGTTTTCTTGCCGTCGCACTGGGCGCTTTCGGGGCGCATAGTCTCAAGCAACTACTCGAAACGCACGGAATGCTCGACGTCTGGAACAAGGCCGTGTTTTATCATTTCGTTCACGCGCTTGCGCTCCTGGTGCTTGCGCTTTTCGGCGTCGCGAATCGCAGCGCATGGTGGTTACTCTTTGCTGGTATCTTCATTTTTAGTGGCAGTTTGTATGTGATGGCGTTGACAAATCTTCGCTGGCTGGGAGCGATTACGCCCATCGGCGGTCTTTGTTTTCTTGCAGGCTGGGCGTGGCTGGTGATCGCGCCACGGACGTAGGCCAAGTTGACTTGCAAAGGTGGAACGCGTCGTCCTTAACGCGTTAACAATTAATACCCTGCTGCGCAGCTGACTTCTGGCATCGTCCTCAGCCGCCTTCGCATAAAGCTGCGGCGTGCCAAGGGAAAAGCCGATCCATCCTTGGCGTTTGATACAAGAATGCTGTTCCAGGGGTTCCCTTCTGATATATTACCGGCTCGATGTTTAACGGAGTGTCGGAGGCAGAGCGGGATGCGATCACGGTGATCGTATTTATCGGGACGTTTTTTGTGGCGCTCGGCGCAGGGCGGTTTTTAAAGCGGCGTGCAGGGGTGCGCCTTGGGCTGCTATTTCGGCTTTTCTGCCTGACGCTGGCGTTCTACGCGGCCATCACCGTTTACGGCGTTCATGCGCCCTGGAGAAATCACATCGGCGCAGCAGTGATCTTATTGAGCACGGCGCTGGTGGTCGCGCTGGTGAACCGATACATATGGGACTTTTATTTCGAAAAGAGACGGCACACCACAATTCCGCATTTTCTGCGCGAGCTTGTCGGCGGAATCATTTTTTTAATCGTACTGCTTTTTGTCCTGAGCTTCGGCTATCACGCTGAGGGGCAGTTGAAAGGATTGCTCGCGGGCTCCGGCGTCGTTGCAATCATTGTCGGTTTCGCTGGGCAGAATCTGTTCGCTGGGATCATTGGCGGCATAGCGATTCAAATTAACCGGCCCTACAAACTCGGCGATTGGTTGAAGGTGGGTGACACCTACGCCGAGGTGCGCGAGATCAACTGGCGTTCCACTCGCCTTTGTACGAATGACGACATTTACCTCGACATCCCGAATAACGAGATGGTTAGCCACCAGATCGTCAATCTCCATTATCCGACCGAGATCCACGCCATGCGGATTCGTGTTGGCGTCGAATACAAGAACCCACCCAATCTCGTAAAGGACGCACTCGGGCGTGCCGCGCAGAGCGCAAAAAATGTTGTTCCTAATCCTCCCGTGAAAGTGTTTCTTGTCGACTTCGCCGATCACGCCGTGATCTACGAGATCAAATACTACATGGGCAATCACGCCCGGATCAACGAGACCAACGACGCCGTGCGCACCAATGTGTGGTACGAGCTGAAGCGCCAGGGAATCACCATTCCCTTCCCGATTCGCACATTGCACGTGGAACGCAAAGCGGTCGCATCAATGCAAGAAGAATACCAGGAAGCCACGGCAATTTTACGCTCTGAAGCGCTATTTGAGTGCTTGTCAGACGAGCAGATCGACAGCTTGGTGCGGCAGTCCCAGGTCAGTCATTTTGGTCGCGGCGAGCGGGTGATCGGGGAAGGCGCCGAGGGGGACTCCATGTTTGTGTTGTTGCGCGGGGCAACGGAGGTTTCGATCTCGAAAAATGGTACTTCATTTCCCGTGGCTACCTTGAAGGCGCCCGATTGTTTCGGCGAAATGTCTCTTCTCACAGGTGAACATCGAACAGCAACGGTGCGCGCCGAGACCGATTGCCAGGTTATGGAGATTGGCAAGCCGGTAATGGCCGAAGCTGCTCCGCGCTTCGCCCGATTGCCTCGAACGGCTCAGCGAATTGCTCGCCAAACGGAAAATGGAAACTGAAGGTTTACTGAAAGAGGCGGTTTCCCACGGCCAGCACGAGAGAAAAGAACGCGAATACAAGGCCACCTTCCTGCACCGTTTGCGGACGTTTTTCGAGCTGTAGCCCCGTCCTCGCCACCCGGGCAAACCATCGGCGGGCGCTGTCATCCCGAGCCGCGCAGACAGCGAGGGACCTCACAACCGCACTCTGCCCTTCCGATCACTTTGCGTGATCAACCAGGCTATCTGGGATCCTTCACTTCGTTCAGGATGACAGTGGTACCCACAAATAACGAATTGCCAGTGGATGAAAACCCACTAAAGTCCCCAACTTTCAGCCGGAACGTTCATGAGCATTTTATTTGGCCTAACGATTCTCAATTCAGGCGTGCAACTCTCGATGGTGTGCGCCGTAATTGGACTGGTGTTTGCGTTATTTTTGATCGGGGCCGTGATCCGGTCGCCATCGGGAACTGAAAGGATGCGCGAGATCTCCGCCGCCGTACAGGAAGGCGCAAAGGCGTATTTGAATCGGCAAGTCAAGGCCATCAGCGTGATCGCAGCGATCATTTTCATTTTGCTTTTCTTTTTCAAGGATCACCCCACCGCAATCGGATTTGTTATCGGTGCTTTCTGTTCGCTCGCGGCGGGCTTCATTGGCATGCGCGTAGCTGTGCTGGCAAACGTACGCACAGCGCAGGCCGCAAGCGTCGGGCGGCTCAATGCATTGCGTATGGGATTTAATGGGGGATCGGTGACTGGTCTGCTCGTGGTCGGGCTGGCATTGCTTTCTGTGTCCATCTTTTACACGGTCGCTGCCAAGGTGATTGGAAGTGACGCCGCGATACGCAGTTTGGTCGGACTCGCATTGGGCGGAAGTCTCATCAGCGTCTTCGCGCGGTTGGGTGGTGGCATCTACACCAAAGCCGCCGACGTAGGCGCCGATCTCGTGGGCAAGATTGAGAGCGGTCTTGAGGAAGACGATCCACGCAATCCGGCCGTTATTGCTGATAATGTAGGCGACAACGTAGGCGATTGCGCCGGAATGGCAGCAGACGTTTTTGAAACGTACGCTGTCAGTTTGGTGGGCGCCATTCTGGCGGGACTGCTGACGCTTGGCGGAAACCCAGCGGCAATTGTCTATCCGTTCGCGCTCGGCGGAATTTCTGTCCTCGGGGCGATTTGTGGAATTGTGTTTGTAAACGTGGCGCGCGGAAAACCGACGGCTGTGTTGATAGGAGCGGTGATGATCAACGCGCTGGTCTCGGCGATTTTATTTTGGCCTGTCACTCAAAACCTTTTTCCGAGCGGCGTAACAATTGACGGCGTGTTGCGATCATCTGCCCAGCTCTACTTCGCCTCGCTGGTTGGTCTCATCATGACGCCGGTTATCGTCGCCATCACAAATTACTACACGTCGGCACATTACCGGCCGGTACAAAAGATTGCGCGGGCATCCGAAACCGGTCACGCCACGAACATTATTGCCGGACTCGCAGCCGGAGAACATGCCACAGCGCTTCCTGTGCTCTTCATTGGGCTGGCGATCCTGCTCACTTTTCATTTCGCTGGCCTATATGGAATCGCGATTGCGGTGATGTCGATGTTATCCATGGCCGGTGTGATTATCTCGCTCGATTCATTCGGTCCAATTACTGACAACGCGGGCGGCATAGCGGTGATGGCTCAGTTGCCCAAGGAAATTCGCGTCGTGACGGATGACCTGGACGCGGTCGGGAACACCATGAAAGCCGTGACCAAAGGTTACGCTATCGCTTCGGCGGGATTGGCGGCACTGGTTTTGTTTGGATCGTACGTGGAGGAATTGCGCGGGCATATCACTGCCGGCGGCGGAGTATTTTCGTTTCAATTCTCGCTCACCGACCCGAAAGTGATCGTTGGACTTTTTATCGGCGGGTTGCTGCCGTTTGTCTTCACCGCCTTTAGCATGGACGCTGTAGGCAAAGCAGCTGGCGCGGTCGTGCGCGAGGTCCGCCGGCAATTGCAAGCAAAGCCTGGAATCCTGACCGGGCAGGACAGGCCCGAATACGGGACGTGCGTGGACATCGTGACGAAAGCTGCGTTGCGAGAGATGATCGTTCCGGCATTGCTTCCGTTGGTTGCAGTCGTGGCTGTGGCGGTCATTAAACCATTGGGTCCCGTCGTGCTCGGCGGCTTGCTGGTGGGCACAATCGTGACGGGATTATTTATCGCCATCTCGATGACATCGGGTGGCGCTGCCTGGGATAACGCGAAAAAATTTATCGAGGAAGGCAATCTCGGCGGCAAAGGTTCGTTCGCTCATGCCGCAGCAGTAACAGGCGATACCGTCGGCGACCCTTACAAAGATACCGCCGGTCCTGCAATCAATCCCATGATCAAGGTCGTCAATATTCTGGCGATCCTAATCATTCCAATTTTCTTTTAGGCGCGGACGCCGCGCTGCCGCGTCCGGAACATCGCAGCGCGATGTCCCTACCAGCGGCTACTAAATCGAGCGGGTCGTATGGATTTCGCACGAAGCGCTATGGAGTGCGGCGATATTTCGCCACTTTATATCGGCGCAAGTTTTGCAGGTTCAGGTTCGAAAACGCTTGGTTTCATCAAAAACGCGTGGCAAAGTCGGGCGCTCTCGCGTCATGCCTAGCGTTCCCGCCTCGCCCACACGACTCAAATTTTGGGGAACGCGCGGTTCCATTTCCGTACCGGGGACTGGCACACTGCGTTACGGTGGCAACACCACGTGCGTCGAGGTGCGCGCGGATGGCGAGATTATTGTGCTCGATGCGGGTTCCGGGATTCGCTCCCTTGGGATCGCTTTGGAAAAAGAATTCCGGTCGCAACCGATCAAACTCTCGCTGTTGATCACGCATGCTCATTGGGATCATATCCAGGGATTGCCCTTCTTTGCCCCAGTATACGAAAAGAAAAATGAAATCCGTGTATGCGGCTACGACGGCGTCGATACGAGCTTTGGCAAAATTATGGCTGAGCCAATGAAGGCGCCATTTTTTCCCATCGCGATGCGCGAACTCTCCGCCAGGGTCGACATTAAAAAACTAACCGAGATGGAGTTGTCTTTGGGAAAAGTGCAAGTCCGCGCCGTTTTCGTAAATCACCCTGGCGTTTGCGCTGGTTATCGCCTGTTCACCAGCGCCGGCTCAATCGCTTTCCTGCCGGACCACGAACCCTATCGATTTTTACACGCTGCGAAGGCCAATGACATGAGTCCGGAACAGGCGACAAAGACTGCGACACAGGAGCGAATCGCTCTGGTCGAGTTCCTCCGCGGCAGCGATATTCTGATTCTCGACGCGCAATACACTGATACAGAGTACGAAAGTCACGTCGGATGGGGACACGGTTCGGTTTCCAGCGCCGTTTCGCTTGCGCTCGATGCGGAAGTCCGCAGGCTTCTGCTTTTTCATCATGATCCAGGTCACGATGACGCAACGGTCGATGCCATGGTGAACGATGCGCGCCGAATAATCCGCGAAAGTGGAAAAGAACTTGAAGTAGACGGCGCACGCGAAGGCGAAGAGTTCGAGCTACGTAATTGATAGCGGTCAAACTTGGGAAACTCGAGGCGCCGAACAAATTCGAATATCAGCGAGAATGACGAAGCGAATGTCGAATGACGAAAGAAGCACAAAGCCCGAATGACGAGGCAGCGATCAAGTCGTTCGCCATTTGATCATTCGTCATTCCTTCGAGCTTCGTCATTCGGATTTCGGCATTTTTCGGCTAAATTCAGGTTTTTTCTACTGCGCCGGAGCGGTTGCGCGCGCGTCCAATCTGCTTTTAGCTTTTCCCGCTTCTTGCCTCGTGGTGTAATGGTAGCACTAGAGACTCTGAATCTCTCTGTCTAGGTTCGAATCCTAGCGAGGCAGAATTAAAGTGATACCACTTTGCCTAGACCACTGGTGACTTGCCCAGCATCGCAATAGTCGCCAGACGTATCAAGACAGCCCGTGCGCCATCGGCGCATCTTTACCCGAATCTAGCCGATGCCACCAAACAGTGATGTACACCATTGCGCCGTAATTCACGTGCGTAACATGGCGAATCTTGTTGATGCGCTCAGCCTTTAGCCAGTCGTTAATTTCTCTCTCTACCTCAATCTCGCTGCCCTTAAATATCGTCATCTTCATCGTTGAACGATTCTCGCGGACACCGTGACACTGCAACCGCAATTCCAGGGCGTTTAAAACGTGACAAGTCACCACGCCAAATGCAGCACTCACGACCAATGACGGACGAAACTAGGAATACAATTCTAGTGCTTATCGGAATCGTTACGTTAGCGATCCAGTTTTGGACGCTGCAAAAATCAGTTGAAACGAAAATCGCGATTGACGGCGACTATAGTTGATTCAAATCCCCCGAATTCCGTGCGCCGAGTTCTTCGACTGAGACGAGCGTTCGGTCGTTTGATTTCAGATGCGCTTGCTTGCGTTTGCGGAGCCACGTTAAATTTTCGCGTATTACGCGACCTCCTTGTACAAGTGTGCGTGTCCTTCCGAGCTTTGGATCGAACACACTCACATTGGCAGGGAGTGCTGCTAGAAATTCACAAAAATCCGGCACTCCGTTGTATTTGAACGCTGCCTCGCGCACGGCTTTCGCCGTGAGCGGCCGGCGGGCACTTGCCATTTGTGAAGCGTGATCCGGTACAGACGAGACCGGGGACGACGATTCGGGATAAGGAAAAGGAGCAGGCTTAGGTAACACTGATGATTCGGAAATGGTCGGCGCCCGAACCTGCACAGGTGTTTCATACGGATAGGGACCAGGGACTTTGATGGTCGGGATTGCCGAGCGAATTCCTTCAGCAGGAAAAGCAAGCAGGATCATGAGTCCGGCAACTCCGATCAGTTTTGGAGCGTGGGTTCTTTTCATATTGGAGCAATGGCTATTTTTCGCAGAATGGTGTGATTACCCGGCGACTTTCAAACGGCCCGAATTACACACCCCGAAGAGGATTAGAGAGCGCATAAATTAGAATCCATCGCAGCGATGAGTCAATCCACAATCCGCATCCGTTACCCTTAATTTGTCATCTTTCTGTCGTCACTACGCGGAAATTTATCCGAGACTCGACAACGATAAGAGAGTGTGCGAAACAGAACGTTTTCCAGCCCGGGAGACAAAGTTTTTCAGATGGTGCATGGTGCATGGAGAGATTCCGTGACCGCCCTTCAAGATTTTGTGGCGCATGAAACACACCGTCTGATCCCCCCAGTTCAACAACGATGAAGCGGAATCGTTGAGGATCGGCGCCCGAATCCTTACTTGACGTTAGCCAGCCTAAGGGTGGTCGATCTTGTAGCGTGCGTCGCGTCTTTCGCGAAAAAAATCCCTAAGGATCGCAGCGCATTCGTTTTCCAAAACACCTGCTGCGATGTCGCATCGGTGATTCAAAGTGGGCATTTGCAGGAGATTGATCACGCTTCCTGCGGCCCCGGCAACTGGATCTGCGCAGCCAAAAATCACGCGGCTTACCCGAGTGTGAACGAGCGCGCCTGCGCACATCGCGCATGGCTCCTTGGTGACGTACAGATCGCAATCGGTCAGTCGCCAGTCGCCCACAACCGCCTCAGCTTGCGTTAATGCCAGCATTTCCGCATGCGCGGTGGCGTCCTTCAGCAATTCAACCTGATTATGAGCGCGCGCGATAACTTTGCCCGCGTGAACAATAACCGCACCGACCGGCACTTCGTCGGCTTTGCCTGCCTTTAACGCCTGTCGCAATGCTTCACGCATGAAATATTCATCAGTTGGCGGTTCGATCATCGATAAAGTTGTAGCCATGGCCCTGCGGGCCGTCCAGTTATCGGGAAAGCGATTTGAACCTTTCATTCAACCGGCCATAGGCCGGTGGCTACAGCAACAGCTTGCCCCGAGAATTTCTTCGGCATATTAGGGACTACTCATGCACGACAACATCGAGTCGCACCTGGTTGAGAAGCGTATTTTTAAACCACGAAGGGGTTTTGCAAAAAGCGCCCGAATCAAAAGTCTCGCTCAATATCGGCGGATGTACCGAGAATCAATTCGCCAGCCGGCAAAATTCTGGGCGCGCGAAGCGAAGGAGCTAGTGTGGCGCGCAAGATGGAAGACAGTGCTCGAATGGAAAGCGCCATTCGCGAAGTGGTTCATCGGAGGCAAACTGAACATTTCGGAAAACTGCCTGGATCGGCATCTGACTGGGCCGCGTCGGAACAAAGCGGCAATTATCTGGGAAGGCGAACCCGGCGACAAACGCACGCTTACCTATCAACAGCTGTATCGCGAAGTTTGCCGCTTCGCGAATGTCCTGAAGCGAAACAACATTAAAAAAGGCGATCGCGTCATCATTTATCTCCCGAATATTCCTGAAACCGCGATCGCCATGCTCGCCTGCGCGCGGATCGGTGCGGTGCATTCAGTAGTCTTCGGCGGATTTAGCGCCGACAGCATTCGAGATCGAATTGCCGACAGCGGCGCGATCGCGGTCGTCACAGCCGACGGCGCGTATCGGCGCGGTGCAATTGTACCGTTGAAGAAAAACGTTGATGAGGCACTCCGTGATGGCACGTCAGTCAGGCGCGTCATCGTTTTTCGTCGCGCAGGAAACGAGATTCACATGGAAGAAGGTCGTGACGTCTGGTGGCATCGCGAGCTGGAGTATGTCGATGCGGAGTGCCCGCCCACGCCACTCGACAGCGAGCATCCCCTTTACCTCCTCTATACGAGTGGCTCCACCGGGAAACCAAAAGGTATCCTCCACACTACGGGCGGTTATTTGGTCGGCGTTTATTCGACCACGAAATACATCTTCGACATTCGAGATGAAGATATCTTTTGGTGCACGGCTGATGTCGGCTGGGTTACAGGCCACAGCTACATCGTGTATGGTCCGCTCGCCAACGGCGCGACAACCGTCATGTACGAAGGGGCGCCGAATTGGCCGGAACCGGATCGGTTCTGGAAAATTATCGAAGAATATCGGGTCAACATTCTTTATACCGCACCAACGGCGATCCGCGCATTTATTCGCTGGGGCGATCATTGGGTCGCGAAACGCGATCTGTCATCGCTCCGCCTGCTCGGCACAGTCGGCGAACCAATTAACCCAGAGGCATGGATGTGGTATTACAAAAATATCGGAGGCGGGCGTTGTCCTGTTGTCGATACGTGGTGGCAAACCGAAACAGGATCGATTCTGATCACTCCTCTGCCGGGCGCAATTCCAACGAAACCGGGCAGCGCAACGCTCCCATTCTTTGGAGTGGATCCAGCTGTTGTCGACGATAAAGGGTGCGAAGTCGGACCGAATGTAGGCGGCAAGCTAATCATTCGCCGGCCCTGGCCTTCGATGTTGCGCACCATTTACGGCGACAAGGCCCGTTATCGGCAGCAATACTGGAGCGAATTTAAAGGCAAGTATCTCACTGGCGACGGCGCACGGCGTGATGAAGACGGCTATTTTTGGATCGTTGGCCGTATCGATGATGTCCTCAACGTGGCAGGCCACAGGCTTGGTACATCAGAAATTGAAAGCGCGCTGGTCAGTCACCCGCAGGTCGCCGAGGCGGCAGTAGTTGGCAGGCAGGATGAACTAAAAGGACAGGGCGTCGTCGCGTTTGTGACGCTGAAAGCGAGCGTAAATGCCACTGGCGGACTGAAAGCAGAACTGCGCGAGCATGTTGGCGTGCACATCGGGGCAATCGCAAAACCAGACGAAGTTCGTTTCGCAGAAGCGCTACCAAAGACGCGCAGCGGCAAAATCATGCGCCGGTTGCTGAAAGAAATCGCCAGCGGCGCGCGAGTCACCGGCGACACGACTACGCTCGAAGACTTCACTGTGTTGGCAAAATTGGCCGAATCGGAAGAGTGACGCCGTCAGGCCCATTCGCCCCTGAGTCGTATGGGCACAATGAGACAAATGCGCGCAGCTGAAATTTCTTTTTCGTAGCGTGCATTCGGGTAGCGTTCATCCGTGAGTTTCATTCGCACCGGCTTTCGCGAGATTGGATTGAAAATCCGGCGCCAGCGAACGCGCATCGCGCTTCGTCATGAGAAGCGTCTCCTGCAGAAGAGCGAAATCAATCTGGGGCGCGAAGGCACTGCCCAGGCGGCCAATTTTCCCGAGCTGCGCAATGAGATAGTCGCTCTTAAGAAGTTGGAGCAGGAGCAAAAGGAAGTCGCACTTCGAATCGCGCGGATCGAAGAAGGAATAAAAAAGATCGAAGAAGAACGGCACCAGAATGCGCGCGAACAAGCTGAGGCGATTGCAAAGCTGGAGGCGGAAAAAAAGGCACTTCTTCAAAAGCGCAACCAAACGAAAAGCAATGTTGACGTCTGCGATCGCGAACTAGCCGCCGTAGAACGACGTATTCGGGAGAGCGAGGCTGCCGATCGCGATCTGTTGAAGCAACTCTCCGATCTTCATGCGCTTAACCCGGCTCCTGCCGATCTGGAAGCGCGATCTGCCAGTATCACCGCTCGGCGGGCGCGGCTTCCGGAAGAGCGAGCAGAACTGGTCCGGGCGCGTCTCGGTAGCGCGGAAGCGGCGCAGTTGGCCACGGAGAAATTGAATGCGGCAGAAGCGGAACTTTCTGCGGTGGAAAAAAACATTGCGCGGAGCCGAAGCGAATTTGAAGCGCGCGACCGGAAGTTGAATGATAACATCCAAGGTCAGCAAGAAGCAGCGCGCAATGCACGCGCACGGCATCAGACAGTCGAGGAGCGGAAAAACCCGGCGTATTTGAACATTGGCCGGCACCTTGCCGCGCAGGGCGTTGCCCCACCAAACGCGCCAAATCTGTTGACCGAGGCGCATCGCCGCCGCGAGGCAGTCGATCGGCATTTGGCGCACAAGGCAGAGCTGGCCTCACTCTCAAATCAGATCGACAAGCAGGAGCTGCGGAAATTTTATTTCAGCATTTTCTCGGTGCTAGTCCTGCTTGCGATCACGCTGCTTGTTATTTTCCAATCTCCACGAGGCCGCGAATGGCTGCCACAGGAAACCGACACGATTTTGTCGATCAACGCCGATCAATTTGAACGGGCAGACCTCGCAAGGCGCTGGCGCAAGGACCAGCCCAAACTGTGGCCGGGATTAATTGGCGCTGCCGCTTTGACCCCGGGATTGAACCTGCCTCGCGAGGCGACACGCATTACTCGTGCAATTACAACCAATGAAACTGGAGAAACGCGAGAGTTCGTCCTGGTTGAAGCGCGCCGTGCCGCTCCGAAGGTCATTCGCGCAATCACAGGCGATAAGGCGTTCCAAAAGCGCGCCATCAGCGGCTTGCCAGTTTGGGAACGACCGCCGGATTTTGCCGTTGCCAGGGTCGGACCCGCAACGCTCGCCGTTGGAATGCCGGCTGCCGTGGATGAGCTGGTGCTGGTGCGTCTTGGGATGAAACCGGACCTGAAAATCACCGACCAACTTTTTGATCGTTTCCAGGCACTCGACCGCGAGAGCGCGGTACGACTGATTTCCCGCGACCCGCCCGATCTCTCACGTGTTTTTAATCCGATCTTTACCCGCGAACTGCTCGACGCCTCACAATTACTTGGTCTTGCGATCAATCTACAAAATCCGGTAAAAGCCAGAGTGCTCATAAAAGTGAACTCTTCTAAAAATGCGGCCGAGGTTGTGCGAAATTTGCACGATAATCCACAGCAATGGCTGCGTTTGCTGGATTCGGAACTGTTGCTTTACTCCCGACCACCCGAGGTTTTAAGACCGAGCAGTTCGAATTTGGAATTGCGTTTCGAGGTACCCGAAAATAGCGCTCGCCTTCTCCTTGAACGCCTGTCAAAAACGGACGCTGCCCAAGCCGTGACAATGCACTAATCAAATAAATGCGACGCCTTAACGCTCCCTTACTTGCTTTAGTGGCAGTAATGCTGTCGTCATTGGAGGCAAGCGCCGGCGGCCCATTGGTCGATATCCGATCAGTCGATCCGACGATCGTTGTCGAGTTGCGTTATGCGGGGGAAAACAATCTGGTCGGATACCCGCTTTATCCTCGCGGAACATGCGCTCTCGCCCGTCCAGAGGTCGCTTCCGGTTTAGCTGCGGCACAGGCGTTTCTGCGGCGCTACCAATTTGGGCTGAAAATCTGGGATGCGTACCGACCTGTGGCCGCGCAGGAAAAGCTTTGGCACGCGTTACACAACAGCGATTACGTTGCCAATCCTGAAATTGGCGTTGGATCGCTTCATAGTTGGGGGGTCGCTGTCGATGCTACGTTAGTCGATACGTGGAATCGGCCCGTGCGCATGCCCAGTGACTTCGACGATTTTACACCTGCCTCAATGTGGCGCTACGCGGGTCCTCATGCTGATATTCGCGCACACGTGCATTTGCTGCAGATCGCAATGCGAAATGGAGGCTTTTGGGGATTGCGCACCGAGTGGTGGCATTTCACGATTGCCGATTGGCAAAAATACTTGCCGAACCAGGTGGCACGAACCGCAGAGGTCTGCGGTACCCAGTGGCAAGGCAAGTTATGATCGGGGCGCTGTTCCGTGATTTGCGCCAACCAGAATACATTCATGTGTTGCTCAATCCATTGCCGGTTTATGGGTTGCTCGTTGGTTGGGTTGGGCTCGTCATCGGCTTGGCTTTAAGGAGTCGCCGCGCGCAAATCGCAACGCTGACGCTCGTGCTACTTAGCTCTATTTCAGCGTGGCCCGTTTACGAATTCGGCCAGCAAGGTTACGACCGTGTTTTATCGATGACTGACGAGGACGGAGAAGCCTGGCTTGATGAACACATGCATCGCGCTGAGGACCTCATCTGGGTTTTCTATGTGCTCGCAGCTTTGAGCGCGTTCGCTATCGCTGCGCCAATCAAATGGCCAAAATCTTCCGTGCCGCTCGCTGTCGCGGTGATTTTGCTCGGCGCGGTGACGTTGGGAAGCGGGGCTTACATCGCCTACGCTGGTGGAAGAGTCCGTCATCGCGAATTTCGAAACGAACCGCCGCCACCAAAAAGATCCGAACACGAGCATTAACCGATCGTTGCGCCGTTCAAGCGTTAGGCCGCAAGAGGCACTTTGTCATTCTGAGCGAAACGAAGAATCTCTGATTGGTTCTTCGCGCCGAGCTAAGGTGAGAATCAGAGATGTTTCGCTTCGCTCAACAAGACAGGATACGCTGCGCCGCTTCAACGTTTCAACGCTTCAGCGATGACACCTGAATTAGATCGCGCCGAACGTAGTGTCGAAGAACGGAGCGTTGTACTCAAAAAGCCGCTCGGACTTGGCGATCTCGTCCTGACACAGATTGTGTTTGTGGTTGGCTCAAGCTGGGTCGGCACTGCCGCAAAGCTTGGAACCTCGCATCTCTTTTTCTGGCTCCTCGCCATTTTACTCTTCTACATTCCGCAAGCCGCCGTGGTCATTTATCTGAGCAGACTGATGCCGTTGGAAGGCGGAATCTACCAATGGACGAAGCTCGCTTTTAACGAATTCACAGGCTTCATCGTCGCTTGGAACCTTTGGCTCTTGTCGATCATGGTGATCGCCCTCGGCGGAATGTTCATCACAACAAACATCTCCTATGCCTTGGGCAATGCAGCCTCGTGGATGCGAGATAGCCCCTGGTGTGTCTCGCTCATCAGTGCCGTGCTGGTAAGTGGCCTCGGATGGACCGGCGTTCGCGGGCTATCGTTAGGCAAATGGGTCCACAACATCGGGGGATTCGCGATGTTTTTAGCTTATGGCGCGTTGATTGTTCTGCCATTCATTAGTCTCGCTCGCGGCGATCTCAGCACGTATCGCCCGCTTGAAATCGCTGCGCCCGCGATGCCGCTCTTCTATTGCTTCAACATCTTCAGCAAACTGGCAGTCGGCGGACTTAGCGGATTTGAATACGTTGGCATTCTGGCCGGTGAAGCTCGTGCGCCGTCACGCAACATCGGACGCTCCGTTATTATCGCCGCTCCGATCATCGCGCTGATGTTCGTTCTTGGGACGAGCTCGGTTCTGGCTTTTATAGGAAATAACCAAATCGATCTAATCGGCCCGGTGCCGCAGACGTTGCGGCTCGGTCTGCATTCCTTCCGAATCGCCGGCGCGATCGCCTCAATGGCAATTCTGCTAATGACAGTACGTTCGATATCTTCGATGAGTATTCATTTTACCGGAAGCTCCCGTTTGCCGATGGTGGCCGGCTGGGACCACCTGTTGCCGGTATGGTTTTCGCGTTTGCACCCGCGTTACAAAACGCCGATCAACTCAATCATGTTCGTCGGCGCGATTACGCTGGTGATTGCCTTCTCCAGCCAGATCGGCGCGGGCCTGCAGGAGGCATTTCAACTCGTAGACAACGCCGCCAACGTTTTTTACGGAATTGTTTATACCGTCATGTTTGCAATCCCGATCGCAGGCGCGGCCGCGATACGAGCGGGTGCACGCACCTGGTTGCGATTGGCCGCCGGTGCCGGTCTAATGGTATCTCTGCTGGCTATCTTCTTCACCATCTATCCGATCATTGATGTGCCTAGCCCGTTAGTTTTCGCTGCAAAAATCATTGCCGTGACTCTCGTAGCCAATCTCATCGGCATCACTATTTTTGCACTTAACTACAGACGTCGCGGAACCGTTTGAGAAGCCGACTGCTTTAAGCGGTCGAGTTTAGCAGCAGTTATCCATTACCCAGCGCAGATAATCCGGCGATCCACTGTCGACATTAAAACAGATCAGCTCTGGGACTTCGTATGGATGAAGCGAGCGCAGCTTTCCTTCAAACGCCGCTAGTCGATCCTGGGTTGTCTTGAAGAACACCATGACCTCGCCCGCGGTCTCGATTTTTTCTTTCCAGTGATAGATGGAATGAACAGCCGGCATGAGATTGGCGCATGCCGCCAGCTTTCCCGCAACCAATGCTTCCGCGATGCGATTGGCCGTCTCCACATCAGGAAAAGTGCTGACGGCCAGTAAGACTTGATCGGCCATTGGTCAGACGAGGGCAGGCGTAGCTGATCGATTGAACGTCTGACTGCGGGCGATCGGATCGTGTCGGCAAATCCAACCGCCACCGAGGACGATGTCACCATCGTAAAACACCGCTGCTTGCCCGGGAGTCACAGCCCTTTGCGGATCGTGCAGCCGGACGTGGGCGCGCCCGTCTTCGAGTTGCGTCAGCGTAGCGCGTGTCCCTGGGTGGCTATAGCGGATCTTTACTGTGCACTCCAACTCGTTGTAACAAGGGGCGCCGTCGATGCCGGCCGTAGGATGCCAATTCACTCGATCGATCTCGAATTCGTCCGTCGCTAAGTCGTCAGCATCTCCCACAATCACGCGATTCGTCGCCGGATCCAGGTCGACAACGTAGCGCGGCCGCGGTGAGCCACCCGGCAACCCTTTGCGTTGTCCGATCGTAAAAAGCTCAATGCCATCGTGTTCACCCAGAAAATTCCCGGCAACATCGTAAATCTCGCCGCGATGAAATTCATTTTTGCCAAGGTGCGAGCGCAAAAACGTTTTGTAATCGTTCCCGGGAACAAAGCAGATTTCCTGGCTATCCACCTTGTCCGCAACTTTGAGGCCTAACGAGTGCGCGATTTCGCGGATTTGCGGTTTGGTCATTTGACCGAGCGGAGTTAACGCACGTCGAAGCTGGGGCTGGCGCAAACTGAAAAGGAAATAGGACTGATCTTTGCGCGGGTCGAGGCCCTTTCGCAAAATTGCGTGATCAGCGTGGTGTTCAATGATCGCGTAATGCCCCGTTGCGATGTAGTCGCAACCCAAGGCGGCCGCTTTGCTCCAAAGATTGCCGAACTTGAGCTTCTCGTTGCACATCACACACGGGTTTGGCGTGCGACCGGCCTGGTATTCGCTTGAGAAATAATCAATGACCAACCGCTCGAACTGGTCGGCTTCGTCAACGACGTAATGCGGAATACCCAGCGCATGCGCCACGCCGCGCGCATCGGCCACTGCTTGCGGTCCGCAGCATTTGTCTTCCGCGCGCGAGACGCAATCCTGCGGCCAAACTTTCATGGTAACGCCGATGACCTCGTATCCCTGCTCGCGCAACAGATATCCCGCAACGCTGGAGTCCACCCCGCCGCTCATCCCCAGTAAAATGCGCTGTTTCTTTTGGTTCATTGGAAGGGAGGAATTTCGATCAGGAGAGGCGCGAGTCAATTTCGGTAGATCGGCTTCTCCTGAAGACGATGGCAGAGTTAGGCGCCACAGCCGCGATTATGAGGCAACGCGTTGTGGACAACGCGTTCCACCTACAGTTTCACCGCGCGGCTCACGAATGGGCTCGCGCGCAGCGTGAAACGCCATGGATAATGCGCGGAGCGCGTGATACCGATTCGCTTGTCGGCTACCACATCCGCGGGCGTTTTTGTGTTGCGAGCGAAGCAGCGTCGCGGGTCGGAGCACAAATCGATTTCATGATGACGATTGGTGATGCCAAGGGCCTGCGTGAGCTTGCCTGGCCCTGAGCAAAGACGTTTCACGTCGTTAAGGCCACGACGTTTCTTCATTCGTTGGATCCCTCTTTTCGGCTCTAGCGCGCGAATCAGGACGAAACCGTTCTCATCGCCTTTCACCAACACGTTCAGCATCCAATGCATTCCATAATTGAAATAGACATAAGCTGCACCTGCGTTATTTCGCTCGATAAAGCTGCGAGCGCTTGGCCGTGTAAACGTATGCGCGGCCTCGTCGTTGATTGCCGCGTACGCTTCCACCTCGACAACGATCCCCGAGCAATCGCCCCAAATTAGTTCTGTGCCGATCAACTCGCGCGCACAAGTGAGCGGATCACGTTCGAAAAAAGACGCACGCAGAATCTTGCTCGCCACCGCGAAGCTCCTTACTTGATGGATCGGTGTTCCCTCAGTATTTCGATAGTCTTATCGATTGGCAGTCCCTCGACCGTGCGCCCATTCCCGCTCATTGTCGTCGCTCGAAACATCGAGTTGTAGATGGCTTCTTCGGTCGCTTCCATAACAGCCAGAAACAGCGGCGACATTGCATCGTTGATCAGGAGTTCGGCATGTCGCGTGGCCGGCTTCTCAGAAGTGTGAATCCGTAGCTGTGGTGCGGTCGAGAATGCGATTGCATAATCTCCGCTTCCATTCGAGGCAGTGCTTCCGGTGCGGGCCATGCCCAGCCACGCCCTGGCTGCGAGACGCCTAAGATTCCGTGCATCGATGGGCGCATCGGTCGCGATGACTATCATGCACGAACCGTCTGCCTTGTCTTTCCCGCTGCTTTCCTGCAACTCATTATGCAGGTAGTACCGACCCAGTTCCTGACCAACGGGAGCGCCAGCAATCGAGAGGACGCCTCCAAAATTCGTCTGCGCCAGAACCCCGACCGTGTACCCACCAAGATTCTGAGGCAGCTTTCGCGACGAAGTTCCGATTCCTCCCTTCCAACCAAATGCCACGGTCCCGGTACCAGCTCCGACATTCCCCTCTTCAACTGGGCCGGTCTTCGCTTTCTTGATGGCTGCGAACACGTCGTCTGGTGCGATATGACGCCCTCGAATGTCGTTTAGGTATCCGTCATTGGTCTCGCCGATCACTGGATTGACTGAGAGAACATTCTCGTTTCCCGGCAAAGTCAGAATATACGTCGTCACCGCGTCTGCGACCCGCGGAACGCTGACAGTGTTTGTCAGCACGATCGGTGTTTCGATCTCACCCATTTCATCGACCTGCGTAGAGCCAGTCAGTTTTCCAAAACCGTTTCCAACGAAAATGGCACCAGGCACCTTGTCGCGGTAGAGATTACCCGAATGTGGCAGAACGGCTGTCACACCGGTTCGGACGTTGTCCCCATTAATAATTGTCGTGTGACCGACTTCAACCCCGGCAACATCCGTGATCGCATTAAGTGGGCCGGTCGGCAGAATGCCAACTTTCAGTCCTAGATCCGAAGCCCGAGGCCGTGTATTGGACCTTGTGCTCTGAGCAGAAACAGACGAGGCGAGCAACAAAGAAACAGCCACAGCGACAAATCTACGAGGCATGAAAAAATGTACGCCCGAATCTGATCAACTAAATTCGACAATTATACGGCCCCAGAAAATATCCGTTGTACAAAAAGAAAAAATCGCGCGTCGCGTTCGAAGTCGTCGGTCGGCCCGGTTCGCGGACTCGGTCGCGAGGCTGCCAACATGGCAAAATCGGCGACCGACCAGTCTAGGAGCCTGGTGGCTTGTAATAAATTGGAACCTTGATTTTGCTGTCGACGGGTTTGCCGTTGCGGAATGCCGGAATGAATTTTGCGCCATTGAAATCGGACTGGGCCGCCCGGCCGAAACCCAAATACGAAGGTTCCTCCGTTACGACCTGGATGTTCTTCAGATTGCCTGCAGCATCAACATCCAGCGCAAGCTCGACAACACCAATCAGCGACACTGTAGTCCCTGTGTCGGGATAATGTATTCCGGTGAATTTAGAACCCGGACCGACATAAGGTTGTGGATCGATAAAATCGTTTTCCTTTTTCACTTCCTCCAGTTGCTGATTGGAAAAGATGCGCAGCCGCGGTTTGCCATTCACGACCGCGAACGTTGCAGTGCCGTAAAAAACGGCGATGACCGGTTGGTGATTATGAATCGCGGGAATAAACTTCGCGGTTGCCAGGCGTTTTAATACCTCCCTCTCGAGCAACTCGGATCCCTGCGTGCCGCGATAACCAGCACTTCGAACGACATCACCAGTCGGCGCCACAAGACAGGAAAACATAACGGCAGCATCTTTCTGACCCTTTTTAAGCAGATCGGCAGTATCGATTTTGTTTATCAGCGCATCGGGACCTGTCCCGAGCAGTGCAGGCCGGACCTCCGGCAGCGCCGGTGTTGGTGAAGGTGACGCAGGTTTTGGTGTTTGCGAGGACGCAAGTTCAGCAGTGAGTAGCAAACCCATTATGCAAAATGTTCCGAGTCGCATGGCGGAATAGGCAAGCAGGATGCGTCGTTTTTGCAAGGGGAACTGACTTTATGCTGCGATTGCGAGCGCGTTCACCGCGGCCAGTCGATGGACGATCTTGTGATGCTGGAAGTAACCAATCAGCGCATCACGCGTTTGCACCGCATGCAGGAGGCAGTTGGCCTCCGGCCGCTGGAGGAACGCGCGCAATTTCATAAAATGATGGCCGCCGCTGCGTGCATCGAAACTGTTAAACGCAATGACGTATTTCTTGTTCCGATCCAACGGCTCCCGATTGGCCAGGGCCATCGAAACAATCTTACAGTCGTCGCGGCGACCTTCTGTTTTCAGTTCGAAGCCAAGCAGATTGCGCTTTTCGTGGCTGACGAACACATCTTCCATCGCAATCTTTATTTGCTCGGGAGAGAGTTCCGCCGTCACAATGTAGTTTTCAAAAGGAATGATGTTCCAGACGTCGTTAACCGTTTTCGGGCCGGCAATCAAATCGGCCTTGTCATCGAACGTTCCGTGCATGACTCCATCAACCGGCACATTTCGTTCCAGTAACATTTCCATGATTGCCGCTCCGATCAGCCTCTCGACGTCGCTTGGCCGGCCGGGGCGGCTTCGACCACGCAGCGTCTCGGCCAGTTCACCGATCGGTTCCGACACAGCGGCGCTCGATTCGGCGAGGTGCGATTTCGCTCGTGAAAGAACCACCTGATCAAAGCTGAGGCGGTTATCCATCAGCTCGCAGATCGCTTCGCGGCGCAGCAGTTTCTTTGAATTGCGATCGAAAAGAAGATCGACGCGCCCCACGTGAATCCCGAAATGATCTGCTTGAGTAAACAAGACGCCGTTCGTTAGCCGACTCGGGAGGTCCTGATGCGTATGGCCGGCGATAAACACTGGCAGCTCCGGAAATTCCGAAGTCAACGCCATTACTGTATTGGCAAAATCATCGCCGCCGGTGCGCGTCTTGAGTCCCATGTGACCCGTTAACACGATCGCATCCGCGCCTCCGCTTTTCGCACTCGCAATCGCGCGGCGAACAGGCTCGAGCGGATGCCGGAAATCAAGTCCCCGCGTAAATTCAGGCCAAAGCCAATACGGCATCCCTGGCGTGGTGATACCGATGGTCGCGATCTTGATTCCACCAATTTCCTTCAAAATGAACGGCTGAATTTTTGAAAACGGGTGCTTCGCATCTGGAAATTCGCCGGCCAGTTTTCCTTCCATCAGCATGTTCGCGGCAAGAATTGGCATGTTTGATTGTTGCAATGCGCGTTCGAAGCATTCCATCCCCCAATCGAATTCGTGATTGCCGACGACCCAGGCGTCATATTCGAGATGATTGAGCAGATCGATCATCAACGCGCCTTTGTTTCGGAGGCTGACATCAGTGCCCTGATACACATCGCCGACGTCGATCAAGATCGAGTTGGGGTTTTCCCGCCGCCAACGCCTGATTTGCGTCGCGCAACGTGCCAATCCGCCGCGATCTGGATTTCCGCCGTAGTCGGAGGTTGGCAGGATATGACCGTGTAAATCCGTAGTGTGCAGGATCGAAATGCAAACCGTGTCGGGGTTGAGCGCAGCCACAGCACTGGCGAGCGTCGGGACAGCGCTGAGCAGTCCCGCTTGACCGGCGAATTTCAGAAACTCCCGCCGAGTCCAAGATCTGTCTGCGTCAAACATCGCCCACTTTGATTGACAGACATATTAGCGCCGCACCGGTCAATATCTCAATGAAAATGCTGAGACTTCACTGCCTTGACCGTAAGACCGTTTCGGTGACACTTCGTCATGCTTAACGAGAATGCTGTTGCGGATTTCAAAGTGAACCTTCGTGGCCGACTGATCGAACCGGGCGACAAAGATTACGATGAAGCCCGGAAGGTGTACAACGGAATGATCCACAAGAAGCCCCGGCTCATCGCCCGTTGTGCCGACGTGGCCGACGTTATTAACTCAGTAAACTTCGCGAGAGAGAACGACCTGCTTGTCGCGATCCGCAGCGGCGGTCATAACGCGGGAGGCCTGGGAATTTGCGACGACGGATTGGTCATCGACCTCAGCCCGATAAAATATACGCGTGTCGATCCGGCGGCGCGCACTGTCACTGTTGGCGGCGGATGCACATGGGGTGATGTGGATCACGCAACGCATGTGTTCGGAATGGCGACGCCCAGCGGAATCATTTCCACGACCGGCGTTGGCGGATTAACTCTGGGCGGAGGAGTTGGACATCTCACTCGCAAATGCGGATTGAGCATCGACAATCTCCTCTCGGCCGACGTCGTTTTGGCCAACGGCACTTTTGTTAAGGCGAACGCTGATGAGAATTCGGACTTGTTCTGGGCACTTCGCGGCGGTGGCGGAAATTTTGGCGTTGTAACAGCGTTTACATTCAAGCTGCATCCGATCGACATGATCTATGGCGGCCCGATGCTCTACGAGCTGAGCGAAACAGCAGACGTAATGAAATGGTACCGCGAGCTGATTCCCGCGGCTCCCGATGATCTAAATGGCTTTTTCGCCTTTCTCACCGTCCCGCCTGCGCCGCCTTTCCCGGAACATCTGCACATGAAAAAAATGTGCGGCATTGTCTGGGCATATGCGGGGCCTCAGGAGAAAGCGGAGGAGACATTCAAGCCGATTCGCGACTTCAAGAAACCTGCCCTCGATTTCGTAGGTCCCCTGCCGCAGCCTGCGTTGCAGAGCATGTTCGATGCTCTTTATCCTCCGGGCTTGCAATGGTACTGGCGCGCCGATTTCGTGAATGAATTGAGCGATGACGCGATTACGCAGCACATCCGCTTCGGTGAAGCGCTTCCAACGATGCATTCCACCATGCATATGTATCCGATTAACGGAGCCGCGTCGCGCGTCGGCAAGAATGATACGGCCTGGAACTACCGCAATGCCAACTGGGCGCAGGTGATGGTGGGCGTCGATCCTGATCCGGCAAACAAAGAAAAAATTATCTCATGGACGAAGAGTTATTACGATGCGCTTCATCCGTACTCAGCCGGTGGAGCATACGTAAACTTTTTGATGGGAGACGAAGGCGAAGGGCGTGTGAAAGCAACGTATGGCGATAATTACGAGCGGCTGGTTTCCATCAAAAACAAATACGATCCAGATAATTTCTTTCGAGTGAATCAAAACATTAAGCCGAGCAAGTTGTAGCGGCGCTCGCCGAATCTAGAATGCCGGGCGTTTGACACAAACGCCCCTACAATGGCAACTGCAAGGCAGCGATTGGATTGATGAATGCTGACGAGTTGAGGTCGTTGCAAGCGCCTTTAAAAGCGCAGTATCGAGAGCAATCTGAGACCGCGCTCGTTACTCTCCACGCAGAAGGACGAATCGGAGAAAATATCACCTGCAAAATTGAAACCGGAAAAGCACGCGTCGAAGCGGGACTTCATCCTGCAACAGGAGGTGATGGGCGCAGCGCGTGTTCGGCAGACATGTTGCTCGAAGCGCTGGTAGGCTGTGCTGGTGTCACGCTAAGCGCGGTCGCTACCGCTCTCGCCATTCCGTTGCGTGGCGCGACGGTCCGAGCCGAAGGCGATCTGGATTTCCGCGGCACCCTCGGCGTTTCAAAAGACGTGCCTGTCGGCTTCAGACAGATTCGACTAAACTTTGATTTGGATACTGACGCGAGCGAAGACCAGCTCGCTACACTGGTTCGTTTGACCGAACGATATTGCGTCGTTTATCAAACGCTCAGTCACCCTGCCGACATCAAAGTTTTGCATCGCGTTTTATCACGCTAAACTTAGTGCTTATGCCGTTATACATGGACATTCACAATCTTCCCGAGGGAACCACCCCGGAAGACGTCGCAAAGGCGCACGCGAAAGATATGGAGACGCAGCGGAAATATGGCGTCGAGTATCACAAATACTGGGTCAACGAGACTGGGACGAAGGTTTTTTGCCTCGCCCATGCGCCGAGCGCAGAAGCAGCAGAATGCGTCCATCGTGAAGCGCATGGGATGCTGGCCGAGAAAATCATCGAGGTGGAACCCGATGTAGCAGAAGTATTCCTGGGCGGTACAGAAACAAATCCGGCGGGAGCAGTTCTCCTGCCTGGTGGCGGTGCGCACGAACGCGATCCCGGCATCAGGACCATTCTCTTCACCGACATCGTGGATTCAACGACATTGACTCAATCACTCGGCGATGAAGCGGCCATGGCTCTGGTCGGCGTGCACGATACAATCGTGCGCGACGCACTGTCCGCTGTTGGCGGACGCGAAGTCAAACACACTGGCGATGGGATTATGGCCTCGTTTGTATCGGCAGCGGGCGCTGTCCGATGCGCGATTCAAATTCAGCGCGAACTGGAGAAGCATGCGAAAACGAATCCCGATCGTCCACTCAAAGTTCGAGTGGGCGCCGGAGCAGGCGAACCCGTCGAACAACATGACGACCTTTTTGGGTGCACAGTTCAACTTGCCGCCCGCCTGTGCACCCATGCGCAGCCGGAACAGATCCTGGTGTCGAACGCAATTGCCGAGCTGTGCATCGGCAAAGGACTCCTGTTCGAAGACCTCGGCGAAGTTGTCCTCAAAGGCTTCGCTCACCCAGTCCGCGCTCACTCCGCCGCATGGAAGCAAGCTAATTAGATGGATTTTATCTGCAATTAATTGCAGATTTTTCAGGCCGAATTCTCGTTAGATGGATAACTCGGCCAACCGATCAACATTAAGGACGTGGTTCGCTTTCGGCCTGCGGCTGCTGGGCTTTTGGGAAATCTTAACGGCGGGCGGCTACTTCCTCACCGGGCTCAATATTAGCATGGGCTTTACCAAATCTGTGACCGGCACCTGGTCGTTTGGTTCGTTCATGACGCAAGTGTTCGGACATCTCATTCTTGCGTTGTGGCTTATCAAATGGGCACCGAACATCGCACGCTTTTTTTATCCAGAGCCTCCGCCTCAGAAAGATGATTCGGCAGCAAAGCCCTCAGATTCTGACACGCAAACCATCTAACCAATCGATGAAGCCAACGGCCCCTTGGCGATGTCACCTCACCATGTTTGCCACGACACCCCGCCCGTGGCTTATGTCTATCTCGTTAGACCGATGAACGTCCTCATCGTTTTTGCCATCATTTACATTCCGCTGATGATCGTCTTGGGTGAGATCATCCACGCGCAGGGCCGCAAGCTGCTGCAACACGCATTCGGAAGTGGAAGTGCAGTCGCCGGGGCGATCAGTGTTCTCTTGCTGCATCGGCTGGTATATGACAGCCGCAGGTCTGCTACTCTGGAACCTCGGGTCGGATGTCGGAGATTCGGCCAAGAAATCTTTCTTTGGAGCGTTCCAAGAGATTAGCCTTCGTTTTGGTATCGCTCTCTTCACCGTTGGTGTTCTGCACGGCCTCAATATTCTTGCAGCGTCGCTATTTCATAGAAAGAACACGGCCTAACCAATCGATGAAGCCAACGGCCCCATTACGTTGCAAGTTCAGTGTGCTTGCCACAGCACCCTGCCGTGGCTTATCTCTTTCTCGTTAGGCGGTGACAACACTCCACTTCCATGGCCGAAACCCCATCTCCAGAATCCGTCGTTCGTGAGTTCTGGCGCCTCATGGCAACCAACGACTTTCACTCGGTTAAGGCCGTACTCGCGCAGGAGTTCATCATGGACTGGCCGCAATCCAAGGAGCGCATCCGCGGCGCGGAGAACTTCGCTCGAATGAACGCTGAATACCCGACCACGGGCCGGTGGCAGTTCCGGATCAATCGTCTCGTCGCCTCTGCAGGCGAGGTCGTTACTCAGGTGAGCGTCACGGACGGCACGCAGTCCGCCGAGCCGGTCTCCTTCTTCACGGTCGTCGGCGAGAAGATCACTGGCCTCGTGGATTACTGGCCGGAATCGTTCGCTGCCCCAGAGAACCGTCGGCACCTCATGGAGTCCATCGGGTGACTCTCAATGCGCCGCCTAACCCTTCGTTGCACCCGACGGCCTACAGCGAGCTTCGCCCGCTTCCGTCCCGCGGGTGAACTCAAACGTTAGGCCGCTTCCCCATGCACCTTGTCATGTTCGACATCGACGGCACGCTTACCGAGACCAAGAAGATTGACGAGGAATGCTTCGTTCGCTCATTCAAGGACGTGTTTGGTTTCGCCGACATCGACACCGATTGGTCACATTATCCACGCACGACGGATTCCGGTATCTTTCACGATGTTTTCACGGCACGCATTGGCCGGTCACCGACAGCGCAGGAAGTTTCGCAGTTTCGCCAGCATTTCATCCAATTGCTCGCCGCCGTTTCCTCACAGTCTCCATTTGCACCGGTTGCAGGGGCTGACAGATTGTTGTCTCGACTCGCACAGGGTAGCTCGCATCGGGTGTCGCTTGCTACTGGAGGTTGGCGTGATTCCGCTCGCCTCAAGATGGCCAGTGCCGGGATGTGCTTTGACGACCATCCGGCGGCATCAGCGGATGACGCCCTCGACAGGGAGTCCATTATGAGGCTTTCCAAACAGAGAGCCGCCGAACGCTATGGCGCGTCATTTACCTCCACCGTGTATGTTGGTGACGGAGTTTGGGATGCTCGCGCATGTCGCAGTGCTGGCATTCCGTTTATTGGCATTAGCACGGGCAGTCGAGCGACACGATTGTCCGCAGAGGGTGCTGTTTGTGTCTTCCCTGATTTCAGTGACGCGGATACATTTTTGAAGAGTGTGTATGAGATTACGAACGCGGCCTAACCAGACATCTGAGGTAGTCCGTCAATAGTTTGGGTAAAGTTATTCACGCGACTTGAGCGAGGTATTGGAGCAGAGGCGAACCGGTTTTTGAAGTGACTTGAGGTAGCCAATTTCGTCGTAAGGGGTGCATTCCTGGCAGCAGCGGAAGAGGATGCGGACCCATTTGTAAGCTAGGGCACGGATGATGACCCAGTGGCTTTTCTGCGCACTCTTGTGCATCTGGTAGAAGGCGCGGGCCCAGAGGCTGTGGCGGATGGATTCATTGGCGTATTCGATAAAGCTCTGGTGGAGGAAGAGCGGTCGGGCGTAGCGGCGGGGGGTGATAGTCGCTTGGCCGCTGCGTTTCAGCATGGGAGCAATGCCGCTGAAGTTGAGCATCGCTTGGGCGCTTTGAAAAAGTTCGAGGCGAGAACCGAATGCGGCCAGGAGCCGGGCGCTGTACGCTGTGCCGCTGCCGGGGAGAGCGGCAAAGAGAGAAGCGTCGGGGTGCTGAGCTTTTGCGAACTTGTGCTGCCATTCAGACGAAATCGTAAGGTATTCCGACGGATTGTCAGATGTTCCGACGATTTTCAACTTTTTGGAAACTTCTGCGAAACATTAGCCGGTAAATCTCGGAGAAGACAATAACGGGAATAAACCCGGCAAAAGCACCGCGCCTTGGAACGCTACACGCACGCGGGCAAGTTACTCATTCTATCCGATGGCGAGTTTAATTGTACAAAACGGAAGGCACCCGGCAACGTATGAACTAGTCGGCGACGTTGTCATGATTGGGCGCACTCCGTTAAACGACATAGTCATTGACAATCCGGTGGTATCAGCGCAGCACGCCATGCTCCTGAAAGTCGGCGACACCTACTGGCTGAAGGATTTGAATTCAACAAACGGGACACACATCAATGGCCTTCTTTTTACTTACGGCGAGTTGAAGGATGGCGACACAATCCAATTTGCTTCCGTCGTAGCGATTTTCGCAGAACGTTCCCGCAAACGGTGGTCAACCTGCGCGATTAGAAGGTTCTGGTCGCGTTCCGCAACAAGAGGAAAATCCGCCGCGGCAGCCCGAGGGGACACAGAGAAAATGGAACTTGATGACTCAAGCAAAGAAAAAGTCGGTCGAGTTGACCACGTCAGTTTGCAGCATCAAATGACACACGACCTGACCATTCAAGAGGCCAAGGAAGCGTCCTCGGCGCGCAAGGCAATCGGCGAGCATTTGCTGGCCTACTTGGACAAAGAAATAGGCACATGCGCCCGAACGACAGCCCGGTCCGCACTCAACTTTTGGAGGAATAAGATCAGAAACATGAAACACTACTGATGGTATGTTGTCCAGGACAGTCGCCTGGATAGACACCACGCTTTTTTGAATGAAATGCTAATGGCGGAGCAAATTTGAGTCACATTTAGGTCACACAATTGTTTGGCAGAAGTTTCTTGCGGGCACGGAAATGCAACCTGGCAACGTTACTCCCTCTGTTCCTGAAGGTTGCTGGGCGCTGGATGGCCGTGACCAACCAACGCTGCGATGGCTTAGCAAGGTAGCGAAGCGAAAACATGTGGCGGTCGCCGATGTCATTTACGACGTCATCGAGTCATTCCTCGCGAAATGCGAAGCTTAGGCCGAACTCGAAAGAAAAATTATCAAATTTCCGACGTTGCTAAAAAGGTAGTCATCGATAGATCGCTAATTCGAGTTCGACAAACGCCGTCAGCTTTTCATTCCATCCGGCGATGAAAATAGACTTGAGCAACCAAGGCTAGCGAAGCCGCTTTAGGGATTGTTGACCACTTGCGACGCGGTTTGGTTAATCCAGCAGCTGCGGTGTCGATTCAGTTTGATGCCTGTTCGAGGATGCGATGAACAGCAGCGATAGACTCGTTGGATCCCGTTCCCGTGAAACTTTCGAGTAGTTCCGCAAGGCGTGACTCGTAAGAATCGCACTTGGGGGACGCGCCATTTGGCTGGACCCATTCGGGATGTTGCATCCGCAGGTCGTCGTGAATCTGTTGCCGGAGTTCGGTGTAGGTGTGGATTTGGTGAGACATGGCAACTGGCTTTGGTGAAATGTTTAAGTGTGGCGCGGAACGCCTTCTCCAAAGCCTCGTCGGAATGGTCGACCAGCGATGCCGCCGTGAGCGAGCGTCAAAAGCCAACTGAGGATACTCCGAAAGACCGCACGCGCCTGCTGGCGTTGTGCTCGACGCCGGGCCAACTCAATCACTTTGTAGCGCTGGCGTTGCAACAACACGGCCAGCAGTCCGCTTTGCGTAAGGGTCGGAGCTGAGGTTATAACGTAATTTTTTCTGTTTTTCATAAGCGCCTCCTTATTTGAGGTTTGACAGTGCCCCCGACAGATTCCGATATGGGACCTTCGTCCTATCCCTTTAGGGGGATGCCAGACCTGCTTATGAGTGTGACCTTTGCGAACTCCGCCCGCGTAAAGAATCATCGCGGCGTCGGTCTCACTTCCGGTGCACTGCCATTTGGTCGGCTGTGGTACGTTGAACCAAACGCAGTCAGCAATTCCACCAAGGATTTGCTACCCGCAGTGGTTGCCCTTTGTGTCGACGGCAAAGGCAGGCTCGCGGACCCAGGCCAGAATTGGAACGCGACTGATGCCCTCACGGATCCAACCCTCCCATGGAAGAGCTTGGTTTGGGCAGTCGTAGGAAACGATTATTACGTCGTGCATTACGAGCGCGGCGGAATCGATCATAGCTTTCACATCCTGGTTGCCAAACTCGCGAAGAACGACGAAAAGCCGAAGATAATTTGGAGTGCCGTAGGAAGTCCGCTCAAGGATTGACACAGCGTTTCTCGAAGCATTGCGAAACGGGAAGTTGGACGACCGTTTGAATTATTCACGTTGAGCGGCATTCGGCGCGCCTCCTTCGACTTCGCTCAGGATAAGCTCAGATCGCACTGTATCGAAACATGGCGTTGCCTGTTTTATCAAATACCCTCTAAATTCTCGCTTGGCATCTTATGCAACTCGAAGGAATTGATCACGTAGCTGTTGGCGTGCGAGACATCGAGCAATCCGTGAAATGGTACATGGAGGTTCTCGGATTCGAGCGACTTCATGAAGGTATATGGAACGGCGTACCAACTTTTATCGGGAAAGGAAACACGGGGATTGCGCTATTCCCCGCGAGCCCGAACGCAAAATCGACATCGTCAAGTCACCGCGAACTTCGGATGCTTCATCTCGCCTTTCGCGCAAACAGGGAAAATTTTCTCGCGGCGCAACGCGAATTGCAAAAGTGCGGGATCAAATTCGAATTCCAAGATCACGAAATTTCGCACTCGATCTATTTTCGCGATCCCGATGGCCACCAACTGGAGATCACGACTTACGAAGTCTCCAAGCGGTCCTGACTGATCGCGTCAAGCGGAGTCGAGACATCTCTCGATATTTCAAAACAGTTAGGGATTGCTCGACTTCGCTCGGAATGACAGGCTGAGACGACGACGACGCAATTTCACGCCACGCGTCCGCAGCAGTTCTTGTATTTTTTCCCGCTACCGCAAGGGCACGGTTCGTTGCGGCCAACTTTTGGTATTGAGCGGCGAACGGGAAGATCGATCGATACCTCGCCTGCGCCATCGCCATCTCCGGCTGCGACTCCCGCCATCGCGCCAACGGGCTGACGCATACGCGCGTCTGCGCTCGCAGTTGGCGCGGTCGGCGCATGCTCGCGCATCAAGAACTGCGGCAATGTCGCCAGGAAATTCTCGAATGCCTGCAAGTTCGAAGTGCTGCGGAACAAATTGTTCAACACTTCGTTCTTAATGTTCGCCATTAATTCAACGAACATGTCGTACGCCTCGGTCTTGTACTCGATCAGCGGGTCTTTTTGCGCGTAGCCCCGGAGATAAACGCCTTCGCGCAGTGCATCCATGGCATAAAGATGCTCCTGCCAGAGGCGATCGACCGCGTTGAGAATGATGTAGCGCTCGAGGCTCTTCACCGCCGTAGGCTCTTCGTGACTCGACTTGCGCTCGTAAGCGTTCTTGATCTTCTCGATTAGAAACTGCACGTTCTCATCAACCGCGCGCGTGTCGAACTGCGCTTTTTCGTTCGTCAAACCGAGCGGGAAAGTCGTGTTTACCCAATGAATGAGACCCGTGTAATTGGGTTCATCGACATCGAGATATTCTTTCACTTTTGCCGGCACGGCTTCGTCGATCACTTCGTAGATGAGTTTGCGCGGCTCCTCGGAATCGATCACTTCGTTGCGGTACGTGTAAACGACTTCGCGCTGCATATTCATCACATCGTCGAAATCGAGCGTCCGTTTTCGGATCATGTAGTTGCGTTGTTCCACACGTTTCTGCGCCGTCTCGACCGACTTGTTCAGCCATCGATGCTCGAGTTCCTGGCCTTCTTCGAGCCCGAAGCGTTCCATGATTCTCGTCATGCGATCGGCCGCGCCGAAATTACGCATCAGATCGTCTTCGAAACTGACATAAAAGCGCGACGCGCCCGGATCGCCCTGGCGTGCGCAGCGTCCGCGTAGCTGCCGATCAATTCGGCGCGCCTCGTGGCGCTCCGTGCCGATTACCCTCAAACCACCCAGCTCTGTTACGCCTGAGCCGAGCTTAATATCAGTGCCGCGGCCAGCCATGTTGGTTGAAATCGTGACCGTGCCCGGTTGACCGGCGCGCGCGACAATCTCGGCTTCCTGCATGTGAAATTTCGCGTTCAACACGTTGTGCGGAATTTTCTCCCGCTTCAGCATCCGGCTGAGTAGCTCAGAGGCCTCCACGCTCACCGAGCCGACCAGCACGGGCTGGGTTTTCGCATGCGATTCTTTGATCTCCTTAATCACCGCGTTGTATTTTTCGCGCCGCGTTTTGTAGATGTGATCGTTGTGATCCGTGCGCCGCACCGGCCGATTGGTCGGAATAACGTTCACGTCGAGTTTGTAAATGTCGTGAAACTCTGCGGCTTCGGTTTCGGCCGTGCCGGTCATTCCAGCTAATTTTTGATAAAGCCTGAAATAATTTTGAATCGTGATCGTCGCCAGGGTTTGGGTCTCACGATCGATCTGGACGCCTTCCTTCGCCTCGACCGCTTGATGCAATCCGTCGCTCCACCTCCGGCCCGGCATTTTACGCCCGGTGAATTCATCGACGATCACAACCTTGTTGTCCTCGATGACGTACTGGACATCCTTCTCGAAGAGGCAGTACGCCCGAAGTAGCTGCGAGATGTTGTGGATGCGCTCGGCCTGCGCGTCGCAATGTTGCTGGCGCTCCGCCTTTCTCTTGTCCTTCTCCTCGGGCGAGAGTGTCTGATCCAGATCGATCTCCGTGAATTCGTTAATCAAATCCGGCAACACGAATGCGTTTGGATCATCGGGATTGAGAAAGCTACGGCCCTGCTCCGAGAGATCGGATTCGTTCGATTTCTCGTCTATGGTGAAGAACAATTCTTCCTTGAGCGCAAACAGTTCTTCTTTGCGCGTGTCCTGATAAAACGAAAGCTCAGCTTTATCGATGGCGCGGCGCTTGTCCGGGTCTTCCATCATACGCAAAAGCTGCTTATTGCGCGGCTGACCGAGTTTCACCTTAAACATGAGACGACCGCCCGTCTCGACTTCGCCCTGCTCGAATTTCTCGATCGCTTCGCTCGCTACGCGGTTGCAAAGCATGTTTTGCTTCCGCACCAACTGCTCGATCAGCGGCTTCCATTTGTCGTATTGATGAGTGGAAATCGTCGCCGGCCCGCTGATGATGAGCGGCGTGCGCGCTTCATCGATCAGGATGGAATCGACTTCGTCGACAATGGCATAGTGATAGCCGCGCTGGACCTGTTGTTCGCGCGTAGTGGCCATGCCGTTGTCGCGCAGGTAATCGAAACCGAACTCGCTGTTCGTTCCGTAAGTGATGTCCATCGCGTATTGTTCGCGGCGAACATCCGGCTCCTGGTCGTGCTCGATGCACCCAACTGTTAACCCGAGGAAGCTGTAAAGTTGCCCCATCCATTCTGCGTCGCGCCGCGCCAGGTAATCGTTTACCGTTACCAGGTGCGCGCCTCGGCCAGTGAGCGCGTTCAGATAGAGGGGCAAAGTTGCAACCAGCGTTTTACCTTCGCCGGTGGCCATTTCTGCGATCCGGCCTCGATGCAAGACGACTCCGCCGAGCAGTTGAACGTCGAAGTGCACCATGTCCCAGACCATGGGCTGGTCGCATACCGTGAAGCTATGCTGTCGTTCTTTCAGCCGGCGCGCCGCGTTTTTCACCACAGCGAACGCTTCCGGCAAAATTTCACCCAGCTTTTTCCATTGATCCTCTAGCTCGGGAATTTTGGTGAACTCTTCCTTCCACGCCGCGGTCTTGGCGCGCAACTCGTCATCCGACAAGCTCTTGAACTGTTCATCCAGCTCGTTGATCCGGCGCACAATCGGCGTTAGCCGCCTGAGCTCGCGCTGATTTTTCGACCCGAGGATCTTCTTTAAAATCCAACTAACCATTTGCTTCTAATATCGACGAGATTAGGTCATTTGTCATTCCCGGCGCCGGTTGTTAAGCTCGGCCGTGAGGAAGATCGATATCGTAGTTGCGTTCGTTCTGGTTGCTATAGAGAGCGCGAATGGTCAAGCCGATCCGACTAGCCGGGAATGGAACAAACCCTTACCACCCTTCCGGATCGCTGGAAATCTTTATTATGTCGGAGCAATCGAAATCACGTCATATTTAATCGCGACGCCACAGGGCCATTTCTTGCTTGATGGCGGGTTTGTCGAAACAGCCCCGCAAATCGAGCGCAACATCGTGCAACTCGGTTTCAAATTGAGCGACGTAAAATACCTGCTCAACAGTCACGCGCACTACGATCACGCTGGCGGTTTGGCTGAGCTCAAGAAGTTAACCGGCGCAAAATTTGTTGCGAGCGAAGGAGACGCCGGGCTGCTGCGCAGGGGCGGGCATGGCGACTTTCGATTCGGCAACACGCTGCCTTTTCCGCCGATTGAGCCGGACAAAATCATTCTTGATGGCGAGTCGCTTCAGCTCGGTGATCAAGTTATGACCGCGCATTTGACTCCGGGACACACAAGAGGAACGACAACGTGGACAACCAAAATTCGAGACGGCGCCAGAACGTTCGACGTCGTTTTCGTCGGCAGCCAAAGTTCGCTCGACTACAAATTCGTTGGACAAGAAAGCTATCCCGGCATCGCGGCTGACTTTGTAAAATCCTTCGCCGTCTTAAAAAACTTGCCGTGCGATATTTTTCTCGCATCGCACGGATCGTTCTTTCGTTTTGTGGATAAGCACGAACGTTTCATGGGTGGTGACTCAAAGGCTTTTGTCGATCCGGACGGCTACAATCGTTATCTGAGCGAAAGCGAGAAGGATTTTCGCCAGAAGCTCGATCAGCAAAGACAGCAAGCTGCGACATCACCATGATTGCGCGACGCGCACCGGCGCTTAAGCTCGCGGCATGAAAAAAATCATTTCTACAAGCGAAGCCCCTGGGGCGATTGGTCCCTATTCGCAGGCGGTGCGTAGTGGAAGGTTCCTGTTTTGCAGCGGCCAAATTCCGCTCGACCCCAAATCGGGCCAGATTGTTCCTGGCGACATCGCCGCCCAGACCCGACGCGTACTCGACAATATCGGAGCCGTCTTGAAGACTGAGGACCTAACTTTCGACCATGTCGTTAAGACAACGATCTTCGTCACGAACCTCGGCGATTTCCAGACCGTGAACGAAGTTTATGGTTCGTATTTCAAACAGGATCCTCCAGCTCGTTCCACTATCCAGGTCGCCGCGCTGCCCAAGGGAGCAAATGTAGAAATCGAAGTCATCGCGATCGCAGATGAAGGTGGATCGACTGCTCGAGTAGCGTATGACACCTCTGGCTAGATGGGTGACGATATTCTCACCCTTTTTCGCAAGACGGGTGCGCTATTGGATGGGCACTTCATATTGCGCTCCGGCTTACACAGCCGCGAGTATTTCCAATGCGCTTTGCTTCTTCAGGACACCGCGATCGCTGCAAAAGTTTGTGGATGGCTTGCGGACAAACTGCGCGAATTCGATTGCGACACGGTGATTTCCCCTGCTCTCGGCGGAATCATTGTCGGTCAGGAAGTCGGGCGTTCGTTAGGCAAACGCCATATTTTTGTCGAGAAAGAGAACGGTAAGCTCGTGTTGCGTCGCGGTTTTCAGATTTCGCCTGACGAGAAGTTCATCGTAGTCGAAGACGTGGTCACGCGGGGCGGACGGGTGCAGGAAACTGTCGACATTGTCAATGCACATGGCGGTGCCGTCGTAGCGGTCGGCGTGATTGTCGATCGGAGCGGTGAATCGAAACCTGATTTTGGTTGTCCGTTCGTCAGCCTCGTCGAGATGACTGTTGAGAACTTTCCGGCCGACAATCTCCCGCCAGATCTCGAAAAAATTCCGGCCGTTAAGCCGGGCAGCAAATAGCCAAAGCCTACTCGCCGCGGCGAGCGCCTCTACAACTTCGACAGCTCGGAAAGTTGCCTCGGATCCGTCACCGGCGCTTTGCAGGTAAAATTTTCACACACATAAGCGGCTGGTTTCCCATCGATCGGCGACATCGCGCGAATCGCTTCGTTTTTTTCGCCGAGATATTTCTGGCCTTCAGCGCCATCCGCGAGAAATAGAACCGTGTTCGGCAGGAAATGCCGATGCACTTCTTTAACCAATGCTTTGGTTTCCGGGGCATCCTTCTTCCCAGCAATCACGATCTGGCGCGGCTTGCTTAGCGAGTAGTCGAGCGCTACCAGCATTAGCGGCATCGCGCTGGGGAAGTGCGAGAGCGTCGTCGCAAATGCGTCGATCGTTTTTCGCGCGCGCTCCGCCATCTGTTTATCATCGCGAAATTGTGCTAGCCGCAAAAGATTCAGCGCTCCGACCGAACTCGCGGCGGGCTCGGCGCCGTCGTTATCGTCTTTCATTCGGAGGAAAACGCTTTCGTCGTTGCCGCTGGTGCTGAAATAGCCGCCCTTGCTCTCGTCAAAAAACAGGCGGTCCTGCGTCTCCTGCAATTGGGCCGCGAATTTCAACCATTCGACATCGAACGAGGCTTCGTAAAGATCGAGAAGACCCTGGATCACGAATGCGTAATCGTCGGCGAAGCCCTCAATATCGCTGCGGCCAACACGATAGTTGCGATACAAAATCTTGCGCGACGGGTCAAATAAGTTGGACTGAAGAAATTTTGCAGCGCGCGTCGCAATTTCCAGGTAGCGCGGTTCGTCGAGTACTTGCGCGCCGCGAGCATAAGCCGAAATCATCAGGCCGTTCCATGCCGCAATGATCTTGTCGTCGAGATGAGGCCGCGGCCGTTTGGCCCGAATGGAAAACAATTTCGTGCGACACTGCGCGAGTAGCTTTCCAATTTCTTCCTCGGTTTTCCGAAAGTGCTTTGCGGTCTCCGCAATCGTGTGACGCTCAATTAAAATATTTTTGCCGCGGAATTCATCCTGGGGATCGCTTCCTTCGGGCGCGTTTCCGTGTGGCTGCACGCCGTAATGGAAATCGAAAATCTCGGCGGCATCACCAAGCGCAGCGTCGATCTCTTTTTTCGCCCAGACATAGAATGCGCCTTCTGCTGTCTTACTGTGGCCGGGATCGCCGATCCCGGCTACAACCGGGCTGTCGGCATCTTCGGCGGAGAAGAAGCCGCCTTCCTTCGATGTCATGTCGCGGGCGACGTAATCGAGAATGTCGCGCGCGACCGATTCGTATTGTCGATCTCGCGTGATCTGGAATGCGTCGAGATAAGCGACGGCGAGTTGCGCCTGATCGTAAAGCATCTTTTCGAAGTGCGGCACGTGCCAGTAACGATCGACCGAATAACGGTGAAACCCGCCTCCGATATGATCATGCATTCCGCCCGCAGCCATTTTGCGCAGCGTAAACATAGTCATTTCAAGCGCATGTTTGCCTGATTCGCGTTTGGGATCGCGTGCGTAAAATCGCGTCAGGAAATTGAGCGTCACTGGTCGCGGAAATTTTGGAGCGTTACCGAAGCCGCCTTCCTTCGGGTCGTAACTACGGTCAATCTGCTGGTAAGCGGCATCTAAGATAGCTGCATCGATTTTCCCTTCCGCAGTTGCCGCTACTTGAGATTCACGGAGCGCCGCAACGATCTTGCCGCCTTGTTCGACAATTTTGTCGTGATTCTCCTTCCAGGCTGTCGCGATTCGTTCGAGCACGGTTTTGAAAGCGGGCTGACCATATCGGTCCTCTGGTGGAAAATAGGTTCCTCCAACAAATGGCTTCAGGTCAGGCGTCAACCAGACACTCATCGGCCATCCACCGCCGCCCGTGGTCGCCTGCACAAAGGTCATATAAACGCGGTCAACATCGGGGCGCTCTTCCCGGTCCACCTTGATGTTCACAAACTCGCGATTCATGGTCGCGGCCACTTCTTCGTTTTCGAACGATTCATGCGCCATCACATGGCACCAGTGGCAGGTGGAATAACCAATCGAAAGGAAGATCGGTTTGTTTTCGCGCCGCGCCTTCGCGAACGCTTCTTCGCCCCACGGATACCAATCAACAGGATTATGCGCGTGCTGAAGAAGATAAGGCGACTTCTCCTGCGCCAGGCGGTTCGTGTGCTCGGGACGCGCCGGCGTGGGCTGGCTGAAAGTGTCGCTCGGATGTCACCAACCACGTTAATGCGAGAAATCCAAAGCGGAAGCGACTTGTCATGAGATCACGTGTAACGCCAACAAGTTACATCATCCCTTCTTGTCATTCCGAGCGAAGTCGAGGAATCTCTGGCTGTTTTACCACGACAGACCGACAGCGCCCTCGTGAAACAGAGATGTCTCGACTCCGCTCGACATGACAAGCATGGACACTACCCATCTCATTCTTTTGTTTCTCGCCGTCGGACTGATCGCCTTTCTTTATTCATCCGTCGGCCATGCGGGGGCGTCGGGTTACATCGCTACGATGACGCTGTTTGGGCTCGCCCCGACGGTTATTCGACCGACGGCGCTTGTGCTTAACATTTTGGTCGCTTCCATTGGCACATTCCAATTCTGGCGGGCCGGTCATTTCTCGTGGAAATTATTCTGGCCGTTCGCGCTGCTTTCCATTCCGGCTGCATACGTCGGCGGGTACCTTCAGCCGTCTGCTTCCGTTCTCCGAATTTTGATTGGCGTTGTACTGCTTTTTTCCGCTGTGCGGCTTGTGTTTCGTCGGAGCGACCCGCCGCAAACAGTGACCCCGTCGCGACCGGTGGCAATTAGTGTGGGAGCAGGGCTTGGTTTTCTTTCCGGCCTAACTGGAACTGGCGGCGGAATATTTCTCACGCCGCTATTGCTGTTTTGTCAATGGGCACACATTCGCCAGGCCGCAGCTGTTTCAGCGTTGTTCATTTGGGTGAACTCGATCGCCGGGCTGGTTGGATACTTTACAAAAGTTCATTCAATTCCCTCACTTGGTCTCATTCTCGCAGCGGCTGCGATCGTTGGCGGGATTGTGGGATCGCATTTGGGCAGCAGGCGTTTTGCTGTCCGGGGGATTTCGCTTTTATTGGCGACAGTCCTTCTTATCGCTGGAATGAAACTGCTTTTCACGAGATGACCTGTCTGCGCTTGCCTCCTCGCTGCGTCGAGGTGAGTGGTCCGTTATCTCAAGCACGGCGGCACAGCGCCGTGGCTAGAGCAAGTTCAGTTTTGGCGCGGTTTCGGGAGACCAGGGATTCATTTTGTAATCGGATGCGACGATCTGATCGGCGCATTCGCGCAAAAGCTGACAAAATGCGGCGACATTCAGCCCGTGATGTCGGGGAGCGAACCGCGACAGGTTGCTCTCAGCGAGCCGGAACAGGCGAACCGCAGGAGGCAAACGTTTGCTGTGTTTTGCATGCGATGGATGTTCGAAGCGCTTTTGAAGGTGAACGAAAGCGCCAGCCGCCTGAATCAGTCCTTTGAAATAATCTGCATCGGACGATTTGGTCTTTAGCCAAAGCTGCTCCAGAACATCATGCGCCTCGTAATAACGTCGTTCGTTCCAGCAATGGAAAAACGCGCGATAAAATGGATGCTTTACGATGTCGCCCTGGTTTGGATCGGCATCTTCGGCACCCAACTCGGCCACAAACCGCGAAATCCTCTCGCCTTTACTCATCAAGGGGCTTAATTTGCTCGCGGCTCAGATAATGGGCAAACCCACACGCACTAGTTTTTCAGGGGAACGAGACTGCCCGCCTCGGGCAGTTAAACTGTCATCTTGGCTTTGTCGCCGTAGAAAATGACAGCTGTGGCCCTGGCCATCCTGCTGGTGGTCATCTCGATTTTGATTTTCTGTTCCGCACTGTTTTCCGGCGTGGAGACAGCCCTGTTCTCCCTTAAGCCGCATCAATTGCGCCGCCTGGAAACAAATCATCCCAGGCTCACGAAATTTGTACAGCTTTTCCGGGAAAATCCGCGCCATGTCCTCAACGTCCTGCTCCTCGGCGACGGATTAATAAATGTTCTGCTGATCATACTGTGTCTCTTCTTCTTGTGGGAGGGCCCATTGGCGGGGCGCATTTCCCAGTGGGTTGCAGCGCTTGCCATCTTCGCAATTGTTGTGCTGCTTTGCGATCTAATCCCAAAGCTCCTGGCGCTTTCAGCGCCCTATCGACTCACAACAATCGGCGCGTTCGCCCTGCAGATATCGATGCCGCTTCTGGACCGCATCGGCCGCGGTCTCGAGAGCGTGAGCGCCCGCGTGGTCGATTTTCTCACCCCGTCGCGTCTCCGCACTCGACCACGTTTGAGCGACGAGGAATTGGAGACGCTGCTCGAGATGGGTGAGGAGGAAGGCGCTTTGTATGAAGGCGAAGCCGAAATCATTCAGGAAATCATCAAACTCGGAGATAAGACCGCAAAAGACTGCATGACGCCGCGCGTTGATAGTTTCATGCTGCCGGATGACTTAACGAACGACGACGCAATTGCGCGCCTGAAGAAAAATCGATATCGGCGCGTCCCGGTTTACGCGGACACACCCGATCAAATTCTCGGGATCATCGATGTGAAATTGTTCCTGCTCGATCCATCCGAGCATTACACTGAGAAGCTGATCGCGCCCTCTTTCGTTTCCGAGACGATGGGCGCATTGGAGCTGCTCAAGCTCTTTTTGATTCGTCCCCAAGGGATGGGAGTCGTGGTTGACGAATTTGGCGGCACCGAAGGGATCATCACGATGGAAGATATCGTGGAACAAATCCTTTCCGATGTTCTCCCACGGGACAATGTCGCTCTTTATATCGAGCCGCTCGGGAATGGTAGATTTCTTGTAAGCGGCGACGCGCGCCTCGACGATTTAAGCGAATATCTCGGTTTTCAAATCGACGCAGAAGGGATCGACACGATTGGCGGATTCGTCTTCACGCGCCTCGGTTATTTGCCCGCCTCGGGCACAAAACTGGAGATGCCCGGCCTTGCAATTACGGTGCGTCGGGCAGCGCGCCAAAGAATCGAGGAAATCCTGCTGGAGAAAACAACTCCGAAAGCTTTTGGAGCAGCAGCATGATAAGCGCTTTGATCATTTTTTGTTGCTGGATTGTTTCGTTTCTCTTCAACGGAATCGAAAGCGGGCTGCTTTCGATTGATCCGGTTCGATTGCGACAAAATGTGAAGCGCCGCGTGCCTGCGGCGGTGCTGTTGAATCGTTTGTTGAAACACCCGGAGCGATTGCTGGTGACCGTTCTGCTCTTCACGAACGCGGCAGACATACTTGGTCTGTTCCTGATGACGCGGGAGTTAGTCCGATCATGGGGCTTCGCCGGCTACTTTATCTCTCTGGCCATTGCGCTTCCGGTCTATCTGTTTCTGCTCTCAGTGCTCCCGAAATCGCTTTTCCGGGGATTTCCATTTCGCGCGCTTGCTCAGCTTGCCGGCGTGCTCGAACTAGCGTCCCTGTTGTTCTCGCCGTTGCTCGAACTCGGTGCGCGGCTGGGCAAACTCTTCCTGCCGGGTCGCGCGGCCAGGCGCGCTCGCCTTTTTGCCGGACGCGAGGACCTAAAACAGATCACTACGCAAAGCGAGGTCGAGGGTTCCCTCACTGCTACGGAACGAGCCATGATTCACAACGTGGTGGACTTTCGCATCGTCAAAGTGCGCGACGTAATGCTGCCGTCTCCGAAAGTCGTCGCGTTGCCGCCGAGCGCGTCAACCCGGGAAGCAGTCGAGCTTGGCGCTTCTTCCGGCCTTGATCGTCTGCCCGTGATCACGCCAGGAGGACAACCTGATGGTTTGGTTAACGTCCTCGATATCCTGCTCGATCAGAATGGAAGCAAACCGCTGCACAATTATGTCCGACGCATCGTAACGACCACTGAGGATGAGTCCGCTTATCGGGTTGTGCAGCAATTGCGCGCCGCCCGGCTCGGCCTGGCTGCTGTCCTGGACCGAAAGAAAAGTTTTTGCGGAATCGTAACCATCGAGGATCTGATTCGACGCCTCGTTTCTTCAAGCGAAGCTAAGGCTTAAAACCCAGGAGGTTGCGGTTTCCAATCCGCCCTTCGAGAGCCGCGGACCACAGACCGCCGTTCCTTTAGCCTTGTTGCAACGTCACTGTTTCCTATTCACCGTTAAGGATTCGGGCGGCGCCAAGGAGCGCAACGTGCGAAAATGCCTGCGGAAAATTTCCGAGCTGCCGTTTCTCGCGCGGATCGTATTCCTCGGAGAGAAGTCCCAGATCGTTTCGCACATCCAGCAAGCGCTCGAACAATTCGCGCGCTTCTTTCTTTCGGCCGAGCAGGTGCCAGCAAGCGACCAACCAAAAGGAGCATGGGAGAAAAACGCCTTCCGCCCCGGCAATCCGTCCACGCCGCATTTCCTCCGGCCGATAACGCAAGACGAAGCCATCTTCCATCAACTCCCGTTCGATGGCCTCGATCGGTATTGCGGACGCGTTCGTCGGTCGCAGGCAGAAAGCCGACGAGCGGCATCGTCAACAGGCTGGCATCCAGTGCGTCGGAGCCGTAACACTGCGTAAACGCTTTCTTTTCGAGTTGTAACCGCGCTCGCAAACCTCTGCGTGAATCTTGCTCGCGAATCTTTCGCCAGCGGCCAGATGATCCGCCGCCGCGCATCCGCATTCTTCAACAAGTTTCACGGCGCGATCAAACGCCACCCACGCCATCATTTTCGAGTGCGTGAAATTTTTGCGTCCGCCGCGCACCTCCCAGATTCCTTCGTCCGGCTCCTGCCAGTTTGATTCGAGGAAATTCATCAACTGCACCATGCAAAGCCCAATCGGCTCCTCCGTTTCGATTCCGGCGCGATGGGCTCGATACATCGACTCAAGCACCTCACCATAAACATCGAGCTGAAACTGTTCGAAGCGGCATTGCCGATGCGAACCGGCTTCGAATTTTCGTAACCCTCAGCCAGGGAATTTCGGCTTCATCCAGACGGCGTTCACCATGCACGCCGTACATGATCTGCATTTGGCAGGCGCTCCCAGCCACAGCGCGCAGGAGCCATTCGCGCCATGAATGCGCTTCTTCGAGATAACCCGCCTGCATCAACGCGACCAAGGTGAAGGTCGCGTCCCGCAACCAGCAGTAGCGATAATCCCAGTTCCTCACCCCTCCGATTTCTTCCGGCAGTGACGTCGTCAGCCGCCGCGACGATGCCACCAGTCGGCGCATAGGTCAGTCCTTTTAGGGTAATCAGCGAGCGCATAACCGCATCGCGCCACCCCGGCCCTGATGACAGCATCGCCTCGACCACTCGTCCAATAATTTTCCGTCTGGTGCAACGCGTGCTCCGGAGTGAATCGCTCGCGGCGGTTTCTTGTGAGAAGCAAACCACGTCAGGACAAACGGAATGCGATCGCCTTCCGCCACCGTGAAATCCGCCACCGTGGTCAGATCTTTGCCGCGCGTTTCAACCGGCGTCCGCAAAATCAGGGCATCGGGTCCGGCGATCGCTTCAAGTCCGCCATGTCTCGTTTGCGCACCCACGGAACGATGTGCCCGTAATCAAAACGGATGATCAGCTCCATCTGCATCCGACACTTTGCCCCGCAGCCCTTCGATGATCCGGACGATATCGGGATTCTCACCGCGCGGCGGCATGAAATCGATCAGGCGAACGGCGCCGCTTTGGTTTCGATTTCCGTTTCGAGAATGAGCGAGTCGCCACGATAACGGCGACGTGTCGCTTTGACCTCCTCCTCCGGGGAAAACCGCCAACGTCCGTTTCTCGTCTCGCCCAGAGAGCGAGGCAAAGCACGCCGCCGAATCAAACCGGGGAAAACAAAGCCAATCAACGCAGCCATCCCGACTCACCAAAGCGCCCGTCTGCGTATCGCTGAGAAACGCGTAGTCCTCGATCTTTGTCCTTTCCTTCGCCATCGATTCTTCCTCTTCCGCTACCTCTGCCTCGTCCTACTCGTGATCGTCTTGTCCCGAATTCGCGAGTCTCGCGATTTCATCGCGCGTCAGGCGAAACACAGTCCATTCATGCATCGGTTTTGCGCCGAGCGTGCGATAAAAATTGATGGCCGGTTCGTTCCAATCGAGCACAGCCCATTCCATCCGGCCGCAACCCCGGTCCCGCGCAATTTTCGCAAGCTCGATGAGCAATGCGCGTCCGTAACCTTTGCCGCGATTTTCCGGCTTCACGAACAAGTCTTCGAGGTAAAGCCCGGGCCCGCCCAAGCCAGGTGGAAAAATTATAAAAGTAAACTGCAAACCCAACTGGTGATCGCCCTTCAAACGCGAGGAGCACTTCCGCCGCCGGCCGTTCCCCGAACAAAACATCGACAAGTTGTTCCTCTGTCGCAGTCACCTCGTTTGGCGCGCGCTCGTACGTCGCCAAATCACGAATCAATTGCAGAATGATCGGCACATCGCGTTCCACGCGGTCGCAGGGCGAAATCTCGAAGTGGTTAGATCACTTCATTGTCAATGGTTTTCGAGCGCGCGGCTGATGCGATCCAGACCTTCTGCAAACATTTCCGTGTTCACGCCCATGCCAATGCGAAAATGATCGGGCATTTCGAAAAAGCGACCCGGAACTACTGAGGTGTCGAATTTCGTGCGCAGGCGTGTCCAGGAAATCATCGGCGTTGCCATCTCGCAATTGCACGAACGAAGTCGTGCCCCAATCTGTCCAGACCGCTGAAAGCGCGGATTGCTGCACGAGAAAATCCCGAAGCAGTTTGCGATCCGCATCCACGATCCGACGCGCTTTTTCGCGAAGCCGATTCAGGTGCTTAAATACGGCGACGGCGAGAAGTTGCCCCGGGTAAACTGGCGTGGCGCTGTAAAGATCATTCAGGCGCCGTATCTTCCACGCGAAGTCCGGACGCGCCAGGATCCAACCGCACCGCAGTCCGCTGACGCCGTAAACCTTCGTCAAACTGCTGGTCACTACAAACTCCGGGCCGAGATGAAACGACGTGCGCGGCGTCCGCTGGTAAACCGCATCGAGATAAACCTCGTCCACCAGCACGAGCGCGCCAATGCTGCGCGCGATGTCGCCAACTTCGCGCAAAACCGAATCTGGCGTAAGCGCGCTCGTCGGATTGTGCAGGTTCGTGATCACGATGAGCCGTGTCTTTGGCGTAATGGCGCGAAGAATCTCTCCTGAGTCGACTACCCAGCCGGTTTCGCTGGTGCGGGAGAACCGCTTCACGTTCGCGTGAAGATATTGGGCAACGTCGAGAATCGGTCCGTACGCTGGATGCTCAATTAAGACTTCGTCGCCCGGTTCGAGAATCGCAGCCATGGCAAGATGATTTGCCATGGAAGTTCCCGCGGATTCCACAACGCAGTCTGGATCGACACCATGATGCGCGGCGACCGCTCTTTGTAAAGGCGGATAGCCGTAACCGTCGTAACCATTAATTTCAAGTGTCTCCAAATGGACTGGCAGTTCACGCAGCGGAAACGCCACTACACCGCTCGTTGCGAGATTGAATCGCGCGCGGCTTTGCGTCTTGGACCAATGCATGTAGTCGGAATGCTTGTGTGTCATGAGCGAGAGCGTTCGTTGATTGTGAGTGTCGAGAAACTGAAGCTAAGGCGCCGGCCCTTCTCGCCTCTCCCCTTCCGCAAGGGGAGAGGACTAAGGTGAGGGGTTTTTGGAGCCTGAACGAGAAGACCCTCACCCTTCCCCTCTCCCTGGTAGGGCGAGGCGACCCGATTCGCGTGAAATCTATTCCACCTACTGAACCCCGCGAACTGAGAATCGCTCAACGGCACACTCATGAATCTGCTCGTCTGAACTTCCTCCAATAATAGTAAACCGGGAGCGCTGCCAGCATGATACCCAACGCGATTGCGCTATTCGGCGGTGAAGCGACGATAGCGCTTCCGACAATTCCAACACACGCCAAAATAAAAAGAGTCGTCGTGAATGGGTGGCCGGGTACACGAAAGGTAACTGTGTCTGACCCGATCTGACGCCTGCGCAAAACGAACAGCGATGCCGCTGTCATTGCGAAAAAAATGAAATCGACAGTCACTTCAAAGTTCAAAATCTGACCATATGTCCCGGAACAAGCGATGACGATTGCCGCGAGACCTTGGAGCATGATGGCGATCACAGGTGCTCGCGAGCGTTGCCAGAGTTTGCCAACGCTTGCGAAAAAAAGACCGTCCCGCGCCATCGCGTAATACACGCGCGGAGCCGTTAGCATGCTTTGGCTTAGGAAGCCGAGCGTCGAGATCGCGATACCAGCGGCAATCCATTGCGCGCCGCGTGGGCCGATCGCCGACCGCATTACATCGGACGCCGGAGTCGTTGTTGCATCCAAGCCAGCGGGACCGAGCACCCGCAGGCACACGAAATTGACGGCAAGGTAAAGGACCACAACACCAGCCACGCCCATGAGCAGTCCACGCGATAAATCACGGCGCGCATCACGCATTTCACCTGCAACAAAAGTCGCGGTCTGCCATCCGCCATAAGCAAACGCAACGGGAACCATCGCGGAGCCAATACTTGCCAAAACGCCAAGAGAAAAAGGAGGGGCAGGCAACGGCTCTGATTTGAGCGAGCCACCGCCGACCGCAAATCCAAATACCACAAGCCCCGCAATCGCCGCGATCCTTAACAACATGAAAACGCTTTGCACATTGCTGCCTGCGCGCGCTCCCAGACAGTTGATGCCGGTTAGTCCGAGCAGCACCACAGCTGCGATCACGCTGTCGTTCCAACCTACTCCCGTAAGCGCGCGAAAGTAGGATGCGAAAATGACGGCCACCGCAGCCATCCCGCCGGTCTGCGTCACAAGAAGCAGTCCCCATCCATACACAAAGGCAACCGCAGGATGATATGCCTTGCGCAAGTAGAGATACTGGCCCCCGGTTCCGGGCAAACGAGTCGCCAATTCAGCCCAGATAAACGCGCCCCACATCGCAAAAACCCCGCCCAGCACCCAAACGCCGAGGATTAAGAACGGTGTGTGAACGCGATGCGCTACCTCGGACGGATTAGCGAAAATCCCCGCGCCAACGATGCCGCCCATGACAATCATCGTGGCATCGAACAACCCAAGCTGACGACGAGGCTTAATCGGTGTTGTCATTCCGAGCCCATTCGACTCACTTCGCTCGCTCAGGGTAAACTCCGCGAAGTCGCCTGCCGAGCCGTAGTCTCGCAACTGCGGGACGAAGGCTGGAGGAATCTCTGAATTTCGGAAACGTGATACATTGTCACCTTGTTCGAACGGGCAACGTATAGATTTTGAATTCTGAAGTCGCCACAAGCAGCGTTCCGGTTTTGCTGAAATGCTGTGTTAGCTCGGGATAAGATTCCGACCACCAAAACGTATTCATGACAAAGACAAGATGCGTTGCCCCTGGCGACGCAGTCGCACAAGATCGTTAATGGCCTGCTGGCTGCCCCTCGGATTCCTACCATGGATTCCTTCTTTTTCGAAAAAGTGCCGGCCTTTGCGCCTCGCATAATAGAATATCGCTGGATTGCCACCGTCCTCGGCGACAACCAACGCATCGCTCGCCATAATTTTACTATCGATTGGATGGATTCAGTCCGCAGTGAGCGTTTGGGGATGGGTCATGATATCCGCTTCGCATAAATCCGCCTCTCCCCTTTCGTGAGGGGAGAGGATTGAGGTGAGGGTTTGCGCCATGACATCCTAGGAAAAGCAGCCCTCACCCTACCCTCTCCCTTCGCGAAGGGAGAGGCGAAAACGGGAGCCAAACAATACAAGCGCAGAGCGGGTCTTTACCCAGGTTGCCATTTGCGCGTTCCGGTATGCGCATCGCCCAAGCGTCTTGACAGCCGCTGTAAAGTCAATCGTGTAGGAGAATCTCTAATTGCGGAGAAAGAGGTTAGCATGAAATCGACGGCTCTCGTTCCTCAGCCGAAGTTTGGCTCTGCGGCCAGCACGCGTCTATTCGTGGTCGCATTATTCATCACCCTGGGGATTATCGCTGCACGTGCGCAGAACGAACCCATTCTCGTGCCTGACGCCGTTGATTATCAGAAACTGCTTCCCATTTTGCCGGACCCGCCGAAAGGCTGGGTCGCTGACAAAGCGGAAGGTTCGACGGAAGACGTCGGTGGATTCAGAATTACGAACGTGCATCGCGATTATCACAAGGGCGAGGGCGACAAAGGCCCGACAGCGGCGATCAGCATACTCGATTCCGTAGCGAACCCGGATTACGTGAATGCCACGACGGCTGCGTGGAACAACAACAGCGAAACCAACGAAGGTTACGGCAAATCTGTCACCATCGATGGTAACCCTGGTTTCGAAGCCTTCGAGAAAGAAAGCAAGCATGCCACTCTCTGGGTCATGATCGCCAATCGTTATTTCGTTCAAATTGAGCTGCAGAACCAGGATCCAAAAGAATTGCAGGAATGGGTCAAACGCGTCGATTTGAAGAAACTGGCGGCGATCAAGTGACAAGCCGCTGTAGCCACGGCCCTGTGGGCCGTCTCCTAGTGTGAAAGGCAGCGTCGAGATGAACCGGCCACAGGTCCGCTCACGGGACGGATTCGTCCTGCGGCGAACCGGTGGCTACAACATTTATGAATTGGCTTTGATTACTTCTGCCTCTGTGCCTCGCTAGTCATCGGCACGAACCGCACCGGCAGCGTGGCGCTTTGTTTCAATTGGCCGTTTTTCTTTTCCAACAGGTACAATTGCTGAGCAAATCGTTCGCCGACAGGAATGACCATACGCCCGTCGTCTTTCAGTTGATCGACGAGCGGCTGTGGAACTTTGTCTGGTGCGCAGGTCACGATGATCGCATCGAACGGTCCCTCTTCAGGCCAGCCCTTGTAACCGTCGCCGACTTTTACATGCACATTTTTATAACCGAGCCGTTGCAATGTCGCCTCGGCACTTTTCGCCAACGGCTCGACGATTTCGATCGAGTACACTTCGGACACGAGCTCGGCCAGAATCGCCGCCTGATAACCTGAGCCGGTCCCAACCTCCAAAACACGGTCGCTCGGCTTCGGACGCAACTGTTCTGTCATAAACGCCACTATGTATGGTTGCGAAATAGTTTGGCCATAACCAATCGGCAACGGCCCATCTTCATAACTGGCGGCGCGGGAGTCCGGCGGAACAAATTCTTCCCGTGGCACCTTTGCCATTGCATTAAGTACGCGCTCTTCGTGTATGCCGCGCGCCATTAGCTGCCGCTGAACCATCTGCTGGCGCTCGGCGGCAAAATCTGAAACTGACGGCGCATTTTGCCCGCAACCGCTCGCAGCAATCGCAGCAAAAATCAAAGACTGCGCGACGCTTCGCACTCCGAAGAATAACGCCAAGTGCGCTGCCACGAAAGCAGCATCGCGTGTGGGTTTGTGGAGATTTTCTATCGCAGCGCCGCTGCGTTCATGTGACGCAGACGATCAGCGAGCTCTTTCATCACGTGCGTCGCGAAATGCGGGTGCTGTTGAACGAGAAAATGGAACCGCCGTTGATCGATTGCCGCCAATCGGCAGGCGGTCTTCGCCACAGCGTTGGCAGCACGCGGACTGTCATCGATCAACGCCATCTCGCCGATCAGCGCGCCTTCCCTTGCGGTCTCGACCACATAATCACCAAGCCGGACGTCCACTTCCCCTTCCAATAACACGTACATCTTGTCACGCTTATCGCCTTCCCGGAAAAGGACATCTCCGGGCGCGAGTTGCAATGCGTCGTTATCTTGACGAAAAAGGTCCGCAGGATTCATAGTGCAGTATCGTCGGCAAAACGAGATTACAAAGGAGTCATTACATCTGCCAAGTTACGATTGTGTGACAACCACTCCCGAGCGCCGTCCGCGAGGATTAACGCCGAGCGCGCTGCCACGAAAGCAGCGTTATCGATTTGTTGACATTTCCTCGCGCGCAGCCGTCACAGCGTTCATGTCACGCAGGCGATCAGCCAGCGTCTTCATCACATGCGTCGCAAAATGCGGATCCTGCTGAACGAGAAAGTAGAACCGTCGTCGATCGATTTCCGCCAGTCGGCAGGCGGTCTTGGCCACAGCGTTGGCTGTGCGCGGACCGTCATCGATCAGTGCCATCTCTCCAATGAGCATGCCCGGCTCTGCGGTCTCGAGCATAAAATCACCAAGGAAGATCTCGATTTCCCCTTCCAATAACACGTACATATTCTCGCCGGTGTCGCCTTCCTGGAAAAGGAAATCGCCGGGCGCGAGCTCCAGCGTGCCGGTTTCTTGGCGAAAAAGCTCCGCAGGATTCATAAATGCAGTTTAGTCGGCAAACCGAGCCTACAGAAGAACCACGATAGCTGCCAAGTTACGATTGTGTGAAAGCTGATCCGAACGTCGCGTGCGAGCAAATTCCTCGTGTCCTTCGTGCTCTTCCTGGTTAATTTTCATGCTCATCGATGAAGGAAGAACGCAAAACGTTAGACCAACGCGAGCAAATGACGGATTTGAAGCGTCTGCGGCATTCGGTGTCGCACGTACTTGCCTGTTGTCATTCCGAGCCCAGTTCGGTCAATCGGTTCGGAAACCGCGACATGGCAGGCGGTCGAGAGGCCGAGCGAGCGGGCGCGAGGGAATCTCTCAATTTATGTCTGACGAAAGGAAAACACCTGAAATGCGCGCCACGATGACTGATCTAGAGCGTCTCCGTCATTCGGCGTCGCACGTCCTGGCCACAGCCATCTTGAAAATCTGGCCTGAAGCGCAGTTTGCCGCCGGGCCACCGGTGGAAAACGGTTTTTATTACGATGTCGATCTTCCCCACCGCATCTCGCCCGACGATTTCGAAAAGATCGAGGCGGAGATGAAAAAGGAGATCAAAGCGAACCATCCGTTCGAACGCATGGAAGTTTCGCGCGACGAAGCGCTCGAGCTTGGGAAGAAAGGCCGGCTGGCCGCGCTTAGGCGAGCGACCCGAGCCGAGCAAATTCAAACTCGACATCATCGAGAACATTCCGGCTGACGAAAAAATCTCGCTCTATCGCAACGGCGATTTCATCGATCTCTGCGCCGGCCCGCACGTGATGCGCACCGGAAACATCGGCGCATTTCAGACTCACGAGCGTCGCCAGCGCTTATTACAAAGGCGACGAAAAAAATCCGCAGCTCCAGCGCATTTACGGCACGGCGTTCAAAACCAAAAAGGAACTCGACGAATATTTCGCCATGCTCGAGGAAGCGAAGAAGCGCGACCATCGCAAGCTTGGCAAGGAGCTGGAGATTTTCGTCTTCGACGACGATGTCGGTCCGGGTTTGCCGATGTGGCTGCCGCGCGGCGCAGTCGATGATCGAAGAACTGGAGAAACTCGCGAAAGAAACCGAGTTCGCCGCCGGTTATCAACGCGTGCGCACTCCGCACATCGCGCGCGAAAGCTTGTACAAAAAGAGCGGTCACCTCCCCTACTACGCGGAATCGATGTTCCCGCCGATGGAGCTTGAAGGACAGGCTGCTTGAAGCCTGATCAGAAGCGAGATCCGGTTGCAAGCCTGCCGAGGAAGAAGGCGGGCAAGCTGCCGCTTCCACGCCGAGTCAACGCTGTCAAGCTCTGACAACCGATCGCTACTACCTCAAGGCGATGAACTGTCCGCATCATCACAAGTTGTTTGCGGCGGTGCCGCGGAGTTATCGCGATCTGCCGTTGCGGCTGGCGGAGTACGGAACCTGTTATCGCTACGAGAAAAGCGGCGAGTTGTTCGGCCTCATGCGGGTGCGCTCGCTGCAGATGAACGACGCGCATCTCTACATGACGCCGGAGCAGTTCGAAGCGGAGTTCAACGCCGTGAACGAGATGTATCTGAAATATTTCAAGCTCTTCGGGATCGACAAATATCTGATGCGTTTCTCGACGCACGATCCGGCCAAGCTCGGGCAGAAATTTGTCGATGAACCGGAGCTTTGGAAAAAGACCGAGGAGATGACGCGCAATGTTCTAAAGAATTCCGGGATCAATTATGTCGAAGTGCCGAACGAAGCGGCGTTTTACGGGCCGAAGATCGACGTGCAGGCCTGGAGCGTGATCGGCCGCGAGTTTTCCATCGCCACCAACCAGGTCGATTTCGCGCAGCCGCGCGTTTCGATCTTCGTCTACAAGGACCGCGACAACACCGAGAAGACCCCGATCTGCATTCATCGCGCGCCGCTCGGCACGCACGAACGTTTCATCGGATTCTTGATCGAGCATTACGCCGGCAATTTCCCGCTCTGGCTCTCGCCCGAACAGGTGCGCATCCTCACCATCGGCGATGACCCGAAGTTGATCGATTACGCGCGATCGATTCTGAACGAACTGCGCGCGCATCAAGTCCGCGCGCGAGATCGACGAAAGCACCGACAAGATCAACGGCAAAATCCAGCGCGCCGAACAAATGAAAGTCCACACCATGTTCGTGATCGGAAAGCGCGACATGGAAGCCGGCGCCGTCAGCGTCCGCGTCCACGGCAAAGGCAATCTCGGCGCCAAACCGCGCGCCGAAGTAATCGTCGAGCTCTCACGCATCGAAAAACGACGGGCGTAGAGAATCGCTCCATTTGAGTTGTAGCTAAGTTGACTATGGGGCCAGGTGTGATTCACCTTGACAATTTTGTCTTGCGGCGCCCCCCTGCTTATGGATAAGAAGGCAAGCGGTTCGAACATCCTCCACGCGATGCCGCATCAGATTTTCATCAGCTACGCGCACGATAACGATATCTCTGATCGCGGCGATGATAAAGGCTGGGTCAGCGCATTGGTTGGTTATTTGATCGCACGGCTGCCGGGCAAGATAGGTAAGCGGCGGTCAATATTTGGAAAGATGACCAGCTTACGGGGAACGAACAGGTGACGCCAGCGTTACAGACCTCGGTCGCGGTGAGCTCGGTTTTTATTATGATGTCATCAGAGCGCTACCTTGCTTCGACGTGGTGCAGCGATCGCGAGTTGCCGCAGTTTATAAACAAGAATCTTCCGGGGCGGATCTTTCGAGTTGAGCTTGAGAAAATAGAGCGGACCCGTTTCCCGGAGCCATTACGCGACGCCAAAGGATACCGGTTTTGGAGTGAAGACTCGCAGAGCAGGCGGGTCCGACTGCTGAAGGGAAAGCCCTCGATCGAAAATAGCCACGGAGGAATTTTATCAACAGCTCGACATCCTGGTTGACGATCTGGCGACGGTGATAAGGCAGATATAGGAAGTGGCCCCGGGCAGGCACCGAACAAGACGCCTATTGCGATCGCCGGACCCGCGGTGTTTCTGGCTAGCGCTGTGCCGGAACTCGACAGCGATCGATTTCGTTTCCAGACCTACCTGAATCAATCTGGATTGCGCGTAATCATGCCCGAGTGACTTCCGTTCGAGCGCGTGGCCTACACTGCTGCGCTCGAAGCGGCGCTCACCGAATGCTTGCTCTTAGTACAACTTCTCGCACGCGAGCTTCTCGTTCCCGCGCCGGATGACGCTGCTTCGGACGTTGGACTTCAGCTTGAAACTGCGTAGCGCCTGGGCAAACTGGTTATCTAATGGCGCGCTCCCACACTGGATTTGAGCACTGTGACCGACGAGAAACATCTCGCTTTACTTCACGCAAACACGGTCGAGCAAATGGGCATCGAAGAATTCAAGGCATTCGTTACGAAACGCGCTCTGGCGAAGCCGGCCGCTGAGGCGCCGCTCCGGGATGTCCCCGAAGGTTCGCTCCTAAACGGTTTCGTTTTTCTGGATCGCGCGACGGAGGACGGCAAAACCGCGGAACCGATCATCGAATATCTCAGCGAACTGAAGGTCGAATGTAAGCTTCCACGCGATAAAGGTGACCCCGAAACAATTCGTCTCGATCTTGAAGCAAATCTGAGCGCTTGCGAAGCGCTTATCATCGTTTATGGCGCCGCTGCTCCGGGTTGGGTGTTCGCGCAGGTTCGCCAATATCGTAAAGCCAAGCGTGATCGTCCGCCGAAGCTGCAAGGCATTTACGATGGACCTCCGACTGCGAAGGACGATCTCGGCCTGAGCTTGACCGCATTAAAAGTTATTCCCTGCCGCGAGGGGTTCGCCTGTGAGAAGTTGATCGGATTCTTGAGGCGGCAATGAGCCCAGGCGTACTGTACACCTCGCCGAAGCGCCTTATATTGGGCTACGGCGATTCGAGGATGACGAGGCGGACATTTTCTTTGGTCGCGAAAAGAAAACCGACGAGCTTTTGCGGCGCCTTTAGCAAACCGATTTTTTGCCCATCGTAAGGCCCACCCGGCTGCGGCAAGTCATCTCTCGTGCGCGCCGGGTTACTCGCGTCGCTGGAATCTGGATTCATCGTAGAGGCAGGCGGAGCTGGCGCATCTGACGATGACGCCGCGTGATCGTCCGATCGAGGAACTGGCGAATGAAATCCTTGGATGCCTGTCTGATTCGGAAGAGTCTAAACTGATTGCCTTGCAAGCTGTGCTGCGCAGTGGTCCGCGCGGATTAATGGAAGCCTTGAAAGAAATCTCAACGTGCCCGGAGAGAACCTCCTTTTACTGGTCGATCAGTTTGAGGAAATCTTCCGGTTTCGAGACCAGCTTGCTCCGCCGAATTTAGGTAACGGCGCCACTTCACAAGACCAGCTGCGTAAGGATGAGGCCGATGGTTTTGTGCGCCTCCTGCTGGAGACGGTGAAGGAGAAAGCAGCTTATGTCGTTTTGACGATGCGCGTCAGATTATCTGCGCGATTGCTCGCTTTTTGCGGGCCTTCCGGAGGCTTTCAATAAGAGCATTTACCTGACGCCGCGGCTCGACCGGGATAATCTCCAAAGCGCGATCGAGGAACCTGCTAGGGTGCTCGGTGGAAGCCTTCGACCCGAACTAGTCCGTCAACTCATAAACGACGCCGGTAGTAGTCAAGATCAGCTTCCGCTAATGCAGCACGTGCTCATGCGAATGTGGTCGGATGTTTTGAAAAAACGTCCAAACCGACCGCGGAGCTGCGCTCGATGATTATGAGAATGTTGGTGAGTTTTTGAAGGCACTGTGCAAAGATGCCGACTACGCCTATCAAAAAGAGCTGACGACCGACCAGCAAAAAATCGCGGAGGTAATGTTTAAATCGCTTTGCGTGCGCGGCAGCAGCGAACGCGATACGCGTGCGCCAGTCCGCGTGGACCGCGTGGCGAAACTGGCCGGTTTGAAATCGGAATGGGCGGCGGTTGTGCGGGTGGTAGAGGTTTTACGCGGAGAAGGCCGCGATTTTCTCCGGCCGCACACAGGTCCGCTTGCGCCAGATACGGTGCTCGACATCACCCACGAAAGCCTGATCCGTAATTGGACAAGACTGAACAAGTGGGTGGAGGAGGAAGCCCTTTCCGCGGAGACCTATCAACGCCTCGTGCGAGATGCGTTTGAGTGGAAGAACCGACGGGGTGATTTGCTAAGGCCAATCGGACTCTCCAGCGTGATTGCTTGGAAAGAACGCGCCAAACCCACAGATCCTTGGGCGGAGCGCTATGGCGGGCAGTTCGGACTCGCAATGGAATTCCTGGACGCGAGCTTAGCGCAACAGGTAATCGAAGTACAGGAAGCGGCACGCGTTCAGCGGGAGCTGTTCCTGAAGCAGAATAGGATCAGAGTCTTGGGAATTATATTCGTCATTGTGATTGGGCTGGTTAGCTGGGCGGCCTATCAAACCTTCAGCGCGCTTAAACACATGCGCGAAGCCAACGACAATTTCGGCAGCGCACTTGCAATCAAAGCCCAGCTCGAGTGGCGTTCTCACAAACTGCTTTCCGCATGGCCTTACGCAGTGGCCTCTATGGCTAAGAATCAGAAGCTCGAGTTCGGTAATGTGCGTGCGCTACGCGAGATTCACTACTACCGGCAAATCCCTCACGCAGCTAAGGTCAGTGCGGTCGCGATCAGCGCGGACGGTAAGCTTATCGCCGCTGCCCTTAGTAATGGCAGCATTGATATGGTCGATCCGCGAACCGGGACATTGGTGCGAAATTTTGCGTCCTCATCTGCAAGGGAAAACGCGGATACTAAATCCTCCGCCGTCAGCGAAGACGCAAACGCCGGGAAAAGACAGACCGCGCAGCTTGCATTCTCTCCGGACGGAATGCTCCTTTATTGCGTCAGGCGTGAGTCGGAGCTGGAGATTCACACTTTGCCCGACGGGATACTTCAGAAACCCCCGGCGTTTGCCGCCGACAAGAAGATTAGCAGTTTCGCGATCGGTCCGACTGGCGCTCTCGCTCTCGGATGTGATGACGGCACATTGATTTTCAGTGGCGACTGCTTGTCCAAGTTGCCTGTCGAGCTGCTTACCCAATCTGAAATCAAAGCGCCGAGTTCGCAGTCTCTTCGGCCTACTGGGAGGAGCTTCGCAGGAAACAGCAAGGATGTGGCGCAGAACAGGCGACCCGACATGCGGTCACGAGGCATTAGCTTTCTCGCATTCGCGCCGAATGGAAAGAGACTTGCTACGGTCAGCGGACGCAGCTTGCACGTTTGGGAGATCGAGGAAGCGCATGTCCGTGAAGTGAAAGTGGAATATTCTTCTCAAAATCTTACGCCAGGTCTCCCTCCTTGCCTGAGCGCCGTCCTGTTTAACCCACCGGGGGATGATACGTTGATGCTCGCCTCCGAAGGGGGGAAAATAGATCTTGCGACGCTGCTCTCCGAGGACACCGAGGAAAACTCCCTTTGTCGATTAGGGGAGTCGCAGCAGCTGCCGATGACAGGCAAACTCAGTCCGCACGGCAGGCAGCACCGCAGCCATCGGAGCATTCTCCTGAGAGGACACTCAAAGTCGAGATTGCCGAGAGCTTCACTCCCCCAAAAACCGACGATCTCGTGTTACTCAGGACCTCTCGGCCCGACCAACCAAACAAATTAGGGAATGATGACGACAAAGTGGTGCGTGCAACCGAACCCAGCGGAGAGAGTTTCTATTGGGTGACAAACGATGGGAGTCTCACTGCCTGGTGGCCCCAAGCGCTGAATCCTGGAAACGAGACTGAGTGGCAGGATGAAACCTCGCGGCTTTTCGTGAAAGCCCACAAGGGTGCAGCGACAGCGGTCGCGGTTAGTCCGAGTGGGTCGTGGCTTGCGACGGGTGGCGACGATCGAGCTACGCGGATCTGGAGGATCAACACTGTAGAGTCGCTCGCGCGCGCAGCAAAGGCGACCCTGCCGCCCATCGCGGCCTTAGCCGTCGACCCAGTCGTTGCCATAGGCAGTGACACATTCTGGACCCAAATCTTGCGTGATGACGCAATTCAACTTTTTCCGGAGTTGGAGCCAGACGAATTCCGCAGTGGCTGAGTGGCGACGGCAAGTCAGGACCGGTTTCCTCGTCCAAGACAAAGACAGGGCGCATTATCGATACCGCGACATTTCAACAGCGGGCGCGTATCGGGGGTGTACAACTGCTCTGGCGTGTTCCACTTCGCGTTCAATGGCGCCATTTTGGCTGCACTGGAGTCCGACGATGACAGCAAATTGAACGTGGCCGTGTGGGACGCCAGCACTGGAAAGAAGCTTGGGCGCATTCCGGCGGCAAAGGAGAAAATCGTGGACTTTAATTTTGGCTCGGCCGAGCGGAACCTTCTCGCCATCGCAACGGACAAGAATCGCCTCACCATTTGGGATATCCACGATCCGTCTCAGCCGCGCGAAGCGACGTCCATGTCTACGGGTGACGCTGAAATCATTTTTATCAGCTTTGCGGCGGCGGAGAATGTTGTTGCGCGCGACCTCGGATAAAGTCATTCTCTTCGACGCCAAGACCGGGTACCAACTTCCTGCTATTCCTGTTCCCGAATCCCCGATAGCCATGACCTTCAATGCAAAGGGAACTCTTCTGGCCGTAGCGCTCAAGAACGGTTTGATCAAAGTGTGGGATTGCGAAAACTCAGAGGAGCGGACGGAGATCCGCGGGGCGGAGGTCTTTTCGCAGGCGCTCGCCGTAAATTCCGGTAATGAGATTGTGACGGGTGGATCGGGATGGAGTCGTCCGCGTTTGGGATCTGACCGGCCAGCTCGTGAAGAGTTTCGATGTAGATTGGCGGCCCAAAAACGTAAAGGATGCGGCTCGTCTCAGCGGTCTCATGCGCAAAGGTCTGGATGTGCGCTTCCTGACACCAGATGAAGAGAAGGATCTCAGGATCGATGCGGCGGTTCCACTCGAAGAAGAATCGCTCGCCGCCTACCGGCGCGCGGAGTTGGCGACCACTCGTAATTTCAAAATGCTTGAGGACAAACGGGATTTGCGACCGGAAGAAGTAAAGCAAGGGGATCTTCTCGAAGGATGGCTCTCGAGTCATCAGCAGTCGTCCGCTGACAAGGGCAACCCGGGCTCGGGCTCACGTGGCATGCGTATTCGCTACAAATTTTTTTTTTTTTTCGAGCTTTTTGTCTCAACTTTTTCGCATTTGGTATCTTCAAGTGGGTTTGGGAATTATTCTGTCGCTGCTCACGCGGATTTGTTTGCGCTGCGAGGCTTTGTCTGCTATCTCACGGCGACGAGTCGCGGCGCCAAGGAAGACCACGATAGCTGCTTAGAGGCGACGCTTAAAGTCAATATTGGGGAATGGGATGTATCTCTCGGGCAAGCTGAATTGTTCTCGAAGAAATTATATCTAGGCGGAGAATTCCTGACTTGGCTCCAGTCTCGATTACTTAAATGGCTATCGCTATCAAGTTGAGGCGAATTACGAATTGAAACAATATGAAGCCGCTCTAACTGAAGTGAATGAGGCGATCAAACTGCAACTCACTAATGACGCGGCTAGAGGCGCGGGTGGAGCAGTAACTCCGGCAATGGTGTCTCTCTTATTGCTCCGCGGCCGCCTCCTGGAGGCGCAGCATCCGCAAGAAGCTCGTAAAGACTTCCAGCAAGTAGTGGATGGATTGGCGGCGCCGGGAATTGTTGACGAACGATAGCGTTCGCGCAATTGCATCTTGGCAAATTTGATCGTAAATATTTTACTGAGGTTGAGCGGTTATTTAAGGACCAAACGACTATATCTCCGGATCATTCGCTGACTTACTACAATCTAGCCTGCTTTTTTGCGGCTCGCTCCGCCTCTCCCGGGAGGGATAAGAATGCTCGCGCCAAAAGATGTAACCGCTGCGATCGACGCTTTGCGAACGGGTGTCAACCTGTCTGAGCATGACTCGCTGCGAAGATTTGTCGATACCACAGCTGAATTTCTCTCGCTCACAAACGATCCTCGTCTTACCGCGTTTCTCAAGGAGGAAGAAATATCGGTGTCTCGTGATTTAGAGTAGAAGTAGGGTGTTTTTGAATAAGAATTAATTTTGTGCGTGAGTTGTTTTTGTGATGTTTTAGTTGTAGTGATGTATGTATTTTTAGTTATGCGAGCTGGGCCCGAACAGGTGCGCATTCTCACCATCAACGATGATCCAAAGTTAATGGATTACGCACGATCGATTCTGAACGAACTGCGCGGTCATCAGGTCCGCGCGGAAATCGACGAAAGCACCGACAAGATCAACGGCAAAATTCAGCGCGCCGAACAAATGAAAGTCCACACGATGTTCGTGATCGGAAAGCGCGACATGGAAGCCGATGCCGTCAGCGTGCGCGTCCACGGCAAAGGCAATCTCGGCGCCAAACCGCGCTCCGAAGCAATCGCAGAAATCTTATTGTCGATCAAAGAGCGGCGGCCATAAACCTGGCAACAGTGGAATTTCTGCTTCGCCGCTGCCCGAAATGCGCACGGCAAATTCTCCATCCGGCGAAGTGTCGCGAATTTTCTCGAACGTAGCGGACTGCTGCGCCGTGCTTGGCCTGCATGGAGGCCAGCAAGCAAACCAGCAGAGCCGATAACTGGAGAGTTCTCAGATCGGCAGATTAGGAAATTCGGGCGTGCATTGTCAACGGCTTCGAAGTTAGCGTTGAGACATGAAATGCTGGCGAATCGCGACACTAACGGTGTCGATGTTGCTGCCCGTTTCTGCTTTTGCGGTAAACCCATTTCTCGATGCCAAAGATGACAAGCCTATCTCCGCTAAATTTCGAGGGACCGAATGGGGCGACGAGATTCAGCAGGACGAGATCCCGCTTACAGCGCGAGTCGTCACGATGCGTGTTGCCAAGACGCCGTGGGGAGCAATTTTCAAAATCGAATTCACCGATCTCAAATCGAGCGCGCCACAGAGAGCGTGAAATCCGGCCGGATTATTTCATCGTCACGGATGAGCGGATTATTTTGCTAAACGAAGAGGACAATGACGCCGCCGTTAAGAAGATTTCGGCGATGGATAAACCGCCAGAATTCGAGCAGGGCGAAATCTGCGGGATCCCCAGCGGAAAGCTTCAATTACGAAGATGGTCTGTGGAAGACAACGATCAAGATCAAAGGCGATGATGCATTTACGATCTCGCCAGCCATACCTCCGGTCATTTCAAAAAGGTCGTTTGGAAAAAAGCCGTTGGGTTAATTGAGTACGCGAGCGGCTATGGCGCGCACGCTGACGGTTTTCGTCTGAAACGGCAGAACTGACGGCCGTTCCTGACTGAATTGTCGCGCTATAGAAGAATTTGGACGAGACAACAAACGCCAGTGAGGAACAGCAAGGAATGGATCTAGCCCTAACGTTAAAGAAGCACTTCGGCTACGACCAATTCCGGCCGCTGCAGCGTGAGATAATCTCCGATGCGCTCGCTAGACGCGACGCGTTTGTGCTCATGCCGACGGGCGGAGGGAAGTCCCTTTGTTTTCAATTACCGGCTTTGATACGCGATGGCCTGACGATTGTGGTTTCACCGCTCATTTCGCTCATGAAAGATCAGGTGGACGCGCTGCAAGCCAGCGGGATCCCGGCCACGTACTTGAATTCGACGCTGGACCGGAAGGACGCTGTAGCGCGCTGGCGGGGGCTGCATCGCGGGGATTACCGGATGCTTTACGTCGCGCCGGAGCGGTTGATGCTCGATACGTTTTTGGAGCGCGCCGTGACTTGGAACATCGCGCAGTTCGCTATCGACGAGGCGCATTGTATCAGCGAATGGGGCCATGATTTCCGGCCGGAATATCGCGAGCTCAAGAAATTGCGGACGCACTTTCCGGACGTGCCAATGATGGCTCTCACTGCAACGGCTACCGAGCGGGTGCGAGTAGACATCGTCAAGCAATTGAAGTTGCGCGACCCGCGCTCTTATGTCGCCAGCTTTAACCGGCCAAATCTCACTTACCGCGTTGTTCCAAAAACGGCGCCGTACGAGCAATTACTCGAGTTTATCCGCAGCCGGTCTAACGATAGCGGCATCGTTTACTGCGCCAGCCGAAAGAGCGCCGACTCCCTGGCTAAGAATCTCAGTGAAGATGGCGTAAGCGCCAAGCCCTATCACGCGGGCCTAACAAGTGCTGAGCGTACGAAAAATCAGGAAGCGTTCCTGCGAGATGATGTCCACGTCGTCACTGCGACAATTGCGTTTGGAATGGGCATCAACAAACCAAACGTCCGGTTCGTGGTACATTACGATCTACCGAAGAATCTGGAGAGCTATTATCAGGAGACCGGACGCGCCGGCCGGGACGGATTGCCAAGCGAATGCGTGCTGCTATTCAGCGCGAGCGATGTTGCCAAGCAGCTCCATTTCATCGTCGAAAAGAGCGAAAGCGAAGCGCGAATCGCCCGGGCGCAACTTCAACAAACGGTTCATTACGCGGAGACGCGTGAATGCCGACGCGTGACTTTGCTGAGATACTTTGGCGAAGAATATACAAGGCCATCGTGTGAAGGATGCGATAATTGCCTCACTCCACGCGAGACGTTCGACGGGACAATTCCGGCTCAGAAGTTTCTCTCCTGCGTCCATCGTATCCACGCGAAAACCGGATTCGGATTTGGGTTGAATCATATGGTCGATGTTTTGCGTGGCGCAGACACGGAGGCCATCCGGCAACGAAGCCACAATGAGTTGTCCACTTACGGGATTGGCCGCGAATTGAAGCGCGATGCCTGGCAGGCGATCGGACGCGAACTTCTGCGACTGGGGCTCATCGAATGCGCGCCTGGAAAGTTCGCAACCTTAAGTCTTACGCTGGCTGGCCGCGACGCCTTGCGCCATCGTACACCGATCACGCTCACAAAGCAGATCGAAGTTGTCGCGCGTGATCAAAAAGCTCGTGTGGGCGCGATCGAGTGCGACGAAGTGTTGTTCGACCGCCTACGCGGCCTGCGCCGTAAACTCGCGGATGAACGTAATGTGCCGGCCTACGTCATTTTCTCCGATGTTTCGCTCCGTGAAATGGCGAGAAGTTATCCGACGACCGCGACTGAGTTTCGCCGAATTCCCGGCGTGGGAGAGCAAAAGCTGAAGGACTTTGCGGAGGTGTTCCTTAGCGAAATCAAAAATTATCTCGCCGCCAACTCACGCCGGACATTTCCCAGCGATCTCGTTCCTGTGCGCCCGCCGCGTCGTTCTCGCTTGAATGACAGCCAGAAAGAAACGCTCCGGCGTTTTCGCAGCGGCGAATCGGTAAACGACATTTCCCGCGCGCGGGGATTCATGCGGAGCACCATTTACGATCACCTCGAAGCCGCGATTAAATCGGGCGAATCCCTCGAACCTGATCGGTTCTTCACTGCCGCGCAACGTGAGGAAATCGCGTGGGCGTTTCGAAAAGTCGCTGACGGCAAACTCGCAGACGTAAGGTCATTACTCGACCGCAAGTACGACTATGGCGAACTGCGCATCTTCCGCGCGCTGCTCGCGCACTAATCTGCAATCACGGCTCTCAGTCTTCCCTCGAGGACTAACACGCGTTCTGGTAATGGCGATCAATTTTGTTTGTGATCGCCTTCGACTTTCATGTAGGCAAACGATTTAAGCACTTCGTTGAGGGCCGGAAAATTTTTGCGATAGCTCGCTTCATCTCGTGCCGAAAACACGATGTAGGCGACCGCCTTGGGCAATTGGATGTAAGCGACGCGTTCCCACTGGGGATACGATTTCGTGGCCGGGTATTCGTTGATGAAATACGACTGTCCGTCGCCCGTTTTTCCGATATCGACTTTCTCTTTGGGTTTCCCGTGCGCTCTTTCCATCTGCTGGATCGCCGTGGCGACAAACTTCCCAACATCCTCGGTACTGTGTACTTGCGATCTTGGCGTACATGATTGCGTTCGCATCGGACCAGGTCGATCCTTTCGGGTAAAGAACGCATGGGAATCCCTGCTCGACTCCGGCGCTGTTATCGAGGACCCACCCTGGAGGCGCATCGATCTTAAACGCGGCTTTGGGGCCGTAAACGATTCCGCCGGGATGCGTCTCCTGCGCTAAAGCGCCACCGCAAGCTACAAGCAATGCGAAACCAAAAAGAAAAGTTGGTTTCATGATTTGCGCGCAGTTTGAGCCGCCCTTCGAGCAAAATCGATTCTTTTCTCTCGACAATCGATGCAAATTCTGGCGAGAAGCTGAGAACAGCTATGCAATTCCTCCTTGATTGGCCAGTGGCGCTTTCATTTCTGACCGTCTCGGTAATTACGACCTCTCTGGCTCTGGCAGGTCTTTACCTGGTGCGAAAAAGGTATTCGGCTGAAGTCCTAAAGGAGAACCACGAAGTCGCCGCAATTATTTTCAATGCCTTCGGCCTCTTTTATGGGGTGATGGTGGCGTTCGTCGTGTTTGTTACATGGAGCGGATACGACGACGCTACAAAAAATCTGCAAATGGAAGCCAACCAGGTCGCCGATATCTTCCACAGCGCCGAAGCATTCCCCGATCCTGCGAGTAAAACAATGAAGCGTGCGTTGATTGATTATGTCACATCCGTTTATGACGAGCTAAACAGGATGTCCCAGGGCGAGATTGCCCTTCATTCAAGGAGGGCGCTCCCGAGGCTTATGGCCATATTCTATCAGATGGACGAGAAATCGATTCCCAACAGAGAGCTGTACGCCGAGACATTGACGCGGCTAAACGCTCTCGCTCAGTATCGCCGACTGAGAATATTTGCCGGGAACGACACCGTGCCATGGGCCGTCTGGTTCGTGCTGCTCGTTGGTGGGGTATTCGCGGTTTCCTACACCTGTTTCTTCGGAATGAAGAACATCAAGGCGCAATACTTACTTACGACTACACTCACGGTGATAATCACGCAGATTCTATTTTTGATTTATATCCTCGACCATCCCTTTGCCGGGACGAGCAAAGTGACCGCGGACCCGTTGGAAGAAGTGATGGCGATAATGCAAAACGGAAAGGAATGAGCGCCCCTGTCCGACTTATCAAAGCTTCGACAAACGTTTAACGCCGCTTCTTCTTTGTTGGTTTTCCTTTGCGCTTGGTTTTGGCCATTCTGCGCAGCTCATTTTTGCTCATCGATTTGTACATTCCTCGCGAAGCACCTCTCAGTGAGGAGTTAGGGCGTTGACCGCGCTTGGCCGCGAGCGCTGCGCCGGCGGCCATTTGTTGTTTCTTTGATTTTGCAGGCATACAAAGAAATTTCGCGCCTCAAAGGCGAACCGGATTTGTTTCAATCACAGCGAACGTCCGCCAGAAGAAGTACGCCGGCACACCGGTCAAGACGATGAGGATCCCGATTCCCGAGGTTGCGGGGGCGAGAAAACCAAGATCGACAATCAATAACCCGGCAAGCAAGATCGAGATGATCGGCACGAACGGATAACCCCAGGTGCGGTATGGGCGCTCTGCGTCGGGTCTCGTGCGCCGCAAAATCATCAAGCCAACAACCATTAGAAGATAAAAGAGCAGATCCGCCGAGATGATGTATTCGAGCAGTTGATTGTAAACGTTTCCGTAAGCGACCTTCTGAGTCGTGGCGTCGATGGTCACCGTCCGCGGCAGAGCTAGGAGAGCCGTCCATATTCCCTGCGCAACCAGCGCCACCGCGGGAACATGAAAGCGATTGGTGGTCCCGACTTTTTCGAAGAACAGACGGTCGCGCGCCATCGCATAGTAAACGCGAGCTCCGGAAAGAATGAGGCCGTTGTTGCAACCGAAGGTGGAGATCATGATCGCTGCTGCCATGCACATCGCACCGGGCTGACCGAAGACTGCGGTCATCATTGCCACAGCGACTCGATTTTGCGGCGCGTGCTCGATTTCCGAAAACGGCAACACAGCCACATAGGCAAGATTGGCCAGCAAATAGAGAATGACGACGATGCCGCAGCCCACGACCAGCGCGCGCACAAGATTTTTTCCCGGGTCGCGCACTTCGCTGCCGATAAACGTGACATTCGTCCAGGCGGTTTGCGCGAAGAGCGGACCCACCATCGATTTTCCAAAAAGCAGCGCGAGCGCAAGCCCACCAACGAATGTAAAACCGGGCTGGGCGCTTTGTGGACTCCAACCGTTGGCCCACGAATCCCACCAGCTCGCGCGTAGAACTGCGGATCTGACATTCCAGCCTAACGACAAACCGATCACGACCACAGCGATGAGCGCGGCCGTCTTTGCGAACGTGAACGTGTTCTGGACAATTTTCCCGACTTCAAGCCCGCGCGTGTTGCTCCACGTCAGCAAGGCGATCAAGCCAATCGCGACCAGCTGTTCCGTCGACAAGCTAATTGCGTAGCCGCCTGACGAAATCGGCGCGACCAAATAATTGTCCGGCGAAACCGCCTCGACAAAAACGCCGAGAAATTTTGCGAACGCAATTGCCACCGCGGCGATGGTCCCGGTTTGAATCACCAGAAACAAAGTCCAGCCGTACAAGAACCCGATGGATTTTCCGTATGCCTCGCGCAAAAAGACGTAAACGCCCCCTGCGCGCGGCATCATTGTCGCCAGTTCCGAGCAACACAACGCGCCGGTGATGGTTAACAAACCGGCGATTGCCCATGCGAGAAGCAACCAGCCTGGCGCACCGCTCAGTCGCGACGATTCCGCCGAAGTGATGAAGATGCCCGATCCGATCATCGAGCCCATCACGATCATGGTGGCGTCGATCGGTCCGAGCGTACGAACAAGACCGGACTCGGATGAATGCCCGCCCTGTGGAGACGGCCCGCCCTCGGGCCGAACAAGACCTACCCTTTGGCGAGGGGGCACGCCGACTCCATTCTCAGACCGCGCTGACTCCATTAGAACATCAAATCATTTATCGTCCCTCGATACGGCCACGACTCAGCCGTCTCGACCAGCCCTGCTCGCACTGCGTTTTGTTCAACGTAATGCCATTTCTCTGCGTAATTTTCAGTGGATCGAAGGTACCGATCGAAATATTCCGGCTGCCAGACGGGCGGCTTAATGGAGAGCGCAGCCGCAATCCGTCGCGAACTTACGCTCTTCCACATCTGCACCCAATCTGCCATGCGCTGCGCACCGATTTCAGGTCGGGCAAAAAGATGTACGTGATCCGGCATGATAATATAATTGCCCGCCCACCAGCCGTTCTGATCAGCAGAGCGTTGCCAGATTTCACGGAGCATCTTCTGACAATGCGGCGAAGCAAGAATTTTGCGTCGCTGATAAGTGCACGTTGTAAAGAAGACAATCGGGTTGTCGCGGAACGACGGTACAGGCGCCAAGTGGCGAAATGGAGCTGAGTGCGCTGGAGACGGCCCGCCCTCGGACCGAAAAAATCGCGGTCGGCGCGTGGGCGCGCCGGCTCCATGATCGCCCTTGTTCTTCACATTCTCGAGCTCTGCGGTGCGCTGATTCTTACGCCTTCGCGTTCCAGCTGCGATCGCAATTCACGGGCGAACTCAACCGCGCCGGGCGTATCGCCATGAACGCAAATTGTTTCTCCGCGCACCTCAACGTCGCGGCCTTCGACCGACTGCACTTTGTGTTCGCGCAACATCCGCAGCACCCGCCCGGCAGCTTCTTTTGGATCCCGAAGCAACGCATCAGGCCGCGTGCGAGGAACCAGCCAACCGTCATTGAGGTAATTTCGATCGGCGAAAATTTCACGTGCGATTTGTAAAGCATTCGCCTCGCCTGCACGGGCCAGCTCGCTCTTATCCGGCGCGAACAGAATTAACTTCGGATCGATCGATTCGATGGCCCGCGCGATGGCATCGGCCAGTTTGTCGTCGCGCACGGCCATGTTATAGAGAGCGCCGTGCGGTTTGACGTGGTTCGGTTGCACGTCGACGGCAGAAGCGATCGCTTGAAAAACTCCGAGCTGATAAGCCACGGCGTCGAATACTTCCGGACTACTTATCTTCAATTCCTTGCGTCCGAAATTCTCGCGATCGAAAAAACTTGGATGCGCTCCGACAGCGACTCCGTGTTTCTTCGCCGCAGAAACTGCAGCGTGCATCGAATCGGAATCGCCGGCGTGAAATCCCGTTGCGATATTTGCCGAGCTGATGAGCTCGAACAGTTCCTCATCGTGGCCTGCTCCTTCGCCGAGATCCGCGTTGATATCGACGGATAATTTCATGTGGTTTGGAGACCAATACCAATACGGAAACGTTTGAATTCACGTTCGCGTTCCAACAAAAGCCGATGCGCGTCAGCTAGCGAGACTTCGGAAAAATAGACGCGATCACCGGCGCGAAGTTGTGCTGCAATGCCAAGATCACCGGTAATCACGTGCGCTATTTTCGGGTAACCACCAATCGTTTGGCAATCTCCCAAAAGTAAAATCGGCTTTCCACTCGGCGGCACCTGGATTGTACCCGGCGCCACTGCTTCGGAGATTAGATCGCTCTCATCGACTCGCTTCAGTTCTGGACCTTCAAGACGCACGCCCATGCGATCGGAATCGGGTGAAACGGCGAATGCTTCGCTCGTGAAACGTTGAAGGGTTGAAGGGTTGAAGCGATCCCAATCGACGCCGCGAATGAAACGCAAGATCGGCTTGGGCTTTGCCGGACTCGCCCAATCGTGCGGTGCCGTCCACGTGGAAATTCTTTCTGTGGCGGCGGTCTGCTTGTCCGCCGTAGCTTTAGCGAAGGCGGGCGGCCGCCGAAATTTTCCCAATGGAAGTTGATCCCCATCACGCAAAGCGCGTCCCTGGCAACCGCCAAAACCAGCGCGTAAGTCGGTGGAGCGGCTTCCGAGCGTACTCGGCACATCAATTCCGCCAGAGACCGCCAACCAACAACGACAACCAATTTGAGGCCGGCCGAATTGCAATCGTTCGCCGGCTCGCACGTGCGCAGCGTGGCCAGCAGACAATCGGGTTGATGCAATTTGCACATCGAATTCGGCACCGCACCAGGCCACGACTCGTTCGTCCTCAAAATGCAATAGCAAACCGCCGAGCGTAATCTCGAGTCCAGCCGCGCCTTCATCGTTGCCGACAAGAAGATTCGTTACGCGCAACCCGAAGGAATCCAGCGCGCCGCCGGAAGAAACACCGAACTCGCGAAAACCCATTCGGCCAAGATCCTGCACGCTGGTAAGAAATCCTGCGCGCTCAACAATCAGGCTCATGACTGACGCTTAACGCTTCAACGATTCAAATTCATCGCGCGTGATTTTGCGGAAGCGCACGCGTTGGCCCGCGCGCAAAAGTGCGGGCGGATTTTTTTCGGGATCGAACAAGCGTAGTGGCGTGCGACCGATGAGGTTCCAGCCGCCGGGCGAGCGCAGAGGATAAATTCCGGTTTGTGCGCCACCAATGCCGACAGAACCGGCTGGAATTTCTTTCCGCGGAACCTCCCGGCGCGGCGTGGCCAGCTTCTTCGGAAGACCAGCCAGAAATGGAAATCCGGGAACAAATCCGATGCAGGCGACGCGATACTCAGCAGCGCTGTGAAGACGGATGACTTCGCCTGGTGAGATATTCGCGCGTCGCGCAACATCATCGATGTCGAGTGCGAACTCCGGATCATAGCAGACTGGGATTTCGACCAAGCGTCCACCGAATCGTGCAGTTCTGCGGCGACTGCCGCGGTCAGCGCCCGCGGCTACAGCGGCGCGAATTCGCTCTACAAACAAATCGAACAACTCGCCTGGTGTTTCAATCGCTTTGGCGACAGTAATCGGATCGAAGAAAACTGCCACGCTGGTATAAGCAGGCGCGAGTTCAATCACGCCCGGAATTGCTGCGTTTCGAATCCGCTGAAATGCGCGAAGTACCTCGTCCAGAGTTTCCTCAGGCGCGTCGTCAAATCGCTCGCGCACACGCACGACAAGAGCGGAATCGCCGAGGGGGCTGATTTTCATCGGCGTCATCTTGTCATTCTGAGCGAAGCGAAGAATCTCTGATCATTTCCGTTCCAACTACGGCGAGAGCATAAACAGAGATGTTTCGCTTCGCTCAACATGACAAATGTTCACGCCACGGCCAAGAGGACGCCACATTACTCTGCGCGCTTCGCCTCAATCTCGATGTTGATTGGAACCGTTTGGCTGATGCCAGAGACTGTCTCGGTGGCTGGAGCAAACATCAGGTTGAAGTCGCGCCGCGTGATTGGATCGACCGTTACAGCCCAGCGTGTCCGGCTGGTGTCATTGACCGGTGTAAGTAATTTCACATGAAGTGTGATCGGTTTGGTCACGCCGTGGATGGTGAGGTCGCCAAGAATGTCGCCGCTTTGCGGGCCCGTCCGTTTTACGCTTCGGCTCTTGAACGTGATCTGAGGATATTTGTCGACATTAAAAAATTCCGCGCTGCGCAGATGATCGTCTCGCTTTTTGATGCGCGTATCGATGCTGCGCACGTCGATCTGCGCCGTCACCGAGGAATTCTCCGGATGCTCGCGGTTGACGTCGATCTTGCCATTGAACTTCGTGAATTTTCCTTGAGTCGTGCCTAGAAATTGATGCACAGTGAAACCGATCGTTGATCCTGACGGACCGAACCCGTATGTCTCGTTCGCCAATGCGGCGGAACTCAAGCCAGCGAGTACGACTGCAGCGATAAGATTGCGTAGTCTCATTTAGAACTGTCCCGGCTTTTCGCCTCCGTCGCCAGCGTTTTCAAAAGCGGCGTACGAGAGAGCGGCAATCGCCCGAACAAATTTCCCAGCGCAAAAGCTGGGTCGGTCTTCAATTTTTTCTGGTCGTGCACGCCGGCAATCCGCGCCAGCTCTGTCTCGAAATGAGGGACCGCGCGGGGCGTCGGATCGTTTGTATCGAGGTAACCGAAAGCCCGGTGCAACAGCATAAACAATTCCGGTTCCCGGTGATCTCGCTCAGTGCAGATTTCAATTAGCTCGACAAAATACGCCGCCGTCTGCGTCCGCAGATAATTGCGGCGAATCCCGGCAAATGGAATTTTCAGCACCACTTCAGTAAGCGTGTGCAAATCCGACTTCCTGCTTCGCGCGATGGAAACTTCAGCTTCAAAAAATAAGTCCAGCTTTCCCGCAAACGGACTTTTAGGGCGGCGCGCGCCTTTCGCGATCGTTTGGATACAACCGAACGATTCCGTGCACCACGAAATGATCAGGCTTGTGTCGCTGAATTTTCGTTTCCGCAACAGGATAGCGGCAGTGGTCTCCACTTCAAACCATCATAGAATGTCATTCTGAGCGAAGCGAAGAATCTCTGATCATTTCTCCGGCAAGACGAAAGACAATAGCCAGAGATGTTTCGCTTCGCTCAATTCGCCACAGGACGAATCCGCCGTGGCGGACAGGACAGCGTCTGTTATGACATGCTGTCTGCTCGGCACTACCGGCGCGCTCCAAAAGCACCTCGTGCGAAACCTGAAGAGCCGTGGTCTCTTTTCTGATGCCGACAAGAACAACGGAAACCGCGCGCGTACCAGAAGACGTCAGCGGGCGACCACGTCGCGTGCCCGTTGGTGGCGTGACCTGGCGGCATACGTTCCGCGCACTACGGCATCGCAATTATCGACTCTTTTTTTGGGGCCAACTCGTCTCGCTGATTGGCACGTGGATGCAGCAAACCGCGATGAGTTGGTTCGTCTATCAAATTACGAATTCAAAGCTGCTGCTGGGGATCGTCGCCGCCATGGGATCCGCGCCGATGATGTTGTCATCAATCTGGGGCGGCTCGCTCGCTGATCGTCATCCGAAACGCTCGATCCTCCTCGCGACCCAGACGGCACAAATGGCTTGCGCCTTCTTTCTTGCAGCGGGTGTTTGGACGGGTTTCGCCACGCCGTCGTTCATTGTCGTTGTCGCTGCATTGAACGGCGTCGCCATGGGCTTCGATATGCCAGCGCGCCAGGCGTTCACAGTCGAAATGACAAGCCGTGAAGATTTGCTAAACGCAATCTCGCTCAACAGCTCGATCGTGAACGGCGCGCGTGTGGTCGGTCCATCAGTTGCTGGATTACTGATTGGTTGGGTTGGCGTTGCAATGTGTTTTTTCCTAAACGGTCTCACGTTTGTTGCGGTGATTGCCGGTTTGCTGATGATGCGCTTACCACAGTTTCAGCGGACGGCTCACGTCGTCTCTGCCAGCGAACACGCCTGGAACGGCATCGTCTATTCACTGAGACATCAGCGAGTGCGGACGATCCTGCTGCTCTTCCTTGCAGTGGGAGTCTTCGGGTGGTCATACGGTGTGCTAATGCCGGCTTTCGCGCGCGATGTGCTCGGTCGCGGTGCGAACGGTTTCGGCATCTTGATGTCGGCGAGTGGAACCGGCGCCTTCATCGGGGCACTCGTCGTCGCCACTTACGGACATCTGTTTACACCGCGAAGACTGGCTCTAGGTGGCGTCTGGTTGTTTTCGATTGCGCTATTCGCCCTTTCGGCGAGCCGAAATTTTTACGTCGCACTCGGATTTCTACTCGTTGCCGGATTTGGAATGCTCTTGTTTTTCTCCACATCCAATACCGTGCTGCAAACGATCGTGCCGGATGACATGCGCGGGCGGGTCATGGGCGTGTGGTCGCTTGTCTTCGGCGCAATGATTCCACTGGGCAGCCTCGAAGCCGGCGCGGTCGCGCATTGGCTGGGCACACCATTCGCCCTCGCGGTTGGCGCGGTTGTTTGCGCCGTCTCTGCGTTGGTAACGCTGTTCGTGATTCAGCGCCGTGAGGCGAGGAATTAAAGATAAAGCCGAATGACGCTTCTCAGCAGCGGCACGAGCGATGCGATCAGCGGTTTATAATGTGCAGCGCGCGTTTCTCCACATTTAGCGCGGCTTCTCTGACTGCCTCGCTCAAGGTCGGGTGAGAATGAGTGGTGCGGCCGATGTCTTCGGAACTGCCGCCGAATTCGATCACAGAAACGGCTTCGGCGATTAACTCCGAAGCGAGGTGGTGCAGGATGTGTGCACCGAGGACGCGATCGGTTTTGGCGTCGGCGACGAACTTCACCATTCCTTCCATATCGTCGCCGGTAAGCGCGCGGCTGTTGGCGCGGAATGGAAATTTGCCAATACGCACATCAATTCCTTTTTCCCTTGCTTGATCTTCGGTAAGACCCACCCCAGCGAGCTCAGGATTGGTGTAGATGATCCCGGCGATGGCGTCGTAGTTCACATGGCCGGCCTTGCCCGCAATGATTTCGATGCAAGCCATCCCTTCGTCTTCGGCTTTGTGCGCCAGCATCGGCCCGGCGATTACATCGCCAATGGCATAAATGCCTTCGACGTTCGTGCGGAAATGTTCGTCTACTTTGATGCGCTTCTTTTCATCAAACTCTACACCGACTTTTTCTGCGCCCAAACCGTCCGAGAACGGGCGACGTCCGACTGACACAAGCACCGTGTCGGCTTCGAATTTCAGTTCTTCCTTGTCTTTGGTCGCAATTACCGTGGCGCGACCGTTGTCGATATTCACAGCGCTAACCTTTGCTTCCAGGTGGAATGTTATGCCCTGAGCGGTGAGCAAACGCTGAAGCAGGTTCGAGAGCTCAAGGTCGAAACCGAGTGCGATGCGCGGGAGAAATTCCAATATCGTCACTTCCGAGCCGAGCCGGTTCCAAACCGACCCCAACTCAAGACCGACTGCGCCCGCGCCGATCACGATGAGCTTCTTTGGAGCTTCGGCGAAGGTAAGCGCTTCGGTGCTGCTCACGATTGTTTTCCCATCAAATTTCGCAAATGGCAGCTCCGCCGGCGCGCTGCCGGTGGCGATGACGATATTTTTTGTCTCGATCTCCTGTGTCTCGCCGTTGGAGGATTTAATGGAAACTTTTCCGGGCGCGGTAATCGTGCCCGTTCCTTCCAAGACGGTGACCTTGTTCGTCTTCATCAGCGAGCGCACACCGCTGTTAAATGTCTTCACAACCTTGTCCTTGCGCTGCTGCATCTTCGCCAGATCAACATGCGCACCGTCGATTATGATGCCGTGCTTGGCGGCTTCCTTTTTGACGAACATGTAATGGTCACTCGAAGTGAGGAGCGCTTTGCTCGGGATGCAGCCCACATTCAAGCAGGTGCCGCCCAGCTCCTTGTCCTTTTCGACGAGGGCGGTTTTGAGACCGAGCTGGCCGGAGCGAATCGCAGCAATGTAACCGCCCGGCCCCGAACCAATGATAACAACATCAAATTTTTCCATATGTCATTGCAAATCGAAAGGTGTCATTCTGAGCGAAGCGAAGAATCTCTGATCATTTCTCCGGTGACACGAAAAACAATAGCCAGAGATGTTTCGCTTCGCTCAACATGACACGGGAGAAAGTTAAAAATCCAGCGGGAGTTTTTTCGGACCCTCGATGCAATCCTTCACTTTGATGAGAAACGTTACGGCTTCCTTCCCGTCGATCGCGCGGTGATCGTAACTGAGTGCCAGATACATCATCGGCCGAACTTCCACTTTCCCATCCACCACAACTGGTCGGGGCATGATCTTGTGCATGCCCAGGATTCCGCTTTGTGGCGGATTTAGAATCGGCGTAGCGAATAGCGACCCATACACTCCGCCGTTTGTGATCGTGAAGGTGCCGCCCTGCAAATCTTCAATCTTCAGTTTTCCCTCGCGCGCCCTGCCGGCGTAATCGGCGATGTCGCCCTCCAAATCCGCGAAACTTTTTTTGTCCGCATCGCGCACGACCGGAACCACGAGTCCCCGCTCCGTGCCAACGGCTACGCCGATGTCGTAGAAATTGTTTTGGATAAAATCCTCATCCTCAATGCGGCCATTGACTACCGGGACGGCTTTAAGCGCTTCCACACATGCCTTAATAAAGAACGACATTAAGCCCAGTTTGACCCCGTTCTTTTTCGTGAACTCATCCTGTTTGTTCCGGCGCAACTCCTGAACGGCGCTCATGTCGCATTCATTGAAAGTCGTCAGGATCGCCGCCGTGTGCTGCGCCATTACCAGTTGCTGCGCGATCTTGCGGCGCAGCGGCGACATCCTCTTGCGAACGAATCGCCCGTCACCCGATGGTTCGGCTTCGCGTGTCTCGATCTTTTCTTCCGCCTTCGCCAAGGCTACGGCAGACAAGTCAGCTTCACCGCGCTGTTGTGCCGCCGCCAGCACATCTCCTTTCGTTAGGCGACCTCCTTCGCCGGTGCCGCGAATTTTCCCGGGCTCGAGCTTCTCTTCTTCGATAATCCGGCGGACCGCTGGCGAAAGAGCTGTTGCTGATTCCGGTTTACCGTGGTCATCCGCCTTCGCCGAGGCTACGGCGGACAGGCCGCCCGCGGTTACAGCTTCCTTTTCTTCCAGAGGCTTCTTCTCCGCTTTAGCTTCCTTTTTCTCCTCAGGTTCCTTCTTTTTTTCCGCAGGCTTCTCAGCCTTCTTTGTTTCGGGAGCTTTCTTTTCTTCTGGTGGTCGGTTTGATTCGTCGATTATGGCAACTACCTCGCCAATCTTCACCTCCTGGCCCTCGGGCACTTTCGTTTCGAGTATGCCGGCTTTTTCAGCGACGATTTCGGTCGAAACCTTGTCGGTCTCGAGCGTGAAGAGGGCTTCGCCTTCGTTTACGAACTCGCCGGATTTCTTGTGCCAGGCAGAAACAACACCGCTGGTGATCGATTCACCTACCGAGGGAATTTTAACTTCAATCGCCATAGGTGAGAGTTACGTAAGCTAATCGAGCGTCGCGGTCGAGATGCGTTTCGTCAACAGATATGGACCATATCTCGCATGGGACGAATCCGACAGATGAAGCGATACGGCTGCTCAAATCGCAAACGCGTCAGCCACCAAGCGGGCTTGTTCGCGCTTATGTCGAGCCAGCGCGCCGACGGCGGGGCTGGCACTAGCTTCGCGGCCTGCGTAGGCAATTTCGGTGCAAAAAATCGTGCGCAGACGTGGTTCGATGAAAGTCCACGCCCCCATGTTTTCCGGTTCTTCCTGGCACCAGACGAGCTTCGCGTTCTTTGAAAATGGCTTGAGCATTTCGCGCAGTTTCTTTTCCGCCAACGGATAAAGCTGCTCGATGCGAATGATCGCTGCATCGAGAATCTTGCGCTGGGTCCGGTAATTGAGCAGATCATAATAAATCTTGCCCGAACATAGGACAATTCGCTTCACTTTGTCGGCGGAGCCCGTCTCAGGTGCGCCGAGAATTTCCTCGAATCGGCCTTGAATGAATTCTTCCGCAGGCGAGGAAGCGAAGTTGGCACGCAGCAGGCTTTTCGGCGTCGCGATGATAAGCGGCTTGATGAAGTCACGTTTCATCTGGCGCCGCAACACATGGAAATATTGCGCGGCCGTGGTCACATTGCAGACCTGCATGTTGTCATCGGCGCAGGCTTGCAGAAAACGCTCGAGTCGCGCGCTGGAGTGTTCCGGGCCTTGGCCTTCATAGCCATGCGGGAGCAGCAGCACAATTCCGCTAGGCCGCTGCCATTTCGACTCCGCTGAGACGATGAATTGATCGATGATCGTTTGCGCGCCATTGGAGAAATCACCGAACTGCGCTTCCCACAAACAAAGCATCTTCGGGTAATCGAGCGAGTATCCGTAATCGAACCCGAGGACCGCAGCCTCCGAGAGTGGACTGTTGTAAATGCAAATGCGCGCTTGTTTCTCGGCGAGATGCATGAGTGGCACGTAAGGTTTGCCCGTCTTTGCATCGTACAGCACCGAGTGCCGCGTACTAAAAGTGCCGCGCGAGCTATCCTGGCCTGACAATCGAACCGGAATTCCATCTAGAAGCAGTGATCCAAACGCGAGCGCTTCGGCATAATGCCACTCATAGGGGCCGCCCTCCTCGAAGACTTTGCGCTGGTGATCAAGCACGATGCGTTTGATCTTCGGCTGAACCTTGAAACCTTCCGGAACGCGGGTGAGACCATCGACAATGGTCTTAAGCGTTTTCTCGCTGATCGCAGTGGGCTCTGACTCACTCGAGTATTCCGGCTGAAATATCGCTGTCGATTCTCTGAACCTGGCTTTCTCGCTGGCCTTCCGTTTTTCGATGGCGTCGACTTCATCTCGGGTCATTTCGAGCCGCAAACCGAACTCAGTTTCCAGTGAAGCGGCATCGTCTTCGCTCAGCGTTCCTGCTTCCAGCAACTCGCGTTTGTAAAGCTGCGTTACTGATGGGCGCTTCTCGATTTTTGCGTAAAGATCGGGCTGGGTAAAAGACGGTTCGTCGCCTTCGTTGTGGCCATAGCGACGATAGCAATACATGTCGATGACCACGTCGCGCCCGAATCGCTGGCGAAAATCAAACGCCATATCGCTAACAAATTTAACCGCCAAGGGATCGTCGCCGTTCACATGAAAAATCGGCGCCTCAATCATCTTTGCGATATCAGTAGAGTAGGTTGATGACCGCGCGTCCCTGGGAAGTGTAGTGAACCCGATTTGGTTGTTCACAACGATGTGGATGGTTCCGCCGGTGCTGTACCCTGGTAACTGCGACAAATTGAGTGTCTCAGCTACGACACCCTGTGCGATGAAAGCGGCGTCGCCATGCACCAGCAACGGCAAGACTTTGCGCCTATGGTCGGTATCACCGCGAATTCGCTGTCTGGCACGCGCTTGTCCTTCGACTACTGGATCGACAGCTTCCAGGTGGCTCGGATTCGATGAGAGCCGGATCTCGACCTCTGCCTCCGGAGGCAAGTCTGCGTACCGAGTGATAACCGAGGTGATATTTCACATCGCCATCACCGGCTACCAGTTCGGGAATGTAATTTTCGGTAAACTCAGTAAAGATGACCTTAAGCGATTTGCGCAAAAAATTTGCCAGGACATTGAGCCGCCCGCGATGCGCCATTCCCATGCAAATCTCCTCTACGCCTCCCTGCGTGACATTTGTGCAGGATCGTGTCGAGAATCACCATGACTGATTCCGAGCCCTGAAGTGAAAACCGCTTTTGGCCTACGTAACGCGTATGCAGGAAAATCTCGAAGGATTCCGCTTCAAGCAGCGCCCGCAACAGCGCCACCTGCACTGCCGCTGGAGTCGAATGCTTGTGCGGTCGAGTCTCCAATCGCTTGCGGATCCAGTCACGCACTCGCGGGTCCTGAATGTGCATGAATTCGGAGCCGATGGAGTCGCCATAAATTCTCTCCAGGCCGGAAACCATCTCGCCCAACGTCATGGGCCGATTGTCGAGGAAGAATTTTGATGAAACGCGAAGGTCCAGGTCCGACTCGCTGAAGTCGAACTCGCGGAGACTCAGCAATGGATTTTGCGGGCGCGTCTCTGCCAGTGGATCGACCCGCGCAATGGTATGACCAAGCGAACAATACGCGTAAATGAGACCATCAACGCGCGTCTGTAATGCCGCTTCGCGAGCCGCGACAGCCGCCGCGCCGTCGCGTTGCGGTAGATTTCCGAGCTCGAACCCTTCGAAAAAGGCTGACCATCCAGAATCGACCGACTCAGGATTCCGCTGCCAGCGGCGATAATTCTCTTCGATCAGTTCTAAATTTGCGCGAGCACTAATTGAGGTGCGCATAGAGAATTTAATCTCCGACGATTACGCGGTGCGGCAAGTTGACAGTGCGCAGGCAGCCTCGTTACTTGCTGCGCAAGGTTCCAACAGAGACCGTAGAATGGTTGGAAGCGATCTGAGGATGAAGACAAATCTACACCAAAAGCTGTTTGTTGCGCTACTGATTCTGGCGCAAGCAGGAGTTTGTTTTGGTCAAGCAGATCCGGCTTCGGAACCAGCCGTTCTGGCGGTGGCGAATGTCTTGCCGGCGGTGGTAAATATTAATACCGAGCGCGTAGTGAAGCGCACGGTGCGCGATCCGGTTGAGGATTTTTACGCCCAATTCTTCGGCTATAATCGTAATCGCGTTCGGCCGCGCGAAATTCGCCAGACTCTGCAAAGTCTCGGCTCCGGTTTCATTATCGATCCGGCAGGCTACATCGTTACCAACCAGCACGTGGTTGAGCGCGCCGCAGACTTGAAGATTCAGGTGACGACGAACGACGGCAAAACCTACAACGCGCACTACATTACCGGCGATGATAAGACCGATCTGGCGTTCATCAAGATCGACGCTGAGACCGCATTTCCGTTCATTAGTCTTGATAATATTTCTCCCAACCTGCTGGGCCAGACTGTAATCGTTGTAGGTAATGCAGTTGGATATGGGAGCTCGATCAGTCGGGGGGTGCTTAGCGCTGTCAAACGCGACATCACTGTGGACGAGACCGAGTATAAGGGTCTGGTACAAACCGACGCGGCGATTAATCCGGGGAACAGTGGCGGACCCGTGATTGATCTCTCAGGACGGCTAGTTGGTATTAGCTCGGCGAAAATGGCGTTCACGCCGCAAGGTGTCCCCACTCAGGGAATGGGTTTCGCAATTCCAGCCGAAGTGGTGCGCGATAGCGTAAACCAATTCAAGAAAGTCGCGCAGAAACAAGCCAAACCAAAGAACCAGCCTGCGTCCGCGCCTGATACGTCGGTGTCGAATGCGGAAAAGTTATTTGGACTGCAGCTACAGGATTTGAATCGGGAACTAAGCGATGCGCTCGGTTACCTCCGCGGACGCGGAGTTTTGATTACTGCAGTCGAACCAGATAGCCCGGCGGATGAAGCCGGGCTCGAGCGCGGGCTGGTGATTTATCGCGCGGGCAACTCCGAAACGAACTCCGTCAAACAAATCGAAGACCTGCTTCGAGGTGTGCAGAGCGGCACAAAACTCGACTTCACAGTTGGTGTAATCCGCCCCCGAGGACAAAACCAGCAGCTCGCCACTTTCAGCATGACGGCGCGCTAAAAAAATTGGCAACGCAATCGGGGTTTGGTTGTCTCATGAAAATATTGCTTCATGATTGAGGTCGAAAATCTGACAAAACGTTACGCTGGTCAGCCTGCGATCCGGGATTTGAATTTCGAGGTTAGCCGGGGCGAGATCATGGGATTTCTAGGACCCAACGGTGCGGGCAAAACCACCACGATGCGCATTTTGGCCAGCTTCATGCCGCCCACCTCTGGTCGCGCCACGATCGCGGGATTCGATGTTTTTGAACAATCGCTCCAGGCACGAGCGCATCTCGGCTACATGCCGGAAAACGTGCCACTCTACAGCGATATGCGCGTAACAGAGTATCTGCGTTATCGCGCAGCCCTAAAGGGAGTCCAACATCGTCGGGTCAGCGAGCGTGTTGGCGACGTAAAAGAACTTTGCGGTCTCAAGAGCGTTGAGAACAAGCTGATCGGGGCCCTCTCCAAGGGATATCGACAGAGGGTCGGACTCGCGGACGCGCTGCTCGCTGAACCGGACTTACTGATTCTGGATGAGCCGACAATTGGCCTCGATCCAAACCAGATCCGGCAGGTGCGCGAGCTAATCAAGAATTTGGGCGAGCAGCATACTATTTTGCTTTCGACACACATCCTGCCGGAGGTGGAGATGACATGCAGCCGCGTGATCATCATTCACAAAGGACGAATCGAGGCATGCGATACTCCGGAAAATCTACTGGGAAAAATCAGGCAGGCTGGCGGTGTTGTTCTTGAAGCAAAAGTGGGAACAGATAATGGCGCGGACGAGCTAAAGAAGATTTCAGGTGTGCGGGAAGTGATCACCGATGGAGAGGATGATTGGAAGAGATTTTCCCTGCGGGTCGAATCGGGCGTCGATGTGCGCGAAGAGGTTTTCCGCCTCGCCACAGAGCGCCACTGGGCTGTGCGCGAGCTGACTCAGCGTCGAGCGACGCTTGAGGATGTGTTCGTGGAAATCACGCACGCAGACGCAGTGTAACTATGCTTGCGAAACGGCCTGGGCTTAACAGCTAATGTTTGCTTTATGAGGAAATTTTACGCTCTCCTTTCGCGCGAAGTACGCGGCTATTTCCACTCCCCGATCGCCTATATCGTGCTCATCTTTTTCCTAATAGTCAGCGGGATCGATTTCTATTTCCAGGTCTCCTTTATGAACCAGCGCCAGGTGCAGTACACGGTGCAGGAGGCATTTTTTAACTCAGTCTTCTTCTGGTTTGCCTTTGTTCTGATTTTTCCGCTTATCACGATGCGTCTGTTTGCTGAAGAATTTAAGCTCGGCACAATTGAGCCACTGACGACTGTTCCAGTACGTGACTGGCAGGTAGTGCTTGCGAAATTTTTTGGCGCGCTGGTCTTCTACGTGATTCTCTGGATCCCGACGCTGCTTTACTTTGCCATCTTCCTTAAGGTCACGAACGAGCCTGCCGCGCATTCTGCCGGAGCGTACGCCGGGTCTTATCTGATGCTCTTATTACTCGGAATGTTTTATCTCTCGATTGGTTGTCTAACATCCGTTCTGACCCGGAACCAGATCATCGCGGCGGTCATCTCTTTCTGCGCGATTACGCTGCTGTTTTTTCTCGGTCTGGTTCAGTTCATTCTGCTCGACGTGAGCTCAGAAACGCGCGACTTGCTGGGGTACTTCTCTGCAATCGAACATATGGGGACGTTCTCGCGTGGGGTGATTGATACACGGCCAATCGTTCTCTACGTGAGCATGACCATCGTGATGCTGGTGCTCACGCACCAGGCATTCCAATCCCGCAAATGGAGGCTTTGAGCGATGGGTGAGGAAACAAACCCCCGCTTACCGCGTTCCCGGAAAAAAATTCGCCGGGTTCGAATCGGTTTCAACGTTCTCGCGCAAATCGTGCTCGTCTTATTTCTGGTCGCGATGGTGAATTCGATCGCCTTCAAACACTACGCGCGCTGGGATTTTTCCCGCGACCAAAAATATGCGCTCTCAGATAAAACGAAGCGTTTCCTCGATACACTCAAGAGCAAGATGCGCATCACGGTTTTCTTTCCGCCTACCACGCCGATTACCACGGATGTTCAGAATTTGTTGACGGAATATCAGTATGCCGGCAAAGGAAAGATCGATATTGAGCACATTGATCCCGAGCGCAATCTTTCCCGTGCAAAGGAGGTGTTCGACAAATACAAGGTCGTTACTGACGAGCCTCTTCTGGTAGTTGATTACGAAGGACGCAACAAAACCGTCAAGGCGTCGGAGATGGCTGACATCGACCAGAGCGGAATGGCCTTAGGGGAAGGCCCTCGCGTTGCCGCATTCAAAGGCGAACAAGCCGTCACCAGCGCAATGATCGATCTTGTGGAGGGAAAGAAGAAGACTCTTGGCTACGTCCTCGGTCACAAGGAACCACCACTCACGGAAGGCAGCGCGATCTCCGTCCTCAAGACGTTCATCGAGAACGAAAACATCCAGTTCAAAGAGCTGAACCTTCTTGATCTGGATGCGATTCCCGAGGACGTAAAAACCGTCATGATAATTGGGCCGCAGTACGATTTTTCGGACCGCGAAATGAAATTGCTGCACAACTTCTGGGATAAACAGGGGCGCATTCTGCTTCTCCTCGATCCAACGGCGAAAACGCCGAAGTTAGACGCGTTTGTCAGCGAGCTAGGCATAAAGGTGAATGACGACAGGCTGATGGTTTTTCTGCAAACTGGGATCCAGGAACTGGCACTGACACGAGATGTTCAAGCGCGTTTCCTGGGCGACAGCCCGATCACAAGACGACTGGCCGATGTGCGGGCGCTCTTTTTAGGCGGCACTTCTTCGCTCACGCTTGAGGCCGACCGCGCCCGCAGTGCCAACATCCGGATCGAACCGCTGATCCAAGCGGAAAAAGGCTATTTTGCCGAGACCGATTATAACACAGACAATCAAATAAAATTCCAGGCTGACGCGAAACGGGACAGTAATACGTCAATAATAATAGGCGCAGCGGTTGAAAAAGGCGGCAGCGCAGATGAGCGGGTGCAGCTGAACTCATCGCGCCTGGTAGTCGTTAGCAATGCGACCTTCGTTCAAGACAATGCAATCACGCAGGATCAGCAGGGGCTCGATTTCATGTCCGGCAGTGTGAACTGGCTGCTGAGCCGGGAACAGTTAATTGGTATCGCACCAAAAGTTTCAAAACCTCTCACCTTCAGTCTGAATGGAGACGCGTTGGCTCGGCTGCGCTGGATCATTCTCGTTTTCATGCCGTTGATCCCCGCAGTGATCGGAACAGTGGTTTGGTGGCAACGACGCGTGTAGCACACGATGGGACTTGAGCGTCGCGATAACATGTATTTTCGGGCGAGCGCGGCCATCGCCTCACGTTATCGACAGCGCCGAATGCTTCCTACGTTCCCTTGCTAAGATATGAATTGGAGAACTACGCTAATCCTTGCTGTCGTTGTGCTCGCTGTGTTCGCTTACCTCAGGTTCTTTGAGATGAAACAGCCGAGCACTGGGGAAGCGAGACGGCAGGCGCAAAACGTGGTGAATTTCGATCGAAACAAGATCGATGGTGTGGTCATTCAAAATGGCGATGAAAAGATAGAAATACGGCGCCACGACAATAAATGGCGGCTCGAAACGCCATTCAAGGATCAAGCAGATGGTGCCTTGGTCGAGAATTTGTTGTCGGACTTGGAGAACTGGCAGAAAGAGGGAACAATTCCGGCGAAAGATATCTACGCCGATAAGAGCAAGCTGAATGAATACGGCCTCAACAGGCCAAAGCTTAAGCTAAAATTGATCGGCTCTGACAGACCACCCGAAATCCTATTCGGAAAGGACGCTGCGTTGGAAGGCCGGATGTATGTCCGTTTTGAGAATTCCAAGGAAACGTTTCTCGCTAAACAATCGGTCAAGAAGGACATCGACAAAAAGGCGGAAGAATTCCGCGACAAAAAATTAACTGATCTGACCACCGCGCAGGTGCGCCGCGTCGCGTTAAAAACGCCCGCCGGTGAAATGGAGTTGGAGAAGAAGGGCGACCATTGGGACATCGTGAAACCACTCCGCGCGCGGGCGGAAGACGAGAAGGTCAGCGACCTGATTGCGCAGGCCACCACAGCGCGCATTCAACAATTTGTTGCCGACGACCACGGCGACCTGCGACCTTATGGACTGGCAGAGCCACGCGGGTCGATCACGTTATTTAGCCAGGAAGGGAAAAAAGACCAAAATGTTGAGATCGCTGACTCGATTAAAGTCTTTGGTCAGGAGGACAAAGGTCAAATGCTGCAAATCGGCAGCGTGCCTGAGAAGGAAAAGGATCAGGTATATGTCCGGTTTGCTCCTCGCGGGGCCGTTTACACATTGCCCAAGAAGATTGAAGAGGTTCTCAACCTTAAGCCATCCGATTTACGCGACTATCATTTGGTTCGGATTGACACAAACGTTCTCGATCGGATTACAATCGATGTTCAAGGCAAAGGTAAGACTGTTCTTGCGCGCAAGGATGGAAATTGGGAAATCGCCGGCCGAAATAATGCGCCCGCAGATTCGGGCGCCGTCCGCCGCTTAATTGACACGTTGCAAAGCCAGCGAGTGACAAAGTTCGTGGAAGACGTCGCTTCGAATCTGTCAAAATACGGACTGGACAAACCGCATCTGCAATTAACGTTCAGCTCATTCGCGTCGGAGAACACTGCCGAGACCAAAGCGGGTGAGCAGCCGTTTGCTACACTTGCCTTTGGAAAGGAAGACGGAGACAATGTTTATGCGCGACTTACGGATGAGCCGTTTGTCGTGGCAGTCCGTCGTGGTTTGCTGGACCAAATCTCAACCGATCCTTTGCACTGGCAGGAGTTATCGATCTTTAAGTTTAAACCTGACGAAATTCATCGTCTGAGCATAACGACGGACAAAGAGTTGTCGCTGGAACGCGGGGAAAATAACCAGTGGCATTGGCTAAAACGCAGTGGTGAGATCGATAGGACAAATGTGCAGTCGCTACTCAACGCGTTGTCGAGCTTGCATGCAGTGCGTTGGCTCGGAGCAACGAAACCTCAAGATGGCTTCGAAAAACCGCAGCTGACCCTTGAATTCACAACTTCGCCTGACAATAAGACATCACATAAGTTGATCATCGGCGCTCCGGCCAATGACGGAACATGCTGCGCTCATGTAGACGGCCGCGAAGGTACTTTTGTGATTAGCAATTCGGATTTGAATAACTTGAGGTTACCTCTTGTGGCGCAACTGTTGCCAACGCCGAGTCCGACACCAAGCGTTACGCCCTGATCCTGTAAACAGCTTTAGCCGTCAGAGACTCTGTGCGGTGTAAATCGTCGCGATGCCGTAACTCAACGGCTGAAGCGTCGCGTGCCGAAAGCCGCTGGCTTCGATTAAGTCGATCATTGCATGACCGCTGGGAAATTCTTCGATCGAATCCCCGAGATAGTCGTAGGCGCTTTTCCTTCTAGTCAAAAAAGAGCCCAGCCGTGGCATGCAGCGATGCAAATAGAAACGATAGATGGTACGCACAATCGATATTGTTGGGAGTGAGAACTCAAGCACTAACAAATGGCCGTCTCGCCTAAGCACCCGCGACATCTCAGCAAGCGCGTCTCTCCAATTCTCCATGTTACGCAAGCCGAAAGCGATGGTAACGCAATCAAACGAAGCATCGGGGAATGGCAACTTCATGGCATCGGCAAGGATTGTTTGGCGCACCCCTTTCCTCTGCGCGAGTTCCAGCATTTCAGGCAAGAAATCCACCCCTGTGACCTCCGCATCCGGCAGCTTCTTCTGCAGCGCAAGCGCCAAATCTCCTGTGCCAGTAGCAAGATCAACAATTTTGCCCGGCTGCCAGCTTGCGACCGTGTTGGCAGCACGCTTTCGCCAATAAAAATCGATCCCGCAGCTAAGCGTGTGATTAGCCAGATCATACCGTCTGGCAATGGCGCCAAACATTTGCCGAACTCGTGTGGGCTCTGTTGCGGTACCGGATTTTGTCATTTCAAGGTGGATAAAACGTCAGCTCGCAATTCTATGATAACTCACTTCTTGTTTACCACATGGATCTAACTAATGCGTGAAAGCCGCATGTCAGAAATGTTAGGCATAAAGTTTGTTATAAAAAAGGATTGCGAATGCGGCAAACCCCGTCTATGTCACAAGCATGGATATATCTGTTAAAGCTTTAGAAGAAGCCGTTTCAATACGCCGGCAAATTGATAATCTGGAAAGACGTCTTTCCTCAATCCTGGGAGGTGCGCCTGCCAGACCTGCCGGAGCTGCTAGACCTGCGAAACCCACAACAGCCCCTACACAGTCAAGGCGTTACTTTTCGCCTTCAACCCGAGCCAAGCTCGCGGCTGCGGCTAAGGCCCGTTGGGCGAGATTAAAAGGCGGGCCGAAACCAGCCCCTACCAGAAAAAAAGGCGCACTGACGCCTGCTGGCCGGAGAAAGCTCTCCGAGCTAATGAAGGCCCGCTGGGCAGCAAGAAGAAAGGGCGCAGGAACAAAAGCAGCACCTTCGCCTTCGGCAAAGAAAGGTGGACTCACACCTGCCGGCCGAAAAAGGCTGTCGCAGTTGATGAAGGCTCGCTGGGCGGCGCGACGGAGAGCTGCGGGGCGCAAGTAATCGATCAATCAATACAACCGGAATCCGCGGCTTGCCGATGGTTTTCGGTTCTAGGTAAGGTCGGTTGGGGGACGCCGAATTACTGCTCGCGAGAGGACTCGAACCTCCACGGGTTTCCCCATACGGTCCTGAGCCGTACGCGTCTGCCAATTCCGCCACGCGAGCAAAACCAGTGGGCCCTTACAATGCGCGCGTGCCAGCCGCCTGCAAGGTCAAACCGAGGCAACGCAAAGGACGAAGGCTGGATATTCGGAAGTTAGCCCGAACGTTTCTTCCGTGCGCGAACTTCCAATTGGTGCGCTTTGCGTACCTCGCCGAGCGAGCGCAAAAGGTCGGCATAATTGGATACGACAATCTCGTAATCCTTCAACGGTTTATCCTTCACCTGCTCCCACATTTTGAGAGAAGCCTGATAAAGCTCCGCCGCTTTGGCGTAATCGCCGCGCGAATGATAGACGACTGCCAGGTTGCATTTTGATTGCGCAATGTCGGCAAGCGGAGGCGGATTCGAATTCTCCCTAATAGCCAGCGCGCGAAGATGCATTTTCTCTGCCTCAGTGAAACGGCGTTCATTCGTGTAAAACACGGCGAGGTTATTCAGTACCTGACGCCACATCGGCATGGTCCGGTCCGAGTTGTTTCTCGTAAATGTGCAATGCGCGCAGGTAGCACGGTTCAGCCGCCTTTTGTCGTCCCGACTTACGCAAAATCAGAGCAACATTGTTTAACATGGTGCCGAGATCCGAATAATGGATATCTTCGATTTCAGCACCGGCGGCGATTGCTTTCTGATAGAAACTAATGGCCTCTTCAGACTCGCCAAGACTATCGCATAGAAATGCAAGCCGCCTCGCGGAGCGGTAGATGGCACGCTGGTCTGGCGGGTTTACCTTTTCCAGAATTGCATGCGCCTTGAGCAAATACCCCTTGGCCGCCGAGCGATCACCCTTTTGATCGAGAAGCTGTCCTAGCTTCTCAAAGCTGGTCGCCAGCGGAAGGTCGGTACCGCTGAAGGCGCGCTTGGCGATTTCAAGGGCGGTTTCGGCAACGCGAATCGCCTGGGGCAACCGGTTTGTGGCACGCAGGGTATCGAGTTTGTCGTTGAGGATGGTCCAAAGCCTTTCTTCACCTTTCATTACTCATCACCAACCCTCGCTTATTTGGGTAACTAGTCGGCTCGCGAGGTCCTCAGTCGCAAGGGGCAGAGCCTGACGCTCATCACTAGTCACGTCGCTGCTTACAAAGAAGGTGGTCGTTCCGATCGCATCGTTCGGGGGTACCAGTTGTTTGCCGTCCCGCCCAGTCAGCGAGTAATTTACCACTAGCCAGAGGCTAAATTCAGTCGTGGCCAGGATGTTGCCACGCACCGAGCGAGCCGGTGCTCGGGTAATCCGGGATATTTGTCCTGTCAGAGTAGCGTCCGCTTTATCCCCATTGGTAATCTGGAACGTCCCATCTTGTTGTAACTGCTTGATCACAGTATCGGTAACCAACACTTCGATCCGAGGAACGAGCGTGCGATTCTGAAAAGTCGGTACTGCGATGGTGTGAACATCGCGCAGATAATATGGCTTTACTGGACCAATGTGATAGCCAAGGCAACCACCCAGGGCGAAGCAGAATAGGGTAGCAAATAAGGCTTTCAAGGCGCCGGGGAAGCGGACGCTCCGGGAGAAGCCGATGCCGCGGAGGTCGGCAACGTACCGGAGCTTGTGCTTGTACCCGGCGGATCCAGTAAAGGGTCAGGTGCGGTGGTGGTATCGGGAGCAAGCGAAGCTGGTGGCGGAAGCGAACTATCGCCCTGCGACGTCGGCAACGGTGCTTCGTTATTTGCCGGGCCTGGTTTCGCCGACCCGCTTTCAGCAGTTCGCGCGCCGTGCATATCACCCTTTTTCTTGCTGACCTGTCCCACAGGAAGCGCCGGCTGAAGCGCCGCATCTCCAAATTTTGCGCGCAGCTGATCAATCCGTTTCTTTGCCTCGTTGCTTTCTTGAGAACCTGGCTGCTGGCGAATCACTTCGTTGTAGTAGATAACCGCGGCGCGATAATATTTCTGCTTGTCGTAAAATTTTGCGACCTTGTATGAGTTGGCCGTTTGCTTGTGCTCGAGAATTTCGAGGTTAGCGCGCGCCTGGGCCGCTTTCTCACTCTTAGGATAATGGAAAAGGAAATCTTCAAACGCAGTCTTGGCGTTCGCTGAAGCGGCGGCGTCCTTTGTGCCTAATTGCGCGGCGGTAAACCAAATGTAGCCGATCTGGTATTGCGCGTCTACGGCGACAGGCTCGTTAGGAAACTTGTCTACAACAGCCTGGTATGCTTGAATGGCCGCATCGTTGGCGCCTTGTTTCTCGCGAGCCAGACCAATATCAAACTGCGCGCGCGCGGTATATTTTCCGTAGGGCGCGGTTCGCACCACGTTGGCGAAAACGCTCACAGCACGATCCAATGCCGAGGCAACCGGAATGCCAAGGAACTTCAACTTTTTCCCGTTAAGATAAATTTCGCCGATTCGGAACTGCGCCTCGATTGCTTCCTCGAAGTGCGGGCTGCCGGAATATCTTTCTACTAACTGCGAAAATGAATCCGCCGCCGCAAAAAAAAGATGCTCTTGTTCCTGTAATTGAGCGGCACGATAAAGCGCATCCGGGGCCACCTTGTCTTTGGGATGGTGTTTGACGAGAGTTTTGTAAGCTTTGATCGCGCGCTTGTAGTTGCCTTCTTTTTCGGCAGCCTGACCAATCTGGAATAGCTCCGCAGCGTCGCCGTTAATTTCTTCTTCGCCAGGGCTCACATACTCCGGTTTTTTACCCGGCTTGAAGACAATAGAGGCCTTGCCGGATTCGGGCATAAGCAATGCCGCAACCGCGAAAACTAGAAGCACACGAATAGCAAAATGCATGGGTGTGGCAGGGTAGTTGACTTATGCGCTCAGTCAAGTTTCGGAGGTGGCCTGCGCACCCGCGGAATATTCACCATATTTCCAAAAGTGAACCCTTTTCCAAGGACAAAAGACTAGCTAACCTTGCAACCTCGTTTTGAATCTGACCGATCAGCAGAAGATACGCATCGGCTCGTGCGCGTGGAGCTTTGAAGACTGGCGTGACGTTTTCTATCCACGGGGTTTGCCAGAAGCTCACTGGTTGGAATTTTATGCCAACTATTTCACGGCAGTTGAAGTGGATTCGACTTTTCATGCTGTTCCGCCGGAAAACAGCGTTTGGCGCTGGGTCCAGATGACGCCCACTGACTTCCGTTTTACCTGTAAACTTCCACGTCAGATCACACATGCTTCCCGGCTACACGATTGCACCACCGAGCTAAATTCGTTCCTCCGCGCCATTGAACCGCTCGGAGCAAAACTCGGCGTTATCCTGATCCAGCTTCCGCCTTCCTTCGCGCCAAAGGATGGCAAGCTTGCCCTGCGCAATTTTCTTGGCCAACTACCAGGGGGTTTCCGCTTCGCGGTTGAATTTCGTCACGCCGGATGGCATCGGCCTCAGTTCATCCGGCTTTTGGAAAAGCATCGCATCTGCTGGGTGTGGGCGGACAACACTCCCCTTAACGAGCGAAATCTTGCACCTTTCGAATTCCTACCGCGCACTTCTGATTTTCTCTATCTGCGTCTGCTTGGCGATTACTCAACCAAATACGATGTCGATGGCGGGCACGTCCATCGCTACAAAAAGTTGCTATGGAAACGCGAAGCTGCACTTGAAAGCTGGTCGCTTAAGATTGAGCGGCATCTTTCCGAAGTGCGCAATGTCTGGGCATTCGTTAGCAATCATTTCGAAGGGTTTGCGCCTGAAACCTGCCAGCGCGTCGCCCAACGTTTGGGGCTTAAGGTAAGCCTGCCTTCGGAAACGGAACAAGCGACCTCAGCGCAGACACGGTCGCAGCTCGATCTTCAGTTATAGCAGCGGTTCGGCACAAACAGCGCGCATAACACGTTGGTGGTTTTCGAAAATGCAGATCTGGCGAACTCCAAAGGCCGCCATCTTTTCCGCAAGCCTTGGGTAATTGTCGCCCAGTTGCGCATGCGAGTGCGCGTCGGAGGCAATCGTAAAACGAATCCCTTTCTCTATTGCCAGTTCAATGATCCGATCGCTCGGATAGAGTTCGTTCACCGGCTTGCGCCATCCAGCGGTGGAAAGTTCGATTGCGAGATTCCGCGCTCGAATAAAATCGAGCGTTTCATTGACGATGGCTCCGACTTCGGCACGAGGCCGGTGACCATGAATCTTAATAAGATCGAGATGGGAAAGGCAATCGATTAACCCGGTCGCCGCCATTTCGCGAACACGGCGCAAATAATCGGCGTAAATCGCATCGACGTCATGGCCTTCGAATTGTTCCGCGCCATCTGGCACGCTATCGAACATTTGGTCGTCACGATCAAGGAAGTGCACGGAGCCCAGGACAAAATCGAGTTTGTCCCAATGCTTCTCAATCCATTTTCGGCCGGCCGCCGAGTAGATGGGATCGTTATCGAGCTCAATGCCAGCGCGGATTCTCAGATCGGGATTTCTCTCCCGCAAACGATCGATTTCATCGAGGTCGATTCCGGCGTGATAACGATCGTGATCGGTAAAGGCTATGTCGGTCAAAGCGAACTTACGCGCAGAATCCGCCCATGGCTGAAGCAACGCCGGCGTGTAACGCTGCACCCGATGTCCCTGTGGATGAGTGTGGTAATCGGAGAAGAGTTGATAGTTCGAAGTTGATAGTTGATTGGCGCACATGATTCGGCTTTATCAACTACCAGCTATCGACTATCAACCTCTCACGGCACAGCCAGGAATTTTTGGTGAACACGCAACTCCGGGTACTGAGGAAAAAAGACCTCGGCGATAAAGACCTTGTTTGGCGTCAGCTCGCGCGTTGCGATTGTTTCGTTATACTCAATTCGCTCCTGCGGGTTAATCAAAATCGTGACGGGTTTCTCTGCGATAGCGTGGTTGTCGGACCACTTTGTGAGGATATGTCCTTCGGAATTCATTAAATAAATTTCAATCCGTTGGTTCGTCGGGAAATCGAGCGTTACAGGGCGCTTGGATATGTTTGCCAGCGTCAATTTTATCCCAAGTTGACGCACCTCGGACAGCTTGATGGTTTGCGGTGTGATTTGCAGATCGACTGTAAGGCCGCGAAGTCTGGCATCCTTGTATTGGGGGACTGCGTCGGGAGAAAATGGATGGAGGAGGCGGCCCAACCAACCGCGCTTGCGTGGAGGTGTAGACGTCGGCAACGCGTCCTGAGCAAATATGCTCCCGACGACGAAAAACATCAGAATGTACAAAACTGCTCGTCCCTTCATGGGCGGGTTAAAACAGACCCGAAAGCTTTCGAGGTTGCAAAAACCCTGTCAAACCCTTTATCCAATCCGCATGAAAACTCTCTGTGCATTCGCGTTTTGCCTGGTCTTCGCCGCTACCGAAGGCGTGGCGAAACAACGACATTGCACGTTCCGATTGCATGCACAAGCAAACCCTCGGGATACCGAAGTATTCGCGACATCGGTTCGCGCCCAAGTGTCGGGTAAAAATGTGGCAATTGAAAAAATGCCGTGGATTTCGGAGCGCGATGTCATAGCGTTTTCCGCGTACCCGGCCGCGAACGGAACTTATGGTGCGCTGCTTCAACTCGACGAGCACGGGCGAGTTGTGCTCGACACTTTAAGTGTTGAACGTCGCGGCAGTCTTCTTTTTGTGTTCATCAATAGCCGCCCGATTACCGAACTCGAAATCGACAAACGCGTTTCTGACGGAAAAATCTACATCCCTTCCGGGCTAACTTCGGCGGATATCGAATTAATGAAAAAGGACTGGCGTATGATTGGACAACGGAAGCGGTAACTTAAGAATGACAACACCGCGCGGGATCATGCTTGGATTTGTGCTGTTCGTGTTTTCGAACATTCCCATTCTCGCGCAGAATCAGACTGTCGATCTCGTCCTGCCAACTGACAATGATGCCCTGTTTTCAGGCGACGGGGCTGCATTCTACCAGTACATCGAACGCAACTACAAGGGCGTGAAATCCACGCCATGGGAAGGCGGCCAGTACGGTTTTGTGCGTGATCCCACGGACACGGCAGGTGGCGTCGTTTATACCCGTTTTCATGAAGGAATCGACATTCGGCCTATTCACCGCGACGCGCATGGCGAACCGCTGGATGAAGTGCGCGCCATTGGCGACGGGAAAGTCGTACACACCAATCTCGTGACCGGCTACTCGAACTACGGGAAATACATCGTGATCGAGCACCACTGGGACAGCTCAGATTACTACAGTTTGTACGGCCACCTGAGTTCGATCGAAGTCCACCCAGGGGACACAGTGAAACGCGGCCAACGCATTGCCGTGATGGGCCACACTGGAACAGGACTAAACCGGGAACGCGCGCACCTCCATTTGGAATTGAACCTGATGCTTAGTCGTCAATTCGAGGCCTGGTACAACACATTCTTTAGAAATGATCCCAATCACAACGGCATTTACAATGGTATGAATCTAATCGGGCTCGATATCGCTCGGCTGTATCTTGCGCTGCACAAAAATCCCTCACTGACTATTCCCGAATTCCTCGGTCGCGAAGAGACATTCTACAAAGTGACCCTTCCAAAATCGCAGCATTTCGAGTTGCCAAAACTCTATCCGTGGATGCTCACAACAGGGAGCCGGAACGAAAAGTCCTCCTGGGAGGTCTCATTTGCGCAATCCGGTGTGCCCCTGAGAATAGAATCGAGCGATAAAAACGCGACACAGCCGGAGCTCAGTTATGCCAAAAAAAGTTCGGTTGATTATTCCTATATGACTCGGGACGTGATTTCCAGCCACGGAGCAAACGCACATCTCACGGATTACGGCAGGCAATTGATGCGGCTGCTGATTTGGCCCGACTGACGCATGACGAAACGCGCCGGAGTACCGGCGGCACTCCGAGACGCAAGCGCCTAATGTGTGAGCGAGATCGCGGCGACGTTTTGGAATCCGGCAGTGCTCTGTCGCATTATGAGAACAAATCCGAGTGCGAATCCAGCTTTAACATGAGGTCGGCGTGCGTTGCGCGAGCGCTACCCCGTGCGGGATCGCTCCCTGGACAAATCCGAGACACTCTACGGCGCCGCTCGGCTTCCCGGGAAGAGCGATCACGAGTGAAACATCGACGATCGCTGCCAGGCTGCGCGAAAGAATTGAGTTGGGAGTGATCTTCATGGATTCCGCGCGCATGACCTCTCCAAAGCCGGGCAACTCAACGCGCATAATTGCGCGAATCGCCTCCGGGGTAATGTCCCGCAGCCCGACGCCCGTGCCGCCAGTCGTCAGAATCAAGCCGCAGCCTTGCCGTGAAAACGAACGAATCGCCTGTTGAATCCGTTCCTCGTCGTCGGGAACAATTGCTTCCGACAGGACTTGCCATCCTGCCTTTTGCGCCGCTTCTCTCAGCGCGGGTCCGCCAAGATCCTGGTAGTCACCTGCGCTGGCGCGATCCGAGATCGTGATGATACCAACCTGTATCTGCATGCCCTAACAATCGGCGCACATACAAGCACTGTCACCCTGAGCGCAAGCTCGGGATGACAACGAAAAATCTTCGCGTTTACACATCGTGCTTGGTCTTACTGAGTAGGCGAACATCGGAAATCTGCATCTCTTTATCGACCGCCTTGCACATGTCATAAATCGTGAGCAACGCTACGGTCGTGCCAACTAGCGCCTCCATTTCAACGCCGGTCTGCGCAATTGTCTGTGCAGCGCACGTTACCTCTGCTCCTTTGTTCGACGTAACAACATCGATTTTAACATCCCCGAGAGGCAGCGTGTGGCAGAGTGGAATCAAGTGCGCTGTCTGTTTTGCAGCTTGAATACCGGCGATTCGCGCAGTAGCGAAGACGTTGCCCTTTGCGATTTGATCCTTCGCAATCAGTTCAAGTGTTGCTCGCCTGAGCTGAATCCTTCCAATGGCAACCGCTCTTCGCTTACTCATCGGCTTCGCCGATACATCGACCATTTGCGCCCGGCCATCACCGCCAATGTGAGTGAGTCGCTGCATTCGTTAGCCGCCGATGGCGATCATCCTGCGGTTTGGCTGATAATTATTTCGAAAGTCGTGCTGCTCCGGTTTTCGATCGACTACATCCAAGAAGAATTGTTTTAACTCCGCGTCGCTGGCACCGGCTCGCAGGGGTTTCATGATGTCGAACTCCAGATAGCTACCGAGGCAGGGACGCAATTTACCGTCGCATGTAAGACGCAGCTTGTTGCAGCTTTCGCAGAAATGAAGGTTGGTCATTGCTCCGATAAAGCCGATGCGCTGTGGGCGTCCAGGAATTTGGTAGTAAGTCGCCGGGCCATTCGTTCGAAACTCAGCTTCAGGAATCAAAACGCCATAACGCGATTCGATGATCCTTTTCGCCTCGTGAATCGGCATGAAGTTTTTGTCATCGAGCACTTCGGTTGTGCTAACCGGCATCATCTCGATGAAACGAAGTAGCAAACCCCGTGACGCTGCGAATTCTATTAACGGAATTAGTTGGTCCTCATTTCGGTCATGCATGAGGACCGTGTTCAACTTAATTTGCTCAAAGGCCGCGGCGATGGCTGCGTCGATCCCACGGAGAACCTGTTCATGGAAATCGCGGCCGGTAATTTGCGAATAGGTCGCCGGATCTAGTGTATCGAGTGAAATATTGACTGATTGCACACCGCCCGCCCGCAGAGCGCCAGCCATTGTTTCTCCAGACGCGACTTCGCGCGTGAGCAATGTTCCATTCGTCGAAAGACCGATGCTTCTGATGCCGGGGATTCTCGGGATTTGCTTGATAAAATCGAGCACATCCCGTCGCGTCAACGGCTCGCCACCGGTAATTCGCACTTTCGAAACGCCCAACTCGGCCGCAATGCGAATGAGGCGCAGCGTTTCTTCAAAAGACAGAATTTCCTCGCGCGGTAACCACTCCTGTAATTCCTGCGGCATGCAATACGTGCAACGCTCATTGCAACGATCCGTAATCGAGACGCGCAGATAGGAAATCCCATGGCCATAGCGATCTTGCATTGACCGAAACGTTACGGACAATGCCGTGTTTAATCAAGAAACCGCATAGTTTGACTCGCAATTCTGTGGCGCTATGATTTTCCCTGCATTATGAGGCGTCGATTCCCTTCTGGTGTATCGGCGATCGGCTTCACGGTCGGCGTTTTGGTTCTTACGAGTTGTTCAACGCCACAGACACGAATTTCCGATCATCCTGACCTTTACCAAAATCTTTCGGTTCGTGACCAGGCACTGGTAACCCAAGGGCAGATTCGCTCGGGGATGTCACGAAGCGCGGTGTGGCTGGCATGGGGTTCACCTGATCAAAAAGTTGTGGGCAACATGGCGGGCACGCCGACAGAAACCTGGATCTATATATATTACGCGACCTACCCATACTATCCGTACTACGGCCCTGGGCCTTGGGGGCCTTGGGGTCCCTGGGCTGCTAATGATTCTGGCCCGAGCTATAGCTTGGGGTATACCAGTGTCGGCGTAGCAGGCGGACGCGCCGGAGTCGCCGTGGCAGGGGGAAGTATGCATCACCACGGGAACCGGGCGTTCGTGTTTTTTGGCAGCCCATTCTACGATCCTTTCTATTGGTCGTACATCCCGCCGAGCATTCCCTACCCTGGCAAAGTTGTCACGTTCGTTGGCAGTAGGGTTATGTCCTTCCAATATTTGACGGGGTACTAGAGGGGTAAGAAATTCTGCCGCGTTCCACCGGACAAATCAGTATTGCCGCGCAGCTAGCCAATGCCTTACCGGTATTTTCAAAATTTCATCGGCATTCTTGAACAAGACGGCGAACTGAAACGCATCGCGTCGACATTCGGGATAGCAGCCGCCGTGTTGCTTCTCACCAGTTGTGGAACCACCGGGCAGCGCATTTCTCAACATCCGGAAATCTATCAGCGCCTCTCTCCACGGGATCAGGCCTTGGTGAGTCAAGCGCAGATTCGCCTAGGTATGACCATGGACGCGGTATGGCTGGCCTGGGGTATGCCAGAGCAAAAAATCCCGGGCTACGGACGGGGCCATCCCACCGAGACGTGGGTGTATTTGCGTTATGAAACGCCTCCCAGCTATGGCGGGCCGTACTATTACGGGCCATTCGACTGGTCGTACATTCCGCCGAAGTTCCCCTACCCATCCAAAGGAGTCACCTTCTCTAACGGCAGAGTTGTTTTCTTCCGGCACTTGCCGTCGCCGCCGCCACTGGGCTGGTAAACAATTTCGTTCGCATTCCGCCAGGAAACGAATCAGTGTAGCGCGACGCCTCAGCAATGGCTTACCGCTCATTCCGCAGTTTCATCGACGCTCTTGAGAAAGCAGACGAACTGAAACGCGTCACCGTTCCGGTCGATACCGATCTGCTCATCGCAGAATGGGCGGATCGCGAGATGAAATCGCCCGGTGGCGGAAAAGCGCTTCTGTTCGAGCAGCCGATTATCGACGGGAAAAAATCAGAATTCCCCGTTGCAATCAACACGATGGGATCGCGCCGCCGCATGGCACTCGCGCTTCAGGTTGCGGACATCGAAGACGTTGCACGGGAAATTCAACTCATTCTGAAAGCAAAACCGCCTACCGACCTGCGCGAAGGCTGGAACTTGCTCAAACAGGGAATTCATCTGCTACATGCGCGCCCAAAATCCGTGCGCGATGCGCCATGCCAGGAAGTCGTGCATCGCATAGAAAACGGAGACAACTTTTCCCTGCAAGATCTCCCGATCCTCAAATGCTGGCCGAAAGACGGCGGACGTTTCATCACGCTGGCGAATGTGCACACGCGCGAACCCGAGACCGCGGTCCGCAACGTCGGCCTCTACCGGATGCAAGTTTACGATAGACACACGACCGGGATGCACTGGCAGCTTCACAAGGTCGGCGCGCGGCACGGGAAGCGATATTACGAGCGAGGGGAGCGCATGCCGGTCGCGGTCACACTGGGTGGCGATCCCGTATATACCTTCGCTGCAACTGCACCGCTGCCGGACGGCTTAGACGAGCTTCTGTTCGCTGGTTTTCTGCGAAGAAAATCAATCGAGCTTGTTCGCTGCAAAACGATCGATCTTGAGGTACCAGCGGACGTTGACTTTGTTTTGGAAGGGTACGTCCAACCTGGGGAGCTGCGCCCGGAGGGACCGTTCGGCGATCATACAGGTTATTACACTGCCATCGAGAATTATCCCGTGTTCCATTTAACGGCAATCACGCACCGACGTGACGCAGTTTATCCAACAACAATCGTCGGTATCCCGCCGATGGAAGACTATTACATCGGGGACGCGTGCGTGCGTATTTTTCTGCCGGTCTTCAAAATGAATTTTCCAGAAATTGTGCACATGACGCTCCCGCCCGAAGGCGTTTTTCACAACCTGGTCTTCGTCAGCATCCGGAAGCAGTATCCTTACCAAGCGTTCAAGGTGATGCATGGCCTGTGGGGCATGGGCCAGATGATGTTCAGCAAATACATCGTTGTCGTGGACGAAGATTGCGATGTGCACAATACAAGCGAAGTGCTCTTCCGACTGTGCGCCAACACCGATCCTGCGCGCGACACGACCGTCATCAAGAATCCAAGCGATTCGCTCGACCACGCCCCGAGCGAACAAAACATCGGCTCGCATATGGGATTTGATGCGACGCGCAAGTTGCCCGGCGAAAATTATCATCGTCCATGGCCGGAATTGTTGAAGATGACCGATGAAGCCAGAGCGCTGGTGGATGCACTCCAGGCGCAAGCGCGCTGATCCGATTTTGGCAGTCAGTTATGGCTTGCGGAAAAGCCGGCCGGTATCTACGTCACGCGTAAGTCCACCGGGCGGAACTCCTCGCAAATCGTAGACGCGTCCCGTATAAGGACTGTAATAAAGACCTGGCGTCCCGGCCCAGCGCGCGAATGGAAAGCCACCCGGCGGCGGCGGACCATAACGCGCAGCTTGATTCTCCTGAATGATTGCGCCGGTTAAGGCGCCGGCAGCTGCTCCCGCGGCTGCGCCAATTGATGCGGCCCGAACATGACCAGTCGCCGCGCCGCCGATGATCGCTCCGGTCGCGGCACCCCATGCTGCGCCCTGACCAACCGGAGTGTCGCAGGAAGCGAGAGCGAGACAAACCAGACTGATGGCCGAGGTAATCTTAAGAGTCTTCATTCCCGTGGTGCAATTCCCTTTGCGGATTAAACTGCGCAGTCCGCCGGACGTTGCGGGGACGCTCTCAAGATAGCCTTGGTCTGGCCGAACCGGTCCTAGGGATATACAAATACGTGCTTTGCGCGTATGTCCACGACCAGCCCGCCATGCGCAACCTTTGAGCAGTCATACTGTTGATAGGGCGGATATGGGCTCGTTACAACTCCCGAAGGATCATGCGGGCTACGGGTCCCAGGCGGATAGTGGCCTCCCTTTGGCGCCGGGTATTGCTTCTCAGCATCTGCTTTCGTGATCGCTGTCGCCGTCATCACTGGATGGCTCGTTCGGGAATCAATTGCATCCCTCCCCCCCTGCGCGTACAAAGTCATGTTCAGCACAAAGAGCGCAGTTACAACCGCTGATAGAATTTTCAGTGAATTTGCTTTCATATTTGTTAGTTAAGTTTCGCAACGGAGAAGTCAGACGGACGTTCGCAGCGGCGCATTCAAAAAAGATTTGAAAAGTTGCCCGACGATTCGACCTGCCTTCTCGATTTTGGTTAAGTGGTAATCTTTTTCGAAGACACGAAATTTGTCCAGCTCAATTCGACGGAGCAAACCACGGTAAACAGAGCCCATGATTTCCGCCGGGGTCATGGCTCTCCGGTCCTCAGCGGGCAGGGCCGCGGCGGCGTTAGCGAAGAACTCACCCGCGCGGCGCGCCTGGAATTCCATCAGTTTAACGAAGCGCTCGTTGTAATGCCGCTGCATAAGCTCGGTCTCCGAATAATGAAATCGCGCCAGATCTTCCTGCGGAAGATAGATCCGGCCATTCTCCATATCCTTCCGGACATCACGGATGATGTTCGTCATCTGCAAAGCGAGCCCCAGTTCGATTGCGTATTGTTTGCAGCGCTGGTTCCGATACCCAAAAATCTCGATGCTTACGAGGCCGACCGCGCTGGCGACTCGATAGCAATAAATCCGGAGCTCTTCGAAAGTGGGATATCGCTGCGTGCTCAGGTCCATTTCTACGCCGGCAATGATTTCCTCCAGCATGCCGGTCGGCAGCGAGTATTTGGCGATCAACCGTCTTACGTCGCGAGCAAGAAGTGGCTCGTCCTGCGTCGTGGCGTGAAGCATCTGGCGCCATTTCGCCAGACGCACTCGCTTTTCCACCACGTTTAGCTCTGAGGAATCAGCGATATCGTCGATGACGCGGCAGAACGCGTAGAAAACGGTGATATCGCGTTTCCGCTCGCGCCCTAGGGAAATGAACGCGAGGGCGAGATTCGATTTGCTCTGCCGCGTAATCGTCGCCGCATTCACGTTTGCCCTTCTAAAGCGTGGTTTTCTAATACTGAATCCATTTCTCGCCGCCAATGCGGCCGGTTTCGCACTGGCGAAATAAACAGACCCACGAAGCTAAGAGCCAGCCGGTGATCACTCCCCGAAGAAAAGCGAAACTCAATTTCCAAAGGAACAGTGCGCCTAATCGATCAGCAATTGCGCTGCGTACTATGGCATCGCACACCATAATACAAAAAAAATGGATGCCGCAGATAGCTAAAAACCACCCAAGCCGTGCGGCGTTTTTCCGGATAAACAGGCCGTGAGCCCGCATTGCTTCGATAAGCGTCTCATTATGGAGAGCCAGGGAGATTTGGACCGAGCAAAAGGCAATAATCAAAACGCTCATCAGCACCCTCGCAATTGGCAGATAATCAAGGACGCCGGGAATGTTAGTGAAATAGGCAAGAAGCAGAGGCAACCGGACGATCAGCATGCTTACCGCAACGACAATCCCAGCCCATTCCAAGACATAACTGAAGCGGCGCATGGCGAAGCGAAAGAGTTCTCCTTCTTCGAAGCTCACGCCCTTTATCCAGGCCAGGCAGACAGTAATGAGATACACCTGGATGTAGACTCCCAGGAGATATTCGAAAATGAATGCGGTCGCATCGACCGTGGCGGAGATTCGCAGGAACCCGGCGGCCGAGACCAAACTCCACTCCGGCAATCGCCAGAACACAATTGGCTTCAAGAGCGACGCCAGCGCGCTCAGCAACAGAATCAAATAGGTAAGATGACCCCAGAAACCATAACGCTTCCACAATGCTCGAAGTAATGCGCCGTGCAGTCCACGCCAGTTAGCCAGCAAGAACACGGCAGCCACGACAGAAAGCGGATAAGTTGTCGTGGCGTTATCGAAAATGCCTGCAACTCCCTCGAGGGCGGGCAACGGTGTTTCGCGCCATATGTCCACGAATCGCGGCCAATACCAGCGTGGTAACGAGATGATCTGGTTTAAATCAAGGTCGGCCCAGTTTCGGATCGGAGTGAAGGTGACAAACTGAAAAAGGAAATAGCCAAACCCGAGGAGCGCAAAGCTAATCCAGATGCGTTTATAGCGCCGAATGCAACGAAAACCGTCTCCCAGTGCACTTCGCACCGGATTGAAGATCATTAAAATCGCATAGCCAACACAAAGTCCAAGTAGCGGATACAGGCGCGGCAGGTGTCGCCACATGTTAGCAAACAGTGGTTTGGCAGGGTGCGACCGCCGGGCGCGCCGAACACGAACGGACGGCTCGGCGGTCCGTCCCTACCAGGTGTAAAATCATCTACCGAATCAGTCCCCAGTGCGGAGCAAACGGCCAATAAACTAACAAACCACGCCCCACAAGATTTTCCTCCGGTACCGGTCCCCAATAGCGGCTATCATAGCTGTTGTAACTGTTATCCCCCAAAGCAAAGTAGCCATCTTGTGGCACGCTGTAGGACTGTTCCGGCGTCGCCAAATAAGCATGGCCAGGAGCATAACCGCGATAAGGGGGCTTTGCCGCCATTACCCGCCCAAACCCGTAACCTTCCGCTTTCTTCCCGTTCACGTAGAGAAATGGCGGATCGATTCTCAAACGATCGCCAGGCAGTCCGGCCAGCCGCTTGATATAAAATGGCGAGCCGGCCTCAGGATCTTCGCGAATACCTGAAATGTGATTTGTCCGAAAAACAAAAACGTCGCCCCGATGCGGCTTAACAAAGTTGTAACTAAACTTATCGACAAACACCTGGTCGCCAGTATCAATTGCGCCTCTGGCAATAATGTCACCACGATGGTAAATGCGGCCCGGGAAAACATTGAAATCATGGCTGAGCGTGTCGGGCGGCGCATAGACCAGATATTTTTGCCGCTGGCAGATCAGCTGTGAAAGCGTAAAGAAAAAAAACATTTTCTTTGGCTGGATTTCAAGAAGCTGATCATCCTCGCGGGAAACAACGTTGATGTAGTTGCGACCCAGGACGATGAACTCGCCAATCTGTCGTAGAATGTTCGGCGCTGGAGCTGAGCTCTGATAACCGATAATCCCGTTCAAGGTCGGCTGCATCGAGCCTGTCGGAATCTTAAACGGCTGCAAGAAATAGGAACGAATGCCAACTGCCACAACGATGGCCACCAAAATCACCTCGCAATTCTCTCGCCAATGCGACTCCCATGTCACGGGCGTCAGCCTGTGAAGGGTTTTATCCAGCGCGTCTGCCGTGCTGTGTATTCTCTCGCGATCTCTCTGCCATAACGCTTCGCGGAGATCCTTCATGCCCGCAGTGATTTGGTCGCGGTCCGCGTTACTGAGCTGATCGTCCTTGTAGCGCAAATACTTCCGGGCGTGCCGCATGAGCAGGCGGCTATGTTTCACTTGGCGCGATGTAAACATGAGTTAGAAAATGACGAAGCACGAATGTCGAATGACGAAACAATGACGACGCCCAAATGAGCAAGGACTAACATGCGAGATTGTTCTTGTTTCGAATTTCATCATTCGGGCTTCTTCGTCATTCGACATTCGGATTTCGTCATTTCAAAGCGCATCATTGCGCTTTGAGCACTTCAATAAACGCTCCTGGGCGTACCTTGTCATTCCGAGCGGAGCCTAGCGCAGTCGAGGAATCTCTCATCGCAAGAGTCATTGCACCTTTAACACCTCAATAAATGCCTCCTGAGGAATGTTGATCTTCCCGATGCTCTTCATCCGTTTCTTTCCTTCCTTTTGTTTCTCCAGCAGCTTCCGCTTGCGCGTAATATCGCCGCCGTAGCATTTCGCGGTTACGTTTTTTCGCAATGCCGAAACGCTCTCACGCGCAATAATTTTTCCACCGATAGCTGCCTGAATCGCCACCTGATAGAGCTGTCGCGGGATCACTTCCTTTAGTTTGGCCGCCAGCTGGCGTCCCCTCGCTTCCGCGCGATCTTTGTGCACGATCGTCGAAAACGCATCGACCGGCTCGCCATTAACGAGTACGTCTAGTTTTACCAATTTCGCGTCGCGATAGCCGGCGTGCTCGTAATCCATGGAGCCGTAGCCGCGTGTAACGCTCTTAATCTTGTCGTTAAAATCGACGAGAATTTCGTTCAGCGGCAATTCGCAATGCAACATTACCCGACGTGTATCGAGCGACTCGGTGCGTTCCATGTGGCCGCGTTTCTCCAGAATCAATTGCAGGATGTCGCCGATATTTTCATTCGGGCAGAGCACGTACGCGCTTACAATCGGCTCACGAATTTCCTGGATCATACTCGGATTAGGCAGGTGAGCGGGATTATCGATCAACAATTTTTCTCCGCGCGTAGTAATCACCTCATAGACGACGCTTGGACTCGTGGCGATGATGTCCATGTTATACTCGCGCCGGAGCCGTTCCTGGATGATCTCCATGTGCAGCAATCCCAGAAATCCGCAGCGAAATCCGAATCCGAGCGCAACGGAACTCTCCGGTTGATAGATGAACGCGGAATCGTTCAGACGCAGCTTTGCGATTGCCGTTTTCAAATGTTCGAAGTCGCCGGTATTGATGGGATAGATCCCACTGAAGACCATGGGATGAATTTCCTGAAAACCCGGAAGCGGTTCGCGCGAGGGATGACGCTGATCAGTGATCGTATCGCCGATCTTCATGTCCGCAGTCGACTTAATGTTTGCGATGAAATAACCGACATCACCAGGGTTTAGCTTTTCCTGTGCGAGCATCTTCGGCGTAAAAACGCCCACCTCTTTGATCTCATAGCGCGCATTATTACTCATCAACGTGATTGCGTGATTCGCTTCCATTGTTCCGGAAACGAGACGCACGTAGCCGACCACGCCGCGATAAACGTCAAACACCGAATCAAAAACTAGCGCCCGCAGCGTCTGGTCTACAGGCGGTCGAGGCGGCGGAATACGTTTCACGATTGCCTCAAGAATCTCGTCAATCCCGATTCCCATCTTCGCGCTCGCATCGATCGCTTCCTGGGCTGGGATCGCGAGAATTTCCTCCAACTGGCGATGCACGGAGGCCACGTCGGCGTTCGGCAGATCGATTTTGTTGATAATTGGCACAATCGTGAGCCCCTGCTTGTGAGCGAGGTGAACGTTCGCCACTGTTTGCGCTTCGACTCCCTGCGCCGCATCGACAACCAAAACGGCGCCCTCGCACGCGGCGAGGCTGCGCGAAACTTCATAGCTGAAATCGACGTGCCCAGGAGTGTCGAGCAGGTTCAATCGATAGTTTTGCCCGGATTGGCTCGTGTAACGCATCGTCACTGGATGCGCTTTGATCGTGATCCCGCGCTCCCGCTCCAGGTCCATTGAGTCAAGAAGCTGGTCCTGCTTTTCCCGCTCGTGGATCGTGCCTGTGCGCTCGAGCAATCGGTCCGACAACGTCGTTTTGCCGTGATCGATGTGCGCGATGATGCAGAAGTTGCGCGTAAACTCAATTCCCATGGAAGTGGGCACTATGCGAGCGCGCCCGCGCGCGGTCAATTAGCGCACAGTGACCTGCTATCCGAAATCCCAGAGAAAATCGCTCGACCGCGCGGTCAGGCGTCGATGTACGTCGATGTGAGCAATGCCTCCCTTCCGTTGAAATCATGACAATTAGCGGTTTGGAAATTCGATCTAGGGACCACCGCAAATGAGCGCACCGTGAGAAGCGAGTAAACCCGTATTGCAAACGGTCATAAATTACCCGCTAAACCTCCTGACTGGCAGCGATCGGCACTCAGAGGCCAGTGGCCCTCTTTCGGAACATCTTGAGCAACTTTGCGCCCCGTTTTCCGGAGAAGAATGATGAAAGCAACCGCGGTGAAATCTGTAACAGTGTTTCTGGTCGTTTCCTTTGCGTGCCTATCGCACACATTCGCGGTTTTACGGCCGCTTTTTCCGATCAAGCCAGAGCCACCATTTGCAAACACAGACCGTAAGCAATGAACCGCCGCGCCCGCAAAACCGACATCTGGATTTGCCACAGGGAACGCTTACGCTCGTTAGGCCGCTGACTCAGAGGGCGAGTGAATGGATTAGTCAACACCCCCAAGCGGATTCTCAGTGGTTTGGTCCTGCGCTCGTTATCGAACACCATTACGTCGCAAAGCTGCTCAACGGGATGATCGAGGATGAGCTGCACGTAACGCAATGATTCTGGTGGAACTATTGGGAACAGTGATGGGAGATACTACTCGCAATCTGGTCTAATACCGGACCTCCTCCTAGAGTAACACCAAGGCCTCGGCCGAATCTGCACCCCCGCCCGACTCCGAGCCAGGCCATAGTCAATGACGATGGAATGGCGTCAGAGCTTATTCTACTGAGCAGCGTCGACAGTAAAGCGCCGCCTCATCCCCACTTCTCGGACTTTCGCCCTCTTCGGGCTCGCAATTCCAGAATCTGCCTCAGCGTGATCACGGCACCTTGGCCAGGATCTTCTCCATCTCGGACGCAGTGAAAGCGCGTAATGTCTGCGAGCGAATGTTGCCCAGCATATCCGCCGCCAGCAACACGCTGGCAGCCGTCTCGTCGTCTGGAGCGTCGAAGACGCAGACTTGGTCATATTGGCCAAGTGTCCAATACATTTGCTTGATGCTTACTCCCATCGACTCCACCTTGGAGGCCCAGTCGGCTACCCGCTGGGTCGTTTCTTTTGCGGCCTGGATACCCTTGTCAGTGAATTGCACCAAACTGATGTACGTCGCCATAATGTTTCCTTTAAGTGTTCTCGGAATCGTTTCGGTCCGAACGAGGTAAAAGTAATGCTACGGATGGCGACTCCGAGCGTCAAATGTGCGGGGAATAATCCAATCGTCTGAAATGCGAACATGCCCAAATTACCTTTCCTCCATCTAAAGAGGGTCAGGCCGCGTTGGGCTGCGCTGCTGGTATAAGAATCGCTCGACCGCATGCCGAATTTCCGGATAGATTATTTCTAACATGCCAAAGCTCATTATCAGCGGGTTAACGTATGAACTTGTTGACAATCTGGTCACAATCGGCCGGGGTCCGGACAACGCAATAGTCATTAACGATCCGTCGGTCTCGGCGCGACACGCGCAGTTGCAGTTGGCCGGCGAAACCTACCGGTTGAAAGATCTCGGTTCGACCAATGGCACACAAGTCAATGGCAAGCCGGTCACCGAAACACTGCTAAGTTTTGACGATCGGGTCCGATTTGGCGCGGCTGAAGCCCGCTTCGAGTCGGACGCGACTGGATCGCGACCGCTTCCCCAACTCGAGGAGATCAAAGCGAGACCAGCAGAATTGAGCGCCGTCCCTTCGGATTTTACCAATGTTTCTCCGTTCCCGCGCCAAAAACAACAGAACGACCCGCTTCGCAATGGAATTTTTATCGGCTTGGCTATTGTTCTACTCGTGTTTCTGGGGAGCATGATTGCAGTGGCGATGATGCACGCTCCGCGTTTGTAAGTCCGGGCGATCCTGTGGCAAACTCGAGGATGATGCACCGGGATCCCTCGACTTCGCTCGGGATGACAGTACGAACAAAGCGCCTTTTGCTTTTCGACATCGATGGAACGTTGATTCACTCGGGCGGCGCGGGCGTGCATGCGCTTAAGTCGGCTTTCAAAGAACGTTTTGGCATCGCCGACGATCTGCACGGCATCGAAATCGCCGGCATGACCGACTCAGGCATCGTCGTCAGCATATTGAACAAGCACAAAATTCCCGCGACGAACGAAAACGTGAGCGCCTTCCTGGATAGCTACGTGCATTTTCTTTCGCTCGAATTGCCACGTCGCAAAGGCAAACTGCTTCCGGGCGTTCTGGAATTGCTTCGGCGCCTCAAGTCGCGGCCGCATCTGGTGCTGGCGCTTCTTACTGGCAATGTATCCCGCGGCGCGCGGCTAAAGCTCGATCATTACGGTGTCTGGCACTTTTTTGAATTTGGCGCGTTCGCCGATGATCATCGAGACCGTAACCGGCTCGGGCCGTTTGCTCGCGCGCGCGCATCTGAGAGACACGGCCGCGAGTTCTCCGCCTCCGAGATTGATGTAATCGGCGATACGCCGCGCGATATTGCTTGCGGTAAGGCGTTGGGCGCGCGCACGGTCGCCGTGGCGACCGGCACCTGGAGTCGCGATCGACTTGCCGAATATCATCCGGACTTTTTGATCGACGACCTTTCAGATGTGGAAAAAGTGATCGATACGCTCGGATGGTGATCCATTGACGAATGAAGGTTTGAATGAAAAAGAAGAACGCCTCCCCATCTGCTCCGAAGCCATCTCGAGACCGGCCCAATGTGTTGCCACTCAAGGGCGAAATCGATCTGCACGTTTCTCCCGTGGTCACAGCGTCACTCACCGCAATGATCGAGATAAAACCGGAACGCGTCGTGATCGACCTTTCGGATGTGACTTACATCGATAGCGCAGGCCTGGCGGCTCTTATTCAGGCGATGCAAAAGGTGGAAGCCTACGGGGGAAAATTTTTGCTGGCTGGCTTGCAGGAGACGGTACGCTCAATTTTCGAAATCTCGCGACTCGATCAGGTGTTCAAGATCTTCCCAGACACGGATACCGCGCTGGCTGCCATGTGAAACGGTCTCAAGGATAAGGCGGATAGATCGCGCCTCTCCGGCTGCTATACAATGGGGGTCCACGCATATTCGTCAGGGCTCGGGGTCATTCGTGTCTGTTGGATAATCTTTATAGTAGTCTGGTTGCTGGGAGCCGTCTCGACTAAGCGCACGATCTACCGCGAAAGCAGCGCGGAGCGAGCCAGTTACTGGCTACTGCTCGTGATCGGCTATTTCGTAATGGTCAAATCGAGCAGTCTGCCGCCTCCGTTCGATTGGCTCATCGTTCCGCACACAAAGTTAAGCGCCTGGGTGGGTGCCTTTCTGTGCGTTATCGGCCTTGTGCTTGCCATTTGGGCAAGAGTAATACTTGGAAGAAACTGGAGCGGCGTGATCACGTTGAAAGAAGAACATGAACTCATCGAGCGCGGCCCTTACCGCGTTGTGCGTCATCCCATCTACACAGGAATCCTGGCCATGTTTGCCGGCACCGCCATCGCCACGGGCTATTTCGGAGGATTCTCAGGCTTGTTGCTCGTGTTCGTGAGTTTCTGGCTGAAACTCAAACGCGAAGAAGATTTGATGCTAAAACATTTTCCGGGCAAATACGCCGTTTATCAGCGCAGAGTGAAGCGCATTATTCCGTTTCTCGTTTAGCCACGTTGCATAGGATTGCGAGCGTCTCGTTAATGTTTTGTGAAATGTCGAATTGCGCCGCGAGTTGACTGTTTGTCGATCTCGCTGCAGCGCGACGCGAAGGATCGGACCAGAGTCGAATCGCATCGCGCAAAGCGAGGAGATCCCCAGCGTGATCGATAATTGATCCGTGGACTGCGTTTCCGATGATTTCACTAAAACCGTTGGAACGCGTGGTGACCACTGGCAAACCGCAGGCGAGCGCTTCCAGACAGGCATTGGAAAATGGATCGTAAATCGTAGGCAGGATAAAAATGTCGGCAGCAGCGTAAACACGCAGCATGTCCGCAATTTCACCGAGAAATTGCACCGGCTCTTCGCTCCAAAACCGGAGGCGCCTCGTCTTGTAGAGCCTTGCATTTCCGCGGCCGGCAACGAGCAACCGCATCTTGCGATCCCCGCCAAGCGCGGCTGCCTCGATAGCAAAAAGCAGTCCCTTGCGCTCCCATCCAGAGCCCGCAAATAACAGTGCGATTTGGTCTGGCTTTAAATTCAATTCCTCGCGCGACCTTTCGCGAAGCTCCGGATCGAACCGGAATTTCTTCAATGGGACACCGTTGCGAACAATGTCGATCTTGTCTGCTGGATAACCATAGAGATTGATGATTTCGTCTTTAACCATTTGCGAACCAGCAATCACACGCTTGGCGTTGCTGCCGGAAAAAAGCGATTGTTCCAGGCGTAACAGATCCTGATGCTTGGAACTGAGACTCCGGACAAATCGTTTCAGAGGCAGTTCGAACTTTCTTCTCCGCTCAAGCCAGGCGCGATGGACTCCATCGCCAGCCCGATAAACGTCGCAACTCCAAACACGCTCAAGACTGAACAGCACATCAAACGGAAATTGGGCGCGCATTCGTTCCAGCTCGCTGGCAAATTCGATGGGGGACTTAGAACGCAAGTGCGTGATCGATCCAAATGGCCACTCGCCGTCCGGCCAGTCATTCGTCGCAACAAGCTGCACGTCATGTCCGGCTTCGATCACGCCACGCGCGAGGCGTTTTAAGTACGCCTCCGCGCCGCCAGTCGCCGAATAACCGCGCCGGACAAAAACAATGCTCAGATTCTTCGGCATGCTGGGTAAGGTTATATCATTTAGTTACTTCCACCTGAATGGAGCTACGCTCAGGTATTTAACAGCGCTGTTTGTCAAAACTGAACGAGTCTCCAGTCACCTCGACACTCTACAACACGCCTCTTTACACGCCTCACGTTAGCCAGAATAGTTGTAAGCCGATGCTGGGTGAAACCCTAAACGCTCCTCAGTCATTACGTTCCGCCTCACCTGCAGTTCGTACTTTACCGAGCCATTTGCTCTATTCGATTTTTGCCCGCATCGGTGGTTCCGGCCTGGATACGGATGCATTTGAGACCCTGCGTGCATCTTATCGGGGGGGATTCCTGGGCAAAGCGATCGCTTATGATAACAGGCAGAAGGAAATTCCGGCTTCGTTGATCCATTCTTTGCGCTGGCATCCGGTGCGACTCATCTCATTTTTCGATCGACCCTACTACTACGGCGCGAAAAAAAAGTACCTTGATTGGATCGCATCCCGACACCTCGCCACTGGGCGCTACGATCTATTTCATAGCTGGTCGGGCGACTGTTTGCGATCGCTGCAGGTAGCCAAACAGCGCGGCATTCCCTCGATCGTTGAAATACCAACGTGGCATCGTGACGGTGGCAAAAACAAGGTCGAACGTCGGAAGGTTGCTGAATCGGCGACCACGCGCCGTGGCCTTGAAAAATGGAAAGTCAGACTGTTGCCTGAGCGAAAGCGTTTCATAGAAGAATACCAACTGGCTGACCTTCTGCTTGTCCTGTCAGAGAGGGCGGCTAATACCTTTCGCGTACGTGGTTTTCCGGAGGAAAAACTTTTCTACCTGCCCCGCGGGGTAGACGTGGAACGATTCAAGCCGGGAGATCGCCCGGCTAAATTTCGCGCTGTTTTCGCAGGCGCTCTGATCAAACGCAAAGGCATCCAACATGTGCTCGAGGCATGGCATCGTCTCAATTTGCCTGACGCGGAGCTGTGGTTGGTGGGGCACGTGCACGATGAAGCGAAGCCTTTTCTTAAACAATTCTGGCGCGATAACATCCGGGTAGTGGGATTTGCGCGCGACCCGGAGAATTATCTTAGCCAGGGCACGGTACATGTTTTTCCGTCGCAATGGGAAGGCAGCGCCAAGGTAACCTATGAAGCCGCGGCATGTGCGCTGCCCCAAATCACCACACGTGAAGCAGGCGATGTGGTGCGCGATGGCGTGGAAGGAATTATCGTGAAGCCGGGTAATGTCGACGCGATCGCAGCGGCACTCGAGCATCTGCACCGACATCCTGAAATTGTTCAGCAAATGGGCAGCGCCGCGAGACGTCGCGTAGTTGAAAATTTCACGTGGGACCATTTTCGAACGCGATTACTCAGCGCATACGAAACCGCCATGCGAATTGCTCGATAATTATTTCACCCATGGAGTGGCGATCTCCAGATCGCCCCCGGTCGCCGCGGCGACCGCTCCTTGGTAAGGCGGATGAAAATTCTTCTCCTGCAACTTAAGCGAATCGGCGATCTGATCCTGACAACTCCCGCGATCGCGGCTTTGCGCGAACGTTTTCCGGAGGCGGAAGTGACGATTGTTGTTTCCAGCGAATGCGCTGACCTGCTCCCAGCCATTACAGGTGTCGATCACATTTTGATTGCGCGACGTAATCTGAGTGATCTCGCCGCCTTTCTCGCCGTCGCAGGCAATAAATTTGATTACTGCATCGATTTCACACGAAACGACCGCTCCGCATTTCTGGCGTTCTTGTCCGGAGCCCGGAAACGCATCGTCTCATACCGGGTGCGCGATCAGTCGAAAAGCCGCGCCCGGCTTTACACTGATTTTGTCAACGTCCGTATGCGCGACCTGCACACAATCGATTACAATCTGTGTTTGCTTAAACCGCTCGGCATCGGGGACGTTTCCTCCTCCTTGCATTTGCAGTTGCCGCAATCGGCGCACGAAAAAGCCGACGCGCTTCGACGCAATTGGAACGTCAGCAAGCCCTATATTGTTTTGCATCCCGGTTCGGCGCGCGAGGAAAAGCTCTGGGAAGCCGCCCGATGGGCGCAGGTGATCGAGCGGTTCAGCCGGGACAGTGATTTCGACCTTGTTCTGACGAGTGGAGCATCGAACCACGAGCAGACGCATATCGCGGCGATTAAGAAGGAGACCAAAATTGTCGATCTTTCGGGAAAGACGGATTTGCTCACCCTCGCGGCGTTAATTGGCGAGGCACGGCTCTTGGCAACGGTCGATTCCGCCCCGATGCATCTCGCGGCCGCGACACGTACACCACAGGTGATCCTGTTCGGGCCCACCAATCCATTTCATTGGCGACCGAGGGAAAGTCCTGCACTCATTCTGCAGGGGGAGACACCTGAGCCGGTCACTGAGTTTTCCCCGATCCAGCCGCGCCTTCCAATGAGTCAAATCTCGACGGAAGCGGTGTTTAGTGCTATGGATTTCCTGCTGTCGCAGCATGCGGCGGCCCGAACGTCATGAGCGACGCAAAAGCGGCTAAGAAAAAACAATCATTCTGGGAGACGTTGCGTGCAGCCTCCGGTTCTTACCGACGGCTCTACGGTTACGTCAAACCGTACAAGACCCGCTTTATCGCGGGCCTGGCACTGGGTCTTGCCTACGGCGGCGTCAATTCACTTTTTCCGATAGCGATTGCCCGGGTGACAAGCACGATTTTCCACGGCACCGCTCCCAATCCGATGGCCGTAGGCTCCAATCTTCACGCGCTCGATACTGGCCCAAAAATTAATTCAATCATCCTGATCTGTCTCGCTATCCCGGCGATTATGATGGTGCGCAGCCTCTGTTCCTTCGGAAGCACCTACTGCATGCAGTGGGTGAGCAATAAGGTGGTGAGTGATATCCGGAGTCAGCTTTTCAGCAAGATGCTCCGCAACTCGATGGATTTCTTTAACAAGGCGCGCTCGGGATTTTTGATGTCGGTTATCACGAACAATACCCGCGTCATGCAGATGGCGTTGAGCACCGTCGGCAGCGATATTTTCAAGCAGCCGATCACCATCGTCGGAGCAATCACTGTGCTCCTGGTGATGGATTGGAAGTTTACCCTGGTCACGCTAATTCTCTTTCCAACGTGTTTGTTGCCGCTTCGCGTTTACGGTCAACGCGCTCGAAAGGCAGTGCAAAACGAGCAGGAAGGCATGGCGGAGATGGTGGTGACGATGCAGGAAACATTCGCCGGCATTCGGGTGATCAAGTCATTCGCCCGTGAAGCGCATCAGGAAAAGGAATTCAAGCGGAGCAATCAGGTGCAGTTTTCGCAGATGATGCGCATCATCCGATCGTTGGAAGCCGTCGGACCGCTGGTCGAGACGATTGCTGCAATAGGCGTGGGGATTGCGTTGCTCTATGTTTACACCGCGAACCTCAGCGTCGGGCGATTTTTTGGACTGATCTCAGGAATTTTCATCCTCTACGACCCGATCAAGACACTTAGTAGGATCCATCTCACGATGCAGCGCTCAATCGCCGCTACGACTTCAATTTTCTCGCTTCTCGATTCGCAGCCAACTGTCCAGGACGCGCCAAATGCTGTTGCGCTCAGTTCGTCACAGGGCCGCATTGATTTTGAAGATGTGACATTTCGTTATGCCAACACTGTTACGGATGCGATCAGCAATCTGACTTTGCAGATCGAGCCCGGCAAAACCTATGCCCTGGTCGGCGCCAGCGGCGCAGGAAAGAGCACGATTCTGTCGCTCATCCTGCGTCTATACGATCCGACTTCCGGCGCTGTAAAAATCGATGGTCGCGATCTACGCTCGGTGAAGCAAAAATCGTTACGCGAACAGATCGGACTCGTTACTCAGGAGACGTTCCTGTTTCACGATACGATCTTCAGCAATATCCAGTTCGGCCGGCTCGATGCCACGCCGGACGAAGTTCACGAAGCAGCGCGAGCCGCCTATGCACACGATTTTATTATGGCTCAGCCGAAGAGTTACCAAACGGTGATTGGCGATAAAGGATGTCTTCTTTCTGGCGGCCAGCAGCAGCGTCTCGCTATCGCGCGTGCTGTTTTGAAAAACGCGCCAATTCTTTTACTGGATGAGGCGACTTCGTCGCTCGATTCCGAGTCCGAACAACAGATTCAAAAGGCCCTGGCCAAACTGGCGACTGGCCGCACGGTAATCGCCATCGCCCACCGGTTGTCCACTGTTTTATCCGCTGATCAAATCATCGTGATGGACGGCGGCCGCATCAAGGAGATTGGCACACACGCAGAGCTTCTCGAAAAATCCGGCTACTATCGGCGGTTGTACGATCACCAATTCAATCGTATTCCGGAAGAGGCGGCCACTGAGCCAGCCTTTGCTATTGAAGAGTTGGTCTAGCGACAACAGTTAAAAGGTTAAAAGAGTTGCGATGTTAAAAACTAGGGAGGGAATAGCGTGTTGTGACGTTGCAGCAACTCAACTTTTTAACCATTTAACCCTTTTAGATTCTTACTCTGCCTTTTGAGCCATGGCGTTTAACATCGACCTGCATACACATTCTTTTTTTTCCGGGGACGGTGTCTCCAGTCCGGAAGACATGATCGCAGCCGCGCGCGCCAAAGGTTTGCATGGCATTGCTATCACCGATCACAACACGTGCGATGCGGTCAATTATCTTCTCGAAAAAGGCTTGATGCGACTGGACGGATTGCCGGTCGATGATTTTCTCGTTCTCCCGGGAGTGGAAGTGACGACCGTCGATGGCCATCTTCTGTGCATCGGTGCGGAGCTTCCTTACCTCAAGGGAAAACCGGCACGCGAAGTCTGCGACATGATTCACCAGCGCGGGGGGCTCGCCATTCCTCCGCACCCGTATGACTTGTTTCGTGCCGGGATCCGTTTTTCCATTCTGGAAACGCTGCCCATTGACGCCATCGAGGTGTTCAACGCCGCGACAACGCTTCGCCGCTATAATACCTACGCCTTCAAGTACGCGCAGATTCGCGGTTTGCCTATGACCGCGGCCAGCGACGCGCACCATGCGGCTGCTGTGGGAACGGCCTACACAATCGTCAATACCGACGATTTTTCCGTAAAAGGAATTCTCGCGCAGATTGTAAAGAGCAACGAATTGAATCAAAAATACCAGACCCCGCGCGACAGCCTTCGCAAGACCTGGAACAATTGGCTGCGACTGCGACGCCGGAAAAAGATCCCCGAGCTAGCCGCGAAAGACCGCAGTTACAATGGCCATTAGCTTACTGGGCAATCGGCTACGTACAGTTTCAACGCTTTAACATTTCAATGTTTTAACTCCAGTTATGCCCGCTTACATCATCGTTGAAATCGACATCGTCGATCCTGTTGGGTACGAAGAATACAAAAAGCTAGCCAAAGCGACCGTAGACAAGTACGGCGGCAAATACATCGTCCGCGGCGGCGAAACGGAAGTGCTGGAAGGCGACTGGAAACCGAAGCGCATCGTGGTGCTCGAATTCGAATCCGTGCAGCGCGCCAAGGAATGGCTCAATTGCGAAGAATACCGCGAACCGCGCAAGATGCGGCATCGCACAGCGAACACAAACATGATCTTGCTCGAAGGCCTGACCATGCCTTCGGAGTAGCAAGTCTCACAAGTGCTGTAGCCACCGGCCTGCGGCCGGTTCACTCCGGCATTGGCTTTCACACTGGGAAGACAGCCCACAGGGCTGTGGCTACAGCGACTGCGGTTTTGCGTAACTCGCGTCAGCCTCGCGTGAACGCAGGCACTGTAGTGGACCGTTTGCGACGCCACCCGCTCGCGAAACGCCTTTGGAGTAGCCATAGACGAAGGAATGATCGCGTCCAGGCCAACTACCTTCCCACCAAAATTAGGATTGCTTTTGCCCTCGGCCTTTTGCGAATCTCGCCTTTCGTATGCGACTGCTGCTCGAAATAGTAATTGTTGCTGGCTTGATTTACCTCGGCTGGAACAGGCCTTTCAAAGAATGGGCTGCTCAAGGGAGCGCAATGGCAACCTCAAGAATTCATGCCCCTGCGTGGGAGGACCATTCGGCCTCGCCAACGCCACCGGCGGCGAAAAGAAACCGACGCTAATAGGGACGCGCATCTCTCCCAGTCACTAATGACGCGGCGAGGGTGGATCAGCCATCAACTATCCACCATCGGCTATCGACTCTCCGATTACTCAATCACTTCTTCAAGCTGCGTGCCGAGCACGTCCACGCTCCTCGGTTAAGATCGCGACCAAGCGCGATGTGAAGCCAGTAGCGCTTTTCACCTTCGACGATGAAGTTACTCGCTGTAAGGTCCGGCGCATTTGGTTTATACTTTCCAGTTTGCGCGATCACATCGATTAACAGGTTCCAAGTTCGCGTTTGCGTGACCTCGGAAAGAGCACGTGCGATCGCCTCTGGGACTTTTTCTGTTTCTTCGCCCGTGGCGAAGCCCACAGTGGAGATTGCACTCGCCGCCGCGGCGGTAAGCCGGCCTATGTCCGCTCTAGTCAAGGCGGGCTGCGCGCTCGTTGCGTTCACGATCAGTTGCGCCGCCGGGGTCGCTTCAGCCGGCGCAACACCAGGGTACGGATTAGGAGTCGGGACAGCGTCTATATCCTTCTTAAGTGCACTTTGCAAGATCGCAGCAATAACCGGGACGTTCTTTGTGTTGAGATTGACGAACCCGGCGCGCGGATAGTTGTGATCGACCGGGTTGTAGGTAAAAAAGTCGAAAAGATTAGCATTGGGGTTCGCCGTATGGAAATCCAGCCGCTGAAAGCGGTTCGTTGCGTATTCTGGCCTAAGACCGTAGCCAAAGTCGCCAACCGTCGTGAAAGGATGATTGAGTACGATGGGGGTGAAACTTGGCTGCGGCTTGGTTGTGCCGGTGTTTGGGTCATTTATCCAGTTGTAGGGATTATGTGGGTGAAGCGGGTCGGTGTCGGTAGCCGCGGGAGCCTCATTGTTTTCCCAGCCAAGGACGAATTTTCCGCTGCCGTCAGTGGCAGTTTCGATAATGGTAACGTGCGAGCCAGTTGGGTGGGTGCCACTTACGTCTGCATCATCCGTTGAGGGCGTCCCGTCATTTTGATCGATTAATGAAGCCCCAAGGCTCATGATGTCGACAACGTTTACTGTCGTATCTTCATTGTCAGCATTCGCCTGTGTGATGGCATAATCGAGGATCTGGAAGAAGTCGTTCCTGCCTCCTCTCAATGCAGGGATATGAGGGTTGGGATTCGACGGCACACCCGGGGTGCCAACGTATCGCCAGCGATTCCAATAAGATACCAGATGAGGGTCCGTACCTGTCCCGCCTACCCACTGCAACCCAAACAGGTTGAGAATGGACGCAGCGTCGCCTCTGTATCTGCCCCGGCCTCTACCGTTGCCTTTGCCATGTGAAGGCGGCGTACCCGAAGGAGCCGGTTTAACCAAGTTAAGCATGCCTATGTCGAATCTGTCAGGTAATTTACTGCCAATGTGATACCAATCGCGCGCGGGCTGGTTGCGTTCAAGGGAGAAAGTTCCCATGTACTGAAGCAGGTTCTGGTTGAAGCCAAGGCTGCTTTGAAGCTTTAACAATTCTCGCCGTGTCATGAAAGCCTGATCGGTCCGCGAGTTGCTGGTATCGGTTGCGACAGAGGTGAACGGATAAATTGGACAAGGGCTTGGGTAAGGCGGATCGCCGAAATCGAGCAAATAACTGCCATAGTTATCCTGTCTGTTCAGATTCCCCAGAAAAGAAGGAACGCCGCTGGGGAAGAAACTGCTTGGCTGCTGCGTCGTGGCATAATTCCGCCAGCCGACTATCCTATTGATCTGGCTCTGGGGAAATGTCGTGGAGGGCGCGGCTGGTAAGGCAGTGAGGTCCGCGAAAGCCAAAATTCCTTTTCTTCCAACATTCGTCAGCCACGGAGTGGGCGATGGATTAGGGCCGCCGCCCGAGCCCGAGCCTGTGGCATATCCGGCCAGATTCGTATCGAGCAAGCCTCCCTCGTCGTAGGCCGCAAAAGCGTACCTTCCAATCACCGCGCTCGGTGTCGGCGCAGAACTCGGGCCTTGAGCAGTTACGAGCACCCAGTCTGGCGCGACGAAACTCGACACCGGCGATGGAGACGGCGAGGCGGTTGCTAGTGGAATCAGGTAGTGGCTGTTCCAGCGAGCCGTGGTGATTGAGCGCCCATTAGCGGAGGGACTAGTCGAGGGCACGTTGGAAGTGCGGCCCGTTGGGTCTCCAAAAAAACTCCGCCTAATCAAATTTGGGATGGGCTTACCAGCTTGCCGGCGTACCATAAGACACCGGTGTTATATAATAGGGTGGATTTGGAGTCACCGTTGGGTGGCTGAGCATTTCTTGTTTAAAATCGCTCACCACAATATCAAGCGCGCTGCGGGCGAGCAGATCGGCATTAGTATCGTTGTAGCTTGATTGGGCAAGCTGCCTGTCCGTTGTGGTGCGTGAGAAGTAAGCCAGCGTCAACCCGGTCAAAAGCACGACGAACGCAAGAACAATCATTAGAGCGGCACCTTTGGATGCACCGTTACGAGAATGTAAGAAAGTTCTCATAGGGTACCGAGGGTTGGTGGTGAAAGATAAAGATAACGTTCGTAAAGCCGAATACCCGAAATCGCTGGGCGAGGCAAGCTTGTGTTCGCGTTCAGTGTATTGCGCCACCCCGTCAGCAAACCGCCAGGACCCTCTCCATTGTAGTCGGATAAAGCTCCTGCCAGGACTGTAATGTTGTCATTTGGCGGCGGAACCTGTGCCGAGTTGTCTGAAGTACGCGACCTTTCGGATCCAGGACAGCGATGTCCGCCACAATTGCGGCAACGTCTTGCATTCCACTTACGGTGGAAGCCGTGTACAAGGAGTAGCCGATAAGTTTCCATTCTTTAAGAAGGTAATAATACTCGAACCGAAGAACTTGCGGTCCCACGATGTCGAGTTGCTGGTGGTTGCATACTTAGTAGTCGACCAGGGGTCCAACGGCGTCCAAAAAAGAACCGGATTATTCGGCAGGCTACTCGCGGACGCCCCGTTCCAAACCAAACCTGCGCCCAATCGCTCCATTCTGTTACCGAGCGTTGTCGCGCTCGAATTGATTCGGTATCCGACGATTGATACGGGGCTCTGCTGCGAACCCGTGGAGTCCGACGCGTAATAACCTGGGACGTTGCTGTAGAACGCCATCTCGTCATTGCCGGGCTGCGTACCACACTCTGTGGAGGGACAGTCAGTGGCACTCGTAGATGCTTTGAGGTGGTAGTAAACGTCCGACCTCTTTACCATCTGCATCACATCAATGGCCATCCGATCAAGCAGTTCACGTGCTTGCGAGTCGGCGTCCATTTGTTTGTGGCCGAGCGTGGCAATGTTCGCAGCACTCTTCAGAAGCTGCGTAGCTAGGAGAACCAGTAACACGAAGACTCCGACGCTGACAAGAAGTTCGGCTAAGGTAAAGGCATTTGCGTGACAGCGCTGACGATTGACTACTGACCGCGGTGCTTGGCGGTGCAGTGGCAGGCGCGCTGCCTGCCACGACGAAGCCTCGCGTAGTCGGGTCGCCTGCACGGTATAAGAATTGCAGCCGGCACGGCTGCCACTATAGGTATAGTTATGTGATCAGACATTGGGTTCAGTTTCTGTCAAACGCGGCAAACATTTCTAGGGAGCCGCTTGCATTTGCGGCTGTCGCCGCTGCGGGCCATGTAACCTTGAGATCCGCGTACGGTAAGCCTGTGGGGCTAGATGGAAACGTTATGTTTAGATGGTACCGCGAATTCGCATCAGGCGTGTCCGGAACGAAACCTCCAGTAACCGTTGAAGTATAAGTCTTTCGACTGACCGAATTGAATAGCAAACTGTGAAGAGGTTGTACTTGTCTTAGGCGTGGCTCGAAGGTCGGCGACCACTGCAGAAATGATGTTGGTAGCGGCAGTTTGAGACGCGGCGTTGCGGTTTGTCTGCACGCCAATAGGCATAAGACCGAAGACGGCGATCAAACAGAAGGCGGCGATACCCAAAGCAAGTGTTACTTCGACCAACGAAAACGAAGCATTCTTACAATTCCAGAGCCTCATGGCCGATAAACACGGACCGCACCGTCTGTAGTGCCAAGTTGTATCACTGCATGATTTCCTGCGTCTTGATTCGTGGGCACCGGCGGAATTGCTGTGCCGTGACTTGGTTGAAAGTCTATTTCCATAACATGGACAATACCATCCGCGTTTGTCGCGGTAGCGATTCGTGCAATGCCTGTCGGATCGAAGTATATCACTCTGTCAAAGCGATATTGATAACTCGAACTTAATGGTGATCCGAGAGGCCAGGTAAACGGCGTCACTGACGTGGAGGTTGGATTTCCGAGAATGTAGGGCGGACCAGTCGGCTGATATCTCGCCATCTTCGAGTTCGGGTGAGCAGTGGGAGTCCACGATCCAAAGTCGACAGGGGTAAAGTGTAAATTTTCGAAGGTCTGCAATTTTCCGACCGCTGCTAGATGCGCTCCACGATACTCTGGCTTGGTCGAATCGGAATAGTTCGACTGCCAATCGGATCCCTGGTTGCTTGTGCTATATTGAAAATGTCGGGTTCCGTCTTTAGAAGCAACAACCGCCACGGCAACTCTGCCATAAGGAGTCAGGCCAGTCGTAACTTGCGGGCTAACTGAAGTATCGACTGAGGAATCTACCTCGGCAAAGCCAATGAAAACATAGGTGTGGTTTGCTTTCGCGTACGTTCGCGCATTTTCAAGCAATCCTTGGATTCCATAAACACCACTTCTGAAGTCGCTGCCGCTTTTGATGGTTGTGAACGCTGGAGCGAGTAACACCAGCAACACGGCAATGATGCCGACTACGATGAGCAGTTCGAGGAGCGTGAAAGCGCTGGCACGCTCATGTTGCAAGAGCGAACGGAGATCAATGATCCGTAATGGGTGAGCAGGCCGGCGGCTGACACAGCCGCCGCTACAGCGCCGCTTGCTGTTTTCCGGGGAAACATGGGGGTAAGGAGGAACGCGGACTATAGCAGAGCCCCGCCTCCGCGCAAGACCGGGTCGCGGTCGCGGCCAGACTGGGTTTCGCTTATCGCGCCTTACTTTGTTTCGCAGGCAACTTTGAGACATGGCGTCGGCAAATTGAAACTGGAAATCGAACGGCCAGCGGAGACTCCTTTTGTGTGCGTCTTCCCTGACGAGGTGTCGCCGTGGACGCGCACGTTCATTGAATTCTCGAAATTTCGTATTTGGATCGTTTTTCTTTCCTCCAATATCGTCCCGTGGTGATTTTGCCCATTGAATTGGTCAGCGTGTAATCTTCCATCATGCGTGACGATACTGCGGCGTCACCTTGAGATAAGCGGTGGCCAGGTCGCGCTCTGTCTGGAGAACTGCGTCGCCTCATCCTCTCTTGCAAGCAAGCATCAAATTCGTCAGAATGTTAGCGCAAAAAACGGCAGCAATTTTTATAATTGCGATTGTAATCAAGCTCTCGTTTTCTGTCTTCTTCCAACGACCATGGAAGACAGGTTGCGGAGCATTGACTTCTGTTGCGACTGAGGACAGCCACCTCTACAGTTTGCCCCTTATGCCATATAAAGATGTCGCTCCGCCTGCCGGTGAAAAGATTACCAGAACCGACAAACTGAATGTCCCGGATCAACCGGTCATTCCATTTATCCGCGGGGACGGAACCGGGCCGGACATCTGGGCCGCAAGTGTGCGAGTGTTCGATGCCGCAGTCGAAAAAGCGTACAGCGGCAGAAAAAAGATTGCGTGGTTCGAGGTGTACGCCGGCCAGGCAGCAAAGGACAAATTCGGTGAATGGCTGCCGGACGATACGGTGGAAGCCTTCCGCGAGTATCACGTGGGAATCAAAGGTCCGCTGACCACGCCCGTGGGAGGCGGCATTCGTTCGCTCAACGTTGCGCTGCGGCAACTCCTCGATCTTTTCGTTTGTCTGAGGCCAGTGCAGTACTTCAATGGCGTCCCCTCGCCGCTTAAGCATCCGGAAAAAGTTAACATGGTCATCTTCCGCGAAAACACGGAAGACATCTATGCAGGCATCGAATTCGCCGCCGGCACGCCGGATGCGCAAAAGATTCTCGATTTTTTAAAAAAAGAGTTTCCGCAGCAATTCGAGAAAATTCGCTTTGGGACAAAACAGAAAGCGGCAGAGTTTTGGAAGAAAGTTGGCGCACCGGAAAAGGACGACGTTTGCGTAGGAATCGGAATCAAACCGGTCAGTCGATCCGGCACCGTCCGCCTGGTGCACAGCGCGATCTCTTATGCAATTGCGAACCGCCGCAAGAGCGTGACGCTGGTCCATAAGGGCAACATCATGAAATTCACCGAGGGAGCTTTCCGCGACTGGGGATATGAAGTGGCAAAGCAATATTTCGGCGCAAAGGAAATCGATGGCGGTCCCTGGTGCGAGATTCCCATGGGCAAACCGGGCGCGGGCATTGTGATCAAGGACGCCATCGCCGATAACGCGCTTCAGCAATTCCTGTTGCGTCCCGAAGATTATGACGTGATCGCGACGCTTAATCTGAATGGTGATTACCTGAGCGACGCGCTCGCCGCGCAGGTGGGCGGAATCGGAATCGCACCCGGAGGAAATATCAATTACATCACTGGTGACGCGGTATTCGAAGCGACCCACGGCACGGCGCCGAAATATACCAACCAGGACAAGGTCAATCCGGGCTCGGTGATTCTTTCAGGCGAAATGATGTTCCGTTACATGGGCTGGACAGAAGCCGCCGAGCTGATTCTGAAAGGCTTAAAGGGCGCGATTGCGAGCAAACGTGTTACCTACGATTTTGCGCGCCTGATGGAGGGAGCGACGGAGATCAAGTGTTCGCAATTCGGTGACAATGTCATCGAGCATATGTGAGCCAGATGAAGCCCGAATCCCGAAACTAGAAACTCGAAGGAATGACGAATGATCAAATGATAAAACAATATCGGTCGTGCAAGTCACGCTTCGCTTTTTGTCGTTCATTCGTCATTCGTCATTTGTCATTCGTCATTGTCCTTGGCCTCGCCGCTGCAACCGGCAGCGCATTCGCCGAGAAGCGCAACATCACCGAAAAAGATCTGTTCGATTTCGTATGGATTGGAGACCCGCAAGTTTCGCCGGACGGATCGTATGTGGCGTTTGTGCGCGTGACGGTTAATGAGAAGAAGGAAGGCTACAATACGTCAATCTGGGCTGTGCCGATCGCAGGCGGCGAAGAGCCTCATCAGCTCACAAAGGGCGATCACGATTCCGTACCTCGGTGGTCGCCGGATGGAAAATTTTTGCTCTTCCTGCGCGCGACTGAGAAGAATGGCAAGCCCGAGCCGCCACAACTGGCGATCCTGCCAATGGCAGGCGGCGATTCATTTGTCTTTACCGATCTACCGAAAGGCGCAGCGACTCCGAGCTGGGCGCCGGATGGAAAAACAATCGCGTTCACGAGCGAAACAAACGCGGAAGACCTGGCCAAGCAGGAAAAGAAAAAATCAAAAGAAGAAGAATCAAAAAAAGCTGGCAGTGGGAATGCTCCCGCGGGCGCAGATGAACACGAGAGCGATGTTCGCGTGATCACGCGCGCCATTTATCGGCAAGATAATGAAGGCTACGCCGATCCCAAGCATCCGACACATATTTGGCTTGTGGCTGCGCCACACAGCGCTGACGAAAAAGTAAAACCGCGTCAACTTACAACGGGTCGATTTGACGAGGAGAACGCAATTTGGTCGAAGGACGGCTCGCAGATTTATTTTACGTCGAGGCAACTCGACGAACCGTATTACGAACTGCCGAGAACTGATCTTTACTCGGTGGCGGCAGCCGGCGGCAAACCGACAAAAATTACAACGATCGATCTGGACACAGGGGGCGGGCCGGATTCGGGTGTCTTGTCCCTCAGCCCCGACGGTAAACAGGTAGCATTTACGGCCGCAACTACGCAGCCGGTGAATTCATACACTCAGCCCGACTTGTGGATCCTCGATCTTCTGCCAAACGCGAAACCGCGGAATCTGACAGCCAGCTTTGATTTCGACGTGCCCGGTTTTGTGATCGCCGACAGTGCGCCGCCGCGGGCCGGCGGGCGGAACAAGCCGATCTGGACCGCGGATGGAAGAGGCGTTATCGCGGTTTATACGAAGGAAGGCAAAGCGAATCTGGCACTGTTCGACGTCCCTGTAGCCCAGGACGCCGATCCCGGCACGGCTGGGGTGCACGATTTAACTTCTGGAAACCAGGGCGTGATGAGCTTTCGCGCGTTGCCTGACGCTTCGAAGTTGATCTATGTCGTTTCGACACCAACGCGCATCAACGATCTTTTTGTCCTGGATCGCGCCACGCCTGGCGCGACGCCCACGCAATTGACGCACCTTAATGATCAGCTCCTCTCAAAGCTAAATCTAACCGAGCCGGAAGAGATTTGGTACGACAGCTTTGACGGCAAGCACATCCAAGCCTGGTTGCAGAAGCCGCCGAACTTCGATCCCCACAAGAAATATCCGTTGATCCTGAACATTCATGGCGGACCGCACGTTGCGTACGGTCATATTTTCGATCACGAATTTCAGTGGATGGCGGCCAAGGGTTATGTGGTGCTTTATCCGAATCCACGCGGGAGCACGAGCTACGGCCAGGAATTTGGAAACGTCATTCAGTATCATTACCCAGGGGACGATTACAAAGATCTCATGGCAGGAGTGGATGAGGCGATCAAAGGCGGTTACATCGATGATAAGAAACTCGGCGTGACCGGGGGCAGCGGCGGCGGATTGCTGACCAACTGGGTTGTGGGCCAAACAAATCGCTTTGCCGCAGCGGTTGCGCAACGTGACATCGCCAGTTGGGAGGATTGGTGGTATTCGGCGGACTTCACACTCTTCCATCCCACGTGGTTCAAAGTGCCGCCATTCGAAGACCCGCAGGAGTATCGAGCGCGTTCGCCGATCAATTACATGAAGAATGTAACGACGCCGATGATGTTTATCCTTGGCGAAGCGGATTACCGGACACCGCCTGGCGCTGGCGGAGAACAAATGTTTCGCGCGCTAAAATTTCGCAAGATTCCGACCGTCATGGTGCGTTTCCCTAATGAATCGCACGAGCTTTCGCGTTCCGGTCAGCCATGGCACCGCATCGAGCGTCTGCAGCATATCGTTGGCTGGTTCGATCACTGGCTAATGGGTATGCCCAAGCCGGAATATGAGGTCGCACCGCAAGAAGACGCGTCAGCTAAGAAAGGCAGCATGCCGGTCAAATGACGAATGGCTTCGCCTTGTTGAATCGGTTGAAGCTTAAAGCATCCGAGGAGGTTCGTTATTCCCTTTCAGACCGTTAACTCTCCAAGGACCTCCGGGGCTGGTCCCGTTATTGGCAGCGAATTACTTTGGGTGAATTGGTTAGCTCCTGCTTTGTGCCGGCGACGCGAAGATGGATTGTGTGCGGGTGTTGGTCCCTAAGTTCCTGCGGAATCGGAATGTAAAAAGCATGCCGGCCGTTTCCGTAACCGGCATTCACGAGATCCTCCCGGAACTGATTAGCCGGGAACGACATGACATACCGATCGCCATCCCAAAGTTCAATCTGGACCTCAGCATCCACATTGTTTTTGTCCCAAATCCAGCCAGAAATCGCTGCGCAGTCCGCGTGATCGATCTTGCTGGCAAAATGTGGCAACGGGGCAGCCCCAATGCGTCCTGAAAAAATCAGCAAGCCGAAGCAAACAAACTGAAACGTGATGAAGATAGCCACAACCCGCGAAGCCAGTCCGTCACGCCAATAGTTGTGCATCTTATTCCAACGGGAAAAAATGTGGAACGCAGAAAGCAACACCGCCTGATAAAATCCGTAAGCGATGTAGTGAAGCTCGGGCCCGTGCCACAGGCCCATTAGTCCGAAGGCTAGAAAATAGCCTGCGATTGGGGCAACTTCCTTGTTCCCAAACCATTTGCCGCGCATCGCTGCGTAGAGAAAGCGCATGTAAACATGGTCGCGAAACCAAAATGAAAGAGTGATGTGCCAGCGATTCCAGAAATCGCGGATGTTCCGGGCGAGAAACGGTCGATCGAAGTTTTCCGGAGTATGGACTCCGAAAAGATAACTCAGGGCAATGGCGAAAGCGCTGTAGCCGGCAAAATCAAAAAACAAATAGAAGCTGTAGGCATACATGTAGCTGACCAACGCCGAGAAACTCCCACTGCTGGCGGCTCGCTCCAGCCAGTATTGTTTAATGAGCGCAGCGAGAATGAATTTGTAAAAGAATCCCCGAAAAATGCGATGCACCGCGCCGTCGAGATCGATAAGGAATTCAGCGCGGGTTCGGGTCTTTTTCCACTCACCCGCGAAGCGTTGGTAACGGTCAATTGGACCGGCTGAAATCGTTGGGAAGAAAAAAAGGAACATCAAGAAATCGAGCGTTCCGGGGAGGGCGATGACTTTATCGCGCAAGCAAAATACGACATCCAATGCCCGAAACGTGATGTAGGAAATTCCAAGAAAACCAAACTCGCTCCCCGGCGACATGACCGGAAAAAATTTGGACGCGGCAAGCGGAAGCAGACTTGCCGCGACCGCAACATAGAACGGCCAGCCGCTTCGTGCCCCGCTTTTTGCGAATGCACACACTGTTGCCCATTGCCAGACGGCGAAACCAATGGCGATCCAGATCTCGCGGACTGGGAAATGTGGCCGAATGTTTAACAACCCGTGATACTGCACGAGGAGCATCCCGGCCGTGACGAGGGTCGCCCAGCGCCAGCCGGCTTTGCCAAACAGCCCCAGAATGAGCGTAGGAACTGCCGCATAAAGCAACAGTCCAAAATACGTAAAATCGGCGTACGGAATCACAGCGACTGGGCCAGCCGGGCTCGATCGACTTTGCCGTTCGCCGTCAGCGGAAAAGCATCGCGAAAAACGAATTTGCGCGGCAACATGTACACTGGCAGCCGCTCGGCTAGCTGGCGTCGCAGCGATTGTGTTAGTTCGAAATGCGATCTCTCAGTTTGGCTGCTGAGCACTACGAAAGCGGCGAGCGATTGGGCCGCGCCGTTCTTAATCACCGGTGTTACGACTGCTTCTCTTACAGAGGGCAAGGCCAGAAGGTTTGCTTCGACATCGCCAGGTTCGATGCGGTAACCGCTGAGCTTGAGCTGCGAATCCATCCGGCCCTCAAAAAAAAGCAAGGCATCATCAAGCCGGCCCTGGTCGCCAGTTCGATAAGCGCGCTGGCCGCAATGATCAAAGAAGACAGCTGCCGTAAGGTCGGGACGTTCAAGATAGCCGAGGCTAACATTTGGCCCCGCGACCACAATTTCGCCTTGCTCGTTTGCTGGCAAAGTTTCGCCAGCTCTATTCGCAATGAAAACGTCGGTCCCAGGCATCGCGCGTCCCACTGGTAACGCCGAATACTTTTCCAAAATTGAACGGTCTATCCGTACGGAAGTGGTGGCCACTGTTGCCTCGGTCGGCCCATACATGTTCCACACTTGGGCTCGCGGAAAGCGCTCAAGCAAACGAGCCGCGGTTTGCGCGGGGAGTGTTTCACCGCAAAAAAGAAAACGCCGAATGCGTGGAAGCATTCCTTCCGCAAATTTTTCTTCAACCAGGCACATTTGTGCAAACGATGGCGTAGAGACCCACGTCGTTGCGCCGGAACTTCCAAGCGCGCGATAAAGCATTTTCGGATTCGCAACCAAATCGCGGCTTATGCTGAACAGGGTGCTTCCCGTGGTGAGGCTGCAATACAAATCCATCACCGAGAGATCGAATGAAAAGGGCGCCGTGTTGAGGAAGGTCTCGCCGAGAGGGACGAACTTCTGTTCCCCATGCATCCACGCGACGAAGTGCTCCAGGCACCCAAGTGTAATGATAACGCCTTTCGGCTCGCCAGTGCTACCACTGGTAAACAAAATGTAAAATGGGTCGTCGCGTTGCACGCGCGTGGCAGGAACAAACGGGGCAGAGCTGGAAAGTTTCGTGACGTCTTCCGGCGTGAGAAGCAACGCAGGACGCGAGATTGCCAGAATTTTGTCGATGCGTTGTTGAGGGAATACTGTGTCCAGCGGAACATAGGGCCTGCGGGATTTTACCGCTCCGAGAAACGCGATGAGCATTTCAGGCTCCCGATGCCCGAGCACCGCGATGGGAGAGCGATCATTGCCAAAGCGTTTTCTTAGATGGGCCGCGAGGGCGTCTGAACGGCGGCGGAGCTCGCCGTAAGTCAGCCTCGTATCTCCGCTGATGTGTGCAATCGCATTCGGAGCCGCAAGAGCCCAATGATCGATTTGCTCGATGAGATTCACTCAAAAACCCTGATAAACAAATGGTGGCGTGGAAAAGTCGCCCCGACCGTAGATCGCAATTAAACCCGCAATAACAGCGAGGTAATACAGAATCAGCAACGCTCGCCAGAGCGCCGGATGTACCTTGATCCAGCTCACACGTTCACCCGCATCCTGCTCTCAAGGTCAGCGATAATCTTGCGCGGTGTCCCCCAATTTTCGCGCTCGAATTCCGCCGGAGAAATCTTGAGACCGAATTCGTCCTCAATTCTTATCATCAACTCCACCGTCTTGATAGAGTCCAACAGCTGGCATTCATAAAGAGGCAGCTCGAGGTTGGCGAGGACCTCATCGGTTTCGGCAACCGACGCTACAAGTTGCAACACTTTTTCGTGAAAGCCGGTATTCATAACAGATAAATGGCGAGCAGCATTCCGAGCTTGCGGATCGGGAAATAGCCAATCGACAATCAATCAACTCCCTGGGACGCGTCCATGAAAAAAATCGTCAAGAGCACGATTGTAAAACGCCCAACCTTCTTGCGTTGGATGCACGTGCTGAGCGTCAAGAAACGCCGGATCCTCGTCGTGGTCTTCAAACTCGATGAGCGCAAAATTGTATCGCTGCGCGAGGGCGCGCATTTTTTCGTAATAATTCTCGCGCGCCAACCGAGAATACCCCTGCTGATCATAAAAGCGTCCGTCCATCGGCGTGCTGAGAAGGAGTGGGCGGGCGTGCACCTTAGCCAGAGCGCGCAAGAGCAACTCCAAATCGGCCCATTCCGGGGCTGCGTTCATCCGGCTGAGAAACTGCTTGTCGAAACCACCAGGCGCTACTGATCGAACTTTCGGAGGCGTTCTTCCCAGTTTGGCTTGTGCGGGGGGACGTTCGCTCAGATTTTGAATGTTCGCCGGGATGATGCTTTGGTGACGCCGCGCCTGAGCGGCATTCGGCCCATACAGGATGTGACTGATGGCCGCGAAGTGGTCCTGCAACTCCAAGCCGACCGTGTAAAGCTTTCCAAACGGCCAAATCGCGCAGAACATGAGTCGGTCACATGGAGTGCCTGATGAGAGTCGCCTAAGCGCAAACTCGAGCAAAGGACTCCTTTCAAGCGTTCCTGGAAATTGCAGCATGCGTGACGCAACATCTCGCTTGAATCCGAAGTCGAGCGCGTTTCCGAACGTCATTTCGCTCGCTGCCAGAAGCGAAAAATTCCCGTCGTACCAATCCGGTCTGGTAGCCGGCGTCAGAAACCAGACAGGCGAAAGCGACACCGCAACCTTTCTACCACGCAGGTCCGATCCGAGAGCGCCGATCTTTTGCAAAATGATTAACGACGTCGCGCCAACTGTGCCGACTGGTGAAACTTGAAAGCCTGTCGGCGCCTTCAGAAAAAACATGTTCGCCCGATTCGGGATGCCATTCACTAGTTCCGAGCTACCGTACAGCGGCAGGACCCTCGGAGACCGCGCAGCCGTCCGTTGAAACGCGATCCCCTGATTTTTGAGCGGAAATAATTGCGGCGCGGTCCACGCAATGGCGCGTTGTTCAACATGGATGGCAACGATTTGCCCAGCGAACAAAATCGTCGCGATAACAGCAACGGCGATGGCGCCTGAAAACAAGTGCGGTGTGCCAGTTCGGACGGCGCTCATGATGACTCCAAGATTATGCCGGCGGGGAACGCTCCGCATGTAAGTCAATGTACCAACCTCATGTAGGTCATGGTCCTACATAGACTCGCTTTGATTAGCTTCGCGGCGCGCGCCCATGAAAGAAATCGTCCAGCGCGCGGTCGTAATAAATCCAGCCTTTCGCATTAAGATGACTTTTTTGAAGGTAAAGAAAAGCAGGATCCTCATCGTGGTCTTCAAATTCCAGTAACGGAAAATGGTATCGCTGCACAAGCGCGCGAAGCTTTGCGTAATAGTGTTCGCGAGCAGAACGGGAGACGCCTTTCTCATCGTAAAAATCACCTGCGAGCGGCATACTAAGCAGCAATGGCCGAGCGTGAACCTTTGCCAGCGTGCGCAAAAGCAATTCCAAATCAGTCCAACCCGGGGATGCATTCATGTCGTCTCGAAACGCCTCGTCACGATAGCCAACCGTCCTTCCTTCGTTCGGACTCGAGGCTTTTGTAACCTTGTCCGCAGCGGCGGCACTCTTGGTTCCGCTCACGTCCGCAATGAGCTTCGACCAATCGAGTGTTTCCGGGTGAAACGGCGCCGCGGGCTTGATCTTATGGTGAATGCGGCTGGAGGCCGCAACATGATCCTGCAACTCCAGTATGATCGTCTGTGATTTCCCGACCGGCCAGAGCGCCCAAAAAACGAGGTGGTCAAGCCAACGGTCAGAAGCGAGCCTCTTCAACATAAATTCAAGGAATGGACTGTCTTCTAGCGTTCTCGGGTAGTTCAACATGCGTGAAGCGATGTCGCGCTTGAGTTCGAAATCCAGTGCAGTCCCAAATACCATTTCTTTCGCGGCCATTACCGAGAAATTTCCATTGTAGCCCTCGCGCCCGGGGTCGCGCGTTAGGAACCAAGGTGGCGAAAGTGAGATAGCAATCTTTTTGGCGCGTAAGTCCGAGCCGAGGGCGGCAAGTTTTTGCGACATGGTCAGGCAGCTCGCGCCTCCAGCGCCGACAGGCGAGATTTGAAAACCCGTTGGGGCGGTACGGAAAAAAACGTGGGCCCTTTCAGGCACCAGAACGGCGTTTAGTTCCGAGCTGGCATAAAACGGCAGCACGTTTGGTGCACGTACAGCCGCGCGTTGAAAGGCCAGGCCCTGATTTTTAAGCGGGAACAACTCGGGAGCAGTCGAGCGAATGGTGGCCTGTTCAAGGTGAACCGCCATTATCTCCACGCCGAGTAAAACAGCAGCCACCAAGCCGCAAGCGATCAGTCCTGCAAACAAGTGTGGCATGCCTTTGCCGGGATCCGCACGTTCCATGATGCAGCGAAGCTATTAGCGCGATCTGGCGCTGCAATTGAATTTCATGTAGGACGCAACTCCACAATTGCGAGAACGGTTTGGACGGTAACCACGGACGCTAACCACAATAACCGCACTGGCTTTCTGGTTTTAGTTGGATTTGCACATTCGAGCATCGATACTCAAATGCCGTTCAACGGCACTTCTATAGTCTTAATACCATGCCGTCTTCTTCACTTTGGCAGCGTTTTCAACAGTATTTCTTGTACTATCGCGACCTCGGTTTCTCTCTCGACATCAGTCGGATGAAGTTCCCGAATGATTTCTTCGAAAAAATGCAGCCGAAGATCGGCTGGTATTGTTTGCGAAATATCCGCAACAACTGGTGATGGAATCGCTCGGAAAGGAAAAGGATCTCGATGGCAGGATCCTGCATCAGGGAATTGCTGTTTACGGCAACAAAGGGTCGACGGATCAGCATGCCTGCGTGCAACAGTTGCGTGACGGAGTTTTGAATTTTTTCGTGACCTTCATTGAGGTGGACAAGGATCGGCGCAGCCCGGCGATCGAAATCGAAGATGGGATCACAAGTGGCGACTACCTTCACGGATTTCTGCGAGGAGCCAAAGCGCGCTCTACGAAAGCGGGCGGGAATCAATCACCATGAGCATTCCCGAGGCGAACGCATTTAATATCGGCGTATTGATCGCACTTTATGAACGCGCGGTGGGCTTTTACGGCTCGCTGGTTAACATCAACGCCTACGATCAACCCAGCGTTGAAGCCGGAAAAAAAGCGGCGACAAGATTGCTTGAACTTCAAAAAGAAGTACGCGCGAAATTGATTGATGGCTCTGGCAAAACCGCCGAAGAAGTTGCGCGTTCCATCAACACCGACCCGGAAGACGTATTTCATGTGCTGCGACATTTGGCGAGCAACGATTCGCATCTCCGGGTTTTGCGCAGTGACGAACCGGCCGACGATCAATTTTCGTACGGCGACTAGAATACTGGAGACTAAGGCAGAATATGGCGGAGCCGTCTTTCGAAGATCGAACTGATGTCCCAAACGTTGCCTGGAGCGACGTCGTTCGTTTCATCCGCCAACTCAGTCACGACTTGCGCAATCATCTGAATGCGATCGAGCTGCAGTCCGCTTACATCAGCGAGCTGGAGCGAGATGACGAACTCAAGAGCGAAATCAAGCGCTTGCGTGAAATGATCTCTGGACTGACCTCGGCTTTGCATTCGCTTTCCAAGGCAGTCAGCGAGGTCAAACCGACCCTGATTTCGTATCCAGCTGCGGATTTCGTGGAAGATCTGCGTAAGAAAATCGATCAGGATTTCTCGAGGGAAGGCGCGGAAATCACCTGGAACGTTCAGCTCGGCGACGCGACGCTAAGTGTTGATCCTCAGCTTTTGCAGGAAACGCTTGCCGAGCTTTTTGCCAATGCTTTTCGGCATAATCGTGGCAAGGGACCGCTCGTTGCGACGGCCAAAATAGATGACAACCAATTCCTCTTTACGCTCGAGGAGCCGAAAGCCCGATTTGATTTGCCCACCGACCATTGGGGCCGTGAGCCGCTTCGGAAAATCAGCCAGGGCCATTACGGTCTTGGTCTGAATCGAGTCCGCGCTATCGTAGATGCTCACGCCGGCGAACTGTATGCTCAATATAATCCCGAAAATTCCACGCTCATTACGCGACTCAGCCTGCCCTTGGAAGGCGAGAGGCGGATGTCAGGCTGCTAGCCTGACTTGGCATCCAATTGCCTGGTCGCGCGTACTACGAGCAGCGCAGATCGGCTGACATGAAAACTGGGAACCATCGCGTCCTGATTATCGACGATGAACGTCCTGTGCTCATGACGCTCGAGGCATTGCTAAAACGGCATGGTTATCACGTGGATACAGCACCTACTGCTTCGCAAGGACTCAAGTTAATCAGGTCCAAGCCTCCCACGCTGATTTTGCTCGATCTCCAATTGCCCGACGCGGATGGATTAGAGACGCTCGATCGAATCAAAACCGAGGTTCCCCAGATACAGGTCATTATTTTGACGGCGCACGATTCGCTGCACAACGCCATCGAGTCGATTAAACGAGGCGCTTATCATTTTATCAGCAAACCATACGCGGCTGAGGAGCTGCTTAGCCTCGTAGAGAAAGCATCGGAGAAACAGTTCCTCTTGCAAGAAGCCGAAGAACTTCGAGAAAAGACTGAACAACTTGAGCGGCGCCTGGAGATGGCGGAGGCACGGCCCACTCTTATTTTCAAGAGCAAACCGATGCAGGAAATCGACGAATTGATCAATGCAATGGCGCCATCGGACGCCAACGCTCTCATCGTCGGTGAGAGCGGTGTGGGCAAGGAGGTAATCGCCAATGCTATTCACGCGCGGAGCCGGCGCGCAGAAAAACCAATGGTAAAGCTCAATTGTGCGGCGTTTCCCCAAACGATGATTGAGGGAGAGCTTTTTGGCTATGTGAAAGGTGCGTTCACCGGCGCGATGCAGGATTTTCCGGGTATGATCGCCGCGGCCAGTGGCGGCACGCTTTTTCTCGACGAAATATCCGATATGCCGGCGGAACTGCAGACGCGCTTCTTGCGCGTGCTGCAAGAGCGCGAGTATCGGCCCCTTGGAAGCACACAAACGATGAAAGCGGATTTCCGTGCGGTTGCTTCGACCAATCGGCCAATCGCTCAAGCACTCTCGGAGAACCGGCTGCGTTCCGATTTGTATTACCGGCTAAACACGTTTCAAATTGAAGTGCCGCCGCTTCGAAAACGGAAGCAGGACATTCCACCGCTGATCGCCGCGTTCGTGAGACAATTTGCTCAGCAGCTCGGCAAACCCGAGCCAGACATTTCGTCAGAAGCGTTTCAAAAATTGCTGGATTACTCGTGGCCGGGAAACGTTCGTGAACTGCAAAACGCGATCGAATACGCCGTGGTACTGGCGCGACAAGGCATGATCGGCGTGAAAGAGCTGCCAACGGAAATACAGTTGCCTCCCGCTCTGCAACAAGCAGAGATCGCCGGGCTACCGCGTTCGGGCGTACAGAGTCTCGACGACGTCGAGCGGACCGCAATTATTCAGGCGCTTGCAGAATGCCACGGTAACAAGAAAAAGGCAGCGGAACTCCTCGGTATCCAGCGTCCCACGCTCTATAACAAGATGAAGCGCTACGCGATCGAATTGTAAGAGCGCGTCTGCAATTATAGGCGTTCCAATCAGCCATCTTGCGGCGCGCAATCGCAGTGCTCGTCTGAACGTGTTTGCTCGCCGATCACGACTTCCAACTTTATCTCCTGGAACGTGAGCTGGTCGTGAATCAGTCCGAGAAATTCGAGCGCGCGCACATCTGGCATTTTTGCGCAACGCAGCTCGATCCGCGCCGGCTTGCCAACCAGTTCCGGATGCGCCTCCCCCATTTCACCGTCCAGCAGAAACGAAACGTAAGCGTTGAATCGCTCCTGAAGCGCGAGCAATTCTTCGTCAGAGCTGTCCCACTCGTTAGGCTCATTCATCACGAGAACGATTTCACCCGTCTTTGGATCCTCCGCGATTACATCGATTACGCCTGTGCGATCTTTCATTTTGAAATTTGACTTCGCTGTCCGTTCTGACGTTGGACGTTCGGAGTTCGCTGTTCGATGTTCAAGTGAAACCAATGATAAACGAGATGACCGCCGATGAGATTCGCGCGCTCCTCAAACTTGAATCCCACGCCACATGCGGATTCGTGCGCGTGACTTTCATGAGTGAAAAGCGCATTGCACCTGGTGGATTGCCACCACCATTCGCCGAAGGACGTCCAATCGGTTCCGCTCTTTACTTCATGGTAACGCCGGACGCACCGGTGCGACTGCACCGCATCCACAACGATCAGCTTTATCACTATTACCTGGGCGATCCGATTGAGGTTTTGATGTTACACGCCGATGGGACAACCAAGCGTGCCGTAGTCGGCCCTGATCTGCGCAGTGGCGAACGCGTGCAGCTTTTTATTCCAGGCAATACTTTTCATACGGCGCGCATAATCCCCGAAGGCTTTCGGGGCTGGTTTCTGGGCGCAAGCACAGAATGGCCAGGCGTGGAGCCAGCCGACGTAGAAATTGGCGATGTCGATGCATTTGCCGAAAAATATCCGGGCGCGGCTGGCGATCTGCGCGCATTTCAACAAGGTAGCGGCGATTGACCTCAATCGCCTTCGGGCGAACTTTGATATTGCTGTGGCAAAAGCAAAACGCACAGGTCGATTGACAATTCTCGGACGAAGCGAAGCGAAAATTCCAGCTTCTCCTGCCGAGGCCCGGCTTGAGACCTTTCCAAATCCCGCGACCCGACGCAATTACTGGATTCATTTCGAAACGGACGATTTCACTTCGGTTTGCCCGATCACCGGCCAACCGGATTTTGCCAGAATAGACATCGATTACGTCCCGGAGCGCCTTTGCGTGGAAAGTAAGTCGCTCAAGTTTTATCTCGCTTCGTATCGGAACGAGCGCGCGTTTAACGAAGCGGTCACGAACCGCATTCTGGACGATTTTGTGAAAGCATGCGCTCCGCGCGAAGCGACCGTGACCGCGCAATTCTCCGCGCGCGGCGGAATCGCGCTCACCGTCCGCGCGGAGCACTCCGGCAAAGGCAAAATCAGCCGCGATGGTCGATGATGTGGTCACGTTAAGTTCCATTCGGCTTTCTTTGTCGCCTCTCCCTTTCCTGGAAGGGGAGAGGATTGAGGTGAGGGGTTTTAGCGAACCTTTACTCCAGCATCACCATGACCCACAACCCTCACCCTACCCTCTCCCTTGCGAAGGGAGAGGCGAATCGCCAAGCCTCGATTGGCGTGCAAAGTTGCGCGGCTAGAAAATGAAACGCGCAGTCGTTCTCCTCAGCGGCGGAATCGATTCAACCACGACCCTGGCCATCGCGCTTGCAGAAGGCTACGAAGCGTACGCGTTGTCATTCGAATACGGCCAGCGTCACCAGATCGAAACGCAGGCCGCTCGCCGCGTCGCCAACTCGTTAGGCGCCAAAGAACATCGCGTGGCAACGATCGATCTGCGTGTCTTCGGCGGCTCAGCGCTTACTGACCACATCGACGTTCCGAAGAAACGATCGGAAACAGAAATCGCACATGGGATTCCGGTCACGTACGTCCCCGCGCGCAACACAGTCTTCCTGGCTTACGCGCTAGCCTGGGCGGAAGTAATTCCGGCCGCTGACATTTTTCTCGGCGTAAATGCAATCGATTACAGCGGCTACCCCGATTGTCGTCCGGAATTCATCGAAGCGTTCGAGACCCTGGCAAACGTTGGAACAAAAGCCGGCGTCGAAGGCAGACGCTTTCAAATTCACACGCCGCTGATCAAGTTTTCCAAAGCCGAAATCATTCGCAAAGCCTTCGATCTCGCTGTCGATCTTTCGCTCACTCACAGCTGTTACGATCCATCGCCGGAAGATCTTGCCTGCGGCGAATGCGATTCGTGTCTCCTACGGCTCAAAGGTTTTCGCGAGGCCGGAATAAAAGATCCGATTCGCTACACGAAATAGGCCCTTCTTGTCATGTTGAGCGAAGCGAAACATCTCTGACTGTTGGGCTCAGTGTGCGTGTAGAAAGAAATGACTGAGATTCTTCGCTTCACTCAGAATGACAACCTGCAGGAAGCCTAATAAATAAAGGGGTTGTTCTGAAATTAAACAGGGAAAAGCTGCACAACACTTCGATGAAACGTCTGTTCAGGATTTTCGAGCTCTCGCAAAACGAACAGCGCGTCGTTCTCGAGGGAGCCCCCCAGCGGGCGGCAGCAGACGGAGAGCCTCAACGCAGCTCCGCCGCATTCAGTCGACATCAGACGACGACAGTAGTGAGCGATGTCTCCAGCACGTAGCACCTTCTCGCGACACGTCGAAGCCTTGGTGACTACGAGCTGCGGCGCAGTGAGGCAGGTCGCGTGCAGTGCAGGACATCGGCACGTTCCTTTGCTGGCAATGCTACGTCGACGACCCCGGCCGGGATATTGGTCTGGCTAGCTCATCATATTGCAGCCGGCGAGCTCGACGGCATTCCCCACCCGGAGGAGCTGCCCCTTCTTCAGCGTTCTCGGAGACACGGGCATCACTATTCCCTTCATCTCAGTGATAAACTGAGGTAGATACAAAGGTGAGGTGTATGTAATGGGGTGTAGTGATACACGAGTCGGAAAGGAGCACAATAGATTCCCTAAGAATTGTCAAGGCCGACAAGAATTGACGAAAGTAGAGTTGATAGGCAAACCAATCAGCGTCTCTCGCAGTCATGTGAACACAGGTGACCGAGCCACCTTAGAGATCAATTGGATTCGGTGATTCGGCGGGCAGAGTATGAGTTGTTATTCTGTATTGGGAGCCACACAAAGGCAGCTAAAGACGCATAAGCGAAAAATAAGGATAACATGGCAAGATAAAGGAACAGGAACGCACGCGAAAAAGTTTAGTGGAAAGTGTCAAGGAGAGGGTCAAGCTAGAGAGAAAGATTGTCACAAGAAAAGAAGAAGAGATGAGAGAAGAGGAGAGTATAGTTGTTAAAGTAGAATGATATAAGATATGTTGATGTAAGGAGTGTAGCTCTAAGAAGAAAGGAAGAGATAAGTGATAGTGGAGATGATAAACTAATATGTTAGATGTAGAGAAGATGTTGTATTTAGTAGAGATGTAGTGATGATAATAGAGATTTGTAATGTAGATAATAATAGATTATAGAGAAAGAAATAAAGAGAAATCTCAGATAGCTCAGAGACCCAAAGATAAAAATGATGTGTAATATAAAATTATAAAATAATTTATATTATAAAAAAAAAAATATATAAGATAAATAAAAATAAAATAAGAAAAATATAAATTAAAATAATTTAAAAAATATAAAAAAAAAATAAATATTTAAATTAAAAAAAAATATGAAAAAAAAAAATTTAATAAATAAATAAAATAAATATTTTAAATAAAAAAAAATAATATGAGAAAAAAATTAATGAAAAAAAAAATAAATAAAAAAAATAAATAATATTAAAAAAAAAAAAAAAAAAAAAAAGATAAAATAAATGAAAAAAATTAAAAATATGAAAAATATAAAAAAAAAAATAATATAAAATAAAAAAAAATAAAAAAAAAAAAAAATAAAAAAAAAAAAAAAGAAAGGAGGAGTCATTGTGATGTTTGTTTTGATTACAGTTGCTCTCATCGGATATGAACGCCGAATCCATAGCGTTCAACTTCGTCCCCCGGCTCCGCCGCAGGCCAAAACATCCCCAAGTCCCACCCAACCCGAGGACGTGCAATAGAGGCTATTCCTCAACGAGGCCGGGAATTCGACCGTAGCCGACAAAGACCGGACTCATTTTGGCGTCACCGCTGTTAGGTGGCGGTGGCATTTTGAAATCAAAAACGCTGACGCCAAAGCGCTGCTTGCCGTCATAGGTGCGACCGTCGCTTGATCCAATCATGACTCGTTTTTTAGTCTGTTTTTCACGGCCTAGATAAATCATCGTATGTGTGACCGGTGGGTCACGATCGATGTTGTAGGTTCCGCTCCAAAAGAGCAGATCGCCCGGCTTGAGCGCGTCGAGCTCGAACGTATCCTCGTGTCGGCTCAAGACCGCTTTGAAATTTCCCGCTTTGCGCACCCAGACATATTGTTGACTCGAATCGCGCGGCACATCCTTGAACCCGTTTTCTGTCAGAAGATAGTAAATGAAGCCGGAGCAATCCATGCCGCCATTTGCGGGATCGGCCGAGCCGTAGGTGTAGCCGAGATTCTGCTTTGTTAGCTCGAGGCCGGCGTCGAGAATTTGGCGTACTTTAGGGGGATCACTGTCGTAGCCCGCAATCTCATCAGGCGAAAGAGTCACGTTGGGCGCGCCTTTTTTTTCCGCAACGGGACGCGGCGAACGTGAAGGGCTTGGGGTTTCGGTTGGACTTGGGACCGCGCTTTCTTCGGGAGTCGCTGTTGGCGTGGGAGAGGCTCTTTTACGCTTTGATTTTGTCTTCGGTGTGGACGGTCGGAGATGGAGTCGGCGACGTCTTCTTGCGTTTCGGCGAAGCTGTTGGCGATGGGGTGGGCGACGCTTTCTTGGTCGAACGTTTCCGATGCTTGCGCGTCGGAACGGGCGTTGGTGTCGGCTCAAAAATCTTCTTAATCTTAGGGCCTAACGACTCTTCGGATGCGCTGATTGCGTGGACCGTGCTGAGCAACATCGCAACAATCAGTAGCCATCTCATAGAATCGAAGTCGCCACTTTAACGCTGTGATGTCGCTCAGCGGAGATTCCAACCGGCTGTCATTCCGAGCGAAGTCGAGGAATCTCTGATTTTATTGTACTCTCGTTAGCGGGGCCAGAGATGTCTCCACTTCGGTCGACATGACACTATGCAAGCTCCTGAAGGATTGCTTTGTTGAGGCGAATTCCGCCCTCGAAATTTTCGAGAGGAAAATTTTCGTTAGGCGAATGCGCGCGGCAATCAGGCAGCCCAAGTCCCATCAGGAGCGTTTCGATTCCGAGGATGCCGCGGAACTGCGACACAATCGGAATGCTGCCGCCTTCGCGGATGAGCGCGGGGTCGCGATCGAATGCTTTACGCAATGCGCGCTGCGCAGCCTCGCCGAGCGGCGAATGCGGGTCGGTAAGATACCATGGGCCGGTATGCCCGTCAGTAATTTCCATCGTAACGCCTTTGGGTAGATTTTTTCGTAAGTGCGCTCTTGCCAGCTTGAGAATTTCATCGCCTTCCTGTTCTGGGACCAGACGGAACGTCAATTTCGCCATCGCATGACTGGCGATGACTGTCTTTGTCCCTTGCCCCTGATATCCTCCGCCGATTCCGTTGATCTCGGCTGTTGGTCTAGCCCAGATGCGCTCGAGCGAATTGTAACCGGCTTCGCCGAACAGTTCCGGCACGCCTGTTTCCTTCAGGATCAGTTTGTCGCCATCGACTGGAAGCTTGCGCCATGCTTCGCGCTCCCAAGTCTCCAGCGGCTTAACGCGATCATAAAACCCATCGATTGCCACACGGCCTTCGCGATCATGAAGCGTGGCGAGCAATTGCGCGAGCGCGGTGATTGGATTGGCGACGGCACCTCCAAAAACACCGGAATGCAAATCCATCTTCGGACCGGTCACTTTGATCTCGAGAGAGGTTACTCCACGCAACCCGTAGCTCAATGTTGGCACGCCGCGCTCGATCATTCCGGTATCTGAGACCACTGCGACATCGCACTTCAGGGCATCGCGATGTTCGCTTAGAAAACCGCCAAGATTTGCGCTGCCGATTTCCTCTTCGCCTTCAATCACGAGATTCAAATTCACCGGCAAATCGTGGTCTTGTTCGATCGTTTCTTGAATGCCGAGAATGTGTGAAAGGATCTGGCCTTTGTTGTCCGTAGCGCCGCGCGCAAAGACGTAACCGTTTTTTAGAACTGGCTCGAACGGCGGCGAATCCCAAAGCTCCAAAGGATCGGGCGGCTGCACGTCGTAATGCCCGTAGATCAAAACCGTGCGACGTCCGGGCTGATGTTTGTTGCGTGCCCAGACGATTGGATGCCCGCGCGTAGGAACAAGCTGCGTCTCCAGACCAATGCTGGTGAGTCTTTTCACGAGCCAGTGCGCGCATTCGGCCACCCTCTCAGCATACTGGTCGTCAGTCGAAATACTTGGGAACCGCAGGAAAGAATAAAAATCTTCGAGGTAATTTTCACGCATGGCCACAAGCTAATCGGTTTTCGCAGTTTGCCTACGATTTCAGTCGAACCTGGCCGCGGACGAGATAAAAGACTGAGGCAACGGCCAGCACGACCCCAGTGACGACAAATTCGCGGACGGTCGCGTGGGCGAGAATCCAAAGAATCGCGACGATCGCCAGCGCAGGCACAATGTTCATTCCAGGAAAATTGAAGGGCTGAGCGCCATCGGCTCGCACATCGCGTTGCACCAATGCCCAGCATGCGGCGCAGCAAAGCAGATACATCAACAACACCGCGACGTTAGAAAGCACCGCCAACTTTTCAAAGGTGCCGCTGATTGACAGCAAAAAGGCGAGCGTCGCGTAAGTGATGATCGCCACGTCCGGCGATCGATAGCGGGGATGAACGTGCGCAAAAAATTGCGGCAACGCGCCATCCCTGCCGAAAGCAAAGATCATCCGCGGTGAACTCAGGATGTCGCTCGTCACAAATCCAAATGCCGAGATGGTGGCTCCAGCCAGAAGAATCGTGCGCCCCAGATTGCCGAGAAAAGTCGCCGCAGCTTCGGCCAGGGGAGAGCTAGGATGGTTCGCGAGATCGGCGCCGAGCGTACCCTGGCCAACGATTTGGATCAGGATGTAAATGACCGTCGTAATGACAAGCGCGAGGTAAGCGGAGCGCGGAACCGTGCGCGCAGGATTCTTCACTTCACCACTCGGAATCAATGCCACCTCGATTCCGACGAAGGCAAAAATCAAAAGTATGACGGCATCGCCTAACGACTTACTACCGGGCCAACCGCTCCAGGTAAGATTCGGCGGGTGAATAAAAAATAGTCCCAGGCAAATGAACAGCAAGAGAGGCAGAAGCTTCGCCACCGTGATCACGGTGACTGCACCCGCACCTTCGCGCACGCCGCGGATGTTGATGAGTACAAGCGAACCGTAAACGCCGAGCATGACGACAATGCGCATCACGGGCCCGCCAAGGAACGGAACGACGAGCGCAACTGAATTCGCTAGAACATTCACGACGCCAGCAACCGCGCCGAGCGCGGTTAGAAAATAAAGCATGCCGGCGAGAAAACCGACGTAACGACCAAACGCGACTTCGACATATGCGTAAAGACCGCCGGTCAGCGACACGCGGCTACCGGCGATCGCGAAACAAGTGACGAACAACACCATCGCGATCGGCACAACAAACAAATGCGAGCGGCGCAGCGGGTCCCAAACCTCTCGCGACTGTCGCTGGGATCACAAAAATTCCCGCACCGATGGTCGAGCTAACAATATTTGCAGTGAGAGCCGGAATCCCAATTCCGCGCACTAACTGATGGTCGACGCGCTCCGCTTGTTCGATCGACAGCGTCGCTTCATCGGCCATTACCGCATCCTGCGTGATTCATTTGTCCAAAGCAAGAGTGCGAGCTAAGCTTGCGCGGCCAAGTGGGCCATATTTTTCGAATGGCGGGTAATTGTAGGGTGGCATATGCGGAGGGACGCCTCTCCTTGCTGAAGGAGAGGGGGAGAGTGAGGATCGAGTCTCAGAAGCCGCTGATTGTCCCGACCCCTCACCTTCATCCTCTCCCCTTATCGCAGGGGAGAGGCGGGAACAAACGCACAAAATGTCTGCACCGCTCAGCGGACTTGCCAAGGGACTGGGACCTGACGGCCCCAATATGCTGTGGTCAGCACTCCGTAAAAGCCCTCCAAATTGTGTGTTTTTCACTTGTAACCCTAACACGCCTGCTGTATTGACCTCGTAAGGCCCGAGGTTTGGCCTACCATGCATTTACAATCGCTCGAGCTGCTCGGCTTTAAATCGTTCGCCGACAAAACGCTTCTTAACTTTCACGAGGGCGTCACTGCTATTGTTGGGCCGAACGGTTGCGGAAAGTCGAACGTGCTCGATGCCGTTCGCTGGGTTCTCGGCGAGCAATCTGCAAAATCTTTGCGCGGCGATGAGATGGCCGATGTGATTTTCAATGGCAGTGAGATGCGCAAGCCCGTTGGCTTCGCCGAGGTCTCTCTGACCTTCACCGATTGCGCTGAAGAACTCGGCATCGACTGGCACGACGTTCGCGTAACGCGTCGGGTCTATCGCGACGGCAACTCCGAATACCTGCTAAACAAAACGTCGTGTCGACTGCGAGATATTCAAAGTCTATTCGCCGATACCGGTATCGCGCGCGCCGCATACTCAATGATGGAACAGGGCAAGATCGACATGATCCTGAGTTCGCGCCCGGAAGATCGACGCACAGTGTTTGAGGAAGCAGCGGGAGTCACAAAATACAAGACGCAAAAACGCGAGGCGCTGCGCAAGCTGGAAGCGACCGAGGCAAATCTCCTGCGCATTGGCGACATCATTAAGGAAGTAAAACGTCAAATCGGTTCTTTGCAGCGCCAGGCGGGCAAAGCACGGCGTTACCAGTCATTGCACGACGATCTTCGCGTCCTTGATACGCATTATTCGCGCAAACAACTCGAGGTGCTTGAAGCTGACCTCGCCCATTGTCAGGGTGAGATTGCGCGCTTTGGCGAATCGGAAGATTTGGCTCGCGCCAAAATTGACGCGGGCGAAAACAATTTGGCCGAGCAGCGCCGCGCGTTGGAAGAAATCGATGCTCAAATTGCGGGCAGCCGCACTGAACTTCAGCATCTAGAAAGCGAAATTAACGCGCATCGAAATCGAATCCAATTCAATCGGCAGCGGGCCGAGGAATTGAACGAACTTATTGAACGTTCCCGAAACGATATTGCTGCTGCGGAAACTAAACGCGCGCAGCAAGGCAAAGAAATTCAAGAGGCGAACGCGCTGATTGAAAAGACGAGCGAGGCTTTGCAGACCAAAGAAGCGGAACTAAATAAGCTTACCGGACGACTCTCGGACCTTCGCACTAAGAGACGCGAGCATGAATCGAAACTCGAGACGCTGCAAAAAGCGGCGTCAGAAATCGAGAGCCGAATCGCCGACCTGGAGGAGGAGATCTCCGGACTTAAAATTCGCCGTGAAACGACCGAGGAAAATCGGCGCGGTCTAGATACCGCGATTTCCAACATAGAAACCGCCCGCACCCGAATCCAGGACGAGACCGCCGCAGCACGCGCAACCGCTAAGAACCTCCAGAACAAACTCGATCGCCGTCGAGGAGCTGTTCAGAGTAGCGAGCAGACGCTGCGACACGATCAACAACTTGTCGCCAGCATGGAGAAAGAGTTCGCCGCCATTGAGCGCGGGCAGACAGAAAAAGAATCGCGTCTTGAAATTCTGCGTCAGCTTAACGAAGAGGGCGAGGGTCTTGGGGAGGGTTCTCAAGCCGTGCTCAAGGGCCTGCATCCCGCCGTCGCGGGACGAATCAAGCCTGCGCTGGCCGGCGCTCTGGTTGCAAATCTCGACGTGGATCAGAATTTCATTCCGGCGATTGAAGCTGCACTGGGCCGAAATTTGCAGGCTATCGTGCTAAAAGATGCACAATTGGCGCCCGAAATTATTGCGGCTCTGAAAGAGAAGAAACTCGGTCAGGCGGCGCTCGTCATTCCACAACTCGGCAATGGCACAATAAAAGAGCGAGTAAAACGGGCTCCTGAGAAATCGCTCGGGTGGGCGATTGACAAAGTCAAAGCGCCGGAGCCGCTCGCATCGCTCGTTGCACAATTGCTTCACGATGTTGCAATCTTTCAGAATCTCGATGACGCCCTGACTGCCAAGAAAAAGCACAGCGAAATCGCAGCTGCGACGCTGGATGGCGAATTGATTTCGACCGAGGGAGTTGTGTTTGGTGGGAGCCGGGAAACATCAGCAGATTCTCTACTCGAACGCAAAGCGCGAATGTCGGCCCTGGACACGGAGTGTTTCGAGATCCGCAAGCAACGCGACGCTCTGCTTAAAGAATGCAACGATGCCAGAGCGGCGCTGGAAAAAGCGGGCAGCGAGTTGGAAGAAGCCCGTCGAGATTACGAAGCCGCGGAACGTGAAAAGTCCGATTGCGACAATCGAATTCTCTTTCTCACGCGAGAACTGCAAGAAGGCGCACAAAAGCAGACCCAGGTTCGCTCTGAGCAAACTACGCTGGCCCGACAAATCCAAGCCGCAGACGAACGCATTGCAAAATTGGAAGACGAATTGGCTGGAGAACAGGCGACGCTCGCTGCGAACCAAGGCGAGCAAGAGATACTGCGGACTGCGCAGGATGATGTCGCGAAGCGCGAAAACGAGGCAGTAGAGCAACTGAACGAATTGCGTCTTACCGTCGCCACCGAGCGACAGCGCTACGAACATCTTATCGCGCAGCGCCAGCCGATGAGCGCGCGTGACACGGAACTTGCAGAGGCAATCGCGACGCGCCAGGCTGAGATCATCAACTTCGAGAAGCGGCTGACGGCGCAGGCAGAAGAATCGCGAACGGCCGAATCCGCCATCGAGAAACAAACCGGGCAACGGGGGGATCTTGAGGGAGCGTTAGCCTCGCTCATTGAACAGCGCGGGGAGCGCTTGACAACAATGAACGAAGCGGAGTCGAATCTGCGCACAATTCGAAACTCGTTGAATGATCTGCGCGACTCGCGTTCCAAAGAACAAGTGCGCCAGGCAGAGCTGCAGTTGAGGATCGATAATCTCACTGAACGCGTTTCACGCCGGTATCAAATCAATTTGCGCGAATTTAGCTCGGACCAGGCTGCGTTTGAAAAAACTCTGCGAGCGCAGCTGAAACGCAATGACAAAGTGGAGGGCGGAGCTCCTGCGACGACGGGGTCGCCGGAGCTCGCCCCTCCAGATGTCGAAAACCTTATCGCCGAACTTCGAACGCAACTCGATAACATGGGCCCGGTTAACCTGGACGCTGTTCATGAGTACGACGAACTGGAAGAGCGATACAGGTTTCTCGAAGCGCAGAATAATGACCTTACCAATTCGCGTCGCGAATTACTCGATGTGATTGCGCAGATCAACTCGACTACAAGGAAGTTGTTCAGCGAGACGTTTGCTCAGGTACGGATCAACTTCCGTGAAATGTTCGAAGAACTCTTCGGCGGGGGACGCGCAGACCTGTCCTTGCTCGATGAAAACGACCCGCTCAACTGCGGAATCGAAATCAGCGCCAAGCCTCCGGGCAAACAGTTACAAAGCGTTTCCCTGCTAAGCGGAGGCGAGCGTTCCATGGTTGCTGTGGCGTTGCTCTTCGCAATTTACATGGTACGACCGAGTCCATTCTGCATCCTAGACGAAGTGGATGCGGCAATGGATGAGGGCAACATCAACCGCTTTGTCCGTGTGCTGGACCGGTTCATAGAACAGAGTCAATTCATCATCATCACGCACAACAAACGCACAATCGCCAAGGCCGACGTACTGTACGGTGTAACGATGGAAGAGCGCGGCGTGAGCAAGCTCGTGGGGATGAAGTTGACTGCACCACAACAAGTCTCCACCGAAGCGTTTGCGAACGTAGAACAGAAGCCAAGACAACAACGCCTCGTGCTCGCAACGCGGTAATTTTCTCTCTGGGGAGCGCAGGCTGCTCGCTTCTCATTGTCGGCAGCTTATGACTCCCCGGAGAGCAATCGCGAGCTTGTAAAATTTTTTTGCGCGGGCTGGCCGATCTCGCGTAAAATTGTCGGATGCTTCAGACGGCGCAGCGCCAATCGAAAACCAAAAAGCCCGCGCCGCCGCACGAGCGTTTCCTCGAAGCGTTCCGTTGGATGCTGCTAACGCGTACACTGGAGGAAAAACTCGTTAGCCTCTACCGGGGCGGCCTGATTACTGGCGGCGTCTATATTGGCAAAGGCCAGGAAGCGGTCAGTGTAGCGTGTGGTTTGTCTTTGCAAAAAGGCGACATATTCGCGCCGCTGATTCGAGACCAGGCAGGACGATCCGCTTTCGGCGAACCGCTGTTGGATGTCACACGCACTTATCTAGGTTCGCGCCAGGGTCCAATGCGCGGACGCGACGGCAACATCCATCGGGGCCGCCCGCAGGACAACCAGCTCGCCATGGTTAGCCATCTCGGCGCGATGATTTCGGTCACTGTAGGCGCGCTGATGGCGAAACGCTTTAAGGGAGAGAAAGACTTTATCGGCCTGGCGTGCATCGGCGAAGGCGGGATGCAGGCCGGTGCGTTTCACGAGGGAATGAATATCGCGGCGGTAGAAGAAGTGCCGCTGGTGATAGTCGCGACAAACAATCATTATGCTTATTCCACGCCGAACGACCGCGAGTTCGCGTGCCACGACCTTGTCGATCGCGCAATCGGTTATGGTTTTGAAGGCTACAGTCTTGATGGCACGGATCTCAGTGCGTGCCTCGAGGTAATCGGCGGCGCAGTCAAACGCGCACGCGCAGGACGTCCGCCACAGTTGGTCGTCGCTTCCGTTCTGCGGCTTTCCGGGCACGGCGAACACGACGATGCCAGTTACGTGACGGAGGAGATCAAGCGCGAACCATTTGCGCGCGATTGTTTAAAAGTCGCAGAGCAAACAATCGCTGATTTGAATCTGGTCGATGCCAAGACACTGACTGAATGGCGCAAAGAAGCAGCAGCGAAGGTGGATGAGGCGATTGCCACTGCGCAGAAAGAGGTTCCGCCGGACGGCGACAAGGAAGATTGGTGCGCGTTATCGACACGTGACCTCGTCGATTACGGGGAATGAGATGAATGACGAAGCACGAATGACGAAATCCGAAGGAATGACGAAGCACGAAATCGGAAGCAAATCTCGGCAGATGTCCGAGAAGTCGAGTCTCGGGCATCGCGATGACTTAAATATTCGTCATCTGGATTTCATCATTGTTTCGTCATTCGTCATTCGTCATTCGTCATTCGTCCTCATGAGCATCACATATCTCGAAGCAATCCGCGAGGCGCAGGCGAAACTGCTCCGTGACGACGAACGCGTGTTTATCTATGGGCAGGACGTCGGCGGCACGTTTGGCGGCGCCTTCAAAGCAACGAAAGGTCTCGCGAAGGAATTTCCCGGACGCGTACTGAACACGCCAATCAGCGAAGATGCGATGGTGGGAACCGCGATTGGGGCCGCGATTGAGGGCATGCGCCCGATTGTCGAAATGCAGTTCGCTGATTTCTCCAGTATCGCCCTGAACCAAATCCTGAACAACGCCGGCACGCATTACTGGCGCACAAATGTACCGGTTCCCATCACCGTTCGTCTGCCTTCCGGCGGCACAAAAGGCAGCGGGCCATTCCACAGTCAATCGATGGAATCAATTTATGCGCATTACCCGGGGCTCGTCGTCATGACGCCTGCGACGGTAGAAGACGCTTACTCCATGCTGATTGAAGCGGTGGGCATCGATGATCCTGTTGTCTACTGCGAGCACAAATACCTCTATTATCATCTGAAGGCGGACAAGCTACCGACCGAAGGCTTGCCCACCGGCAGAGCGCGCATCGCGCGGGAAGGGAGCGACCTCACCATTGTGAGTTATAGCGCGATGGTGCACGAAGCGCTCACTGTTGCGGAACAATTGGCCGGCGAAGGTTTTGAAATTGAAGTTGTCGATCTTCGCTCGGTTAAACCGCTCGATACCAATACCGTTCTCGCCTCAGTCGCGCGAACAGGACGCCTGTTGTGTGTGGGAGAATCGTTTCCATGGGGCGGCGTAACAGCCGAGGTGATTGCGCGCGTCACGGCCGAAGGTTTTCATTTATTGGACGCAGCGCCGCAGCGCCTCAACGCAAAAGACACACCGATTCCTTATCATCCAAATCTTTGGTCGGCCCACAGACCCAACGCAAAAGAGATCGCGCGAAAAGCTCGCACGCTGCTTCGAGAGTAAAAATTTATGCCGCAAGTCCCAATCATCATGCCACAGCTGGGCGAATCGATCGCCGAAGCCACAATTGTCGATATTAAGGTAAAGCCCGGCGACGAGGTTGCGGACGATCAGGAAATTGTAGACGTCGAAACCAACAAAGCGGTGATGGGCGTGACGACGCCGTGCAAGGGCAAAATTGCCCAAATCACTGTGCAAGTGAAAGAGACTTATCCGGTGGGCGCAGTCCTTGGCTACGTAGAAGCGAGCGAAGCAGACGCGGCGAGGTTTGCAAAACAGGCGCCTCCTCCCGCAGAGGAGATTCCTGCGCGCGCTGATCAAGAGATCGCTCCCGCGCGTGAGAAGAAAGTCGCCGCACGCGACGGCGACGGTGCGCGCGCTGGCGGATTGCCTGTTCCAGTTGCACCGAAAGGCGCAACCTTCATGTCCCCACGGGTTCGAGCGCGAATGGCCGAACTGGAGCTAACAACTGCTGATCTCGCAGGAATCATGGGCACCGGCGCGGGCAACCGCGTCACAATCAAAGATCTCGAAAATTTCTTGCATAAGATTGAGAGCCAACCGGCGCAGGAAGCTTCTGCTATTCGCACTGGTGTGGCCGATGCGATGCGCCGAAGTTGGACGCGCCCGCTTTCAACGATTGGTTCGTCGGTGAATCTCGATCCCGTGCTGCAGGATCGACAGTCGCGCGATCCCAAACCCGGCCCAGGGCTCTACGCGTTGCGCGCGCTTGCGCTCGCCCTTGCAGAAACTCCCGGCGCGGCGTCGAAATTAATCGGCAATCGTGTTGTGCAATCAAACTCCATCGACGTCGGCATTGCGGTTGAAGCCGAAGATGGGATCATGGTGCCGGTGATCCGGGCTGCCGAAAAAACTTCGCTTGCCGATCTTGCGACGAAATACAAGGAGCTCATCGAGTTGGCACGCCAGCGACGTATCTCGCCAGACATGCAAGCCGGCGGTGTCGCGACCGTTTCAAACTTCGGAACTTTTGGAATGGAATGGGGCACGCCAATTCCGCTGCCGGACCAGACATTGCTACTTGGTCTCGGGGCCGGAAAAAAAGTTCCGTCATGGAACGAACAGAAAAAGGAATTCGTTCCGAGAACCGAGGCACAGATCACGCTGAGTTTTGATCATCGCAGTATTGACGGCGGCGGCGCAGGCCGCCTGCTCAAACGGGTGATCGAATTGCTGGAAGATCTGAAAAAACTGTAACGCGATTCCGCTGGCGTACCAAATTTTGCGCTGTGGTACTCGTTCTACATTCTTGCTGTTCGATCGCCGCATCTCTAAGCTGGGCTGCCATGGAGTTCGGTTTGTCGTTCAGGCGCCTCAAAACTCCAACGCGGAAAGTGCGCCCTAATGGAACAGGCGATGCGAGACAGCGCATCATAATCCATGCCGGATTTGCAAAGTGCGGAAGCGCCAGCATTCGGACAGCGCTCCTCCAGAATTTTCGCAGGCTACACAAGCACAAGGTCTTTGTTTTCGACAAAGAGCTGAAGATCGCCCGCACGGATGCCGATCTCGTCGGGACACTGATATGGGTTCTCGAGCAAGCCAGAAAGAAATCTGAAAATCTGACGCAAAGACTCAGCAGTGAGATTTCAGCCGTTGCCGGGCGCAAGGCAGATCATCTTGCCATCCTGAGCGCCGAGAATCTGGCGGATCCGGGAATGGTTGGGTTATTCCCGGAACTCGATCGTCAGTTTGAAGTCTGCGTGATCTTCTATCTACGACCGCAGCTTCAATGGATACCGTCTGCATGGAAGCAATGGGGTTTGAAAAAGGGTGTTCCGCTCAGCGATTTTGTTTCTCAGAGCGTCGCGGCCTACAGGCCATCATTCAGAATGACTATTGAAGCTTGGAAGAACGCCTTCCCCGCGGCCACCGTGCGCGTCCGATTTCTCATTTCAGAACTGTTGAATGGCGGGAATCCTGTTCAAGATTTCTTTCACCTGCTCGGGCTGCCGAAAGACGATTACAGCTTTGAAAATGAGCCCCGGAATCCGAGCTTGGACGCTTCAATCCTCCATGTGCTCTCGAAGAATCCGCATCTTTTTTCCGGAGTCCATGACAACAGTCTGACGCTGGCGTTAACGCGGGCATTATCAAAAAAGTTTAGATCAAAGAACGTTCAAATGCTTTCGCCTGAACAACAGGCCAAGATCGAAGAATGTTTTCGCGACGAAAATCTGCAGTTATTGAAGACGTATTGCGGTGGGATTGACGTCGATCGCATCTACCGGGCCTATTTCATGCCACAAGAAGCGGAAGCCAAATATTCCAGCATGGGAGACATCGATTTGATATACCGTTGCCTTGGAATCATTTTGGAATCGATTGCTTCCAACGACGACCAAATCCGTGCAGGCGAAACCAAGATACCAGCGCCGAATCTTTTCGAGGCTAAAGAAGAGTAGCTGGCCGCGTTGGCACTAATTCGAAAGACGCGAGTAGACTTGCCAGGCTCGCCAGATGAATCCCGCAATTTCTTACGTCATTACTTCCATTCAGCGCAGTGGAACGCATTTGCTTTGCAGCATTCTCCGCAGCACCTGCATCGCCGGTTCGCCAGACGAGCATTTTTTATCGAAGCCCGGAGAAACCTGGGAAAAACGTTGGGGCGCGCCATCGCGTGTCGCCTACGTGCAACACGTTTTACGGCAAAATACCGCAACCAATGGAGTCTTCGGCACCGTCGTAATGTGGAGCTATTTCGAACGAATGCTCCAGATGTTGCAGGAAATTCCGGCATACAAAAATCTTAATGGAGCGCAACTTCTTGCGGCTGCTTTCTGCAAGCCAAAATACATCTGGATGCGGCGGCGCAATCATGTCGAGCAGGCGGTCTCCTGGTCCATGGCATGCCAGACAGGCATCTGGAGCCAAAAAGCGGAGAAGAAATCGCATCCGCGCACCGTGCCCAAGTTCGATTTCAAGGTAATCGACGAATGGTGCAACCGGATCGCAGCATACGATGAAGGCTGGGCGAACTATTTTCGCGAAAGTCAAATTGAGCCTCTGGTTCTCTTTTATGAAGACATTGTGGCGTCCCATCGCACCGCCGCCGAGCGCGTTCTGGAATTTCTCGAATTGCCATTTCCGCCAGGCTTGGAAATCCCACCGCCAGCCGTTGAAAAACAAGCTAATCAAATCTCCCACGAGTGGGCAGCATGTTACCGCAAGCTAAAAGGAGCGAAGGCAGGCAGGCTTGCACGTATTATCCGCCGAATGCGAGCTTAAACATTCAACCGCGAGACTGCGTCGCAATGCCGCACAGTGGGCAGAAAAAAGTCAGTTGTTCGTTCGGCCCCTTAATGTGCATGCTAGCAGGAATACAAAGACGCAAGCCGCTGCGGTTGCGCTTCCCAAAATGAACCAGGCTGGTTGATAAATGAGAGCGAGGCGTCCATGAGCGCCAGCTGGGACTTCGACAATTGGAAATAATCCGCGATACGACGTGACGGCTAGTTTTCGATTGCCGAGCCGCGCTTCGTATCCGCGAAAATACGGCCTGGAAAAAGTGATCAGAGCCGGACGATCGCCGTTGGGGACATGGACATCGACGTCCACCCGATTTCGGGAATCATCGATTCGCGAGACAGTTGCCGTGGCAAATTGCTCTCCAGGCCGCGAATCAATGGAAGTTATCGAACGCACGCGCGCGAATGGAGTGCCGAGCCGATGAAAAACTCGTCCTTCATCGGTAGTAAGAACCGCTTCCCATTCGGAGGTCGGCTGTGGCGTGATATCCAATTCTCCCGCAACAACAATTCCGTCCACGCCCAACAAAGCAAGTTCGCCATCTTTACCGGCCTGGTTGCTGAGCAAATAATTGCCGACGCCGGGATTGATTTCACCGTGAATTGAGGTCGCGAATTCCCGGGCCACGCCAGCCGGCCGAATAGGGCTGTAGCCGTTGATAAAATGCAATCCTGCCCACATCGGTGTACTTCCCGGGCGCAGAACTTCGCCGACCGGCTGCGGTTTATTTGATACACAATAGGTAAGTTCCGCCCACGGATAAATGCAGAGATAAAGCCGCGCTGAATCGAGTGGCGCAGGTTTAAGCAGTTCCTGAGAGAAATTGTACCTGGGAACGCCGCAGTTCGTCGGGATGTAGAGATATGTCGCGACTAACGCTGAAAACGTGATCACCACGGGCGCCCATTTTTGAAATTCAGAATGGCGCAGCAGGATCTCCCAAAGACACCAAAATCCTGCGACGCCGAGAAAGATCCACGTGAGCGGAAAAGCGTGCGAGCCGGCCGTACGCAGGATTAGCATCGCAATAGCCGTAACAGCAGTGAGGGCGAGCGCCGCTGTAGCCGGGATCGGTGAGCCAGTCCGTAGCCGCAAAGCCTCCGCGGCACAAATCGCCAGGACTAAATGAAAAAAAGGTAACCATCGAAAACTCCAACGAAAAAGCCCCGCTGTCGGGATCATGGAGAGCAAGAGCACTAACAAAAGCAAGGCCAACTCCCACTTGATTTGCCTAACGAGCACACGCCCGCGCCACGCCAATCCGGCGATCAGCGCTGCCGGAGCGACAAGTCCGCAAGCCAGCTCAGTTGCTGTATGTGGCAGGTAACGGCTGGAAAATTCGGCCCAATTGACTGTCCAGCATGGCAAGATCAAGCCGGGCAATGCCGCAAGAGGGACTAGCCATTGCCAGTGCGCTGCCGCCGGCTGCAATTCGCGCGCTGAACCCTGAACCAAGTCGAGAATTGCTAGCCACGCGGGAGCTGATAACCCGAAGCCGAGCGCCACGCCAAAGAGCATCGGCACGATCGACAAAATCTTTCGCGTTTCGACTACTGACCTAATTGCCAGCCATGCGACCAAGAGGAGTAGCATCAAAACCGTGTAGGGAAATCCGCCGGTCACGACGAGGTAAACAAACGGCGCCGGCCAAAGGAACCTCCATTTGCTTCGCTGTGAATCGAGTGCGCGCGCCGCGCCCCACCACGCCCAGGGCAGCCATGTAAAGGCACCAAGCGCGCCGAACCAATCGGTCGCGCCCCAACAAATGATCCAACCGTTCAAAGAAGCGACAAGCGCGACAAAGACCGACAACGGAACTGAAAATTGGCGATCGCGCGCGAGTAAAAACGCGCCCATTGCCAGGGCAAAAAGATGCGCGACGGACACAGCAGCCGCTTGCTGAGAAAATGTGAACGGGAATTGCCAAACGGCGACGATGACTGCGTTCACAAAAACCGAGAACACTCCGTACTGAAATTCCCCCGCGAGATTGCCGCAGACCCACGAATAGGGGCTCAGGATTGGCCAATGGCCTTGCGACCAACTGCGCGCCATGTCCGCGAACACGGGCAGAATAGACAATTCATAATCGTCGTTCCAAAACAAAAGGGGATTGTGCCAGAGAAGAATGAGGCAAAAGAATACGACAAGCAGGCCGACCGAAACAGCGCCAAGAACTTCCGAACGCGTAGAGCGCGGCTCGGGCATTTAAGACAGCAAACGCCGAACGCCCAACGCCCAACGCCCAATCCTAAATTCAGAAGAACAACTCATCGTTTTGCGGTCCTTTCTGCCGGCTTAACACTTGCCGCGAAAATTCTGATTAGTTCCTCTATCTCGTTTAGGCACACTGAGAGATTTGCCGGCTCACCAAGTCTTTTCAACCGGCTAACGAGGCGAAGCCAACGTTTCGTTTCTCGTAGTTCTTTCAGACAGACACGCAGTTTGTGGAGGAAATCCCTGCGCGATTCCGTTGCCTCAACTTCGCCGTGATTGGAAAGCGGCGATGCCCCGCAGCGCAAAAGCTGTCCTGCGATATGATTGCCAGCCCTCGTCTTCGGCAGCGACTCAGTTAACTCGATGACATTTACCGCAAAATCGAGCAACCTCTCCTCATAATCATAACGCCTGTCCCTCCTTCCCCTGTATTCGGAAGTTGCTGACTCGTTAACTCGAAATCCGTCTAGATCCCATTCGCTGCTGAGAGTTGGACGTTCGGCTTTCGGTGTTCTGCTGCGTTTTACTTCGGCGTTGGGCGTTCGGCGTTGGACGTTGAGCGTTTTCTTCATAACACGACGGGTTTCCCCTCGGTCATCACGAGGAGCTTGTCTTCAATCCCATGTTCGCGTGCGGATTTGAGCAAACGTTGCGGTGGTTCATTCAGCGGCTCAAAGCCGAGGCGAAAAGTTCCGTAATGCATCGGGATCAACGTGGTTGCGCCGAGTTCAAGAAATGCCTTTACCGCTTCCTCCGGATTCATGTGAACTTCGCGGCCTGTTGGCGCTTCGTACGCACCGATCGGAAGCAGCGCAATCTCTATCCCGTAGCGATCGCCAATTTCTCTAAAGCCGGGAAAGTAAGCGCTGTCGCCGCAGTGAAAAATCGTGCGGCCGTTTGCCGCGATGACAAATCCACCGAAGTCGCGATGCAAATCCGCCAGAAACCGTGCGCCCCAGTGATGACAAGGTGTGAGCGAGATTTTGAGCGGGCCAAGCTCGACTGTTTGCCAGTAATCGAGCTCGTGCACGATGCGGAAGCCGAGATCGTGTACCAGGTTACCTACGCCCATCGGCACAACGATCGGCTGATCGGCGGCTACACGGCGCAGCGTCCGCCGGTCGAGATGATCGAAATGAGCGTGAGTCACCAAGACGAAATCAATCGATGGCAAATGATGAATCTCGAAGCCCGGCTGCTTCAAACGCTTGATCACCTTGAGCCACTTCGACCAGTTCGGATCGATCAAGACATTAACTTCGTGGGTCTGAACAAGAAATGACGCGTGGCCAATCCACGTAACACAAATCTCGCCTTCGCGAATTTTTGGGAATTGTGGAGGCCGCGGTGCCTGATCACCCGCCCGTTTAATGAAAAGGGATGGAATCAGAACGCTGGTAAGAAAATTGCGCTTATGCCAGTCGGGCCGTGGACGCAGACGGACCCGGGTGGAACGCTTGGCAGTTGCGCTATCCGATGATTGGCGAACAATGTTTCTCCGGCTCTTTTTTGGGAAACGAATTGGCACAGTCTTAAAGGATATGAGACAGTCGAGAAGTTAAAAGAGTTAAAAAAGTTACAAGTTTGGTCAGGCGCCGCGAGAGCGCCTTTAACGTTTCAACGTTTTTAACTTTGCAACCCTTGTAACTTTATCCATTCAGCGTTGAGTTGTGGCCGTTATGCGAAGTTGGAAAGTCTTTATTCCCCTGTTTCTGCTTTTTTCAGTCGCGTTCGCGTCTGAATCGCGCTTACCGTTCAGCACTGTCTTTAAAGGACAAGACCAGTTCAATCGACTGGTCGCAAAGGCCAAAGCCGGGAATTGGAAAGCGTTGCCAATTGGGGAACGGACCGCGGCAGTAGGACAGGCGTTGGCAGGAACACGTTACAAGCATTTCACTCTTGAGATCGACAACCGGATCGAGTCGCCATCAGTAAATTTTCAGGGGATGGATTGCTGGACCTTTTTCGAGATCGCGCTCAGTTTCGCCCGAATGCTGAACGAGGCGGAATCGAACTGGACTCCGGAACGGATGCTGCATTACATCGAGGTGGATCGATACCGCGGCGGTGAATGCACCGGCGATTATCTTTCGCGTCTGCATTACCTGGAAGACTGGCTTTACGATAATGATCGTAGGGGACTTGTAGAAGACATGACCCGCACTCTAGGTGGAAGCAGCGTGCCACATTCCGCGCGGGAAATGAGCGCCGGCTGGCGACATTATCGTTATCTCGCTGCGAACAGTTCGCTTCTCGGACCTCTTGCACGGATGGAAGCGAATGTTTCCTCGCGGCCGCTCTATCAAATTCCAAAAAACCAGGTGGCAAAAATTGAATCAAAGCTCCGCAGCGGCGATATCATAGGAATCATTTCGCGCGATGGCGGACGTTATTCGACCGCGCATGTTGGTCTCGCATTGCGCACAAGCGACGGCGTCTTGCATTTCATGCACGCTTCTTCGCCAAGCAATTACGGCCGCGTGGTCGTGGACTCAGAGCTTTCGAAATATCTGTATCGCTACGGCTCCGACAGTGGAATTTTGGTCGCCCGACCCTTGCGCTAGTCAGTTTCGTTCTCGTGAAACTCCGCGAGTAACTTCTCCAACTCGTCCAGAGCATCATCTGCGTCGACACCGTGTGCTTCAAGGGTAGCTCTCGCACCGCAATCGAGGTTAGCACGTAGAACGTCAATAAGACTGGAGGCGGAATATCGCTTATCCGCCTTCACTACCCAGATTTCAGATCGAAAGCTCCGTACGCGTTTGACAAACTGTGCCGCAGGCCGCGCGTGCAAACCAAGTTTGTTGGTGATGCGCACCTCGCGTTGCGCCGAAGTGGGCGCTTTCTTGTGTCCGAGTCTCATGCCTGGCTCGTCCCCCAGCGCCGGTGCAGAAACCTTTCGATCGGCGAAAAGAAAATTTTGTCGGCCAGCAAACCAATTACCACAATCACAATCATGATTCCGATAACCTGTTCCATGGCGTTCAATTCGCGGCCGTAATGGAGAAGCTGGCCAAGGCCAAAACCAGTCAGGATCGTCACGAAAATCTCAGCAGCCATCAGGGAGCGCCAGGCGAAAGCCCATCCTTGCTTCATGCCACTAACGACGAAGGGAAGCGCGGCAGGCAGAATCACTTTGAACCACATGTGCAATCGCTTGGATCCCATGGTCAAAGCAGCACGGCGATAGATCGGCGGAACATTGCGCACGCCAGTCTCGGTTGCGATGATCACCGACCAGAGAGTTCCCATCACCACGACGAAAAGCATGGCTGCTTCTGTCTGGCCAAACCACAAGAGTGCCAGAGGCACCCAGCAAACACTGGGCAACGTCTGCAGTCCAAGTGCCATGGTTCCAATCGTATCGCCAAACAATTTCCAGCGCGCGGTCAACAGGCCCAGGGGAAGCCCAACCACCAGTCCAATGAAGTAACCAATAAGTAAGCGACGCATGGTGACTACGGTTGCCTTTGCCAGGGTCCCATCCAGTGCGGATGTTTTTAAATAGAGCCACACCTGCCATGGCGACGGCAGTAGAACGGGCGACCAAATCCTTGCGCGATACGCCGCGTCCCAAACCAAAACGAGGGCCGCGAAAAACGCAGCCGCGAGGAGAAACCGTTTCATTTAGAAGCGACAGCCTCAGCTTTACCGACGCTTTTGAGCGCCTTCGTAATTTGTGTGGCATGAACGGCGAGGTCGACGCTGTTGATGTCACGCGGTCGCGGCAGATCTATCGTGAATTCCTCCTGGATGCGACCGGGATGAGGCGAAAAGAGCAGAACGCGATCGCCCAGACATGCGGCTTCACGAACATTGTGCGTGACAAAGACTATTGTTTTACGACGGGCTTCCCAAATCTCTTGAATGTCGCCGTAAAGCTGCTCGCGAGTGAGGGCATCAAGCGCGGCGAACGGTTCATCCATTAGCAGCACGCGTGGATTCGGCGCAAGCGCGCGAGCCAACGAGACGCGCTGCTTCATTCCACCGGAAAGCTCGTGAATGTTCGCATGTTCAAAGCGGCTGAAACCAACGAGCTCCAGATAGTACTTGGCGACTTCGCGTCGGTCTCTATTTGTCAGGTTCGGTTTGAGTTTAAGCCCGAAGAGCACATTCCCAAACACGTCCAGCCAGGGAAAGAGCGCCGGTTCCTGAAACATGACGAGCCGCTCGCGGCCAGGTCCAGTCACCGGTTTTCCGTCCGCCAGCACCGCGCCGCTGTCCGCTTTTTCCAGGCCGGCAATAATATTGAGCAAGGTCGTTTTGCCACAGCCGCTAGCGCCGACAAGACATACAAATTCGCCTTCGGCGACTTTCAGGCTCACGCGATCAAGTGCCAGGACATTTCCTGAAGCGCTGCGAAAACTTTTGGACACGCCTTCGACCGAGACCTTCGAGGGCGGGATGATCTGGAGCTCCTCAGTCGCTGAGGAACGGTGGCGGCCAGTTAAGTGCATTTACGGAGTTTCGATCAGCTTCGACGTGTCTGTCGAGCCTTTCAAGAAACCCGCATCTTTTCCGTCCTGCACCGACTTGGCAATCAAATCGCGCGATACTTCACTGGTGAACTGAATCCTTTTCCACGCTTGCGCAACGGCGTCTGGTGAAAAATCGGCCCGCGTTTCCGCTTTCAATTCCTCGATCAATAACTTCTGCGCTTCTGCTTCATTCTCCTGAATCCATTTCGTTAATTCCACGTTCGCGTCGGCGATTTTCTTCGCTAAATCGCGCCGGTCACGCAGGAACTTCACACTGGAAACAAGCCATGTCGTAATAGTGTCCTTGTCTTCAAGAAAAACGCGCGCTTTCGCATCGCGCTCGAGACGGGTCACCCACGGCTCGACTGTCCAAACAGCATCAACTCCGCCACTTTGAAAGAGTCCGAGTTGGTCCGGATTCGCTGTGGGGATCACCAGGACGTCGCCGCCCGTTAGCGTGATTTTGAATCCATGTGCTTTCAACCACGCCCGGCAGGAAATGTCCTGCGTGTTGCCGAGTTGTGGTGTAGCGATTTTTTTGCCGCGAAAATCCGCCGGTGTCTTAATGGGCGAATCAGCTTTCACCACTAGCGCCGCGCCTGCATTGGCTGCGCCGGAAATGACGCGGACTTCTTCCCCATTCGATTTGAAGTACGCGTTGAGCGCGGGACTGGGGCCGACGTAAGTGACGTCAAGCGATCCTGCAAAGATCGCTTCCATTGCCGACGGCCCGGCGTTGTAGGTAAACCATTGAATCTCGACATTCGGGCCTAACCGTTTTTCAAACCAGCCCTTGCCTTGCCGCGAGAGCGCGTGTGCAATTACGCCCTGCGCATGAGTGATGTTTGGAAAATGCCCGAATCGTATCGTGGTCTTCTCTTGTGCAGCCACAAACGATGCACAAAGCAGGAACATTCCAAGGATCGCTGTCATTTTTATTTTCATAGTTGGTTTCGATAGTCAGAGCGGGCTCACAAACCGGCAAAACAGTCCGCACCGCCAGGCGAGACGCTTAAGTATGCAATTGGTCCTTCACGGCGAAACACGAGCGGGTGATCGCTTGCAGCTAAGGTAGATAGGGCAGATAGGCGGAGATTCTTCCATAAGGCCGCCGGAGGGACGCTCTCCCGGCGGGTTTTCGTTAACGATTAGAAGTTCACGTTCAAATCCGCTTGGAACAAATTGTATTCATTCGTTGGATTGGTTGCGATGGTAATAGTACCGAGATTTCCGCCGGTGCCGAGATTGTGGTTATACCACCAACCATGGGCGTAGGTCAGTCGGAAGTTCACAGCGCTCGTCAGGTTATATGTCGCCTGAGCCACAATCCCGTGGATGTTCTCTTGAGCATTGAAAATATCATCGTCAATCAGGTTCGGATCGAGCGCGTACTGCTCGGTGTGTTGATACCAAAGGTCGATCTGCCAATCGTTCTTCTTCTTCAACTGCCCGATACCGAGCCCAGCCTGATACGCGTAGCGTTGGCTGCCTTGGCCCGGTTGGCCTGCGGCGGCAGCGCGATCGTCGCCTTCAAAATTGGTCGCGAAGTCGCCGAATATCCGCATCGGTATTCCCCACGCTTTCCACCCGAATTCCACTGGCATATCGAACACCAACAGGCTGTTGATGCCAGTCTGGTTCGTCGCCAGCGAATCTGCGTTCGTTAGGCGAGGATCACCGCCTACGTAGTGGACATTAAATGTGTCGCCGTTTCCGGTGTAATTGTACAGCGTCGGCGCGAGCTGAAAGTAAAAATTGTGCGGGAAATTAAACCGCGCCCCTACCTGCCACGCGAGCAGGAACGCGTCTGTATTCGGCACTAGCTGGTTGCCGCCGTTGGCAGTTGTCGTCGCTCTTGCACCTAACGGATTCTCAGGGTTGGTGTCGTCATAAACGAATTGGCCGAAATTCGCAAAGAGATCGAGCTTCAGGAACGGCTCCGGCGGCTTTGTAGCCACAACGGCTTTGCCATCCTTACTGGAATCCTTGCTGAACGACGGCGGAGGAGGAGGTTCTGCGCCAAATACAAATGTGTGTTTCCATTGCTCAGCCAATCCTTCTGGATTGATGTCTGGGTCCCATACCAGGCGGTTCGCGATTACGAGCGGGTTGGGCATGCGGCCAGCAGTAAATGTAAAGCCAGGGAAACCCTTGTAGCCGCCATATGCCTGGCCGACATAAATTGTGTCGCTGTTTTTTTCGAATGGCCCGCCGCCACCAGGCGTGCTACTGGCTGTGTCGTCGGCAATGGTCACGTTCGTTGAGCGAGAGCCGTTAGCGGTTTCCAACCGAACACCGAAGAACCAGTCATCCAGAAGCGTTCCGCGTAGCCCCAGGCGAAGACGATAACGCTCGCGCTCGCGCTCCTGCCAATCGTTTGTCCCTGCGACGCCCGCGCCAGGCGACGCCACTGGGCCCGTGCCTTTGGTCTCGCCTGCCCTATAATCGTAACGGAGTCGCAGGTCGCCGTAGAGTTCCATCTCGGTGACAGAAGTGGATATTTTCCACTTGTCCGCGCTCGACTTCTCGACGGGGACGCTTTTTTCGACATAGGTCTTCCCATCGTAAGTGACTTCCCTCTTGGTTTTGCCTTCCCCAGCCACAGGCGCCCAAGACGTGCGCTTCTTTAATCCCGAAACCTCCTGTTCAAGTTCGGCGTTGCGTTTTTGTAGCTGGCTAACGGCCTGTTCGAGCTTTTGCAGCCGGTCGGCATTGGATGGGGTCTCGGCAGCAAGCGGTGGGATCGCGGCCAGCAACAGCAATGAAACGACAACGCCGGCGGCCCATAAAAAACAGTTTCTGATCAGCATATGTTTCTCCTATTTTGCCGCGCCTTTCGCGCGACCGTTGTGTGACTGGCTCCCGCGGGACCCTGAAAGTTGCTTCAATGCCTCCACTTTGCTGTTGCCACGAATCGGCGGCTCGCCCTCTTTGGACAGGATCGATGCGAGCGGGATCGACCGATGAAGGAAAGGCGGCGTGACTTTATCGCGACGATATTTGCGAAGCGTGATCTCGACGATATCTGCAAGAGTGAAGCGATCGAGCACCGCGGTGATCGCGTTTCGAACATCGAACATCAACATTCGCAGGCCGCAGTGAACTTCATCGGGACAAGAGCAGCGCGCGTAGGATGTGGCGCTGACGCATCGGATCGGTGCCAGCGGCCCGTCGATTAACCGAATGACGGCGCCGAACTTTATCTGGCTGATCGGGCGGGCCAGCGAGTAACCGCCGAACTTCCCGCGCCTGCTTTTCACGTATCCGGCGGCTTTAAGCTGCGTAAAAATTTGCTCCAAGAATTTGATTGGTAGTTTTTCTTTTGAGGCCAATTCACTTGTCTGAAGCATCGGCCAGCCGAGTTCGGACGCGATGCCGAGATCGATAAGAGCTCGGAGCGCGTATTCGCCACGTTTAGAAAGTTTCATGTCGTGCTCTCGTCGCGGATGTCACTCGCACCGTCACGTCCATTCTCGCCGTACTTGCCTCTGGAAGAAGCGGAGACGGCTCAGAAGACCGTACCGTCCGTTAGGGGCACAAACATGAAACCCGTCGGGCCGCTCATAACCTTCCGGCGCGCAGAACAGCGCGCCTGATGGCGCGACCAAAGCGAACGCTGCGAAAAAGAAAATGACCGCGCTTCCAAAGTGCAACGTTATCTCAAATCCAGCCCAAGCCGCGCCCAAGCAGAACAATGTCAAACAGGTCAATCGCATTATGTTTTTCATATTCGCCGTGCTCCTTTTTGTTTAATGTCTATTACGCTGATATAGTTTGAATATCCCTACTACTTCACTAGGAATTTGGATGCAAGCATTTTTTTGAAGGTCGCTGGAGGCGAATTTTCGGCACCCGAAGAGCTAATTAGTTGGAGTTCGGACCTGGCGATCAGTTTAGCATGGATCCCCGATCTAATAATCCTCTTCTAAACAGGGACATCGAGCCCATTCATATTTTGAGTCTTCGTCCCTAAATTCGGACACCAACTTGGCAAGGCCCGCTATTGCTCTGTCTGAATCCGGTCCCCGTGCTTCGATGATAGCTGTGTCTCCGCAATTGAGATTGGCGGTTAGCACTTCAATGATGCTTCTGGCGGAGAAACGCTTTTCGCCTCTAATGATCCAAATTTCGGAGCGAAAAACATTCGCCGCTCGGACGAATTCTGCGGCGGGTCGGGCATGCAGCCCTAACTTATTTACGATTTTAACTTCCCGCCTGGTTAGCAGTGACTCTGCTTTTTCATTTCGGAAGGCGACGTCGAGCGCGCTCGTTCCATTGAGAGAACTTTTTCTCATGAACATGACTTTGTGCTCCGTATAGCGTGCTTCGATAAACCGAACGGCGTATTCGGCGCCCCTAAGGCGCTTTCATATTCCGCGCTTCCTGACTCGAACACATTCTCATCGAAACCGATAAGGCTCAGCAGTAAGCAAAATCCGACTGTTGCCGCGCTCGCCGCTAAAACAAAAACTGCGATCAGTAGTGTTCTAACGTTCATGTGGTGCTCGAGGAATTTGATCGGTAGTCTTTCTTTTGACGCCAGCTCGCTTATCTGCAGCATCGGCCACCCGAGCTCGGACGCGATGCCAAGATCGATAAGCGCTCGGAGCGCATATTCGCCCCGTTTAGAAATCTTCATGTCTGTACGCGGATGTCGATCGCAGTATTATGTCCATTCTCGCCGCAATTGCCGTTGAGAGAGTCGGACATGACGAGTGGGGCCGAATCGCCGATCACCCGGCCTGACATGCAGTCCATTGGCGCCCTCATACCCTTCTGGCGCGCGAAACAGTGCGCTTGACAGCACAGCCAATGCAGACGCACCGGCAATGAGAATGAACGCACCGCCGAAGCGCGATATTGCTTCATATTCCACCCAAATGGTGCCCGCGCAGAACGATGCCAAACAAATTATTCCCGCTATATTTTTCATAGTCATATTCCTCCGTTTCCGTTCTAATGTCTACTCAACTGCTATGAATTAGTATCCCTACTACTTCAGTAGGAAATAGAGCGCAAGCATTTTTTTCAGAATTTTTTCGCGGCCACAAACGCTCGCGTTAAGTGCGTGCCGCGAGCCCGATGGTGTGCCGCAATCAGCCTCCGACACCGACCCGTTCTAATGGATGAGGAAAAACAGGTCCGCTGAAATGATTCTTAGCAGGAATATGCCGTCAGAGGCGCGAGAGAGGCCTTGCAGAATAGCAACCTCACGACGCTCGACGACAGTCGCGGCTATGCTTCAGGAGTTGTAGCCGAATCGAGCATCGAGTTCCCTCAATGCATGCGCAGCGTATTCTTGATCCTCGGCAGACAGATACTCGCGATATCCTCCAACTTTGCCGCGGCGCACTTTGAACGACTCCGGATCACGCACGTCACCCGGATGCAGAATTTTTGAATCAAAAACTCCGGCAGCTTCTAATTTTTGCATGTTCTCGAAACGAGAAAACTCAAGCGCTTCTTGAAAAACCGACATATCCGGCGTCGTATCGCCGACTACGGCAAGCAGGTCTCGAAAATGTTCGGCTGGAGATGCGCGTAGCGCCTCGTACCGGACAATCGTGAAATCCTTTCGACTTGAAAATTCGTTAAGCCAGTCGTTCATCGCCCGGACAATGCCGCGGATTCCAAATCTTTTGTCGCGCAGAACCTCACTGACGGATTTTTGCTTCAATGCTGCGTCGGCGCTGGGATCGCGCCGCGTCATTTGTAAATAGAGCGAGACGAAACAATCCCGGGGATCTCGCACGAGCAGGATAATCTTGGCTTTTCGAAGTTCTCTTCTCGGAACGAGATATTTGCCGCGCAAGCGGTCCCAGCGATTGCCCTTCGTCCGGTGCTCAAAACGATCGTGGGAAAATATTACCCGCGGAAATCCCGGATGATCGTAAATCCCGGGCTGCAGGGTGAACTCAAGGCCATGTCGCTTGCATAAGTAAGCGCAAAGAAATGTCCGGATCCATGTGCGTCCGCTTTTTGGCGCTGAAAGAACCATAACCTCCCCGCCTGAAAGCAACTTCGCGCGACTACTGAAATTTCGTCTTGTCCACCGCAGGGAGCGCCGCAGAAATCGCGAAAGCGGCATAGACTTCTCGGGAAGTCCCGAAAGTTCCGTGGGCTGAATCGCTTCACCGGGAGCCATATCCGCCTGTTGCGGGTCGGCCAAGGATCGAGCTGTTATTTCAATCGCCATTCCGGGAATTACTCTTTAGAGCCGCAACTCTGCGAGTCTTGCGCTCCTGTTGCATAAGACCTCAAAAAGAGGTATTTGTTCAAGCACAAAAAATGGGGGCGTACTGGCTTCGACTCATCGTTGGAAGCGCAGACGGCATGTCGAGGATGGTTCGTTGGCCTCGTTAAAAACCGGACCAAAAAAATAAACGCAGACAACGAAGGTCTCGCTCTCGCGGCTTAATTGACCGCGACGTTTGACGCTGAACGCCTGCTACGGCGGCAAACGTGGACAGCAGGCTGGCGAATCGACGGAGCGACCGCGTCGGTTCGTGAATCGATTTCGTGGACGCTCGGGAGTCGGCAATGTGCCGGCGCATGGCTTGGCTCCTCAGAATTTATCGTCGGATAAACATGTAGATGTTTGCGCGGATAGCGACGAGGACAGGGGTTCAACTCCCCTCGCCTCCATTTTCATAGGTAAAACACCCCCTCAAAATTGCCAACTGATCACGGAACTGACAACACGTCCGCTGATATACGGCGATGCGAAAATGTGGTCGGCGCGCGCCGAAAATCATCAAGTTTCCCGACCCGCCGAGTTTCGGTTAAAAAATCATACGGGGGTCCGGCCACCGAGGTGCTCTCCGCTGTTACACGAGGGAAGGCAAACCGTCAAAGCCTTCCCCGTTTCACAGGAATCGCGCTACAATCCTTTATTGCCGGATGCCGAATGTGTCACATCACTTCAAAGCAGCTTTTCCGGCCTGCCCATTTTCGCTCGATGGGAAGGAGCATTGGATTTTAGCGTCGAGCTATGCCGCGCATATTGTTCTTGCCCGACCAGCGATACGTTGAGGCTTCGGATCTAGAGAGTGTTCTCTCCGCATCTCTCCGAGCAGGTATTCCTCTTACGAATGAATGCCGTGGGAACGCGCGATGTTCGACCTGTCGTGTGGTCGTGGTCAATGGTTTAGAGTTCTGTTGTCCGCGCAACGAGAAAGAACAGGCGCTTGCTGCGCAACTACACTTCAGTGAAAGAGTCCGTCTAGCGTGCCAGACCACTATAGCAGGGGACGTGACACTGCGACGGCTCATCCTGGACGCAAAAGACGCCGGACTTACCGACCAAAGAAAGGAGACAACAACTCATGGATCAGTGGGTCAAGAACGGCAGATCGCCATTCTCTTTGTCGATATACGTCGTTCCACGAGCTTTGCAGAATCGGTTCCTCCCTTCGATGTGATTCATGTTCTCAGGCGCTTCTATCATCACATGGAAAGAGCTGTCATGGATAACGGCGGGCATGTAGCCTGTTACACCGGCGATGGATTAATGGCGCTCTTTGGAGTTGAGCCATCAGAATGTGCGCCCCTCCAAGGGGTGCTGGCTGGCCTTGATATGCTCCGCTCCGTAAAAGAGGATCTACAGCCGTATGTAAAGAGATTGTTCCAACGCTCTTTTAGAATTGGGATTGGAGTGCACTTTGGCGACGCAGTCGTGGGCACGGTGGGTGGTGGACTGCAACAGCGAGTCACTGCCATTGGAGATTCGGTGAACATCGCAAATCGAGTTGAGCGCGCCAATAAAAAAGCCGGAACCGAGTTGCTAGTATCTGAGGCTGTGCTCGGCGCAGTTCAGGGCCAGGTTCGCGTGGGAAAAGCCGTCAGCGTGAGACTTCCTGGTAAGACTGGCAAATATGCGCTTTACGAAGTTGTTGGTGTCCGAACGGCGCGGCGCAAGCGGCGGGCGAGCTCGTCGATATCATGAAAGCGCACTCGGGGCGAAGCACGACCGACGGACTAACTAGGCGATGAAGCTATGCACATCGAACGAAGTCATAACGTCGGCAAAGACGAAGCAATTCACAAGATCGACACCTTTCTTGGCGACTTAATGCATCGCCAGTTTCCCGGCGGCGTCACTATTAAAGAACCCTTCAAGAGCTGGTCCGACGACGCAATGCACTTCTCTTTCGCGGCCAAAAAGGGCTTCATTGCCACGACGATTTCGGGTATCATCCGCGTAAACAACGACTCTATAGTCATTGACTCCGACCTGCCAGGACTAGTTACAACGTTTATCTCCGAAGACAAAATCCGGGACGTGATCAACGGACAGTTGGACCGCTTATTCTCCGCTTAGCCTATTTCAGCCATTCACACGATGCTGTGATTCACGTTTATGATGAAGCTGGCAATTTGATTGAAACACGCGAGCACGCGGGCGAGTTCAAGGACTGGTGAAAGCTTCTACTGGCGTCACGTTCGACGTTTGCGCTGCGGCTCTTTTTCAAAAATGGCGCACAACCCCTGCTTATAGAAACTCAAAATAAATCCGTATTCGTTCGCAAACTGCGCGATCTTTGCTCTCCGATTTTCCTCATCAAGCGGCCAGATGCGTTGTAATTGATCCTCGTAAATCGCGCAATGCCCAATCCTCGCGGTTTCCATTTCCAGCTCGCGTTCGATTCGTTTGGCGAGCATTTTCATACGATTTCAAACGGGACGTCATCTTGGCCAAGCTGTGCCGTTTCTGTCAACGTCTTTTGACGCGGAGTCGATCTGATTTCCGATGCGCTGCCATTCGGTCGGCTGTGGCACGGCGAGCCAAACGCACTTAGGATTCCAATCGGCACTGATAGTTGAGCGACTGCGAGGCCAAGGTTACGGGGACTTCCCTGGCGCGGTGTCCACTTCTTCAGCACGGCCCACTTCAATACCGCCTCTCCGACACCATCGAGTGCTCGCAGCCGCTGCCAAACAACTTCAACCCAAAATTCTCGACTTTGTCAATCAAAAAACATTATCCAACGCCTGAATGGTATGCAGGATGCAGCCGCTCACATCGCGCTGTGATTCGCGTCTACGATGAAGCTGGCAGCGTGATTGAGACGCACGAGCAGGCACGCGATTTCAAAGATTGATTGCGCTTACCGGGCGGCTGAGCTTGTGGCTCGTTTTATGAACTATCGAAGGTTGACTGTCGCTGTGGCGCTTATCGCCGTTCGCTTGGTCGTTCCCTTCGCCTCCGCTGAGCCAAAAGCCTACGGCACCGTCTTCTACAAGGGGAAGACGGCTCGCCTGAGAATCGTCTTTGAGTTCGGCCTCGACCATGTGGAGGCCAGCAATGTCAAAATCACCGAATCTGCCAGTGGGAAAACAACAAAGTTTTATCTGTCGGGCAGAGATGGAGAGATGGGAACGGGCAAGATGCGATTTGCTCCCGTAAAGGGCGCAAAAAAAGAGGTTTTGTTAGAGATAGATCCGTTTGGCGATCCTAGGTCCACTGTCAAGGGCAGTTATACCACCGCCGGTAAAACTGTTCCATTCACTCTTACAAAAAGGAAGAAGCACTGAACGGCTCAACTGCCGATTCTAGTTCCAATAACGCAGTCAGCTTTTCATCCGCCCGCACAACGAAACGCTTTCCGTTGTCGCGATGTGCGTCAGCAACGAAAATCGTTCGTCCGTTAGAATCCACGGCTGAGACACAGCCCCAACTCCATCCGGCTTTGCTGAGATTGTCAGTGATTATTTCCCAGTTCTTCATCTTACGTCGAGCGTGGCTCCTTTTCGTAGAACAACGTGGTTGAGCTTTACGGTTTTTTCGGCGTGGGCGAGGCGACGAGTTTCTGGAAGCGCGGATCATTCCGTAGCGGATCGAACATTGGATCGAGCCGGAGCAACGCAGGAGTGAGCGGCATGTTTGAACCAAACGCGCCACCGTAGGGTATCGAGAGTATTTTCTGTAAAGCGGCAATGGCACGATCGGGTTCACCCGTTCGCACCGCTACCCGGGCCAGGATCTCGATCGAAAAGGGACCATTTATCGCGTCTTTCTCGATCGGGTTCACGGCCATGGTCCGTTCGGTCAGAGCCAATGCGGCGGCTTTGTCGCCGAGGCCCATATTAGTCAGCGCGAGATCTCCAATAAGGCCATAATTTTCCGGCTGGTCCTTGAGGAAAGATTCCAGTTCGCTGCGCGCCTGTTTCCAACTTTCCTGGGCCTCGGAATGATCGCCGGCGACTTCTTGCGCCCAGCCTAAATAAAAGCGCAGTTCGCCATTGATAGTAACCCATCGCTGGATCAGGCTTCGCTAGTATCTCTTTTAACCGAGGGATGATTGGTGCAGGGCTGACGCTCCAGGATCGCTTGGTAAACTTGTGTTTCCAACGCCCGGGTCGACGGCGGTCGGGTGCAGGGGAGCGAGGAGCGCCGAGGCCCGCGGCAGGTCGCCCTCGGCTTGTGCGATACCCGCCTTTGTCGCCAGGCTATCCACGTCATCCGGTGTGATATTGAGAACCTGATCAAACTTCCGCAGCGCTTCGGGGAAACGACGAAGGTCCACATAGGAAAGCGCGTGCTGGGTAAGCAGGGTAACGTTGCGGGGGTCGAGCCGCTCGGCTTCGTTGAAGTAACTCTCGCTCTGGTCCCACTGGCCTCGTCTCCGTGTGACATAGGCCAGCTGTTCGGGAATCCGGCTGCTATTGGGCAGGAGCTTACGTGCTTGCTCAAAGTAACGCACCGCGGTGTCGTAATCCTTCAGGCAGGCGTAGTGGTAATAGCCCTTGGCCAATATGGCCTCACCGAGGTTGGGCTGAAGAGTGAGCGCGGTTTCGGCTGCCTGCCGCGCCTCTTCACGCAGGGCGACCGTTGATTGAAGAGTCTGTGTGAGGTAGCCCCGCGCTTCCACGTTTGAGAGCAGCGCCCAACTAAGGGCGAACTTCGGGTCCAATCTCACCGCTTCTCTGAGATATTTCCGCGCGCCAAGGAGGTTGGCGGGAGTGTTGCCAGTTTTCAGTGTATAAGCCAGACCTCGCAGGTATGCGTCGTAAGCCTCAGGATTGTCCGTTGGTTTGGCGGCGATGACTTGCTCTTCCTGACCGGTGAGTTTTGCTCGCAATTGGTCGGCGACAGCTTTGGCCACCTCACTTTCGACCGAGAAGATGTCGGTCAGTTTTCGATCAAATGTGTCGGCCCAAAGATGGGAATCATTAGCCGCTTTGATTAACTGCACGTTCACGCGCACGGCGTCGCCGCTCTTCTGCACGCTTCCTTCCAGGATGTGCGCGACGCCAAGTTGCCTGGCGATCTCAGACAGGTTTTCCGGCGCGCTTTTGTAATGCTGAGTCGATGTGCGCGAGATCACCTTCAAATCCGCGATCTTGGATAAGCGGGTCAGAATCTCGTCCTGAATGCCCCCGGCAAAGTAAGCGTTGTCGGGATCGCGGCTCAGATTTTCAAATGGAAGCACGGCGATGCTTTTTTCCACAATCGTTATGGCAGAGCGCGCCGGTCTCCGCAGAAGCCAGACGAAGGCAGCAATAATCGCGGCAAGCACCAGCAGCGCAATGGCCACTTCCGCCCAGCGCAGGCGGGCCCGGCGTTTCTGCGCCGTCTCAAATCTCCGCGGCAGATTCGCATTACCGAAGTGATCATCATAGAGGTTCACGACCGAGACGCGCCGCCATGTTTCACTTCGCACGAACAAAGATCGTGCAGGAACGGTCGCCACTTCTGGTATTCTTCCAGATCTTCAGCGACGTGTTTGGAGAGAAGAATGTGCCCGGCGTCGCCGCAATCCATCACTCGCTGCGCCATGTTGAGGCCAGCACCCGCAAGATTGGCCCTTTCATTTACATCGACCACGCCGCTAACTGGTCCGCTGTGGATTCCCATCCGAAGCTGCAAGCGCGGACGTTCCTTGAGCACGCGGCTGATTTCGGCCGCAAAGGCGCAGGGGCCTCCGGACTTGTGTAGAAGACCAACGCGATGCCGTCGCCCGTTGGAATTTTGATTAAGCGACCTGCGGATTCGGCTCGTCGAAATTGCTCGGAGGCGCGAACAACCTGGTTTAGCTCCTCAATCGCCGCGTGCTGGTCGCTAATCGAAAGTTTCGAGTAGCCAACGATGTCGATGAATAGGACATGGGCGATTTCGAGCTGGATCTCGTTCTTAACTTCGGCGGGCATGTTCATTTCGGCGCGGGCGACGCGGCGAGTTTCTGAAAACGCGGGTCACTCCGGAGTGGATCGAACATCGGATCGAGCCGGAGCAGCGCAGGAGTGAGCGGAGGCCCCCAGAGAAGCCCGCGTACGAGATCGAGAGTAGTTTCTGTAAAGCGGCGATGGCGCGGTCGGGCTCTCCCATGCGCGCCGCCACCCGAGCGAGGATCTCGAGCGACCAAGGACCAGTCAAGGGGTCTTTCTCGATCGGATTCGCGGCCATGGCCCGTTCCGACAAAGCTAACGCGGCGGCTTTGTCACCGAGACCCATATTGACGAGCGCGAGATCTCCAATGAGGTAATAATTTTCCGGCTGTTCTTTGAGGAAAGGTTCCAGTTCGCTGCGCGCTTGTCGCCAACTTCCCTGGGCGGCGGCATGGTCGCCGGCGACTTCCTGCGCCCAGCCTAAAAAAAAGCGCAGATCGCCATTGGCATAACCCAACGCTGGATCGGGCTTGGCGAGTATTTCCTTTAGTCGAGGAATGACCGGTGCAGAGCGGCGCTCCAGGATCGCTTGGTAAACTTGTGTTTCTAACACGCTGGAGTCGGCACCCGGGCCGAGCGGAGCGAGGAGCGCAGCAGCGCGCGGCAGGTCGCCCTCGGCTTGTGTAATACTCGCCTTGTTCCCGATGGTATCGAAGTCGTCCGGCGTAATATCGAGAACCTGATCAATCTTTCGCAGTGCTTCGGGTAAACGACGATGCTGGAGATAGGTAGCCGCGTGCTGAGTGAGTAGGTGAGGGTTGCGCGGGTCGAGCTGCTCGGCTTCGTCGAAGTATGACTCGCTCCGGTCCCACTGGCCTCGTCTCCGCTCTAAATAGGCCAGCGATTCAAGAATCCGGCTGCTATTTGGCAGAAGCTGGCGTGCCTGTTCAAAGTAACGCACCGCGGTGTCGTAATCCTTTAGGCAGGCGTAGTGGTAATATCCCTTGGCATGCAGTGCCTCGCCGAGATTGGGTTGAAGAGTGAGCGCCAGTTTCGGCTGCCTGCCGCGCCTCTTCACGGAGGGTGATCGTTGGTTGAAGAGCCTGGTTGCGGTAGCTGGCCGCATCAACGTATGACAGCAGCGCCCAAGCAAGCGCGAACTTCGGGTCCAAGCGCACCGCTTCTCTGAGATATTTCTGCGCGGCAAGGGCGTTGGTGGTTGTGTCGGCAGCTTTCAGTGTATAAGCCAGCCCACGCAGGTAGGCATCGTAAGCTTCAGGATTGTCGGTCGGTTTGGCGGCGATAACCTGCTCTTCCCGACCGCTGAGTTTCGCCCCCAATTGGTCGGCGATGGCTTTGGCCACCTCGCTCTCAACTGAAAAGATGTCGGTCAGTTTGCGATCAAACGTATCGGCCCAAAGATGGGAATCATTGGCTGCCTTGATCAACTGCACGTTCACGCGCACGGTGTCGCCGCTCTGCTGCACGCTTCCTTCCAGAATGTGGGCGACCCCAAGTTGCCTGGCGATCTCGGACAGGTTTTGCGGCGCGCTTTTGTAATGCTGAGTCGATGTGCGCGAGATCACCTTCAGATCAGCGATCTTGGATAAGCGGGTCAGAATCTCGTCCTGAATGCCGTCGGCAAAGTAAGCGTTGGCTTTATCATCGCTCCGGTTTTCGAACGGAAGTACCGCGATGCTTTTTTCCGGCGCAGCTGGCGCAGCCAAGGTCGATCGGACGCGATAACGGGAAAAGGTTGCGATCCCAGCAACGACTATCGCGAGCGCAAGCAACGCTGCCGCCGTCCCGGCCCAGCGCAGACGGGTCCGGCGTTTTTGCAGGGTCTCAAACCTCTGCGGCAGCTTCGCACTGCCAAATTGATCGTCATAGAGGTTCACGACCGAGACCCGCACGCCATGCTTCACTTCGCACGAACCAAGATCGTGCAAGAGCGGTCGCCACCTGTGGTATTCTTCAAGATCTTCGGCGACGTGTTTGGAGAGAAGAATGTGCCCGGCATCACCGCAATCCATCACTCGCTGCGCAATGTTGAGCCCAGCGCCCGCGAGATTGGCGCCTTCGTTTACATCGACCATCCCGCCAACTGGCCCGCTGTGGATTCCCATCCGAAGTTGTAGACGCGGATGTTCCTTGAGCGCGCGGCTGATCTCCACCGCGCATTGCACAGGCGCTTCCGGACTTGTATAAAATGCCAGCGCCATCCCGTCGCCGGTTGGGATCCGAGTCAAACGGCTCGCAGCTTCGGCTCGTTGAAACTGTTCGGAGGCGCGAACAATCCGGTTCAGTTCCTCAACCGCCGCGTGCTGGTCGTTAATCGAAAGCTTCGAGTAGCCAACGATGTCGATGAACAGGACATGGGCGATTTCGAGCTGGATCTCGTTCTTGATCTGAATGGGCATCTCCGTCGGGCGCGCCCGGTTCGCAACTGTCGAGGGTGGCGCACCAATCCAGCCCGCGTACCGGGTTCAGCGGCATGCGCCTTTTTATGCGGCTAATGCGCCAGGACCGAGGCGACCATTGGCACCGGGTTCATCTCCTTCTCCGGAAGTGATGAGACAGAGTTCTCGAAAAAGTTAAATTTTTCGTGAAACCGCCGATTCGTGGGGAATCGCACACCGCGCTACCCACCCATTGTGCCATTAGCCATTCAACGCTGTCATCGGAGAGCAAGCCCACTTTGGCAAAATGCTAGCCGGAAAGTTTCAACTATGAGAGAAATTCAACTATCCCGTTTTTACTTTGGCATTTTTCTCTCGGCGACGAGATCGAGAACGCCCGGCGCAATTTCTCGCGGTCTGCTGGATTGCCCATGTCAACTTTAAGCTTCATCGCCTGTGCGACGGTTTTAGCGTAAGCAACGCCCTGCTGCTCGGCCAATCGCTCCCAACGTTCATCGGCCATGATCTCGATAAGATTGGAGACGGAACGGTTCTCTAAAGATGCCATTTGTTCCAGTTTGTTCCGTTGCTCCTCACGCACCGTCAGGTTGAGCTTCGGTTTGTTCTTGTTCTTTTTGGATTTTGCCATTGGCAGTTTTTTATACGAAAGTCGCGGCTTGACATGCGCCATAGATGCGTATAATCAGACGCATACCATAAGCGGCCTGAAATGAGTTGTCAATGACGAGAACTCACGGAAGGCCAAACAATTCACCCCCCTTAACAAAAGGAATGAAAACAAAAAAGGAAAATCAGTTACGAGCCTGGCCAATATGCCCGACAGCACGCCGCTTCATGCGAAAACTTCTCACCATTACCTTCACGATTTCGGGATGCCTGGCGTTTTGTCCTCGCCCGGCGCTGGCTTTGGTGTTCTCGGCGCCAAGCCCGAAGTCTGTTTACACCGATGCTTCTGGCAAAAAGCAGTCCGCTCAAGTCGTGGATAAATATTATCCAAAGAAGATCGTTCAGCCGTTTGCGAAGAGCGACACAAACATCGACCCTAAACTCCGTCGGGCGGCCACCATTGCCGAGGAACGCGCCCGTGCCCACTCGCTTTCCAAGTGCTGGCATTTTGTGAAGGACGCGCTGGTTGCTGCAGGCGTGGTGAAGTCCCGGCCGCAGACAACGCTGGCCAAACAAGCCGGCCAAGAGCTCGTGAACAATTACGGGTTCAAAAAACTCCCCGTCTCGAATCCCTATGAAGCACCTGTCGGATCTGTGTTGGTCTATGGCGCCAAGAGCGCAGCTGGCCACGTCGAGATCCGTACTGAGAACGGTTTCGCTAGCGATTTTCGCTCAAAGATACCATCACGTCGGCCGCTCCTGGGCGTCTTCGCAAAGAGTTAGTTCGGGCCGTCTACTCAGCCTCGGGTAAATCGCAAGATTGGATTTTGGCATTCGCAGTTTTTTTACACCTCGTTCAAGAACAATTCTTTTCGTCGGGCTTCTTGACAGTTTTACAAAAAGCTTCGCCAGCAACTGATGGTCTTGGAAAATAAATTCATTGCCATGTTTCCCCTCAACACCAGCTAATTGCCATGAGTCGCACTTCTAACTCTGGCTCGAAAACTGCTGATCTCCACAAAGGTTATGTTAAGAACATAAGGAGAAATAAAATGACAACGAGAAAACATGCGTTTTACGGAACGTTGGCACATTGCGGGGTTGAAATTTGGTGAGATGAAACCCGAAGTGGAAGCGAAAACAGAAAAGCTTATTGGAAAATACTTCCGCAGCGCAAACGAGACTAACAGAGTTGAATGGCAGGGCGCGGTGATCGCAGAACCGCACTCTGGCTGGTATCTCGTGCAACTGTTCGAGTGGGGTTCAGGCGAGCCGACGGAGCAAAGACTAGTACCCATCGAGAAGATGATTAGCTGGTCATTTTATCCCGATACGGACGCGATGATGTCTGGCTCAAAACGGTCGCTTGCTCTTGACTCAGGAACACCGGCTGCACATCGCGGAATATCGAGGCACAACAGGAGCGTCCCGCTAGAGGGGAGCTAAAATGATGACTCAACCTGAAATTCGGAAATGCTCGCATTGCGGCATGGCGTTCATACCCAACAGTCACAATTAAAGATTCTGCTCATACCAGTGTCTTCGAGCGGCGAAATTGAGACCGGAGCTGATCTTAATTACGCAAGCGACCTTTTCCTCACTGAAGCGGATAGCCTGGTTGTTGGCAGCTGGACGGAAACAGCACGAATTTATAATCAGGACCTGATGTTCGTTGGACCACTTGGCACCGACCAGGGGATGTTTGTCACACAGTACATTTCGGCCCAACCCAAGTCCGACCCCAACCCCCAACGGCGATGCCGAGCGGAAGGCCTACTCCAACACCGCCATTTGGCACCCCAACACCGCCTCCAACACCAAGACCTAGCCCGACTCCAAGGTCTCGACCCACGCCGCTGCCTCGCCCGACTCCGTCACATTAGCGCTCCACTGCGACCCGTCGGCAGCGTGCTTGCCACGACACGCTGCCCTGACTTATCTCTTTCTCGTTAGAGTGCGTGGCTTCGCGTATTTTGTCAGTTGTCTGAAGCCATGATAGCCGATGCTGGAGTAATTAGTTTGCCTACCGTTGTAATGATCGGTGCGGTGCTCGGTGCCCTGGAGGGCGCGACTATTTTTTTTGAACCAAGGGAGCCATACAAATGGCAAATCCTCTGTGCGGCCGCGTTGGGAGGCGTACTGGTTGCCCTACTTACAGCGTTTTCGGTAAGTGCGAGTACACGATGGTGGTATGCGATGGTCACCGGCGCGTTCTATGGATTCGCCTTTGCTCTTGTGGTTTATCTCGCGAAAGGCGGTCCGAAATCGGGCGACGCGCCATATGTGATCCCGAGCGGCGTTATCAGGGGTGGAATTACTGGACTCCTTGTCGTCATGTGGGCGATCAAGACGATCTAACCAATGGCTGAAGCCAACCACCGGGTTGGTCAGCGCCGCAGGTGCAACAAAAACGCAAACAAAGTCAGAAGGAACAAGTTGCTGCGCCGGCTTGGATTGCGTCATTCGGTGCGTAACGCTTTGAGCGGCTCGACATGTGTGGCGCGTCGCGCAGGGAAAAAACAGGCAAGCATCGCCGCTGCGGCCAGCAGGGCACCGGATATGACTAAGGCAAATGGATCGCTCGGACTAACCTGATAAAGAATCTGAGCGAGGACGCGGCCAGCGGCCAATGAAAACAGAAGACCGATCGTCACCGCGAGCGCAGTTTGGATTGCGCCCTGGCGCATGATCAAGGCGAAAATGTCACGGCGATGCGCGCCCAGCGCCATCCGAATGCCAATCTCGCGTGTCCGGCAGGCAACCGCGTATGCCTTTACGCCATACACGCCGACAACGGCGAGTAGCAACGCGATCCCGCCAAACACCCCGAAGAGCAACGCGCCCAGACGCACGATCCAGAGGCCAACGCTCTTTTCAGTAAGATCAACAAAAGGCGCAATGCTTAGAATTGGCAGGTCGGGATCGATGCTGCGCAACGTTTGCCGCATAGTGGGAATGAACGCAGCGACAGCACGTCGATCTTTTGTGGCAAGCCGCACATGGAGATAAACGTTGCCGTTGTAACCTTGCGCGAGCGGCACAAACAGTCGCTGATTGAGCGTGTCGTTTTGCACGTCGTGACGATGGCTACTGACCACCCCGACCACGAGCAAGTCGTTAGGCGAGCCGTCTTTCGGCGGCAGGGTGTAACGAATGTGTTGACCTACTGCTTCCGTATTCGGAAAAATCTTCTTTGCCATCGCGTCGTCAATGATCGCGACGCGCGGCGTATCTTTGTTTTCAGCTTCGGCTTGGGTGAAGTCGCGGCCGCGCAGAAGCTTTACACCGATTGCGTCGAAGTAACCCGGTGTCGTCGCAGTGAAGAGCGCGCCCGCGCCGGGATCGGGCGCCTTCGGGTCGGTCGGTAGAGCTTCACGCATTGACATGATCCGTCGCGTGTTTGTGAAGTTGCCATAAGGCAACATGGTTCCAAGCGCTGCAGTCCGCACACCTGGAAGATCGCGCGCCCGGCTCGCAGCCTCGAACATCAGACGACGCGCTTCAGCGGGATCTTTCTTGATCAGAGAGAAGTCCATCTCGGTAACCAAATCGCCCGCGGCAACAAAGCCGGGGTTAAGCCCGCTCGCTTTAAGGGCGCCACGGAAAAATAATCCGGCGCTGAACAACAGCATGAACGAAAGCGCAATCTGCGCCATGACCGAAATGTGACGAGCCGCAAAGAACCGATTGAATCGACCGATGCGTGCGGGCTCGCCGATTTGCTGTTTCAAATCATTGACAAGATCGGCCTTTGTCGCCTTTAGCGCGGGGCCAAGGCTGAAAAGCAGGGTCGCGAGGAGGCAGAACAGGAACGTAACTCCCAGGACGGTTGCGTCGGGTCGCAATTTGACGACGAAGGAAAAATTCATGGATCCGAGCAGACGCGCGAGCGAGTGCAGCAGCAGATCGTTGCACCAAGCACTGACGACAAGTCCGACCAGGCCGCCGCAGATCGCAAGCAGCAAACCTTCGCAGAGTAACTGGCGCACGATGCGCCAACGCGACGCGCCAACCGCCAGACGCAGCGCGATTTCTTTGGAGCGTGCGGTGCCTCGGGCGAGTAGCATGTTCGCAAGATTCAAGCTGGCGATAAGCAGGACTGCACCGGCCATTCCCATCAGCAGCGTGCCGATAAGAGTGACGGGGCCATCATCTTCAGGTGAGGTGCTGATGCTGAATCGCGACGGTTTGTGAAGCTGCAGATCTCGCGCGCCTTCTGCGTTAGACGGCTGAATAGCGTTGAATCGCTGAGTGAGCGCCGGCAAACGCGCCTTTGCTGCCTCAATCGTGAGGCCCCGTCGCAGACGCCCTGTTAGATTAAGTGCGTAATTTTTTGGCTCCGCCAGATCATGCAGACTTTCCGAGTCGGCGAACGCCGAGCCGAGATGCGAATGAACGCCGAGCGGCAACCATATATCGGGTGCGACCAGGGCGCTCACCCCGCTAAATCCATCCGGCGTGATACCGATCACGGTGTACGGTTGTCCATTAATCTGGAGATTGCTCCCAACGAAGTCGTTCCGGCCGCCCATCCGTTTCCAAAACGCATAACTGGCGACCACCACCGGAACATTAGCGTTCGGCCGGCATTCCTCAGCGGTATAAAAGCGGCCGTGCGCCGGCTGCACGCCCATGAGCGAGAAGAAATTTTCCGAAGTCAGAAAGGCGAAGCTTCGCCGCATCTCGTGATCGCGACCGATTCCGGCGACGGCGAACTCAAGCGCGGCAAGATCGGCAAATAGATCGCCGCTGTTCTCACGCAACTCCCGATATTCCGTGTGCGAGAATTGGCGATAATCGTGGTTCGTGTTTTGGCGCGCGGTGAAAATGTTTACCACTTCGGCTGGCCGCAGCGGAACCATCGGCCGCAACACGACGCCGTTGACGAGCGCGAAAATAGCCGAGTTAACGCCGATGCCGAGCGCCAAGGTCATAATCGCCAGAGAAGTGAATCCCGGCGATTTACAAAGCTGCCGCAGCGCGAATCGAAAATCATTCATGTTTGTTAACCTCTGTTGCCGACCCTACTCAGGCTGCGAGTCGATCCTCCACGATTTGGCCATCAAGCAAATGCACGGCGCGCTCAGCGTGCCTGGCGAAACGTTCGTCGTGCGTAACCATGCAAATCGTTGCGCCACCGGCGTGCAGCTCTTTTAACAGATCCATGACCGCTTCACCGTTGCGCGAGTCGAGGTTTCCGGTTGGTTCGTCCGCAAGCAGAATCGCCGGTTTGCCGGCAAGTGCCCGGGCAACGGCGACGCGTTGCTGCTGTCCCCCGGAAAGCTGGCTGGGCAAGTGCCTGGCGCGGTGAACCATGCCAACGCGCTCGAGCGCTCCCATGACAGCAGACTTGCGCTCATTTGCGCCTAATCCGCGATATGTCAGCGGCAGCTCGACGTTTTCGTAAACGGTCAAATCGCCGATCAAATTAAAACTTTGGAAAATGAAACCGATCTCCCGATTCCGAATGCGCGCCCGATCGGCGAACGACAGGTTTGCGACTTCTGTGCCTTTTAGCATGTAACTCCCGTCCGAAGGTGTATCGAGCAGTCCTAAGATCGACAACAAGGTCGTTTTGCCGCAGCCTGACGGCCCAGCAATGGAAACGTACTCGCCGTCGCGGACGTCGAGATGAACTCCGGACACCGCGTGTGTCTCCACTTCGTCGGTAACGAAAATCTTGCTAAGATCGGTCAGACAAATCAAAGGAGTCGATCCGTTTGTAGCTAATGCTTGCGCCGGCTGATTCGAAGTAAGTGAGGTTGTAATCATCTGCTGCATGGCTTGGTTTTTGGATGAGATGCGCCTCAAGCGGTGGTTGGATTCAAAAAATTTAGACATCGCCATCGCAAGGCCGATTTCCGGTCATGAATACCGCGGTGGAATTGAAACGCTTTGCGCCAATTCAAACTCGCAATTCGCGCGGCCTGATTTAATTCTGAAATAATGCGGGACGCGCTCACCCCAATGATGCAGCAGTACCGGCGGCTCCGAGGCAGCATCCCGGCCGATACGCTTTTATTGTTCAGGCTCGGCGATTTCTATGAACTCTTCTTTGAAGACGCAAGGGAAGCCTCGGTCTTGCTGAATGTCGCCCTAACCAAGCGCAACGGTGTGCCAATGTGCGGCATGCCATATCATGCCGCGCAAACTTACATCGCAAAGTTGATCAAGGCGGGCCGGCGCGTGGCGATCTGCGATCAGACAAGCGAGCCGCAACCGGGAAAAATTGTTTCCCGCGACATCACTCAGATCATCAGCGCGGGCACGGTTAGCGACTTCGACCTGCTCGAAGCGAAACGCGCCAACTATCTGGGCGCGCTTTACGCTGACGGCGGCATATTTGGTTTTGCTTACACAGACCTGACCACAGGTGAGTTCCGGCTTACCGAACTGCAAGATCGACGATCTCTTTTCGACGAACTCGCGCGTGTTTCGCCATCGGAACTGCTCATGAGCTCCGAACAGAAAGATCAGCTAGGCCAGATTGATCACGCGCTCGAGTACGACAGTTACGCGTTCTTGCCGGAGCAGGCGATCTTCACCTTGTGCGAGCATTTCAAAATGAAATCGCTAGACGGATTTGGCTGCGGGGAGATGTCACGGGCGGTCGCCGCCGCGGGCGCAATCGTTCATTATTTGAAGCATCAGCTTCGGCGCAACATCGATCACCTCACCTCGTTGCGCTGCGACGCGCCCGCAGAGTACGTCATGCTTGACGCCGCGACGCAAACGAATCTTGAGCTCGTTGAATCACGCGGCACAAGTAATACCACTTTGCTCGCGGTTCTCGATCGCACCATCACGCCAATGGGCGGGCGGAGATTGCGCTCGTGGATTTTGCAGCCACTGCGCAATTTGCATGAGCTCGAGCAGCGCCACCGAATGATCGCAGATTTGTTGCAGGAACCAGATCTGCTTGCGGCGATCCGCGCTCAACTGAAATCGATTCGCGACATCGAACGTGCAACGTCGCGATTGAGCCAGGCCTCGGGAAACGCACGCGACCTGGTCGCGCTGAAATTTTCGCTTCAAGAGATCCCGAAGCTGAAGAACGAACTGCAAAAGTTGCTCGACCGCACCGATTTTGGCAGGGCGCCTGTAGAGGCAGCTGTGCCGGCTGCAAATGATTCGACGGAGCAGGCGACACGCCTGCCACTACAGTTGCAAAGTGAGATTCACGAAATGCCAGTGCTGGCTGAGAAGCTCGGAAGAGCAGTCGTCGATGATCCACCGTTGGTGCTAAAAGAGGGCGGGATTTTTCGCGATGGATATGACGCTGATCTTGACGAACTGCGACAGGCGTCGCGCGAAGGAAAAAATTGGATCGGCCACTTGCAGGAACGCGAGATCGCGGCAACCGGCATCAAGTCACTTAAGGTACGTTACAACTCGGTCTTCGGTTATTTCATCGAAGTGACAAAATCGAACCTCGCGAGTGTGCCTGCGCACTACACGCGCAAGCAGACGACCGTGGGCGGCGAACGCTTCATCACTCCCGAGTTAAAGGAAATGGAGGCAAAAATCCTCGGTGCAGACGAACGCGCGCGCCAACTCGAGTATCAGCTTTTCCAAAAACTGCGCGAAGAAACTCTGCGCGAGCTGGAGTCGATCCAGCGAACTGCCGCTGCTATAGCAGTGCTCGACGTCATTTGTGCATTCGCCGAGACGGCGCGGCTGTTTCGTTATTGCCGACCGCAATTAAACAATACCCTGCGGCTTATGATCAAAGATGGACGGCATCCGGTACTCGACCAGAATCTGGTGGAAGAAAAGTTTGTGCCTAACGACACCTCGCTGGATGGCGAGACCATGCGGCTGGCGATCGTGACCGGCCCAAACATGGCAGGAAAATCGACGTACATTCGCCAGGTGGCTTTGATTGTGTTGATGGCCCAAATAGGCAGCTTTGTTCCGGCGGACAGCGCGGAGATCGGACTGGTGGATCGCATTTTCACACGCGTCGGCGCGAACGATGACATCGGACGCGGCCAGTCGACGTTCATGGTGGAGATGAACGAGACCTCGAATATCGTCAACAACGCGACCGAACGCAGTTTGGTGATCCTCGATGAGATCGGTCGCGGCACCTCCACATACGACGGCCTCTCGATCGCCTGGAGCGTCGCCGAGTTTCTGCATGACAAAATCAAAGCGCGGAGCCTCTTCGCCACGCATTATCATGAGTTAACCAAACTCGCCGCAGAACGCAAAGGCGTTTGTAATTTCAATGTGGCAGTCCGCGAGTGGAACGATCAAATCATTTTCCTTCGCAAAATCGTGCCCGGCGGTGCGGACAAGAGTTACGGAATTCAGGTCGCGCGGCTGGCGGGTTTGCCAAAAGAAATTCTGGACCGCGCCAAGGAAATCCTCGCACATCTGGAGACGCCCGACGGTGTCGTTGAAACACCGCCTGTTGGAAAATCAGGCCGGAAGCGAAAGCCCATGGGAACGCCTCAGAAACCGCAACTCGATTTGTTGTAAACTCGACTCGCCATGGTCTGAGGCGATCTGGCTGTCATACCTGTCTGTCGAGGCATGCGCTGACGCAGAATTGCGTATTGTGATAAACTATCCACAATGGCGGTCACGACGGAAAAGGAACTGAGCGAAGCACAGCGCAATCTTTGGCTTAAGGCAGTCGCCGCCGTTGAGCTGCGCAATCTAGGTTATGCAATTTCGCTTTTGCAGGAAATCTTGAAACAGGAACCGCAATTTCTCACGGGACGACAATTGCTGCGGCGCACTGAAGTCATGAAAAACAAGTCGACCAAACGAAGTTTTTTCAATATCTCGACTGCGCCGATCGCTATCATGAAAGCGCAGCGGGAAATCAGGAAGGACCCGAAACGCGCAATCGAAATGCTGGAAAAGGTGCTGGAGGATGAGCCTTACCATCGACAGGCGAACGTGGCTTTAAAGGAAGCGGCGACAGCAGCGGGTTGGCCAGAGATTGGCGTGTTCGCGCTGCGAACGTTGCTCGAAGAAAACCCGCGCGACGTCAAAGTGTTACATGCACTTGGGCGGTTATACCGCGAGCTGGGAGAGAACGATCAGGAGGTCGAAGTTTATAATCAAATCATCGAGATAAATCCACTGGATGCCGAAGCGCTCCGGCTGGGTAAAGACGCGGCAGCCCACGCGTCCATGAAAAGCGGTGGATGGACACAGGCGGAAAGTTACCGCGATCTGATCAAGGACAAAGAGATGGCGATTTCGCTCGAGCAACAGAGCCGAATGCGATTAACCGGCGAATCGCTCGAGCAACAGATCGCCGAAACATATGCACGTCACAAAGCGGAGCCGGCAAATGTCGACCTTGCCCGACGCTTGGGCGCGCTGAGCGAGCAAAAGGAAGACTTGGAGGCTGCGATTGGCTGGTATCAATACGCAGCCGAGCTGACCAAAGGTGCGGACACGGGATTAGTCCGAAAAGTCTCCGATTTGAAAATCAAGCGCCTGGAGCGCGAGATCGCTGCCCACGAAGAATTTCTCTCCGCGCACAATGCAGATCATGAGTTGCATGCGAAGAAGTCTGAAGAATTAAAGGCTGCGAAAGCGAAGCGCGCAGAAATCCTCGTTACCGATGCGCGAGAACGCATCGCCCGAAATCCGACCGATCTTCAGCTTCGGTTCGAGTTGGGCGAGCACCTCGTCAGTGCCAGAATGTTTCGGGAAGCGGTGCCGGAGTTGCAGCGGGCGCGACAAAATCCGCACGCGCGTTTGAAAGCGATGAACCTGCTCGGTTGGTGCTACGGCGAGCTCGGGATGCTTGATCTTGCAGCGAAGCAACTGGAGGAAGCGTCAAAGGAAATTCTTCCAATGGACGCGATGAAGAAAGAGATAGTTTACAATCTCGGACTTATTTACGAGCGGACGGGCGACCAGGAAAGATCGCTCGCCTGTATGAAACAGATTTACGAAGTCGAACACGGGTACAAAGACGTGGCGACGCGGGTAGAGAGCTCCTACGAAAAGAACATCCGGGAAGCCTGATCTAATCCGGGTCTTCCCAGCTCGCTCACCTGGAGCAACCCGGAGATTGGAAACTAGAATTAGGATTCCTCCGCGTCCAAGCGGGCGTCTGGTTTCGATTATTTAATTGCCGGGAATTTCGGCAGTTTCAACCGTTCAACGTCATAAAAACCAAAATCACAATTGTTTCACAGTTTTGTATTCTTACTCTAACCGTCGCAGCGCTTAGCGTGGCTGGAGCTGCCATGGGGCAAGATTCTCCAGCAGCCAAGAGTTCGTCGCTTAGCGTGAAGGACAAAACTTTCATGAAGAAAGCCGCAAAGGGCGGCACGATGGAAGTTGCAATGGGGAAGCTCGCTGAGCAAAACGGCCAGAGCGAGGACGTAAAGTCATTCGGCAAACGAATGGTCACCGATCACAGCAAGGCCAACGACGAATTAAAGTCCATCGCTTCGAAGAAAGGGGTCCAACTGCCAAGCAAGGAGCCCACTACCAAGTGGAGCTCGGACAAAGCTTACATGGATGCGATGGTTAAGGATCACGAAAAGGACCTGGCCGAATTTCAAGAGGAGGCAAAAAGCGGAAGCGATCCCGACGTGAAAAAGTTTGCGGAGGACACGGCCAAGATGGTCCAGGAACATCTTGAGCTAGCCAAAGAGACTCAAAGCAAACTGAAATAAGAAAACACATTCACTGCGCGATGCGGCACGCCTCGAAAGGCGTGCCGCATTTTTTTGTGGCGCATCTCCCAAATTGCGTGCGCAACTTGAAAAGATTGTTCGCCATTTAAAAGCCTCTTGGCTTTTGCGAGACCAAACTCAATCCTTTAATCGATGCGCAAAACCAAGATCATCTGCACGCTCGGCCCGGCAACGGAAAAGACCGAGACGTTGCGGCAGCTGATCCAGAAAGGAAGCGATGTTTTCCGATTAAACATGAGCCACGCCAGTCACGACTGGGTCCGCGACATCGTTCCGCGCATCCGAATGCTGGCGCAAAAAGCGGGCCGTCCGGTTGCGCTTCTCGTTGACACGCAAGGCCCGGCTATCCGGACCGGCGACCTGAAAACCAATCTGAATCTGAAGCCCGGCGACATTCTGGAGTTCACTGTGCGCGGAGCGAAGAGTAAAGAGCGCTATTCCGTGGACGTGAATTACGGCGGCTTCGCCGACGACGTCACAGTTGGCAACACGATTTTGGTCGATAATGGTTTGATCAAATTACTTGTCCTTGAGAAGGGAAGAAATCGCGTGCGCTGCAAGGTTTTGACGCGCGCGACGCTCGGTTCGCGACGTCACATTAATTTGCCCGGCGTGCACGTGAATCTTCCCTCGCTCACGAGCAAGGACCTGGCGGATGTCTCCCTCGGCGTGGAGATAGGCGCGGATTTCATCGGACTGAGTTTCGTGCGCGAGAAAAGCGACATCGAACAGCTGCGAAAACTCCTGTCGAGGAAAAAGAGCAAGGCGCAGATCGTGGCAAAGATCGAGGACAAACTGGCGGTGCGATCAATAGACAAGATGATCGAGAGCACGGATGTGATCATGGTCGCGCGCGGCGATTTGGGAATCGAATGTCCGATGGAGGAATTGCCAATCATCCAGCGCCGTATTGTTAAAAATTGTCTTCGCCTGGGTAAGCCCGTCGTAGTCGCGACTCAGTTGTTAGAATCGATGATCACTAATCCTCTGCCCACTCGCGCCGAAATCAGCGACGTGGCAAATGCCGTTTTCGAACAGGCCGACGCTCTGATGCTGAGCGGCGAGACTACGATAGGCCGTTACCCGGTTGAGTGCGTCGAAGTCTTGCACCGTGTGGCGATGCGTATCGAGCGGAGCGGCGGGGCAGGCTATGCAGAGAATGCACTGCTCGAAAACACTCGACAGAAAATGGTAGCTTCAGCTGTTACGCTGGCGAACTCATTGCACGATTCGAAACTAGTTGTCTTCACTCTGCAGGGAAGAATGGCGCGATATGCCTCAAATCTTAGGCCGCAGCGCGCACCGATCTTTGCTTTCACCCCAAGCGAGGAAGTTTATCGGCAACTCGCGCTTTATTGGGGAACGTTTCCCGCCCGCGTCGATTTCTCTGGCGGTCCAGACAGGGCGGTTGCAGCGGCCGAGAAGTTTTTGCGCAAGAACAAGTGGGCTACGCCCGGAGACCATATGGTGATTATCAGCGACGTTCGGATGGGCCGCGCATTGATCGATTCGATCCAACTGCGTGTGGTGAAATAACGACAAAACGCGCGGACCCCATGTCCGCGCGTTCTAAAGCGAGGATATTGATCCAGCTTAAGCTTCCACCGGCAACTCGACGTCGACCGGGCGCTCCTTTTTGCTGAGCGCGCGGCGCAACTTCGACAGCGCGATATTTTGCAACTGACGAATCCGCTCGCGCGTGACGCCGAATTTCTTCCCCACTTCTTCGAGCGTCTTCGGTTTGCCGCCGTCTAGCCCAAAGCGCTGGAAAATGATTTTCTTCTCCCGATCATCAAGCACGTCAAGCAGCCCGCCGACTTCGTTGCGGAGATTCTTGTCGCGCAGCAGTTCAAACGGCGTTTGCGCGTCCTCGTCGCCAACAATCTCGCCGAACTCGGTGGAATCGTCGTCGCTGATCGGCGCATCGAGCGACGCCGGGCGGATCGACACGGTTTTTAGTTGAGAAACTTTTCCGCTCGCAATTCCAATTTCGTCACCCAGTTCTTCGTCAGTCGGCTCGCGGCCAAGCTCCTCACTCATCTGGAGAGAAACCCGGCGCATCTTAGAGATCTTGTCCACCAGATGAACAGGCAGACGGATCGTCTTGCTCTGGTTCGCCAGCGCCCGTTTGATGGACTGTTTGATCCACCATGCGGCGTATGTGCTAAGTTTCCCGCCCTTTGCGGGATCGAAACGTTCCACGGCCTTCATCAGGCCAATGTTTCCTTCTGAGATCAGGTCGAGAAGCGGCAGCCCGAGATTGGCGTAATCGTGTGCAATCTTGACGACTAGACGCAAATTGGACCGAATCATCAGCGCTCGCGCTTCGCGATCGCCTTTTTTGATCTTAGCGGCCAGTTCGATTTCCTGCTCCGGAGTCAAGAGTGGGATTTGCCCTATCTCGCGCAGGTAAATCTTAATTCCGGTATCGCTATCCTCAGCAGCCATATAACTCTTTTTCATTAATCGTTTTGGGGGGTCGAATCGACAACACCCCGTAAATTGTATTCGGTGGGGCCTTGTCGATCACGCGTTGTACCATTCTGGGAAGTAGTTAACAAGGTTAAATATTCGGAATAGTGACAGCCGCCGGACGCCTCCTGTTCAATCTTTTTAGAGGGTCCCTGCTCGCCTTGTTTTCGCACGTCACCTCCCCTTATTCTACGGAATTTGCAGGCGTGAGTCGCCTCCCACTTTAGAGGGATATTTGGCGCTTTTCCGCGAAACGATTTTTTGCGACTCTGCAATGGCGATGTTGGCGAAAATTTACTCCGCAGCCGTTTACGGCGTGGACGCATACGAGGTAGAAATCGAGGTCAACGGCGCCGGCGGTGATCCGAACATCGTTATTGTTGGGCTGCCAGACGCAGCTGTGAGGGAAAGCCGCGATCGGGTCACCACGGCCATAGCCAATAGCGGTTATTATTGGCCGCGCGGTCGTACGACGATAAATCTTGCCCCGGCGGATATCAAAAAGGAAGGACCTAGCTTTGATCTGCCGATCGCCCTTGGAATGATTGCCGTGACCGAGGGGCTGGACAGCTCACCGTTTGAAAACTTCAGCTTCGTAGGCGAGCTCGCCCTGGACGGCACAGTCCGCGCCGTGAAAGGCGTCCTGCCGGTCGCACTGGAAGCGCGGCGCCGCGGCAAGCGCGCGCTATTTGTCCCGGAAGCAAACGCGCTCGAAGCCGCAATGGTCGATAAGATCGACATCTACGGCGTGCAAAATTTGCGGCAGACATTCGCGTTTCTCCGCGGCGAAACTCCCCTTCTTCCGACGAGCGCCGATTTGACCGGTTTTTTTTCCGCGCACCAGAGCTACGACGTCGATTTCGCAGACGTAAAAGGCCAGGGACACGTCAAACGCGCCATTGAAGTCGCAGTGGCTGGCGGTCACAACGCCTTGATGATCGGGCCGCCTGGCTCTGGCAAATCGATGCTCGCCAAACGCATCCCAACCATCATTCCGCCTCTCTCGCTCGAGGAAGCGATTGAAACGACAAAGATTCACAGCATCGCCGGGTTGCTCGATGGCGAAAAATCCTTCGTCTCTACGCGACCGTTCCGCGATCCGCATCACACCATCAGCGATATCGGCTTACTCGGTGGTGGCACATTTCCAAACCCGGGCGAAGTCAGCCTCGCGCACAACGGTGTCCTCTTTCTCGATGAGCTGCCTGAATTCAAGAGATCGGCATTGGAGGTAATGCGCCAGCCAATCGAAGACGGAAAAGTCACCGTCTCCCGGGCTGCGGGCAGCGTCACTTTCCCCTCGGAGTTCATGCTGGTCGCCGCGATGAATCCGTGCCCATGCGGCTATTTTGGCGATCTCAAACGCGAATGTCGTTGCGGTCCAGCTCAGGTGCAACGTTATCGCCAACGCATCTCCGGCCCGTTGCTGGATCGCATCGATCTGCACATTGAAGTGCCCGCTGTTGAGTATCGCGACGTCGCAAGCGAGCGCGCTGAAGAGGCGTCTGCCACGATTCGTGAGCGGGTCATCCGCGCGCGTCAACACCAGCACGAGCGGTTTCGCGGCGACGGAAAGGTAAATTGCAACGCACGCATGGCGACGCGCCACCTCAAACAACACTGCAAGCTCAGCCAGGATTCGCAGGAACTAATTCGCGTGGCCATGAGCGAATTGAACCTAAGCGCCCGCGCTTACGATCGTATCCTGAAAGTTTCGCGCACTATCGCCGATCTCGATGGCAAGACTGAGATCTCACCCGAGCATGTAAGTGAAGCGATTCAATACCGCACGTTTGATCGCACGCTGTGGGTATGAGAGCTGGTTCCGCCTCCTCAGAAGAGTTAATGAAACCGCGGATTACCCGGATTAACGCGGATTGTTGAAAATGGGCCAGCTCATCCATGAAGAATTAAGCCGCGACATCCTCGCTGCGGCAATGAAGGTGCATTCCACGCTCAAGCCCGGACTCGATGAAAAGCTGTATGAAAACGCACTGCTCATCGAACTGGTAAAGCGCGGCCATTGCGCGGAACAGCAGAAAAGTTTTTCTGTCCACTACGATGGTCATTTCATCGGAAAAATGACACCTGATCTAATCGTGGATGATCTCGTGATCGTCGATCCCAAAGTTGTAGAGGAATTCAACCAGGATCATTTTGCGCAGATGTTGGGCTATCTCGCGATCACAGGGTTGGAACTTGCGATCTTAATCAACTTCAAACATGTCAGCCTGCGCTGGAAACGGATTGTCAAATCCGGTGGCGACCCAAACGGAGAGATCATCCTGTGAATTTGCGCACCCTAGAAAAAATCCGCGTTAATCCGTGAAATCCGCGGTCTCCATTGCTTTGCGCTAAAAGCGAGGAAACGTCGCTGATATGCCGGTAAAATTCACATCTCACCCGAGCACGTGAGTGAGGCGATCCAATATCGCACGTTCGATCGGACGCTGTGGGTGTGACTCGCAGACGAACTCGCCCGTGCAGAATGCCAGCTGCTAATTACCGGAAGCTTTGCCCTATTGTTGGCGCCTTGCTGATTTCGCTTGCGTGGCTGCTACCCCGCACGGCGACCTCGCGTTACGAGGAAACGTTCGAACGGGTCTACACGATTGAGCCAACCACAAACATAACTATTCACAACGGGGACGGTGCTGTCCTGGTTTACGGCGGGAACACGAACGAGATTGCAGGTCTACGCAACGAAGAAAGCCTATAGTCGCATGCGGCTGAAAGAGATCGCGATCGATGTTTCTGTGCAGCCCAGGCCAGCGTTTCCATCGACACCAAATTTCCTCCTAAACCCAGGTGGGGTCTGTTTGATCGCTCCGGGACCGTCGACTACACCATCGTGCTTCCTGCAACGGCTAATATATCGCAATTGCGCCTGGTTGCGGGCGAGGTTGTCGTGGACGGAATGCGCGGACCAAGCGTGCATGCCTCGTTAGGCGATGGTCGCATGCTCGCTCACAACTGCTTCACCAAGATTGACCTCGCCCTGCAGCGCGGGAACCTTGCCGTCTCATACGACTGGTGGGAGCATGGAACGTTTTCAGTCCATGCAGTTATCGCCAAGGGAAACGCTTGGGCGTTTCTTCCCAGCGAGTCCGCTTTCCACCTTGTTGCCGAAACGGCGCATGGAAGAATCGCCAATGATTTTGATAACCTCGCGGTTGAACGAACGGCGTCCGCGAAAATCGACATGTTGGTCAATGGCGGAGGGCAGGCAGCAATTAAAATGCGCGCGGCGGACGGCGACATCAAGATCGTTGAGGCAAATCCATAAGGTTCGCTTGCGCGGACTCGCGATCGAGCATCAAGTATCTAGTATCCAATCTTCATGCCCTCATTCGACATCGTCTCCGAAGTGGACAAGCAAGAACTTGATAATGCCGTCAACCAGGCGCGCAAGGAGCTGGCGACTCGTTTCGACTTCAAGGGCATAACGGCGGAAATACTTTCTGAGAAGGACAAGATCACCCTTACCGCCGAAGACGCAGGTCACCTTCGGGGATTGCGCGAAATTCTCATCGGCAAACTTTCAAAGCGCGGGGTTGATTTGCGCAATATTGATCAGGATGAGCCCGCAATATCGTCGGTCGGACACGCGCGGCAGGAATTGAAGATTCAACAAGGCCTCGAAGGGAACAAGGCGAAGGAAATCATTCAGGCGATCAAATCACAAGGTTTCAAGGTGCAAAGCCAGCTGCAAGATCGACAAATTCGAGTTACGGGAAAGAAGAAAGACGATCTGCAGGCAGTGATTCAATTCGTCCGTGGCCACGACTTTGGCGTCGCCACAAATTTCAAAAATTTTCGAGACTGATTAATTCCAACGAGGGGCGGTTTCTAATACGCCTTTTTTAGACGGCGGACTAGAGACCGCCGCTCCTTGATTATCCGCCGTGCACTTGGCGGCACGCCCTGTCATTTTCGAGCGGAGTCGAGAATGGAGCGGCTAGGGAAGCCGCGACATGGACGGGCAGGCCAAAGGCTAAGCGAACGGGAAGCGAGCAAATCAAATCTCTGGTTCTTATTCTGTGATTTGGAGTATTTCTCATCCACCCTGCACTGGCGGCATTATCGAAATCTCCTCGCCTTCGTTAAGCTTGTAATCCCGATCCACAAATTCCACGCCTGCACCAATCAAAATGCTTTTGTCATGCGCGCGAAGCTTCGGTTGTTGCGCATAAATTTGGTCTAGCAAGTCCCCGACAGTCGCCCCTTCCGCAAGATCGACATCCATTTCACGGCTTCCAACTAGATCACGCAATTGCGCGTAAAATTGGGCTCGTACTTTCATCGCATTTCTGTCTGTCCGCCTCTCCCCTTCTGAAGGGAGAGGATTGAGGTGAGGGGATCCGTCCAATTCTGCTTACAAATTCTGAACCCTCACCCTACCTCTCCCTTCGCAAGGTAGAGGCGAAAGTTATCCTCGCGAACCAAGCACTTTCATTTGCCCGGTTGCTCCAGCAATTCTCTTCTCAGCACGCCAATATAGGGCAAATTGCGATAACGCTCCCTGAAATCGAGCCCGTAGCCGACCACAAATTCGTCTTCGATTTCGAACCCAACATAATCTGCATCCACCTCCCGGGCGCGTTGTTTCTTTTTGCTCAACAGCACGCATATCCGAATGCTGCGCGGTCTGGCTGTTTCCAAAGTCTCGCGAACGGCCGCAAGCGTAAAACCACTGTCCAGAATATCATCCAGGACCAAAATATCCCGGCCCCTGATATCCGGGAGTGTGATCTGTCCGCCACCGGACGGACTCGCCGTGGCGAGCTTGAAAACGATCTCGCCGCTCGACTGCGCCTTTCCGTGATAACTCGCCACGCTCAGGCAATCGAGCTTCAAGGGAAGCGGAATTCGGCGAAGTAGGTCAGCCACGAACATCAAGCTCCCGTGCAACACTGCGATCACGGTCAGTTCGCGATCGCGATAATCGTTCGAAATTTGCGCGGCCATATCATCCAGGCGCCGGTGAATCGCCGGCTCATCAAATAACACCTTCTCCAGATCGCCTCTCATCAGGATTACTAGGCCATCAGCCGACGCCGAGATCAACGTCCTATCAAGGAGCGGCGGTCTCCAGACCGCCGAGGACAAAAGACAGCGGACTAGAGACCGCCGCTCCTTGCCTTCCCGCCGTAGCCTTGCGTGAAGGCGCGCTTTGCTCTCATGGGCACGCTGATTAACATGGCTGACCATGCTCGTCCATCACGAACAACTTGAAGTTCGCACCAACGGCAAAGGACTGTACGAAATCACGTACGAAGTGCAGTCAAAGATCGACGAGTGCGGCGTCCGGAACGGGACGGCCACCGTTTTTGTCCAGCATACCAGTTGCAGCGTGATCATCATGGAAAATGCCGATCCGACTGCGCGGCGTGACCTGGAAGAATTCTTCGACCGGCTGGTCCCGGAAGATGCTGATTACTTCACGCACAGTTCCGAAGGCAGCGACGACATGCCATCGCACATCCGCATGGTCTTGACGCGCACCAGTGAAACTGTGCCGATCGTCGATGGTAAAATGCAGCTCGGAACCTGGCAGGGCATTTTTCTGTTCGAACATCGTCGCGCACCTCACCGGCGAAAGGTGTTGCTGACGCTCATTGGCGAATAGCAGGCGCGACCGCGGGTGCGTCGAAAATGAAAGGCGGCCTCCCGCAACTACGGGAGGCCCGCCAATCAATCAAATCCAACAAAGCCGCCTGGTTTTCTTGTTGCTTCAACTTGTTATGGGGCTGCACCGCCCATGCACACGGTGGTCACGCCGGTATCATTGTTGAATACCTCGAAACTTCGGCGAAGGCTTTCGCTTGGGACGCCTGGGTTAACGATATCGACTTGGGCTCGCATCTCGGCTCGGATCTGGACGGGGGGCCCCTCGACTTGAATCTGGCGCGGAGGATCAGGGTTCGGGGGAATGTGCTCTCCGCGCCCGCTGAAACCAGCCCCGTCGACTTGAATATCGACGGGAGAATCAGGTTCCGGGGGCAGTGGATTCCCGGGCCGCCTGTAATCGACGGAGACGATCTTGCCCATTGGCAGAGTAACCACGGATTGAGCGAGTGTAAGTCCGGTGGCGTCGACAAAACGCCAGCGAACGAGCATACCATTTGGTACGCCAATGTTGAGGAGGTTGAGCCGCGCAGTCTGATCCATGGTTAGGCCAATAGGTGCGAAGGTGATGCTGACACCAGGGAGGATGTCGGCTTGCGACCGGGCTGCACCAAGAGTCAGTAAGACTGCGAACAGCAGTGTGAGTTTGCTTAGTGGGTTTCGATTTTTCATAGACTAATTTCCTTTTCTTGTTTTGGCCTTCGGTGATCTCTCATCGTGAGAACTCATTTCTGGCCGTTCACTTATGTAGTGCGTAAAATCCGGTGCGAGGTTACGCGAACAGTTGTAGAGGCAGCTGCGGTGGCTGCGAAAAGACGAGTTCTCCCACGTGCAGGCGAGACCCCTGCCACCACAACTGTTACTTCAGCGAAATCGACTTGGCTGCCGCGGCTAGAATCTAGCGAACCGCGCGTCACCGCGGCGGATTTTACATCGGATTTGAGCTCCTCTGACTGGTTAGAACCTTTTCTTCAGATGGGCGTATCAGAACCGGCCGTTGATCGTGGCAAGCGGTTGGTCGTAGTTGTTATCGAAGTCTTCGGCCACAAAGCCGACGTGACGGTGGCTTCTCCTTAAACGTGCACGTCAAAACATTAGATGGTCGACTTGGATTTTATAACTTGTGTTCTTCTACGGTAAGGCGATGGGTCGGCTGAGGCCGCCGAGTCTATCTACGTGTTGGAATTCGCGTACGCCACGCCAGATTCAGAATTAGATCAGGGGTGTCCTGCGCATCGTGCAGCGGAGGGTTGCCCACCACAAGAACACGGTTTCCGTTGCGGCTCACATCGGTGGCCAGGTAGTAGTGGGGGTCGGGCTGTCCGTGCGCTGCCATGAGATCATCAACGAGCACAAGCCCCGAATTAGTGGTCCATAAGAACCCGAGCTGAGGCGGGCTGTCGGGTGTTACCTCGCATGTTGAGAGCTGTCCCACAGCTACGCGCCCGGCGTCGGATACGTCTAAAACGGCGCTGTTGTTGTAGGTGTTCTCGTCACCGTCTTCAGGGAGGACTGTGAACCCGCCGCTGCGAGTCCACACAAAAGGTTTTCGGGTGCAGAGAGGGTCGTTGCATTGTTGTACGCACCTGAATTGCTGGGCTAGTCCACCGCCGACTGCGTTGCCTTGGGAGTCAATCGAGCTAAGGTTAACGACGCTAAGACCGTTGGGCGGTTGAAAGATCTGGGGATTCCCATCGGCATCCCAGCGCATCAGGACCACGCGCCCATCGCTGAGGATCGCATAGCCGAAAATCACTCCACTGTCAGCAACGAACACGGCAACGCTGGATTGTGCCTGCACCCCGCCGGTAGATAGATGCTGCTCGAGACCATTCACCCACTTCGTAGCCTTGCATCCGACGAGAAAGGCTGGGCCAGACGCCCCGACGATAACCGAACCGTCGCTGGTCATCGGGTGTGTGCGTCGCGCAGTGTATGCAACGTTTGCTTCAAATGGGTTACTACCAACTGCCGACCAGGGCTGGGTACTCGCCAGAATCTCCGGGGTACCATCGCGCCACACCGCTGCCCGGCTGACGCCGACGCGTCCGGGGCCGCGCAAGTTGCCAGCGATCAGCCGTCCGTCGGGGGATACGGCGACCGCGTTGCCTCCGCTGTAGCCTGCGGGCAAGTTGAGAAACTCAACCGGCCCCGCATTCGCAGTCCACATCCACGGCGCGTTGGTGCCACTGTCAAAGAAGATTACACCGCCGACGACCTTGCTTCCATCCGGCGTCATTCCGCTCGGGATATACGTGCTATGCTCCCAGTTAAACTCGCCTTGCAGCTCGCACAACGTCGATGTTCCATCCTCCTCTGACCATAGGTAGGGTGCGTACGTCTCGCACCAAAGAACGCCGTTATGGTCGTAAGTCGTAGCGCCAGCCCCAAGGCCGTGGTCGAGGTCGACCAGACCTACGCCCAGGTCGTATCCCCCTCCACAACTGCCCGTTCCCTCAGCGCCCCTAATTTGCGTAACCTTCACAATTACCGGGTTCGAACTAGTGAGTGGCGCGGCGGCGGACCTCTCCCAAAACGCGCTAAGGCCAAGCGGCAGCAGAAACACGGCACCGACTAAGACAACCCGACGGATCAAAATACTGAGATTAGAGAAGCTCGATCGTCTAAGGTTTCCTTTGTTCATGAATTAATCTTCTTTCCCGTGTTTTGGCCTTCTTTGAGTCCTCGTCATTGAGAACTCATTTCTGGCCTTTCACCTGAGGTAATGCGTAAAACGTGGCGCGAGGTTACGCGGAAAGTTGTAGGGACCGCCCTCCTGTAGAGGCAGCCGTGCCGGCTGCGAAAATACGAGTGTGCCAAGATGCAGGCGACACGCCCGCAACTACAGCTGTTACTTCAACGGAATCCGCTTGGCTGCGGGTCGCCGTGCAGCGGACGCTTTTTCTGATTTGCGAACCCGGGTAGGTTGTTCCAGTTCGGTTAGAATCTTTTCTTCAGCTGAGCGAACCAGACCGACCTTTACTAGCGATTCGTCGTCGTTGTTATCGAACTTTTCGGCGACAAAGCCGACGTGGCGTTCTCGATCACAGCAACTGGTCGTTGCGGCGCCGCGCCGCCCCGAAATCTTCCCGGGACAGCGCAGCCCGCAGTTCTTTGCCCCCTTGTCGAAAACTCAACGTCAAGGCTTAATCATCATTCGAGCCGACGCAGGTTGGCCTACTGCGTATCCTGGCCCAGGTTCCAGCGTCACCACAACGCTGTACGATTGACGGGCGGACGATGCTCTCGGGTCAGGCAACGTTTGGACCAGGATTACTCCGTAGCCGGATGGTCCAACGTAGGCCGGTGAGACAAGCGGAACGTAATCAACTCCTGGGATAGCGGTGCCGCTGACAGAGAAGTTTACGTAACTTCCACCAGGCATGACTGGAGGATTCATGTTCAGGACGAATGAGCCGGTCCTTCCCCGCTTGACGTCCGCGGTACTATGAATACTGACCACTGGGAGTTGCACATCCTGAGGGCTTGTTGGTGAAGCGAAGCTTGTCGGGCTATCGCCATGTACCTGCGTGATCGCGCTTCCAAGCACGAGCACCAAGCCGAGGCTAAGCAGACTCTTGCTGAGGATTTTTGTTTTCATTTGTATAATTCCTTTCATTGTTTCGGCCTTCCTTGATTTCTCGTCATTGAGAACTCATTTCCGGCCTTTCACTGAGGTAATGCGTAAACGCCGGCGCGAGGTTACGCGGAAAGTTGTAGGCCCCGAGCTGGAGAGGCAGCCGTGCCGGCTGCGAAAAGGCGAGTTCTTCCCAAAGTGCAGGCGACACGCCTGCCACCACAGTCGTTACTGCGCGGCGGCTATGATCTGGCGAAGAAATTGCCGACGTTTACGGCTGCTTTTCCTCGCAGAGTTTTTGGAAACGCGGATCGGAGCGAAGAAAATCGAACATGGGATCGAGCCGGAGCAGCGCGGGTTTGAGGGGAGGAAGGCTTTTAGCAAAAGGGCCTTCATAAGGTATTGATAGAAGTTTCTGTAAAGCAGCGATGGCGCGGTTCGGGCTCTCCCATCTGCGCCGCTATCCGTGCGAGGATCTCGATCGGAATGGGACCGTCCATCGCGTCTTTCTCGATCGGAAGGACGGCCATTGCCTGCTCGGTCAAAGCAAACGCAGCGGCTTTGTCGCCAAGGGCCATATTTGTCACCGCGAGATCGCCCATGAGCAGATAATTTTCCGGCTGTTGTTTAAGAAAAGGTTCGAGCTCACTACGCGTCTGCCGCCAACTCTGTTGAGCGGCGGCATGGTCACCACCGACTTCCTGAGCCCAGCCTAACCAAAAGCGCAGTTCGCCATTGTAAAAACCCAACGCTGGATCGGGCTTGGCTAGGATTTCTTTTAGCCGAGAAATGACCGGTGCAGGCCGACGCTCCAGGATCGCTTGGTAAACTTGTGTTTCCAAGGCGCCATGGTCGTCTGCGTTTGGACGTAACGGAGCGAGGAGCGCCGAGGCTCGCGGCAGATCGCCCTCGGCTTGAGCGATTGCCGCCTTGTGCGAGAGGATATCCGCGTCGTCCGGCGTAATATTGAGAATCTGATCAAACTTTCGCGACGCTTCGGGGAAACGACGAAGGAAGATATCGGAAAGCGCGCGCTGCGTGAGTGTGTCCACGTCGCGTGGGTCGAGCCGTTCCGCTTCGTTGAAGTACGAGTCGCTCCGGTCTCACCGGCCTTGCCTGCGCGTGACTGAACCCAGCGATTGAAGAATGCGACTGTTATTGGGCAGGATTTGACGTGCTTGCTCAAAGTAACGCACAGCGGTGTCGTAATCTCTCAGACAGGCGTAGTAATAATACCCTTTGGCATGCAGCGCCTCGCCGAGATTGGGCGGAAGAGTGAGCGCCGTTTCGGCTGCCTGCCGTGCCTCTTCGCGCAGAGCGATCGTTTGTTGAAGAAACGCATTAAGGTAGCCGGCCCGAAGGGAGTGACCTTCCGATACAAGAAAGAGCTTGATCCGGCGGGCGTTCCACAGTTTGGGCTGGTGGCTGAAGAAGTGGCAACGATCAATCCCGATCTGGTTGCGCGCGATGGCGACGGTAAGCTCTACACCGTCCGCTACGAAGCGGTAAGCGCGGCTGCATTGGAACCGAATCCGATCGACAGGGCCTTTTTGATCATTCCCATTTGCTCTCTGCCAGTTGAGCTAGTCATTTGTTCTGGCCCCGCCAAGGACCTTCGCAACCAAACGCTCGAATCGTGGATGGCCGCGCAACGGATCAAACAGCGGCTCGACTTTGATGTCGACGATATTGGGATCATGTTCGCGATACGCCTGCTCAAGATTGTCAATCGCCTTTTCGTTGTCACCTACCGCCAGATGTGCCAGGGCAAAGGTGAAAAGTCCCACGTGTCGATGCGTGCTCAGTTGCTCAAGTTGCGAGAGAAGGTTCAGCGCTTTGTCGCGTTGGCCAATTTTCGCATATCCTTGTGCCAACATCCCCATGATGTGCGGATCGTCCGTTATTTCAGCCGCCATCTCGTATTCGGCCATTGCTTCGCGCAGTTGTCCTTTCATCTGGAGTGCTTCGCCGAGGGTCCATCGTGCGTAATAAAAACGCGGATCCAACGCGAGCGTTTTCCGCAATTGATCGATCGCCTCGTCATAGCGTCGCGCCAGCATAAAATCCTGGCCAAGGTCGGCATTGATGATGAGGGAGAGTGGATCGAGTTCCAACGCGCGCTTTCCTTCCGCGATCGCGCGATCGAATTCGCCGACCATTGAAAGATTCAGATTGCCGAATTGATGATGCGCGGTTGCGTAGTTCGGATTCAATGCAATTGCCCGTTCGAACTCTCTTTTAGACTGAGCGAAATCAAAGTCGTAAAGCGCCAGCACCAAGCCGAGTGAGTTGTGCCCTTCGGGCAGGGTGTCGTCCAGTTCGACCGCTTTCCTGGCTGCTGCCTCCGCCTGTGGCATGGTCTCTTGCGGGCCCTCGCCACCGTAGAGCGAAAAAAGGGCCCAGGCATCGGCTAGCCCGGCATATGCCAGCGCGTAATTCGGGTCTTTGCCGATCGCCTCTTTGAAAAACTCGATGGCGGTTTGCAGATCGGGTCCAGTGCGTTTGTTGGAAAAATATGCGCCTTTGAGGCAAAGCAGATGTGCCTCGGGGTTCGCCGTTGGCCGTGTTGCAATCGCACGCTGCTCGGCGCCGGTGAGTTTCGCCCGTAGCGCGTCGGCGATTCCTTTGGCGATCTCGCTCTCGATCCCAAAGAGATCAGCCACCTTCCGGTCGTAGGTGTCTGCCCAAAGATGCGAATCGGTTTGTGCGTTGATCAACTGCACATTGACCCGCACCTGGTCGGCCGCTTTTTGCACGCTACCCTCAAGGATGTTCGCTACCCCAAGCTGCTTCGCGATCTCGCGTAGATTGCGAGGTTTGCTCTGATAGCGCTCAGTGGAAGTGCGCGAGATTACTTTTAAGTCTGCGATCTTAGACAGCCGGGTCAGGATCTCATCCTGGATGCCTTCGGCGAAATATGCGTTATCTGGATCAGGGCTGAGGTTTTTAAATGGCAGAACGGCGAGCCCCTTTGTTATCGGACGGCTGAGAAGTTCGCTTTTCCAGACATTCCATCCGACGGCCGCTACCAACGCCACCAGCGACCCTGCCAGCAACGCACTGGTTGGATTTCGCCGCAGCCATTTGCTACTACGGCAGAAGATTCCGCTGCGACGCGCCTGGATCGGTTCGTGCCTTAGCCAATGTTCAAGATCGACGGCCAGCGCGACAGCGGAAGAATAACGGCGCTGTGGATTTTTCTCGAGGCACTTCAGGCAAATCGTGGCCAGGTCGCGATCTACTTTTGGATTTAACAGACGCGGCTGCCGCGGCTCGGTGTCCCGCAGCAACCGGATCGTTTCGTAAGTTGTTCCTCCAGCAAAAGGTGGCTGACCGGTTAGCAGTTGGTAAAGCACAGCGCCCAGTCCATAGACATCTGTCGCTTTACTGAGTTTTGTGGTTTCACCGGTAGCTTGTTCCGGCGCCATGTAGCTGGGTGTGCCAAGGACGTCGATGGTGCGGGTGACACTGCTTTGCGCATCCAGCAAGCGGGCTAGCCCGAAGTCGGTAAGATGTGGTTCACCGTTTTTATCGAGCAAAATGTTCCCCGGTTTGATGTCTCGATGTAGAATGCCGTGTTCGTGCGCGTAATGAACGGTGCGCGCGACCTTCGCAATCAGTTCCACCGCGCCCCGGATCGGCATCGGCTCGCGTCTCACCACTTCGTCCAGCTGTCCGCCTTCGATGAATTGCATGCTGAAGTAGCACTGGCCATCGCGCTCCCCGACTTCGTGGATGGGAACGATGCCCGGATGATCGAGACTGGCGGCAGCTTCGGCTTCACGGCGAAAGCGCTTCAAGTGCGCTTCGCTCGCCCATTGGCCAAGGCTAATGACCTTTAAAGCCACTGTGCGATTGAGACTTTTCTGCTTGGCACGAAACACCACGCCCTGACCACCACGACCGACTTCCTCCAGCAATTCGTAGTCACCCAGCTCTCCGAGCATCTCCGCGAATCGCTCGCTTCTCTTAACCGTACGTGCTGGTTGATCCGGATGGCGGGTCACGCCCGGTCATCCCGCGCGAAGCCTGCGAGGACTACAACTTCTTCGTCGAGTAACCGAAGGCCACTCTCAAGAAGGCAACCCGGGCAGCCGCCTTCTGGCGCGTCTGCTGGGATTTCCTCGCGGCGCCGCAGCATTCACTGATAACACCAATCTCTTGTTTACATTCGTGCAATCATTCGTTTTTACGCTGCTTTTCCTCGCAGAGTTTCTGGAAAGCGGGATCGGCGCGCAAAGGGTCCCAGATCGGATCGAGCCTAAGAAGGGCCGGAGTAACAGGCGTTGGGGTATAAAGAAAACCACCGGGATAGGGCGTTTGTAATAGGCGCGTGAGGATTGGGATCGCTCGGCTATTCTCGCCGACCATCATCTGAATGAGCGCCAGGTTCTCTTCGTAAATTGGTCCGATCAGCGGCTCTTTAGCGCGGGGCTTAAGCATGATTGCACGCTCCGCTTCGTTTAGGGCCGAGTTCTTATTCCCAAGTTCGGCATAAGCGAGAGGAAGGCATTGAGGTACGAGTTCACTGTCTGGTTGACTTTTGTATAATGGCTCGAGGGTTTTGCGCGCCTGTTCAGCGGTAATTTTTGCCCCAGCAGCATCCCCAGCGAGGCGCTGCAGCAAGGCAAGCGTCTCCTGATCGCTGACCTTCTCCCACTGAACACCATAATGAAATTGAGCTAGTCGGGCTTGTAGCAGGCGAACTGCCTCACCGTAATTTCGTTCATATTGCAAGTGACTAATCTTTCTTAAGAAGGTAATATCATTAGGCGTCTGCTCGTTTACTCCGGCTAGCAATCTGGCAGCTTCCGGCAGATTACCCTGGGCGTGATAAATGGCGGCCTTTGTCGCCATCACATCCGCATCGTGCGGCGTAATGTCGAGCACTCGGTCGTACAGCTTTAGCGCGGCCGGGAACTGTCGAAGGCTAGCGTAGGTCCATGCTGCCTGGATGAGTGTCTGCACATTGCGTGGGTCCATGGCGAGGGCTTGCTCGAAGTAGGCAATGCTTTGGTCCCAATGCCCCTCGCGTTTGGCAATCTGGCCAATAAACCTTCGCACCTCGCTACTGTTTGGTAACATTTTGCTGACGCGCTCGAGCGTAGTCCTGGCAGCCCCGGAATCACCCAGCACCATGTATTGATAATAACCCAAGGCAAGCAGCGTTTCAGGTGAGCCCGGCTCCAGTTTTTGCATATTCTCTAAAGCATGTTTCGCTGCGTCGCCCCGAGCGGGGGTAGTAGCGTCCACAGCCGTTAACGTAGAGAAGGGCATCTACGTGACACAGCCGCGCCCAAGCAAGCGCAAACTTGGGGTCAAGCTGCACTGCCCGCTCATATGAATCGGCGGCTTTCAAAGCGAGATCGCCGAGTAGGAGCTGGAGTAGTTGCGTGCTTCGAAAGCCAGGCCGCGCAAATATGCATCGTAAGCCTCCGGATTGTTTGTCGGTTTAACTGCTAAGGCCTGCTCCTCTTGACCAGTTAGCTTTGCTTGCAACGCCGCCGCGATTCCCTTGGCGATCTCGCTCTCCACCCCGAGAATGTCAGTCAGTTTTCTATCATAGGTGTCTGCCCAGAGGTGTGAATCGGTTTCCGCGTTAATCAACTGCACATTGACCCGCACGTGGTCGGCTACTCTTTGCACGGTTCCCTCAAGAATGTTTGTTACACCAAGCTGCTTCGCGATCTCGGAAAGATTGCGAGGTTCTTTCTGATAATGCTGCGTGGACGTGCGCGAAATTACTTTCAAGTCTGCGATTTTAGCCAGCCGCGTCAGGATCTCATCCTGAATGCCGTCCGCGAAATATGCGTTATCTGGATCAGGGCTGAGGTTTTTAAATGGCAGAACGGCGACTCCAGCTGTTGCCGGATGCGTGATAAATTCGCTTTTCCAAACAATCCACGCCGCAGCTGCCGCCAGTGCGATCAGGGACGCTGCGAGAAGGGCGCTGGTTGGATTGCGTCGCACCCATTTTCTGCCACGGGTGAAAATTCCAGTGCGACGCGCCTGAATAGGCTCATGCTTTAGCCAGTGTTCGAGGTCTTCGGTCAGCGCGAGTGCGGACGGGTATCGGCGCTGTGGATCTTTCTCCAGACACTTGAGACAGATCGTGGAAAGATCGCGAACTATTTTCGAATTTATCAGCCGCGGCGGCCGCGGCTCAGTGTCCCGCAGCAGCCGGATCGTTTCGTATGTTGTTCCTCCAGCAAAAGGCGGCTGACCGGTTAGCAGCTGGTAAAGCACCGCGCCAAGTCCATAGACATCTGTCGCTTTACTTAGTTTTGTGGTTTCACCCGCAGCTTGTTCCGGCGCCATGTAGCTGGGTGTGCCAAGGACATCGATCGTCCGGGTGACGCTGCTTTGCGTATCCAGCAAGCGGGCTAGCCCGAAGTCGGTGAGATGTGGTTCACCGTTTTTATCGAGCAGGATGTTCCCCGGCTTGATGTCTCGATGTAGAATGCCGTGTTCGTGCGCGTAATGAACGGTGCGCGCGACCTTTGCGATAAGTTCCACCGCGCCCCGGATCGGGATCGGCTCGCGTCTCACTACTTCGTCAAGCTGGCCGCCCTCGATGAACTTCATGCTGAAGTAGCACTGGCCATCGCGCTCGCCCACTTCGTGGATGGGAACGATGCCGGGGTGATCCAGGCTGGCGGCAGCTTCCGCCTCCCGGCGAAAGCGCTTCAAGTGCGCTTCGCTCGCCCATTGACCAAGGCTAATGACTTTTAAAGCCACCGTGCGATTGAGACTTTTCTGCCGCGCGCGAAACACCACGCCCTGACCGCCGCGACCGACCTCCTCCAGCAATTCGTAATCGCCCAACTCTCCGAGCATTTCGGCTAAGTGCTCGCTCCTCCTAGCCGTACGTGCTGGTTTATCCGCACGGCCGGGGTCATCCCGCGCCTGCGGGACTACAGCTTCTTCGTCGAGTAACCGAAGGCCACTCTCAAGAAGGCAACCTGGGCAGCCTCCTTCTGGCGCGTCGGCTGGGATTTCCCAGCCGCACTTTGTCGCAAACTCTAGACACTAATTTCACGAATTTAGAAGATGAGACACGAATTTGAAACTCGCTCGCATGCCCGTTCGCTCGCCGCTACCCGTCGTGGCTTTACCTTCTATGTCGCTGATCCCCTCAGCTCGATTCACTAATTCACACCAATTGATCAGCCGTGTTCGTGACAATTCGTGCAATTCGTGTCTCGTGACAATTCCTGTAATTCGCGTCTTCACGGCTGCTTTTCCTCGCAGAGTTTTTGGAAAGCGGGATCGGCGCGCAAAGGGTCCCAGATCGGATCGAGCCTAAGAAGGGCCGGAGTAACAGGCGTTGGGGAATAAAGAAAACCACCGGCATAGGGCGTTTGTAATAGGCGCGTGAGGATTGAGATCGCTCGGCTATTCTCGCCGAACATCGTCTGAATGAGCGCCAGGTTCTCTTCGTAAGTTGGTCCGATCAGCGGCTCTTTAGCGCGGGGCTTAAGCATGATTGCACGCTCCGCTTCGTTTAGGGCCGAGTTCTTATTTCCCATCAGAGCATAAGCGAGAGGAAGGCATGCAAGTACGAGTTCACTGTCTGGTTGACTTTTGTATAATGGCTCGAGGGTTTTACGCGCCTGTTCAGCGGTAATTTTTGCCCCAGCAGCATCCCCAGCGAGGCGCTGCAGCAAGGCAAGCGTGACCTGATCGCTGACCTTCTCAAACTGATCATAATGAAATTGAGCTAGTCGGGCTTGTAGCAGGCGAACTGCCTCACCGTAATTTCGTTCATATTGCAAGTGACTAATCTTTCTTAAGAAGGTAATATCATTAGGCGTCTGCTCGTTTACTCCGGCTAGCAACCCGGCAGCTTCCGGCAGATTAGCCTGGGCGTGATAAATGGCGGCCTTTGTCGCCATCACATCCGCATCGTGCGGCGTAATGTCGAGCACCCGGTCGTACAGCTTTAGCGCGGCCGGGAACTGTCGAAGGCTAGTGTAGGTCCATGCTGCTTGGATGAGTGTCTGCACATTGCGTGGGTCCAGGGCGAGGGCTTGCTCGAAGTAGACAATGCTTTGGTCCCAATGGCCCACGCGTTTGGCAATCTGGCCAATAAACCTTCGCACCTCGCTACTGTTTGGTAACATTTTGCTGACGTGCTCGAGCGTAGCCCTGGCAGCTCCGGAATCACCCAGCACCATGTATTGATAATAACCCAAGGCAAGCAGCGTTTCAGGTGAGCCCGGCTCCAGTTTTTGCATATTCTCTAAAGCATGTTTCGCTGCGTCGCCCCGAGCGCGGGTAGTAGCGTCCACGCCGTTAACGTAGATAAGGGCATCTACGTGACACAGCCGCGCCCAAGCAAGCGCAAACTTGGGGTCAAGCTGCACTGCCCGCTCATATGAATCGGCGGCTTTCAAAACGAGATCGTCCGAGGGGGAGCTGAAGTAGTTGCGTGCTTCGAAAGCCAGGCCGCGCAAATATGCATCGTAAGCCTCCGGATTGTTTGTCGGTTTAACTGCTAAGGCCTGCTCCTCTTGACCAGTTAGCTTTGCTTGCAACGCCGCCGCGATTCCCTTGGCGATCTCGCTCTCCACCCCGAGAATGTCAGTCAGTTTTCTATCATAGGTGTCTGCCCAGAGGTGTGAATCGGTTTGGGCGTTAATCAACTGCACATTGACCCGCACGTGGTCGGCTACTCTTTGCACGGTTCCCTCAAGAATGTTTGTTACACCAAGCTGCTTCGCGATCTCGCGAGAGATTGCGAGGTTTGCTCTGATATTGCTGCGTGGAAGTGCGCGAAATTACTTTTAAGTCTGCGATTTTAGCCAGCCGCGTCAGGATTTCATCCTGAATGCCGTCCGCGAAATATGCGTTATCTGGATCGGGGCTGAGGTTTTTAAATGGCAGAACGGCGATTCCAGCTGTTGCCGGATGCGTGATAAATTCGCTTTTCCAAACAATCCACGCCGCAGCTGCCGCCAGTGCGATCAGGGACGCTGCGAGAAGGGCGCTGGTTGGATTGCGTCGCACCCACTTTCTGCCACGGGTGAAAATTCCAGTGCGACGCGCCTGAATAGGCTCATGCTTTAGCCAGTGTTCGAGGTCTTCGGTCAGCGCGAGTGCGGACGGGTATCGGCGCTGTGGATCTTTCTCCAGACACTTGAGACAGATCGTGGAAAGATCGCGAACTATTTTCGAATTTATCAGCCGCGGCGGCCGCGGCTCAGTGTCCCGCAGCAGCCGGATCGTTTCGTATGTTGTTCCTCCAGCAAAAGGCGGCTGACCGGTTAGAAGCTGATAAAGCACCGCGCCAAGTCCATAGACATCGGTCGCTTTACTGAGTTTTGTGGTTTCACCCGCAGCTTGTTCCGGCGCCATATAGCTGGGTGTGCCAAGGACGTCGATCGTCCGGGTGACGCTGCTTTGCGTATCCAGCAAGCGGGCTAGCCCGAAGTCGGTGAGATGTGGCTCACCGTTTTTATCAAGCAGGATGTTCCCCGGCTTGATATCTCGATGCAGAATGCCGTGTTCGTGCGCGTAATGCACGGTCCGCGCGACCTTTGCGATAAGTTCCACCGCGCCCCGGATCGGGATCGGCTCGCGTCTCACTACTTCGTCAAGCTGACCGCCCTCGATAAACTTCATACTGAAATAACACGAGCCATCGCGCTCGCCCACTTCGTGGATGGGAACGATGCCCGGGTGATCCAGGCTGGCGGCAGCTTCTGCCTCCCGGCGAAAACGCTTCAAGTGCGCTTCGCTCGCCCATTGACCAAGGCTAATCACCTTTAAAGCCACTGTGCGATTGAGACTCTTCTGCCGCGCACGAAACACGACGCCCTGACCGCCACGACCCACCTCCTCCAGTAACTCGTAATCGCCCAGTTCTCCCAGCATTTCGGCTAAGTGCTCGCTCTTCCTAACCGTACGTGCTGGTTTATCCACACGGCCGGAGTCGTCCCGCGCCTGCGGGACTACAGCTTCTTCGTCGAGTAAGCGAAGACCACTCTCAAGAAGGCAACCTGGGCAGCCTCCTTCTGGCGCGTCGGCTGGGATTTCCCAGCCGCACTTTGTACAAACTCTGAGTGCGCTAATCATTATCGGAGAGTCGCTCGTGCACACTCCCCCTCTCTTACTGCGTAAAATCCTACCAAAGGTTACGCCCGGACCACAATTAAATAGCGAACCACTCTTGACACGAATTTCAGTAACTCACACCAGATATCAGACACGAATTTCACGAATTTGCACCAATGTTCGGACGGTTGATTCAGGCCTCATGAATGTTCGTGATAATTTGTGTAATTGGTGTCTCTCTTCATGCAATTCGTGTCTATGTAAAGCAGCTCAGACACAA
>CAVWVV010000032.1:0-162598 GCA_963758425.1 uncultured Verrucomicrobiae bacterium
GCTTCCGCCGAATGGATTCACGGGAAAGGTTCAGGAGATGGATGCAAAGGTCGGCGGCACGAACAAGATGTCGTTTACGAATTTCACTACCGGCAAGAGCCATTCCTTCGGCGGAGCCTATGTCGAGCTGAAGCCACACGAGCACATTCGCTACACAGACAAATTCGATGACCCGAATCTGCCCGGAGAAATGCAGACGACGATAACGCTCAACAAAGTATCCTGTGGGACGGAGTCGAACATTGTGCAAGAAGGCGTGCCGGGCGTCATACCGGCGGAGGCGTGCTACTTCGGCTGGCAGGAGTCGCTCGCGCTGTTGGCGAAGCTCGTCGAAGCCGAGATTCCAGATTAACACATCCATCGGGATGAGAGCGCAGCAAAGTTTTCTTTCATAGCTTGGCACTTGATTCGAACAGGCGTGCTAGTCTGTTAGCGGACTAATACGTTGATGCGTTGGTTATCTATTGAGGACAGGTAAACCCATGACTAATACATACCAGGCAATCACCGGACTTCCTTTCGCACGCACCACGCAATAACCCTGACGATCGTGAGCGCGTCGCTGGTTGCGCAGATAGCGCCTTACGATTCGGCGAAGCCACTCGCGCGCGCGACCCTTTTTGCGCCCGGCATTATCTCCACTGGCGACTATGAATCGCACCCGACGTTCACGCCCGATGGCCGCGAGATATACTTTCTCAAGATGGCGCCCAATTTCTCGCGGTGGACCATCTTCGTTTCGCGCTACAAGGACGGCAACTGGTCGCAACCGGAGGCCGCGCCGTTCTCCGGTCAATTTCAGGACGCTGATCCATACATCACCGCTGATGGAAAACACTTTTACTTTATCTCCGATCGCCCCGTGGAGACTGGCGGCCAACGCCAGTCGCATCACGACATCTGGGTCATGGACAAGACGGAGTCGGGCTGGAGCGCGCCGCGCCATCTACCAACGCCGGTTAACAGCGATACGGATAATTTTTATCCGATCACCTTAAAAAATGGGACTCTATACTTTGGCTCGGAACGCAAGGACTCCAACGGCCTGGGCGACATCTATCGCGCTGTCCCGCAGAAAGACGGGAACTATACAGTCGAGAATCTCGGGGCCCCTGTTAATACTGGAGCGGGTGAGTACGAAGCTTTCGTTACGGAAGATGAGCGGATGCTGCTGCTCGCAGCCACAAAGCGACCCGACTCTCTCGGTGGTTACGATCTTTACGTCTCGCACAAGCTAGCCGACGGCAAATGGAGTGAGCCGGCCAATCTCGGGGCGGAAATCAATTCGCCGGAACGCGAGCTATCGCCCAAACTGACGCCGGATGGCAAATACCTGATCTGGACGAGTTGCCGTTTGCCACCGCTCGCTGCCAAACCACCCAAACGCACAACTGATCAGGTGTTGCAGGAGCTGCGCGCACCTGGCAATGGAATCGGTGACATTTATCTGACCGATGTCTCCGCCGTGCCAGCTTTAAAGCCACCCAAGTGAACCACGCGTCAATTTGCATGACCGCAAAGAAGCACGGCAGTAACAAAATAATCTATAAGTTGGACGTCGTACCGACCGCACAACAAGTTATTAAGCTCTACAACGATGCAGACCTTCCAAGGCCCACGCACGATCCTCGAAGAATAACAGCAATGTTCGAAAATTCAGATCTGATTGTAACCGCCTGGGACGAGAACAAGCTAGTGGGCGTTTCTCGTACAATTACGGATTGGGTCTGGTGTAGTTATCTTGCCGATCTGGCTGTCAATCCCAGCTATAAAAAGTCAGGGATCGGCAAAAAGCTTATCGAGCTCGCCAGAGAGAAAATCGGAGAACAATCAATGCTTTTACTACTCTCAGTTCCGACGGCGATGGATTACTACCCAAAGGTAGGGTTTGTGAGAGAGCATAGGGCTTTCATCATGCATAGAACGAAATAGCAAAAGTGCACCAGCTGCTCGTTGAAATGACTCGCGTGACATCCTACAAAGTGGCCTTATTGAACTTAGCTAACTGGGTCTTGTGAAAAGGAGCAGGCGTTTGCACGATTCAGCCCCATCCTCGCTGTTATGAAAATCCTCAAACCTATTCTGTACGCAGGCGCGATTGTCGGCGTGCTCGACATTACGGCGGCCTGCATCAACGCACGCGTTGCGTATGGCTTTCCGCCAACGCACGTGTTGCAAAGCGTGGCCGGCGGTCTGCTGGGACGTGGCACTTATAATGGCGGATTCGCAGCAGGTGCCCTCGGCCTCGCGATGCATTTTACGATGGCGCTGACCGTGGCAGCGATTTTCTACGCACTAAGTCGGCGGTTTTCCCTGCCCAAGAAACTTTCGGGAGTCGTGGCTGTGGGACTGCTTTATGGAGCGTCGGTTTTTGTGGTCAACAACTTCGCTACGGCGCCGTTCCTGTCGTGGGTTCGCAGTCTCTATCTGCACACGCCTATCTTATTCAAGCCCCCAATGGGCTGGTCGCAATTGGTCATTCACCTGTTCTGCGTAGGCCTGCCTATTGCGCTGGTGATGCGTCAATACTCATCGCTTCACCGACGGTAATCGTTAAAGGATTGAAGCGGCACAGCGTTAACGCTTGCAAAGGTCGCCTCCGTCCGTTTTAACGTTTCAACGTCCTAGCGTTTCAACCCCGCAAAGCAAAAGTGGCCTTGTCGAATCGCGCCGACTGGACATTGTAAACAAAGCCGTGACCGAGAACTTGGCTGAAGCATTCGCTGCAGCCATGAATCCTAAAACAGTTGGTTTGATTATAGCCGAAGAGATCGCTGCGACTGATCTGATGGGTATCGCCGAAGTTTTTTCACGGGCGACAATTCGAAGAAGTGACCAGCCGGGGCCGCGTGAATCCCGTTGTTACCGAGTGATGACGATTGGTGTCAACGCAGAACCATGCGTCACAGAATGCGGTATCGTGATCAGGCCAGATGTCGACCTCGATGGGGTGCCGCCACTTGATACTGTGTTTGTTTGCAGCGGTAGCGGATGTCACGGAGAAAAACTCAGTAGGAGGCTCATAAAATGGCTAAAGCAGCGGGCACCGAACACGCGACGCATCGCAGCTCTTGGTAGAGGTATCTACGCGCTTGCAGCAACCGGGCTCCTGGATGGGCGCCAGGCGGTGATCCATTGGCGGTTCGCGAAAGATGTTGCTTCGCGATTTCCCAAGCTCCGTGTTAATCCTGACAATCTCTTTGCTAAAGACGGCCCTTTCTACACATGTGCGGGTGGGACCTCATCCGTCGATTTCGCGCTTGGCTTGGTTGAGGATGATTACGGTCGTCATGTCGCACTGGCTTTAGCGCGTGAATTGGTTGTTCACGTTAAGAGGTCCGGTGAACACGAACAGTACCTCTGAAGCCCTAAAGTTTCAGATCCAATCGTCTGACCGTTTTGCTGACCTTCCCGCGTGGATCTTTTCTCATCTCAGCGCCGATCTCTCCATAGACGCTCTCGCCCAAAGAGCGGCCATGTCCCGCCGTAACTTCACTCGCTTATTCCATGAAGCATTTGGCAAATCCCCCGCGCAGTTTGTCGTGGAAGCGCGTATTGCGGAAGCGCAGCAACGATTATTAGTTCCTCGTAATAGCATTGAGAGCATTGCGCAGTCTCTTGGATTCCGAAGCGCAGACGTTTTCAGTCTTGCTTTCGAGCGGTCCACGGGCATTCGACCGCGGATTTACCGTGCTCTGAGGCGAGCTCCCAAAAGCAATGGTTCGTCGAACGCGGAGCCTCACAGATCTACTACTGCGCGCGCAAGATCGACTGTATTGCGCGCTGCATAGAGACTTGTCATAAGTTGGCAGCGGTGTAGCCCCGGCAACGCCGGCCCGCCGTGGCGGGGGTCGCCATGCTGCCGGACATAGCAATGCCGGCGGAGCGTCTCGACACAGCGAGGCGGCTACAACATTAAAAGATCCGTTCCGTTCTAGCTTCATTGGTGTTCATAGATCCCGCGCGGGCTACACGGCTCGGGATGACAAAGAGGCAGCCCAAGTGGGCTGCCTCTTCTGTAACCTAACTAACGGAGAAAGTTTAGAATCTCTTCTTTAGTCCGACGTACCAGAACCGGCCTTTGATCGTGGTCAGCGACTCGTCATAGCCGTTCTCAAAGTTGCCAGCCACGAACGGTGGATCCTGGTCTAACACGTTCTGCATTCCGAGCGTGACAGTGGTGTTGTTAAGCCACCATTGCCAGTTGTGGCAACCGTACTCAGCTGTGGAGACCGGGATAACATTCTTGTCCTTGCCATCCTTCATCTTCACGTTTTTGCCGCCATCCTTGGCATAGCCAGGCACTTCGGCCGGCGCGGGCGGCGCGTAGTTAAACGTATAATTCAGGATCAGGTCGAGCGTCGTCCAATCCGTCGACTTTCCGCGCATGTGCACCGTCCAAACCAGTGGTAGGGTCCGTTCTCGGCGTTTGCTGCTTGGGTGTTCCGCCGTCGTAAGTTCCGACCAGAGAGACATTGTCATCTTCATACTGGTCGATCCAGTGAACAACTGCTCCAACATCCAGGCCACCCATCCATGTGTCAGCCGGGCCATCGTAGAAGATACTGATATTGGCCCGATTTCTCGGCAGCGAACTGGTCAGTGTGAATGACGTAGGCAGGAACTCACCCGCGATACCAAAACGCTTGGTACCGGGAGCAGGCTGAAGTTCAGCACGTGATAGCCAGGTGCCGTTGATCGTCGTGGTCAATCTACCCCAATTTGAGCCGCCGAAGATCGTTGAATCCAGGATATAGATCGCTTCGTAGTCCAGACCTTCGAATATCGCGCCGGATATGTTTTGGTTGGGATCGAGCACCAGTGTGACTGGCCCCGGCTCCCCAGTCGGGTCGCTACCAGCACTACGGGTTACCTGCGACCCGTTGGGGTTTGTAATGGTTGACGCGCCGTTTGGCGGCCGAGTAGTTTGGATAATAAACTGCGCACCCAGCGTGGCCACGATGTCGCGCAAGTCAATGTGCCACCAATCCGCGCTCACTGTCAGGCCCTTGATCCATTTCGGGCTGTACACCGCTCCGTAAGTCCATTCATAGGCAGTTTCCGGGTGCAGGAAGGGATTTCCGGCAATGCGTTCCTCGACCTGCGACTCAGTCTGGGAAGAAAACGGATCGACCACCAGCGGGAAGGCCTGCTGGCCAGCGGGCGACATCTCACGCAGTGTCGGCGCGTGAAACGCTTCAGTGTAACTGCCACGCAGCGTCACTGCTCCGATATACTTCGGATCAACCGGCTGCCAGCGTGCCGATATCTTTGGCTTTTGCGCGTTGTACGTAGTATGCGCCGCTGGCTGCGAAGTACTTAACACCGCGGAAGTATTCTGGCTGAACCACTGCTCGCGCTCGGCAAAGTCAACTTCAAAGCTATAGAAACCCCAGAAGTTCCACGTCGGGCTCGTCAAGGGTACCCGCACTTCCTCGTAGATGCTCCAGACATCGCGGTTCACCCGTGACCCTTCTGAATCGACCGAGCCAATCGTTTGAAACGTCGAATTGAGTGAGTCAGGGTCGCGGCTCCATCTCTCACCGTAATACTCGCCGCCGAGCGCAAACGACACCGGACCGGCAGGAAGATTAAACAGATCACCATTAAATGTGGCGTAATAAATTGGCAGCTCATAGGTGGCCGTGTTATGCAGGTTGACATAAACCTGGCTTATCGCCGCATTCGAGTTGCGAAGCCCGACGCCCCCGAAAGGATTAAAGGCCGTAGCCGGGTTCGTATCCAGCAGCGCCTGTCGCAGACCAGGCTGGCTGGCCTCACCTACGGACAAATCCTCACCCTCGTTGCGATTGTAGCGGAAGCCCGTTTCCCAGTTCCACGTCTTGAAATAATCGCCAAACTCTCCCATCTCACCTTTCAGTCCAACATCGAACATGTAATCCCAATAGGTGAACTTTTCATGTCTGGGACCGGTGTCGAGAGTGCCACGAAACCGGACGCCAGTGGTCACGGGGATCCCAACCCCGTTAAGAATCACCGTCGCATCTGCTACTGTGAACGGATTAAACGCATTAATAATTGGCACACTGATCCCGGCGGGGCTGAACCCTACGCTGGTTCCCTCAATCTTAAATGGATCCGGCACAAATGGAACAGCTGCCAGGGATGCATCGAAAAAGGACCGCGCAATTTTGAAATCCATGAACACCGTCAGGTATTTGTCGCACAGATCCCGGGCGAATGAGCCGTAGTACACTTGACGGTCTGCCGGCGGCAGCGCTGGTGTGAAAGCCGCGAAGTTGAAGAACAGGTAGTTCCCATCCCCGGGCGTACCGTTTATAATGCCGGGTACCGCACTTGGATTGGTATAAAATGGAGAGTTCGCGACGTTGGCAGCCGAATGCGGCGTCGGAGTCCTGTCACTGAAAAACAAACTGGGAATCAAACGGCTGCCTTGCACTCGGCCCTGTTCGTTCCCGCTGCGAACGTCGAATCCTCCAAAGGGAACAAAATTCCCGTTGCTGGATTGGTCTTTGTCACGACTGAAGAGGCCACCCGTGCGCTGATAGAAATCGGCGACCACCACGATGTCGGTCTTGTCATCGCCCGTGCCGGCTTTCAACCACGCTTCCCATTCACCCATGTCATTGGACCCTCCCATGTTTGTGTTTCCGTACGTGCCACCGACCTCGAAGCCACGGTACTTGTGGATCAAGAAGAAGTTGACCACGCCAGCCACCGCATCCGCTCCGTACACGGCCGAGGCGCCGTCCTTCAGGATATCGATGTGATCGATCATCGAGAAGGGAATCAACTGGATGTCGTAGCCAAAGAATAATGAAGCCTGTGCGATGCGTTTGCCATCTACCAGGATCAGGGTCTCCTTCGGCAGCAAGCCGCGCAGATTGAGTTGCACGGTACCGTCACCGCCGTTTCCCATGTTCTGGTTCACGGTGCCGCCCGCCTCTTGCGGGATAAACGTGGTCAGGTCGGTTGCGTTACGGATACCCAGCTTCTCGATGTCTTGCGGCCGATAGGTGTCCACCGGGTTCGGGCCGGTCTCTTCCGCCGTGGGAATATTCGAACCGGTCACGACGACGCGCTCCACCTCAGCCTGAGGCAGCTTGGGTGCCCGCAGGCGCACCCTCCCCTGGAACGGCCGGAGCCGGCAACTGAGCCGATGCGCTTGATGCAAAAAATAGAGGCAATCCCACGGCTCGCCACAAAGATGGCGCCAAGGAATCCGAGTTTATTTAGCACGTTTTTAGTCATTAGTTTCTCCTTTGAGTTTTTGGTTAGGTCTGCACGGTTATTGAATTTTCAGAACGCTGACAAGCTTTTTTAAAAAAAAAAAAAAAAAAAAAAAAAAAAAACACACACACACAAAGAGGGGGTACGGCGCGTGAAACGCTTCAGTGTAACTGCCACGCAGTGTCACCGCTCCGATATACTTCGGATCAACCGGCTGCCAGCGTGCCGATATCTTTGGCTTTTGCGCGTTGTACGTAGTATGCGCCGCTGAGATCGGAGGACTTAACACCGCAGAAGTATTCTGGCTGAACCACTGCTCGCGCTCGGCAAAGTCAATTTCAAAGCTATAGAAACCCCAGAAATTCCACGTCGGGCTCGTAACGGGTATCCGCACTTCCTCGTAAATCGACCAAACATCCCGATTCACCCTTGCACCTTGACGATCAGTTGAACCGATTGTTTGGAACGTCACATTGAGTGAGTCAGGGGTGCGGGTCCATCTCTCACCGTAATACTCGCCGCCGAGCGCAAACGACACCGGACCGGCAGGAAGATTAAACAGATCACCATTAAATGTGGCGTAATAAAGTGGCAGCTCATAGGTGGCCGAGTTATGCAGGTTGACATAAACCTGGCTTATCGCCGCATCCGTGTTGCGATGCTGGACGCCCCCGAAAGGATTAAAGGCCGTAGCCGGGTTCGTATCCAGCAACGCCTGTCGCAGACCAGGCTGGCTGACCTCACCTACGGACAAATCCTCACCCTCGTTGCGAGCGTAGCGGAAGCCTGTTTCCCAGTTCCACGTCTTGAAATAATCGCCAAACTCTCCCATCTCACCTTTCAGTCCAACATCGAAGAAGTAATCCCAATAGGTGAACTTTTCATGTCTGGGACCGGTGTCGAGAACGGAACGAAAGCGGACGCCAGTAGTCACGGGGATCCCAACCCCGTTAAGAATCACGGTATTATCTGCTACTGTGAACGGATTAAACGCATTAATAATTGGCACACTGAAGCCGGCGGGGCTAAACCCTACGCTGCTATTCTCAATCTTAAATGGATCCGGCGTAAATGGAGCAGCCGCCAGGGATGAATCGAAATAGGACCGCGCAATTTTGAAATCCATGAACACCGTCAGGTATTTGTCGCACAGATCCCGGGCGAATGAGCCGTAGTACACTTGACGGTCTGCCGGCGGCAGCGCTGGCGTGAAAGCCGCGAAGTTGAAGAACAGATAGTTCCCATCCCCGGGCGGACCGTTTGCAATGCCGGGTACCGCACCTGGACTGGTATAAAATGGAGAGGTCGCGGCGTTAGGAGCCGAATGCGGCGTCGGAGTCCTGTCACTGAAAAACAAACTGGGAATCAAACGGCTGCCTTGCACTCGGCCCTGTTCGTTCCCGCTGCGAACGTCGAATCCTCCATATCTAACAAAATTGCCGTTGCTGGATTGGTCTTTGTCACGACTGAAGAGGCCACCGGTGCGTTGATAGAAATCGGCGATCACCACGATGTCGGTCTTGTCATCGCCCGTGCCGGCTTTCAACCACGCTTCCCATTCACCCATATCATTGGACCCTCCCATGTTTGTGTTTCCATACGTGGCACCGACCTCGAAGCCACGGTACTTGTGGATCAAGAAGAAGTTCACCACGCCAGCCACTGCATCTGCTCCATACACGGCCGAGGCGCCGTCCTTCAGGATATCGATGTGATCGACCATCGAGAAGGGAATCAACTGGATGTCGTAGCCAAAGAATAATGAAGCCTGTGCGATGCGCTTGCCATCTACCAGGATCAGGGTCTCCTTCGGCAACAAGCCGCGCAGATTGAGTTGCACGGTACCGTCACCGCCATTGGCGATGTTCTGGTTCACGGTGCCGCCCGCCTCTTGCGGGATAAACGTGGTCAGGTCGGTTGCGTTACGGATACCCAGCTTCTCGATGTCTTGCGGCCGATAGGTGTCCACCGGGTTCGGGCCGGTTTCTTCCGCCGTGGGAATATTCGAACCGGTCACGATGACGCGCTCCACCTCAGCTGAGGCAGCTTGGGTGCCCTCAGGCACACCCTCCCCTGGAACGGCCGGAGCCGGCAACTGAGCCGATGCGCTTGATGCAAAAAATAGAGGCAATCCCACGGCCGCCACAAAGACGGCGCCAAGGAATCCGAGTTTATTTAGCACGTTTTTAGTCATTAGTTTCTCCATTGGTTTGGTTAGGTTCTGAGACGGTTATTAAATTTTCCGAACACTGACAAGCTTTTTTTTCACTTTTTTCAAAGTTTTTTTGAACGGTATTCTGGACCTATTTGTCGTGTTAAATCCCCGTTTAGCGGAACGCATCAGGGGCTGGCAAGCTTTTTTTTTCACTTTTTTCAAAGTTTTTTTGAACCCGCAGAACCGCCGATTACGCGGATGTCGCGGATATTTCGGAACATGAATTTTTCTGTCCGACCGCCGAGCGGAGGCGTAGCCTCGGCCGGAAATGGGTAAACTGATTTACGAGAAGTTAAGCGGAGAAATCATCGGGGCGGCGATGGATGTTCTCAACGAGATGAAGCCTGGTCTTGATGAAAAACTGTACGAGCGTGCCCTGGTTATCGAACTGCGAAAGCGCGGGCATTGCGTTGAATCGCAGAAGAAATTTCCTGTGTTATATCGGAACGAGCTGATCGGAAACTTAACTCCAGATTTAATCGTTGACGAAAAAGTGATCGTCGATCCCAAGGTCGTTGCCGTGTTTAATGACGCTCATGTCGCGCAGATGGTTGGTTATCTGACAATCACCGCGCTCGAGCTGGCCATCTTGCTCAATTTTAAGAGCGCTCGGTTAGAGTGGAAACGCGTCGTGCGACAGCAAAGCCCAGAATGTTCTCCACCAAATCTTCATATTTAATTTAATGTCTCTTATCCGCGCCATCAGCGTAATCCGCGGTTAAATCATTCGTGGTCGATCGGAGGATGAAATCCGAAGTCGCTCTGCAATTTCCCCCACAGCCAATCGACGAAACTGTCCTTCTTGGTCACACCAGTATTTGCGGCGGCGAACGCTTCTGCTTTGCCCACGTCGCCGTTCAAACAGTAGAGGTAGGTAAGCAGAAATGTGTCGCTGAGACTGAACGAGCCACGATCTTTCTCGTTCTCCAGGAGACGAATTGCCCCGTTGATATCTCGTTGCGCAAGTGCTCCCGCAACCAAGTCTGGCATGGTTTCCAGCGGAGGCGGTTGCGATTTTTTGGCCACACGCTCCGCAATTGACAGCCGGAAGCCGTCACTTCCCAGCACCTCCAGGACTGGGATTCGCAGGCGGGAACGGCGCAGATAAAGATCCAGTTCGGCCAACTCGTTGCTTCCAGTCATCTCGGAGAGATACCGCGACTGACGGAGGTTAAAAAATGACTCCAGGCCGGCAGTCTCCGGGTTGAGCGCCTCAGGCCAGATTCTGTTGATCAATGGGGACCAAAGAAAACGTTGAAACGCTGAGGGCGCATCCAAATACGTCAAAGCGAAGCGGTGACTCGCTTCGTCATCCCAACGCCCATCCGTCAGCCGCTTCGGATAAAGGTCGGTCAGGGGTGCGACGTCGTGGGTGATGCGGTCGATCTCTTCGCCGTCCATCAAAAACAGCGCACCGAGCTGTTGGGGAACCTCAATTCCAATCCTCCGTAGATCCGCGCCGCTGGCTGGGTCATTCCACAATTGCCGAAGTTTTTCTGCTTCTATTTTGCGCCCCGGACCTTTGATACCCATCATGATCCACTCCTGATCGGCGCTGGCCCAGACAGACGCGTTGGCAAACGCATTGTGAAACGCACGGAGAATTGCTTTTGCTTCATCCACCTTCAATTGATTGATCGGCAGCCAGAACGTAGCGATTCCGCCTTCCTTCAGGCGACTGTTCATGAGCGAGAAAAATTCCTCGGTGTAGAGATTGACCGAACCGGTCACCTTCGGCGGAGGCGGCTCGCCGGAGATAATGTCGTATTGTCGCGGACTTGCCTGGAGAAAGAACCGCCCATCCTGCACGATTGGGTGCACGCGAGGATCGCGCAGCGGGTTCGAGTAGTTGATGCCAGCATAGAAATCAGCGAGAGCGAATACCTCTTTGGAAATGTCCACGATATCCATTCGCCGGACGTTCGGGCTGTGGAGAAGCGCATCGGCGGTGACTCCGCAGCCATAACAGATAAGCAGCACATCTTCCGCTTCTGGACGAAGAGCGATAGGAAGATAGGCAAACAATCTCATGTAGCGCTGATTGCGCGGATTTGTCGCCGACATCGAAAAGGCGTTGGTCAACAGTCGGTAGTAATACGGTTCGCCAAAAAGATCGCGTCGCAGCAACTGATACGTGTCTGAGGTCCCCTCGATCCTTTTCACAACGTAGGCCAACGCGCGCCCCTGGTCGTCGTGTTCGTAGGGACGACTCGCGTGTTCCAAAGGCGTATCCGCACGATGGTATGAAACGATTGCGACGATGAGAATCACTCGCGGCGTAAAGCGCAGCGATTACGAATTTGACAGGTCGCTTAAAGGCCGACGTTGTTTGTTCGCCGCTAAACGCGGCTAGTAAGGCATACGCGACAGCGCACAAGACGAGACTCCACTGAAGGCCGAAAGTCGGCAACAGCGTGAAACTTGCAATGAGTGGACCAGCTGCTGCCCCCGCCGTGTTGAACAAGGTCGTGATTCCAGTGCTGTTCATCCGGTCTTCCACATTGGCCTGGACGAGGGCAACGATGGTCGGGAACAAAATCCCTGACAAAAATGAGACGGGGAACATTAAGGCAAGGCACAGCAACGCGATTTGCGGCCAGGAAGCGAGGCTAAAAGCACCACCGGGCGTTTTTACCGCCTCGCCCGGAAAGAAAAGATATGACAAAAGCACTGAAAGCGCCGTCAACAGCAACAAGATAGGAAGCAATTGATTCGATCGGTCGGATCGACGAAGCATCATGCCCGCTGTAATGCCGCCGAGCCCGATTCCCGCCAGTACAATCGCGAGCATTATGGCGAATGCCGTGGGCGTTGAGACGACGTACAGCCGTAAAAATCGGAACCAAATCACTTCCAGCGACAAAAGGATGCAGCCCGTCCCAAAGCTGATGAAAAGCATACGCCACGGGGGCCAATATCTCGCGCATAAACGCAGAGGAAGTGTTCGCTCGGGAACAAGCGCAGGTGTGGTCCTGTCAATTTGTGTTATCAGCAAAGCGACCACTGCAGCGATGCAACTCGCCAAAGCTGCAGCCAAACTTGTGCCTCGAAGACCAAACGCCGCGATGAGGTAACCTTCACCAAGCACAGCGCCAACCACCGCGCCTAACGTGTTCGAGCCATACAGAAAACCAATCGCGCGCCCAAAATTGGTTTGCCGCAACATTGGATCTTCGATCAACACCGGCAGGGTCAGGCCCATCGCCGTTGTCGGCACGAGTAGAATTAGGAAAGAAACAATGAACCGCAGTCCGAGAAGCGCGGGCTGATAATTCCAGAGCATTTGCCAAATGGGTCGCAACAATTCGCCCAGCGCCGGAAGACCAAAAACAATTGTGCAGCCAAGCAGAGCGACGAGCACCTCAAGCAAGGCGTAAAGATGGAGCGGTCGCCATCGCCGAATTCTCGATGATCGCGGCGATCGCGTTCCCCAGCGCCAGGCCAGCCATGAAACTGGAAAGGATCAACGCCGCCGCCCAGACCGAGTTGCCGAATGCGAGCCCGCTTAGCCGCAACCAAAGAGTTTCGAATATGAGTGCACCAACCCCGGACAGAAAGAGAATGGAAGAGAGAACGGTAACCGGCGCGGTCCCACGAAGGCTTTGGGTCTGCGCCTCATACGACACATCGGACTCGCGGGCCGGATGGGACCTATTCATTACGAAAACCGGAGGCAATCCTCAGAACAATGGCACCCGCGACGCCAGCCACGAGCGAGCCGGCAAGGATACCCAACTTTGCGGCGTCAACCGGCGCAGTCTCGTGGAACGCAAGCATTGCGATAAACAGCGACATGGTGAAACCGATCCCGGCGAGCCACGCATAACCGAGCAAAGATGTCCAGCTCACAGCGTCAGGAAGCCTGGCAACGCCTGACTTAACTGCGAGCAGAGCCGCCGCCATAATCCCCAGCGGCTTGCCAATAACCAGTCCGACCAACGCTCCGATGGCAATCTCTGGGTGCTGGATCGGTAAAGTTAGTTTGACTCCGGCGTTTGCGAACGCAAACAGCGGCATCACCACGAATGCTGAGAACTTGTGCAGCGCGTGTTCAAGCCTCAAAATCGGCGCCGTTACGCCCTTCGTCGCATACTCGAGTGCAACGAGCGTTTCCTGTTGTCCGTTGCTCGTCAAAACGATGAAATCGCCGCTCTCGGTTTGGTCAAATCGATCCAAAAGTGAGCGTGCCTCCCGAGAGAATTGCGCTGCATTGGTCCGTGTGCGCGTGGGAATGGCGCAAGCAAGCGTCACTCCAGCAACCGTCGCGTGCACCCCGGAGTGATGCACAAAATACCAGAGCGCCACTCCGACTAACAAATATGGCCACAGCCGATGCACGCCGATTGCGTTGAATCCGAACAACACCAAAACCAGCAGGCCTGCGACGCCGAGCGCTCCCCACGCGATGGTTTGTGAATAGAAAATAGCAATGACAAGCACCGCCCCCACATCGTCAACGATCGCCAGCGCGGTCAAAAATACCCTTGCACCGGTTGGCGCGCCCGGCGCGATCAATGCCAGTGCGCCGAGGGCAAAGGCAATATCGGTCGCAGTGGGAATAGCCCAACCCCGGGCTCCAAATCCGATCGGGTTGAAAATCCAGTAGAGCGCAGCCGGAACAATCATGCCGCCGATAGCGCACGCAATGGGAAGCGCTGCTTTGCGCACGGAGGCCAACTCACCGACGACCAGCTCCCGTTTGATCTCCAAGCCAACCAACAGGAAAAACACAGCCATGAGTCCGTCGTTGATCCATTGATGCAGCGTCAGTGAAAGCGAGTAATCAGCGATCCCCACGTTTAATGGTATTCTCCAAATACCCGCGTACGGTGCGGCCAGCGGTGAGTTCGCCAGAGCCAGCGCAGCAATCCCGAACAGCAGCAAGACTGATCCGCTAGCGGTCTCGGTGCGGAAAAAGCGCTGAAAAACAGTAGGCGGGAGTTTCCTTAAACGAACAGCCATGGGCTATACACGCTCATTTTCTAACCACGAACGGACGCTAATGAAATAGGAATGAAGAAGTGTTAAGTCTTAAGTGCAGATTCCGTAAAACTTAAAATTGAAAACTTAATCTCTTCAGAATGTTCACCGGTTTAATCGAAGAAGTTGGCACCGTGATTGCAGTGAAAACAAGCAAAAGCGGTAATCAATTGAAAATTGCCGCTCCGCGCGTCGCGAAAAAGATACGACGCGGCGATAGTTTGGCCGTTAGTGGTTGTTGCCTCACCCTAAACTCGCGTCGCGGTGACGAGTTGATTTTCGATCTTTTGGAAGAGACGATCGCTCGCACAAATCTAAAAAACTTGCAGCGGAAGCAGCTGGTAAATCTTGAGCGTGCCGTCACTGCAGGCGAGCGCTTTGGCGGACATCTCATTCAAGGGCACATCGATTGTGTCTCGCCCGTTATCGCCTGCCAGAAGAGCGGCGCAGATTTTCGATTGGAGATCGAGTTACCTGACGCATTCGCCCATTACGTCGCGAGGAAAGGCTCGATTGCGGTCAATGGGATCAGTCTTACTGTCGCCGATGTTCTTCCGAAAAGTTTCGTCACGTGGATTATTCCCTACACGAAAACGCATACCAACCTCGACCGGGTCCAAACGGGCAATCTAATGAACCTCGAGTTCGACATTCTCGCCAAGTACGTTGAGCGAATGGTTTCGCGCTACGGACCAAAGCCCGGCCGCTAAATGTGATCGCGCGCAGTTTCGCCACGCCTCGCCTGCGTCACCGTGTAGTGGGCGTAATCACGTCACCGGCGGAGCTCGATTTCGCGATTCGAATGGGCAAGCCACCAGATTTTTTTGAACTGCGGTTGGATCGTCTTGTACCCATGGTTGACCGACTGGAGAACAAAATTTCGAAATTACGCGCGCCGCTCATCATCACGGCTCGACATCCGATGGAAGGCGGTGCAAATCGATTATCCCCGCCGCAACGACACAATCTTCTTGCTCGATTCTTATCCTGGGCTCGTTATATAGACGTTGAATTACGCTCCGCGCCTGTCTTCGGGTCGCTGCTTCGGCTGACTCGAAAGCAGAACGTGCGGCGGATCATTTCAGTTCACTACCTGAAAAGCACTCCGACGCCCAATCAGTTGCGAGACAAAGCGCGCGCGGCAAAGACGTATGACGCGGATATCTTCAAGCTGGCGACACGCACCGACACTCAGGCGCAACTGACGCGCTTGATCGATTTCGTCGCGGCCAGGGACCTTGAGGTTGCCGTGAGCGCGATGGGAATCGGTAAATTGGGCGCAGCTTCGCGTGTGCTCCTCGCCTGTTGTGGATCGGCTCTTGTATATGTTTCGCTCGGCCGAAGCGACATCGAAGGACAAATATCGCTGGAACAGTTTCGCGCATTGGGAATGGCCTCTCCACATTAAATCGTTGAAGCGTTCCAGCGTTGCAGTGGAAACGAAATTGTCATTCTGAGCGGAGCGAAGAATCTCTGATTGTTTTTTTCGTCAGCACTGAAATCGATAATCAGAGATGTTTCGCTTCGCTCAACATGTATGACAGGATGGCGTCACAACGCTTTAACGCTTTAACGCTTTAACGGCTCACGTTCGATTTGCTTGCTCTTTCTCCAACGCACATATCGTACAAAAAAAGAACGCGCCATGTCCTCATCTGTAACCCTCCCAAAACAAGTGCCGGTTATGCCGTTGCCTGCCGCTCTGCTTTTTCCGCATGCGCTGCTCCCCCTTCATATCTTTGAGCCGCGCTATCGCGAGATGTTAAAGCACGCCCTCGCCCATCCCCGCATGTTTTGCGTCGCGCTGCTCAAACCGCATTGCATCGAATGGAATTCGGTCGATGACTTTTTTCACATCGCCAGCGTTGGTCTCATTCGCGCATGCGTGGAACGAAGTGACGGCACATCGAACCTGATTCTGCAGGGACTCGGACGTGTCAGATTCAGCGCTTTTCAGCAGGAGGCACCATTTCCTATTGCAATGATTGAGTCGCTCGAATCCGACTCCACGACGTCCGTAGAAACCGAAGCGCTAGCTGCGAAAGTGCTCGAACTTTATTCAAACCTCAAAGGAGATGGACCACGGCAACTTCCCCCTAAAGTAGATCGGTATCTTTCCGATTTGAGCGACCCGGAATTGCTTGCTGATCTCGTCGCCTCAACATTTGTGAGCGACCCCCTTCGTCGGCAACGCGTCCTCGAAGAACTCTCTGTTAATAAACGGCTACGGCTAGTGATTCAGTATCTTCGGGAAGAAAACGGAAGCGCGGCTGCGTGAGTTGTAGCCGCGTCTTTGCTGAGAGCGCAAACCGCGGCGGCGAAACAAATCAGTCTCGCGCTTCGCACAGCGAGGCGGCTACACTGTCGCCATCCGCGCGTGTTCTTCCAGCAAATACCGGTCTGTCATTCCCGAGATGTAATCGCAGACCGTGCGATGCAATCCCTCGGTCTCAATTCGTTTCGCCGCCGTCTCGCCCAGCTTGTCAGGATCCGCCAGGTACGCCTGGAAAACCTGCCGCAGCATTTCGCAGGCGCGCCGATTTACTTCGGAGACGCGCGGATCGTAGTAAACGTTCTGGTACAGGAATTTTCGCAAATCGCGATTCGCCTGGAACAAATCATCGCTGTAGCGAATCAGGGGCGCTGGCTGCTGGCGCGCTTCGTCTGAACTTTGCACGCCCGCATCTGCAATGGATTTTGCACTGGTCGAGACGAGATCGCGCACCTCCGTGTCGATAATATCTCGAATGATTAGCTTGTGCAGTTCCGGCTCCCGAGCGTCAGGGTAGCGTGCCAGCACAGCTCGAAGGCTTCTACGCCAGACCTCGTTTTGTTCCAGTTGCGCCGCGTTCAGGATTTCGAAATCGACTGCGTCGTCCAGGTCGTGACTGTAATAGGTAATCTCGTCCGCCAGGTCCGCGACTTGCGCCTCCAGCGATGGGCAACGATAGCTTTGTAAAATAGTGCGTGTCTGCGGTCCCGTCAGTTTTTCCATCTGATGAAATGCTCCGTGTTTTCGCAGGCCCTCGCGCACTTCGAATGTCAGGTTCAGACCCGGAAAATTCGGATAGGGATCTTCAAGGAGTTCGACCACTCTCACACTCTGACGGTTGTGATCGAAGCCGCCGTGGTCGCGCATGCATTCAGCCAGCATCTCTTCGCCCGAATGTCCAAAGGGGGCGTGTCCCAGATCGTGCGCGAGCGCGATCGCTTCCGCGAGATCTTCATTCAGGCGTAATGCGCGCGCAATCGTGCGGCTGATGGACGCGACCTCAATGGAGTGCGTCAGCCGCGTGCGTAAGTGATCTCCGGTCCCATTCAAAAATACCTGCGTCTTGTACTCCATCCGACGAAAGGCGCGTGAATGAATGATCCGCGCGCGGTCCCTCTGAAATTCCGTCCGAAACGAATGGCTGGCCTCCGAATATTGCCGGCCGCGCGAGTCACCGGACTTCTCCGCAAACGGCGCGAGCACGGCGCGCTCGCCGGCTTCCATTTCTTCGCGCGTTTTGCAAAGCGCCGTGCGGCGCGGTGCCTGAAGTTCAGAAGAATGTCTGGTCACAGTTGATTCCCAACCTTATTTGTCGATCTTAGCTTTCGAAACCTCAAATCTGATATGGCCAGGAAAACTCGCCGTAAAAAATCCGCCAAAGGACGGATTCGCCGTGGCGAACAAGTCACGCCTGAACGTTTGATGGAACTTAGCTTCGCCTACGCACCGCCGCTGATTATCAGTGCGGGCGTGAGTAACAAGGTTTTCGATTGTTTGGAAGACGGCGCGAAAACACCAAAGCAGCTTGCAGAAGAAACCGGGGCATCGGCGCGGGCTCTGCGGATTCTAATGAATGCGCTTGTTGGTCTGGGTCTTCTAAAGAAAGATCGGCAGGGAAGGTATTCGCTTACTCCCGAAAGCGCCGCCTTTCTTCTAAGCAAAAAGCCGGGAACGCACGCGGGGTTTTTTGGAACCATTGCGCCGCAGATAATCTCACGATGGCTGCGATTGTCCGATATCGTTCGCGAAGGTCGTCCGGCCGTAGCCGTGAACCAGGAAACCGAAGGCACGGAATTCTTCAGTCAGCTGGTGGAAAACATCATTCCCATGAGCTACCCGCCTGCGCAAAAGCTCGGCGATCATTTGAAGTTAGCGAAGACAAAGAACGAAATTCGCGTGCTCGATCTTGGCGCAGGTTCAGGTATTTGGGGCATTGCCCTCTCCCAAAAATCGCCGCGGGTGCGGGTGACCGCAGTCGATTGGGCAGGAATGATTCCGACGACGAAACGAATCACACAAAAGTTCGGCGTCGGCGATCGCTTTAATTATGTCGAGGGTGATATGTTGGAGGCGAATTTCGGCAGCGGCTACGACATCGCGACCCTTGGTCACATCTTGCACAGCGAAGGCGAAGATCGCAGCCGCCAGTTGCTCAGAAAGATTTTCCGCGCGCTAAAATCCAGCGGCACGATCGCAATTGCAGAATGGCTGGTGAACGACGATCGCACTAAACCGCTACCCTCACTGATGTTTGCCGTGCAAATGCTGGTGAACACCGAAAAAGGCGACACCTTCAGCTTCAACGAAATCAAGAACTGGCTGGAAGAAGCGGGTTTCAAAAAAGTGCGAAAGCTGGACGCCCCCGGGCCTTCACCGCTAATTCTGGCGACAAAGCCGTAGCTGTCGATCAACTGGATTAACCATTCCGCTCGAATGGGCTTCTCATCTGCGGATCTACCTGCTCTCATAGTGACCGATGAAAGAGATAAAAACGAAATCGGGTATCAAGACAAAGCCACGGTCGAGTCGAAAAAATATTGAGGGAATCAGCCCATACAGCAAACCTGCCCTCCGCAGCGAAGCGTTTGCGAGAGCGCTCACCGATGCAAAATCGTGCATCGACGATCGTGAGAGTCTACAAACACTTTTCAACGAAGCGGCAACAAAGGCAGCGGCTGTGCCCAAAGACTCCTTTAAAGAGTATTGGCCTTATCTTCAGACGATGCTGCGTTTGGTCCGTGCGCATCATCACGGGGAATATGATCAGGTTACGCATGATTCGTTATTATGGATCGTTGCTGCTCTCAACTACCTGGTCGATCCATTCGATTTAATTCCTGACAAGACACCGTTCCTCGGCTTCATCGACGACGCAGCCGTAGTCGAGTTCGTGGTCGATAGAACCCGGCAAACGCTCGACGATTTTATGACATGGGAAACCGGGCCACGATAGCTACCAGGATTCCAGACAGGGCATGTGGCCAGCCATGCAAAGCTGGGGCTCTTGCGCGTTTCTCGCTAGAAATTCAAACCAGCAGTAACGCGGGGTTTTCCAGAAGGTGGCGCAGCTCTTTCAGATATTCAGCGCCCAAGGCGCCGTCGATCACGCGGTGGTCGCAGCTCATCGTGAGCGACATGCGATGGCCCACGATGATCTGGTCGCAATCGTCCACTACAGGGACCTTTGTGATCCTGCCAACAGCGAGAATGAAACCTTGCGGCGGATTGATGACGGCGGAAAAACTGTCGATGCCCATGCCGCCAAGATTTGAAACTGTGAATGTGCCGCCCTGAAATTCTTCGGGCTTCATCCGTTTGTTGCGCGCGCGATGTGCTAAATCCTTTGCCAGTTCGCTCATCTCGCGCAGCGATTTGTTTTGCGCGGCGCGAATAACCGGTGTCAAAAGGCCGTCTTCGATTGCGACAGCAATTCCAAGATCGATGTCGGCGTATTGCACTATCGCATCGCCGTCGAACGAAGCGTTCACCCGCGGTACCTTGACCGCGGCTTGTACGGCCGCCTTCAAAACAAAATCGTTTACTGTGATTTTCGCCGCATCTGCGCCTTCGCCCGCCGACTTCAATTCCTCCCGCGCCTCCATCAGTGGCGCCGCATCGATGTCGATGCTGAGGTAAAAATGTGGAACCGGTCCGAGACTTTCGACCAGTCGCTGGGCAATGATTTTACGCATTCCTGACAGTTGAATGCGAGCGCTTTCGCCAGCCTTAACCGCCGCCGGACCTTTAGTCGCCGGAGTAGCGGATTTTGATTTAGCTGCAGCGCGCACATCGGTCTCCGTTACACGCCCTTCCGGTCCAGTGCCGTTGACGCTGGAAAGATCCACGCCGAGCTCGGCCGCAATTCGGCGAGCGACCGGCGACGCTTTTACCCGCGATTCCTCGGCCTTTTCGAGTTTCGGCGCTGGCTTTTCAGGTTCAGTTTTCTTTTCGGCCTTTGGTGGCGCCGCCTTTTTCTCCTCCTTCTCTTCCGTTGTCGGCGTTTCTTCTTTTGGCTGCTCCGCCTTCTTCGGCTTCTCTTCCTTCTTTTCTTCTTCTTTGGCTTTTGGCTTTTCCTCTTTTTCTTCCTTCTCTTTTTCCTTCTCCTCTTCTTTGGGTGTTTCCTCATCTTCACCACCGATGAAGGCAATTCTATCGCCCACGTTTACCTTGCCGCCCTCTTGGACATAAATCTCGGTGAGGGTTCCGTCCTCGGGCGATTCCCATTCCATCGTCGCCTTGTCCGTCTCAATCTCGGCGAGCACTTCGCCGGTCGAGACCTGGTCGCCCTTCTTTTTTTTCCATGCGACGAGAGTGCCCTCCGTCATCGTGTCGCTTAATTTGGGCATCTGAATTTCGGGCATGGCGGTCTCGTTGAAGAGTTAAAGCGTTGAACAGTTGAAGCGGTAACTAAATACTTCGCTCCAACGCTTCATCGCTTCAACGGTTATGCGTAGCACACCTGTTTCACGGCAGCGACGAGTTTGTCCGCATTTGGGAGCACCGCTTTCTCGAGGCGCTCATTGTATGGCATGGGCACGTCTTCTTGCGATACGCGGATGATGGGAGCATCGAGCGCATCAAAAATGTTTTTTTGGATCCGGTAGCAAACCTCTGCGCCGACACCGCAAAATGGATGATCTTGTTCGACGATCACCACGCGATGGGTTTTCGTAACCGAATCGAAAATTGCCTTCTCATCGAGCGGCTTAATCGAACGCAGATCGACAATCTCCGCAGAGATATCTTCTTCCTCCAGTTGGGCTGCGACCTTGAGCGCCAGCGGAACGGTCTGTGCATAACAAATGATCGAAACATCGCTGCCTTCGCGTTTCACTTCCGCTTTCCCGAGTGGGATGAGCAGCTCTTCATCCGGGGGCTCCACCATTCCCTTTGAGCTGTAGAGCAACTCCGCTTCCAAAACCAGAACCGGATTGTTGTCGCGCACGGCCGTTTTAAGCAATCCTTTCGCGTCGCGCGGCGTCGCCGGCGTGCAAACCTTTAGTCCCGGCACGCTGGCGTAAAAGTTCTCCGTTGCATGCGAATGCGTAGCGCCAAGCTGATGCGCCGGGCCGTTTGGTCCACGAAAGGTGATGGGGATATTAAACTGCCCGCCAGACATCGTGTACATATTCGGGGCGTTGTTCACGACCTGATCGAATGCCACGAGCGAAAAACTGAATGTCATAAATTCAATGATCGGCCGCAGGCCGACCATCGCCGCGCCAACTCCCAAGCCGGCAAATCCGTTCTCGCTGATTGGAGTGTCGATGATCCGCCGCGGGCCAAAGCGCTCAAGCAAACCATGGCTAACCTTGTAGGCGCCCTGATATTCCGCGACTTCTTCGCCCATCAGGAAAACGTTGGGATCGCGCTCAAGTTCTTCCGCTAGCGCTTCATTGAGTGCCTGACGATATGTGATTTCTCTCACGGCGAATTCGTATTTGGAGATGGCGCGCCCGCGCGCCGCTCCTGCACTGGCTCCTCGGGCCGCGGGCGGCCCGACTCCATCGCTCCGTCGGCATATGTATAATCGTAAAGCGTATCGAGCGGCGGCTGGGGACTCTTCTCGGCGAATTTTACGGCGGACAGCACCGTCTCTTTGGCCCGTTTGTCGAGTAGATCGAATTGGTCGTTCGTCAATTTTCCCTCACGCGTAAGCTGCGCGCGTAAACGTGTGATCGGATCATCGAGTCGATATTTCTCCAGCTCCTGCTTGGTCCGGTAACTTGCCGGGTCCGACATCGAATGGCCGCGATAACGATAGGTCCGTACTTCCAGGAACGCTGGATGCGGTTCCTTCCGGATGGAATCGACCATCTCGGCGATCTTGTCGCGGACTTCACGAAAGTTCATTCCATCGACAATTTCTCCAGGAATGTCATAACCTTCAGCGCGATCGACGATTTGCCTCAGCGAGGTTGATCGTTGCACGGAAGTACCCATTGCGAAAAGGTTGTTTTCACAAATGAAGACGATCGGCAATCTATAAAGAGCCGCGAGATTCAACGCTTCGTGGAAGGCGCCCTGATTGATCGCTCCATCACCGAAAAAGCAAAGCGTGACGCGATCTTCGCCGCGGTACTTAATGGCGAAAGCCAATCCCACCGCCAGCGGAATGTGAGCTGCGACAATGGCGTGACCTCCGTACATGTGATGTTGCTTGTCGAAAAAATGCATCGAGCCACCCAAGCCGCGCGAACACCCTGTTTCTTTCCCAAAAAGCTCCGCCATACAGGCGTCGGGGCTTGTGCCGCGAGCGAGCGCGTGAGCGTGATCGCGGTAAGCTGTGATGATGTAGTCATCGTCACGGACCGCAGCGACAGCACCGGTCACAACTGCTTCCTGCCCAATGTAAAGGTGACAAAAACCACCGATTTTCTGCGCTTGATACTGCTGACTGGCGCGTTCCTCGAAACGCCGAATCAACAGCATCAGCGAGAGCATCTCGACTTCGTCGCGCTGCTCCACCGGCTGCATGACGGCTCAAGCCACGCGCGGAACCGCGGCACGGGCGCGCGAGCCCTCCGCGCTTCGGCCAAGGTTGATGGACAGAACAAAGACCAGGGTAAACAGAAGATCGCTGATGAGCGAATTGCGGAAGAACATCCAACTGGGGGTAGCGCTGTAACTGGGTAATCCGGTCGTCAGTGCTTGAATGAGGCCCGCCAAATTCTTCGTGTAGCCGGGATCGCTTAACCACGAAGACGCGTTTGTGATCGCATAGAAAAACGTCGATACAACGAGGGAAGCCGGCAGAAGCGTCTTCAGCGATGCTCGGTTCTGCAGGAGAAGCCCCGCGCATCCAACAGCAGCCAGCGCCACGTAACGCAGGACGATTTGTGAATCTAGCAGCGGCGCGCCGTAACGGAAGTTAATCACCACGTCGGAAATAAAAAGCGTAACGAGCGGCACTGAGAATTTGTATTTCCTTGGAAAGTACGCCGCGCTACAGAGGGCAATTGCCGCGAGCGGCGTGAAGTTAGAAAGCCAGGTCGCACCTGAATGGATCAAAAGGCCGGTCGTAATGCGATAGGCCGCAGCCGAAAACACGAGCAGGAAAGCGGGAATCATTAACAAGAATCTATCCGTCCGGCGGGATATGCAATCGGCATTTACTGTAGCCGCGCCTCCGTGAGACGCATCGCGAGTGCGCGTTGCAAACACCATCAGCGAGTACCTCGCGCAGCGAGGCGGCTACGGATTATTTAGCCCCGGCGAGGGCCTTGCCAAGTCGCGCCTTACGGCGCTTGGCGGCATTTGGATGAATGATTCCGCGCTTGGCGGCTTTGTCGATTGCCGAGATCAGCGCGCGGACTTGATCAGAGCCAGGCGTTTGCGTGGAACGCGCCGTCTTCTGCATGCTCCGCAGATGCGTCACAACGCTACGATTGCGGAGCGATCGCTTCACCGTCTGCCGAGAGCGTTTAGCAGCTGATTTCGTATTGGCCATTGGTAATCAAAAACGTTGTGGAGGTGCACGCTCGCGAGCGCATTGCGATTGTCAACCCCGAAGCTCTTCGACATTAAGATTAACGCACTCCCACATCCAAGTGGTCCACTCGTGCCCGTCCAAGGGCTGAGCACTACAACCGTTTGTTCAATTCGAGCTTCGCTTTTTGTCGTTGGGCAGCAAGTGCCCCACCCTTTCGCATTTGTTCCACCGAGAGCGTAGCGTCGGAAGCTGGCGCAGAAATCGTCTGGTCCGGGCTCTGAGGTTTTCCGCTCGCGGCTACGAAAGTATTAGCTGGTTGCGATCGCGGCGCCTTTGCCAGTTTCGGCAAGTGCTCCGGGGTAATCTGCACCAATGCTCCAAGGGGAACGCGATCATAAAGTGCGGCAACGTCGCTCGACTTCATTCGAATGCATCCGTAGCTGGCTGGCCGGCCGATCGTCTTCTCCTTTGGCGTACCATGAATATAAATGCAACGCTGAAAAGCATGCGCGTTTTGCGCTTCCAGGCCGCGCAACCAAATGATACGCGTGGTCACGGGGTCGCGGCCCGGAGCGTTGGGCTGCAGAACTTCGCCAGTTAATCGACGTTTGTGGAACACGGCGCCCGTCGGGGCGTTGTCACCAATCTTTTTCTCAACGGCGAGGTAACCCAGAGGAGTTGTCATTCGTCCCCAGGCGTCGCCAAGGCCGAACATTGAAGTGGACACTGGGTAAGTCGCCACTTTCCCACCATTCTGTACCAGCATCAGCTTCTGATCACGCACGCTGATGATAAGCTGGCTCGCTGTATCGACCGGCGAGACAGCGAACGCAGGTGCAATTGAAACGAAACTAAAAATTAACGACAGGGGCCGAAGCATGCGCAATTTCTTACTCGACAATTTAAATTTGTCACGCAGGAATTGCATCGACCGCGCCGGACCTGCCAAAATTAATTTTTGACCGGCGATTGCTAAATGAAGAAACGCAGACGTAAAGGAAACCGCATTGGAACATCAGCAGGAACGGCACCGACAAGAATTGGCCATGCACGATCGCGAACACCACGAAGTACGTGAAATAGATTGCAAAAGCCAGTTCCGCCAGCGGAAGTGTTGATTGGAGCGGCCGGTATTTGCAGCTGCGCCACGGCTGCGACCTCCGTTCAATGCCATACTTGGGTGTACGCGTGAAGTCGGATTTGTGGTTGATGAGCGCTTCCAGGACTGCTCGCGCGTTGTTGAGCGAAAGACCAACTCCCAATGCCAGCAGGCATGGCAGAAACAGGATCTCTTTCATCCACGTCCGGGGATGCAGTTCGCGTTGGGCACAAATATAAAAAACCGCGACCGAGGCTGATGCTGCGAGGAAGATCGGAATATCGATAAGCAAAGTACGTAGCCACCCGCCCTGAGGCCCCCCGGTCGAAGGATGCAGAAGCACACACAGGAAAGCAAGCAGCAGGTAGGCGAAGTTCGACATCAAATGCCCAGTGGCTTCGAGCTTGATTGGGAACGGGAGGCGGCTGCGCCAGATCGTGGGGAGTAATTTCTTACAAGTTTGAACGGAGCCTTTTGTCCAGCGATGCTGCTGAGACTTGAAGCCGTTCATGTCTACCGGCAGTTCCGCCGGAGTCACGACATCTGAAAGATAAATGAATTTCCAGCCTGCGAGCTGCGCGCGATAGCTGAGATCGAGATCCTCGCACAGCGTATCATATTGCCAGCCACCGCTTTGCTCGATACAGGAACGCCGCCAGAGACCGGCAGTTCCATTGAAATTGAAAAACCTGCCGCTGCGGCTGCGCGCGGTTTGCTCCAGCAAAAGGTGCCCGTCCAAAAAGATCGCCTGCATACGCGTAAGCAACGAATACCCGCGATTTAAATGTCCCCAGCGGGTCTGGATCATTCCCACTTTCGGGTCAGTGAAGTAATGGATGGTTCGCTTCAGTAGATCCCTTTGCGGAACAAAATCGGCGTCCAGGATACAAACGAATTCGCCTTCGGCAGCCTCGAGCCCTATCGCCAGGGCGCCGGCTTTGAAACCGGTGCGATCGACCCGATGAATGCGCTGAACATTAAAGCCTCGCTGTCGCAGTTCCTCCGCGCATGAAGCGATGATCTCGCAGGTTTCGTCGGTTGAATCGTCCAGAACCTGGATTTGGAGAAGTTCCTGCGGATAATCCAATTCACTCACGGAACGAAGCAAACGCTCGGCAACGTACACTTCGTTAAAGATCGGAAGTTGAACCGTTACCTTTGGCAGTTTTTCAAAATGACGTGTTGGGACCGGCATCCGTTTCCGGTTTTTCAGATACAGATAGATGATGAAATAGCGATGGATGCCATAAGCCGAAAGCCCGATGAGCACGCTCAGATAACAAATTGACCAGATAATCTGTGCGAGGCTTCCTTGCATGAGAGTTCTACAGGCCCGAAAGTTTTTCGGGGTAAGCCCGACATGATGCCGTTTTCACCATGTCCGTCAATTCAAAAATCGTACGTTTGCCTCTGGAAATAGTCGCCGCATTCTGTTGATACACAACAATCTCCTCTCATTTTCGTAATTGAGAGTGCGAACGGTCTCGTAATCTCTTTGATCGTCCAAGGGCGGACGATTTTCTCGTGTTGACTGGACTGACTTATCATTTCGACCTCAGCTTTTGCTCGTGACATTCACGCTTGCCTGAAATGGCGAGTAGAGTAACCATGATGGGCCAATTTTCGCAACCGGCAGGCATCAGTTGGGAGACACAATGACGAAACGAAGGCGCGACCGTTTCGAACGTTTCAAGATCATCTTTCCTATTCTTCTGGCGGGATGGATTCCGTCGATCCTGACGCTAATTGTTTCCTACACGATCTTGCGCGACACCCTGGAATCAAGAATCCTGCGCGACCGGCAAACTCTAATTCAATTGGTGGGGCACTTGGTCGCCCACGATTTAAACCGTAGCCGCAGCGTCATCGAATATTATCAAACGCTGCCGGAAATGGTGAATAATCTGAGCGCGCCAAATCCGCAGGTTGCTCAACAATGGCTCAACTCGGCGTTTTATTCCCACCCGCAGATCGATGGAATGTTCATCACCGCGGCGAACGGCAACCTGATCGCGTCGATCCCCACGGCTTCGGAAATGATCGGAAAGGATTTCGGCTCCGAATACTGGCGTGAGCAAGCAGCGGCGGCAGACGCAGCCTTTGTCTCAGCAATTCATCCCAGGCTGTCGGATAACCGGCCGGTCACTGATATCGTCGGCGCCGTGCGCGGGCCGGACCAGACCATCCTGGGTTATGTCGGAGTTTCCGTCCTGGTGGAAAGAATTGGCCGGCGCTTGTCCACGATCGAATTTTCAGACCGGCTTGTTTTTGAGGTCCTCGATCAAAACGGCGTGGCGCTTTTTGCCAGCGATTTCAAGCCAAATCCCGTAACGCCTGCGCCGAAGGCAAATGAAGGATTGATCAAAGAGATCAACCAGAGCAGGAGCGGGCATTTCGAGCGACAAGGCAATCTCTATTCTTTCAGCCCGATTGAATCGAGCGGTTGGGTGGCCGTAGTGGAGCAGCCGAGGACCCTGGCTTACAAACCGGTTCATGATCTTTTGGGACGAATGACTGTGTTAGCAGCCTGGTTGATCGTTCTCACCGGGGTCTTCGCCTGGCTGGGCAGTCGCTTTTACCAACGCCAGATAGAATCAAAGCAGCAACTGGAGCGCGAAGTCATCTTCAACGAAAAAATGCTGGCCAACATGCCCAGCGGAATCGCTTTCATCGATCCGGCTTCCCGCCGTTTTCTCCATGCGAACTACGCCTTTGCTCACATGGCGGAGCGTTTTGGCGATGTGCCACCTGGTCGCGACATCACGGAAATCACCTATGACGACGTGAAGATTGCTCCGCCCGGGGCAATTGACAGGGTGCTTTCCTTTGGAACGCCATTTCAGCTAATTGAACATCCCCTGAAGGATAAGACGGGCATGACCCATTTTTTGAATGTCAATTTACTCCGGCTCCAAGGCTCACACGAAACTATTCAAGGTGTGCTCTATCTGGTCGAAGACAAGACACGCGACGTCACGCTGCGTCAGGAATTGATTGGCGCGAACGCCGCAAAGGACCAATTCCTGGCATTGCTGTCACACGAGCTGCGGAGTCCACTTTCGCCGGTACTTGCGATGGTGGGAGAGCTCGAGGCTGAGCTGCCAGATTCCCCGCCCGTCAGGGAGGCGCTCGAGGTCGTCCGCCGCAACGTCGAACTGGAGGCACGGCTGATTGATGATCTGCTTGATGTGACTCGAATTGCAAAAGGGAAGTTGCAATTAAGCTTTGAAACCATTTCCGTGCACCAACTCCTGCAACGCGCTTACGAAATTTGCCGGGAGGAAATCGCTGCCAAGAATCTCGAAGCGGAATTTCATCTTCGCGCTACTCAAAGCCACGTGGAAGGCGATCCGGCGCGACTGCAACAGGTCTTTTGGAATTTGATCAAGAACAGTGTGAAATTTACGCCGGAAAAAGGCTGCATTACTATCGAAACGTCCAACCCCTCGTCCGACAAAATTGAGGTTCGCGTTATTGACACGGGCATCGGCATCGAGCCCGAAAAGATCGACAAAATCTTTAATGCGTTCGAACAGGGGCAGACTGAGATCACCCGGCGTTTCGGAGGACTCGGACTCGGTCTGACGATTTCAAAGGCGCTGATCGACGCGCACGGTGGAAAAATCCGCGTGGAAAGCCCCGGAAAGAATCAGGGCGCCACCTTTTCGCTGGAACTAAGCACGGTGGTCACCCCAGCCGGCGTCGACGGCGAGAGACAAGATAAACCGGCTGGCCCGGAACGGGAATTGGCCGTCGCAAGGCATCGGCGCGTCCTGCTGGTGGACGATCATCATGACACTTGCATCGGAATGAAAAGGATGCTGGAGCGCCGTGGCTACGAAATTACGGTCGCGCATTCCGCTGACCAGGCCGTGGAGAAAGTGCGCACACAGGACTTCGATCTGCTCATCAGCGATATCGGATTGCCGGACCGCAGCGGTTACGAATTAATGCGTGAAGTGCGTCTCAACAAAAACTTGCCCGGAATCGCGCTTAGTGGTTTTGGAACAGAACAAGACGTCAACCAGGCAAGGGCGGCAGGGTTTTCCGAACATCTCACCAAACCGATCAATTTTGAGCGCTTGGAAAGGACAATTCAGAACCTGCTCTCGTAGAGCTTGCCTGGACTTTGAAGCACTGAGCGTTTTCCCTATCCCCCGTTCGGCGCGTCCGTTTCGGTCTTGGTCTTGCGCTCTGCCGCTTCTTTTAGTTCCCGCGAAAGCTTCTCAACGCGCTGACGCATAATCTTGCCAGCTTTGAATTTCACTGTCGCGCGTGGCGGAATGACAAAACTGCTCCCGGGCTGATTCGGGTTTCGACCGACTCGCGGCTTGGTCAGGCGCGGCTGAAAAACGCCAAAATTGCGTAGTTCAACGGGGATATTGTTAGCGAGACTGTCGGTGATTTTATCAAGCGTCCGCTGGACCACATCAAAGACTTGATGCTGGACCATGCCGGTCTTGTTACTGATGGCGACGACGATGTCGCGCTTGGTTAACTTTGACATATCTATTTTACTAATCGTTCCGTGTTGCTCTTGTGGTGGCTCAATGAAGCACAAAAATAACGTTTTTAAACTGGGTAACCTCTTCGACCAGAAGGCCAAAGGGTCTTGGATGCCCGCTCGCGTGCCTCAATACGACAAGCAATAAGCGCTGTGACGTTTTAACGCATTAAGAAATCACCCATCTTCGCCGGGGCTACGGCGAGGGAGACGTGAGCCTGCCCAATTCTCGCGCGGAGTCGGAGCGGGATAATAGTCCGGCACCGTTTCGTGCGCAGTTCTGAAGTGCACTTTGGCAACCGTGCGCAATGCAGCTGGTCCATCCATTTCCACAAGTTTCCTGGCGCTTTCTTTCACGCCCGCAGACACGCCGCGCTCCAACCGCAAACCGATCTCCCGCCCTTTGCGCTCCAGCCAATTAATGAATGCCTCTCGCGCAAGGATCGATGCGGCCGCCACCGCGATATCTGATTCCGCTCTCGGCCGCTGCTCGATGTTGATCTTTCTCCCGTGCCGCAACAACGATTGTTCCACCACACGCGCGTCCGCAAATTGATCCGACAATGCCCGCGGGCAATCCGGCTTTTTCGCCAGAAGATTCTCAATTACTCGCGCGTGCCCCCATCCAAGCAGTCTGTTCAAGTTGCCAAACTTCTCGTAAAGCTCGTTGTATTTCGACGGCCCGATCAGGACCGTGTCCGCCAAGCCCAGGGATTCCTTCCGAATAGCGTCCGCCAAAGCGCGAATTCGCGCATCGGAGCCAATCCGCTTGCTGTCTACGACGCCGGCGTCTAGAAGTTTGCGCGCGATCCCCCGGTCGACGTACGCGCCCGCGATCACGAGCGGCCCGAAAAAATCGCCCTTGCCACTCTCATCTACACCGAAATGCGGCTCGAACATTTCCGGCGAATGCACTTCTTCATAACCCAGCTTCGCTTCGCCAAGGACCTTTGGCTCCAGCTCAAACTGCACGAATTCCTCCACGCCTTTTCCTTGCACGAGAACCTTTGGTCCTTTCTGGTAAACCGCCACGCTCAATTTGTTCTTCTGCGCAAAGAAAATGGTCCATTCCTTCGGCGCGAACTGGAAGCCTAGTTCTTCAAGCAAAGCCCGCAGGTTTATGACCTGTTCCTGCGTGAGCGGATGAGTGTAAGAATTCAACGCCCAACGCTCAACGCTTAGCCCGCCTTCGGCAAGCCCAGGGCGCGGCAGGCGCTCAGCGCTCAAACCGTGTGTCATTCCCGGGCGAAGTCGAGAATGGAGCGGGTGGGGAAGCCGCGACATGGACGGGAAGGCCGGAGGCTAAGGGAACGGGAAGTGAGCGAATCAAATCTCTGGAAACACCTACAGATGTCTCGACTCCGCTCGACATGACAAGGTAGAAAATTGTCGTGCGCAGTGTGAGTTCACCTCGAAACTTTGGCCCTTTTCGTAAGTCCCTCCTCCGCTGGTTTCGCCGCGATGGCCGCGATCTACCCTGGCGCAAAACCCGCGATCCTTACGCGATCCTCGTCTCCGAGTTCATGCTTCAGCAAACCCAGGTCGCCACCGTAATCCCGTATTATAATAAATGGCTTCGCCGATTCCCTGATTTCGCTTCGGTCGCCCGCGCTTCGCAAAACGATGTTCTCCACGCCTGGCAAGGCCTCGGCTATTACAACCGCGCCCGGAATCTTCATGCCGCCTCCAAGATCGTGCAGGATCGACACCGGGGAATCTTTCCCGGCGATATCGCGGCGATTCGCAAATTGCCTGGCATTGGCCGCTATACGGCGAACGCAGTCGCGACTTTTGCTTTTCTTCAACCGGTTCCAATTGTCGAAACGAATACCGCGCGCCTGCTCGCCCGCCTGTTTGACATGCGGGCCCCGATTGATTCTGCGCTCGGCCGCGAAAAACTCTGGAAGAGCGCCGCACAACTTGTTCCCAGACGCAATGCAGCGCGCTTTAATTCCGCGCTTGTGGATTTGGGCGCGCTCGTTTGCTTGCCGGACAAACCGAAATGCGACGTCTGCCCGGTAAAAAAATTTTGCCACGCTCAGAATCCGGAAGTCCTGCCCATCAAGAAATCCAAATCCCGCACAAAGCGACTTATCGAAAGACATGCATTGGTCGTTAGCAACGGCAAGATTCTGCTCGAGCAATCATCCGCACGCTGGCGTGGGATGTGGATTTTACCGCGGCTCGAAAAACGACCGACAACTTATCAGCCGGTTCACACGTCGATTTTCCCATTCACGCATCACCAAGTGAAGCTCGTAGTATGCTATGGGCAAGCACCGAGAAAACTGCCTCCAAACCAGCGGTGGTTTAAATCCATCGGACGTGTCGCTATGCCCTCACCGCACCGTCGCGCAGTCCAGACTCTGTTTAATAAGTTGCACGCGCGCGACCATCGATCTCTACCTGCAACGAGGCGCCGGACGCTCGTATGAGTAACTGAGCAGTTGGCGCGTGTCCGCGCCGTGGCGTGGCAAAAACGGGTTGGGCATTGAACGTCGAGCGTTTCTCTGCGCATAACACTTTTGTATCGAGTATGAGAAGCATGACTGGATATGGCCGCGCTGAAGTGGTCCACGACGGAAGAAAATTTACCGTGGAGCTCAATTCAGTGAATCGAAAGCAGAGCGATATTGTAATTAATCTGCCGCGGGACCTGGCGGAACTCGAACCGCGCATTCGCCAGACGATCAATGAAAATATCTCGCGCGGCCGGACCAATGCCACAATTACTCTCCACAGTAGCCCCAACGGCGCGCGAAACCTGGCGCTCGACACCGAGTTGGCCCGCTCTTATCACGAAGCGATGCGTGCATTGCAAAAGGAGTTGAATGCCCCCGGCGAGATCACGATCAGCACAATCCTGCAGGCCCCGGGAGTGATGCGTTTTCCTGAACAAACCTTGAACGCGGAAGAAGCGTGGCCGGCGATCGATCGCGCCCTGCGCGGTGCCCTCTCCGATTTAATCAAAATGCGAGAACGTGAAGGGAAACATCTGGCCAAGGATTTGATCCATCGCCTCAAAGCAATCCGTAGAAAACTCAACGAAATCCGCGCATTTCATCCCGATGTGGTGGAAAGATATCGTGCCGTGCTTCTCGATCGTATCCGAAAGGCTGGCTTGCCGATTGCCAATGACGATGAACGTTTGCTGAAGGAGATCTCATTCTTTGCCGATCGCGCAGACGTGTCCGAGGAATTAACGCGTCTGGAAAGTCATCTCGCCCAGTTTGCGCATCATCTGCGCAGCAAAGAACCGGTCGGGCGAACTCTGGAATTTATCACCCAGGAAATGTTTCGCGAGCTCAACACGCTTGGCGCAAAAGCAAATGACGCAGCAATCTCACAGCGCGTCATCGCCTCCAAGGGGGAGCTGGAGAAGATTCGCGAGCAAGCCCAAAATCTTGAGTAAGAAATTCAGCCGTCGCGGAATTCTTTTTGTGGTTTCTGCTCCATCGGGCGCGGGCAAGACCACACTCGTGGAAAGGATTCGTCAAACCCCCAATCTTTTTTATTCCATCTCCTGCACGACGCGAGCGCCTCGCGCTGGCGAAATCGATGGCAAAGATTATCAATTTCTTTCCGATGCAGATTTTCGCGAGCGAGCTGATAAGGGATATTTTCTGGAGCAGGCGCAGGTGCATGGAGACCGTTATGGCACCCTGCGCGAACCCGTCGTGACAAATTTAAAAAGCGGAAAGAATGTTTTGATCGACATCGACACGCAAGGCGCCGCTGTTATTCGCAACTGTGGCGATCCCCTTGTCCGGGATGCTTTGGCCGACGTGTTCATTATGCCTCCCGATCTTGAGGAATTGCGGAAACGCTTGTTAAATCGCGGAACGGAAACCTCGGAGCAAATCGATTCGCGTCTGGTCACCGCCGCCCGGGAAATGGAACATTGGCGCGACTATCGCTATACTATTATCAGTGGATCGATGGAGGAGGATTTGAGGAGATTCCGGCAGATCATGGAGGCAGAAAGCTATCTGAGCCGGCGTTTGATCGAGAAATGATCGCAGAAGGCAGAGATTCCAAAAAGAAACGCGACAAAGCGAGCGCGCGAAAAGTTGTGCGCATTCGACCGGGCACGAAATCGGTCGTGCTCGGAGTGACGGGATCGATTGCGGCGTACAAGTCCGCCGAGCTCGCCAGTTTGCTGGTCAAACAAGGCCACGAAGTCTTTGTCGTCATGACGCGGGATGCGACAGAATTCATTTCTTCACTCACTTTGCAGACGCTTTCAAAAAATCCTGTGACGACCAGTTTCTTCGACGAAAAGGAAAGTTGGCGACCCGGCCATATTGAGCTGGCGGATCGCGCAAACCTCCTCCTGATTGCGCCGGCGACGGCGCACATCATCGCCGAGCTCGCGCATGGACTGGCCGATCATCCGCTTGCAGCCATCGCACTCGCAACGCGTGCGCCAATTCTGCTGGCGCCGGCCATGAATGGAAAAATGTGGAAGCATCCTGCTACCGTGGATAACGTGGAAAAATTGAAAGCGCGGGGCGTTGAATTTATCGGACCAGAAGAAGGAATGCTTGCGTGCGGTTACGAAGGCATTGGCAGACTCTGGAAAGTAAACGACATCGCATTCCGTGCGGAGTTTCTCCTTGCCCGCCAGGATAATTTGATCGCGTGAGATTCCTCATCACGGCTGGGCCCACGCGCGAGCCGATCGATCCGGTTCGTTACATTTCGAATCGCTCATCCGGAAAAATGGGCTACGCCATGGCCGAAGCAGCGCTCGCCGAAGGGCACCATGTCGCGTTGATTTCGGGCCCGGTGAACCTCGAGGCGTCGCGCGACGCACAACTGATTTCCGTTTTGACGAGTGACGAAATGTTCGAAGCGGTACACCGGCATGCGGACCAATGTGACATATGCGTCTTGTGCGCCGCCGTGGCTGATTACAAGCCGGCAAGCGTTTCGTCGACAAAAATCAAAAAGCGCGGCGAGAAGTTTTCCCTCGAACTGATTCCCACGCGCGACATTCTCGATTCGTTAGGCCACCGGCAACACCGGCAATTCATTCTCGTCGGTTTCGCCGCGGAAACAAATCACGTGGAAGAAAATGCCGCGAAGAAGCTGCGCGAAAAGAATTGCGACATCATCGTTGCAAACGATGTCAGCGGTGCAAATTCGGGAATGGAAAGCGACATAAATGAAGTGACGATTTTGTTTCGAAATGGCGAAAACGAGAAAATTTCGCGCGGGCCAAAAAAAATTATCGCGCGCGAGCTCATAAAAATATTTTCGAAATTCGCAACAAAAATGTTTGACAAAAAAAATGCGATGATTAACTGAACTGGTTTAAGTGAAGTCATTCCCAACTCTTCACAGAGTTCCGCGCGTGTTGCGGATGAAAGGGGGGAATTAGTAGATGGCAGTCAAGAAGAAAAAAGCAGCGAAGAAAAAATCAGCGAAGAAAAAGAGGCACTAACGCCCCACGCTTGATTAACGACTCCGAAGGCTTTCGGAGCCACAACCCTAACTTCAACCCCGGGAGGAGAATTTATTTTCCTCCCGGTTTTTATTGTCATCCCGAGTCGCAACAGACGACGAGGGATCTCACAATCGAAGCATCTGATACACAACTTCATTAACCGTGATCAATCAGCTTATCTGAGATCCTTCGCTTCGCTCACAATGACGCGTTGTCTTTGCTGTTCCTTCAATTGCATTTCCGCTGTGCAGTTTGTCTTCTTTGTACAAAGTAATCTTTCGCGATGAAGCATTATCTCGATGCCGCTGAAAAGGCAGCGCGGGCCGCCGGAAAGTTGCTTCGCAAAAATTTCGGGCAGCCGCAGCGGGTCAATGCCGCTGCGGCGCACGACATCAAGCTGGAGATCGATATTCAGACACAGGAGTTAATTACGAAGCTTCTTCTCGAAGAATTTCCCAGGGACTCACTTTACGGCGAAGAAGGAATCGTGGGGGACCAATCCAGCGAGCACCAATGGATCGTCGACCCGCTTGATGGCACCGTGAATTACTTCTATGGCATTCCGCATTTTTGCGTCTCGATTGCGCTGCGCTTCCGCAGCGAGGTCATGGTCGGTGTTATTTACGACCCAATTCGCCGGGAAATGTGGAAGGGACAAAAGGGTGAGATTCCAACACTCAACGGCGATCCCGTTCACGTAAGCGACCGTGCCGACCTGGCTGAAGCGGTGGTCTCCGTAGGGCTCGCCAAGACAGGTGAAACGATCAACGCAAATTTCCCGTTGCTTCAGCAAATGGTTCATCGTGTGCGCAAATGCCGAGTACTTGGCAGCGCTGCGCTTGACATGGCTTACGTCGCCTGCGGACGACTCGACGCTTACATTGAGCGGGGAATCAGTCTATGGGACATAGCAGCCGGCTGGCTGCTCGTTGAAAACGCCGGCGGAACTGTCGACCTTCGTCCGCGCGAGGACGTGAAAGACAAATACAATATTGTTGCGTTTAATGGAGTCATTAATCTGAAGCTGTAGCGATGAATGACGAAGTTCGAATGTCGCATGACAAAGGAATTACGACCGCTCAAATGACGAACGAGCGGTCGAGGTTCTCTTTCCGTCATTCGTATTTCGTCATTGTTTCGTTCATTCGTCAGTGGTCATCCGTCATTGGTCCCATGATTCGATGCGGAATTGGCTACGACGTGCATTGCCTCGCTGAAGGCCGAAAACTGATCCTTGGCGGCATAGAGATCGCACACTCGCGCGGATTGGAAGGACATTCGGACGCAGACGTCTTGTCTCACGCGATAGCGGATGCATTGTTGGGCGCGATCGGCGCCGGCGACATTGGCCAGCATTTCCCGAACACGGACGAGTCCATTCGCGGGATTAGCAGCATCGAGATTTTGAAGCACGTAAGTAAATTGCTTGCCGAAAAGAAAGCCCGAGTGGTCAACATCGATGCAACTATTATCGCCGAAGAACCGAAGATCGGGCCGCACGTTTCCGCGATGCGGAAGAAAATTGCCTCCGCCATCGACAGTAGCGAATCGAATCTAAGCATCAAAGCGACGACAAATGAAAAGCTCGGATTCATCGGGCGCGGCGAGGGCATTGCCGCAATGGCGGTGGCAACCGTTGAGCAAAAATGAATCGTTTGTCATTCCGAGCGGAGCGCAACGGAGTCAAGGAATCTGTTATTGTTAATCGAGAGACGTCTCGACTTCGCTCGACATGACGATGCGCTTCTTTAACACCTACTCGCGCAAGATCGAAGAATTCGAACCGCGCGATCCGGCCGGGCATGCGGTCAGCATCTACACTTGCGGGCCAACCGTCTACAGCCGCGCACACATCGGAAATTTTCGCGCTTACATCTTCGAAGATTTGCTTCAACGCCATCTGGAGCTGCGCGGTTACAAGGTGCATCGGGTGATGAACATCACCGATGTGGATGATAAGACGATTCGCGGCGCGCGCGAAGCAAACGTGCCGCTGGCGAAATTCACCGAGCAATTCAAACAGGCATTCTTTGAAGATGCCAAAACGTTGCGAATCAAACGCGCGGATGAATTCCCCGCTGCCACCGACCAGCGTTACGTCGACAGGATGATCGACATGATCCGCGAGCTAGTGGCACGCGGTCTCGCTTATCGGGCGGACGACAAATCAGTTTATTTTCGTATCAACAAGTTTCCGAATTACGGCAGGCTCGCGCACTTCGATCTCACGCAATTGCAATCGACAGGACGCGTGAAGCACGACGAATACGATAAGGAACACATCGGGGATTTCGCGCTGTGGAAAGCGTGGGATGAAGAAGATGGCGACGTAAAATGGGCTTCGCCATGGGGACCAGGCCGCCCCGGCTGGCACATCGAGTGCAGCGCGATGGCGACGGCGTTGTTAGGTAATCAGATCGATATCCATTGCGGCGGCGTCGATAATATTTTTCCGCATCACGAGGCCGAAATCGCACAGACCGAAGGCGTGACCGGAAAGAAATTCGTCCGTTACTGGCTGCATTGCGCGCATTTGCTGGTCGATGGCCAGAAAATGGCAAAGTCGTTAGGTAACTTTTATACCGTGCCGGACGTTCTCGCGAAAGGTTTCACCGGACGCGAGCTTCGTTACGCGCTGTTGCGTGTGCATTATCGTGTGCCGCTCAATTTTACCTGGGAGGGAATGAAAGAGGCGAGAGAGTCGTTGAGCCGAATTGATGAGTGGCTCGGACGTTTGCTCGCAGTTGCAGAAAAAGAAAACGTCCAACGCCCAACTCCCAACGCCCAACATCAAATTCAACCCGACTTCGAAACTGCGTTGGACGACGATCTGAACATTTCCGCAGCGCTGGGATTTCTGTTCGAATCGATTCGCGAGACGAATCGCGCAATGGACGAAAACAACCTCGACGCTGCGTCCGCGAGCGCGTGGCTAGATTGGTGGAAACGGATTAACACTGTTCTCGATCTTGAAGCTGAGACCGAAATCCCGGTTCCACCGGAAGTGGCGGAACTCGCAAAAAAGCGAGACAACGCGCGACGCGAAAAGAATTGGAAGCAAAGCGACGAACTGCGCGATCGAATTTCCGCGCTCGGCTGGGAAGTGCGCGACGCGAAAGACGGCCAAAAGATTACGCCGCGTGTCACTTCCGGATAGCGCAGGCGTCTCGCGTGCTGGTTTTGGCGCGCGCCGCGTTGTTGAGTTGATCTTGAATTACTGCACCTAGAAAAGCTCGCGATCACGATGACGCGCTGGCCAGCCATGCGAGACGCAGAAAAATGCACTAGCAACCAGCGGATGCATTCGTCATCTTGAGCCCTGAAATGTTCGCGCCTGCTGATTTTCTTAACCTCGAACACACGGCTCATCCGAAGTTGTTCGAAAACCAGAATTATGTTTGGGACGCGCTCAAGCAAATCGCCAGTTACCTGCAATTTCGGCTCAAGCCCGCAATCCTTGGCGAGCTCATGGGCAAGCCGTTTATCAGCAACCATGTTTTTATCGGCAGAGGAACCGTCGTTGAGCAGGGCGCGGTTTTGAAAGGCCCCGCCTGGATTGGCGAAAACTGCCACATTCGCAGTGGCTGTTACGTGCGCGAAAACGTGATCGTCGGCAACGGCGTAGTCATGGGCAACTCCTGCGAATTCAAAAATTGCATCCTGTTCGATGAAGTGCAGGTGCCGCACTTCAATTACGTGGGTGATTCGATCATTGGTCATCACGCGCATCTGGGCGCGGGCGTGATTCTCTCAAACGTAAAGCTGAATCACGGGGAAATCGCGGTCGTAACACCCGATGGCCACATTCCGACAGGTCTCAGAAAATTCGGCGCGATCGTTGGCGATCACTCGGAAATCGGTTGCAACGCGGTGATTAATCCCGGCTCGGTCATCGGCCGCGATTGCATGATTTATCCCAGCGTGAACTTTCGCGGTGTTCTCCCACACGGCAGCGTGGTCAAGTTGCGACAGGAATTACAAGTCGTGGAACAACGCGCAGCTAACGACTGAAATGATGATAAGCCGACCGCGGGCAAGAGCGGTGCCTGCGTCGCCGCCGGCGCCGTGGCTTAGCCTTACGCTCCTCAGCGCCACCTCCCGCTCGTCTTTTTGACACGATCGAATGACGCCTAATTGGGAGGCGCTGGTTTATCTTCGAGTTTCAAAATCTCCGCCGGCACATCCAGCCAGACGGCTGCCGTCACGCGGTCGCGAAATGCACGCGCATCGATCGGGGTTTCCTTCATGAGACTTTCGTATAGGTGGGCAATGCCAAAACCGACCCAATCTTCGCTAAACAAGGCCGACTTCACCGGCGTGACCCCGGCGTATTGCTCTGCGCGCTTCCGCGCAAATGCAAAAACATGCTTGGTGCGAACTGCCACACTCGTTAATCGACTGAAATCAACGAATCTCTTTAACGGCGCAGACACTTTTTCGATATCACAGAGCCATTCACCAATCTCGTCCAGCAGATGATCATCCAGTACACCTTGTGGTTGCCAGGCAACCAGATCATGAGCGGGATATTGCCGCAGATCAGCCGGCCAAGGGACAATCCTGGAAACCGGCAAAGGTTCTGAATCCGTTGGATCGCTAGGCATAACGGCTATTCACGACGGCGTTCTTCATTCCCTCCCGTCCGGTTTCATATCATTTTGTCGTTGCCGTGTGGAGAGGAAAAAAGGCACAATTCGCCGCGCGTGAAATATTTGGAAACCATCGCTGAACCCGCAGAACCACTCTCTTCAGAACCACCTGATTTCTCGCTGATCCTCGGCGGACCGCTCTTTCAGCTCTTGCGGCGTGCGCATCTTTGCGGCGATGTGGCGGAATTGGTGTCGCGTCGTGTGATCGCTCTGGCACTCATTACGTGGCTGCCGTTGCTGGCTCTGTCGATCGCCGAAGGACACGCGTGGGGCGATAGCGTCAGGGTGCCGTTCCTCCTCGACGTGGACGTGCATGCCCGGTTCCTGCTCGCGCTTCCACTGCTCATTGTGGCGGAACTGGTGGTCCACCGGCGGATGCGCCTCGTGGTGGGGACGTTTGTGAAGCGCAGCTTGGTGCCCGACGAGGCGCGCGGGAGGTTTGACGCGGCCATCGCCGCGGCGATGCGTCTGCGCAATTCCGTGCTGGCGGAGCTGCTCCTGATCGCGCTCGTCTACGGACTCGGCGTTCTGTTCATCTGGCGGAGGAACGCGGCCATGGATTTGCCTACGTGGTATGGGATGACAGTGATTGGGAAACTGCAACCGACGCTCGCCGGTTGGTGGCTTGGCTGCGTGAGTCTGCCCCTCGTCCAGTTCATTCTTTTGCGCTGGTATTTCCGGCTGCTGATCTGGACGCGGTTTCTTTGGCAGGTGTCGCGGATCGAACTCCGTCTCGTGGCTATTCACCCCGACCGCGCCGGCGGCCTCGGCTTTCTTTCCACCATCACCTACGCCTTCGCCCCGTTGCTGGCGGGCCAGGGCGTGCTGCTCGCCGGCGTGATGGCGAACAAGATCTTCTACGCCGGCGCGAAGCTGACCGACTTCAAATTGGAACTTCTCGCGATGGTGATTATGATGCTTTTCTTCGTGCTCGCGCCGCTGCTGGTGTTCACTCCGCGCCTGGCTCGCACCAAGCGCATCGGCTTGGCGGAATACGGCGGGCTCGCCCAGCGTTACGTGCGCGAATTTGACCAGAAGTGGCTGCGCGGCGGAGCGCCGACCGACGAACCGCTGGTGGGCAGCGCGGACATCCAATCGCTGGCCGACCTGGGCAACAGCTTTGAAATCGTGAAGAGCATGAAGCCCGTGCCGTTCGGCAAGGATACACTGCTGCAGTTGGCCGTAATCTCGCTCGCGCCCGTGGCACCGCTGGTCCTGACTATGATCCCGTTGGGCGAATTGCTTGACCGCTTCCTGCACGTCGTCTTCTAATCCGTCAGTCAGTAAGTAAGAACGTTTCTGCACAATGAGAGCCGCAGCCCCACGTCCAACCACCTTTGCTAAGAAGGCTATTACGACCTGTGGCGGATGGAGGGGATTCGAACCCGAGCAATCCGGCTGTGCGCGTCAAGTTGCTCAAATCAACTGCGGAATCGAAGCGGCGCGCGTTCACATTCAACGAAATCAAACGCATCTTGAAAGTTTGCGGCGACGATACGGAGTGGCGTGGCCTCGTGCTGTTCGGTCTGTATCTCGGACAACGGCTCGGCGATTTGGCCAGATTGACGTGGCGCGCAGTCGATCTGGATTACCGGTGAGGTTGGGTTCAGCACGCGCAAGACCGGGCGTCGCATTCTGCTGCCGCTCGTGCAACCACTCGCCGATTACTTGGCGTCTCTGCCAGCGAGCGACAACCCGAACCCTTTCATTTTCCCTAGCGCCGCTAGTGCGAAGCGCACGGGCTCGTTGTCGAATCAGTTCCGGGATGTTCTTATTACCGCTGGACTTGTTGAGCCGCGACCGCGCGGACACAAAAGCACGGGCAAAGGGCGCAACCAAGCGCGCGAAGCGAGCGAGATTTCGTTTCACTCGTTACGCCATTCAGCGGTGACGATGCTAAAAGCGGCGGGCGTTTCTGACTTCATGGCGCGGGAGATCGTAGGACACGAAAGCGCCGCGGTTTCGCGTCAATACACGCATCTCACGACGGACGACAAGCGCGCGGCGATGCAACGATTGCCGGACGTCACAGATACCTAAAACGAAAACCAATCATGATTGCAGAAACCGTAGTGTGCCAAAATTGGCTTACGGACTGTCAATCCGTGGCCAATTGATTGAACGGCATCCACTTCGCTGCTCGATAAAGGGTTTGTTTCACCGTTGCGGAGTCGGACGCGGATGCGGCGTGGGACGTGGCCTTGGTGTTGCTCTAGGTGTAGCAGTCGGTGTCGGTGTTGGAGTAGGTGTCGCCGCAGGCGTTGGAGTAGACGTTGGAGTGGGAGTTACACTAGGGGTTGGTGTTGGACCTCCAGTCACATCCAGGAACGCCGCACTGATCGGCCCCCAGGTCTGGAAGCCCTGGAAGTCGCTCACGCCGCGTCCCTGCGCGAAGATAACGTGGCGGCCTACCGACAGGCTGGCAGTGTTTATGGTTGCGTCGACGGCCACGGTAGGCGAATCGAACGAGCCGTTCATTGGGATGGCCGTGCCGCCAGCCCAGGGAGGCGTGTCAATGTAATATTCTGCTGCGCCCACGTTCTGGCTGAATGCGTTGTTTGACCAGGCGAAGTTAATGCTGGCGGTTAGCTGTGATGGCACGCCTTGCGGCACTGATGCCGGGTTGGTGACAACGGTGTTGGCATCTGGTCCGTGCGAAGTCAGATAAGGCGTGCGCGCTATCTTCGCCAGGTAAAGAAGCATCCCCCGATTCTCAGGCCAGATACCCTGCGACGAGCCGCAACCTGGATTATCTATGCACGAGTAGGAGGGGAGGAAGTCCTGGCCGCCCAACTCGGTGGAGAAGGCCGCCATGCCCAGCTCACCGTACGCCCAGTCAATCGAGCCTCCATCTACCGGATACAACTCTTCGATGATCGAGCCATAGGGGTAACCGTTACCGCCCGCGTTCGGCGCGGCCATGTGCGCGGCGATGTTGCGCGTCTCAGCGAAGTTAGGCATCTGCGTGGTAGTCCAGCCCCACGTATAGAGGTTGACTGCCGCATCTGTGTGGATGTTCTGGTAAACGCCTGTGGTAGTGATAGGCGCCGGGTCGGTGTCGCCGGGGCCGCGCTGGTCGGGCACGAGGGTACGAATCTTGTTGACGATAGCCATTTCCTCCGGCTCCGATCCCGCCGACGTCCCTCGATAGGTCTGGTCGCACACAAAACCGCTCGAGCCGCCGCAGCAGCCCCACTTGAAGGGGAAGTTGCGGTTGTTGTCTACGCCGAAGTGGTCAAATGCTGTGGGAGGCCAGGAGCACCCGCCGCCTCCGACGTTGTCGCCGTTCTTGCGGTAGTAGTACGGGCTGTTGCCGCCGCCTCCTGCCTCGACGATGTGGTGGCCGTCGGGGTTGACTTCGGGCATAAGCCAGATGTCGTGATAGTCCACGAGCCAGTGAACGTCGGCATCGGTATCGTAGTTATTGAGCAGGTAGTCAATCATGCGCATGACGACTTCTGGCGTAGCGATCTCGCGGGCGTGTATATCGCCGTCCGCCCAGAAGACCGGTTTGGGGCCTGGTATGTTGCGGTTCGTGATGTGTAGCACAAACAGGTCGTAGCCGTTCCAGGGACTGGGTAGGACGCACGAGCCTGGATTGGCCTTGCACCAGGAGTCGCCGATGTCGATCTTCTCGACCAGATCGGGGAACTGGGCCACCTTCTGGTCGAGGAAGGCGTATATTTCTTCCACCGACTTGTAGCCGCCGTAGAAAGTTTCGCGCAGGATTTGAGGGTCGCTGAGGTTGCGACTGCTGTTCTCGTCTATCTCCACACGGAGGCCGCGCGCCGTCAGGCCATAGTAGAGGTCGCGATCGCCGAATATGGTGAGATAGCCTCCTGTTGTGGGCACTTCTTCGGCGTTGAGTTCCTGGGCCAGCCGGTCGCGCTCGGCGCGGTCGCGGAAGTAGACGCGCATTACCAGCGTGTCGTACTTCTCGGCTATTGGATTCTTGCCGCTTCTTGCCTGTGAGTGGACAGAGGCGGTTGTAGTGCGAAACCCGATGCCACTCATCGCGATACCGTGATTGTTTGAAGCGTCAGGATTCTCCGCAAAGGCGTAGCCGCCCGAGTAGAGGGAAAAAGCAAGCAGCGCCACGAGGACGCCGATCGCGCAAAAGGCAAAACTGATAACGACGCGGGGAGTGAAGAAGGCAGATTTAGAGGCGAGCTTTTTTTTCATGATCAATCTCTGGGTTGTATTTCGGCTGAAATTGAAACACTATCGAGGCGCCACCCGTATTGTTAGACCCCTCGGCGATCAATCCTTCCAGCCTTAGGAAGAACCAGCGTTATCAAATCCCAGGGGACAAGTGCAAGCCTTTTCGGAAAGGCGCCCAGCGGAGATAAGCGTTGAAGGTCTTGACTTGAGTCGCGTCTTCCCGCGCCTTCGCAATAATTTTCTGGAGACCTTCGAGGGACGAACTATCCCTCGCGTGACGGGCTGCGATGACATCAGGTTGCTCGCAGCGATGAAAAGCTGACAGCGTTTCTGGAACTTGAGAGGATCACGCACGAATTGGCGGTGTCTGCGCTTCTTGGTGATGACGCTCATTGAAGTAAAGCCTCGTAAGTGGGGTTGGTGCGTCTTTGAATCACCCGGCGTTGAGCCAGTGTTCCTGGAGAAGGATCAGGCAATCGGCTACGCGGAAACTGGCGCTCGACTGCGTACGGGAGAGATCCGCATTTTCGATTCGACCGGCAACGTTGAGCGCGTGATTGCGTTTGATGACCCCAATCGGAGACTGCGATGGAGGAGAGGCAGTGCATCTGGCCTTTCGTGCCTCCTGACGCGCGACTAAAAGCTCCAAGCAGAAGTGTCGCGCGGGAAGGAAACGCGATCCTCCACGTTTGTTCTACGGGAACAGGGGAACGCAGTTCCGCCGGGCTTGCCAAGTTACAGTTCTATCGACCTGGTTGGCTTTTTACGCGAGCTTTGTATCTCGGCCAGAGGCTCGGCGACTTGGCAAAATTGACGTGGCGCGCAGTCGATCTGGATACCGGTGAGGTTGCGTTCAGCACGCGCAAGACGGGCCGGCGCATCGTGCTCCCGTTGGTGCAACCGCTCGCCGATTACTTTGCGTCACTGCCAGCGAGCGACAACCCGAATGCTTTCATTTTCCCTCGCGCAGCGAGAGCGAAGCGCACGGCGTCGTTGTCGAATCAGTTCCGGGATATTCTCGTTGCCGCCGGACTTGTTGAGCCGCGACCGCGCGGACACAAAAGCACCGGCAAAGGCCGCGACCAAGCACGCGAGGCAAGCGAGATTTCGTTCCACAGTTTGCGCCACAGCGCGGTAACGATGTTGAAAGCAGCGGGCGTTTCTGACTTCATGGCGCGCGAGATCGTAGGACACGAAAGCGCCGCGGTTTCGCGCCAATACACGCATCTAACGACGGACGACAAGCGCGCCGCGATGCAACGATTGCCGGACGTGACAGACACCTAGAAACGGATTTCGGAAATTTGGCGCTGCTTCGCAGAGTCGCTTCGTCGTGGAATGTTCCATCACGGCTGCTTTTCCTCGCAGAGTTTTTGGAAAGCGGATCGCTTCGCAACGGGTCCCAAATCGGATTTATCTCAGGGCCTGAACGGTGAGGGCGCTCGGCCGGCTCAACAATCCATCCAGAATTTCAATGGCTCGGTCTTTTTCGCCAAGGATCGTCTGAACTTGGGCCACACCTTCGGTAATTTCCGGCCCGTCAAAGGCATCCCGGCTTTCGGGCTGCAATTCGCTCGCCCGTTGCGCTTCGGATAGAGCGGCTTCCTTTTCGCCGAGGTACGCGAGCGTTTTTGCCAAGTGGATGTGCAGCTTTGCCGCGTCAGGGTCCCGTTTCAGTTCGTCTTCGGCGGCACTTTTCGCCCGCAGGAAGGCCGCTCGGCGCCCAGCTCGTCCAGCAATGCTTTCCGCGCAAACCCGATGGAATAGTACTTGCCCCAAAGGCCGCCTGGGAAAGTCGCGAGCTGATCGTCTGGCAATCGCTCGGCTGTCTCCAATCCATCCTGGTATTTGCGTTCTAAAAGAAACACATTGGCGCGTTCGCTGGCGGCATTGAGTTTCTGCGTATTTGTCATTGGAGCCGATTTGACGGTCTCAAATGCTTTTTCTGCAACGCTGAAATCGCCTTTCTCAGCGATTGCGAACTTCGCCTTCACTCCCAAAAGCTCCCCCGACGTTGGATTCAGCGTCAGCGCGCGATCGATGATTTCGTTGGCCTTGTTATAATTGCGCTGCATCTGATAATTGAACGCGAGATTTTGCAGCTGCCAGACATCTTTCGGATTTAAATTGACTGCCTTCTCCAGATTCGCGGTGGACTCGGCCCATTTACCCTGGCGGCGCTGGATTGCGCCAATGTACAGATACATTTCAGATTCGTTAGGCAATCCCTGCCGAGCCATCTCGAATTCTTTTAGCGCCGCGTCGTAGTTGTTGTCGCCGTAGTAGTACGAGCATCCAAGGGCCAGATGCCCTTCCGGCAGGTCTGGCTGCAGTTCCAGAGCGCGCTCGGCAAGCGTCCGCGCTTTTTCGCGCCGCATCGGGGCGGGATCGAACGTGTGGTGGACCCAGCTTTGCAATTGCGAGTAGCGCGCAAACGCCAGAGCAAAGTTCGGATCCAGCTCGATGGCGCGTTGATAAAGCTGCTCGCTCTGTTTCAGTTTGTCGAAATCCTCAAACGCGAGGAAAGATTGTGCGCCTGCACAAAAGCCAGATAAGCTTCGCCGTTTTCAGTGGGCGTGCGCGTCAACTGCGATTTTTCGCCTGGCGATATTTTCGCTTGGAGCGCTTCGGCGATTTTCTGTGCGAGATCGGTTTGAATCGCAAAAACATCCGTCAAATCGCGGTCGTAATCTTCTCGCCCAAATGTGCTCGTCATTGTTCGCGTTGATCAATTGCACGTTCACGCGGACGCGATTGCCAGCTCGACGGACGCTGCCTTCCAAAAGTGTGGCAACGCCGAGCGCTCTGCCAATTTCGCGTGCATCGGCGCGCCATCACCGCGATAGGACATGACTGACGTGCGCGAGATGACTTTCAGATCGCCGATCTTTGAAAGATTGGTCAGGATGTCGTCTTGTATGCCGTCGGCGAAATAAGCGTTCTCCTTTTCATCGCTCAGATTTTGGAAGGGCAGGACCGCGATGGACTTGTCGAGCTTCTCTTCACAAAGTTTTTGGAACCGCGGATCGGAGCGCAAAGGATCCCAGATCGGATCGAGCCTTAAAGCGCCGGCGTAGCGGGCATCGGGTCGTAAAGCCAGCTGATGTATGGCGTTTGTAACAGGCGTGTGAGAGTTGAGATCGGACGGTTAGTCTCGCCGAAGATCATTTGAATTAACGCCAGGACCTCTTCACGGGTAGGTCCGGATACTCGATCTTTAGCACTCGGCAAGAGCATGATTGCACGCTCCGCTTCGTTTAGGGCCGCCTCATTCTCTCCAAGCGCGGCGTTAGCAAGAGACAGCTCTTGCGCAAAGAACGAGTTATCTGGTTGATCCTTGCAGAGCGCCTTCAGCGTGTTGCGCGCCTGTTCAGCGGCAGTTCTTGCCCCAGCGGTATCGCCGGCAAGGCGTTGAGCGAAAGCCAATATCACCTGATTAATGCCCTTGTCGATCTCGGGAGCAGAGTAGAATTGGGCCTGTCGGGCTTGCAACAATCGAACAGCCTCAGCGTAATTCCGTTCAAGTCTCAGTTGGGTCATTTTGATTATAAAGGCGTACTCGGGTGCGGTCTGCGCGTTTATTGCTGACAAAATCTTGGCGGCCTGTGGGAGGTTGCCCCGTGCCTGATAAATGCTGGCCTTTACCGCTATCAGATCGGGATCGTTCGGGAGAATGTCCAGCGCGCGATCGTAGAGCTTTAGCGCGGCTGGGAATCGTCGAAGCATAGCGTAACTCCATGCCGCATCGCTCAGCAAATTGAGGTTTCGTGGATCCAGAGCTAAGGCTTCTTCCCAATAAGCAACGTTTTCATCCCAGTGTCCCTCGCGTCGGGCAACTGCGCCCAGGGCTAATGGAACCTCGCTGCTGCCCGGTAACACTTTCCCAAGCCGTTTGAACGTGGTTTCGGCAAGCCCGAAATCGCGCAGCACCCAATACTGATAATAACCCGAGGCCAGCTGGGTTTCAGGCGCGTTCGGTTGAAGTTTCTGCGCACTCTCCAGCGCGCTTTGAGCCGCCCGGCTGCGAGCGGGGGTTTTGTCCACGCGAAGGAAGTAAAGTTGTGCTTCCGCCTGAGAAAGTCGTGCCCAAGCGACCGCAAACTTTGGGTCAAGCTGCACAGCCCGCTCATAAGAATCGATGGCTTTCCTCAAGGCATCGTTCGAGTAGCCGCTGCGTGCTTCAAAAGCCAGGCCGCGCAGATACGCATCGTAAGCCTCCGGATTGTTTGTTGGTTTAACTGCTAACGCCTGCTCCTCGCGACCGGTGAGCTTTGCCTGCAACGTTTCCGCGATGCCTTTGGCGATCTCGCTCTCGACTCCAAAGATGTCAGTCAACTTTCGGTCGTAGGTGTCTGCCCAGAGGTGCGAATCGGTTTCAGCGTTAACCAACTGCACATTCACCCGCACCTGATCGGCGGCTTTTTGCACGCTACCCTCAAGAATGTTCGCCACGCCAAGCTGCTTTGCGATCTCGCCGAGATTCCTGGGTTTGCTCTGATATTGCTGCGTGGAAGTGCGCGAAATGACTTTCAAATCTCCAACGCTAGCCAGCCGAGTCAGAATCTCCTCTTGTATGCCGTCCGCAAAATAGGCGTTACCCGGATCATCGCTGAGATTTTCGAATGGAAGTACCGCGACGCTCCTCGGAACCAAGGCTACGGATGTATGTTTCCAAACGACTACGCCCAGACTCGCTCCGAGGGCGACCAACAACGTCACGAACACGGCGGTGCTTGGATTTCGTCGCACCCATTTCCTGGAATGTGTGAAGAACCCACTTGGCTTCGCCTGAATTGGTTCGTGCTTTAGCCAGTGGTCCAAGTCGTCGGCAAGCGCGAGAGCGGACGAGTAGCGGCGCTGTAGATCTTTTTCCAAACACTTCAGGCAAATAGTGGAAAGATCGTGATCCACTTTCGGATTTAGTAGACGCGGTGGGCGCGGCTCGGTATCCAGCAGTAACTTAATGGTTTCGTATGTTGTTCCACCGGCAAAAGGGGGTTGGCTGGTCAGCAATTCGTAAAGCACCGCACCAAGTCCGTACACGTCGGTGGCCCTGCTGACGCTCGCGTTATTTCCCACCGCTTGTTCTGGCGCCATGTAGCTGGGTGTCCCCATCACCTCCAGCGTACGCGTGAGCGTGCTTTCAGTTTCGACAAGTCGAGCAAGGCCAAAATCGGTAAGCAATGGTTCACCTTTTGCATCGAGCAGAATGTTCCCCGGCTTAATGTCCCGATACAGAATGCCGTGCTCGTGTGCGTAATGCACAGTGCGCGCTACCTTTGCTACTAACTCCGTTGCCTGTCGTATCGACATCGGCGTGTGCCTGACTACTTCGTCAAGCTGACCGCCTTCGACGAACTTCATGCTAAAGTAGCACTGACCATCCCGCTCGCCGACGTCGTGGATGGGAACAATTCCTGGATGTTCGAGCCTGGCGGCAGCTGCCGCTTCCCGGCGAAAGCGCTTCAAGTGCGCTTCGGTGGTCCAGGGGCCCAAGCCTATGACCTTGAGCGCCACAGTGCGGTTGAGACTCTTCTGATGGGCGCGATATACCACGCCTTGACCGCCCCGGCCGATTTCCTCGAGCAATTCGTAATCACCAAAGTCGCTGAGTATTTTTGCTGACCGCGCAGCTTTCTTTCCATCCGATGACGGCAGGCCGTTATCGCGGCTGGAGTCATGAGCCTTCGTGGAATCTACGACCGGCAAACCGACCCCGGTTAAAGCCTCATCGGCGAGCACGCCGAGCCCCATCTCTAACAGACAAGCAGGGCAAACTTGTCCTGTTGCGTGGCCGGAGATTTTTGCTCCGCACCTTCCGCAAACCCTGATTGCACTGATCACGAGTTGGTTTAGTTGCGGGTCCGGAAAAGGACGAAGAACCTAGCGGGGAAAGAAGTCCTCCGCCTGATTCAGATCCGTGTGATGTGAAACGTTTTACAACAACCGTGCGAAATCAGTCTAGTCAGGCGTCGCCTAACCTTCGTGTAGTGCCTCGCCTTACTCCGTTCCAATCGCCTTGTTTCACTAGGTTTCCAGAAGACAAGCTGGGCAAACTTTACGTCAATCCGTGGTTCCACCCTTCGCGTTCACTTTTCGCATCGGCAGTTCGAATCCTGCGGTGTTGTTTTCGCTCGCAACAGCACCCATCGCAAGGCAAAGCATAGCGCGCTCGCATAACAGATACCTATTCCACGAAGGTTTTTCGCTCCAAGTTTACATCCGCATCACCACCTTGTGCCATTACGTACGGCGGTCGCTGCCATCCCTTGCTTGGCTCAGCTAGTTCAGGATTTTGGTCAGGACCACCATTCGGGGCTCATCGCCCAAACGCGCATGCGTGCGTCATTTCCGAGAAAGCTGTACCGCCGGCATTTATCCGCGCATGAGAAAGCAGAAGGCGCGTGGCGAATGTTGCCAGAAGGGGGGGTCAAATGAGCAGGGGGCGGGGTTATTCCGATAACCCCAGCAGCATCGCAAGCCTGGCGTGCATCGCTTCCACCTTGCCCGAGTCGTCGAGTTCCACCTCTAAGTCGAGTCCGGCAGCCTGTGCGGTCTCAGGCCACACACCAGCACGCACCCTAACGACGTCCGCGGCTGCCTTGGAGAGTCCGAGGCGTCCGCGGCTGCGTGCAAGGTTCTTGGAAGCGTCTGTGACGTATTTGGAGAGGTGGAGCGTTGACTTTTCTTTTCGGTCCTGGAGGGCGTTAGTAAGGACATCGGCACCGTTGCGGACAGGGCGCTAGGAGAAGCTAGAATGGCATGGGCTTTGGCTTGTTGAGATTTGACCAACCACTTCTGGCGCGAGCAACGTTTCATGGCTCGCTGAATAAATCGCTCTCGCTCATGTGGTGGCAAATCCTGGGCGGCTTGTCTGGCGGCCTCGGCGAATGCCAATGGCAACAGCGGCTGCTCTCAGACCGGGCCAGTCTATGTCCTGCGGACAGCCATTCCGCTTAGATGACGACCCGCCGTTACTCGACTGGATTGCGTTCATGTGAACAGATAGGCTCCTTTGCACAAAAACGCAAAGGCACCCTCGACGTGACAATCATCGAAATCAGACCATTCCGAAACGGCTGGCAAGTGTATGAGTGTGTCGGTGTCCAGCCCGTGTTCCTGAGTCAACAGCAAGCGATTGACTACGCCACGTGCCGCGCGTGCTTTCGCTCGGGCGAGATTCGCATTTTCGATTCAACCGGCAACGTTGAGCGGACGATTCATTTCAACGAAGCGGATAGAAAACTGTAGAGCCGGCGAACTTTGTCGGAGCGTGTTGGAGCTGGGTCTCAATGGACCTGGAATCGGTGATTCGCTTCGCTATCGGTTGGTTGGCTTAAACTCACAAACCTGATCTCTTTCTGACGTATCTGTAAAACATGAGCCCTGCGTTCAACGTGATGAAAAGGAGCACGAGATCAATCACGCCGACTTTCCAGCCGAAGCGCCAGAAAGCAACTCCCACCAGCGCGAAACATACAATGCTCATCAATCCATGGAGGACCTGTCCGGCCACTCCGTGAAACCAATCGCCTTCGTTGAAAAACACGAATCCTGTGATCGTCCCAATTATCAACGTGCTACTGATGAGCAATACCATGGGAACTCTAAGTGGGCCTGCCAGTGCTTTGAAGTGGTCCTTTACCTAGTGAGTCTCAATTACAGCGCCGGCTTGGTCTAACACTCGGATAATGGCCCGGTACCGCGCGTGCAACCCGTGTTCCTCAATCAAGTTTTGAGCCAGACATCATCGCGTCCGTATCGGGATAAAATGACCAGCTGATCATCTTCTCGATTGGTACTAGTCTTTGCTCCGTTGGCGCGCCTGAACGCCACTCGAACAGTTGCACTAGATACCAGCCAGAATGCGGTTCTGCGATCACCGTGCCCTGCCATTCAACTTTGTTAGTCTCGTTTGCGCTGCGGAAGTATTTTCCAACAAGCTTTTCTGTTTTCGCTTCCACTTCGGGTTTCATCGCACCAACATTTCAACCCCGCTTGCTGATTGAGTTATGCCCAGCCCGAGCAAGCTCACCAGTGCCACGATGCCGTAAAACGCATGTTTTCTCGTTTTCATTTAGTTCTCATTGTTGTTCTGTTGTGAATAAGCAGTTTTCGAGCCAGAATTGGAGTGCGACTCATGCCAATTAGCTTCTGTTGAAGGAAAACAGGGGCGATGAATTTATTTTTCAAGGCTATCATTTGCTGGCGAGGCTTTTTGTAAAACCGTCAAGAAGCCCGACGAAAAAGATTGTTTTTGACCTGCGCCATAGCTCTGTACAAACGGCGGATGGGATGAGCGGGCCGGAAATAAGTTCTCTATGACGAGAAGTCAAGGAAAGCCACGGAGGGCAGTCTCAAAAAAGGGAAAACGACCCCAGTTTAGCGCATCCGGCTATGATACGACTTTATGGCGTATGTCACGATTTTATGTCAGCTTTTCCGGCACCTATAGGTTTGCCATGATTTTAACTTGTAAATTCCTGTCGTCACATGAGTTGCGCAGTTTGTGGGGCAATGGAAACCCCTCATCCGCGTCGGGAGCTATTACGTTTTGCCGGACAAACCGTTTGAAGTAGGAGCACCAGCCGATAATTTTCTGTATCGCTGTAAGTTACTTACATTCAGTCTGTGACATCATCAATTGAACCCGAACACAAACAACACGATCGCACTTGGCAAGCCACTTGCCTCCTTCCAATTCGTTAATCCTAAAAAGCAATCCTAACTTAGTTGGCAAAGATGAAACACAATATCGTTCCCGTAAGGAAACTCACGTTGGTTGGTGTGGTCTTTTGTGCCGCAATGTTTGCGTTTAGCCAGAACGCCAGCGCCGAGCGCCGCGCGATGCCGCATGGGGCAATTCCGGTCCCAGATGGCGACGCCACAATTACGTTGCTCGGGGCGGCCCTCGGCTCGCTCGGTATGGCGCGGCGCTTCCTGAAGAGGTAAGCAGCCTAAAACAGTTTTCCGACACAAGGGTGGCCGTTCCACGGCGTGGGCGGCCATCTTTTTTGTACGCCACGGCTGAGAGAGAGTGGGTGTGTGCCCGCTGTCCTCTGGCAAATCGCGTCGGCTGGATTGCTTGTTCCAAGGACGCTCTCCCAATCCAAAGAGCCAGCGCAGAAATTGGCGTTTCAAACAGGGCGCTGCTTTCGTAAGAGAATCAACTGCCGTTCTTACTTAGAGTGGCCACCGTTCGATTTTGATGCCGATTTACATATGAAAAAGCAGGAACGGCGGATGGGGGGGGATTCGAACCCCCGGTGCCTTTCGGCACACACGCTTTCCAGGCGTGCACAATCAACCACTCTGTCACCCATCCAAGCGTTGGATCGGCATCTTACAGCATCCACAACTTCCACGCGAGTCTGTCGCACTGTAAGCTGCGTAGCTTCCTGTCCCCGTTGACCAAGCCTCTCATTCTGAGCGAAGCAAAGAATCTCTGATCATGTGTTTGCTCACAGCAAACGAATAACCAGAGATGTTTCGCTCCGCTCAACATGACAGATGAATGCACGTCGGCGGTAAGCAGCCGCCTCCTTGACTGTCGAGTTTTGCGTTATTTTACAATTGCAGCCGGCGAAACAATTCGTCGAGTGGCAATTGAATGCCGATGTAAAATTCGCCGAAATCCGCGTACTCTGCGCTGACGGGATCGAAACGCATTTGGTAAACGATCGCTTTGATCTGGAACGTGTCGCGGGAAAACAGCGTTACTCCCCATTCCGCGTCATCGAGACCAGTCGACCCGGTAATGAGCTGTTTCACTTTGCCGGCGAACTCGCGTCCAACCGCGGCGTGTCCCTTCATCAGTTTGCGGCGCTCATCATACGGCAGCGCATACCAGTTGCGCTGTTCTCCGCGGCGTTTGCTCATGTTATAAAAGCAAACAACCGGCCAATCGGGCAGTGTGGGATAAACGCGCTCCTGCCGGTAATGTTTCACCCGCTCGCGAAATGCCGTGAGGGTTTCATCAAGTTTTGTGGAATCGTTCCGCACACTCGGCTCAAGTGTTTGTAGGTATTCGTCTTCGCTTGTGATGTATTCGCTTTCCTCGGTAAGTGACAGATAACTGTAAACCGGCGTCAGCACCTCCGCTCCCAACGAGAGCGAGACACGCTTCTCGATCTTGTTCGCATCATGCAGGTCGGGCGTGATTAGCATGAAGCCGATGTCGGATTTAGGCGTGACCATGCTAAGCGTGAGCAATTGCGTTGAATCCATTGCGCGCACTTCCTGCACAAGTGACGACAGATTTGTCTTGGCAGCGTTTTGTTCTTCACGGCTCAGCAATTGCCATTGGCCATACTCGATTCGGTAAAACAAATGCAAACAATGCCAACCCTCTTCGGAAACTAGCCCTGTGTTTTTATCGGTCATCGCGCTTAGTTTCATAGCCAGCGATTTCTGGTCAAGCAGCGTTGTAGCCACGGCGCTGTGTCGCCGTGTGGGCTAACGCGATTAACGCCTCGAGATCGCGAGTCGGCTACAAAATCTAACGCGCGGGAGTTGCCGCTTTCGGCAAATGCGCCATGCAGTACTCCTCACCATCGCGAGCAACGCGAAAGTCGAGGTTCGGATCGCTCAATTCGGTCGCGCCGCAAACTGCACATTTGTGAAGTGGCTCGGCTTCGCTTCGAGAACTCTGCGCATAGCGCTTCCTCCGCGCCGAGACTTCGCCGCGATGGCGGGCATCGTGAATAATTTCTGGTCCGAAAAAGATCAGATAATTGGCCATAGCAGCCACCAGCGCCATGCGATAGGAATTCGTGCCCACAACAAAGCCAAACAATAAGAACGCCGCTGAAACCCACGCGATCCACTTGATTTTCGCCGGCAAAATAAAAAAAAGATAGATCACCTGATCGGGATAGAACCGGGCAAAAGCGAAAAACAATGACGAGTACAACATTGAGTTGGAAAAACGCGCTCCGAAGAAAAATGCGGCCGCTGTCGTGCCGATCATTCCGACGATGAAATAGAGTGTAAGGCGAAACGCTCCCCACGCCTGTTCAAGGCCTTCACCGATGAACCAGAGAAACCAAAGGAGAAGGAAGACCCACAAAAAACTGTCGGTCTGCGGAAGAAAAATATACGTGATCAGTCGCCAGATTTCACCGTGACGAATCCGCTGCGGATCGAGATCAAGCATGAAACCAAAACCGGGGTTCAAACGAACCAGCAAAAAAGTGAGCGCGGTAAAGGCGACTACGATGCGCATCAACCCGGAATACCAAGAAAACCGAAGCGGCGTTCGAGTTTATCGAGCCAAGTCATCGCGACGCACGGTAAAGGCGCGCAGTTTGCGCGCAAGGTGGATCGCGTTGTCCTCAACACGATGGTGATAAGTGCGGCTTTTGCCGCCTGATATTTGCGCCTTCGGCGGGTCCTCTGCCATCGTCTTCGGAGAAGTCGATCCACCTTTGCATGCAATCGCTGCGCCGCTTACTTTGGCGCGTGAGTGACGCTGCTCCGAGGAAAACGCCGCTTTACGACGAACACGTCCGGCTCGGCGCGAGAATGGTCCCTTTCGCCGGATGGCTCATGCCGGTTCAATACACGAGCATTGTCGAGGAACATCAAGCCGTGCGAAACAACGTTGGCATCTTCGATATTTCGCACATGGGGCAATTGATCGTGGACGGGGCGGGCGCGTGCGAATGGCTCGACACCATGCTCACGAATAACGTCGCCAAGCTCGACGTTGGCACGGGTCAATACACCTTTCTGCTGAACGACCGTGGCGGCATCATCGATGACCTGATCGTTTACCGAAGTTGGCCAGCAGAAATTTCTGCTCGTAGTAAACGCCGCTCGAGCGGACGAGGATTTCGCGTGGCTGCAAAGGCATCTCAAGGAGGAACGATCTCCCTTGGCTCGCCAGGCGGAGATCGCCCCGGCGGCGGACAGGAGACCGCCGCTCCTTGTAGCCTCCCAATCGCAGCGCGGATTTTGGCGGAGTTGCAATTCAAGGCCCGCGGATTGCTGAGTTATTTCGCGCGCTGTTTGGCGAGGATGCCGGTCTTCCCCCGCGAAATTCGATTGCCGATTTTCCGTTCGATGGGGGGACTGTCTCCGTCGCGCGCACCGGTTACACGGGTGAGGACGGCATTGAAGTTTTCTTTCGCGCACCGGATGCGGTGAAGTTTTGGAACGCCGCGCTCGAAAAGGGCAACGCGTTAGGAATTAAGCCCTGCGGTCTCGGTGCGCGCGACACATTGCGTCTGGAAATGTGCTACCCGCTGAACGGCTCCGATCTGTCGCCCGAACGAAATCCGATCGAGGCAGGACTTGGATTCTTTGTCGACCTGACAAAATCAAACTTCATCGGACGCGACGTTTTGCTCGAAACAAAAGAAAAAGGACCGCGTGTAAAACTGGTGCCGTTTCGAATGAAAGAAAGAGGCCCCCCGCCGCGACCGCATTACTCAGTGTTCGAGAACGGGGAACGCATCGGCGAAGTAACAAGCGGCACCCTTTCTCCGAGCTTGAACTGGGGTGTGGGCATGGCGTATGTGTCGACGGCGCGCGCGAAAGTCGGCGCCCAAATCGATATCGAAATCCGAGGACAAAAGTTTCCAGCCACCATAGAAAAGAAACCGCTCTACAAAAAACCATGAATGTCCCTGACGAATTGCTCTACACCGAATCACACGAATGGATTAAACGCGAAGGCGACAACGTCCGGGTCGGCGTTACCGATCACGCCCAATCAGAATTGACCGACGTGGTTTACGTCGAGCTACCGAAGATGGATCGGCAAGCGAATGCCAAAGAAGCAATTGCGGTTGTCGAATCAGTGAAGGCAGCGAGCGACATTTACGCGCCGGTGAAAGGAATCGTCGTGGAAGTCAATAAAGCGCTCGAAGCAGACCCGGGCTTGATCAACCGCGAACCCTATGGCCAGGGCTGGATTTTCGTTCTCAAACTCGACAACGCCGACGATCTCAAACAGTTGAAAGACGCGGAAGCTTACAAGAAGCAGATCGGTTAACCTCACATATGCCCCCCGGACGTAACACGCTCCGTTATAGTCGCGTCGTCATACTTGCGTTCGTTTTATCTGCTCTGGTTTTGGCGGACGGGAAAATAATCCACGTCTCGCCGGATGAGGAATTGTGGGCAGTTATCAACCCGACTGGCGGTGGCAGTGAGCACAGAATCGAAGTCGAAAATCCAAAAGGCGGCGTAATCGCGTCGACAGACCACAGCTCCCCCGATGGTCAACACGGGCGCTCGGTTTTTCACGCCGACTGGACGCCTGATTCTCAGTTTTTTATTTATAGTACAGCGAGTTCCGGCGGACATTCGGCATGGCATTTCAACACTTTTGTATACGTTCGACGTACTAATAAGATTTACGAATTGGATGAGATCATCGGCCCGTTGGTTGATCCGATGTTTGATGTCTCACCGCCCAACAAATTTCACAGCAAGCGCCTAAATCCCAATGGCGGCGTCGACGCGGAGCCGATCGAGGTCCGGCTAGAGTTGTCGAAGCTCGCTTGGCCGAACTAATCACATCCCGGTTTGGCGTCAGAGTGAAAAGATCTGCCGCGATGAAGGTTAGATACTTCAAATCAGCAAACGCTTTTCGCAGATGGCTGGAGAAGAATCACGCGAGCGCGCGAGAGCTATGGGTCGGTTATTACAAGAAGAGCTCGCGGCAACCGAGCATAACTTGGCCGGAGTCGGTGGATGAAGCGCTCTGTTTCGGCTGGATCGACGGGATTCGTAAGGCGGTCGATGATTTGCGTTATACCATTCGATTTACGCCCCGGAGACGGGGGAGCATTTGGAGCGCGGTCAACATCAAGCGCGCACGAGAGTTGAGCGATAAAGGTTTGATGAAGCCCCCCGGCCTGGCCGCGTTTGACGCGCGAAAAGAAAATCGCTCGGGGATTTATTCCTACGAACAAAGGAGCGCCAATCTCAACCAGCCTTACGAGAAAAGGTTGAGGCAAAACAAAGCCGCATGGGATTTCTTTTACGCTCAGCCGCCGTCGTATCGAAAAGCAATCGGTTGGTGGATCGTCAGTGCAAAACAGGAAGTAACACGGCTCAAGCGGCTGGAAAAGCTGATAACAGAATCAGGGAGAGGAAAACGACTCAGATAACAATAGAAATTTGCTTTCGGCGAGGCGCAGAGAATCCGAGTTGCACTGGGGTGCACGTGAGTCGCGCTTTCCTTTAATTTACTCAGACTGCACAATGCGCGGATTCTGCACGTCGTTCACAGAAGGCCGGAGACGGTGTTAATTAGGAGCGCGAGGATGATAGTGTTGAATCCAAAAGACAGAACACTGTGGGCCAGCGTCAGGCGGCGCATGCGGCGCGAAGTGATTTGCACATCCGACACCTGACTAGTCATGCCGACCACGAACGAAAAGTAGGCGAAATCGAAATAATCCGGCGGCCGATTACCGGGAAAAATCAGGCCGCCTGCATGCTCATGCACGCTTGACTGCTGGCTATCGCCATAAAACGTGTGGGCATAGCGCAAACCGAACAACGTGTGAAGCAGCGTCCACGAAGTGACTACGGTTAATAGCGTGAGCAGCAAGTGAACGGCGAAATGACCGCCGGCCTGAGCTTTGTGTGCCCTGATCAGAAATCCGACGGCAAACAACGCGGCACAGGCGGCGACCACTGCAAACAGAAAAATGAGGAACCGGCTCAGATCTTCTTGTTGCGCTCGCTTGCGTATGTTGCGCTGGGGTGTCATCAAAATCATCACCCAGACAAGCGCGAGAACAACAACGGCGAACGCGTTCCAGCCTGCAATCAGTGCACTTGCCAAGCGAAGATGTGTGCGCGAGGCAAAGAATACCGCCGCGCCGGCAGCCAATCCCAACACGAGACGATGGCGCGCGTCCTGACGACGAATAAGATCAACAACGCGCATCTATGGAGATGAGTTAATGACCTTCTTAACGGCGAAGCCGATGTAACCCCAACGGCCCCATTCGTAATGGGACGTACGCTGCGCATCGCGGCGGCCGGTTTCTTTATCGTGCGCGTAAGTGTTGGCTACGAATTCGAGAAACGCCGCGTTCATCTGCACGTCGTGCGACACGAGTAATCCACCGTCGCGCAGTCGCGGCCAAAATTGGCGGAACTCCCAGAGCATGTGCCGATAACTATGCGAGCTGTCGTGCAGAAACATGTCGATGGATGAAGGAATCTCATTGCGCTTGAGGAAATCTTCGACTTTGCCGCGCATCGGCACGAAAGCGCCTGAGGCGGATCGCAATTCATCCGGAATTAAAGCGCCTTGCTCGCATTCCTGGCTCAATTCAATGCTGTACAATTTGGATGTGGCGAGCTTTTCGTCAGCGAGCGCTTTCAAGATAAAGGCCGACGACATTCCAACATATCCGCCAGACTCGACGATCACTGCTGGCTGGAGCCAACGTGTAAATCCGTAAAGCGTCGCGCAATCGAGCGCTCCCATCACTCCTTCGCTACCGAACGCGTCACGGCGCCGGATCATCTCGGCCATGAAATCGCTTACACGGATTTCAGCCGCGAAACGTGCGGCCGCGTCCCACATCCCGTAATAGGATGGTGCGGGCGATAACTCGCTCCGATTCGTATCCTTACGTCGACGCCACCACGAACGCGAAATTGCCGGCATTCTTTCCATGGATGCAGAGTGGAAATATTCGGCCGCGCTTTGAATTGACGCGAATGCTTATTTGGCGTGTCGTTTAAAGGCGTTAAAGCGTGCGATTCGCTCCGCTCTTGGCGGGCGCCGCGTAAGTCGCCCCTTTTCTCCTCGCTAAGCTGTGCTTAATTCCTCCGTTTTCCCCATGAGCAGCAAATCGAAGCCGCGCGAGGCAGAGCTTAACTTTGAAGGCGCGATGGACCGGCTCGAAAAAATTGTCGAGCAAATGGAGTCCGGCAAACTCCCGCTCGAAGATCTAATCGTACGCTACGAAGAGGGAATGAATCTGGTAAAAGTTTGTCAGGAACGACTTGCGAAGGCCGAGCAAAAGATCGAAATCATAGCTCGCAACAGCGCAGGAAAGACGATAGTTAAGGATTTCGAGCCCACACCGGAACCGGCTGCTCCGACCGAAGGCGCCGATGAATCCGAAAGCACAAATGATGAAATCAAACTCTTCTGAGTCGTCTCAGACCTCTGAAACGACCGGCACGGCACCGCGCCTGCTCGACGGGATTCAATCGCCCGCCGATATCAAGGCGCTGCGCGAACAGGAACTGCCAAAACTCGCACAGGAAGTTCGGGACGAACTGATCAGAGTCCTTTCCCAAACCGGAGGGCATCTGGGCCCAAATCTCGGTGTCGTTGAACTGACGATTGCCCTGCACCGGGTTTTTAACACGCCGCACGACCGATTCGTCATGGACGTCAGTCATCAAGGGTACGTCCACAAAATTTTTACCGGGCGGCTCGATCGTTTTAATACGATGCGCCAATTCGGCGGACTCAACGGTTTCCTTTTGCGCACCGAGAGTGAACACGACTGCTACGGCGCGGGGCATGCGGGGACGGCGCTTTCCGCTGCGCTTGGCATGGCTGTTGGGCGCGACCTCCGCGGTGGCGACGAGAACATCATTGTGGTAGCAGGCGACGCCGCATTCACGTGCGGGATTAGCTACGAAGCGCTCAACAATGTAAAAGCGCACACCAAGCGTTTCATCGTTGTGCTCAACGACAACGAGTGGTCAATCGCAAAAAACGTCGGCGCGATTGCGAACTATCTAAATACCATTGCGACCAGCCCGACGTTCGCGCATCTCCACGAGAAAGCGCGCCATTTTGTGCAAGCGATTGCCGGAAAATCGATCGCTGATTTCGCCCATAAGGTCGAGGAAAGCGTCAAAGGCTTGCTCGTGCCGAGCGTCATTTTCGAAGAACTCGGCTTGCGTTACTACGGCCCAATTGACGGGCACGATATTCCTTTGCTCATCCGGACGTTTGAGTTTTTGAAAACTCAGGAAGAACCGGTTCTCTTGCACATTCTTACGCAGAAAGGCAAGGGATACGCCCCGGCGCTCAAGCAACCGGATAAATTCCACGGTCTCGGCAAATACAAGATCGAGAGCGGCGAGACCGCGCCAACGCCTACGCCGACGTATTCAGAAATCATCGGCAAGACGCTCGCCAAATTTGCAGAGACGAATCAAAAGATCGTTGCGATCACCGCTGCGATGCCGAGCGGGACCGGCCTTTCGCATTTCGCCAAGGCGCATCCCGGCCGCTATTTCGATGTCGGGATCGCGGAGGAACACGCCACGCTATTCGCCTGCGGGTTGGCCACGCAGGGACTGCAACCATTCCTCGCAATTTACTCCACATTTTTCCAGCGCGCCTACGACATGGCGATTCACGACATCGCCATCCAGAACTTGAATGTGAAGTTGTGCATGGACCGCGCAGGATTAAGCGGCGACGACGGCCCAACGCATCACGGTTTGTTCGACATTGGGTATCTGCGCCACATCCCGAATTGGGTGCACATGCAGCCGAAGAATGAGGACGAGTTCGTCGATATGCTTTGGACCATGGCGCACTACAACTCCGGTCCAATTGCTGTTCGTTATCCGCGAGGGTCGGGGCCAGGCGTAAAAATCAAACCGGAACCCAAGCTTCTTGAGATCGGCAAGGCGGAAGTAGTGCAGCACGGGCGCGACGTGGCAATTTTCGGGCTTGGCAACATGTTTGAAGTAGCCGAGGAAGCCGCCCGCAAACTTGAGGAGAAAGGAATTTCCGTCGCGCTCATCAATCCACGTTGGATCAAACCGATCGACACCGGCACGCTCGAATTTTTCGCGCGCAGCGTCGAGGTCGTTTGCACGATTGAGGATCACGTTTTGCACAACGGTTTTGGCTGCGCGATCATGGAACATCTGCACTCGCAAATGATCAACACGCCGGTGGTGCGCATAGGCTGGCCTGATCAATTCATCGAGCACGGCAACATCCCGGCCCTGCGAAAGAAACACGGCATCACCGCCGACGCATTGGTGGAAAAAGTTCTGCCGCTCTTGCGAAAAAAATCCAGCCTGCGTCCATCGGTAGCTTGATAAAAGCGAAGGGCGCCTTCGTTTCCGAAAGCGCCCTCCATATTTCGATGGCGATAAGCCGAATTCTGTCCGGCTGATTTCTCAACCGTGATGATCATTTATCTCTCCCGGATTTCTCCAAGAGTCCGATCCCGCGATAGCGGGACCGCGATGCGACGATACCCGAGGATCAAGCGGACCGGCTGCCCTTCCTCTGTTTTGTCTTGCACCGCATGGGGTTTTTCATGCCTCACGAATTGCTTCGCGAGCGGTGAGCTCTTACCTCGCCTTTTCACCCTTGCCTGCACTTTGTTGCCAAAGAACCGGCGGTATTTTTCCTGTGACACTCTCCGTCACCGCAGTTTTTCAACTGTGGCGCCCGCGTGTTTTACGCGGCATGCCGCCGTATGGTGTTCGGACTTTCCTCCAGCAAGCCAAAAAGGCTCACCAGCGATCATCTGCCATCGGTTAATAGTTTATCATAGCCACCCAGGAAGAAAAGAGAACCGCTGATTAGGCAGATTGCTGCAGATACAGAAGCAGTAAGAGATGTCTCCAGCCTTCGCATAAGCTACGGCTTGGCAGGCGACTCCGCTCGACACACAAGGTCAAAATGGGGCAGGCACAGTCATGAAGAAAATCGTGATCATAACCAGCGCGATAAAAAGTTTGCCAATCATCGCACCGAGATTTCCCAGCAAACTGCCCCAGCCGGCCCGGCCGGCGTCGATCATTCGTTTGCCGGCGATGAATTCTCCAGCGACCGCGCCAATCACCGGCCCAACAAATAATCCGGCGACCCCGAAGAAGATACCGATGAGGGCTCCAAGCAGCGCGCCGAACATCCCCCACTTTGTGGCTCCGAAATATCGCGCACCGAAGTAGCCACTGAGAAAATCGAGCGCATACGCCGCCAGGGCCAGCAGCACAAGGATAGTGATCGTTCCCCAGCCGACGCTTTTCTCCGCCCCGAGCATCATCCGGTGAAGGAGTGCACCGACAAGAATGATAATTGTCCCCGGAAACACAGGCAACACTGTGCCAATAAGGCCGATGGCAAACAGTACGACGGTGAAGAACCACCAGAAAAGTTCCATGGGATGCAGAGAATCGTAATCCGAAATTCGAGATTCGTAACTCGGTCGGGAATTACGGTGTACCGATTTAACGAATCGCGATCTTCGTTTTGACCACTCCGCTGTCGAACCTATACTGAATGTCTCGCCAGTTAACTCAAACCGGAGACTTCATTTATGCCACTCGCTGTCGGAACTAAAGCCCCGGATTTCACGTTATCGACCAAGGCCGCTGACGGGCCCAAGCAAATCAAACTGAGCGACAATTTCGGAAAGAAAAACACACTTCTGCTTTTCTTTCCCATGGCCTTCACGGGCACATGTACAACAGAGATGTGCGAAGTCAGCGCAGGCTTGAACGCTTACACGGGTTTAAACGCCACCGTTTACGGAATCAGCGGCGACAATCCGTTCGCGCAGGAAGCGTGGGCACAAAAAGAAAAAATCACCGTGCCATTGCTTAGCGATTACGACCACCAAGTCGCACGGGATTACGGCGTGATGTATGATTCGTTCCTTCCGCAGATGAGTCTCGGCATGGGAGGCGTGCCGAAACGATCTGGATTCATCATCGACAAGAATGGTGTGATCCAATACGCGGAGAGCAACGACGACGCCAGACAATTGCCGAATTTCGAAAAGATCAAAGCGAAACTGGAAGAATTGAAATGAACCTTTGTCATTCCGAGCGGAGTCGAGGAATCTCTCGATGTCTTCTGAAGACGATAGCCAGAGATGTCTCGACTTCGCTCGACATGACAACTACTGCATGGACGACGAATTTAAAACGCTGAGAAAATTTGATCCCGGGAAAGGCCGCGATGGCTTTCTTTATTCGCTTCCGGCGCTTCAGGAACAGGGAATTGGGAAAATATCGCGATTGCCAGTGAGCATCCGGATCGTGCTCGAGTCCGTGCTGCGCAATTGCGATGGCCAAAAGGTCCGACGCAAAGATGTCGAAGCGCTGGCGAACTGGAACGCCAAATCTCCGGCGAACGAGGAAATTCCATTCATCGTCGCCCGCATCGTCTTGCAGGATTTCACCGGCGTGCCACTGGTGGTCGACCTCGCAGCAATGCGGAGTGCGGTGAAACGACTCGGTCGTGATCCGAAAATCATTGAGCCACTCGTGCCTGTCGATTTGGTGGTCGATCACTCCGTGCAGGTGGATTTCTTTGGCTCTGCGCGAGCGCTTGATCTGAACCTGGACATGGAGTTCAAGCGCAACCGGGAGCGCTATCAGTTTTTAAAGTGGGGACAGCAGGCGTTCAAAACTTTTCAGCTCATCCCGCCTGGTATCGGCATCGTGCACCAGGTGAATCTTGAATACCTCGCTAAAGGAGTTCTTTCGGCCCAAGTAACCATCAACAATCAACCATCAACTATTTACTTCCCCGACACTCTCGTCGGCACCGATTCGCACACAACGATGATCAACGGTCTCGGCGTGGTCGGCTGGGGCGTAGGCGGAATTGAAGCCGAGGCCGGGATGCTGGGCCAACCAGTTTACTTTTTGACGCCGGAAGTGGTCGGGGTGCACATGAGCGGACAATTACGCGAAGGCGTCACCGCGACCGATCTTGTCTTGCACATCACACAATTGCTCCGCGCTCAAAAAGTGGTCGGCAAATTTGTCGAGTTTTACGGTGAAGGAGCCGCATCCTTGCCGGTTCCCGATCGCGCAACCATTGGAAACATGTCGCCGGAATACGGCGCGACGATGGGATATTTCCCGATTGATCAAGAGTCCGTCGATTACTTGACTGCGACGGGACGCAGCGAAGAACAATGCCTTGCGTTCGAAAATTATTTTAGGGCGCAAAAAATTTTTGGCATGCCGCTTAAGGGCGAAATCGATTACAGCGTCGATATCGATCTGGAGCTCGCCGAGGTGCAGCCAAGTGTCGCCGGACCCAAACGGCCGCAGGACCGGATCAATTTGCCGGATCTTGGAAAAACGTTTCGCGCGTTGCTCGAAAAACCAGTTCGTGATGGCGGGTACGGCAAACAAAATGTCGATCTTCGCGAAAAGCACCTAGTGGAATTAAATGGCAGCGCGCCTCGCAACGGCGAGATGTTTTCGACCGATAAAAACGAAGACCAGGGAATTAGTCCCGGGGATCAACTCAACAAGATTGAGATGATTTCAAACCGGCCAACACCGGATCCTGGCAAGGAAATTGAAGCTGAGTCCAGCGACGTTTTCACGCACGGGCGCACTCACGTCGGGCACGGCAGCGTCCTGATCGCAGCAATCACCAGTTGCACGAACACGAGCAATCCGAGCGTGATGATCGCGGCCGGATTGCTTGCAAAGAAAGCAGTCGAGCGGGGTCTGCGTGTAGATCCTGGAGTGAAAACATCACTGGCGCCCGGCTCCCGTGTTGTTTCTGATTATCTCCACAAGACAGGGCTGCAGAAATACCTCGACCAGCTGGGATTCAACCTGGTCGGCTATGGTTGTACAACGTGCATTGGCAACTCGGGACCGCTGCACCCCAACATCGAGAAAGCAATCCACAAACACGATCTGGTTGCCGCCTCGGTTCTTTCGGGGAACCGCAACTTTGAAGCCCGCGTGCATCAACACATCAAAGCGAACTTCCTGATGTCGCCACCGTTGGTGGTCGCGTTCGCGCTGGCTGGCCGGGTGCACATCAATCTTTCGCGCGAGCCGTTAGGGAAAGATAGAGACGGAAAGGAAATCTTCCTGCGAGATTTGTGGCCGAGTCTCAGTGAAATCCGGGACGCCATGCAAACTGCGCTTGCACCGGATACGTTCCGCAAACTCTATCGCAATTTTGCAGATCAAAATCCGAAGTGGAACGACATTCCTTCGAGCAGCGGCGATATTTACGCGTGGGATGAGAAGAGCGACTACATTCACGAGCCCCCTTTCTTCCAAAATTTCTCGATGGAGCCGGGGCATATTGAAGAGATTCGTGACGCTCGCGCACTTGGCATTTTTGGCGACACAGTGACGACCGATCACATTTCTCCTGCGGGAGCGATCAAAGAAACTTCGCCAGCTGGAAAATATTTGAAGTCGCGCGGGATTGAGCCGCGAGATTTCAATAGTTACGGCAGTCGGCGCGGTAACGATCTGGTGATGACGCGCGGAACGTTCGCCAACGTGCGGATCAAGAATTTGATGGTACCAGAGACTGAAGGCGGCGTGACCAAATATTTTGCGAATGGTGAAGGCGAAGAGATGTCGATCTTCGACGCTGCGATGAAATATGCAGAGACAAATACGCCGCTCGTCATTCTCGCCGGGCACGAGTACGGCACCGGTTCGTCACGAGACTGGGCTGCGAAGGGGACGCGTTTGTTAGGGGTGAAGGCGGTTGTCGCTGCAAGCTTCGAACGGATTCACCGCTCGAACCTCGTCGGCATGGGCGTGTTGCCCTTGCAATTTCCTGATGGAACAACGGCGCAATCACTCGGGCTCGACGGCTCAGAGATCTTTTCGATCAATGGTTTGTCTGAAACAATTAAGCCCGGCCAAACCGTGACGCTCGAGATCGAAGGCAAAGATCGGCAGAAGCGCTCGTTACCTGTGAAGGTTCGCATCGATACGCCAATCGAGATCGATTACTATCGGCATGGCGGGATTCTGCCGTTTGTGCTGAGGCAACTGCTATTGAGATAACCATATTTCGCGCTTTTGGACCGTAATTGGCGAACCGTCCGCAATGAATGCCGAGCGCGGCAGGCTGACTCAATGTTTCGGCGAATTGTTGGCCGTAAAGAGTTGCCACTTCAGCGTTAAATTCGAAGCTGGCGGCGTTCCAGATTTTCCAGCGCGGATGTTCTACGCGATATTCGCTGCAACCGTCCCGCACAAAGGTGTAGCCCCAGTAATGTTCAGTAATAAATTCGGCATGCGAACCGGCGGAAATAGATTGCGGTTCACCGGCGGCGCTCATCTTGAGAAATTCCCACTTTTTTCCGCGTTGCCAGGAGTACTCGACGCTTAGTTTAGCATCGACGTGCTCTATGTTGTGCTTCATCGGGAGCGCGAAGTAGCGCTCTCCATAAAATGCGCGGGCAACGAGGGCAATCACACGGCGAGGCACAAGCTCGCGGACGAAAACTACACCGCGTCGCCACGTGTCAGCCGATTTTCTCCTCACGTAGAAACGCAGATTCACTTCTTCGAAATCGCGATGCAGCGGGATCGGAAAACCGAGAAGACATGTATCGAGAAAGAGAAATCCGACAACGCTGATAAACGTCTCGCCGCTTTCATAATCAATCTCGGTACCGGGCGGTACGAGCGGTTCAACCAGAGCGGGGTCGACGACGTAAATTCAGCATCGTCAGATAACGCCAGTTAGCGGTAAGAAATGGTTTCATGCGGCAGGTACGGCGATCACAGACTGCCGTTACAGAATCACTTGTTGACCGGGCGGACTCGATAACGGAGCGCCATTCGTTCAGGCTCGGAAACCGCACTGAGATCGGCCCGTTGCGTGGCGAAAATCCAGTCAGACCAGGTTTCATCGTCCTTCCGTGGCGCAGGTGGAATTCTCAATTCAATAAATTGCGAGGCGACCGGTTCGTTGCCGATCGAGGCCAGGAACGATCTGGTTTTGCTATGCGTCAACAGCGGCACATGTCCGGGAACCGTGGCATGCTCGGCATCTTTTATGATCCCGTTCCAGTCGATGAAAGCGTACTGACTTTGCCGATTGTCGGTGTAAAGAGCGACTCGGATGTCATAACCGTCGGGTTGGTCTGGAATTCTAAATGTTGCTGGCGCGCGAAGCTCGAACTGCAGCTCCAGGCGCTTCCCGTCGATCCTCGGAGGCTTGTCCGATAGCAGATAGGGAACACCGGCTAACCCGCCGGCGACGCCGCAAACAATCAGAAGCGACCAACTCTGTGCAACGAGAAATCCAGCAAGTCCTTCTCGCCGGACCAGGATGGACGAAATGATACCAATTACCAGGCCCGCCAAAATCCCAAGCGGCGCGCACACAAAGACGACAAACATGCCTCGGCCGCCCTCCATGTCAGACATGTGCGCGAGCCCCGTTAAATAATCACCGACGAAAAAGGCCAGAAGGCAGCCTGCGAACGCTGTGAGAAGCGCGATGGATAAAGCACGGAGAACGCGCATGAAGATTTGCGGCTAGCTTGCTTGAAGTTGATCGAATAATTCGCCGTTAGATTTTGCGGTCAAGCTACGGCAAAACTTTAAAGGGCGTAAAGATCATTCGGATCCTTGGTCAGGACTTCCCGACATAGGTTTTTGTGTTTCGGTACTCGAGGCGCTGTAACTTCCCTTGGCGGCGTGTACAGCACTGTGCGGGACGTCGCGTGCATCTTCTTTCAATCCGCCGGAATTATTTGTTGTCGCCTCCCTCTCGACTGAATCTCCTGCGGATTTTTTCGCGAAAATAAAACTCGCGGTCAATGCGCCGTGGTTCTGATCCGAAACTGAAACCACAGGCTGACGCAGCAGACTGAGTTCTTCGCTACTTAATTTTGTAACTGGCTGGGCGAGGAGTTCGATCTCCTTATTCAACGAATCAGATTTAATTCTTAAGCTATCCAGCTCCGCCAGCATCAATTTTCTTGCTTCGTCCCGACGCGCTTCTTCCTCCCGTTCGCGTACCACGATGTTTCGCAGGAGTTCGTTTTCTCTCATCAGTCGATCGGTCTCCCCGCTGTTCTTGCCGGTCAGCTTCGCACTCTGAAGCTGCGCGCCAGCCTCATCCAACTGCACCCAAAGCTCCGCAATTCTGGCTACGAGATACTGATTCTGTTTCTGACTTTCGGCCAGTTGCTGCTGGAGTTGCGTAACCTCCTGCTTCACTCCCACTAATTCCTCCAGTTTTGTTGAATCGTCGTTAGCCGGCACGTTTTCCTCTAAATTTGGCAGCGTCAGCTTAAGATCGCCATTCTCGGCGAGGACCGCCTGCGTGTGCGGTTCCGTCTCGGTCCCCGCTTTCAGCTGGGCGAACGCTTCATCGCGCTGCTGCTCTACCGCAGTGATTTGCTTATTTGCCTCGGCGAGTTTCGCGTTGCTTTCGTCCCTTTGCCTTTCTGCTGTTGCACGCGCCTCTTCCGAAACAGCAACGGCATCTTTCAAATCGGCGATCTCCGGTACGCAACTGCTCTATGCTGCCATTTTCTTGCGATGACTGAAGCGCTTTGAACGATGCCTGAGTCTGCGCGAGTCGATCCCGTGCCTGACGTTCTGACTCCTTTGACGTCTCGACTTCCTTTTGTGCGTTCTCAAGCTTGGAGGTTGTTTCCTCCAGATGCGTATTGACGGTTGCCTTTTCTTTTCGGGCGGTTTCGAGATCGCTGCGCGACTTTTCAAGCGCCGCTTGAAGTTGATCGACCTTGCGGCGCAATTTCCTGGTTGCCTCTTCAATCGTCCCATCGCTCGGCCCTTGAGACACTGTTTCCAATCCTTGCGGAGCAACGACCTCAGGGCCGGGTTCCGACCATGCTTCGCTTTCGGGAAGCGATGGAACCACATCCGGCAACCGACTTGGTCCAGCTGTTAATTCATTTTGCCTCGATATGCGCTTCTGAACTCGCAAAATTCCCTCGCCGATCTTACGGCCGCGATACTCCACGATCGCGGGCTGCCAATCGGAGTGCGATCTCCGCAATTCTTCGATCAGGCTCCCGGCAAACCGAAATTTGGCCAAGGCAGTCTTAAATCGGTTTTCGTGCTCGAGCTTTTCGCCCTGCTGCGCCGACAGATAAGCTTTAAGAAAAATCTCGCTCGGGTCGTCCTGCTGCGCCGAAAGCGGAACTGTCAAAAGGAGGAAAAACAAGGTGGCAAGAAAAGCCGAGGCAGCCCGCCTAATGCCGCGACCAGCCGAGACGATAATCAAGCTGCAGGCAGATTTTCGTTCCACCGGCGATGAGAATTAGTAAACCGATCAGGGAAAGTCCAGTCCTTTGTTTGCAAATGGAGGCTGGAATCTTAAAATCTGTTTCCAGCGGTGATGGTGGCCGTAGCTCAATGGTAGAGCCCCAGATTGTGGTTCTGGTTGTTGCGGGTTCGAGTCCCGTCGGCCACCCCGGTGTTTTAAAAGGTGGATTAGTGAGAAGTGAAAGGTGAGAAGTTTGTTTCTGTCACTAATCACTTCTCACAAATCACTAATCACTTTTCCAATTGTGCCTGTAGCTCAACCGGATAGAGCTTCTGACTTCGGATCAGAAGGTTGGGGGTTCGAATCCCTCCAGGCACGAATCAGCCCAACTGTACTGTAGCATTGGATGCTGGATCGATGTTCTGATAACGCGGCAAGTGCAGGGATTCTCGGGGACCGCGTTGCCTCGACGGGTGAGAACAACTATTGATGTCTCGAAGCGATGAATAGAGAACGAGACGAAAAGTTCATGCGTGCCGCGCTCAACGAGGCAAAGAAGGCGCTCGGCCAGACGAGCCCTAATCCTGCGGTTGGCGCGGTTCTCGTCGTCGGTAACCGAATCGTGGCGAGAGGACACCATCGAGGAGCCGGCCGCGATCACGCCGAGGTTGAATGCCTCCTCAATTTCGCCGCGCCTGTGCCTAGACGAGCCACGCTTTACGTTACTCTAGAACCGTGCTCCACAGAAGGACGCACTAGCCCCTGCACAGACGCGATACTCCAGGCGGGAGTCAGAAACGTGGTTGTCGGGGCGATTGATGTAAATCCGCGTCACTCCGGCAAAGGTATTGTGCAATTGCGAAACGCAGGCGTCAGCGTACGAGAGGGCGTTTTGGTCGATGACTGCGCGCAAATTAACGAGGCGTTCAACAAGTGGATCGTCACCAGACGCCCTTTTGTTTTCGCAAAGTGCGGAATGTCCCTCGATGGTCGATTGATGCGACCTGCTGGCGAGTCTCGTTGGATCACAGGACATTCCGCCCGCCGTCACGCGCATCAGCTTCGCGCCATGGTGGACGCGATTTTGGTTGGAGCGCAAACAGTCCGAGCGGACAACCCACGATTAACGGTGCGCGGCGTTCGCAGCGCACGACAACCGTGGCGCGTCGTATTGAGTCGCTCAGGAAAACTGCCGCAGCGTGCTCATCTATTTTCCGACAAGCGCGCTTCGCGAACGCTGGTTTATCGACGCAAGTCTCTGGCTGCTGTCCTGAAAAATCTGGGCGAACGCGGAGTCACGAGCGTACTGATCGAGGGCGGCGGCGAAGTTCTTGGTCAGGCCCTCGATGCGCGCGTCATTGATAAAGTGCAGCTCTATTTGGGGCCGATCCTTATTGCCGGTCCGATAATCGCGTTCCCGGGGCGCGGCGCCAAAACGGCTGCGAGTGCATTGCGTCTTCAGCGCGTTTCTTATGAACAGGTTGGCCAAAGCGTTTGCATCGAGGGATATCCCGAGGTTCGTCCATCGGAATAAACCGGAAAACTTTCCCTTTCATCTTCTGTTTAATTACTGGGAGGTAAAACAATGAAGAAGCTTTTCTTAATTACACTGGTGGCAGGTGGATTGGCATTTGCTTCAGCCCCGCGTTCCGATGCGCAAGTGTACTTCTCGGTTGGATTCGGGCCGGGCTACTATGGGTATTACCCGTACCGCTATTACCGGCCGTACTATGGGTACTATAGGCCTTATTATTGGTATGGCGGGCATCGTTATTACCGTCATCACCGTTACTATCGGTACTAAGGTTACACAGAACTTAGGAATCCAGATCGAGCTGGCTCGAGAGCAATCTCGAGCCAGTTTCCTTCAGGGACGCCTCTTGTACCAAGACACACCAAAAGGGCGTGACCCCTACTTCTTTGATTTAGGCGACTCTACCGGTTTTGCCGCAGGCCCCTTGGTTGGCTGATCAATTTGGAATTCTTTTTTCAGCTGTTTAATCAACGCCGGCAGCTGCTGTTGTCGTTCACTTTCGATTTGCTGCCGCAACGTTTGTTCCACTTTTCGCCGCTCCTGGATGTAGCGCGATTCAAACTGAGCACGTTCCTGCGGGTTCAAACGCAGGCCAGAGTCACGAAGCGCTGTCTCGGTCTCGCGCCTGATGGTTTCCCGGCGCAGATTCTCTCGCTGGCGCAGGACGTTGCGTTCTTCCGGGCTCATTCGCAGCCAACGCTCGGCGTTGCGCTGAAAGTCTTGTCGGGCTCCCGGGGGCATTGCAAGCCATCGTTCACGTGCGCTCTGGGCTGGCGGACGGCCTTGAGGAACTCCGACCGGAGGTCCCCCAACCGGTCGATGTGACTGTGGTTGCGCTTGTGCGGCAGCGCAAGACAAAGCGAAGACCGACCAAGCAACGATTAACTTACAAAGTTGGCTTATCCTCCCACACGCTGTTTTCATCCCAGGCGATCAATTCATCCAGATCGGCCACGACGTCATAATCTTGTGGATCGATTTTTGCCACCACGTCTGAGTCATTTACAGCGGGCGTCTGCGAGACTGGATGATGCGTGGCGATAGCAATGCCGATTGCGACGACTGCTATGCCGGAGGCCGCAACAAGTCTCCGCAAACTGAACCAGTTTCGCGCCCGCTCGAAAGGAGTTGCCTCCTGACGAACGCTCCTCACCACGTCCCGGGCAAAGAACGGCGACAGAATGGGTTCGGGAACGCGACCGAGTATATCCCACAATTTCTTGTCATCTTCACGATCCATAGTCTCCAATCAATTGAACTATCTGCAGAAATGGAAGTTGCGCTCGAATGGCGGCTGAAAATCCATAGTCACAGGCCGGGCGCTTCAAGGAAGCCTTCGAGCTGCCGGATACGAGTTGGATGCCGCATTTTGCGCAGGGCCTTTGCTTCGATCTGGCGGATGCGCTCGCGGGTAACTTGAAATTGCCGGCCTACTTCTTCCAGGGTTCGGCTGTAGCCATCGACCAGCCCGAATCGCTGCTCGAGGACTTGTCGTTCCCGATCGGTCAGCGTCTCCAATACGTCCTTGATTTTCTCCTTCAACAAAACAATCGCAGTCATGTCGCTTGGGTTTTCGGCACCTCTGTCCTCGATAAAATCGCCAAAATTAGTCTCCTCGCTCTCACCGACCGGAGACTGGAGCGAGATTGGTTGCTGCGCCATCTTGAGAACCGACCGCACGCGATCTACTGGCAGGAGGACTTCTTCGGCCACTTCCTCGGGCGTTGGTTCGCGTCCGTATTCCTGCACCAGCTGTTTCTGCACACGCATGAGCTTATTGATCGTCTCGATCATATGGACCGGGATGCGAATCGTGCGGGCCTGGTCGGCGATCGAGCGGGTGATGGCCTGGCGAATCCACCACGTGGCGTAGGTGGAAAATTTGTACCCGCGCCGATACTCGAATTTCTCGACCGCCTTCATCAACCCCATGTTTCCTTCCTGGATCAGGTCAAGAAACGATAGACCGCGATTGGTGTATTTTTTTGCGATCGAGATAACGAGACGCAGGTTGGCTTCCACCATTTCGGTTTTTGCCTTAAATGCCTGACGCATCCAACCCTTAAGCGTCTGGTATTCTTTCGCATATTCGGCAAGCGGGAACCACAGCCCTTTTTCGAGTTCGCGGATTTTGCTCTGGAGCTGCAATCGCCGCTTCTTACTGCGAGGATTTTTGGCCAACTCAGTTTGCAGATAAAGCGAGGTGTGATGCGCATCGTCCGCCAGGTGCACAAATTCCTCCGTGACTTTCTGCTTGAGGTAAAAAAGAGGATAAAGCCGTTGCAAAGAAGTCATCATTCTTTGCAATCCCCGGAGCTTCGGTGGTCGTTTTTTCAAGGAATTGCGCGAGACATCGCAAAACTGCCGGGTGATCGAAGCGCTTAACTGGTCCACCTGCTTGCAGAGACGCGGGAGATTTTTCATATACCTTTCCCGACTCTCGATTTTCTTGTCGAGAATCACCCGATCGAACCGTTCCCTGCCCTCGATCAGCTTGGTGGCAAGATCCAAATGGGCCTGCGCGATAAAACCAAAGCGATTGATGTGCTTCAGCACCATATCTTCGGCTTCCTCGATCCGTTTGGATATTTCTACTTCCTGTTCCCGCGTCAGGAGCGGGACCTGGCCCATCTGCTTGAGATACATCCGCACCGGGTCGTCCAGAATATCAACCTTGGTTTCGGCCCTCTCTTCCTCTTCTAACTCCTCCTCTGTATCTTTTTTCCCGTCCTTGTAGCGATCGACTTCCGACGCCTCAATAATGTCGATCTCCAGGCGACGCAGCCGCGTGAGAATGAGGTCCAATTCATCGGCGTCAGTGATTCCCTCAGGCAACGCCTCGTTCAAGTCGTCAAACGTGAGATAGCCTTGTTCTTTCGCGAGTTTGATCAATTCGCGAATGCGGCTCTGGAGTTCAATCGCCGAGTATAAACGAGAGGCTGCTATTTGTTCTCGCGGTTCTGGTAACGATCCGTTCTTGCGTTGCCGTGAGATGGGTCTGCGCTTGGCTTTGAGTGCAGCGATTCGCGGTTGTTTCTTAAGCTTCCGGCGAAGCCGAAGAGCAACAGGTCTTTTTGATGAATTCCGGCGCTGGGGCCGTTTAAGCCGTTTCGCCGACGACTGTCGGCTGCCTCCCCTGTGTTTCGAATGCCTGGCCAAGATGATGGGATTACTGATTTGACTAAGACGTTCGACTCGCCGCGCGGCAATAGATCGACAACTAATTGTCGCCCGAGCCGGCAGACTGGGAAAGCTCGCGGAGCTGCTCTTTCAGGTCAAGGATTTGTTTCTGTAAATTTACGATCTCCCCTGTGCTTAGATTTGGGAGTTTTATGTGGTTTGCGGCAACATCAAGTTGACGGCGCAAGACAGCCTGGCGAATGCCGAGCCACCATTTTTCGACCATCGCTCCAGCATTGGGCGGCACCCTTTGCAGCAGCCACGAAGAGACCAATCGCTCCTCCGGCGGTGAAAGCGTCGCCATGAAGGCGTTCAGTGAGGCTGCGTCATCCGGACGCAAGTCGCTTGTGAGAATACGAACAAGAATTTCTCCGTCCGCTACCTGGGCGAGAATCTCGCGCCAATTTTGTTCGCGAAGAAATTCTCGGGCTTCTTCATCTAGTAAGGCCAGAAGGCAAAGCATGGCAATGTCGTGCCGCGGTGGCGGCGCGGTCTCACCAACGCCTTCCGCCTCCGATCGATCGCTTGACCGAAGTGATTCGCTTCTGTGCTTTGGCAGTAGCGCCTGAAAATCTTGAGCGGCGACACCGAGACGTGCGCTAACTTTGCTTGCAACTTCTCCCCGCATGAGCGGGTCGCGCACACGCGAAACGGTCCCAGCCAGGCTTCTGGCTAACTGCATTTTGGCCCCCAGGGAAGCCAGATCAACGCGGGCGGCCTCACGCTCGATCCAGTAGTCGAAAAAATCACGCGCCTCGGCGACGCGGCTTTCAAATGCTTCTTTCCCTTCCCGCCGAACTAGCGAGTCAGGGTCTTCGCCGGCCGGGATTTCTGCCACGCGCACAATCAGGTCATTCTGGAACAGCGCATCGAGTGAACGCTCGGCCGCCTTCTGGCCAGCTGCGTCAGCGTCGAAGCAAAGAACGACTTCACTTACGAAGCGTTTCAGGACCCGCGCCTGATGTTCTGTGAACGCTGTTCCCTGCGGCGCCACCACGTTCGTGATTCCCGTTTCAAATAAACTTATCAAATCTAGCTGTCCTTCGCACACGATGGCGCAGTTCGCCTCGATCAGAGCGCGCTTTGTTTTGTGCAGACCAAAAAGCACGCTGCCTTTTCGGAAAAGCGACGTCTCAGGCGAATTCAAATATTTCGCCGTGCCCTCCGCGTCTTTCAAAAGGCGGCCGCTGAATGCGATCACCTCACCGACATCGTTGCAAATCGGAAACATGATCCTGCCGCGAAAGCGATCGTACGCACTTGAGCTCTCAACCGGCGCGCTCTCTGCGTGATTCCTTGTTTTTGCGAGGCCGCTCGTAATAAGGTCGCGAGTATGGTAGCCGTGCGCGCGTGCCCAGCTGCCAAACGCGTCCCATTCGTCGGGAGCGTAACCAAGCTGCCAATGTTTGGCGATTTCCGCCGTAATTCCGCGCTGTTTTAAATATTTTCGCGCCGGTTCCCCGACATCTCTTTTCAGCATGTTTTCATGAAACCATTCGGCAGCGTCGGCGTGCAATTTCAGCAGTGTACGGCGCGCCTCATATCGTCGATCTTCATCGGCCGCGCCGCGCTTCTCCACCACTGTGATTCCGGCGCGCGCCGCGAGCTTCCGCACGGCCGATGGAAAATCGGTATGCTCGTAGTCCATGACGAACCGAAAAACGCTCCCGCCCGCGCCACAACCGAAGCAGTGAAAGGTCTGCCGGCTCGGGCTGATCATGAACGAGGGCGTTTTCTCCTGATGAAATGGGCAGAGCGCCTTAAAATTTGCGCCGGCGCGTTTGAGCGGAAAATACGACCCAACCACGTCGACAATATCATTCGCGGCAGCAATCTGCTCGATCGTTTCCGAAGGGATCGTTCCCATGCGCGCCTGATTATTTTTGCCTCGTTTGGCTTTTGAAGCGATGCCAAACTTACGCAGTGCGACGGTGTTTCCAACCAATGCAAAGCAACTTGTCCGCCATCCCGAGCGGAGTCGAGGGATCCCGTGGCGCTGCCCCACTGTGTCGACCTGGGATTCTTCGGCTTCGCTTCGCTTCGGTGGGAATGACAGTGCGTTGGATCGCTTTGGGGCTGCTGATGGTCACAACCGTCCATGCGGGTGACACTGTGCACAAGGGAGACGTGGTTGTAGTGCCGCTCCGTGGCGAAGTCGCGCCTTCGCTCCTCGCGTTCCTACGCCGCGCAGTGAAAACAGCCGAGAGCAACGAAGCGTCCGCGATCATTTTCGACATGAACACGTACGGCGGCCGGCTCGATACAGCGACCGATATCGTGAATGCACTTAATCAAACCAAAATCCCGACCTACACGTTCATCAACACAAATGCCGGGTCCGCTGGTTCGCTTATCGCCATTGCCACACAACGCATTTACATGGCGCCGGTGAGCGCAATTGGCGCAGCCGCACCAATTCTGCCAAGTGGCGAGGACCTTCCCGCTACCGCAAAGGAGAAAACGATTTCGTACTGGTCTGCGCTCATCCGTGGTTCCGCGACGAAGAACGGGCACAATCCGGACGTCGCCGAAGCGTTCATGAACAAGGACAAGGAAATAAAGATTGGCGACCGCGTCGTTCATCCGAAAGGAGCGGTGCTCACTCTTAACGCCCAGGAAGCAACTGAACGGATCAACGGCAAACCATTGCTCGCAGAAGGTGTCGCCGATTCGGTTAGTGATCTGATCAAAAAAGCCGGCCTAAAAGGAAACGAAGTCTCGATCGAGCCGACTGGCTTCGAGCAAATCGCGTTTTGGATCACCGCGCTTGCGCCTTTGCTGCTCCTGGGAGGAATTCTCGGCGCGTATCTGGAATTTAAAATTCCTGGTGTGACGTGGCCGGGGATTATCTCTGCTATTTGTTTCGCGCTATTCTTCCTGGGGCATTATCTGGCCGGGCTCGCCGGCTGGGAAGTCGTCGCGCTGTTCATTCTCGGAATGGTTCTGGTAATGATCGAGATACTTTTCTTTGCGCACAGCACGATTGTGTTTGGAGTCGTCGGCGTTTTCCTTATGCTCGCTTCGCTGCTGTGGACGATGATCGATCGTTATCCGGGTCAGAATTTCTTTCCGACCGGCAAAATGCTCGCGATGCCGCTGCTTAACATGTTCATCGCCATCGTGGGATCATTCATAATCATCGCCCTGCTCGCGCGCTATCTACCGCGCACGAGCATTTACCGGCGATTCGCTTTGATGGATTCAAATCCGCCCGGACCATCGCTCGCCGGGGCGCCGCGTCATTTCGCGACCGCGCTCGCGCTCGCGCCTGGTATGCAAGGTACCGCAGTGACCGTGTTGCGACCGAGCGGCAAAGCGCGTTTCGCTGATCACGTTGTCGACGTTGTCACCGAAGGCGAATTCATCGCGCCGCAAACACCAGTCACCGTCACCCAAACCGACGGAATGCGCGTCGTAGTAAAGAGCGCTGCTCAAATTTGAGGAGAAGAATCGCCAAATAAGCCTCTAGCCGCCGGCGACGACGCGGATGAATTCAACACGGTCGCCTTCGGCTAATGATCGCTCCGCCCATTCATGTCGATGGACGGCGAGGCCGTTGTGCTCGACCAAGATGGATTGCGGCGGCAGTTGATAACGATCGATTAACTGCGCGATCGTTTTGGCCTCGCGCGCATCAACACGTTCGCCATTGAGTGAAATCGTCACGCTCCGCAAAGGGCCTGATCCCAATCTTTCCAAACCGGCTCGAGTCCGCGACGGCGCAGGACGACCGCGATTTCCCCTGGGGAACGTTCGTCGCTGATCTCGAATTGACCGGTCGCGAGTTGATCTTCGCTGTCTTGATATTCGGGCGCGACGATGCGGCCGCGTACGGTGCGATGCACATGTTCGCGGCCTTGCCGGGTATAGCCGCCGGGCTCGGTGTGGCTGCCCGCGCTCATCATCGTGACCCCGATTAACGCCAGTAAATCGCGCAACTGCGCGCGCTCCCGCGTGCTGAGTACGATGCCGAGCTGCGGAAAAGTAACCCGCAATGCGCAAATCAGCTGCGCCAGTTCGCGGTCAGTCATGGAGAAAAGCGGACGAAATTCGCCGGCGGCAGGACGCAAACGAGGCAGGCTCACAGTGATTTGTGCCTGCCAGCAGTGTTTAAACAGATGTTCCAAGTGCGCGGCTAGCGCGATCGCTTCATCCTGCCAGCGCGACAAACCAATCAGCGCGCCGATGCCGAGCCTGCGAAAACCGGCCGCATAAGCGCGCTCGGCGCAATCGAGCCGAAAATTAAAATCGCGTTTCGGTCCGGCGGTATGCATTTCCGCATAAATGCCGCGATTGTAGGTCTCCTGATAAACGACGAGCCCTTCCGCGCCAGCCTCCACAATCGGCACGTAGTCTTCCGTCTCCATCGGACCTACCTCGATTGAAATTGACGAAAAATCCGGGGCGAGAGCACGCACGCACTCGGCAAGATAGCCGCGGCTTACAAATTTTGGATGCTCGCCAGTGACGAGCAGGATCTGGCGAAATCCCTGCCGGGCAAGATGCCGCGCTTCGGCAACGACTTCATCAATGTCGAGTGTGACGCGAAGGATCGGATTGTCGCGCGAGAAACCGCAATACTGGCAGTTGTTGATGCATTCGTTGGAAAGATAAAGCGGAGCAAACAGACGCATCGTGCGTCCGAAGTTTTGCAGCGTTAGCGAATGGGAAGTTTGCGCCATCGCTTCGAGCTCCTCGTCGGCTTTTGGCGCGATCAGATGCTCAAATCGCTCGACCAACTTCGATTTCTTCAGAGCCAGATTGTCCAGAGTTCCGATGAATGACATCAGAATAATTTCGTGCGCAGGCCTGCATTCGCAAACGCAATCAATACTTTGATTCAGAGAATCCCAACTAGCGGTTCAGCGATTCGAAAGCCGCCGCTCCCCCCTTGCGACTACAAAAAAGCGGCGTCCGGTGTTCCGGACGCCGCGTAGCAAATGCTATTGCGGGCGGCTTAGAAGGCGAAATTTACGCCCGTGCGGGCCATGCCGAAGTTGTTATTGCTCCCGTCCACAAAATTCCAGCTAAAGTCACTGACCCAACCGATATGCGGGGTAAGGCGAATTTCCAAACCCCCGCCCACCTGGCCCAATGCCTTCGTCTCGCTATCTGTATGACCGACCGTGCGGAGCTGGTCGAAGCCTTCGCCGTCTTCAAAAAATCGCTGATCCACGCGCTTCTGACCGCCGCCAAAGATTCCGCCACCGCCACCAAAAATGTAGGGCGAAAACCGGGTGCAGGGGATCGGATAGCGCAGCGTGAGGGTGCCTAACACAGCACCGACCGTGTTGTTCTCCGGGTGATTGCTACTTCTAAAGGCGCCCTCGCTGAAGTCCGCAAAGATATCTTCGCGCGACTGCCTTGCGTCCACAGCCCAGCCTTCGATACCAACACCGAAGTAACGGTGAAAGAAGTATTTGAGATCGATGCCACCGCCCCAAGCGTGATCGGCCTCGATGTAGCGGTCATTTTGCCAATTGTTTCCGGTAAACACGTACGTGCCCCAGAGACTCACGTTAAACTCGTTATCAGCGTACCATTGCGGACACGGTGGCGGCACCACCTGTTTCATCTCTTTTCCGGAATAAGTTTCAGTCCCAGCAAACGCTGCCGAAGTGAGTGCAGCGATGCATAACAACCCCAACACCGGTTTTTTCATCTTATTTCTCCGTTGGTTAAGTCTCTCCTCAGCTCCAAACACTCCCTTGGAGCACACGCAAGGTAACAACGAAACTCGCCATTACTACGGATGCTCGACTTTTGAGCCAGCGGCAAGAAATTGCAAGGATTTATTGGGTGGTCGAAAGCGGGCAGGCCTCAGGGGTGGAGCTCCGCGCCGGTATTTGCGTCGGTAATGATGAACTTTTCGTGGTGAAATGTGGGATCGCCGCGAAAGGTGAGCCGGCTCGCGTAACGGCGTTCCAATTCCACCAGCAATTCTTCATCTTCTTCCTTTAACCGTTTCAGCACGCCTGGATTCAGAATCACCCGGATATCATGAATACTGTCCTGATACTTGCGCATGACAGTATTGAGAGTCCGATGCAATTCTACGCTCGTGGTCATGGAGGTTTTTACGACGCCGCGTCCGCCGCAGTAGGGACAATTCTCGTAAATCGTGTCGCTCAGGCTTTCCTGCGCTCTTTGGCGGGTCATTTCCATCAAGCCGAGCTGCGAAATGGGGAGGACATGTGTCTTGGCTTTGTCGCGATTGAGCCGCTCCTTCATCAAACTGAATACTCCCTGCTGGTCTTTGCGGCTCTTCATATCGATGAAATCGGCTATGATCAGCCCACCGATGTTCCGTAAACGAAGCTGTCGCGCGATTTCATCTGCGGCCTCCAGGTTGGTTTGCAAGATGGTTTTCTCCACGTCGCGTCCGCCTTTGTTTCGGCCCGTATTCACGTCAATCGCCACCAGCGCTTCGGTCTCGTCGATCACAATATAGCCGCCGCATTTGAGCCAAACTTGCCGATGAAAAGCGTCATCGATTTGCTTTTGCACGCCGTACGTTTCGAAGATCGGTATCGCACCATTGTAATGGTGCACGCGGTTCCGGGCGCGTCGGGAAATCTGGTCGATCATTTCGATCATTCGTTCCGTTGACGCATGATCATCGCAAAGGACTTCGTCGATTTCCTCAGTGAGAAAATCGCGCACTGTCCGTCCGACCAAATCCGGCTCCTCAAAGAGACGGCACGGAGCTGGTTCCTCACGAATGAGCTGCTCGACCAGGGCCCACTGATCGAGAAGAAAACGCAGATCCCGCACAAAATACCTTGCCCGCTGGCCTTCGCCTACGGTGCGGATAATGACTCCGACGCCGTCGGGAATCTCCAATTCCCGGACAATTTTGCGCAACCGTTCGCGCTCCCTCTGGTTCTCAATTTTTCGCGAGATGCCGCTACGATCACTGAATGGCATCAGCACCAAGTAGCGCCCCGCAAAGCTGAGATTCGTAGTTACCCTTGGTCCTTTTGTGCCAATGGGCCCCTTGGTTACTTGAACAATGACATCCGAGCCGACAGGATAAATACTCGGGATGTCTTTTACCGTGATCCGTTTCCGCGGCCGCTTGCTCCCACGGCGATCAATTTCCTCAATGCCACTGTCGAGCGCAGCCGGAATTGCGTCCCAAAAATGGAGGAACGCATTTTTCTCGAAGCCGATGTCAACAAACATCGCCTTCAACCCCATCTCGATGTTTTTGACTTTACCCTTGTAAACGCTGCCGACGATGTTCCGTGAAGTCTTACGCTCGACGCTGTACTCCTCGAGGCGGCCATTCTCGAGCAAGGCCACCCGGGACTCGAGCTTTTCCACGCTGAGTATGAGTTTTTTGCCGGTCTTTCGTAAGGAAAGACCCAAAAGTTTTCTTACTTTGTCTATCATAAAACGAAAAAAGTTGTCCGATCAGAAACGGAACTGAACCAATGCACTGCAACGATGGTTCTGGTCGGGTGTTCATCGTGGTGGTGTTCCACGCCGGCGGTCAGGTGGTGGAGGTGCAGGCGCCTGGCGGGGATGCATTCCAAAGATCTTTTGGAAGAAATTGCGGGGAGCTGGCGTCGCGGCGGGGAGAGCGCGGGCCACCGCAGCGCCTCGCTTGCGTACTTTGCCCTGAGAATCCGCTTCAGGTTCGACATCAGGCGATGCGTTGGAGCTTGCCATTTGCGCAGTGGCACTTTGCGATTCGTCCGCACCTTCTTCGTCTTCGCCTCCGAGATTTCCACCCTTGTCGTGAAAAGCCACGGACTTGATCAATTGGAGCGGATTGGCATGATGCGCGGGCTGGAGCCAGGCCACCGGCATATCGAATTTGCCTTCATCCAGTGCGAGCGAGCGTTCCAAGATTCTGTCCGCGATCGGGCCCGCGACTTCGCCGCCGTGCCCAGAGGCGCCTTGAACCATCACTGCGACGACATACTTCGGATGGTCAAATGGCGCGAAACACGTAAACCACGCGACGTTTTCCTCTTGACCACGATCAGTGGCCTGCGCAGTGCCCGTCTTCCCCGCTACTACCCAATCTTTCAAACGCGCTCTGCCGCCGGTGCCGCCGTCTTCATTGACAACCTTCCAAAGGCCTTTGCGAACCAACTCGATGTGGTCAGGGGAGATTTCCTGCCGTAAATCCGATCGCACGCGCGGGGGTGGCGCTGCTGGATTGCCTTGCTCATCTAAGACCGGAGAGCCGTCTTGCTTCAAAACTTTATCGACCAGACGGGGGTAATAGCATGTGCCACCATTTGCGATCGCCACGTAGGCCATTGCCAATTGCAAAGGCGAAACAAGCGTGTACCCCTGACCGATTGAAACATTGGCGGTTTGCGCTTGTGACCATCTTTCCTGGGGATGGTGAATTTGCATCCACTCTGGCCCCGGCATATTGCCGGTTTGTTCGCCTGACAGTTGCAGGCCCGATTCTTCGCCAATGCCCAACATCTTGCCGATGTGGTCAATCGACTGAATGCTCGCGGCATTACCGGTACTGATAGAAAAAGGAGTCGCACGAGACCTTGAGCGCATCGGCGACTCCGATAGTACCATGCGTGTAATGTTTTTCGGCTACCCAGCATCGGAAAAAGTGGTCGCCGTAGCTCACCCCGCCACCGCAACTGTATTTGGCGCCTGCGAGATTTTTCGTGCCCCGCAATCCGGCGAGCGCCGTGATGAGCTTGAATGTTGACCCCGGCGGCAAACAGCTGATCGAGCGGTTGACTAATGGATCGCCCTCGTCCTTTTGCAGTGCCGTCCAATCCTTCGCCTTGATGCTTGGGATGAAAGTATTTGGATCGAACGAAGGCACAGAAGCCATCGCCAAAATGTTGCCGTTGTTTGGATCGACAACTACTGCGCCCGCCCGGCTTACGGCGCGCAGCGCTTCTTCTGCAATAGCTTGAATGCGCGCATCGATCGTCAGGAAAACGTTGGCTCCCTCTTGCGGAGGATCTTCGCGCAAGACGCCGTCGATCGTGCCTTTCGCGTTACGTCGCAAATAACGAACACCAGGTTTCCCGCGCAGATACTCGTCCATGATTTTTTCGACATTCGATTTCCCTTCCACGTCTCCCTGGTAGAAAGTGAACTTCTTTGCGTCCTCTTTATCGATATCGTTCGGCATGCCGACATAACCCAGAAGATGCGTGGCAAGCGCGCCGTAAACGTAGGAACGCACCGGTTTGATCGTGAGTTCCACTCCCGGCAAGCCGACATCATGCTCGGAAAATTTCGCGAGAGTTGGAAAATCGATGTCTTTGACGTAGGAAAATGGAACTTCAGTATCGTTGCGATAGTGCTTCTGGAGCCGGCCCGCATTGTAATCGCGCGCAAGATCGAGGTCGTTAAGGCGTGGGACGACGCCATTATTGACGATCTTGATGATGTCCGGTTCCTTCAGGTCTTTCGGCATTCCATTGATGGTTGCTCGATACTCGGTCGTCGGCGGCTGACCAACGCGTTCGCGATAGCCTTTGACCATTTCCGGCAGATAAAAATCGACCTCATAACTCGCCCGGTTTTGAACGAGAGTCAGTCCGTTCCGATCTTTGATCTCGCCGCGCACCGACGGGATGCGCACCGTCGCCTGAGAGCTACCGCGGAGCTGGGAAGTCCATTCCTGGCCATGCGCGACCTGAATCCACCAAAGCTTGAGGCTGAGAGCGCCCATGCCCATCAGCATCAAGAGCCCGAGAAGTTGAATCCGCACACGCGAAGTAATACGGCGCCTGCTCATTCAAGCCGCCCCCTTTCAGGTTGATAGGAATAGACAGTAATCCGTCCCATCCATTGAAGGAACCAAAATAGGATCGGGGCAATCGCCATGGCAACAAGACCAGGCCCGCCGATCTGCCAGCAAATTTCGCGGGTAAAAATAAAAGAGCCGCGACGAAATGTGATCATCAAATATTGCGCCAGAACTATCAATGAGGTGAAAACGCCGCTCAAGATGCAGTGCACTTCCCAACGACCGCGTGCAAAGAGCGGTCTCAGGCCGTGCATTACTCCTGCCAGCACACCGTAAATCAGTATCGATGATCCAGTTGAAATTTCAACTTTGCCCGCGATCACCTGCACAGTAACGGCATCCAGTAAAACTCCTGCGTACAGGGCAAGCGCCAGCATGAGAGGAAACGGCAGGGCCATCGCGCCATAAAAGACAATCACCGGTACAATGTACACGTGTGCATTGTAGAGCCACGGCAGCGCTGGAATAAAAAACTCCGCAGTCTGCGCTATCAGCACAAGCAGCAGCAAAAGAAAAAAGAAAATCATTTTCGGCCAGTTACCACGAATACGTCCTCCAGATGCGAAAGATCGACTGCGGGCGTCAGCTGCGCTTGCCCATCCAGTTCTCTTACACGAAAACTTTTCACAACACCGATCAGCAAACCCGACGGGAACACGCCGCCAACTCCTGAAGTATAAACTTTTTGACCAGGCTTCAGATCGGCTTGTTTTGACAAAAAATTCAGATTCAAAAGCGGGGTCAGTCCCGTTGTCACGCGCTCGCCAGATACGATTCCCTGTTCCCGGCTTCCTTCGACCTTTGCGGCGACCCGGCAGTTTTCATCGGAAATCAGCAATGCCACCGAGACGCTGTCGCTCACGGTCGTTATTTTTCCTATTAATCCCTCGTCCGTCGCGACAGGCATGTCGATTTCGATGCCATCTCTCTTGCCACGGTTAATCGTAACCGTTCGCCACCAGGTCGACGAATCACGCGCGACAATTTCAGCGGCGATTAACTTAAAGACCGAGCGCTCGCGATAATTGAGCGCATGGCGGAAGCGATTCACCTCATTCTCGGCATCGCGCAGACCCTGGTTAGTCGCCCTCAGCTCTCGATTTTCCACCTGTAAGCTGGCAATTTCGCGCTCTAATTGGTCGAGCGACTTCAAGCCTGTGCGCACCGATGTAAGCTGTTTTTTTATTCCAGAGCCGCCGGTCAAAAATGGTGCCAGCAACTGATAGACGCCAGCCTTGAACTTCTGGGTGGTCGCCGGGCCGAAGCTGAGAAAATATCCCAGAATTGCGCCGAAAATCAGCAGCGCGATGATGTTCGTGCGGCTCATCGCAATCGCAGATTTCGGCTTGAAACTTGCGAATTAAAGAAGATCGACATCTGCGGAAGCACCGACATCAGTCCGCAATCCGAAATCGCCAATCCGGAATTCTTCCTATCGCCACTGGCGGTCTGCCGAGGCCACTTGACGCAAGAATTTAAGTTCATTGAGGCATTTGCCAGTCCCTTCCGCCACTGCGCTGAGCGGATCTTCAGCAACATGGACAGGCAAACCTGTTTCCTCGCTCAAAAGCTTGTCAAAGCCCCGCAGTAACGCGCCGCCACCTGCCAGTACCAAGCCGCGATCGACGAGGTCCGCCGAAAGTTCGGGCGGACAGCGCTCGAGAGTGATCCGCACGGAATCTACAATTGTCGAGATTGGTTCAAGCAACGCTTCGCGCACTTCCTGGGAAGTGATCATAAGCGTCTTAGGCAGACCGGCGACCAGGTCGCGTCCCTTAACTTCTACGCTCGTCTCCTTTTCGCTCGGATATGCCGAGCCAATTTTGATCTTTATCTCCTCGGCTGTGCGTTCCCCGATCATCAGATTGTAGGCGCGCTTCATATACTGCACGATTGCTTCATCCAGTTCATCGCCAGCGACGCGCACGCTGCGGCTAAACACAATTCCCGACAGCGAAATGAGTGCGACCTCGGTCGTGCCTCCTCCGATATCGATGATCATGTTACCGGCTGGATCCTGCACCGGAAGTCCCACTCCAATCGCCGCTGCCATTGGTTCTTCGATCAAATAAACTTCGCGCGCCCCGGCATGGGTCGCCGATTCACGCACGGCGCGCTTTTCCACTTCGGTGATTCCAGATGGCACGGCGATAACGACGCGCGGTCTCGCGCGCACCCGGCGGTTGTGCACCTTGGTGATGAAGTGCCGCAGCATCGCTTCCGTGACTTCGAAGTCCGCAATCACGCCATCTTTGAGCGGACGCACTGCGACGATGTTTGCCGGTGTGCGACCGAGCATGCGCTTGGCTTCGTCACCGACAGCCAGCACTCTGCTGGTGCCGGCCTGCACGGCGACAACGGATGGCTCGCGCAGAACGATCCCTTGATCCTTTACGTAAACAAGAGTGTTTGCCGTGCCCAGATCGATCCCGATGTCGCTGGATAACCAGCCGAAAAGTCCATTGAACATGAATTATTTATTAGCAGAAACTTTCCAGCCCGAGAAGAAGCGCGTTCATCTGCCTGAGGCGGCCCATCTTCATACGAACCTCCCCACGAGCGCGATTCGGCCTGCTGAAACGCCGTAACATGAAACAGAGAGGGACGCCGTCAAGCAGCATTTCTGTTGGAGTAATGGAGTGTGGAGCGGTGGAGTGCTGCCGGGAAGACTTGCCATTACCCCGTTACTCCTTTACTTCATCACTCCGTGGGAAGAGTAATCGTCGCCCCATCGATTCTGGCCGCCGATTTCTCGCGACTCGGTGACGAAATCCATCGGGTGGAGGCCGCGGGCGCCGATTGGATCCACTGCGACATCATGGATGGACATTTCGTCGATAACATTTCCTTCGGTCCGGAGATTGTCGGACGCGTGCGCGGCCTAACAAGTCTGCCGCTCGACGTCCATCTTATGATCGAGCATGCCGATCATTACGTTCCGCGCTTTGTCACAGCCGGCGCAAACTCGATCACCGTCCACGTGGAAGCCGAGGCGAAACACAGCGTCGCGAAAACATTGCAGCAGATTCGAGATGCCGGTTGCCGCGCCGGCCTCACTTTAAATCCCGAAACCTCGTTTGATTGGGTTGGGCCCTTCTTGGACAAAATCGACATGCTACTGGTAATGACCGTGCATCCGGGTTTCGGGGGACAATCCTTTCGAGCTGATCAAATGCAAAAAGTTAAACGTGCAAGATCGTTGAGCAGCAGGATCGACATCGAAGTAGACGGCGGCATCAACGCCGAGACTGCACGAGTATCGATCGAAAACGGCGCAAACGTACTCGTCGCCGGCACCTCAATTTTTCGCGCGAAAGATTACGCAAAGGCGATCCGCGAACTGCGGGGCGATTAGCAAGGGTGTCATCCCGAGCGAAGCGAGCGACCTAACCTACGATCTCAAAATAGCTTTTGACCCAAATCTTCCCACTTCGGATTAACCTTTCGTACGAGGTCATTCTTCTTTTCTCGACGCCAACCCTTGATCTCTTTCTCGCGGGAGAGCGCATCGCGAGCACGCGCTGTCGTCCTGAAGGAAGTGAAGGACTTAACGCAAGCTGATTGATTATGCTTCCGAGCTCGTGTGTCCGGTGCGCATTGGTGCGGTCCCTCGTTCCACTCGGGATGACTACACTTTAATTCGGCGCAAACGGTGTACGATTATCGAATCTAAGGTTCTGCCCGATTTACCCTGCTACGACCGGCTCCGCTTCTTCAGTCGTTTCGGCCATCACCTCGTCGGTTTGCGTGACCCGAACGACTTCTTCGATGGTTGTTTTGCCTTCAGCGACGCGTCGCCAGCCGTCCTGCCGCAAAGTCTCCATGCCTTCGGCGATGGCGCATTGCTTGAGCTCGCCGCCATCGCGTTTTCGCATAATCATCTTTCTCAGTGGCTCCGTGATGAGGCAAACCTCATAAATTGCCGCGCGCCCTTGATACCCAGTCTGACGGCATTGGTCGCAACCGGCGCCGCGCTTGAAACGGGTACCGAGCTCTTTCACCGGAAAACTGATCTCCGCGAGATATTCGCGAGGATAATCGACCAATTGCACGCAGTCTGGACAAATCGTGCGCACAAGTCGCTGTGCAATGAACGATTTGACCACCGATGCGAGTAGAAATGGTTCCACATCCATATCGAGCAAACGTGTGATGCCACCAACTGCATCGTTCGTGTGCAGCGTGCTAAAAACAAGGTGACCCGTCATCGCCGCGCGGATTGCGATGTCCGCAGTTTCAACATCACGAATCTCGCCGACCATCACCACATTGGGATCCTGTCGCAAAATGTGGCGCAGACCTTTGGCGAAGGTCAGATCAATCTCTGGTTTCACATCGATTTGCGATACACCGGGAATTCGATATTCCACCGGTTCTTCGACTGTAATAATGCGACGTTGCACTGAATTGATGCTGCTTAGGAAACAATAAAGCGACGTCGATTTTCCGCAGCCGGTCGGACCGGTGAGAAGGATGATGCCGTTGGGCTGTGCCAGCAGATGCCGAATAATTTTCTCCTGCTTTTCGCTGAGATCGAGCCGCTCAAATCCGAACTGCTGCTCGCCGCGGCTAAGCAATCGCAAACTAATCGATTCGCCGTTCACGGTAGGGATGGTTGAAACGCGCACATCGATGTTTTGGTTAGTCGACTGTAAATTCATGCGCCCGTCCTGAGGCAGACGACGCTCCGCGATATCCATGTGCGACATCACCTTCAGGCGCGAGATGATGGCCGATTGCAAGACCCGCAATTGTGGCGGAACAGCGACCTCGTGCAGAATCCCGTCGATCCGATAACGAATCCTTAGATCGTTTTCCAGCGGTTCAACGTGAATATCGGTTGCGCGCTCGACGATCGCTTCGCGAATGATCTGGTTCACAAATTTCACCACCGACGCTTCGGGGTCGTCGTCATTCAACTCAATGGCGGTCTCGGTGTCCTGCAACACCTCAAAGGAACGATTCGTTTTAAGAATTTCGTCGAACGTTTCTGCACCGACGCCGTAGAGAGTTTTCATCGCGCGCAGAACTTGCGCGCGCGGCACCAGCACCCATTCAATCGGCTTTTTCAAAAGCTGCGACGCAAGCTGGCGGCCAATGGAATTGAAAAGGTCGTATGTCGCCAGCACGACCGAATTTTCCTTCACCTCGATAGGCAGAATGTGATGTTGAAAAACAAAACGGCTCGGCAAAACGGACAAAGTCGCGCGATCGATCTTTTTCGCGTCGATGGACATAACCGGTACGCGGAAGAAATTGCCAATCGCGCTCAGGAAGCGTTGCTCGTCCACTTTACCGGAATCGAGCACCTGGCTCACCCACGAACCGCCGTTCAGGTTCACGGCCAGTTGTGCGGCTTCTTCAGTCGAAGGGACGCCGCTTTCCAACAGCAAATTAATCAATGATTGACTGGCAGGTGAACTCATGAGGCGCGGCGTTCAGTAGAATCGACAACGCAGAATTGGAAGCGTTCGAATGAAGCCCATTTAAGGCGTTTCGCAAGGTCTTTCACGCATAATGCGTAATCAAGGAGGTGCGGTCTTCAGTCCCCCGTTTCAAGGTGTGGATTAGAAACCGCCTCTGCTTGAGCCCTCAAGGCATATGCAATGCGCGCCGGACGGAATCGGTAAGTGTCCCTGTGACGCGCATGGAATAGTTCTTTTGCAGTCGAGCGATGGCTTCGGCTACCTGCGGAGTGAATACCCCGTCCACGGGCCCGCAATAATAGCCCAACCGGCGCAACGCTGTCTGCATCGAACCCACGTAAGCCGGTTGCAAAATTACTTGCTCGTTGGCCTTGAAGTAGTAACACCAACGCCACTTGTAGCGTGGCGCGAAGTCGGTGGCAATTACATGGCGGCCCTGATGGGCGAGTCCCCACTCGTCACGCTGCGCCAGCGGATCGACTGAACGAAAAATATCGTAATCAACGACGTCATATTCGTCGGCGCACACAATGGTTGCGCCAAGACAAAGAATTAATGCGAGAGTTATTCGTTTCATAAAGTCGACGTAAGTTAACGCATATCTTTCGGTTCGGGGATATCAGGTGGTGGCAAGGTTAACTGTTTACCCTCTCGCGGTCTAGGACAATCCGGGCATTCGGCCTGATCGAGCTCCGGACCAAAGTGCGTGTTGGTATTCTCCCATTTTTGACGCAGCCGATATTGATCCAGCTTGGTCAGAGTCACCTGCGGACACATTAGAATGATTAACTCTTGACGCTGCTTACTTGATGATGTGCTACGGAACGCTGCGCCAATTAGCGGAATGCGCGAGAGATAAGGGAAGCCTTGGTACTGCTTCTGCTTCTGCTCCTGGATCAACCCGCCCAGGATAATGGTCGATCCGTCCCGAGCAGAAACGTTGGTACGGATATACTTTGTGTCGATTGTCGGCACCTGATTACCACTTATATTTACGGCTCCGTTCGGGACAAGGCTGTCGAGCTTTTGCAAAATATCGAGAGACACTTCCTTCTCGGAATTAATAAGCGGGACGACCTCAAGCTGGAGCACGACCTTTTTGTACTCGATGCTCGCCGAAACAGCAGCTTGGTTATTTACAAGCCCCCCAACATTCGTATTTGTAAGGGTACTTACCGGCACGGGAACTTCCTGCCCGGAAGCGATAATGGCTTTCTTATTGTTGCTCGTGAAAACCGTTGGTCGCGAAATGATTTTGAACTTCGAAGTGGATTCGAGCAGATGCACTATGGCAGCGAAAGCATTGCCTGCCGCGACGTAAATATTGGTTCCGTTACCTACATTCTGAATGATCTGACTGAAATTGATCAGATTAGAAGGATCGAGAATGTTATTGTTGATAATGCCAGGCGAAACAGATGGAGCGACACTTGAACTTGGGATCGGAATTCCCGGGTTGTTATTTCCAAATACGGAGTTGTTGCGTGAAGTTCCTACGAACCTCTTATTGTATTTTGCGAACCAATCGACGCCGAATTCCTCGTTATTGCTGAGTGTCAACTGCCCGATGACGGTGCTGAGCGCGACTTGTGGCGCCTGGACGTCCATTTGATCCAGAATTTTTTCGACCTTCACCACGACCTCGCGATTGCCGAGGACGATAATGGAATTGGCCCGCTGATCGGCGATCAGCTTGGCGTTTCCGATTGTGACAGCTTGCGGCGTGGTGTTTACCGGTTGCGTGGAGAGTTCCTCGGAAATGTTCAGGGTGCTGCCACTGGACGAAGAGCCCCCGAGACCCGTGGTGTTGTTCGCACCCGAGTAGGGATTTGTCCCTGCGCCTCCTCGTTGTTGTTGCTGCGGTTGCGGACTCGCGCCGGGCAGCCCGCCGCCGGGCTGGGCGCCAGCGCCTTCAGTGCCCGGCTCCGTTAATGCCTGGACCAATACCGGCAAAACGTCACCGGCAGAAACGTATTGCAAATAGCGTGTGACTGGTTTTGCAAATTCAACGTTGGCATCAAACTCGTGAATGAGTTCACGGATGAAAGGCATGTTGATTGGGCGCGTCACGACGTGGATCCGGTTGGTACGAACGTCAGGAGTAAGTTTGATCTTACCCACGATGATCGCTTCCTCGGACAGCACGCCCAATCCGGCACCCTCAACTTGCTGCGGTTGCGGAACCGCCGCTGGCATGTTCACTCTGCGGACGCCCGGCTGAGTGGGCGATTCGGTGCCCTTTTCGAAAATGTCCTTGAGCATGTCGCAGACTTTGCTCGCGTCGGCGCGGTCGAGCTTGATAAACTCACTCACCACTTCCGCCGGCGCCACATCCACCTGGCTAATCACACTGGCAAGCTGCCGGATGATGTCGGCGTTTTGCGTCACCAGAAGCGCGGATGCTTTCGGCAAGGCGAGAATGTTGATCGTCCCCGAGCTACCCTGAAAATATGCCATCAAGACTTGTTGGAGTTCCTGAGGATCCGCATACTGCAATCGGAACAGGAAGCTGATAACCGGGTTTCCCGCCGGGATATCCGCCAGATCGGAAACGATTGGCACCGGTGCTTTTCGAGGATTTTGACCCGCTCCCACAACGTCCAACAGGTCGCGGCCAGCCGGAACGAGAGAGATTCCGTTCAGGGACATACTCATCTCGATGATTTTGATGGCTTCTTCGCGCGACACGTCTTTGGCGATGAAAATGTTGACCTTCCCCTGCACGAAGTTATCCATCACCAGCTTCTTCCCGGTGAGCTGCTCGTACAGATGCAGCACATCGACGACATCGCTATTCGGGAATTGAAGCCGAACCATAGCAGGCGCGTTTGGAGGGGGAGGAGCGGGCGCTTCTGCCGGCGGCGCATTCGCCGTCTGGGAAGCAGGAGATGACTCGGGACGCCCCAGCTTGCTCTGAGCCGAGGCTGCGGTCGCGCTGGCAAGCACGAGCGTCGCAATGCAGAAAAAGCGGTGCACAGCCTTATTTAGATGGATGGGCGACGCTAGTGCATTTATGAGACCCGTCAAAATATTTCCCTCGGTTGAAACGATCCTTTGGTGCTCACGCTGGACGCAGCGGGGCACCTAGCTTACAAGAGATTGCCATCGCTGCAAATGATCAGTCTTGTCAGTCTGGGTAGGGCGCGCTGGATCGCAATCACTTCTTGTACCTTGATGGCGATCACTCTCTTCGCCGCGCCCGAACAAACCGCAAATTCGCTTGCTCAGATTCGGTCTGTCCTTCGGGCACAGCAGGAAGCTTGGAACCGGGGCGATATTGACGGATTCATGAACGGATACGCCCGGTCGGCATCGACTGTCTTTATTTCGGAAGACACAATCAGACGCGGCTGGCAAACGGTGCGCGATCGTTACAGGAAAAAATATTCTAGTCGCGCGAAGATGGGGACGCTGACGTTTTCTGATCTTGAAATCACGCTGTTATCATCTGATTCGGCAGTGGCCTCCGGACGTTGGAATCTGAAGCGTGCAAGCGACCAGCCGCACGGGAGATTTACCCTCATTCTTAGACGCCTGCCGGAAGGCTGGCGAATTGTGTACGATCATACAAGCGCGGCTTCGCCGCCGAAGCAATTCGGTAAAGAAATTACAATGTTAAAACTGCCCCTTTTAACTTTTGTGCCTTTTAACTTTTTAACCTTGTTAGCAGCTTGTCGTGGATATTATCAAACCCACCATTGCTGAAAACCGCGACGACATCGTTTGGCCGCAGCATCGGAACGATTCGATCTACAATCGCATCGGCGTTCTGCTCGTAAAACGCAGGACGGCCCGCCTTGGCAATCGCAGCCACAACTCTTTCGGGATTTAGTCGCTGTTCTTCGGGGATCTGTTCCAGCTTGGCGACCTGCGCGATGAAAACTCCATCGGCTAACTTTAGCGCGTCGGGAAGCTGCTGTTGGAAAACTGCGCGACGCGTTGTGTTGGAGCGCGGTTCGAAGATAGCCCACAACCGATTTCTTCGATAGCGATGGCGCAATGCTTCCAAGGTGTTTGCGATCGCGGTAGGATGATGACCGAAATCGTCGATCACTTTCACCCCTCGGGCTTCCCCGCGGAGTTCCTGCCGCCGCGCGATCCCGGAAAAAGTCTTAAACGCGCTGTCGATTTTCGCCTTCGGCACATCGTAAAACCGCGCTGCCATCGCCGCCATCGCAGCGTTGTGCACATTAAATTCGCCTACCAGCGGAATCTCGAACGTCTCATCTCCAAGCTTGAATCTGGAACCTTCAGCCGAGGAGGCGACATCACGGATTCGTTGCGCGCAATTCTTCGAGAAACCCACCTCAATCATCTGTGCAAGACAATCTTTTGCCACCTCGACGCAATTGGCATCGTCGCCATTTACCAGCACCATGCCGTTCCGAGGAACGATGTTAAGCAAACGCCGGAAGCTGAGCTTGATTTCATCGAGGTCTTTGAAGATATCCGCGTGATCAAACTCGATGTTGTTTATGATCAGCAACTCCGGCAGGTAATGAATAAATTTCGAACGCTTGTCGAAAAAGGCTGAATCGTACTCGTCGCCTTCGATCACGAAATACTTCGAATCATTCAGGCGCGCGCCCTGACCAAGGTTTTTCGGGAGTCCGCCGATGACGTAACCGGGTTTGCGCCCGGCTTTTTCCATGATCCAGGTGAGCAGCGCTGTCGTCGTTGTTTTACCGTGCGTTCCGGTAACAACGAGATTATGGCGGCCGCGCAAAAAATAATTTTTCAGCACTTCCGGCAACGAAAGGTAAAGGAGCTTTCTATTTAAAACGGCTTCCACCTCCGGATTGCCACGCTTCATCGCGTTACCGATCACCACCACGTCTGCATCGGCCGGGATATTTTCCGCACGATACCCCTCTTTCAACGAGACGCCCTTTTCCTGGAGAAAAGTCGACATGGGCGGATACACATTTTCGTCCGACCCAGTGACTTTGAATCCGCGCTCTTTAAGCGCTACCGCCACCGACGCCATAGCCGTGCCGCAAATCCCAAGGAAATGAAATTTCTTCGGCGCTTCCTTCACGCGGATTCTTTACGCCGCATAGCGAATTGCGCCAGCGAAACGAAAACGCGTGTCATCCCGAGCGAAGCGAGGGACTTCACAAAAACGTGTTCGTATTCGAGGAACATTGTGCGTGATTCGCGTGACGGCGTGCCCATTTGGGAGATCCTTCGCCGCCTCCCTCCGCGGCTAGGGATCACCATCACTTCTTCTCAAACACTTCCACTGCCTCCCACGCCTCATCAGGCGGCGCCTGTTCGTAGCCGAGCGCGCGATCCAGATACATCTTGGCCAGCAGATCGTCCGGATAAAATTCCAGGAACCGCGAAAAGAGAATCTTGGCGTCAGTAAAATCACGTGCGCGGAATTTCTCCACTCCCTCCTCGTACGTTTCGAGCCACTTCAAGAATTCCGGGTCGATCTCCTCGTTTCGAGCGCCAATGAAAGTAAAAACATCCACCGGTTTGCTTTTGCCTTTCACCTGCACGCGGGCAACGGAGCGAAGATGAACCTCGTCACGCGCCAATTCAGCCGCTGAAGCGCCGACAAGAATATCCACGCCATAAATTCGCGTGAGACCTTCGAGCCGCGACGCCAGATTAACCGAGTCGCCGATGACCGTGGGGTCCATCCGCTCGTGCGAACCAATATTGCCGACGACCACTTCGCCTTGATTAATGCCGATGCCCATGCCGAGTCCCATACGGCCCTCTTCGCGCCATTTTTGATTGAGCTGCCTCAGCTCCCGCCGCATCGCCAGCGCCGCGCGCGCGCAATTTTTCGCGTCCTGCGCCATGCCAAAACTGCGCACGTTTCCCCACACAGCCATGATCGCGTCGCCGATAAATTTATCGAGGGTCCCGCCATTACTGAAAACAACGGAGGTCATGCGGCTGAGATATTCATTAAGTTGCGAGACTAGCGCTTCGGGATCGGCTTTTTCCGATAACGTGGTGAAACCAATCAAATCCGAGAACAGTACCGTCGCAGGGACACGGGCCCCGCGAAGTGAACTGTAATAACTGTCAGGATTTTCGAGGACTTCTTTGACCAAATTTTTCGAGACATAACGCTCAAGCGTGCGCCGGGTGCGTAATTTCTCGAGGCGCTCGATCGCGTATTCCAAACCGAGCGAAAATAATCCGCTTAGAAGCAGCGCGGAAAGCACTGGAACCGTCAGAAGCAGCAGTCCCGTTTTGTCGTAAAACAATCGTGCTGCACCGAGATATGCAGCTGTAATCAAAACCAGCGTACCAAGGCAAAGCAGGGGCCGACGCAAAAAGGCGACTAACGACCACGCCACCACTCCCGCTGCGCCTACCAATGCCAGGCCGGCTTTGACTGGTGTAGGCCGCAAAAATTCGTGATTCATCGCCGCAGCCATTGCCTGCAAATGAAGGGCGGGACCCGACGTGCTTGGGTCCATCGGCGTATCGAAAACGTCGTGCATCACCTGCGCTGACGACCCGACCATCACGATTTTGTCCTTAAAAAAAGCGCCGTCGGCGTAATTGGCATGCCAAAATTTCGGATCGAAAACTTCGTAGAGCGGGCGGGGTGCAAACGCGTCCGGCGACGTGAAACGAATCATGTGACCACGAAAATCCTTCGGCACATCGTTCGCGTGACCGATGTTAGCCAGTGCGCGCGCCGACAGAGATTGATAAACTTCTTCGCTTGGGTGGGGTGGCAAATCGGCGAGCTGCCGATCAGTCACGCGATAAGTCGCGGCGCGGATTTTTCCATCGATTGGGTCGGCCCAGAAATTCACGAACCCCACGCGATCGTCCTGCAATTGCGGCGGCGGAATCAGCGTATTGTTTGGCGTGACGGCCTGTGCCGCGTTCGCCATGTCGAAATTGGCGGCGAGCACCACTTTGTCGCGGTAACGATCGAGCGCAGCATGAAATGCTGAATCACCATCATTAGGCGGACTAAAGATCATGTCGAACATCACCACGCGCGCGCCCGCCGCGAACAACCGATCGAGCAAAAGCGCCCATACTTCGCGTGACCATGGGAACGGCTTCTCGGTCATCAGCTGAAACGCGCGGTTGCCTGCAATTTCTTCAGCGCTCAACGGCGGCAACTGCAATGTGCTTTGGTCGATCCCGAGGAAAACAAAATCGGGTGGCGCCGAGGTCTTTCTGCCTTCTCGTCGAAGCAAATCCTCAAAGCTTTGTTCGCCGCGCCACGGCGCCGAAATAAATGGGACACCCGGAAAAAAATGACCGAGAAAGATCACGCCCGTCCAAAAAAAGCAGATGAAAGCCAGGACCAGGAAGCGATAACGCCCGAGCCAGTGCATGCAGGCGGAATCTAGCACTAAAATGTTAAAGCGTTAAAGCGTAGGCTTGGGCCGCTGGAACTGTCTGGCCTTGCGAAAAGCAGTTGTCATTCTCGACTCACCACTTATTGTTCGTCGCTCGGCGCTGCCGCGTCGTGACGATCTGCGCACCTGGTTCCGTGCAACGGGACTGGATCAGCGAGTGAGGTCGCTAAGATCGATAATGGAGCAAACGACTCGCTGAACGAGGAGCTCCGGAGCAATTCGGGGCAAACAACCATGCCAAGAGCTACAAATGCCCCGGCAAGCCGGGCGCGACGCAAACGAATCTTAAAAAAAGCCAAGGGCTACCGCGGACGCCGTTCAAAACTTTTCCGCTACGCGAAGGACGCCATCATGAAAGGCAAGTATTGGGCCTATCGCGACCGTAAAACGCGTAAACGCACGTTTCGCTATCTCTGGATTCAGCGGCTAAACGCAGCTGCGCGTGCCAATGGGATGACCTACAGCCGCCTTGCTGAGGGATTGAAGGCCGCAGGCATCGGCCTCGACCGCAAAATTCTCGCCGATCTGGCGGTCACGGATGAGACTGCGTTCAAATCGATTGTCGATCAGGCAAAGGACGCGCTGGAAAAGAAAAACAAAAAGGCGGCGTGATCTTGCCGTTGAAGGGATGAAGCATTGACGCGTTGCAGCGGATTCGCTTCAACGCTTTAACGCTTCAACGTTTCATGCACCCACTCGAACAGCTCCGCAACGATGCCTTGCGCGAAATCGAAGACACGCCTGACGAACAGGCGCTTGAGGTGGCGCGCGTAAAATATCTCGGCAAAAACGGCAGTGTATCTGTCTGGGGCGAGCAGATGAAAACGCTCGCAAAGGCAGAGAAGCCAGTCATAGGCAGACTACTCAACGAGGTTCGCGACGCCGTCACCGCCGCGATCGAAACGCGCAACGCACAATTCCACTCAGAGAAAGAATCGAGCGCGCTCGCCAAGATCGACATCTCGCTACCAGGAACACCGCGCGAAATCGGCGCCCTGCACCCGCTCACGCAGATGTGGGAACGTTCTATCGAAATTTTTCGGCGAATGGGTTTCGCTCTCGCGGACGGACCGGACATTGAGGACGAATGGCATTGTTTCGACGCGCTCAACACGCCGCCCGAACACCCCGCGCGAAACGAGCAGGACACATTTTATTTACCGGACGGACGTTTGCTGCGAACGCACACTTCGACCGTACAAATTCGAACGATGCAAGCCGCGCCGCCGCCGATTCGCGTGATTGCTCCCGGTGCTGCTTATCGTCGTGATGAACTCGACGCCACGCACAGCCCACAGTTTCACCAGATCGAAGGACTTTATGTTGATGAAAACGTAAGCGTTGCCGACTTGAAAGGCGCTCTCGAGTTTTTCATGCGCGAACTTTTCGGTTCGGGAACAGAAGTTCAATTTCGTCCGCACTTCTTCCCGTTCACCGAGCCGAGTCTTGAGGTTTATGTGAAATCGAAAGCGCTCAAGGGTGGGGAACGCTGGATCGAGGTCGCCGGCTCGGGCGTGGTACATCCCGCGGTTTTCGAGCAGGTCGACAAGGCGCGTGGTGACAAAGCTTACGATCCCGAAAAGTGGAGCGGCTACGCGTTCGGTCTCGGAATGGACCGACTCGCGATGATTCTGTTCGACATCCCTGACATCCGCCTGTTCGCGCAAAACGATCTGCGGTTTCTGCGCCAGTTCGCATGAAATTTTCCGTCAATTGGTTACGTGAATTTGTCGATCTTCCAGAAACACCGGAAGAGATCGCTGATTTACTCACTCGCGCCGGCGTCGAAACGGAAAACATCGAAACCCGCGGCGCGAATGTCGACAGAGTGATCGTCGCGCAGATTACTGGGTCATCGCGCCATCCCAATGCGGATCGTCTTAGCGTCTGTGAAGTTGATGATGGCAGCGGCACGAAACGCCAGATCGTTTGCGGCGCGACCAATTACAAAGTCGGCGATAAAGTTCCGCTCGCGTTGCCGGGGGCCAAGCTGCCGAACGGACTGGAGATTCGTGAAAGCAAACTGCGCGGCGTCGAATCCGCAGGAATGCTTTGCAGCCCAATCGAGCTCAGCCTTGGAGAAGACGCTTCCGGCCTCTTGATTCTGTCGCCTGATGCAAAGGTTGGTGCGCCCATCGCCGATCTTTTCCCAACTGACACGATTCTTGACGTCGAGATCACGCCAAATCGTGGTGATCTGCTGAGCCATTTTGGTCTGGCCCGCGAAATTGCGGCGCTCACTGGAAAAAAAACTAAGTCAACCTCGCGCGAATCGAAAATTCCCGTCAAGAAGACCGGCGTGAATATCACCTCAACGCGCGAATGTCCGTTTTTCTCGGCGCGCAGGATCGACAATGTGAGCGTGGGACCGAGTCCGCAATGGTTGCGCGCGAAGATCGAGAGTGTTGGGGTTCGCTCGATCAACAATATCGTCGATATCTCGAACTTCGTCATGCTCGAGCTTGGCCAACCGACGCATGCGTTCGACGCCGATAAATTGAAGGGCGGCATCAACGTGCGTCTGGCACACGATGGCGAGAAATTTCTCGCGCTCGATGGAAAGACGTATTCGCTCAAGCCGGACAATTGTGTTGTCGCTGATCAAGAGCGCGCGGTTGGAATCGGCGGCGTAATGGGCGGCGAAGAAACCGGCGTGACCGAGTCAACCAAGAATGTCTTGCTGGAAGCCGCTTACTTTTTGCCGGCGAGTATTCGTCGGACCGCGCGCGAATTGAATCTACCGAGCGACGCCAGTTACCGATTCGAGCGCGGCGTCGATCCTGATATGGTGCTCCGTGCATCGCAGCGGGCCACCGAATTGATTCAAGAGATCGCCGGCGGAACTCCGGCAAAGGAAATCAACATCGCCGGCAAGCTGCCGGCGAACCCAGCCGATGTCTCGTTGCGCTACGAGAAATGCGATCGCGTTATTGGGATCGCGATCAAACCGAAAACGGTCGATGAAGTTCTAACCAGATTCGGTTTGAAGAAAATCAGCGCGGCCGAGATAACGAAATGGAAAATTCCGAGCTACCGGCGCGACTTGCAGCGCGATGTCGATCTTATCGAAGAAGTCGTGCGAGCTTACGGCGCCGAAAGAATTTCGGGAACGGATCGCAGCCGATTCACGCCTTCGAGCGCGGCTGACCGCGCGCACGATTTGGAATTACAAATGCGCCAACGGCTTGTCGCAGGTAGCCTTACTGAAGTGCGGACGTCAAAGTTGCTTCCCAGGGAAAGATTCGCGTTTGGGGAAAATGCGATCGAGTTACGCAATCCATTGAGCGAAGATCACGTGGCACTGCGCCCCAGCTTGTTGCCGGGGTTGCTAGGAGTGCTTGACCACAACATTCGTGCGGGAGCAGATCGCGTCGCGATCTTTGAAACGGGTAAGGTTTTCGAACCACCGACCGGCGCAGAACAGAAACGAGTAGCTATTCTCCTTTGGGGTAACGTTGGAGGCAAAGTTCATTGGCGGAACGAAAAACGCCGCGTGGATTTCTTCGATCTAAAAGGCGCGATTGAACTAGCAAGAACCGGTTTGTCTTTTCGTCGCGGTCAGCATGCCAACTTTGCGCTCGCTGTAGAAGTAACGGCGGGTAATCAAGTGGTTGGCCTCGCAGGGCAGCTAGCGAATTCGCTCACGTTAACAATCGACGCACCTGGCAACGTCTTTGTTGCGGAAGTATCGCTTGATTTCCCGATTAGCGGTTTGGGATCGCGCGCAACTTTCCGCGAACTTGGGAAATTTCCTGCTATCTCGCGCGACATAGCGATGATTGTTGCCGAAGATTTAACCCACGAAAAAATATGGGAGGTGATTTGGCATCCAACGGAACCGTTGTTGGAAGGAGTTGAATTTTTTGATCTCTTCGCCGGCACTGAAATCGGTGAAGGCAAAAAGTCGCTCGCATATCGATTGACATATCGCGACCAGAGTCGCACACTGACAAGCGAGGAAGTGAATGCTGCGCATGCGAAAATTCGCGAGCGATTGCGAAGCGACCTCGGCGCAGAATTGCGGGAGTAGTTCTTTGAAAATTTGAGAGTCGTTTGTTGAGGGTTGGGAAGAAAACCAGTGCTTTTCTCTCAACTCTCAACCAGCGGCTCTCATCAGTCGCGGGTGATTTCGTGCTTTACCCTGCGATGTTCGAGATTACAGGTGGGATTCCCGAACCGATATTTGGCTAACTTGAGGAGGCTGAGTCGCTCGGAGAAGATGGCAGGCCTTAATTGGAAGTCAGACGCTACGGCGACGGTCATCCGCCCGTTACGAAAAGGGAACGGGAGATCCGCCTAAACGGCATCAGCGGGGTAACATTTCAAAAAACCCGGATCGAGATTTCGATCCGGGTTTTTCATTTGGGCATTCAGCGCTTCAACTGATTTGAAAATCGCGCGCGAAGATCGACAGTGCGCAGTGACATGCGCGCCCTGTTAGCTCTCGAAGACGGTCGATTTTTTGAGGGCGAATCCTTTGGCGCAACCGGCACCCGTATTGGCGAAGTTTGTTTCAATACGGCGATGACCGGTTATCAGGAAGTGTTGACCGATCCTTCCTATCGCGGGCAGATCGTGGCGATGACTTATCCGTTGATCGGCAATTACGGCACAAACTCGCTCGACCAGGAAAGCCGCTCACCGCACGTCAGCGGCTTTATCATCGAAGAGCTGAGCGAAATCCCAAGCAACTGGCGCTCGGAAATGTCGCTCGATCGAATATTTGAAAAAATGGAACATCCCCGGCGCGCAGGGAATTGATACTCGGGCGCTGACCCGGCACCTGCGCACCCGCGGCGCGATGAAAGCTTGTTTGACGACGGAAGAGATGTCGCCGGAAGAAGCGACGCAGGAAGCGATCAAAGGCGAGGGGGTCATCGGCATGGATTACGTTCGCGAAGTTTCGGCACGCGAAATTTATGAATGGGATCCCGAGGACAAGCTGAGTGAGCCGTGGTCAATCGGATCCAGTAACGGGGGAATCAAACCCATCCTTCCACCTGCCCGGTTTCGCGTCGTCGCCTACGATTATGGAATCAAAGAGAATATTCTGCGGCTTCTGCGGCAGAAGGGTTTTCGCGTCACGGTTGTGCCAGCAACTACAACTGCCGAAGAAGTGCTCGCGCTAAGTCCCGATGGCATTTTTCTTTCCAATGGACCGGGAGATCCCGCGGCTCTCCCGTACGCGCACAAGGCAACGCGCGATTTGATGGGGAAAAAGCCGATCTTCGGGATTTGTCTTGGCCATCAGATTCTTGGGTTCGCGTTCGGCGGATCGACTTACAAATTAAAATTTGGGCATCACGGCGCGAACCAGCCGGTAAAAGATTTGAGCAGCGGCAAAGTGGCTATCACAGCGCAAAATCATGGGTTCGCTGTCGATCCGAAGTCGCTGCCGTCAAATGTGGAAGTAACGCACATCAATTTGAACGATGGCACCGTGGAGGGAATGCGGCACAAGGAACTGCCGATCTTCAGTGTGCAATATCATCCCGAAGCCGCGCCCGGCCCGCATGATGCATCGTACTTTTTCGATCAATTTGCGGACCTGATCGAGAAACAAACGTAGGCGCGATCGCCGAGCGCGCCGAAACGAACGGTCCTGTTGATCCCTCCGCACCGTTGACCAACGCGCCGATCAGTCCACATTTCTCTTATGTTTAATTCAATAAGCAATAAACCTACTGTCTTGAGAGTTGCAGTGACCGCGACTTTCATCGCAGCTCTGGCATCCGCGCCACTGGCGATCGCGCAGGAACACGAGCATGGCAGTGACGCCGCCGCCTCAAAAGAAGTGACCGGCGAAGTGGTAGATATGATGTGCTACGTCGATCATAACGCGGTCGGCGAAAAACATGGCCAGTCCTGCGGAGCAAAGTGCATCAAGAGTGGTGGACCAGTCGGTATCGTCAGCGAGGGAAAAGCATATCTCGTAGTTGGCGAACATAAGCCAATCAACGATCAACTCGCCGAGTACTGCGGCAAGACGATCACGGTCAAGGGCAAGCTGGCAGAGCGTGGTGGCATTGCCATGATCGAGAATGTCGAGGTCGTTAAGAAATAATTGTAGCCGCGTCTCTGTGAGACACGTGGCGAGGGAGCGACGCCAAACAATTCAGCGCCGCGCTTCGCACAGCCAAGCGGCTACAGCACACCGCGCCGGTTTCTATTTGTAATACGGTCGCAATGATGGCCGCAGCTTTCCGACTTTAAGGGCCGTTTCAATTTGCAAATCAGACACCGACGCATCAGCGAGTCCGCGACCGAATGGATTCGCCGTGGCGAATTTTCGGATCTCCCCTGCCTCCAGCGCCGCGATCGGTAATCCACCCAAAAATAAAATGCGATTTGCTGTCAGCGCGGCAATTCGCGGCCCCGGCGTCAGAACGCCTTGCAAATTCAGCGGATCGGCCGCACTCAGTGCAATCAGTTCGCCATTTGGCGGCGCCTTGCGAATGGAACGCAGCAGCCCGATCGCCTCAGGGAGGGCGAATTGTTCGCCGCTGATTCCTGCCACAAAATAGCCGCCCCGAATCTCGCCGCGCGCTTCCCAGCGACGATAAATTCGCCCCAGCTCATACCAAGTAACTGGGAAACTCTCGCGTTCGAGCAAGCGGCGAAAGACCACGCCATACCGATGCAGAAATACCCTTGCAAATCGTTCGATGGCCGTGTCGCGCGCGGAACTTTCCGCTCCATTTCCTGATGGTTGCGAAGCAAAGTCGGTCCTCAGCAACGACCAACGTCCGGCAAATTCGATGCTGGCAAGATTTGTTTTGCGTCGCCGTTTCCCAATGTTCCGGCCAAACGTGGGGCGTTTATTTGACGGCACCAGAAGAGCTCGCAATCCATCGAAGCTGTCCGAAGTCACCAGGCCCAGTGCGGCAAGTTGCGACAATGCCTCTTCGACTTGAGAAGGCAGTAGCCCGCTGCAGCGCACCAGTTCGCTGAAGAAGAGCGCCCCGCCCGCTGCGAGCGTATCGAACAAAGTTCGACCGGCGACGGAAAGTTCCATCTCTGAGCTTGCGCGGGTCAGTACCAGCCAGTGCTGGAGGTTCTCGCGTTGATAAAGTGCAATGGGGCTGGTTCGCAATGGAGCGCTCGTGCGCGCGTTTGGATTTTGCGGCGCGCTCAAGCGTGCCCAGCCAATACGGCCGGAAAAACAAAGGCGATCAAGCCATTCGGGGTCGTAGTCGGCAACACGCGCGGCGAGGACAGCAGACTCCCACGCGGCCAGCGGCAGCTCGCACCCGTCGAGTTGCTCGAGAACAGATTGCAAACCTTCAGGCCCTTCGACGCGGTGCTTCCTGGTCAGCACGCTGCCATGCGAACAGAAAGCGATAAAAATCCTGCTGTGAAACCGGCTGAATCTCAGCGCGCAAACGATCGATCGTGAGCCGATGAATTCGCGCCAGTAATCGCCGATCGCACCATTCCTGTTCTGTTGCGTGCGGACGGAATTTACCGCGCAAAACAAACCCTTCCCCTTCGAGCGCCAGTAATGCCGCGTTGATCTCTGATCCTGGGAACACCAATATATCCGATAGCTCACCAACAGTGATCGGACCGCAAACTTCCATTCGCCCGCGAACCACTTCGCGAATGGCGTTTGGGTGCTCCCATGTCTTTCCGCGCACCGAGTCGGGAACAATCAATTCAGGCTCAACGCGCGCCGTGGGGTAAATCGGTTGAATCATTGGCAACCCCTCCGCTGCGATCCAGAATGTCTTGGTCGCGCCAGGGTCTTGAATTGCGGCACTGCCGCACTCCAAAACATTGAGGTCATCCAGACATTGCAAGGGAAGAATCAACCGCGTCGCTCGGTTTTCAGTTGTCAGCACTGACAACAACTGTTCCGCATTCTCGACGTCCGACGTTCGCTGAACCTCCTCCGGCGTCATCACGCCGAGCAACATCAACGCGTCATGCAACTCATCCGCGTTGGTTGCTTCGGGCCATGCCTCCTTCTGCACCTTCTCAATCGCCGCCGCATCGAGAATTCCCAGTTCATGGCTTCCATTCCGTTCGGAGGCCCGACGCATGTACACCGCCTGGGTGCGACGTTCCTCCAAAGGCGCATTATCCAGAAAGGCATAGGGACGCGCATTCAAAATCTCGGCAGCGAGCGGTGAGGGCTCCGGCAAATCGCGCGCGATACAGCGAATCTCACCCAGTTCGATCTTCCGTAACACCTCTTCCAACCCATCGATGTCCATGGCTTCAGTCAAACAATCGTCGATCGTCTGCTTCACCAACGGATGATCCGGAATTTCGCGGTCGCCAACGATGTGTTCCAGACAAGCGAGCTGATCCGGGAAAACTGCTGCCAAAAGATTTTCCGACTCCATCCGCTGCAGTGGTGCGGCGATTTTCGCGCCGCCACGAAACCGAGGCACCGCAAGTGAACGCGTCGCATTCCAGCGCCAGCGAATCGTGAACATCGGCGCGTCGAGCAAGGCTTGGACCAGCAGGTCGCGCACCGTTTTGGAATTCAGATAACGGAAAACTTCCTCGAGCGGAAACGAATGCTGTGTGCCGAGTGAAATCACGATCGCGTCATCTGTGGCTGCCGCTTGGAGCTCGAAATTGAACGAACGACAAAAACGTTTTCGCAGCGCGAGGCCCCATGCGCGATTGGTCCTATTGCCGAATGGCGAGTGAAGAACAAGCTGCATTCCGCCCGATTCATCGAAAAAGCGCTCCATCACCAAAGTCTGCTGTGAAGGAATTGCGCCGAGCGACCGATAAGTATCAGCGAAATAGTCGCCCAATTGTTCGGCTGCGTCAGCCGGCAATTGCATTTCTTGGGCGAGCCATTGAGTGGGATTTTGTCCGCCAGCGAGTCTATTCTCGATTTCCATGCGCAAATCGGATACGGCCTGCGACAATTCCGAGGTGCGCGCCGGAGCTTCGCCTAGCCAGAATGGTATTCCCGGCGGTTGGCCTTTTGCATCTTCCACACGAACGACGCCGGAGTTGATGCGCAGAATTCGCCACGACGCATTCCCAAGCTGAAAGATGTCGCCCGCGAGACTTTCAACCGCGAAATCCTCGTTCACTGTGCCGAGGAAAGTTTCCGACGGATCGAGCACTACACGATAATCAGCATTGTCGGGAATTGCGCCGCCGGACGTAAGAGCGACGAGCCGTGCACCGCGTCGTCCACGCAAACGATGATTGACTGCATCGTGATGAATCAACGCCGAGCGCCGGCCGCGTTTGGTGCTGAAACCTTCAGCGAGCATTTTCACTACGCTGTCGAATTCTTCGCGAGTGAGATTGCGATACGGCCAGGTTGAACGGACCAGGTTGAAAAACTCATTTTCATCCCAATCCTCAGCGGACGTCGCGGCGACAATTTGCTGTGCCAGGACATCCAGCGGTTTTTCCGGAATGCTGAGGCGATCAAGCTCGCCGTGACGAACACAACGCAGTAATGCAGCGCATTCGACCAGTTCATCACGGCTCAATGGGAAGATACGGCCCTTCGGCAAACCACCGCGCTTATGCTCGGCCCGTCCGACGCGCTGTAGAAGACTGGCAATGGATCGCGTGGTGCCGAGCTGACAAACGAGATCAACCGAACCGATATCAATGCCCAGCTCCAGGGAAGCCGTGGCAACCAGCGCTTTCAGTTCGCCTCGCTTTAATCGATCTTCCGCATCCAGGCGTAGCTTCGCAGAAAGACTTCCATGATGCGACGTCACCGCGTCCGCGCCGAGCAGTTCGCTCAGATGGTGCGTCACGCGTTCGGCCATTCGGCGCGTGTTCACGAAGACCAAAGTGGTCCGGTGCGCTTGGATTAACTCCGCGAGGCGATGATAAATTTCCTCCCAAACTTCATTCGACACCACCGCCTCAAGCGGCGACTTCGGAAGTTCGATCGCCAGATCCAATTCCCGGCGATGACCGATATCGATGACTTCGCAATCCGCATTGCCAGCAGCATCCACTGCTTGCGTGCCGACTAAGAAACGCGCGACTTCCTCGATTGGTTTTTGTGTCGCGGACAAACCGATTCGCTGCAGTGGTCCGCCTGAGGCGGATTTTGTTAACGCAGCTAAACGCTCGACACTCAGAGCGAGATGCGCGCCACGCCGGTCATCCACCACAGCGTGAATCTCATCCATGATGAGCGTCCGCGTCGTAGCCAGCATGCGTCGGCCCGATTCGGAAGTGAGCAGGAGATACAGAGATTCCGGCGTGGTCACGAGAATGTGCGGTGGCTTCTTGATCAGCGCCTGTCGCTGTGCAGCAGTGGTATCCCCAGTGCGAACCTCCGCGCGCACATCGATCCCGCGCCCATTTGTTTGCTGTAGCAACGCGCGAATCCCGGCGAGCGGCTCCTGCAGATTTCTTCGGATATCGTTGCTCAACGCTTTGAGCGGCGACACGTAAACAACTCGAGTTTCATCCGGCAAATCGGCCTGTGCGCCTTCGCGAAAAAGCACATCCAGCGAAGCAAGAAACGCCGCCAGCGTTTTGCCGGAACCGGTCGGCGCAGAAATCAGGACATGCCGCCTGGATTGGATGGCCGGCCAACCGCGCAGTTGCGGTTCTGTCGGTGATCCAAACGTCTGTTCGAACCACTGCGCAACCGCGGGATGAAATCGGAAGGACTGCATGAAGGCAAGAGTAGAACAATTAATTTAGGCGCCGACGCGAGAAAGAAAAGTTCTCGCGAAATCTTCCAATGTGGATCGGCTTCTCCTGAAGACGATCTCAGTCGCCGAAGGCGCAGTAATCTGTTCCATGGCGTGTTGCACACAAAGTCCGGTGACAAGCCGCATCTTTGCCAACGCGTTGAGGACAACGCGTTCCACCTTCGGAACGCGGCCCGACTGAGCCGCGACGTTACGCTCGCGCTCTTAGCGAGATCACTTCCCGCAACATCCGCAAGCTATCCTTGAAAAACTGAACTTTGCTTCCTTCAGCGTGATTCCAGCGCACCGGAATTTCACGGATCCGCAGTCCGGCATGCTGCGCGAGATAAAGCAGTTCGACATCGAAGGCGAAGCCGTCAAGGCGGGCGGCCTCCAGAATTGGGCGGCACACATCGAGACGAAAAGCCTTGAACCCGCATTGGGTATCCCAAAACGGCAGCCCAGTCGCGATGCGCACGAGCAAATTGAACGCGCGACCAGCCTGCTCCCGCCGCCACGGCTGATGAATGCCAATCAGCCCGCGATCCAGCGCGCGCGACCCAAATGCGATGTCGATCTCGCCGTTTGCAATCGGCTGGATCAATTTCGGCGTCTCTCCCAGCGGAGTGGAAAGATCGGCATCAAAAAACAGGCCGATCGGCTTTTGTGCCGCAAGCAATCCGGAACGAACCGCCGCGCCTTTCCCGCGATTTGGAAAATTCTCGAGCAACCGCGTCTGGATCTTGGCATCTTTCAATCCTTCACACCCAATCGCCGCAGTCGCATCAGTTGATCCGTCATTCACGACGATCAATTCACTCTCCGGCGCATTAGCCGTGAGATAATCGAGCGTGAGGCGAAGCGTTTCTCCAATACGCGCCGCTTCATTGAAACAGGGAATAACGACGGAAAAGGGTGGAAGCATCGAGTAAGCGGAGAAGCCTTAAAGGATTGAAGCGGAGAACAGTTAAAACGTTATAAGAGTTACAAAGTTAAAACGAAAACGCTTCAACGGTTCAACGCTCCAACGGTGCACGAACTCATTTGTAAATCTCCACGACAAACTTGCCGTTTGGATCGACATAGCCGCGATACATCCCAGCTGTGTTGAACGGCAAAGTAATGTTGCCTTGGCGATCGATTGCGATCAGTCCGCCCGTGCCGCCAAGTTTCGCGACCTTGTCCAATGCGGCCTGCGCTGCATCGTTGAGCGACATGCCCCGGTATTCCATCAACGCCGAAACATCGCGCGCAACTGTTGCGCGGATAAAATATTCACCGTCGCCGGTAGCCGAAACAGCGCATGTGGCATTGTTTGCATAAGTGCCCGCGCCGATGACTGGCGTATCTCCAATGCGTCCCGGCCGCTTGTTGGTTGTCCCGCCGGTTGAAGTCGCTGCGGCAAGATTCCCGTTTTGATCCAACGCTACGGCTCCCACCGTGCCGTGCCGATCTTGATCGGTAATCAGAAACGCCTTTCCGACGCCGCTGGTGCGACTTTTTTCAGCAGCCTTGATCTTCTGCAAAGCATCCCAGCGGTCCTGTGTAAAAAAATATTTCTGATCGACGAGTTCAATCCCGTTTTCTTTCGCGAACGCTTCTGCCCCTTCGCTATCCATCATGACGTGCCCGGATTTTTCCATCACCAACCGGGCAAGGCTGATGGGATTTTTGATGTGCTTCAAAGAAGCGACCGCGCCAGCAGCGAGCGTTTTTCCGTCCATGATCGCAGCGTCCATCTCGTTGGTTCCGGCGCTTGTGAACACCGAGCCCTTGCCTGCGTTAAAATGTGGATCGTCTTCAAGCACCCGCACCGCGGCTTCGGTCGCGTCGAGACTCGAGCCGCCGCGCTTGAGAATCTCGTAACCAGCGGTGAGCGCGCGTTGCAGTCCGGCGCGATATTCGCGCTCGCGTTCCGGCGTCATATTGCGTCGATCGATAGTGCCGGCGCCGCCGTGGACCGCGAGTCCAATTTTCTTGGTTTCCATGTTTGGTTGATAATCTGGGTTTCGTTCGCTAAAAACCCCCGCCGGAGGTGATTGCTCTGGAGCCGCCGCCAGCGCACCCGCACTAAATAGCACGATGGCAAAGAAGCAATTCGTTATTCCAAGGCGCTTCATATCGGGTATCGCTATGCTACGTCGAACAGCCGTTCGATCTCATTGATATTCGCATCAAATCAGAGCGGCGCGAGGACGCGCACGCACTCCCAAACCTGCCGCAAAAAACATTACAAGTTTTCCTGCAGGTCTCGCGCGCGAACTGCTTTGGAGTGCGACCCATCCTCGCATCGTTTTCGCGCGCCGAACTTTACGCTTTTCCCAATGGCGAAGTGAGGCAACTTCTCGTTCATGGCGAACGCTGAAACACCGCCCGTCTTGATTGCCGAGGGAATCGGCCATCTCACGCGTTATTTTCTTCGCGAAGTAGGCAGCGTGTTCTGGTTCATTGTGAACACGTTCGAAGAAATGTTCGAACGGATTCAGCACGGACGCCTCCCGTTTCGTGCCGCCAGTTTTTTCCGACACACTGAACGTGTCGGGGTCGATTCGGTGCCGCTCGTCGGACTGGTTTCCTTTTTTCTTGGCCTCACGATGGCGCTGTTGACCGGCTACCAGTTGCAACGTTTCGGAACGGAGCGGCTGATTCCCGGCCTGGTTGCAATCGCTTTTACGCGCGAGCTAGGGCCCTTGCTCACTGGCATCATGATTGCAGCGCGCATCGGCGCGGCGTTTACAGCGGAGCTCGGCACCATGCAGGTTTCCGAAGAAGTCGAGGCGATCGAGGCCATGGGCATCGGACCATTGCGCTTCCTGGTCGCCCCACGAATGCTCGCCTTGGTCTTGCTGATGCCGTGTCTCTCCACGGTTTCGAACATCGCGGCCATATTCGCCAGCAGCCTGGTCTGCAAAGCCTATTTCAATATTGCCTTTCCTTATTTTTTCGACCTCGTGAAAGATTCATTGTTAATCCGCGACATTATTACCGGCATTTTGAAGAGCTTCCTGTTCGGTCTGCTGATCGCCGCGATCGCCTGCTACCGGGGACTGACAGTGAAAGGCGGCGCCGCCGGAGTCGGTGCTTCGACGACGTCCAGCGTCGTTACTGCAATCACCGCAGTGATCGGTTTCGATACGCTCTACAACGTCGTTTACACTACGTTCTATCCGACGTGAGCACGCCGCTGCAGATGGTCGAACTGCGCGATGTGCACATGCGGTTCGAGGAAAAGAAAGTGCTCGACGGTGTTTCGCTCAAGATCGAGCCCCGAGAACGTCTGGTGATCATGGGCCAGAGCGGCAGCGGCAAGAGCACGATTTTGCGATTGATTCTCGGCACCCTGCGACCCGATTCCGGTTCGATTTTTTTCAAGCAGTTTGAAATCACGCGCCTGTCCAGGCGGAAGCTTCAACGGGTGCGACAGCATATTGGGATGGTCTTTCAGTATTCAGCACTGCTGAGTTCGCGCAATGTGCGCGACAACGTTGCGTTGCCGCTGGAAGAGCTGACCGATAAATCGCGCAGTGAGATTGACAAGATTGTCGATGAAAAACTCGAGCTCGTTGGCATGGGCGATTCCAAGGAGCTGTTGCCGGAGGAGCTCAGCGGTGGAATGCGAAAGCGAGTTGCGCTGGCGCGCGCTCTCGTGCTCGATCCCGAATTGCTTCTACTAGACGAGCCCTCGGCTGGCCTCGACCCAGTCATTGCCTCAGTGATCGACGAATTAATTATCAGCCTAAGCGAGAAATCGAAAGTCACATCCATCACCGCAACCCACGAAATGGACAGCGCCTTTCGCATCGCCACGCGAATGGCTATGTTGTACCAGGGAAAGATTATTGAAGAAGCCGAACCCAAAGAATTCAAGCACTCCAAAAATCCGGTGGTCGCGCAGTTCGTGAGCGGAAGCACTGAAGGTCCGATTCTGGAAGGCAGTCTCGATGCAATTACAAAAAAATGAAATTCTGACTGGTCTGCTCGTGATCAGCACGATCGCGGTAGTCGCTTTCCTTCTGGTTTTGCTCGGCGCACCAGGGCTGTTCCGGCCGCTGGTGACTTACCGGATTTACTTCGATAACGCGGCCGGACTTAAACAAGGCGCCCCAGTAATGCTGGCCGGTCGAAAGATTGGACAGGTCCAGAAATTATTTTCGCCGGTGACGCCGGAGGAAGAAAAACAGGCGGAAGCAGCAGAAGCGGCAATGCATCAGTCTGAAGCAAATCCAAGTTCAACCCCATCAGCGACGCCAGGCAAACCGCGATTCGAGGTGCGCGTTGATGTGCAGGTGGACAAAAGCGCCAAGGTGTATCGCGACGCCAAGGCGCGAATGCTGCAGCTCGGATTGCTTGGAGATCTGGCCATTGATTTCACGCAAGGCACCGGAGCCTCCGGTCGCGCGAAAGACGGCGAAATTTTCGCCGGAGAACGCACACCCGACCTGGGTGAAGCCGCGGCAAAAATGCTCGAAGTGATCAAACCGGTCGCAGCTGAAGCAACTAACACGATGAAAGACCTTCAGCAGACCGCACAAAACTTAAATCGTCTCACGGACGAAAACTCCGAGCTCACACTTGCGCTCGGCCAGTTCAAAACCTTCGGCCAACATCTCGTCGACCTGACCGCGCCGGACAGCGCGCTCTCGCATTCACTGGCCAACATCGAAAAGATCAGCACCAGTCTTACGGACAACGACAACATCCAAGTCACCCTGCAAAACCTGCGGAGCTCGTCGGAGAAACTAAAGGTCGCAACTACCGAGCTCCAGCCAGCCGGCGAAAACATCAAGCAATTCAGCGAGACAATAAAGACTCAACCGTGGCGCTTAATCTGGCCAAGTACAAAAAAGTACGCCGAAGCATCACCGACTCCTGCTCCTGCCCAGGGAACCATCACCGTGCGCAAGACCGCGAGAACACGATCGCGTCCAAGCGCGACTCCCGCTTCGCGTCAGAGCAGCCGTTAGGGTAGCGCACCGCGCCTCGTCCGCCACACGACGGATTCGCCGTGGTGAACGTGCTCGTTTCGGTGTTTCAACGAAACGGACTTTGCCGAGATTCGATCACGTTAATGGTTCCCACACAGAAGGAAAAAATTCGTGATCGCGAGAACGATGCGTTCGACGTTTGCGTTTGCTAAAGGTGAATGATGCCTTACGGCCCGTAGCTCTTGGTGAATTTCTTTCGCGATTCGGACTCGGGCTCAGCCGACTTGATCGGCGCTGACGGTTCGGACTCGGGTGTTGGTGCTTGCTCAACTGCCGCTGGTGGTGGCGCGGCCTCCGGCGCCTCAGACTGAGGCGCACCTTCGGGTCGCGGACCACCCGATGCTTCCACATATGCCATTTGCAAATTGGAAAGCGCGTTACTCAACACTTTTGCCTCTTCACTGGTCAGGTTGCCACGCGTTTTCTCCTGAATCATGGCGAGTTGATCGATGAACATCCTGGCCAGGTCCAGGTTCACTTCCGCTTCACCGGTTCTTGGGTTTGGAATTTGGCCGAGAAACAGCGCGGCGTTTTGCGCGTGCATCACCACAAATTCAATGAAGCGCTGCGAAAGCTCGCCGCTCAACGTGGTTTTCTGGACTTCAGCCATGGCTCACTTCTGTTTCGCAGCTGCGGAACCTTCCGGGGGTCGCACCGTAGCCAAAACATACGGTTGATCGCGAAAATATTTCGCAGCTGCTTGTTTGATATCCTCCAAGGTCACTGCATTCACATGGTGCTCAAGTTGCTTGTAATAATCAAATCCGAGTCCGTATAGCTCGTCGAGCGCGCAATGATAACCGAAAGCGTCGTTGCTTTGATTGGCGATCTCTTGTTGCCCAATCAGTTTCTTCTTCGCTCGCGCTAATTCTTCAGGGGTTAATCCTTCGTTTGCGAGCTTGTGAATTTCATCAAGCAACTCGGTCTTCACCTTCTCAATTTTTTGCGGATCTGTACCAAGATAAAATGCGAAGAGCCCTGGCACCAGGCCTTGCATCTGGCTTGCGCCGACATAATAGGCCAAGCCCATTTGCTCGCGAATGCGAATAAAGAAACGCGATCCGAGATCGCTGCTCGCTTCATCGATCAATTCCAGCGCGTACCGGTCTGGACTCGACAAACTCGCGCCCCGAAATCCAACCATGATCACACCTTGCGCTTTGTCTTTGCGGCTTTCAACGGTCTCCGGTTTGCCTAGCGGGATGGAAGGCTTTGCGTCAGTCAGCGCAAGCGCGCCAGGCTTCATCTTGCCGAGCGCTTGCTCGACGAGCTGCTTCACCTCAGCTGCTTTAACATCTCCAAAGACGTAGATCACTCCGTTCTTCGCCACCACGTAACGATCACGAAATTCGATGAGATCTTTTTGTGTTAAACCTTTAACGGATTCGACGGAACCACTGCCGCGCAGCGCGTAAGGATGCTGCGAAAAAAGCGCCTGCCGCATGATGTTGCGGGCGACCGCCGTCAATTGTTCTTCCTCCTGTTGGATCGCGGCGATCTGGATCTCTTTTTCGCGCGCGATCGCCTTCTCCGGCATGGTGGCGTTCAGTAACACGTCCGAGAGCAAGTCCACGCCTAGTTTCAAGTCAGGCCTCATGACATCGATCGATACTCCAAAGCTGTTATTGCCCGACTCGCTCGAAATGGAACCGCCTACCGCCTCGATCTCGTTGGCGATCTGCTCAGCGGTGCGCGTCTTGGTTCCTTTCAGCAGCACTTTCGCCATCAAATGCGTGATACCGTTGTCTTGCGGCCTCTCCGCAAGAAGACCGCCGCGAAAAGCGGCGCCCATCGCCACGATTGGCAAGCGAGGATCTTCGCGAACCAGAAGACGCAATCCGTTAGATAATTCAAATTTCTGAATCTCGCCGGCAGCCGCGACCCTCGGACCCTCAGTTTTGGTGGCGAGCAAACCTTTTGGATTCAACGAGATAACCGTCAGATTGTTTTCCGTCAGGTATTGCGCAGCCACGCGCTTGATATCGTCGAGCGACACTTTCTGGACAGCGTCAAGATAATCGCGGCTAAAATTCAGATTGCGCGTGAGTAACCAGTTCGAGCCGATGTCCGACGCCTGGCCCCGCATGGTCGTCAGCGCGCCCAAGTGATGACTGAGCATGATTTTTTTTGCCTTGGCAAGTTCATCCGCAGTGACGCCAGCGAGTTTCAGATCGTCAACAATGTGCAGGGCCAGTTGCTCAGCTGCTTCGCGTTTCTTTGGATCGACGGTAGCATCTATGCCAAACAGACCGGGATCCCCGGGCGTGTAGGAAAATGCCGATATCTGAAACGCGAGACCAGCCTCTTCGCGAACGCGCCGGTACAGACGCGAGCTGCGCCCCTCACCGAGAATCGTTGAGAGCAGATCAAGCGCGGGTACGTCTGGATTCGTGACCGCCGGGATGTGCCATGCCAGTGAGAGATGCGTCAACTCCGTGGCAAATTCCTGATGCACTTCGCGTCTGCCGAGTTGCGGCGGCTCCGCCGGAATGAATACCGGCTGGAGTGATTTCTCCGGGTACGCCTTGAACAAGTCGGCGACCTGTTGGCGCACCTTTTCTGCATCGACATCGCCGACTACAATGAAGGTGAGATTGTTGGGGACGTAGCGCGTTTTATAATACTGCATCACCTGCTCCTGGGTGAGCTGGTTATAGATTTCGATCTCGCCGATGACTGGGAACCGATAGGGGTGTACCTGATACGCGGTTGAAAAAAGGAGCAGCCCCGCCATCCGATCGGGATCATCCATGCCCATGGCGAACTCGCGCCGGATCACTTCCTGCTCCTTCTGGTATTCTTCCGGCGGCAAAGTCGAATTCATCATCGCATCGGCCAAAATATCGAGCGCGGTAACAACCCCATCTTTCGGAACGTCGATCCAAAAGACCGTGCGATCGAACGATGTGTACGCGTTGATGTAACCACCCACGTCCTGAATTTTCTGCGCGATCTCATTTTTGCCTCGCGTTTTCGTCCCCTTAAAAAGCATGTGCTCGAGAATGTGAGACAACCCCGCTCCCAGGTGCTGGTCCTCCTCGATACTTCCCGTGGCGCACCACGCCTGCACGCTGGCTACCGGGGCACTACGATCTTCCTGGACAATGATCGTCAGCCCGTTAGGCAAAATCCATTTGTGTGCCGAGCTCGGCGGAAAAGTGATGACGGGCGCGGGTTCAGTCGTAGCAGCTTTGAGATTGACCATCATAAATAATAGAACCGTTGAGGAAAACTTTGCCAGTGGTATGCGAGGCATTGGAGTAACGGCGACGGCGCCCTCAGCGATCAGTGATTGCTGATCACTTTCTCGATGCAGCAGGCTTAGGCGCTGGCAATTCCGCCCGTGCCCTCGTCATCGCTGGTTTTTCAGGTGCGAACGGCTTCACGAAAACCTCTTGGAAATCATAAACATTCCTGAAATCTTCGATCGAATCCTTCTCGGTTTTTCCGAATATCCCGGCGCCGATCAGATTAAAAACCATGTTTCCAATGTCCTCGGATGAGTGAATGCCCCAGCTATCGAAAACCGTCATGACCATCGGCCCAAATTCCTTGAGCGCGTACTGTCGCAAGCCTTCCAGTAGTTCGGGCCCAGACACATGGCGGACGCTGGTGCCTTTCGCTTTCTTCTGCTGTTTTGTCGTGAAATCGAGCGCATCACGCAGAAAAACATATGCGTCCCGTTCGTAGCGCGGGTCGCTGCTCACAATGGAATCAAGAGCTTCAGCAAATCCAATTTTTTGCATGGGATGAAACAGGCGCGTCTTAAACGCGCCTCCAAGCATAAACGCCAAACTCGGAACCGGCAACTGCCGCGGGTCGTTGAAATGAAGGAGCGATCGAAAGAAGCGCAAATCCCCGACACTCCGATAGTTATCACTCCAGCCCGGAAGTCTCGATCTGGTCTTCCAGCGCATCGAGATACACTGAGAGCGGGTCGCGTCGCCTTGGCGCGAAGACCTGCGATTGGTTCGACGCCTTGAGGTAATCGCTAAAAGCTCCACTCTGATTTTCCATCTGCGTAGCTTCGAACCAGTTCATGTAATCATCGATATCGCCCATTCGCGCGGCGAGTTCCTCGCGAGTACCATCCAGATACGATACGCGCTTTGCTATTCCTCGTCGCTTCCCGCGTATGAGCAGGGCTGCAATTTGCTGATACTCACGCGCGACCGGACGCAAGACCGGATGCGCCGTCCCAACAAGCAACAGCAACCCCTCGCTCATGTGGTTGACTGCGGCTTTTTCCTCTGGGGACAGTTTCCGGCGCGAAAGCTCGCTAAGATTTGCCGGTTTTGGCCGCCCCCGATTGCTCGAACCATCCGAAATCTTGATCTGTAACAATTCATCAAGACGTCGTTCGCTTTCGGCAAAGGTCAGCAACTGGTAAGTTTGATGCCCGCTGAGTCGAGCCACGGTTGAGCCCCATTGCTTTTCCACGTCGTCCCGCAATTGCGGAAAGCACGCCTTCAAATCAGCAACTGGATCGTTAGACGCATGCCTAAGATTAGAGGAGATGTACCGCGCCAGACGCGTGCGGCCACCCCCCTCATCGAGGAGCAATTGCACGAGCGCGACGGAATATGCCCGGTAAAGCATGCGTCCGGCGGAATCGAGCAGATCGAAGCGCTGGCCGAGAAATTCCTCCAGCGACTTTCCCTTATCGGCTTTCGAAAGTGCCTCCACCAGAGCCTCGCGCTCTCGTCCCGGCGTCAACGCCAGCACACCTTCCACCAGCCAATCCGGCGGTTCGACGAGCGTCGCGCCGGGTGGAAGGTCGGCCTCGTCTCGATAAATTATCTCGAACAGAATGGCGCGAAGCAGCTGGCGCTCGACCAGCGAACCGTCGAGATTTCGGCCAACGGTCAAATCGAGTTGTAGCTTCACGCCAAATCCGGTCTGGCTGACTCGTAAGCTGGCCGGCGGAATTTCGGGGAGGTTCGCCTGTTGGGGTTGCAAATTGATTACAACCGCAGTTTTCCATCCGTCGCGCTGCCGCAGCAGGGCAAGAAGATTTGTCTTAGTCTGCTCTGCCAGTTCGGAGATCGTCCCGCGAAGCGCCGCGCCTGTGCCGTAAATGACGAATTGTCGCGAAGGACTTACGCTGTGTTCCGGCAAAGCGCGAAGCTGGTGGCACGTGAAGAACAACAATATGAACGTCGCAGCACGCCTCATCCTCGTTACCCGGCATGATAATCATGGCGGCGACGTGCTGGCGAGAAGGAATCAGTGCGAAACTCTCGTCTGGTCCCGATTTTTAATTATTGGACTTACCTCATAGAGAGATGCGTTGCACCCAAAGGCAGGCACAATCGTGCGAATGGGTCTCTCTTAATCCGGAGACCCGCGCGTTGGGTCTCCGGTGTTTGACCGGCGGACTTTCAAATGGCAAATCCGCCGGTCTCATTTATTTCTTATCACCGTAAAAAAACCGAGACTTTTCGGCGAGTCCGGTGTCTAATTATTTGAATCCCACCTAACATGAATCATTCAAAACTTATACTTTCCTTGAGCTCCCTTGTTGCATTCACATTGGCTGCTCCATTAGCTACGGCTGCGCCGCACGGCGGTGGCGGTCACGGGATGGCCGGACGCCCCGGGATGGCTGGACGCCCCGGGATGGTTGGACGCCCCGGAATGGGCGCTTGGAACGGCGTAACTGGAACGGGCACAATTGGAACGGCAATTGGCATCATAACCACGGCCACAATGATGTGATCTTCATTGGTGGTTTTGGCTTTCCAGGGTGGTGGGGCTGGGGATATCCAGGATATTACGGCTATGGGTATCCGTACGGTTACTACGGATACGGCTATGTACGGTACCGGCTATGGTTACGGAGGGTATGGATACGGTGACTACGGCTACGGTAACGGCTATGGCTACGGCTACAGTTCTGGCAGGCAATACGGTTCTGGCAGCCAATACGGTTCTGCGACTCGGTCGAGAGTAGCCGAGCTACAACGGCGACTCGCTCGCGCCGGCTACTATCGCGGGTCAATCGATGGAGTCCTGGGGCCTCAGACGCGGCGAGCAATTCGAGCTTACGAACAGGAGCATGGTTACGCTGACGCAGGCTGACCCCGGCCTTCCCGCCAATTTGTCGCGGGCCATTTGATAGTCTTTCGGTTGGTTGACCGGCGGAATTCGCGAGGGCGCAAAGGGCGAACCGCCGGTCGCCATTTTTTACAGCGCTACCGCTCGTTATTCACCAACTGCGTCATCCGTCTGTTTAGTTAGACCTGATTGCTCGCGTTTTCGATTTGCGCCCCTTCACCAATGTGTCGAGGTCAAAATTCACTGCTACTACTCCTCAAAATCCCGCCCTTCCAATTTCTCTGGCCTTATTAACGCGGGCTCCTTCCGATTTTTTTCTTTCATCCGCCGAAAAACGCCAAATCTCAGATTCCAAGCTCCAAAGAACTTCAAATCACCAAACTTCAAGGAGCGACGGCTGGGCAGCCGTCATTCTTTGAGGCATAAGGAGATCGTATGCCGATCAATCGTTCAACCTTTTTAGCTCAAACATCAGCGCTGATTCTCGCGGCGCCGTTTTGCATCAACGCGCAGGAAAAATCTCACGTCACTTCCGAGCAAGTGACGCACGCGCTTCAGGAACTCGAAAAGCTCGCACAAAAACAAATCCAGGAAAACGTTCTGCCTGGAATTGCGATCGCAGTGGTGTTTCAAGACAAGGCAGTGTACGCGAAAGGCTTCGGCGTTCGCGATGTGAACACCAGGCAGCCTATTGACGCGGACACTGTTTTTCAGCTCGCGTCGGTATCCAAATCGATTGGCTCGACAGTTGTTGCCGAGCTGGTTGGCGAGGGAAAAATGACCTGGGATTCGAAACTCAGTGCGCTCGATCCGGCATTCGCGATGTTCGATCCGTGGGTAACGCGCGAAATTACAATTCGTGATATGTACGCGCACCGCAGCGGGTTGCCCGAGCACGCGGGCGACCTGCTCGAAGATCTGGGCTTTACGCGCGCGGAAATTTTGCATCGTCTGCGCTATCAACATGCAGATAGCAGTTTTCGTTCGCATTACGCATACACAAATTTTGGCATGACCGAGGGTGGTGTCGCGGCGGCGAAGGCATACGGACTAGGCTGGGAAAAGGCATCCGAAGAAAAATTGTACCGGCCATTGGGCATGGCCTCGACCAGTTCGCGTTATGCGGATTTTGTGGCGCGCCGGAACAAAGCCCTGGGGCATGTGCTGGTAGATGGCAAATGGGCGCAAAAGTTTAAACGCGATCCGGACGCACAGTCGCCAGCAGGCGGGGTGAGCTCGTCGGTGAACGACGTGGCGAGGTGGATGCGTCTCCAACTCGCAAACGGCAAGTTCGACGGCAAACAAATCGTGGATGAAAAGGCGCTGCTCCAAACACATCATCCGAATATGCTGACGGGTTTCAGCCCGTTCACGGGGCTGCCGAGTTTTTACGGGTTGGGGTGGAACGTGAGCTACGATGAGCAAGGTCGGTTACGGTTGAATCATTCTGGCGCGTTTGCACTGGGCGCCGCGACGCATGTGAACCTCGTGCCGACCGAGCAATTAGGCATCGTTGTCCTCACCAATGCGCACCCTGTTGGGATAGCGGAAGCATTGGGCACAACGTTTTTGGATACAGCTTTGTACGGAAAGCCGACCCAGGACTGGTTTGCCATTTTTAAACAAGCATTCTCCAATCCAGCTGCCGTCGGCACCGTGCTCGGTTTCGATTATTCCAAACTACCCGCCTCGCCCGCGCCCGCTTTGAAAAGCAGCGCCTACGTTGGACGCTTTACGAACGATTATTTTGGCGACATCTCCATCGTCGAAAAGGACGGCGGATTAGCAATCGTGGAGGGTCCGAGCAACAAGACTTTCCCGATGCAGCATTACGACCGCGACACATTCACCTACGAGACAGCGGGCGAGAACGCTGTTGGCAGAAGCGGCATTACCTTTACCATCGGACCTGACGGCAAGGCCAACCAAGTTGTCGTGGAAAATCTTAATGTGCACGACGAAGGAACTTTCAAGCGGGCTAAGAACGAAAATAAGAGCGAACAAAGCTCCAAATCCCAAGCGCCAGAGACACAATTGTCATCCTGAGCGCCGCGAAGGATTTCTGGTATTTCTTCCAGCGCCCGATGCAATAATCAGAGATGTTTCGCTCCGCTCAACGTGACAGCATCGAGGTCGCACGTTTAATTAAGTATTGGATCTTGGTGATTCTTTGGAGGTTGGATATTGAAATCTGGTAATTCATCTGATTTCGGTTTCACCTCCTCGGAATTACGCCGGTTGCGCGCGTTGAAAACGCCCGTTGGCATACAGAAATTTCTCGACGATCTGCCTTACAATCTGAGTTATACGGCGCGATCACCGAAAAAAGTCCTGCACGATCGCACGGCATCATGTCTCGAAGGCGGAATTTTTGGTGCGGCCGCACTTCGTATCATCGGATTTCCACCGTTGATCTTCGATTTGGAAGCAGAACAGGATACTGATCATGTCGTTGCGATTTTCAAGGTGCGCGGTCATTGGGGGGCAGTGGCGAAATCCAATTTCACCGGCTGCCGTTATCGCGAGCCCGTTTATCGCAGCCTGCGAGAGCTGGCCATGAGCTATTTCAATATCTACTTCAACCTGCGCGGCGAACGCACCCTTCGGCGATATTCGCGTCCAGTGAACCTTGCGCGATTCGATGATCTCAACTGGATGACCGCCGAAAAACCGATCTGGTTCATTGCGGAGCATCTCTGCGAAATCCCGCATATTTCATTGCTCACACCGGCAATGGAAAAAAACCTCACCCGCGTCGACCGCCGCACTGTGCGCGGCGAAATGGTCGGCCACAGAAAAAATAATCGGCGTGGGAGAGCGTGAAATGACTATCAACGAGTTTCGAAAGATGGCGCTGGAAATTCCAAAGGCCGTTGAACAGTCGCACATGAATCATCCCGATTTCCGCATCGCTGGAAAGATTTTCGCGTCGCTCAGCGCACCCGACGCAAACTGGGGCATGGTGAAGCTCACGCCAGAGCAGCAGCGCGGATTCATCGAAAAAGCACCCGAGGTTTTCAGGCCGTGCAGCGGCGCTTGGGGCCGCGCAGGTGCCACGAATGTTTATCTTGCCTCCGCGAAAGCGAGTCTTGTGCGCGCCGCTCTCGACGCGGCGGCGAAGAATGTCGCCTCGCGCGCGAAGAAAAACAGTAGATAGATCCAGCGCAGTCGGTGCTTTAACCCGCGGCAGTCATGGACAGCTGCTACGGCAACGTTTGAAAAAAAGCGTTCTCGAACGTTGGTTGAAATGCGCCGGAGTCGGTTTCACCGATGCGAAATTGCGGAGTGATTTCCAATTGGGTGGCGCAATGGATTTCCACGTCTATCCTGCCGCACTTTGCCAGTGACGCGCGCACCGTCTTGAGCGCTAGCTCCGGCGTGTTGCAATCCCGGCTGAGATGTCCGAGCACAACCCGCTCGATTTTTCCAGGCAACAATTCCTCGATCACGCCTGCTGCAGCTGCGTTCGACAGATGACCATGTCGCGATTGGATTCGTTGTTTCACCGGCCAGGGCCGATGCGTGTCGTTCTGCAAAAGTTTTTCGTCGTGATTGGTCTCGATCACGAGCGTTTGCACGTGGCGTAATCGTTCGACGATCATCTTGGTTACGTAACCGAGATCGGTGAGAAACCCAAGGCTGCTTGTGCCGGCGTAAAACGCGAACCCCAGCGGATCGACCGCGTCGTGCGGCACGGGAAACGTTTGCACCGTGATGTCGCAGATCGAAAACTCGGCGCCGGTCTCAAAGATTCGCCAGTTCCGATGCTGCTCGAACGAGCTGTCGTTTCGGACAGCTTCTGCCGTCAACGAGTTGCAATAAATCGGTACATCAAATTTGCGACAGAGAACTTCAAGTCCGCAAACGTGATCCCCGTGCTCGTGCGTGAGTAGGATGCCATCGAGCTGCTCCGGCATGACGCCGCACTGCTCCAAGCGCAACACTAATTGCCGTGCGCTCAGCCCGCCATCAATGAGAATCTTGCAGTGATCGGTTGCTACGAGCGCGCTGTTTCCCGCGCTCCCGCTGCCAAGCATGGTCAAGCTGAACACGGGTCTCAAGTTAGCCGCGTTGGTTCAGCTTGCGCAAACGGAAACGAATAAATTTATCTCTACGGCGCGCACTCTCCCCCATCGTACGGCGGTTGTACCCAGGATGCTCTGTTCAACAGCGGCGAGGTACCCACTGAGACCGGTACCGGTACTTTTATCGGTTGGTCTGGACCGGCCTGGCCGTACACTTGCACCTTTATCTTTCCACATGTCACGCTTGCCGGAAACGGTTCGACCGGGGCGAATCGATCGTCGAGCGCAATCTTGCCCGGGCTGAGAGCCGGATTATCCGGGCCATAGAGGCCCGAATCCATGTTGTTACATGCGCCAAAATTCGACTGGTCACTGTAACACCCGAAGTAGTACGGGGTAAGCTTGTTTTGCAGCATCACAAAAGTGTTGCCGTGTACCGAGGGCAGGGTATACACCTCAATCCTGTCGGGGTCCGTATTGTTGGCGTCAAAAAAGTATTCAACTCTTACGTGGGTGTTTGCACGGATGTCCGGATCTTGCTGCCAGCCCGGGTGAAGCGCCGGGTCAGTGTAAACGACCAACTGTGTAAACGGCTTGCTTCCCACAAGGGTGCCCTTGAACGTGCCGGTCCATTCTGCGTACGCTTTGTTACTGTTCGCACAGTTCGGGCCTCCGGGTAAATCGATGTCCGAGCAGTTGCCAGTAGCTACAGGCACGATGCTGAGCGAAGGCATGATCCTGCTGATATCACTTGACGACCTGGGGAACGGAAAGGTCCCATTGGGTGGTAACCAGGTGCCCGGGGCGCTGGTGAGTTGTCCGGTCATTGGCAGAGGCGTGGGACCACTCGTAGGTCCTAGATAAAGCCTGCCTCCTGGCGTAGTGATCTGGCTGGGTTTGAATGTAAAAGTGGTAGGGCGGGTCGACGATTTGCTCGCGATGGACTGCCCCGGGACGCTGAGTGTACCGACAACAGTGTTCGTTACTCGGTTTTTGAAGGTGACCGTGATGGCCTGGTTGGTTGGATTGTACGCTACGAAGGAGCTGGTTCCGCCACTATCCTTGAATGCGCCATAGGCGGGAGTGTCGGCAACGATCGATGCGTCCACTTGTCCCAGCACGGCGTTAGTGTACGCCCAGTACTTGGCCATGGTATTGGTGCCGTAGAATTGGAATGCATGGGGCCTTCCGATACGCGTCAGCGCTGGGGTGAGTCCCGTCCCGTTAATACCCTGGCCGCTGGCGGGCATCCGTGCCTGCCAGGCTGCCACGAAGACTTCATTACCGCTCTGGAAATTAGGATTTCCCTGTGCACCGGTATCCAACAGATATTGCTTCCATGTCGCCTGGAGCCATGCCTGGTTCCTGCCCACGTAAAGCGTATTGGCGCTCATCGGGATGAGATGGATGAAGTAGGTGGCATCGATGCCGCCGAAGAACGTCTCGCGCTTGACGAACCGCTGGTTCAGGATCCCGGCCAGGGTCGTATGCCACACACCATTGTCCGGCCCTTTATAGGTCACGAATTGTTCCGGCCAGTTGCCGTTGTAGCGGATATCATTAAGGTCGAACGGGGGGCGCGGTACGACATTCGGCAGCGTTGCATCCTGATTGAACCAGTACCTGCTCCGAAGCGAGTATCTCCTGCTCGTACATGTACATACCCATATCGCGCCACTCGTTGTTACCTAACAAAAGCCCAAGCTCCATGAGACCAGTAGAGAAGTTGATGGCTTCGCTCGTGGACTCCTGGTCGGCGCCGTTTTGGCTGGTGCCATTGGCCCACTGGTGGCCGTAGAACGGGCTGAAGTTGCGCAGGAATGGGTAATTAGTATTGGCACGATCGTAGTTCGCCACATCCTTGCGCAGTTCCTCAAAGAACGGCAGATAGCCATCGAGCCATGGTCGGTCATAGCGACCGATAGCCGCGGCCGCTCGTAGAAAATATCCAAAGTGAAAATGATGGTCGTTCAGATTTTGAACCGACCCGAAGCCCGCTGGGAATCCGTAGGTGGTCTTAAATGTCGGATTGTACTGGATAAACTGTGCCGTATAAACGTCAGCCCATTGTCCGACCAATTCCTTAAGCGCCTGTAAAATGTAGTCGCGCATCTCCGCAGCAACCTGAGTCTTCGGCTTGCACAGGCAAGCGTGCAGGCTGTTAGTCGAGGTGTCATTGCCTGTTAGCTTGGTCGAGTGCGCCAACTGATCCGCGATCATCATCGACTCGATCAAAGTGGAGAGACCTTGCTCGTAGGTGTTGAACTGTTGATTGTCGTAGGTACCGATGTTACGTAGAAACGAATCGATATGGTTCCCACCTGTCTGAAACTCTTCCAGATAGAACCAGTTTCTCATCGTTTCGTAAACGTCGTCCACCGCCAGTTGCCTCGACTGGAGCGGATTTTGCAAATCGGAGTCGACCGCCTGATCGGGGAAAAACGGCAGAAAACCGTCGGTATCGATCAACTGCACGAAGGAGCTCCCTTTGTAGAGCTTCAGCGGGCCCATAATCGTGTTCCAAGTGTAACGGCCGTCCACCTGCGGTCTCTGGCCAGGGTGCAACGACTTGGAATGATGCGGAAACAGCAACTGGACTGGGTCAGGCGCCGTGCAGTTCGGTAAAAACGGCTGCGTGTCCAGCCGGAGCTGCAAAGCCACACGGTGATCTGTCGGCGAGTAGCCCAAGGTAACGGTCTCACCATTTATGTTAACGGAGGTCTGAGAACCCGGAATAGGAGGGTAATCAATCTGCGTGCCGACAACCTTCCTACATGCGAAGGGCATCAGGTCACTGGCGGCTCGCTGGAGTGAAGTGGTATCGAGCCGAATGTTGTTCGGCATCGCAAGGACCACTACCCGCGTCGCCGTGCTGTTCCTGAACATCGACTGCTTGCCGCTGGTGGCGTCGGTCTGCACCCAGGTCCCTTGATCGGCGATGACCAGATATGCGGCCTTGGATACAATCTGGGGAATGGCGTTGTCTGGGTTAAATGATGTATTAATTGTCAATCCAATTACACCATTCTCGTTTTTCCACACGGTGGGTGCACCGCCCTGGTCCGTCGGACCTCCGGCCCAAACCAGAAAATTTGCCGATCCCTGCTTTCGCTCCAGCCATGTGAACGGCGATCCGTTCGCCATCGTGATCTCCATCTCGTTTGTGCCATCCTTGTAGACCAGCACCGCACCCCAGTCCGAATGTTGCCGCACCTGCACGTTCGTCCAAGGCCCCTTCGTTGGCTTGGTCGTCCCCAGCGGATGTACGCCTTCCAAGCCGACGGTCACCACTGCCTGCACCTCCGGCGCGAGGAGACCACGGTCAACTATGTTGTTTGCAGCATTGAACGGGTCATCCGGCTTAATCTTGCCATCGGTTTTTACTGCAATCGCATTCTGGTTCCACAGGCGCAGACCGTGTGGCGGTTGGAGTGGGGGCTGCACTGAACCATTCGCACCGGTGAAATCGACGAACTGATAGTAGAAGGGTTCGCTGATAAATCCGCTCGAGCGAATGACGCCGTCGCTCCAACTGAAAGCCCAGCCCGAGTTGGTTGCATCGACGTACCACTGGAGCCCGACACCCGTCCACCAGTCATTCGATTGCACGGGTCCGGCCGTCGGCTCGTAGGCGATGAAGAACGGCTGATTTGGAAGCTGATGCAGTCGGGGATTGCCCGGATCCGGTGATTCACCTTCCCCAGGTCTGACGTAGAACAGCGAGTTGAACTGGCCTCCGCCCCCTTGCGTGCCGGGTACCGGGTTGATCGCGTCGTTCCCCTTAAGAAAACTGACCGGACCGTTTGAAATAATGTCCGCGCCGTGTGCGATCGGCGCGGCAGGAACCAGGAGCAAAATTGCGACCCACACCGACGCGTGGAAACGCATTCCAATTTTCGGAAACGAAAAAAACTTCACCGCTAAGGGCGCTAACGGTGTATTCATATGGATCTTCCTTTGTCTATCCCCGCTGATTGCTTCTCTTAGCGGGTCCGGAAGAGACGAAGAACGGAGCGGGGAGGAATTCTAGGCCTCCTTCAGATCCGTTTTGACGATGTAGTTTTCCGGCGTACGCGTCTATTGGACCTTAGTCGTACGGGCCTATTAAACTTTAGTCGTGTGTTTATTTGTTAAGAATTCTGCTGCCTTGCTCGACACAACTCGGGCTGCGAACTACATTCGCCCGATTTGAGAACGCGCATCTTCATCATCGTCGCAGCGGCGGGAGGCACGTTTTTGGGAGGTATTAACTATGGCGCATCGGGCGTCCCTACTGCAAATACCGGCAATCTGGATTTCAAGCAGTGGGGATTACTCGCGATTCAGGACGCCGGTCGACGCAAGCCGGTGGACACGTTTGCAAAAGAAGCACTGATTCGAATTACTGGGCGATCGACACACACAGACAAGACGGGACGTAAATGGCGGCCGAACGATTTCGTCTTGTCGGCTTTGGTCGAGACGCACGATTGGAAAAATGAGCCAATGGTGTTGATCTCATCGGGCCAGTTAGTCGAGCAGCTTGGCCTTGATAAAACGCAACGCCGATTTTCGTTTGCGGAATTAACCGGGTCTGCCGAATTGCAGCGACTTGTGACTGAGGCGCAGGCGCTCAAGCGCGCAGAGAAACCGTTGACCCGGGTTCAGCAGGAAGCACTCAGTGTCAGCGATCGACTTTCTCTTCTTGCTCATGTAATGGATGGGAGCGCATTGCTGATCGCCCCTGCGCCGGCCAACGAAACAGATCCGTGGGTCGACCCCTCGGGATGGTCGAGATATTATTCAGAGGCGCAATTCGCGCCCATCCGGGCTCAATTGCAAACCGTTGCGAGCGGTTACGTCAACGGCGATCCATTTAACTTCAGTCACGCCGCTAATCAGCTTCGCGAAAATATGCGCGTCTTGAGTCCATCAGTGTATCCACGGGACCAGCAGTTACGGCTCGAATATTTCTATAATCATTTCGAAGCCTTTTATCGGGCCATCTGGTGCTACGGAATTGCGCTCGTGATTCTGATCACAGCACATCTTCGCAGCCGGGGACGCGCGCTGCAAAGCATCGGCGTCGCAGTCGCGGTGCTCGGCCTCGCATTTCACGCGGCTGGGATCGTGATGCGCTGCATGATCGCTGGCCGGCCGCCGGTTACGAACATGTATGAATCCATCATCTGGGTCTCGTTTGCGGTGTCATTCTTCGGAATGATCTTCTTTGTGCGTTATCGGGCGCCCATCTATCTGCTGGCGGGGTTACCGGTCACGCTCACCGCGCTGTTGCTCGTGCATCAAATGCCGATTGCCATGCCTTCGAGCATCGATCCGCTGGTTCCTGTGCTACGCGATAATTTCTGGCTCACAATCCATGTACTCACGATCACACTGAGTTATGCGGCCTTCGCGCTGGCAATGGGTTTCGGGCATATTTTGCTCTGGCGATACGCGCGGAATCCTGCAGGCGCACGCGCGGACGCGCCGATGCATTTCTGGCTTTATCGCGTACTTCAGCTCGGTGTCCTGTTGCTGGCCGCTGGAACAATCCTCGGTGGAGTCTGGGCAAATTATTCCTGGGGCAGATTCTGGGGATGGGATCCAAAGGAGACGTGGGCATTAATCGCGTTGCTTTGTTACATCCTGGCATTGCATGGCCGGCTGGCGGGTTGGTGGACGCAGTTCGGCCTCGCAGTTGCAAGCGTAGTTTGTTTCCTCGCGGTGTTAATGGCGTGGTATGGCGTGAACTTTGTCTTGGGCAAAGGTCTGCATAGCTATGGCTTCGGCATTGGCGGGGAGACTTACGTGGCAATATTCGTTGCTCTCGATCTTTTGTTCGTAGCGTTTGCCATCTGGCGATACCGAAGAAGCACGAGCGCCACCATCGCGCCGCGCGAGATTACAGCCGAGCAGGCCACAGTCTAGGGTCCACGAATTCGGTCGCGCGCTTTAAGCAGAGTCGATTAAGCTTCGGTCTCTCCATTAAAAACATCAGAGCGCAGAAAGGAAAAGCCATGCCTCTAACCCGCCGCAATTTTCTTGTCAGTGGTTCGCTGTCGCTGGCGGCTGGAGCGCTTTCGCCGCTTCTTGTCCAGGCTGCGAAGAGCAAGCCCAGCACGCCTGCCGACTTCAAAGATTGGGGATCAGTGCGCAGGGAGTTTGAACTGGCTCCTGATTACATTCATCTCGCCTTATTCTTTCTGGCGTCTCACCCCAGGGCGGTGCGGCAGGCGATCGAGCAGTACCCGGGAAAAGATAGACGCAAATCCGTTTGTTGCCGTTGATAGCGCGATTTTCGAACCGACTAACGAGAGCATTCCGCTGCAGGTCTGTCAGGCCATCGCCAGCTACATCGGTGGCGATCCGCAGCACATCGCGCTTACCCAAAACACCACGACCGGTCTGGCTCTTCTCTATCACGGACTGCCATTACGAGAAGGCGATGAGATCCTGACAACTACGCACGACCACTACGTACATCACGAATCCATTCGGCTGGCTACCGGGCGTTGCGGCGCGACGTGGCGAAAAATTCCGCTCTTCGACTCTTACAACTCGATTTCGCCAGATGAAATCGCAGAACGCGTTCGCAAGGCAATCGGACCAAAGACACGAGCTGTGGGCGTGACGTGGGTGCACTCCAGCAGCGGTGTGCGCCTTCCGATCGCGCGTATCGCCGAAAGTATTTCGGACGCGAATCGCGGTCGCGAAGAGAACGATCGGGTGCTGCTAATTGTCGACGGCGTGCACGGGTTGGGAGTGGAAGATCCTAATATCACTGCCCTAGGGTGCGACGCGTTTGCGGCCGGCACGCATAAGTGGATGCTGGGACCCCGCGGCACGGGGTTCGTCTGGGCAAAGCCTGCAGTTTGGCAGAAAATGCGTCCAGTGATTCCGAGTTTCTTTTCGCTCGAACCTTTCGAAGCCTGGGAGCAGGAACATGCTCCGCCGACTCCGGCGCGCGCAGCATGGTTTTCACCGGGTGGCTTTCAGGCTTTCGAACATTATTGGGCGTTGCCAGCAGCTATTCGTTTTCATCAGAACATCGGCCCCGCTCGAATCACGGCGCGCATACACGAGTTGAACGGTCAAATGAAGGAAGGACTTGCCCGGATGCCGAACATTCAGCTCTACACGCCGCGTGACGAGAATCTTTCGGCCGGAATGGTTTGCTTCGATGTAAAGGGAATGAAGCCCGAGCAAGTCGTAAAGCATCTGCTCGATCAGCGCATTGTCGCCTCAACGACTCCTTATCGCGTGTCGTATGCGCGCTTAGCGTGCGGCGTCGTCAATACTCCGCAGGAGGTCGACACAGTGCTTCGCGCAATCCGCGACCTCGGGTGAGCGAGACGGAGCGATCGCCGAGCGCGCGATGATCCTGTAGCCACCGGCCTGTGGCCGGTCGTGGGATGTAAAGCGAACAAAGACATCGCACAGCGACGTGGCTACAGGTTCGCCGTGAGCGCGTCGATAAATTCGCGCGGGGTTTGGGCGTGCAGCAGCGCCGATCGTATCGTGTCATCTCTTACCAGCCGAACGAGCGTCCCAACGCAAATCAAATAATCATTCCCTAACCGTTCTGGAACGCCTATTACAAAAATCAAACGGGCGCGTACTCCGTTGTGTCCGAAAGGGATCCCGGCGCGGCTGCGTCCAATGCCAACGACAATTGCGTCAACCAAATCCGTACGCGCATGTGGGAATGCGACGCTGTTCTCGACCACGCTGGGGTGCGCCTGCTCGCGCGCGAGCACCTTTTCAAAGAACGCTTCCGGGTTATCGATCTTTCCGTTTTGCGCCAGCAAGTCGATAATCTCGCGCAGCGCGTTTGGCACTTTCCTGGAGCGCAACCGCGGGATCACCTGTTTTTCGTCAAATAGATCGGTCAGCGCAATAGCCATTGGGAGCAGAGAGATTTATTGGATTATCCGGCAAAGCCAGTTATCCAGTTAAATAAGGAGCCGTGGCAACTGAAAACACAGCGGTAGCAGGAAACGAAGAGAGGACCGTCTCTCTCCAGCGGAGCATTTATGACCCGGGCTACGTCAATGCGATGTCGCATTTTTATCGCGGCGAAATGGGCCGGATCATGGTGTGGCGGCAGCGGCTCGACGTGACGACAAACTGGGCGATCACCAGTACCACCGCCATCATCACCATCGCATTCTCCACTCGCGATGTGCCGCATATTATTTTCTTTTTCAATCTCGCCATTGTCTGGGTATTGCTGTGGATCGAAGCGCGTCGTTACCGGTTTTACGATGCTTTCCGCGCGCGCGTCCGGATGCTCGAAGCGCATTTTCTTGTTCCGATGGTGATGGAAAATCGCGAGATGCTGCAGGGCGAATGGAAAAAACTCGTTTGCGAAGATTTGATTCTGCCCTGCTTCAAGATCAGCAAACTGGAAGCGGTCGGGCGCCGATTGAAACGCAATTATGTTTTCATTTTCATTCTCATCCTGATGGCGTGGGTGACGAAGGTATTTTTGCATGCCAGCGAGCCGATTAACGATGTGGTCTCGTTTTACCATGCGCTGCACATCGGGCACATTCCGTCCTGGCTGGTGGCGCTGATATTTGCGGGCACGTTTGTCAGTGTGATTTCCATCACGATTTACGTCAGCAAGAAATCTTCGGGAGAAATTTCAGAGTTCGGCACGCACCGTTCGCTCTGGCGGATTTGAAGGTCATTCCGAGCGAAGTCGAGGAATCCGGTAATGAATCCAAAAAAGGACGCGGCTGGATTCTTCATCTCCGCGGAGCTTATCCTGAGCAGCCGGAGTGAGTCGAACGGGGTTCGCTCAGAATGACTGCGTTTGAAAAACTTTGCGAAATTGTCGCAAAGCTTCGCGCTCCCGGCGGCTGTCCCTGGGATCGCGAGCAAACCCATGAATCGTTGTTGCCGGCTTTGATCGAAGAGGCGTACGAAGTCGCGGGAGCGCTGCGCGCCAACGATAGCGCAAATTTGCGCGAAGAACTCGGCGACATGCTGTTACTGATCGTGATGCACGCCGAAATCGCGAACGAATCAGACCGGTTCGACATCAACGGCGTTCTCAAGGATGTAACAGAGAAACTGATCCGGCGTCACCCGCATGTCTTCGGCAGCAGCGATGCGCGCGACAGCGGCGCGGTGCTAAGACAATGGGAATCGATCAAGCGAGCTGAAAAAGCAGGTAAACCTGCTCGCAACGCCGGCGATGCAGGCGGGCATTATCTCGATGATTTGCCCCTCGCGCTCCCTGCTCTCATGCGCGCGCAAAAAGTGCAGTCGAAAGTTGCCCGTGTGAATTTCGACTGGCCCGAAGTGCGCGACGTGATCGCAAAGGTTGAAGAAGAAATTCAGGAATTAAAACAGGCCGTCCTGGAACAAGATCGGAATTCGATCGAGGACGAAACAGGCGATCTGCTCTTCGCAGTCGTCAATCTCGCACGGAAATGCAAACTCGATGCGGAAAGCGTATTGCAAGGCGCGACTGACAAATTCGTCGCCCGTTTCAATCGATTAGAGGACGAACTGCAATTGCGCGGCAAAAAACTGGGGGACGTTGACCTTGCGGAGATGGACAAGATTTGGAATCAGATCAAAGAAACGCCCAACGCCGAACCTCCAACGCCCAGCGCTGAAGCCGTCTGAATTGGATGTTCGATGTTGGGCGTTGAGCGTTGGATGTTTGCTTCTCTCGTCTCTTTGGCGATATTTCCCGCCCGGATGAATCTTCTGATCAATCTGCTGTCGGTGTTTTTTGTTCTGGTGGCGCTGCTCATGGTGCTCGTGATCTTGATGCAACGCCCAAAGAGCGAAGGTTTGGGAGCGGCATTTGGCGGGGCGGTCACAGAGAACATTTTCGGTGCACAAACGACGAACGTGCTGGTGAAGTTTACGACCTGGCTGGCTGGCATTTTCTTTGCGCTGACGCTTGGGTTGTCGGTTTTGTATGCGCATCGGGGCACCGGCGGGGAGAGCGCGTTCCGTCGCGAGTTGATGAAGCAGCAAGCTGCTCCGGCTACTTCTCCCGCCCCGGCAGCACCTCAGGCTTCGCCCGTTTCTTCTCCAGTAAGTTCGCCAATTCAGGCGTCTCCTGCTTCTTCTGCGGCGCCCACGGCGCAGCCAACAGCGACGCCGTAAGGGCGGCGTTTCGCTGAAGCAGACAAGAAAGACGGCTGTCCAGTCGTCTTGTTTTCCCTCGGCGGCCTTGGAAGCCGCTGCTCCTTAATGCCCGCGCCAAAGTTCGCCGAATTGTTACTTCTTCGTCATACGGCTGTAACAATCGGTTTCTAGCCTCCACGCGTTCACTTAACCGTGTTCCCTCAGGCAACTGAAAAATCACCACAACAAGGAGAAACGAATGTTCACCAAAAAAAACATCTTACGCGCAGCCGGGGCGAGCCTGGCTGTAGTTCTTTCACTGGCCGCGCAGCCGCTAAGAGCTCAAGGATCCGATGCCGACCGACTGCAAAAACTCGAACAAGCCGTTAACCAGTTACAAAAGCGCAATGCCGAGCTTGAACAGGAGGTTTCGGGATTAAAGAAGCGCACGTCCTGGGCGCCTGTGGCTGGGGAAGGCAAAACCAAGACGGAAGTCACTTATGATGGAAAGACCTATGTCGAGAAAAGCGTGCCCGTCGAGAAGTCGAGCGCGGACAAGTGGAAAATATCCACTTCCACCACCGAGATGGAACTCTACGGCGATATCCGCCTTCGTTACCAATATAACGGAGGCGAGACCAAAAACACGGGTCCGGTAGCGGCGCCCGGTAACGGCGTCGCAGGGATAAACGATTGGCAGGAGCGCGAGCGCGAGCGATATCGTCTTCGCTTGGGCTTGCGCGGAACGCTTCTGGATGATTGGTTCTTCGGCCTTCGAGTTGGAGACGAGCAACAATGCCCGCTCAACAAATGTGACGTTTGGCGACGACGCAGCGAGTAGCACGCCCGGTGGCGGCGGACCATTCGAAAAGAACAGCGACACGGTCTACGTCGGCCAGGCGTATGCTGGTTACAAAGGCTTTCCCGACTTTACGTTCACGGCAGGCAGAATGCCGAACCCGCTCCTGAACACGCCGCATGGTGTGGGACCCAGACATCAATCCTGAAGGATTGGCCGAGCAATGGAAACATACATTCGTGTTTGGGGCATCAGCCCCGCCTCCGTCCTACAGCAAAGATGGGAAAAATGTTGCGCCGCCACTGCCCTCGGAGCCGTGGCTGAAAATCGACGTCTTCGCGAACTTCGCACAATTCGTGTATGATGATACAAATCCGGAGAATCCGCTCGGTGCCAGGCCCGACGACGACCGCAAATAACGGAACCTCCCAGCTAATCCCGAACACGGACGCATTTCTGCTCGCGTGGCAGATAGGAGCGAAGTTTAATTTCCCGCACAACTTTTACTTTCAACTTGCGCCGACCCTCTACAATTACACTGGCAACGGCGACACGTTTAACATCCACTATCAAGGTGGCGACCCCCACTTAACAAACTCGGAGTCGCTCGCACAGAACCAGACCGGCATCAACGGCCTGTTGGTGTTCGATATGCCAGCGGAAATCGGATGGAAAGCTTGGGGATTACCGATGCGGGCATACGGCGATTTTGCTGTCAATATTGAGGGTGAGGACCGCGCCAGCGCGGCAGGGCAGCCCGGCCAGGGCAGCCAGCGCTACGCCTATACGGGCGGACTCAGTATCGGCCAGTTAAAGAAGAAGAATGATTGGCAGCTAGACGTTTGGTATCAACACTCCGAGCAATACTCGCTCGATCCGAACCTGATCGATGATGATTGGTTCAATGCTCAAGAGAATATTCACGGCATAGGTGTCACAGCGGCATACAACCTGAGTGCGGCTGTGAACCTCACCCTGAACTACGCCCACGGCTGGTGGTACAATCATAATCTCGGCACAGGCGGAAATCCAGGTAGTCTGGCCATCGCAATCAATCCAACGAATGAATACAATTTCTTCACCGCTGACTTGAACGTCAAGTTCTGAGGATTAAAAAGCTTGGTTAGGTTATCGATCGCCCGCCGCGCGAAATTCCCTCGGCGGGCTTTTCATTACACCGCAATCAGTCCCGGTGCATGAAAGAAAAGGCTAAGCACAAACGAACCCGCCACCGAAGATCGAGTGAATCCTCCCCGGTGACCATGCTCGAGGCCGAACTTCACGGACTACATCGCGATCTGCGAACAATTGCCAAAGCATATATCGCCCGTCTGGAGAATGATCTGTTTGTCTGCCTTGCTGCGCTCAGGTCATACGGACCGATCGAACAGGTGCCTCGGGAAATGCTGTACCAAGTCCGTGATCTCACGATTATCGTTCGCAATCGCAAACTGAAACCGGAAAAGGGCCGTCGCAAAGACTTGCGTAAAATCGACTCGCTGATCGTCGACTTGGTCTCGACCATCGGACAAAAAAATTGAACGCCGACTGCCTCAGAACCTACCTACATCGGTATCTACTGCATTCCCACGCGGGGGTAATCGGTTGCGGTCAAAATGGCGTGACGCGCACGCTTTCGTTAAGCAAATAGATCTTTCAGTATTCGCCGGATCCGAACTTGGTCGATTCAGATCTCTTCGACAGCCAGCTGAGCCTGCAAGGCGTGGCTGTGAGAGCCGGGTATATGCTGGCTGATGCCGTAGTCTTCAGCCCCGCCTACGCCTATGCCTGGCAGATCGACAACGCACTTGGCACCGGGGGAAATGGCGACATCAGCATCAATCCGCTCAATCAATATCAAGTATTCCAGGCTGACCTGAGTTTTAAATTCTAGCGCGCTTAGGTCAATTCGCAGAATGCGCACGGTCTGTTCAAAAATCGGGCGGCAAAGACGCAAGTGCTTTGCCGGCGCGTTAAATACAAGACGTTGCACCTTCGTATTGGCGAAGTGTCGTTTGCCACACAAACGTAACAGTAATTCTTTTGCCCGAAGGCTTGTTGATTCTTACGGTTGCCGCTGACCGGGAATGCAGGCGTCCACCTTTCCTCGGAGAGATTCGGGGCGAATTTTCGCCGCCCAACAGCGTTTCTCATTTGGAAAATCGTCTGAGCAACTGCCGGTACCGATGCGTTATCGCACCGGCTGGATCTCCGACATGCATCTGGGCACGCGCGGATGCAATGCCACAGCGCTGCTCGATTTTCTTCGCGAGAATGACTTCGAGACGCTCTACGTTGTGGGTGATCTTATCGATATCTGGTCGCTACGCCGCGGAATCTATTGGCCGCAGCAACATAACGACGTCATCCAAAAAATCCTGCGCAAGGCCCGCAAGGGCACTCGCGTGATTTATATACCGGGAAATCACGACGAGTTAGTAGCCAGCTTCCTCGGTGCTTATGGGAACATCGACATCAAGGAGAACGCCATTCACGTGACGGCCTGTGGAGAACGCATTCTAATCATTCACGGACACGAACTGGATGCGGTGGTGCAAAACGTGAAGTGGCTGGCTTTCGCCGGCGACGTTGGTTATCAATTTTTGCTCTCGCTGAACCCGCTCATCAATTTCGTCAGACGACGGTTCGGTCTAGGGTACTGGTCGCTTAGCGCCTATGCAAAACGGCGGGTGAAAGACGCCGTCAGCTTCATTGGTAAATTCGAAGCTGCTGTCGCGCATTATGCGGAACGCTATCACGTAGATGCCGTTCTATGCGGCCATATCCATAGCCCGGCCATTCGGGAATTTGGCAAAGTCACATATTACAACTGTGGTGATTGGGTAGAGAGTTGCTCGGCACTTGTTGAGGGCGAGGACGGCAGCATCTCGCTGGTCAACTATGATCCATTCTCGGCGATTCACGCCCGGGAAGGGCGAACAGTCGATTCACCAGGGCGCAAAGAAAGTATGCTGGCTAGTTAAACCGTCGAAGCCGTCGATTCTTGTTATCGCTTTCCCGCTTCAACGTTTAACCGTTAACAAATCACGCTGGCTTGCCCCGTTGTTACTAGATCGTCACATCCTTTTGACAATTCGTAACCTGACGCATTGCACGGACCGGTTTATCGAATGTCTAGCTATGAATGTGATTACAGTGAGGAGAACGGTCTTCAGAAGTGCAAACAAGAGATCGAGAGGGCGACGGTCGTTCCGCGAATTGACCCGCGCCTACTTTGCGAGGGAAAACAGTTTGGAGTTTGTAGTCGAGGCGCTGTTCTTTGCGATAATCGTGGCGATCTCAGCCTGGCCAATCCTTGCAGCGGCAGGCGCATTACAGGAATTTTTCCAACGCGCACTGACTTAATCGTTGAGGTGGATCAGCTTCTCCTGAAGACGATGGAAATCGCCGAAGGTGCAAGTTGATCCCCGTTAACGCATCGCCGCTGCTAAGATCGGCGGCAGAGCCGCTCTCCCAACGCGTTGAGGACAACTGCGTTTCATCGCCAACGCGAAACTCTCGACACCAAGCTCATCATGCTTAGCATGTTGGCCCTGTGCAAAAGAATGCTCGAGCAGCGAACAATCGGGAAATTGAACGCAAATTTTTGCTGAAGCGGCTGCCCGAGAGCCTGAAGTCGCGATGCTACATTATCGATCAAGGCTATTTGGCGAGTGAACCCGAAGGTAGACAGGTCCGTCTCCGCAAAAAAGGCAGCATCGGATCGCTGACTTTCAAGGTCGGCCGCGGTAGTCACCGGGAAGAACGCGAGATCAGGCTTAGCCCAAAACAGTTCGACTCGCTTTGGCCAGGCACCGCGGGGAGAAGATTGCGCAAGGTGCGCTGCGAAATTCCCTGGAAAAATCTACTCATTGAGATTGATATTTATCAGGGGAGACACGCCGGGCTCGTGGTGGCGGAAGTGGAATTCCCCGACCGCGTCAGCTGCCGAAAATTCAAACCGCCTTCCTGGTTTGGACGGGAAGTGACTGGGGAAAAACGCTACAGCAACGTGCGACTCGCCAACGAGTAAGCAGGAAAGCTTATGGGATTCCGTTTGAAGTTACGTGAACCGCTGCCGGACGGACTGAAAAGAGTCTTCCGGGAGCAGATCGAGTCCGCTCTGGAATTGTGCCGGCACCCGGCAAAACAACGCGGCGTTACGGTGCATGAAGTGCGCAAGCACCTTAAAAGGCTGCGAGCGGCGATGCGCCTTGCCATTACCGAAGTCGGCAAGAACCGGCATACGCGTGAGGATCGCTGCGTCCGCAAAATCGGACGGCTTGTTTCGGACTTGCGCGATGCGCAAGTGCGGCTGCAAACACTCATTCAATTGCGCGACGAGACCGCAAAAGGGCCACAAGACAGTCCATTTCCACGTATCGAAGAATTATTGTCGCTGGAACGGGAAAGTTTTTCCGCGGCATTTGCCGGCTGGCAAAAACAAGCCATCCCGCAGCTGGAACGCGTGGAAGCGCGTCTGTTGAAATGGCCGCTGGACGGTTTGACCTGGAAGCAAGTTTGGGGCGCGGTGGGAAAGATTTATAAGCGAGGCCAACGCGGCCTCGCAAAAATAATTAGCGACCCGGACCCAGAAAATTTTCATGCTTGGCGCAAGCGAGTGAAAGACCTCTGGTATCAGCTGCGCATTTTGCAGCCGCTTAATCGCGTAGTCCTGACAGAGATGTCCCACGACGCGGAAGTTTTGGGCGAGTTACTGGGGCGCGAGCACGACTTAAATTTTCTTTGGGCGCGCCTGGAGAAGGAAAGCAGTGATGAAGCGCTCCGCGATGAACTCGCACAACTCGAGAAGCTAATCCGTAAACGAGGCAAACGATTGCGCACAAATGCGCTCGAACTCGGGCGACGTTTTTACGCCGAGCCTGCGAAGGCCTTCTCCAAGCGCATCTCTATCTTTGTGGGTAAGCGGATATGAGCGAGATTGTTTACTGGTCTTGGTAGCAGTCGAGGTACTTGATTCCGGAGCCAGTGTTGAAAATGACCACGCGTTCACCGGAACCAATTTTGCCTGCGGAACGGAACGACCTTAAAGCAGCAAAGCAGGCGGCAGCTTCGGGCGCAACGAACAGGCCTTCCTTCGATCCAACTTCGCGCGCGACACTGATCATTTCTTCATCATCAACAGCAATGGCGCCGCCGTTAGATTGCCGAAGGATATTCAGGATCAGGAAGTCGCCGATCGCTTTGGGAACACGCAGACCAGAGGCGATCGTGTGCGCATCGGGAATTTCGGCAGCGTTTTTTTCTCCGGCTTCGAACGCGCGGACGATTGGCGCACAACCGGCGGCTTGCACCGCGAACATGCGCGGACGTTTTCGGCCAAGCCAGCCGAGCGTCTCCATTTCACTGAACGCCTTCCACATTCCGATGAGACCTGTCCCACCGCCGGTTGGATAAAGAATTACATCTGGTAATTGCCAGTTGAGTTGTTCCGCTAATTCGTAGCCGAGCGTCTTTTTTCCCTCGACGCGATACGGCTCTTTGAGCGTGGACATGTCGAACCAACCTTCGTTCGTCTTCCGCCGGGCGATCTCGGCTCCACAATCGGTAATTAATCCGTCAATCAATGTCACGTGAGCGCCCAACTCACGACATTCGATGATGTTTGCCCGCGGCGTGTCGCGCGGCATGAAAATGTGTGCTTCCAAGCCGGCCCGAGCCGAGTAGGCAGCAAGCGCTCCGCCAGCATTGCCGGCGCTGGGGACGGCGAGCTTGGTTGCTCCGAGATGTTTTGCCATGGACACGGCAACACTCATTCCGCGCGCCTTGAAACTCTGTGTTGGATTTAGCGATTCGTCCTTGATCCAGAGATCGATGTCGTCGCCAAATTTTTCTGCGCGCAATAGTGGTGTTCCGCCTTCGCCTAGTGAGACCGGCTCAACATCAGCCGGCAGCGGCAACACTTCGCGATAGCGCCATAATGATTTCTCTCGGGTAGCCAGTGTCTCGCGCTTCAGCGTGCGACCCGCGGCCGCGAGGTCGACAATCGCAAGAAGCGGTTTCTGGCAGGAAAGACAAAGATTCTGCAGCTGCGACCACGGATGTTGAAGCCCGCACGCAGTGCATTCAAGATGCATCAGAAACATTGAGCAATGGAGCGTACATCTGAACGGAAGTCAGGCAGCCATGCCTGACTCGGGCGGCAAGCTGCCAGCTTGCCGGATCTTGAACATGCTGGCAGCATGTTCGCCGAGACAGACTGGGAGTCTATCTTCCGCCAGGCCGACCGGTCAGTCGTGGTAGATTAAGACGATGGATTTAATGACGCTGACTGAAATTCGCCGAACGGCACAGAACGGTGCGGTGCCGGCGCGCGTGCATGTGCAAGTCGAGAGCGCCGCGCCCAGACTCACGCGTGAACAGCAGCCGTACTGCGAGCTTACTCTTGCCGATGCCTGTGATCGCATGACACTGCGTGTATGGAGCGATCATCCCGCCTACAAAACCTGCAGCGCACTGACGGCCGAAACTTTCATCGAGCTCACAGGCGAGTTCCATCGCCACCAGCAGTACGGACTCGAAGCTCGCAAATGGACCGTGCGACCGCTTACCAACCAGGAAAAAAGTGAATTACTCCAGGGTCCCTCGGACTTGCGCGCCAGGCAGAATGCGGACTGGGAGTTTATTAAGCAAGGGATCAAAACAATTACCGATCCGCGCCTGCGCTCCTTATGCGAGGAATTCCTACAAGAATGGGGTGACCGGTTTCGTCGCACAGCTGCTGCGCGCAATTATCATCACGCGCGCCGCGGCGGACTGGTCGAGCATACGGCGCAAATGATGCGCGTTGCGAAGGAAATCGCACCCCTTTATCCGCAATTGAATCTTGATCTTCTGCTTGCCGGGATCCTGTTCCACGATTCTGGGAAACTTTGGGAGAACGCTCTCCCAGAACATGGGTTCGTTATGAATTACGATGAGCGAGGCGAGTTGATCGGGCACATTTCAATCGGCCTCGAGCTCGTGAACGCGTTATGGAGAAAGATAAACGCCGAAAATGGGGAGACGTGGAAAACCCTGCTACCAGCCTCGGAAGATGTTCGCCTGCACCTTTTGCACTTAATCGGAGCGCACCATGGCGAGATGGAATTTGGTTCACCGGTCGCGCCGAAAACGCCGGAAGCGATGGCGCTGCATTACATCGATAATCTCGACGCCCGTCTGGAAATGTTCGCCGCGGGTTACATAACAGCCAAACCGCTGGCTGCGCGCATTTTTGATCGCGTGCGTCCGCTGCCGGGGAACCTGGTCAAATCCCTGGAGAAATTTCAGCAATCCTCCCCGCAAAACACGAGAGACGAACTTTTGTGAAGCGATACGAACATACACAAATCGGTTATTTAACAGTCTGCGCGCTATTTCTCGTGGCTGTGTTTGTTGCGATCACCGGAATCGTTGCGCCATCCGATCGAGGCGTTCTCCGGATCAATGCAACAGTTGAACTGATCCTTCTCATTTGCGCGATTGTATTCAGCAAACTGACCATCAACGTCGACGAGGAAACCTTGCGGGCTTGCTTGGCAATGGGACTTATCTGCAAAAAAGTGCCACTTGCGGAGATTACCGAATGCGAACCGATTCGGATTCGCTGGTGGTACGGCTGGGGAATTCATCTGACTCCGTACGGCTGGCTCTACAACGTCTCAGGATTAGACGCCGTGGCAATCACGTTGCGCGATGGGCGGAAGTTCGCGTTAGGCACGGACGATCCTCAAGGACTCGTCGCGGCGATCCGGCATTCCAGTTCCGTTGAATAGTATCCGAACTACTTCGCCAGTTCGCGGAACCAATGCAACGCGATCGAGGTCTGCGCGTCATTGACCTCATGGCCGCCACGAAAAGTTCCGATTCGAATCCGCTTAAAGCCAGTTCGCTTGATCGAACCCACGACGGCGTATTGCTGTTCCAAGGTCGCAATTCTATCCTCGTGTCCGGCACTAACGTAAATTGGCGTATTAAGAAAGTCTGCGCCAGGCTGCAATTTCGCATATCCGTCACTTAGGTGGTCTTCATTTGCGCCAGTCATGTAAATTCCGGTGATGCGGCAACCGTTTCTCGCAAGAAAAGGGGCAACATAACCAACGCCTTTGCCTCCCCCGGAGAACCCTGCGCACGCCATCGGCCACTTCTCCGACCCGGGAAAGCTCCGGTGAAGCGCGTCGATGGCAGCGAGTGTCATGGACTCGCGCCACGCCACGTTGTCATTCTTCGCATGTTGTGGCCCGTCCCCTGCGAGTAACACCCAGCCTTCAGAAAGTCCGACCCTCTGATAAAACTGAGTCAGATCATTTCGGTTCTGACGTTTAAAATCGCTTGTGGAGCAGGGTATCAAAACAGGCCAGCTCTTCGTTGGATCAAAATTTGCCGGAGTTGCCAGCACAGCCACTGCGTATGGCGGCACTGGATTGCCGCCTTGTCCAGCGTATGATTTTTCCAGCGCACTCAGCGGAACATTAGACTGGACGGTTGAACCCGGAGAAAAGGGAACGCCTCCGAACTTCAAAGAACCTCCGGCTGCAGCTCCGGCTAACGTGGAAAAGACGTTTAGCGCTACGAAGATCTGGCTGACTATGATTAATCTCTTCAAAAAATTGCGCGCCTCTAGTATACAGTTGTTCCGCTTCTTAAATTTGTCGAATCGAGGCGTCGTTTCGCCTCTTCAAGATAAGCCTCGTCGATTTCAAATCCGATAAATTTCTTTACGCCGCAGCGGTTGGCAGCAACGGCGGAATTTCCAATTCCCAGAAAAGGATCAAGGATCGTTTTGGTTCGGGAGACACCGTGCAGTTTGATGCACCATTCGGCGAGTTGAACAGGAAACGTCGCGGGATGCGGCCGCTCCTTAGCGCGGCTTTGAATTGTCTCGTAGGGAATGAACCACGTGTTGCCGCGACAACGTAAATCGCTTCCGCGTGTGTGCGACCAGCGTGCGATGTTGCTTTTGTCCTGGTACTGAACTCCGAGGGCAAGCCGATCGATTTCAACTCGTCCCGACTTCGTAAAGTGAAAGATGTGCTCGTGACAATCGTTAAGAAACCGCTTCGAATTGATTGGCTTGAAATGACCGTGCGTTTTTATCGCTGCTTCGACCCTCACCTGGCGCTTCGCGTCCGCCTCTCGCTGGCCAGGGAGAGGATTGAAGTGAGGGTCGCTGCTTTTAGTGTCGATCGTAATCGACTTGATCCAGTGAATCGTGTTCTGCAGAAGAAATCCGCCTGAAGCGGACGTCAGCTCGATCACGATCTGGTGGGGCAACATCGGATTTGATGGCGCGGAGCCGACGTTCAGAAAAAAAGATCCGTTCGATCGTAGAATTCTTCGAATTTGTGCTGCCCATTTGGCGCACCAATTCAAATACGATTGACGATCCTGCCGGTCGGCATATTGCCTGTAGCCAATTCCGAGGTTGTAGGGTGGTGAGGTGACTACAAGATCGACACTTTCATTTGTCAGCCGCAACATTCCTTCGATGCAATCTTGCTGGCGAAGATCAAACTGAGTCATTGACTGAGAATGTGGCGTGATTGAGCGGTTGTACAAGCTGAAAATAGCGTGCTTTTCTGTAGCGGCAGCCGTTTGGGCTGCGAAAATCCAAGCACAATGCAGGCGGCACGCTTGCCTCTACGTGTACCTGGCCCGACGCAGACTGTGCCGCCGCACAGATCGACACTCGCACCTTCGCGCGAATTCGTTTATTCTCTATCGATGTCGGACAAGCCCTCGAAACTGAAGATCGCCGATCGCGAGTTCACCTCGCGTTTGCTGGTTGGCACAGGGAAATTCGCGTCGAACGAATTGATGCGCGACGCGCTCATCGCCAGCGGAACGGAGCTGGTGACCGTGGCGCTCCGGCGAGCAGATATCTCCGGCAGGCACGATCCGTTTGCAAACATTCTCGATTTTATCGATCCAAAACGTTTTCTTCTTTTGCCCAACACGAGCGGTGCGCGAAACGCGGATGAAGCGGTGCGCCTCGCGCGGCTGGCCGCGAGCGCGGGCTTGCCAAAATGGATCAAGCTCGAGATTCACCCGGATCCGCGTTATTTGCTGCCCGATCCGGTGGAGACCCTCGCCGCTGCGGAAATTTTGGTGAAAGAAGGATTCACGGTTCTTCCCTATATCAATGCCGACCCGGTACTGGCGAAACGATTGCAGGACATCGGCACCGCAACGGTGATGCCGCTCGGTTCGCCAATCGGCAGCAACCGCGGGATCGAGGCGCGCCTGCAAATTGAGATCATTATCGAGCAAGCCACCGTGCCCGTAGTCGTGGACGCCGGGCTAGGGGCGCCAAGTCACGCCGCTGAAGCGATGGAGATGGGCGCTGATGCGGTTCTGGTTAATACTGCAATCGCAATTGCTTCCGATCCGGTTCGCATGGCCAAAGCGTTTAAAAAAGCCATTGAGGCAGGTCGCGAAGCACGCGAAATCGGATTAGCCGAAAAACTGGACGTCGCGGCGGCGACCAGTCCGTTGACAGGATTTCTAACTCGATAATTTCCAGAGTCGCGTCAGCGCGCCGCGCGAATGAACTCCGCTACAGCGTCGTCTCACTTACGAGCGCTTCTCGATGTCTGACGCCGCGTCGCGTCTCCTTCTGCAATCGTTTCAGGCGACTCGACAATGCGGCCTTCGCCGCGGAATTCATGCGATCGATAAATAGAATCCCGTTAAGATGATCGCCTTCATGCTGAATCGCGCGTGCAAGAAATCCGCTCGCTTCGATCTCGATTGTGCCACCGTCCAAAGTCTGCGCGCGCACAATCACTGACTTCGCCCGTTCGATATCGCCGGTGATTTCCGGGAAACTTAAGCAACCTTCTACTCCCACTTCGGTCGTGCCGCGGAGGTCAATTTCCGGATTGATCAACACCAGCGGCATCGCAGCCTTGGGATCGACCTCTTTGCCATCCAACTTCAAGCTGCTCGGCCGATCTTCGACTAGCGAAACGTCGAGCACTGTGAGCTGCAAAGCTTCACCGATCTGCTGCGCTGCGAGGCCGACCCCATTCGCCGCGTGCATCGTCTCGATCATGTTCGCGGCCAGTTCGCGAATCCGATCGTCCGTGTTCTCGATCGGTTTGCCTTTGACCCGCAGGATCGGGTCGCCGTACTCGAAGATCTGCAGGATCATTTCTCTTCCCGGGTAAACGCCGGCAAATTTCTTACGCCCGCCAGCTTTAACGCGTCCATGACTTTGATAATCGTGCCGAAGGAGGCTTTCTTGTCCGCTTGGAGCGCAAGCGTGGACTTGCGGGTCTCCGGCAGGTTACGCACGGCGCCTTCCAGTTCATCCACGCCCATTGCTCGTCCGTCCAATTTGATCTCGTCATTTTGATCGATGCTGACGATGGCGTGTTCAAGCTCAGCAGGCTGTTGCTTTGCCGTTTTGGATTCTGGCAGATTAATCTGAACTTCGGGCTGGTCTTTCTTAAAAGTTGTAGAAACGACAAAAAAGATCAGCAGGATGATGAGAATATCGACGAGCGAAACGATGATAATGACGGGCGCCCTTCGTTTTCGTACAGCAAACTTCATGATCTGAAATGCGCCGCGCGTTTCACGCCATCGGCGTCGAAATCGGCATTGAGCTGGTGGCGGGCGCTTTTGCCGGCGCGAACTCGCGCGAAGAGCGGCCGTAATAGCATTTACTAATCAATTCGACGACCAGCGTTTCCATCTCCACTGACATCACTTCAACTTTTCTCGAAAAATAGGTGAACCCGATCAGCGTCGGCACGGCGATCGAAAGCCCGAAGACGGTTGCATTCAACGCTTCGGCGATGCCGCGCGAGATCTGACGCGTATCCGATGCGCCCGAGCTCAATCCGAGCTGGGAAAAGACGTGCACCAGTCCCGAAACCGCCCCGATCAGGCCGAGTAGTGGCGCAATGCCCACAATGACTTCGAGAATGATAAGACCTTTTTCCAGTTGGACCATCTCGTGACGGGCACGTGTTTGAACTGCTTCCACGTTTTCTGAGCGTGGGCTGCGTAAATATTGCAACGCCACGCGAGCGATCCGCGCCAGTGACGAACCATCATGATGCACGATGCGCGAAAGCCGCTCAGGGCTTTCACCTGGGGTCAAACGTTCTATTTCGTTCTCTATCAAAGGCGGCAGGACCTTGTTGCGCCGCAAAGCGAGGCCGCGCAAAATCATCATTGTCACGGAAACAATAGAGCATGCCAGCAACGGCCACATGAAAAGGCCGCCCTTCGAGAAGAATCCAAGCACAGTATTCACGGTTTCCGGGGTTTCGATAGTTATCGCGGCAACGATCATTTAATTTGGAAAAATTGTGAAGCTGAATCCATCCACTTCCAGCCCCTCGGGCGGCAAAGTGTTCGCGATGTCCTCGGGGATGGGTGGAAGGTGTGCCTCGATAACCGATTGCAGGCAAACATTGGCGAATGTCTCGTTCGAACTGTTCTCAGTGATTTTCAGGTTCTTCACTTGTCCGCTTCGATCAACATAAAATCGGAGTCGCAGAGTGCCGATAGTGACGAGATCACGCTTCTGATCGACAAACGCGTACCAGCGGGACCCAACTGAATCTTTTACAATCTTTTCATATCGGCCAAGCGGTGTGCCCAGAGCATTCACGGCCGCACTCCCGCGATTGCTGATGTTTCCGGAGATGTGAGTTCGCTGCCTCAGGGGCCGATATGCGGATCGCACCTGTTGTGATGTGGCCGATGGCTCGACTGCCGGAGTAGGCCTTTGGGTTAGCATAGCGAATTGCTCCGCTGCCGTTATCGCAGCTGGTTGGGTCTGTGGCGCTGCAGATGGGTTCGGATTTTCTTGTGGTGCCGCACTCGGTTGTGGCTGCGCCCCTTTCGTCTCCACCGAATGCGGATTTGTCTCAAAATCCATAAACGGGCGATCTTTTCCCGCCTGCGACGGCAACGGCAATTCCCCAGCAGCAGCCAACTCGCTTGCTCCAATCGAATTGGCGTTAGATTCAAATGTTTTCTCTTTCGGCTCGGGCGCTTTTTTCGATTCGTCGGTTTCTATGAACGCGGAATTCTTCGAGGTTGTTGGCGCCAGATCCATGAACGTTAGTTCAGACGGCTTGTCCTCAACGGGAGTCGTCGGCGAGAAAACGCCGCTAAAGGCAGCAAGGAAGAGCGCCACAAGCAGATGGATAAGAATCGCCGCGAGTAGCGCCAACAAAACCGTTCGCTTCTCGTATTCGTGATCCCGAAGGCCTTCGGGGTTGCCCGGCTGGTCGAACATAATGTCAGCCGTTGTCATGAGAGCGGTTTCTCAGTGGTCAGAAAAGATTGGGCCTTCAGAGGTCTCCAGTTTAAGGCTGGAACATTATCTCAGCCCGGGGTTGCTGACAACTTGAGGTGGGCGAGGACCGGGGTGAGCCTCCTCGGAACGGAGGAATCTCACGATTTTCCAGACTTCTGTAAAGCTGTCCGCGCGTCCTCGCTTTTGTCATTCCGGGCGGAGCCCGTTCGACTTGCTCCGCTCGCTCGGGGTGAACTCCGCGGAGTCGAGGAATCTCTCGATGTATCTGACCTCCGCTGGCCCATCCGCGCGTCCTCCGTTTTGTCATTCCGAGCGGAGCGAAGCGAAGTCGAGGAATCTCTTGATACTCCTGACTTTCCCAACGCCATCCGCGCATGGTGAAACAAGTATTGCTGCGCGTAACCGCCGTGTTCGCCAAAATATGTTTCCGAAAATTCGCGCAGCCGCGGTTCCGTGACTTTTTTCTTCCGCGGAAAATATTGTTGTTTTAAAACTCTCTCGATCCAGACGTCGATCGGAAATGCGCGCAGGCGCTCGTAGGCAAACAGCATTACGCAGTTGGCTATCTTCGCTCCTACGCCGGGCAACGAGCACAACTTTTCTCTAAGATCGGGATCAGATAAAGCCGACCATGATTCCAGATCACATTCAGCTGAATTAACAAGTCGAGCAGTGGCGAGTAGATTTTTGGCCCGATAACCTAGTGCGCATTCGCGCAAATCATTCTCAGTAGCACGGGCAATTCGTTGCGCCGTTGGAAACGTGTAAACCACATGATCACCGACTCTTCGTCTGTCACCAAAGCGTCGACGGAGCGCGAGCGAAATCTGACGAATATGCGCCACCTGTTTCATCGACGAACAGATGAACGTGGCCAGACATTCCCATTTCGGCTGGCGAATGATTCGCAAACCGCAACAAAATTGTCGCGCCGCGTTCATTGCCGGATCGTCCGGGAATGATGCGCAGATTTCCGCCAGTGGATGATCAAGCGCGAAGTAATGCGCGACCGATTGCGCAACTGGAGGGGCGAACTCCTGCGAGCTCAATCCCTTGATCCGCCGCTCTCCCGGCGTCGCGGGAGCTCCGTCCTCCATGTTCGCATTCAAGACATTCCCCCGCTGCTCTACGTAAACGGGCGCATCGCCGATTACTCCCACGAATCCATGCCCGATCTTTTGCCAATGAAACACTTGGCCGGAGTCCAGTGTCATCGCCAGATCGAAATCCGGTGCGGGAATCTTGATCAATTTCATAGGGTGGATCGCGTTGTCCTTAACGCGATGTCAGTCCAGGCGCCGAAGGCGCAGTTATTCTAACATCGTCTTCAGGAGAAGCCGATCCACCTTGCGCTTTCCGATGAAAAACGGGCGCTTCGACATTCGACATTCGTAATTCGTCATCGATAAATACCGTCGGCATGGACAGCCGACTCGCAATCGATAGCACAGTCTTGCTGCTCTATTTCGTTCTCATCATCGCCGTCGGCCTCTACATGGGGCGCAAGGAGGAAAATCTTAAGGACTTCGCGCTGGGCGGGCGGCGAATGCCGTGGTGGGCGGTGCTCGCATCACTCATCGCCGCGGAGACAACTGCGGCAACTTTCTTCGGAGCGCCGGGTGAGGGATTCACGTTCCGCAGCTACACCTATCTGCAACTGGCAATCGGCACCATCCTCGCGCGCATTCTCGTCAGCTACATTTTCCTCAAGCCGTACTACGACTACAAAGTTTACTCCATCTACGAATACCTTACTGCTAGGTTTGGCGTGCCGACGAAGAACGCCGCGTCTGCGGTCTTCATGATTACGAGATTGCTTGCCTCCGGCGCGCGCTTGTATTTCGCTGCCATCGCCTTGGCGCTCGCCTACGAAATGATTAGCGGTACCCGGCCGAATCAAACGCAAACCCTGGTGATCTACGTGAGCGCGTGCATAGCGATCGTGATCCTTACCGCGATTTACACGACACTTGGCGGCATTAAAGCCGTGATCTGGACCGACTTGATTCAAGCCTCAATCATGATCGGCAGCGCTCTCGTCGCGCTCGCACTGCTCTACTCCGCTATTCCCGGCGGCTGGAACGAAATCATGCAACGGCGCGGCGGTTTTCATCTTGACGATTTTATTACCACCGGCCTCGATCCAGCAAAGCACGGCTGGCAAAAAATCGCCGGCATGTTTGCCATCGATTACACCATCTTCGCCGGCCTTTTCGCCTCCACCTTCATCACCATGGGCACCCACGGCACTGATCAGGACTTCGTACAGCGAATGCTGACTGCGCCGGATGTGCGTCGCAGCCGCCGCTCGCTTATTCTTTCGGGGATCGCAGACGTTCCGATCGCGTTCACGTTCCTCAGCATTGGGTTATTGCTCTGGGTTTATTATCAAGCTCATCCCGATCCCACTCTGCCGAAAACGCCCAACGAAACATTTTGTCACTTCATCTTATACGAAATGCCAGTCGGCATTCGCGGACTTTTGATTGCTGGAATTTTCGCGACGGCAATGGGGTCGCTCAGCACCGCGCTAAACGCCCTCGCCACAAGTTTCACACGCGATTGGTACGAGCCCTACATCAACCCTGCATCGACAAACGAACAAAGTCTGCGGGCGGTCCGCTGGGCCACGGTCTGGTTCGCGATGCTGATGATCATTGTTGCATCGATTACTTCCTATCTCGTGATTGTGCATCCCAATGTGCGGATCATCCCGATTGCGCTGGGAATCTTCGGTTACACATATGGCTCGCTGCTCGGGGTCTTTCTCTGCGGAATTTTTACCAAACGCCGCGGCAACGATTTCGGCAACATCATCGCAATGATTATCGGCTTCATTGTCGTTGCGATATTGAGTGGCCTGCCGAATGGCATCGCCAGTATCTTCGGTGCGCAATTGTATACTCAACCGAACTGGCTCCCGGTGCTCGCGTTTCCGTGGTGGATCTGCTTCGGCACGATCGTGACCTTTTCGTCGCGATTTTGTTCCGAACCGGCCGCGAGCATCACCCGCCAGGCTGTCGCTTCACGCTAATAGTTAGAAGCGGAATTGACTGGTCGTGCGTCGCTAATTACTTGACGCGTAACGGCGATCCTTTATACGCAACATTCAACCATTGAAATCCCATGCCTCACGTCGTCACCGATAAATGTAACGAATGCAAGTTCACTGATTGTGTAGAAGTATGCCCCGTCGCGTGCTTCTACGAGATGGACAACCAGGTGGTCATTCACCCGGAGGACTGCATTGATTGCATGGCATGTGTGGACGTATGCCCCGTGCATGCCATCTATGAGGAAGCGGACCTTCCGCCGGAGTTCACGAAAGATATCGAATTCAACGCGACCCAGGCTCATCAGCTGAAGGACTCCGGCGCGGAGGCAATCACAGTGAAAAAGGACCCGTTGCCCGGCGCGAACGAGCGAAAAAAAGCATTGGGTTATTGACCCCGAAAGCGCCTGCTGGTCATGCGCGACCTGCTGCTGGACATTCGTTATGCGCTGCGCGTGCTTTGGAAGTCTCCCGCGTTCACCCTCGTAGCTTTAGTCACTCTGACGCTCGGGATCGGGGCGAACGTCGTCGTCTTCGGAGTAGTGAATGCGGTCCTGCTGCATCCGTTGGATGTGAGCGACCCGCAGAATCTCTACCAGCTTCGCCTCAAGCCGTGGACAAGCTTTAAGCTACTCACTACGTCGTATCCTGCGTTTGAAAACCTAAGGCAGCGAAACAGTACCTTCAGCGGGATCGGCTGGGTTTGATGGATTTGCTGAGGCGACATTGCGATGGGGGAATACTGTGAAAAGTGTCACCGGCTATGCAGTCACCGGCAATTATTTCGATCTGCTCGGCGTGCAACCGGAAGTTGGACGGTTCATCCACGAGGCCGACGAGCACGGGCCGAATTCAGCGCCCTATGTGGTGTTGAGCGATCAACTGTGGCGAAGCGCATTTAACGCCGATCCGGCTGTAGTCGGGACCACCGTGCGGCTCGATAAAGATCCCTACACAGTTATCGGCGTGGCCCCGGCGCATTTTCACGGCACGGAGCAATTTGACCGGCCGGACTACTGGGTACCCTTCGTGAACTGGGACCAGCGATTCCTGCAGAGCCGCACATCCATTACGGTGACAGTGCTTGGCCGACTGAAGCCGGGCGTGACGCCCCAACAGGCAGCGGAGAATCTGAGTGCGATCGCGGCCCAGCTGGCGAAGGAGTATCCCCAAACAGACACGGGAATGCCGTTGCGGCTGGTCCGGCCCGGACTCTACGCGGACGACGGTGACGTCATTCGCGGATTTCTCTACAGCGTGACCGGGCTGGCTCTGCTGGTATTGGCGGCCGCGTGCGCCAATCTGGCCAGTCTGTTTGCAGCGCGCGCGTCGGATCGCAGCCGGGAACTGGCACTCCGTGTCGCTTTGGGAGCGAGCCGGTGGCGGCTGGTGCGGCAACTGTTAACCGAGGCGATCGTGTTGTCGATGCTAGGCGGAGCGGCGGGGCTGGTGATCGCGGGTCTGCTGCTGCGTGTCCTGAACCAATGGCAATCGCCCTACGGCCGTCTGTCAGTGAGCCTGGATGCCCGTGTCTACCTGGCGGCTCTGATCCTGACCTTGGTAAGCGCGTTGCTGTTTGGGATGATTCCGGCGCGGCAAGTGTCGCAGAGCAGTCCGTTGCAGGCGATGAAGAGCGGACCGGTGGCTTCAAGGCCCCTGCGCCGGTTTACTCTGCGGGACCTGTTGCTCGGCGCACAAATTGCGATCTGCACGTTGCTCGTGACGGCCTCGCTGGTCGCCGTCCGCGGCATGGTTCGCATGTTGCAAGCTCCGCTGGGTTTTCAACCGCAGGGAGCAATGCTCGCCAACATAGACTTGAGTGAGATGGAACAGCGAGGTGACGCGCTGCTTGTGAAACAGAAAGCAATGCTTGAGGCGGTGCAGAGGATCCAGGTGTAACGACGGCGGGTGAGGTGAACCGCGTGCCTTTTACCGGCGGGCTGCGCGGCGTTCCGGTTTTCCCGCCAGGGACGACAGATTTCAATCTCAACAATTCTGTGCTGGCGCCATACGTGTTTACGATGTCGCCAGGTTACCTAAAGGCTGCGAGCACTAGGCTCCTAGGTGGACGGGATATCTCATGGCAGGACACCAAAAAGACGCCGTATGTCGCGATCGTAAATCAGACCTTCGCGCGGAAGATGTGGGACGAAACACCCGCTATTGGACAACGCTTCATTCTTAGGGATCACTTGACGGAAGTGGTGGGCGTGGCGGAGGACGGCAAGTATTACGAAATTAGGAGCCGCAACAACCGGTCGTGTTTCTGCCGTTATTGCAAACTGAGAACAGCGTCGCGGTCTTCGTGGCACGGACGACGCGGGCGCAGAACGAGATGGTCACAGCGCTCGAACGCACCCTGAGCGCTATTGAGCCGAATGCACTGATTACCGTGCAGACCTGGCCGGATGCAATGGCGGGAGTGCTATTTCCGGCCCGTGCGGCGAACGTAGGACTGGGTGTGATGGGCCTGCTAGCTGCGATGCTGGCGGTAACCGGAATCTTCGGCATGGCCGCGTACAACGTGAGCCGCCGGATGAAGGAACTCGGTATTCGCGTGGCCTTAGGCGCGCGCACGAAGCACGTGATGAGCGCTGCGGTTGGGCGACCAATCGTGCTGCTTGTGGTCGGATCGCTGGCGGGACTCCTGTTCGGCGTCTTTGCCAGCCGGTTTCTGCGGCAGATTGTGTATCAAGCAAATCCGCGAGATCCAGTCGTCATGGCGAGCGCGGTACTAACGATGGCCCTGCTGGGCATTGCAGCGTCCGCCATTCCAGCCTTGCGGGCGCTTGCCGTCGATCCATCCAAACTCCTGCGGGAAGAGTGAGGCAGGTGAATGCGCTTCACGTCAGCGACCACTGGATATAAGCCGCCCTCGACGAACAGGCAGATAATTACTCGTGCTTTTTGGCGAGACTGATTCCTAAATCCCTCAACTGTCGGGCATCCACTTCCGCAGGCGAATTCGACATGAAGTCCATGCCGCGATTGTTTTTCGGGAACGCTATCACCTCGCGAATGCTCTGTTCGCCGGCGATAAGCATGACTAACCTATCGAGCCCGAGCGCGATTCCCCCGTGCGGCGGCGCGCCAAGATGCAGCGCACGCAGCAATTGACCAAACTGCGCCTGCCGATTTTCCGGGCTGATGCCGAGAGCCTCGAACATTTTGTCCTGCAATTCCGGCTCGTAAATTCGCATGCTGCCGCCGCCGATCTCGACACCATTCAAAACGACGTCGTACGCCTCGGCGCGAACATCGGGAAACTTCTTTTTGTCAAACAGCGACATGTCCTGCGCTTTCGGCCGCGTAAAGGGATGATGCATGGCGTTCCATTTGTTTTCTTCCGGGCTCCATTCGAACAGGGGAAAATCTGTGACCCAGAGGAAATCCCAGACCTCGGCATCAGGCGTAAGCTTTTGCATTTCTGCGATGCGCAGGCGCAACCGGCCAAGAACTTCACAAGCGATTTCCCATTTGTCCGCGCCGAAGAAAACGCAGTCGCCTTCCTCGATTTTCAGTTTCGATTGTAGCGCTTCCTTTTCAGTCCCGGAAAAAAACTTCACGATGGGCGATTTCCACTCGCCGTTCTCAATCTTGATAAAAGCCAGTCCTTTTGCGCCGTGTAACTTCGCAATCTCAGTTAGTTCATCCGCTTGTCCGATGGTGATGCCGGCAAAGCCTTTCGCGTTAATTGCTTTCACCACACCGCCGGATTCAAGCGCGCTGCGAAAAACTTTGAAACTGCTCTCGCGGAAAATTTCTCCGAGATCGACGAGTTCCATCCCAAAACGGCGATCGGGTTTATCGCTCCCATAACGATCAACGGCTTCGCGGTAAGTGAGCCGGTCAAACGGGATCTTGATCTCGATGTTGCGCGCCACCTTGAAGATTGCGGCGAGCATTCCTTCAGTCACCGCAAAAATGTCCTCTGGCGTGACGAACGAAGCTTCGATGTCAATCTGGGTAAATTCCGGTTGCCGGTCGGCGCGCAAATCTTCGTCGCGAAAACATTTCGCGATCTGAAAATATTTTTCCACGCCAGCAACCATCAGCAGTTGTTTGTACTGCTGAGGCGCCTGCGGCAGCGCATAAAACTTCCCGGGCATGATTCGACTTGGCACTAAAAAATCGCGCGCTCCTTCCGGCGTGCTCTTGGAAAGAATCGGCGTCTCAACCTCGACGTAACCCTGGCTGTCGAGATAGTCACGTGTCGCTTTTGTCGCGATATGCCGCAACCGCAGATTGCGCGCCAACCGAGCACGGCGCAAGTCATAGAATCGGTAGGTCATCCGCAAATCTTCGTTGTGCGGTTCGGCGTCGATTTGAAACGGCAGATCGTCAGCCCGATTCAGAATCTTCAGTTCGCTCGGAATGATTTCGATATCGCCGGTGGCGAGATTTGGATTTTCTGTGCCTGGCAGCCGTGCAGCGACGTGACCGGAAACCTGAATCACGTCTTCACTGCGCAATGTATGCGCCTGCCTCGCAAGCTCAGCGTTTTCCTCCGGCCGAAACACGATTTGCGTCAGGCCTTCGCGATCGCGGAGATCAATGAAAATTACCCCGCCATGATCGCGCGTGACATTTACCCACCCCGCCAGTGCGGCTTGTCTGCCGATATCGCTCTTGCGAAGCGAATTGCAGTTGTGTGTGCGGTACATGCGATGGTCAAGAGTACCGCGTCATTCTGAGCGAAGCGAAGAATCTCGCAAGCGATTACAAAGGCAGTTCCGCCAAGCCCGCGGCTACGCCGGCCTTTCCCGCTCCCGCCAACGAATGCGCGTCATGTGCAGAGCGGAAAGAACATCAATTACGCCTTTGTCGTCTTCGACTGCGACTCGGATGCGTCCCACGAGAATGTGATCGGGATGCGGGACGGAAATAAGTTCCCCGCTGCTGAGTTCAATCCAAAACGGCTGGAACGGAACTCTACGCACCGCCTTTCGGACCTCACCAATCATAGCTCACGTATATCAAAGTAACGTCGACCGGTCAAAGGAGCTCTACCAGGCGATCCATCATTTTCTCGCAAGGCACAAGTTCCTGCTGCGCGGTTGTCATGTTTTTGATTTTGATCTGCGGCCATTCATCTCCGAACAAGACTGCAACGCGCGCGCCGAACTGCTCGGCGGTTTGGAATTGTTTGCTGACCTTTTCGCTGGTGAGCGGATAATCCACGCGATAGCCGCGGTCGCGAAATCGTTGAATTTGCCCAAGCGCATCAGCGCGGCACTGTTCCTTTGCGATAACAACGTAGATGTCGATTTTTCGGCCGTCCGCGATTGCATTATCCAATTTCTGGCGCGCATGAGCTGTTTCATTCATTAACTCGCCGAGCACAACGTCGCCCATTGCAAAACCGAGTGCCGGAATTGAGACAGCGCCATCACTTAGTTGCGCAATCAGGTTGTCATAACGGCCGCCACCCGCTATGGCGCGAAATTTTCCCCCGCGATCGAACACCTCGAATACGATGCCGGTGTAATAAGCCAGTCCGCGAACAATGCCGACGTCGATCGCCACGTAGTCTTCAAGTCCACGCTCGCGGAGGCCACTAACAAGTTGGTCGAGCTTCTCACTTTTTCCGCCACTTTTTAGAATCGCAAAGATTGGATCGGCGAGTTTGCCAAGCTTCTCCGCTGTTTTCTCGCGCGTTTCGCGCCCGGATTTATCGATTACCTGCAACAATTCATCCCACCGGTCCGGCGAGACATCTTTTTCGCGCAGAAAATCAGTCCAGAAATCGCGGTCGCTTAATCGTACCACAAAATCTTTTTCGGTAAGTCCGAAGGCCCGCAGGATATCAATGCAAAGCGCCACTAGCTCGATATCAGCGGCAAGGTTTGCTTCTCCGATAATGTCGCAGTTGAGCTGAAAATGTTCGCGCAATCTTCCGCGCTGTTGTTTTTCGTAACGGAAAAACTGCCCAATGGAAAACCATTTGAGCGGCTTCTTAAATTCGCGCTCATGCGCGGCGACTACGCGTGCAAGCGTAGGCGTTAGCTCGGGGCGCATCGCGACTTCGCGTTCGCCCTTGTCAGTGAAACTGAAAAGTTGATCGACAATTTCCGCCCCGCTCTTCTTTTTGTATAAGTCAGTCGCCTCGAGCGGGGGACCGTCCCATTCTACAAAAGCGTAGCGCCGCGCGACTTCGCGCCAGCGGGCGAAGATGTAATTCCGCGCTGCGCAGTCGTCGGGAAGAAAATCGCGAAAACCGGGTAAGGCTTGCATAAACATCACGTTACGTTCCTCTAGCGCAAAAAAACGGACTGCGTCCATAGATGCGACCACGCGAGCCGCAATTTACGATATTTGGGCGTAACTGAAGAACTTCCGGCGGTAAGGAGCCGGAGAGATACACAATGGAGAACATCCATTCAATCAAAGCAGAGAGACAAATATGAAACAAACGAGATTAGTAAAAATGTTGGCGGCTGGAGTGGCTTGTGCGACGGCGGTAGCGACAGCGCTTGCGCAAGAGACCACAACAACTACCACGACAGCGGACCCGGTAACCGGTACAACAACAACTCAGGCGACGACAACCAACAGTGCCGGTACGATCGTGACATACACTCCGGATTCGGATTACTTTATGTTCCGAACAGCGCCCAGTGCGGCGCCGGTGCGTTATTACTACACGAGAGACACGGCCATTGTAGATCCGGAAGGTCGCACCGTAAGTTGGTCGGCCATTCGGCCAGATATGCCGGCAACAATCTATTACACGACAGTTGGTGACCGGGTGGTGGTGCGCAAAGTCGTGTTGAGCCAGCGACCCGCGGTAATTACGCACGAGGAAACAACTACCACGACAACGACAAAACCTTAGACCAAAACGAATTGAAACATAGGCGCGCGGTCACATCGACCGCGCGCTTTGTTTTTGGACCTGCAGCACGGCACCGAGATCCGCCACCTCGGGTACGGAGCGCTCTTCAGTTTTGGATCGCGACTGTGATCTTGGAGTCAGCGAGGCGGAACGAAGGCGGGTTTCCAGCCGCTGCTTCGTGCGTAAATTCGCAGCCGGATGGCTGCATCAAAAAAAGAGAAGCCGGATTTGCAGACAAAGGTACACGAAGTCCCGCATAAGCCTGGTGTGTACTTAATGCGCGACCGGTTTAATCGTGTGATTTACGTAGGCAAAGCGCGCGACCTACGCAAACGAGTGGGTTCATATTTTCTGCCGTCCAAGCTGGCGCAGGCCGATTTGAAAACTCGCGCCATGCTCGACGCGACATGGGATTTTGAGACACATACAGTTCGCAGCGACGCGGAATCCGTTTTACTCGAAGGCAAACTAATCAAGGAATACCGGCCCCGTTACAACATTTCCTTCCGGGACGATAAGCGGTTCCTCCTGGTCCGGGTGGATATGTCGGAGGAGTGGCCGCGTTTTCGCCTGGCCCGATTCAAAAAGGACGACGGCAGCCGCTACTTCGGTCCGTACGCGCATGCCGGGGCACTACGGCAGACATTGAATTTCATGCGCAAGAAATTTGGCGTGCTGACCTTTGGCCGGGGTTCGCCCTCGGAGCGTGAGTTGAAATCAGCGACCTATCAAGTGCCGGTGCGTTTGAGCGAAATCAACGCAGAGCAATACCGCGAACGCGTCCTCCAAGCCTGTGAATTCCTGGAAGGAAAATCCAGGGAAATGATCGCGACGTTGGAAGAGGAAATGCGCAAAGCGGCCAAGAAAATGGATTTCGAGAAAGCCGCTGAACTACGCAACATGGTTGATGACTTGCGCAGCACGACAAGGCCAATGCGTCGATTTACCCGTGGTAGTCTGCCGAGCTCGATCGATCCGATGTCGGATGTGCGCGGGTTGGCTGATGCGTTGCAACTACCGCAGGTGCCGCGCGTGATGGAATGCTTCGATATCTCAAATATTTCCACGACGCACGTTGTCGCTTCAATGGTTTGTTTCCGGGACGGTGTACCAGATAAGGACAATTACCGCCGCTATCGAGTGCGAACGGTGGAAGGACAGGACGATTTCGCAAGCATGGCCGAAGTTGTCCGGCGCAGATATTCGCGTGTTCTGCTGGAGGCGCGTGACGCGAACTTTGATGTCGCGGAGTTTTCGCAGGAGAATGCGGCGGATGCGCTGGCGCGAATTTCCCGTCATCCCGAGCAAAAGCCTGCCCTGAGCGATAGTCGAATGGGTCGAGGGATTCCGTTGCAAAACCCACAACTAACTTCGCGGGATTCCTCGACCCCGAAAACTTTCGGGGCTCAGAATGATGAAGGTTTTGTTGCCGTCCGCTTGCCAGACCTGATCATTGTCGATGGCGGAAAAGGCCAGCTTTCCGCCGCGTGCCGCGAGTTGCAGCGATTAGGCTTGCACGATCTTCCCATCATCGGCCTGGCCAAGGAACGGGAAGAGATTTACCGGCCGGGCAGAGCGCTTCCGCTGCAACTTCCAATAGACTCCGGCGCTTTGCGGTTGCTCCAACGTATTCGCGACGAGGCGCACCGCTTCGCCAATGCATATCACCAATTGCTCATGAAAAAGCGAGTCGGCGAAAGCATTCTTGACGATTGCCCAGGTGTAAGTCAGAACCGCAAGAATTTACTGCTGCGGAGGTTCGGCTCGGTGAATCGCCTGCGCAGAGCGACGGTGGAGGAAATCGCTTCCACGGAAGGGATTGGCCGAAAGTTGGCCGAAGAAGTGCATCAATTCCTGCAAAGGCATTGATTTATCTGTAGATTTGAAACTCACTCGCTTCCCAGCTCGCTCGCCGCTACCCATCGCGGCTTTGCCTTCTATGTCGCCGATCCCATCAGCTCCATTGAAACTCACTCGCTTCCCAGCTCGCTCGCCGCTACCCATCGCGGCTTTGCCTTCTATGTCGCTTGATCCCATCAGCTCCATTCGCAGATTAACGCAGACTCTTTTCGAATGAGGTTACTCGGGGGAACTTTGGGCGGTTTATGGATCGCGTTCTGGATCCTGGCAACCCCGCCTCCATTATTGTCCCAGGCGCTTGCGCCATCTGCTGTGCCAAGCACAACCACACCTCCCCAGGCTGAAGAGGAAACAATTGTGCCGACGTTTGAAACACAAAAACTCGCGCGCACTTACATCCTTGATGTTCCGGCACCGCGCGGTCAGATCACAGACCGCAACGGCGAATCGCTCGCGCAAAATCGGCTCAGCTACAATCTCGCCATCAATTTCCCTACACCGCTTGATTTTTCCGATGCGCAGGCGCTCAGCTTCGCCAGGGAAAAGATCGACAGAACCGCCAGGCTCATTGGCCGCAAACTTAAGATTTCCGACGATGCAATCCTTCGCCATTACCACAACAGGGGGATCATGCCGATGGAGATCGCGCAGAATCTTAGCCAGTTGGAGTACGAACAGATCAAAAATGCTCCGCCGCCCGGCGTGATTGTGCGCCCGATCTACGTCCGCGTTTATCCGAACGGAAAAGTGGCCGGCCAAATTATCGGTTACACCGGCAAGACCGGGCGAAACCCCGACGGCATCGTCGATAATCACGAAACGCTCTGGCCTGAAACCGAAGGGCGCGAAGGACTCGAGCAAACGTTCAACGAAATGCTCACAGGCAAGCATGGCGAATACAAACTCACCTTTGACAAGGACGGTCGGAAGACCTCCGAGAAACTGATCACTCCGCCCGACCCCGGGTACAACGTGGTCACCACGCTTGACCTGCGTCTTCAGCAACTTGCTGAAAAGGCGCTGGAAGCAAAAGCAAAACGCGGCGCCATTGTGATTATCGATCCAAACAACGGCGACATTCTGGCGTTGGCCTCCTGGCCTACCTACGATCCAAATCTGTTTGTTCCTTCGATATCAGCCGAGCAATTCAAGTTGTTACAAGACGACAAGGACATTCCGCTTTTGCCGCGAGCATATCGTTCGTCTTATCCGCCGGGCTCGACCTTCAAGGTCGCAGTGGGCATCGCTGCGCTGGAAAGCCATGCTGTGTTTCCGGACGATCGATATGAATGCGTCCCGTCAATCCAGATTGGCAACCTCACTTTCCACAATTGGAAAAAGGGCAATCGCGGCGAATTGAATTTCGTACAAGCGCTTACCGAATCCTGCGACACATGGTTTTATCAGGTGGGAATTAAAACCGGAGCGCAACCAATCATCGATTGGGCATTAGCACTGGGTTTTGGCGCAAAGTGCGGCATCCCGTTGCGTGGCGAAGCTGAAGGCCGTGTTCCGAACGATGAATACATGAAGGCAACCCACGGTCGCAGGCTACTAAATGGCGACATCGCAAACATGTCGATCGGCCAGGGAGACATACAAGTCACTCCGTTGCAAATGGCCCAGGCCATGGGCGTCGTAGCAAATGGCGGCACGTTTTACCAAACCCGGCTGGTTCAACAGGTGCAGACATTCGATAACCAAATAGTTACTGCCTATCAGGTGCGAGCGAAGAGAACGCTTAACCTGTCATCCGAGACGCTGGATGAAGTCCACACGGGAATGATCGACGTTGTGAATGGGGGAGGCGGCACTGCGCATCAGGCCAGCCTCGATAATGCTGAAGTCGCCGGAAAAACCGGCACAGCACAATGGGGACCCAAAAATAAAGAGCGCACGGCGGCGTGGTTCGCCGGATTTTTGCCAGCCGATCAACCGCGGTATGCCTTCGCTGTTGTTTACGAAGGCGACGTCGGCAGCAAAGTCCACGGCGGCTCGGCAGCTGCCCCAATGATCGCCGATGTTTTCAAAGAAATTTACAAGGGCGAAAAGGTAGTCGGCCAGCGAGAGCATCGCGCGCGCGAAAAACCAGAAATTCGCCGTGCCGAACCGGTAGAGGAAGACGACGAGTCAGATTAGATAGGGGCTCGTGATGGAGACGGCCTGCCCTCAGGCCGTGGGAAAATCTCCGCGCGCTTACCACATCAGGTCAAAGATCGAACCGCGGTATAGCCATTCTTCGCTTTCTTTAATCAATCCCGCCCGCAGCGCATTTTGCTCCACGTAATTCCATTTTTGCCCATAATTTTCTCGCGACCGCAGATAGCGATCAAAATAATCTGGTTGCCAAATAGGTGGGGCAGTGTCCAGGACGCCCGCGAGCTGGCGGGAGCTGACGCTCTTCCACATCTGCATCCACTCCGCCATCGGCCGGGCAATAGATGCACGACGAGCAAAGAAATGAACGTGATCGGGCATCAGAATGTAATGACCAACCCACCAGCCATCGCGTTCTGCCGATCGTTCCCACATGCCACGTAAAATGGCGTGGCTTTGGGCGCAAGCTAAGAGCTTTCGTCGCTTATGCGTGCAGGTTGTAAAGAATACAATTGGATTCTCACGGAACGAAGAAACGTGCGGTAAATGCCGATGTTCCGTCATACTAACAGGCGTCGAACGGCCTGAGGGCAGGCCGTCTCCAAATCGCGCTACGCGGCCGCCGTTTCCTTGGAAAGCTCCATTGTTCCTTTGAATTTCGGTGGTTCCTCTTCGATACCGAAATTCTCAGAATAGAGTTCCTCGATCTTCGCCATGTCCTCGGCAGTAAGCGACGGGCATTCCGGTGCTTTGGCGAATTCAACGAGCTGTTCTTCGTTGTAAATATTCGGCAGCGTCGAAGCCACCCGATCATCAGCGAGCAACCACTGCAATGCCGCTTGCCCGAGTGTGCGCTGGGAATTTTCGAGGAAACGAAGTTGCTCGATTTTTTTGATCCCGTTCAGCAGCCAACTGCGCGGACGATGGCTGCGATGATCGGTGGGCGGAAATTTGGTCTCCGGCAGTGTATTTTCCTTCCAGCATTCCAGACGAATGCGTCACGCGAATGAGAAACATCGTATCCTTTGCCAGCTCGGTTGCGGCTTGGTGAAAGGCGCGTCCGGGATGTTGCTCAAGCATGTTGTAGATGTGTTGCACGCTCGTCACGTTGCGCTCGCGAATACAATTCATGCCCTCGTACAGCCAACCAATCGCCGGCCCGAGCGCGATGCCGTAATAGCGAACTTTTCCTTCGATCTTTAATTTCTCGAGGGTTGTCCAGAGGGCGTCGTCATAAACCTGTTCCATCCGGATGTTATGCAGTTGAAGAAGATCGATTCGATCTGTCTTCAATCGCGTTTAGCGCTGCGTCCGTCGCGCGAGTAACCGCTTCCGGAGAAAAATCCTGCGGAATTTCGCGCTGCCCGCGTCCGCGCGCTTCGCCGTGATGGACAAAATCGTAGCCGACCTTGGTCGCGATCACGATTTCATCCCGCTGGTTCGGGAACGCTTTCGCGATCAACTCTTCGCTTAACCCGTTTCCGTAGGTATCAGCCGCATCGAACAAAGTGATGCCGAGATCGAATGCCTTATGCATCAGCGCGATCGCTTCGCCTTCGGTAAAATTTCCCCACCAACCGGTGGAAATCGTCCACAGACCAAAGCCGACTTCGCTAACCGTCAGGTCGGTGTTTTTATAGGTGCGGAACCGCATGAAATAGAACCTAAACGTTTAAACCGTCTTCGCGCAAGCTAGGGCGTGGCTAGACGCAGACTACAGTT
>CAVWVV010000033.1:0-117490 GCA_963758425.1 uncultured Verrucomicrobiae bacterium
TACAGAAATTCCAAGCAAGTTCGGCGACTTCGAGATTGCACACTGCGAAGATGGCTCCTTGTGGGAGTTAGGCCGCGGCGGCATGGGCGTAACGTACCGGGCGCGCGATAATGTGCTTCATCGAAGTGTGGCGCTAAAAGTAATCGAGGTGCCGCCTGGAGCGGGAAATTCTGAGGTCGTGCGCGAGCGTTTCTTGCGCGAGGCGCGCGCGGCAGCGGCGTTGCGCCACCCGAATGTTGCTGCCGTTTACCACTTTGGCACGGTGCCAGAGCCAGACCGTTGCTATTACGCAATGGAACTGGTGGAAGGCGAAACGCTGGAAGCCCGCGTTCGGCGGGAGGGGCCGTTGAAGGTCGCGCAAGTGCTCGAGATTGGGGTGCAAGTCACGCGCGCCCTTATTGCTGCGGCCAATCAGGGTTTGATCCATCGCGACTTGAAGCCGGCTAACATCATGCTGACTCGCAGTGAGGATTCCAGCGCGGGGTTCGAAGTAAAAGTAATCGACTTTGGTCTCGCCAAGGTGACGGCGGAGAGCTTTGGGGAAATGGATCTGACTCACGGCGGATTTGTCGGAACGCCCAGTTATGCCAGCCCAGAGCAGTTCGCTGGCGGTAGGGTGGATGCGCGTAGTGACATTTACTCGTTAGGCGTTAGCCTCTGGTTCGCGCTGACTGGGCGTCTTCCTCGTGCCGGGACTAACGTCGAGGAAATTCGTCGCTGCCAGACAGAAACGCCTCTGCCGGTCCAGCAACTTGTCGCCCGGAAGGTCCCCGCGCCTGTTATAGAGCTGCTGCGCAGCATGCTGGCGGTGGATCCGGACGAGCGGCCGGCCTCTGCGCGCGAACTGATGGAAGAGATCGAAAACTGCCGGTCGAAATTGACCCAGGGCAATGAGACAACGCGCCCCAGCTTCTTTGCCGAGCTTAAGCGCCGCAATGTTTACAAGGTCGCGATTGCTTACGGTGTCGTGGCCTGGCTACTGATGCAGGTCGCAAGTCAGATCTTTCCGTTCTTCGAAATTCCGAATTGGGCGGTGCGTCTGGTGGTGTTGGCTGCTCATTATTGGATTTCCCGTGGCGGTGATTCTTGCCTGGGCATTCGAGCTGACGCCGGAAGGAATCAAACGCGAAGAAGATGTCGATCTTGGCAGTTCGATCACGCGCAAGACCGGTCGCAAACTTGATTTTTTCATCATCGCCGTCCTGGTGCTCGTCATTGGGCTCCTGCTTTTCCAACGCCTCCATCACAATGTTCCGCCAGCAGTTTTTTCATCTCTGGAGAAAAGTATCGCCGTTCTTCCATTTGAAAATCTGAGCAGAGACCCAGACAACGCCTATTTCGCAGACGGCATTCAGGACGAGATCCTGACGCGACTTATCGCGAAAATTGCCGATCTCAAAGGTGATCTCGCGCGCTTCGACGTCATGCATTACAAGAGCGCGCCGGAAAACCTGCCCGAGATCGCCAGGCAACTTGGGGTCGCCCACATCCTGGAAGGAAGCGTGCAAAAGAGCGGCAACGGCGTGCGCGTGAACGTGCAGTTGATTAGAGCAGCCAATGATTCTCATCTTTGGGCTGATACGTTTGATCGCAAACTGACCGACATCTTTTCGGTCGAGAGTGAGGTGGCCAAAGCCATCGCCGATCAGTTGCGGGCGAAGCTCACTGGTCAGGAAGAGCAAGTGATCGCAGCCAAACCAACAGAGAATCCTGAGGCTTACGATGCTTATCTCCGCGGTCTGGCTTATTCACTGAAAACGCAAAGGACACCGGCCAGTTCCCTTGGCGCACAGAAATATCTCAGGGAAGCGGTGCGCTTGGATCCGAAGTTCGCCCTTAGTTGGGCGCTGCTGTCATCCGTTGATGCGCTCGGCTACATCACAGCGACTCTTTCACCAACGGTCGCTCTCCGTGAAGAGGCACGGCAGGCAGCCGAAACTGCGCTCACTCTTGAGCCCAATCTTGGTGAGGCGCTGATGGCACAGGGCTATTACCACTATGCCTGTCTGAAGGATTACGAGACGGCGGTGCGTTACTTTGAGCAAGCACGCCAGTTCCTGCCGAATAGCAGCTGGATTTCTAAATCGCTAGCCCTCATCGCGCGGAGGCGAGGACAATGGGATCGAAGCGAGGCGTACTTCAACGAAGCCGAGCGGCTCGATCCGCGGAACGTTAGCCTGCTTTACGATCATGCGTTTTCCTATATCTTCCTTCGTCGTTTCCCCGAAGCGCTGCGGAAGCTTGATCACGTTCTGGATATTACGCCCGACGACCTCGATACGCTCGTGGCAAAAGGCGGTAATCGCACAAGCCGAGAACGACCTGCCGCGGGCCGCTGCACTACTCGCTCCACTGCATCCGAATGCGGACGACAACCAAGCGGTGGAAACACAAGTTTACCAAGCGATCCTGGAGCGGCGCCCTGCACAAATCATCCCTAGGCTGAAGGAAATATTGGCTAAGCCTGATCCAGCGTTAGGTTATTTATAATGGCGAACTACGCTTTTGGTTAGGCTGGGCGCAGGAAGTCGCGGGCGACCATGCCGCCGCGCAGGAAAGTTGGCGACAGGCGCGCAGCGAACTGGAACCTTTCCTTAAAGAACAGCCTGAAAATTATTTCCTCATTGGAGATCTCGCGTTGACCAATATGGGTCTCGGTGACAAAGCCGCTGCGTTAACTCTGGCCGAACATGCCATGGCCGTGATCCCGATCGAGAAAGATGCAGTCCTCGGTCCCGGGGCGATCGAGATCCTCGCGCGGGTGGCGGCGCAGCACGGGGGAATCCGATCGCGCGGTCGCCGCTTTACAGAAAATTTTGTCGGTACCTTATTTGGGTGTGCTGGCTGAAAACGTACCGCTCACTCCCGCACTACTCCGGCTCGATCCCATGTTCGATCCTTTGCGCTCCGATCCCGCTTTCCAAAAACTCTGCGAGGAAAAGCAGTCGGTCGCGCCCGAAGCATTGACGCCGAGCGCGCCAGAGAAATCGATCGCCGTCCTGCCGTTTCAAAACTTAAGCGAAGAAAAAGCAAATGCTTACTTCGCTGATGGCATTCAGAATGAGATTCTGACAAAATTAACGACCGTGCGTGATCTTAAGGTTATTTCGCAGACTTCCTCCGCGAAGTATCAGAGCAAGCCGGACAACTTGAAGACGGTCGCACAAGAACTCGGTGTTTCCACCATCCTTGAGGGAGCGTGCAAAAGGCCGGAGACAAAGTTCGGATAAATGTCCAGTTGGTCGATGCATACACCGATTCGCATCTTTGGGCGAAAAGTTACGACCGTGACTTCAAGGACATCTTCGCAGTCGAGAGCGATCGCAGAGCAAATTGCGGAGACGTTACAAGCGAACCTTTCGCCAGGCGAATCCTGTTCTGGCCACAGCCGACGCATGACGCGGAAGCTTACGATCTTTTCTTGAAAGGTGAGTATGAGTTTCGCCAGGCCCAAAGCAGTATCGCCGCAGACGCTCTTGACCGTGCCGAAGCGTTTTACCGGCAGGCGCTGGCACGGGATCCAAATTTCGCCATGGCTGCTGCGGAGCTCGCCCGCAACCGGCTATTTCGCCACTGGCTCGTCTCTCCATTGACGCCGCAGAATTAGAAGAAGTAAAGTCATAATCGAACGCGCACTGGTGGTTGCTCCAGATTCGCCCGAAGCACACTTTGCGATGGGCATATTCTTTTACTGGGGTCATCGCCAAGACGAGAACGCGCTGGCGGAATTCGACCGCGCGCTGGAATTCCAGCCTAACAATGCTTGGCGCGGCAATTTTGCGCCTACGTTTACCGCCGGCGCGGTGAATGGGAGCGTTCACTGGCAGAGTTTCAACGAGCGCAGGAACTCGACCCGCGCGATGCACGGAATCCCGGGCGGCATCGGATCGACTTATGAGAATTTGCGTCTGTGGAAGGATGCGGAGCGAGCCGAATTGCGAGCTTTCGCTATCGATCCGCACAACAGCTGGCAGCGCTGGATCGTCTCCGCACTCGCCTCGCGGGACGGGCGACATTGACTCGGCCCGGCGAGCACTTGATGGTCCCAGAGGCCATTAAGTCACTCAATCTTATCGCGGCCGCGGCGCTATGCATACGCCCATTTCAGGTATCATTGGTAACTGGGTATATCTCGACGTGATGGAAAGACGTTTTACCGATGCTTTCAAGCTGTCGGGAAGAGGGTGGTCAACGACGATACGGCGCAACTCCGGCAGTTTCGGGGCGCGCCGCCCTTCGCGTGCTGGCGGGACAAACGGAGGCAGCCAAATCAGCGGGCGAAGAAGCGCTGCCTTTACTCGAGGCCAGACTCAAAGAGCGGCCAGATGACACGCTCGCGATGGCAGAGCTGTCCTGGATTTACTTCGCGCTCGGGCGCAATGCCGATGCGCTGCGCCTTTCCAGAGAGGCGGCAGAGACAATGCCGATTGATAAGGATGCTCATTCTGGGCCAAGTTTTCAGCTCGGGCTCGCGCAAATTGAGGCGCGCGCGGGCCACCTGAGAAAGCCGTTAAGAGACTTCGAACTTTGCTCACAATGCCTGCGGGTAGGGTAGTTTCCATAGCTCTTTTGAAGAATCGACCCAGTTTGGGATCCTATCCGTAGCCGTCCTGATTTCCAGCAGCTTCTTTCAGGTCCGGAGCAGATCGGACCTAACAAGTAACACGGGCGAGTCTTATTGGGAAAATCGACTAACGAGTGTTGCGTACGAATCGCGCAGAATTACGCAGTTCGAGTGTCCGAATTTGTCCAAAGAGGTTTAAGGACGTAAAGCAACGGTTTGTTGGACTAGTCTCACAAACGCTTTTCGGAGGGGTGTTCGCGCCCATGACATGCGCACTGCATTTTTGGAATTACAGACGGCGATTCATGGTCAACTTGAATTCGGATGAAGTCCTGGGAAATCATCGCTGACAATCTCAGCAAGGCCGGTTGGAGTTGGGGCCGTATCTCAGCGATTGATTTCAACTGTCGAACACATAGACGAATTACGGCTGACTAGTAGGATTTCCCGATTTCTTCTACTTGTATAAGTCCTGCCGCCGATGAGCGAGCGACTCGACCCGGCTCCGAACTGAGCGAACGAGGTCTTCAGATAAATCAGCCTGAATAAGTTCTTCGCGGTCCGCGGATGCCGATGCAACCACGACTCCGCGAGGATCGATGATTGCCGAGCTGCCACAAAACCATAAGTCGTCATCTTTGCCGACGCGATTCGATGCGATCACATAACTCTGGTTTTCTATTGCGCGTGCAAGAATAAGCGTTCGAAAATGTTCAAGGCGTGGGAACGGCCAGGCGGAAGAGACAATAAAAGCGCCGACATTTTGATCGACCACAAGGCGCCTGTACATCTCCGGAAACCGAGATCGTAGCAGATACTGAAGCCAAACCGCAGATCGCCAAGGGCAAAGCTTGCGAAAGCGTCGCCTGAAGCAAAACACTTCTGTTCTTCAACGGGTGCAACCGCATACAGGTGCGTCTTACGATATTTCGCAGCGATTTTGCCGTGTTGATCAACAAGAACCAGGGAATTGTAAATTGAAGTGCCGTCCCGCTCCGATACGCCGCACACGATGGCAATTGAAAGCTTCGCGGCGATTTCCTGAAGTCCGGGGATGAAACCACTGGTCCACGAATTCGCGTGAGCTTGGATTACAGACATCGAGTAACCCGTGTCGGTCATCTCCGGAAAAACAATCAGTTCCACGCCAGCATCCCTGGCACGACGAGAGAAGTCTCGAACCTTAAGCAGATTGGCTTTTGGATCGCCGAGCGAACAAGAAATCTGAGCGGCCGCAACTTTCATATGGTTTACGATCTAGAATCCTAATCTCTCAGCTATAATTTACAGCTTTGACAAAGCGACGCGAGGAAACGCGTCACGTACTCCGAAAGCTGACGCGAATACAGCAGCGGCTGCCGCCGTTAGCTTTCGCACGAAGTGCTTTGGGAGTGCGATGCGTCTTCGCATCGCTTTCATTTATCTCAAGCCTACGTATTGCGAAGAGTAGAGGCGATGCGCGACACAGGCAGATCATCTACAAACGCACTTGCTCCGCGTCTTTGGCCGGGATCCAACCGCGCAAGGTATTCGGTAACGCCGCGTATATCCAATCCCCACGAGTGCTCAAGATTTTGACTTCACTGCCAGGTGGCAACGCCAGGACGCTGTTCGCACTATCGGCGGTTGCAAGACGCGCTTGGACGTTCTTGCCCGTTACTATGGCCAGGGCACTCCCATTGCTCCCAAGTTCGAGTATATACACAGCGTAGATCGCCACGGCGCTGACCAGCAGGCAAAACATTAACGTGGCGATCAATGTGGCCGATCTGCGACGCGCAAAGATCAGCATGGCAATCGCAAGCACTGCGAGCCAAAAAGCGATAGCCGCTGCGATGCTGTACTCATTGACGCTCGCAAATTGCAAGTAACGCTCCGGCCAGCTCTGCTGCAACTCAAGCGCGTGCGCCTCATCACGGGCGATCTGCAAATTGGCTGTGGCTTCCGGATGATGACGCTCCAGGGCGAGCGCGCGTTCATAGTTTAGAATTGCACGGCCAAAATCGCCGACGCGAAAATAAGCGTTGCCGAGATCGTAAAACAGATTTGCGTTCCATTGTCCCGCACGAACGAGTGCCTCGTATCCGGAGATCGCTTCCGGGAAATGCCCCTGCGCGTACTCCTGATTTGCTTTGTCAAAATCCGTTTGTGCAAACGTCGAGGCAGCGACGAATGACCAGAGAATCGCGTTTAAAAGAATTACGCTGTAGCCACTTCGCCGTGCGAAGCGCGGCGCTGAGCCTGAATGGCACGCGTGGGTCGCGCATCTCACAGAGAGGTGGCTACAGGCTTTGCCCTCGAAGCGGAATCGGAGTCTTCGATGACTTTTCCACATGGCCTTGCTCATCTTAAATTTTCAATCAACTCCAGCACCTCACGCCGGCTTTCAGGAGTAATTCTTCCGGGGCCGTTATGAGCTCCGCTGTATTGCCATTCGTCGCTTTGCTCGAACAACCGGCGGAGCCGGTCGCGTGAATCGCTATTAAGTTTGAAAGTCTCGGCCGCAGTCTCCAGATCCACCATGTTTGGATCAATGCGGCGATTTCCTGACGCCAGAGCGGCTTTTAAGCGAACGACTCTGGATGCTTCGGCATAATATTCCCGGGGTGATACGTCGTTGCGATGCAACTTATGCATCAGGTCAGTCGTTTCATGTCGCAGTGCAGCGATTCGTTGCGCCTCGCGATTATCAATTCTTGCCCGGCGAATTTTCCAACCTGCGAATCCAATTAACGCAAGCAACGGGATCAACTGCGCAGCCCAGAAAACCCTTTGTGTGTAAATCGGCGCGAACGATTCCGCTTTCTTCGGCGCCTCTGTCAGTTGATACAAAATATCCTGTGGTTTAACTGAAGACTGAACTGGGGGTCGTGCTGTCGACGTGGACGGAGTTGCCGCCGCCGGCTGGGCCGCCCCGGCATTTTGCGCAAGCAAACCGCCTCCCTGTACATTGATCGGAATCGACTCGCTGTGCAGGGTCACATATCGTTCCTTCACCGGGTCGAAGTAAGAGAAGGCGAGCAACGGTAGCCCTTGCTTTTTCTCGTTCGGCGAAAGCACCATCTCAAAAGTTTTCGTGCCACTGAGACCGACCTCATCGTCCTGCTTGAACTTGGATGACGGCGGATATTTGTGCCAGCCGCGCTCGTCTTCAAGGACTGGCGCATTGACGCGGTCAAAATTGCCGCGGCCGGAAATTGTAGTCGTGACAGTGATGGGATCACCTACCGGGACGGTCTTTGGATTCGCATCGGTCGCCATTGTAAAATTTCCAATTGCGCCCGAAAAACTGGGGGGCGCATTTTTTGGCAATGGCTTTACCTCAAGTGCCACAGGTTCACTCTTGATCTCCACCTCGCGGCGCTCCCCAAGTTGACTGAATGGATTCGAGAAGAATGGATCGGAGAATGGGTCATCTTGATCGAACAGGTCGAAAGGAGAACGCGGGCGTGAGCGTGGCGCGCTCTGCCTGCGAGGAACGATAACTTGCGCCTTCGCTTTTACCGGCCCGATTTCAAATTTTCCCGCGCGCGCCGCAGCGATTGCAGTTTTGAACGTCACGACCTCATAAAGTCTTCCGCTGATCGTTTCAGTATTTTCCCCAGACTGCTGCAACTTCTGCGCGGTAAATCCTTGTCCCGTGATCTCCGGCGGCTCGATGAGCCGTGGGCGAACGCGCGGATCAAATCCCATTCGAATCTGAACCGGGATGATCTCGCCCACGTACGCGGTCTTGCTTGGTACGATCAACTCTGCGAAAACGAGGTTGTTTGCGCTGGCTGCCGCTGCATCACGGCCAGGCCGGGCGCCAGACGAACGACCGGGCGAATCCGCGACGTTTAATGTCAACGCCGGTGTGCGCAGCGAATTGTTTCCGACGCGAATGGTTTGAGGCGGGATGGTGAATCTTCCCGCTCTCAATGGCATCACAGTATAATCGTATATCGCACTGGAGGTTAAACTGAGGTTGTTCATCTCGATGCGTTGTGACGTTCCTGTTCGCCGAATTTCGAGACCGTCTACCATGATCTGCTCCGGCGCGTCTGCGCCACGTGCTCCGGTGACTCGAATTTCCAAGTGCACCGTTTCGCCCAGCGCAGCTTCCGAGCTATTCAAAACCGCTGTCACGCTCGGCGAATCAGCATGGGCAAACTGCGCCGTTGCGATTATTCCGAAGACAGCAATAAAAATTCGTCCGGGCGTCGACATCCTAAAGTGCATCTCGCAAGCGTCATTCCGAGCGCGTCGAGGAATCCCGTTGCTTAACACACGGTCGAATTCACGGGATATCTCGGCTTGGCTCAACATGACGAACCTGCCTTACCAGTCCTTATAGACATGGCGCGTTGCTCTGCGTTCATCAAGTTGAACCCGCGCCTCCTCGTCTTTCATCGATTCCAGAAGAGCTTCGGCCTGGCGTTCGCTCATCTGGCCCTCCTTTTCGGGTTCGGCTTCGGCAACTTGCGCGTTTTTGTCAGGCGGCTTCTGTGATTTGTCTTCGCCAGCTCCCTTCACCTCACCCGCGAATTTCTTGGATTCTCCCGGAGTCGCGGAAGGTGTACTATTGTTCTCTTCACCCTCTCCCGGAGATGGTGAGGGCGTTTCATTTTCTCCTTCGCCCGGGCTCGGCGATTCTTCACCTCGCCGTTCTCCTGGCGAGGGCGAAGGCTGCTGGCCTTGTTGCTTGTCGGCGCCTGGAGAGGGAGAAGGAGTCTCGCCAGGCTGCTGCTGTTTTTTTTGCGGCTCGTTCTTCGCCTGGCTCTGATTGTTTTTTTGCTGTTGGTCTTTCTGATTCCCTGACTGGCCTTGTGACTGCTGATCTTGGGACTGCTTCTGGTCTTTCTGCTGCTGCTCGCCCTGACCTTGTTGTTGCTGCTGATTCTGTTGTTGCTGTTTTTGTTGTTCTTCCTGTTTTTGTTGCTGGTCCTGCTTCTGATCCTGCTTGTTCTGCTTGTCCTGTTTATCCTGTTCGTTTTTCTGCTGCGGCGAGGGGGAAGGAGAGGGCTGCTCTTGTTTTTTATTCTTCAGTTCTTCGATCTTCCGCTTTACGTAATCGTAATTGTCTTTCGCTTCCTTGTTTTGCGGCTCGAGCTTGAGCGTTTGCTCATAATGATCGAGCGCGTTTGTCCAGTCGCTGAGCTTTTTATCATCGCTCTTTTGTGCTTCGCCACGCTGATAAAGTGTGTTCCCAAGGTTATAATGGCCTTTGCTTTGCAAAGCGGTATCCTGGGAAAGCAATGCCTGGCTAAACGATTCCAGCGCCTTGCTGTAATCTTTCAGTTTGTAAGCAGCCGCGCCTGAATCGAACTGCAGCTTGTCCTCTGCGCGCGATTCCGGATGCGTCTTTAACGTCTCCTGAAACTGGCCGTAGGCGTCTTCGAATTTCCCGCTGCGATACGCGTCGAGGCCTGGCGCGGTGGCAAACGCAGACGAAGAAAGAAACATCACGAGAAGCGTGGCTCCAGCCGCAGCCCCGGCAGGCGTGTCGGCAACGCCACGCGCAGCGTTGCGAGCAGGCGCGGCAGCGTAAGCTTTTTGCCGCGCCCGTTTTCGTTCGGGGATCAGGATCGACAGTGCGAGAGCGATTAACGCTGCGCCGAGAGGCCATTCGTAACGTTCAATCGGTCGACGCGACAAGCGCACATCCATTTCGGCAGCCTGCATTTTTGCCAGGCCCTCATTCTGAATTTGCTGCATCGTGCGGGGTCCGTTTTCCAAGTGAAGATAAAAACCCCCAGTAGTCTGAGCGATTTCGCGCAAACGTTTATCATCCAGCTTCGATTTAACGACTTGGCCGGATGAATCTTTGACGAAACTGGTTTGACCATCGTCGCCGGTCACCGGAATGAGTGAGCCCTGCGGTGTTCCAACGCCCACCGTGAAAATTCGAACACCGGCGTCAGCCGCTTCTTTCGCCGTTTTCACGGCGTCCCCACTTAATTCTTCACCGTCGGTGAAGATGACCAAAGTGCGATTCCCAATGGCGCTTTTACCGAAACTCTGCGTGGCGAGAGTAATTGCGCTCGAGATATTGGTGCCGCCTTCGGGAATCGTCTTGGTATCCAGATCGTTCACGGCCTCAACTACCGCCTCATAGTCAATAGTCAGAGGAGCCTGTAAAAACGCGCGGCCGGCAAAAGCAATCAGACCAACACGGTCGCCCTGCAACTGACTGATTAAATCCTGGATTGCGAGCTTGACGCGATCGAGCCGGCTCGGCTGGACGTCATTGGAAAGCATGCTTCGCGATGTATCCACGGCGATCAGTAAATCGAGACCCTTGCGTTTCACGTCTTCAAACGTGTAGCCCCAGCGCGGTTGCGCCAGACTGACAATGGCCAAAGCAAGACCGAGCAACTGCGACGCAAATCTTAATATCCGACGAGGACGGTTCACCGTTCCAGCAAGTTGAGGCAGCAGCCGCGCCGAAACGAATTCCTGCAATCGTTTGAGCCCGCGGCGTTCTGAGCGAATGAACAGCGCAATCAGAAGCGGGATCAGAAACAATCCCCAAAGCCATTGTGGCGCGCCGAAAGTCATGTTTTCGTTAAGACGTTGAAGGGTTGAAACGTTAAAGCGGCCGTGAACATCATTGTCATTCTGAGCGAAGCGAAGAATCTCTGACTATTTCTCCGGCAACGCGCTAAGATGGTAATCTGAGATGTTTCGCTTCGCTCAACATGACAGGGTGAACGCTTCAACGGTTCAACGCTTAAATGCCTTCTTTTCATGGCAGCTTTTTCCAGATGGTTTGCGACAACAAAATCTGGGCCAGCAATAGCCCGCAACCGCTCATCAGACACAGCGGAAACAAGTCGCGGTACTGTTGATATTTTTTTACGCTAACCGTCGATTTCTCCAGCTTGTCTATGTCGTTATAAATTTGGTCCAGTGATTCGGTATCGGTCGCCCGGAAAAATTTGCCGCCCGCAATTTTAGCCACTTCGCTCAGACCGGCCTCGTTAAATTCCACGCGCTGGTTTTCATACAGAATGTTCCCTAATGCATCTGTTAATGGTCCTCTGGCAGTGAATATCGGTGCGGGGGCGATTCCGTTGATTCCTGCGCCGATTGCATACAGGTGGATCTTTAACGCTTTGACTGCCTCCGCCGCAGTGTTTGGTGGAATTTTACCAGCATTATTTTCTCCGTCGGTAAGGAGCACCAGCACGCGACTTTTCGAACGTTTGTCATTTAATCGGTTGGCGGCTGCTGCCATGGCCGATCCAATGGCAGTGCCATCCTCGACCAGTCCAATCCGCACTCGATCCAGGTTTTGCAGGAGCCAATCGTGATCCAGTGTCATCGGGCTCACGACATACGGACGACCTGCGAATGCGATGATCCCGATTCGATCGTTTGGCCGGCCTTCGATAAATTTACGTGTGACTTCGCGAATCGCATCGACACGCGTCGCTTCTTGTCCGCCGATTGTAAAATCCTTCGTCAGCATGGATCCGGAGACATCCAGCACGAGCATAATGTCGATTCCGCTCGCCTCGATCTGGGTAAGACTCTTGCCGAGTTGCGGACGCGCGAGCGCAATCACGAAGACCGCAATCGAAGCGAGAAGCAGCGTTCGCAGGATTTTGCCTGCACGCGCGGCGCTTTGCTTCCCGATCGCCCGAAGGCTTGCCGTGGATGAAAAAGTCAGCGCAGCGGCTGGCCCGCGTTTTCCACGCAAATACGCGAGCAACGGAACTGCGAGGAGCAACACGAAGCAGCCACGGATGCGCGAAGGTCAACGCGCTATGTCCTGTGAACCAATCAAACATGGTTGACCTCCTTTCACAAAGCGGATCGCTTCCTCAAGTAACAATTCACTGTCTGAAGTTGTTGCCTCGTACCTTGCAAACTTGATCAGGTCGCAGCGGTTCAAAAAATCTTCGAGCAGCGATTTTTCGTCTTCGGAGAACGGCGATGTATCTCTGAGTCCATTCAAAAACTCGACGGAGGTTTGCCGCGTGACGGGCAACCCGAACTGTTCCGTCACATAGCGCCTGAGAATGTCGGACACACGGATGCTGAAGCGATATGGATTAATCGCTGTGATCTGCGTCCGTATTTGCTCAAGCAATGCCAGTGCGCGCTCGCGCGGTGGTTGAGGCGGCGTTGGGCGCCGAAAAGATTTCGCAACAAACCACACAATCAGACCGATGGCCGTGAGCAAGACGAACACTCCGAGAAAAATCAGCCACGGCGAAATCAGCGAGTAATCGATCGGCGGCGCAATATCGTGAAACTCCTCAGCCAACAGCAAAGGAGTAATGGAGTAATGGAGTAGCGGAGTACTGGCAGGCGAATTCATTTCATTACTCGATCACTCCTGCGATCCCCTCATCGAACACGAATGCGGCGCTCGCGTTGTTTAAAAAAGGAGCGCAGCTGCGGAAGATAGTCTTTGCCGGTTTGCAGAGCGATCGCGTCGATATTGTTCCGGCGCAGCACGCGCGCAAGCTCTTGCTCGCGTTCATCCACAAGCCCGCTAAAACGCGCTCGCGTTGTCCGATCAGCCGTGTTGATCTCAATTTGATCGCCGGTCTCGGCGTCTTCCAAGGTGATGATGCCGATATTTGGCAATGCCCTTTCTCGTTCATCGTGAATATGGATGGCCACGAAATCGTGCCGCCGTCCACTCACTGCCAGCGCTCGCGAAAAATCGGGCGCCTGAAAATCCGAAACGAAGAAAACTACGGCGCGACGTGTGACAATTTTATTCAAATAGTCAAGGGCCAGCGAGGGCTCTGTGCCGCGCCCCTTTGGTTCGAAAAACAAAATCTCTCGGATAAGTCGTAGCGTATGAGAGCGGCCTTTCTTTGGAGGAATAAAAAGCTCAACGCGATCGGTGAAGAGGATGAGCCCGACCTTGTCATTGTTCCTAATCGCGCTGAAAGCGAGCAAGCACGCGACTTCGGCGGCCAGTTCTCGTTTTGACTGCGTTGTGCTCCCGAAGTTTCCCGATGCGCTGACATCCACAACCAGCATTACAGTTAGCTCGCGTTCTTCTGTAAATTTTTTCACAAACGCGTTGCCCATCCGTGCCGTCACATTCCAGTCGATCGCGCGAATTTCATCGCCGGGCTGGTACTCCCGCACGTCTTCAAAATTCATTCCCCGGCCTTTGAACACACTGTGGTAATCGCCAGCGAAAGCGGTCTCGACGAGCCCTCGTGTTTTGATCTCGAGAGTCCTGATCTTTTTGAGTATCTCAGCTGCTTCCATTACGTGTGAGAAGTGATCGGTGAGAGGTGAGAAGTGGTTAAGCAAAGAACTCTTCGATGCTGGATGACTGTTCGCAGGTCGACTCCATTTCTTCCACGCGTGGAATCGCTCGATAATCTGTCGCCGGAGGGTGCTTACAGAAATCGTCGGCGCGATCGATCATGCGTGAAAGCATTTGACCGATCGAAATGTATTTGGAGTCGAGCGCGTTGAATTCCTCGGTCGAGAGATACTGCGCGTCGCGCGCATCGTCCAGCCAGGACTCCGTCTCTGTCGCTTCGCCAAGCGCTTCATCAAGTTTATTAACAAACACTGCTTTGTAACGCCGCCGCCCCCAGGCTTCGGCAATCATCGCTTTCACTGCGCGTGAACTTCGGCGAATTTGATCAGTCAGTGAGTAACGCTCTTCAGCTGGAAATTCGCGACTGAGCTCAAAAATCTTCTGCGCAGTTTCTCGGGCTTCCCGATAAACATTTAGATCACGAAACGATCTTGCGATAGCCATCGACACCTCTCACTTCTCACAAATCACCTCTCACTTGGGCGTCACGGCACCGGCAATCCAGCAAAGATCCTCTCAATAATCGTCTCGCTAGTAACTGCCTCCGCCTCGGCTTCGTAACTGACGATAATGCGATGTCGCAGCACGTCAGGGCCGATGCTCTTTACGTCCTGTGGAGTGACGTAACCGCGGCCGTTGAGAAACGCGTGGGCCCGAGCGCCGAGCGCAAGATAAATCGTCGCACGTGGCGAAGCTCCGTATCGAATAAGTCCTTCGAGTCGCAGATTGTAGGCTGCGGACTCGCGCGTGGCCCAGACGACGTCCACAATGTAGTCCTTTACGCGATCATCGATGTAAATGCTGTTGACCACACTGCGTGCGGCGATGATCTGCCTGGGGTCAACCACTGGATCAACTCGCAAATCCGGCGCCGAAGTCGCCATCAAGTCGAGAATGTTTCGCTCCTCAGACTTTTGCGGATAACCAATGTTCAATTTGAACATGAAGCGGTCGAGCTGTGCCTCTGGCAATTGGTACGTGCCCTCTTGTTCAATCGGGTTTTGCGTCGCCAAAACAAGAAACGGATCGGAGAGGGGATAGGTCTGCTCGCCAATCGTCACCTGCCGCTCTTGCATCGCCTCAAGCAACGCGCTCTGTACCTTGGCCGGTGCGCGATTGATTTCGTCGGCCAGGATTAGATTGGAAAAGATCGGGCCGAGCTTGGTAGTAAATTCCCCTGTCCGCGGATTATAAATGAGGGTGCCGATTAGATCCGCAGGCAAAAGGTCTGGGGTAAATTGCAACCTTTGAAAACCGGTCTGGATGCAGGAGGCCATCGTTTTCACTGTGAGCGTCTTAGCTAGCCCCGGAACGCCTTCGAGCAGGAGATGACCATTAGCGAGCAGCCCGAGTAAAAGGCGATCCACCAAATATTTTTGGCCTATGACAACGTGACCGACCTGTTGGCGGAGCCCTGGAATCCATTGGCCCAGCTCCCGAACTTCCTGCGTAATTTCCTGCGTCGATTTCATACGGTCTCGTCAGACAGGTAAGGCAGGGGGAATGTTCGATCAAACGTGCCGCAACCTGCTGACTTTCTGTTCATTTCACTCGCGAATACAATGCCTCCTTCCGGTCTTCGCGCGTGAGCGCAGCGCCAGAATGATGCTAAACGTTAGAGCGCAATGTTCGTTATCAAGCCGTGGCATCGAGCAATTTGGATAGTCGCACTTGCTGCCCTCGCGATGTCCGTTCTGGTATGGATCGCGCGAAATGATCCGGCAATCAATTTTTTGAGCCGCGATAGACGGGCACAGTGGATAGTTTTTCCTGCTGCAGTTGATGCACACGTACATTGGTTTGCCAGTCTCGACGCAACATTCCGCCGCGAGTTTGCTCTGACGGATCGACCGACGACAGCGCGTTTGAGCGTTCGCGGAATGCGGCGCGCCGACGTGAAAATCAACGGCATCGCCGTAAGCTTTCCGCCGAATCGCAACTGGAAGCAGATTGCGACCGCAGAGGTCGGTGACCAATTGCAGGCCGGCACGAACGTAATCGAGGTACGCGTCTTTAACCATAATGGCCCGCCAGCGCTTTGGCTCGTTTTGACTACGGATCAACTAAGCTTGCGCAGCGATGAAAGTTGGGAAGCGTCGTTCGCCGGTTCTTCGTGGCGTCATGCCGCATTGGCCGCGTTAGCGAAGACTCCCGGGGCCGGCAATTCCATTGCCAGCAGCAAAGGAACACTTGCTGTCGCGAAAAAATCTTGGCCCTTCTTGATTGTTCTTATTGCAATCGCTTCTGTAGCCGTCTTTCTCTGGCGCGTTAGCCTTAACAAGTCCACACCACGATGGCTGGAACAAATGCCACTGGTCCTCATTGCCGGCCTGTGGTTGCTATTATTCTGGAACAACGCGCGGTTCTTGCCGTTCCACGTTGGCTTCGATTCAGACGAGCATCTCAAATACATCAACTATATCCAGGAACATCGGGCACTGCCGTTGCCGAATGAAGGCTGGGAAATGTATCAGCCGCCACTCTATTACTTGATCGCTGCGGCGAGCCTTTCAGCGTGTAAACTGTCAATCAACGATACGACGTCGATTTTAGTGCTGCGCTTGATCGGCGCATTCCTGGGCATCGCCCAATTGGTTTTTGTTTTTCTGAGCTTACGGCTCTTGTTTTCCGCGCGAACCGCACTCGTCGGACTCTTCTGGCGGCATTTTTGCCGATGCATTTGTATCTCGCGCACTATGTGACGAATGAAATTCTGGCAGCTGCTCTGGCCACCGTGGCGCTATATTTGTGTTTGCGTCTGCTGAAAAGCAACGCGCCGCGTGTGTCGCAGTTCGCCTGGCTCGGATTGGCGCTTGGCGCAGCGATGCTGGCGAAGGCGACCGCGATTTTATTGCTGCCAGTCGTATGCGGTGCCATCGCGAGTAAGCTTGCATACGCGCGGGCGCCAATCACAACCTTATTGCGCAGTCTCGGGCTACTTCTCGCGATTTGTTTGGCTGTGTGCGGATGGCATTACACGCGCATCTGGCTGAAGTTTGGCACGCCGTTGCTTGGCAACTGGGATGTAGTCAGCGGGTTCACGTGGTGGCAAGACCCCGGTTACCACACTGCAGCTGATTACCTCCGTTTCGGCCGATCGTTGCTGCATCCACTCTTCAGCGGTTTCGCTGGTTTTGCCGATGGAATCTATTCCACGCTGTGGGGCGACGCGTTGTGCGGCGGCGCGTCGAGCTTGACGGTCGCCTGGAACCAACAGCCGTTGGTGGCCGGTTATTTGTGGGCGCTCATTCCTACGGCGGTGATTCTCATAGGCACGGTGGCCGCGGTCGTTCGATTTATTCGAAAACCTTCCAGCGAATTGTTCCTATTACTCGGTTTCGGTGCGGTAATCGTGCTCGGCTTGGTTTTCATGACTCTAAAAGTTCCCTCTTACGCTCAAGCAAAAGCGTTCTACGGCTTGTCGGCTCTCACGCCACTCTGTTTCTTTGGTGCGCTGGGTTGGGAAACGGTGACCCACGGGGGCGGACGGCTGCGATTTGTTCTCGGTATGCTTATCTTGATTTGGGCGATGAATAGTTTCGCCACTTACTGGATTGTTCCTTCGGTTGAGCAACATCTGTGTGCTGCAAAAGCTCTGGGCACCCAGGGCAAGATCGACCACGCGGCCGCCGAAGCGCTTAAAGCTGTAGAAGCAGATCCCTCGAATGCAACCGCGCGAGGCTTTCACGCATTGGGCTTAAGCGAGCTAGGCCAGGACGAGGAAGCTATTAAGGAAGCCGAAAGGGCGGTTGAACTGAATCCGGCCGATTCTGTCGCCCACTTGGATCTGGCTGTTTCGGCCAGGCGCAGCGATCTGGAGCGCGCAATCGTGGAAGCGCGCCGGGCCATCGAGCTCGGTCCTGAGAATTCTTTTGCGTATCAGGTCCTGATTAACTGTCTTTTCGAATCACGCCGCGGCGCCGAAGTGGCCGATATTGGGCGCGAATGGCTGGCCGTGACCCCTTATGATGCAGCTGCCCATTCCGAATTAGGTTCGGCTCTGGCCGAAAAAGGCGATCTGGTTTCGGGAGCGCAACACTTCGGTTACGTGATGCTTTTGCGGCCAGACGTCGAAGAAGTTCATGCAAAACTACGGCAGATTCTATTATTGTTGACCAAGGAGCCCGATGGATTGCAGCGGTTGCGCGAGATCGCTGCAAATGCCCCGGACTCGCCGCGAATGCTGGACGAACTCGCGTGGTTGCTTGCAACGTATCCCGATTCGAAATCGCGCGATGGGAATGAAGCAGTTCGCCTGGCCGAGCGTGCTTGCGCTCTGACGGAGCGCCGGATCCCGGCTCTTCTCGACACGCTCGCTGCGGCTTATGCTGAGGCGGGAGATTTTCCGCTCGCAATCAGTGTGGCCGAAGAAGCGCTCAATCGCGCGCGCTCCTCCGGCGATAATAATGCTGTCAAGCTGAGCGAAAGCATTCTTGGATCACTTCGTGAAAATGTTCCGTATCGCCAGGAGCCGGAGTGATTTATCTCGTAACGGCCCGAAATCTATTTTGCTCGCAACCGCGATGCTGGCGTCGCACTCTGCGCGCGGGGACGCAGCGTTAGAATGATCGGCAACCCTGGAAAAGGTTGCGTCCGGCGAATGAAAGATTCAAGGTAGCGCTCGTACGTTTGACTCAGTAAACGAGGATCGTTTACGAAAAGGGCGAACTCCGGGGGTTGCAGCTGTTGATCTTCTTTCCCTTTCGATTGGGCAGCATAAAAGAGTTTGAGGCGCCGCGATCTGATGGTCGCTGGCGGGTTCGCTTCAAATGCCTGTCGCAGTAATCGGTTTAGAACTCCTGTGCCGACATGCTCCCGCGCAGCGCGTTGGATCTTTTCGATCGACCCAAACAATTTGCTGACGTGTTCTCCAGTTAACGACGACGTAATTAGAACTGGCGCATAATCCAGAAAGAAAATTCGCTGGCGCGCAGTCTCGACCAGTTTAGTGATGACCTGCTTTTGATCGCGGTTTGGTTTAACCAAGTCCCATTTGTTCAAAATAATGATCGCCGGCTTCCGTGCCGCTTGAATTAATCCAGCGATTCGTTTGTCCTGTGCAGTTACGCCCGCCGTGAGATCAACAATGAGAACGCAAAGGTCGGCGCGGCGGATGCTCCGTTCTGCGCGCATCACACTGAAGATCTCAACTGAAGTTGATTGCTTGCCGCGTCGGCGGATTCCCGCCGTGTCGATGAAAACGAACGCGCGCCCGTCGCGTTGATAAAGAACGTCAACGGCATCGCGCGTGGTTCCTGGCAATTCACTCACAATAGAGCGTTCGCTGCGCACGATTGAATTGATCAGTGAAGATTTTCCCACGTTTGGTCGGCCGAGGATCGCGACCGCGAGTGACTCGTGAACCGTGAATCGTGAATCAACAGCGGGCGAGGGAAGAAGTCGATCAATTGCGTCTGACAAATCCGAGATGCCCCGATCATGTTCCGCGCTGATCAAAACATTCGACCTGAAGCCTAACGAATCGAACTCCGCTGCAAGCGGATCATGTTTTTCATTGTCGATCTTGTTGATCACCAGGACCACGGGCTTTTGAGATTTGCGCAGAGCGCGCGCAAACTCTGCGTCGATCGGCGACAAACCTTCTTTTGCATCAACAACGAAAAGCAAAAGATCGCTGTCGCAAAACGCTTCCTCGGCGGCGCGGCGAACCTGCGCAGTCAGTTCTGCTTCACCGGCGCCAAAAATCCCGCCCGTGTCCCAAAGAACAAAAGGCCGTGTGCCGCTCGCGCAAACCGCGGAAATCCTATCTCGCGTAATTCCAGGCTGGTCGTGAACGATGGCAATTTTTCGCCGGATCAGACGATTGAATAGGGCAGATTTGCCCACGTTTGGCCGGCCCACGATGGCAACGGCGGGAAGCTTGTTCGCAGCGTCGTTCATTATGCGGAAACGTCGATCTCACTGTTTTGTGGCATGCGCGTGGCCTTCGGCTTGCAACTGGCGCACCCCGTCGGTGACGTAAACGATTCCTGAGATGAATGTGAACACGCCGGCTGCGATAACGACATAGAGCAGCGGAAGAAAGTGAAGCTGTAGCATCACCCATCCAATCGCGATCATCTGCAAAACGGTCGCCACTTTTCCTGTCCAATTTGGTTTCACGTGCACTTTGCCATTGAGCAAATAAAGGACCATTGCGCCTACCAGGATTACAACGTCACGCGAGATGACGAGAACCGGAAACCACGCCGGGAACCTCCCATAATCAGGATCAATGTCGCTCCAGTTGCTGATGCTCAGCGTAATGATGCCGCTCAAAAGCAGGCCCTTATCGGCGAGCGGATCGAGAATGACGCCCAGCGAACTCCTCTGGTTGTAATGGCGCGCAACGTAACCGTCCAAGCCATCACTGAGGGCAGCGAGCACGAAAATGGCAATCGCAGTATAACGCATCCATTCAAGCGGCGTGCCATGGTGGATGCTCTCGCCGTAATAAATGGCCATTGTCACAAAAGCCGGAATCATCAAAATCCGGACGACGGTGATCTTGTTGGCTGTGGTCATGGCGCGAGATTACACGATGAATTGTATGGCGTTTCTCCAAAACGCCAATCTCGCCGGTGATGGCCGCTGGCACAGCCGCAGCCCGATAGTTGTCTACCGCGCAGCGCACCTACCTCAAACGCATAAGCGCCACGCTCGCACCGGCCATCGCCGTCCCTACGGCGTGGCCGGCAGCGAAACCGTCACATAGGGATGAGCCGCTACGCTGCTGCGGCCGCAGTGTGGCGACCGTGAAATAAAGCTACTAAGCGTACGCCCTTGCTGGATGTAGCCGCGAAATCTGGGCTTCTTGCGCAGCAGACCTTTGCTAGTCCTCGCAACCGCCAATTAAGCCGAAACTGCCTGTTTCTCTGCTGTTGGAATTTTAAATCCTTCGATTTGCTTCTTAATTTCGTTCGCGAAGCTGGCTGCACCGGCGCCGTTTACCACGCGATGATCGAACGTAAGCGAAAGCGTGATGACTTCCGCGCTTTCGTTTTTCTTCCCGTTTGGAATCAATTCGCGATGAGCGATGCCGACGAAAAGCGTGCCGACGGAGGGCGGCACAACGATAGGCGCGCCGGACTTTACCCCAAATGCGCCCAGACTGGTTATCACAACCGGGGCGTTCATCGCGTCGACACGGCCGCCGCGAGTAGCATCGACGGTTTCGTTGTAGGTCTTTACGAATTCCGGCCAAGTCTTCTTGTTCGAATCAACAATCACTGCTGTTGCCAGGCGATCGCCCTCCATCGCTACTGCGATACCCAGATCGAAATTTTCGTTCTCGACGATACGCTCGTCTTCCAAAATGAGACGACGGAAAGGTGGGTGCCTTTCCATGGCTCGCACTACTGCCCACGCGATCATCGCGGAAGGAGAAGGTGTATGTTTTCCATTTTTCTTTTTCGCTGTATCGCGCGTCTTGCGAATTGCGTCCCATCGCGCATCGATCTGCAAGTTGGCAGGGATCACGTGAATGAGCTTGCGCGTGATCGTTGGTGAAAGTGCAGGTTCGATCACTGTAGCCGGGGTCGGTGACCCCGGCCGCGTGAACTCGCGTGGGGACACTGAGAGGCCGCGATCAGCGCCTGCGGCTACAGCACCAGCCACCGATTCCTCAGCTGCTTCTTGAAACTGGTCGGCAAACGATGGCTCGGCGGATACGATCGTGCCAAGCTCCTGACCGATCTCGACCGTGTCGCCTACCTTTGTTTTCCATTCACCCATCACGCCGGCAAAGGACGACTGAATGGGATAAACGGCTTTATCGGTCTCCACTTCGCAGAGCTCATCATCGAGCGCGATCGTGTCGCCGGGATTTTTCAAAAGCGAGACGACTTTTGCATTGCGAATTCCTTCGCCCATGACTGGAACGGTGATGCTTTGTATCCGTTTTTCGCCGGTTTCCGCTGTAGCCGGCGGCGCTGACACCGGCGGGACATGCTCCAGGCTCGGAACGAAGCGGCCGCGGTCGGCGCCCGCGGCTACAACCGCGCGTTCGTGTCCGGCTTGGATCGAGCGCTGAATTGCGGAGACGATCCGTTCGACGTCTGGTAACGCCACGTACTCATAAATCGGGTTGTAACCGATCATGACGTTTGCCTTACTCACAAGAACCGGCGGGCTGATCATTTCGTTCCATAGCTCGGGCGCACTCGCGATGTGAGAAATCAACATCTGACCGACACTACAATTTTCGGTGTCCTCCTGAACCACCACCAGCCGGCGAGTCTTGCGCACGGATTCCTCAATTGCCGGTTTGTCCCATGGAACGATGGAACGCAGATCAATCAGCTCGATGCTAATCCCATTGTCGATTTTATCTAAAGCCTCGAGCGACTTTTCGACGGTGTTGCCCCAAGCAACCACCGTGACATCGGAGCCATTGCGTAACTTGCGCGCCTGCCCCAAGGGAACAGCGCGAATGGGTTCCGCATATTGGTGTTCTGCCCAAAGGAGATGTTTCGGTATCAGAACGATGACCGGATCCTCACCATGCATCGCTGTCCATACCAATCCGGCGGCATCAGCTGGCGTACTCGGGATTACAATGTTCAGACCGGGATAGTGAGCGAGCGCTGATTCGTTCGCCTGGCTGTGCCACAAGCTTCCGCCAGGCAGATAAGCTCCATATGGCGCATAAATCACCGCCGGGCATTTCCAATTGCCGAACGATCGCCAGCGCAAATTCGAGATGTTTGTGACCAGCTGGTTGAACCCCGGATAAATGAAATCAATAAATTGCAGCTCAAAGACCGGGCGCTTGCCGTACGCTGCCAGACCGCAAGCGACACCGAGAATCGTCGATTCAGCAAGAGGCGAATTGAACACCTGTTTTGGAAACTCGGTTGAAAGCTTTTGTGTGAGACGGAACACACCGCCTTTCGGATCTTCGATGTCTTCGCCAAAGATCACTCGCCTCGGATCTTCCTCCAGACCGGCGCGCAATGTCTTATTCACCGTATCGCCGATGCGATATTTCCCAGGCGGGAGAATCTCCTTGTCAATCTTTGGAGGTGATTTGCTAACGTTGGCAAGTAACTCCTTAGGCGATGGATCCTCGGCTTTTTCCGCCTCCGCATACTCGCTTCGAACGCGCTCCTTAACATCATTGTCGAGCTTCGCGAATTCCTCAGCGGTGATCACGCCTTCCTGAATCAGTTGATCTTTCCAGCACTTGAGTGGGTCTGATTTTTCAAGCGTCTGCAATTCTTCGGCGCTGCGATAAAGCTTCTGATCATCGGAGCTGGTGTGGCTGGAAAGGCGGTCCATTCTGATCCAAAAAAAGAATGGCCCGCCTCCGGCGCGAATTTTCTCGAATGCTTCCGCCGTGGCATCATAAACCTGCTGGACATCTTGTCCTTCAATTCGGCGCCAGTTGTCAGGTTCGAGAACGTTGAGAGCGAGCGGATTGTTCTTGCGCGTCGGCATGCTGATGCCGTAGCCGTTGTCTTCGACGAGGAAGAGCATGGGAAGTTTCTTCTCCTTTGCGAAACAGAGCGCCTCAAAAAAATCTCCCTGGCGCGTTGCGGCATCGCCGACCGTCGTGACAACAAGATTTTTTTTGCCATCGAGCTGAATGCCCCAGGCCATGCCACACGCAGGAAGTAACTGCGAACCGGTCGGAGTCGGCACGCTCCAGATATGCAGGTCCGCATTGCTGTAATGCGATGGCATCTGCCGGCCGCCGCTTCCGGTATTGCGCTTTGCAAAATATTCGAGGCCAAGCTGGCGCGTTGTCATGCCGCGCCCGAGAACAAGACCGCGGTCGCGATAATACGGTACGATGTAATCGTCCGGTTCCATTTGGATCGAGACCGCCGCGAGCGCCTCGTGGCCCATTCCAGAAACATGAAAATGTCCTTTGCCCTGACGATTCAGGTTCTGTTCCCGCAGATCTGCGTGACGACTCTCCAGGATCGTGGTTAAGAGTCGCAGCTTATCTTCCTTGCTGAGCACAGGCATACGGCATGATCTTACACGGCACTTACAGATCGACAATCAAACGGATTTGCTTCGAATAGAAAATGCACACGGAAAGGACAACATCAAAATTGGGTGTGATCGAGCATTACCGCCAATATCTTCCTGTTGCTGAATCGACGCCGATTGTCTCCCTGGGCGAGGGGAATACGCCGCTGGTGTTTTGCCCACAATTGAGCAAACGCGTCGGTCGCGCGCTTTTCGTCAAGAACGAAGGCGTTAACCCGACGGGTTCGTTTAAGGATCGCGGCATGACCCTGGCCGTATCGAAGGCGATCGAGCGAGGCGCGACTGCCCTGATTTGTGCTTCTACAGGGAACACTTCAGCGTCGGCGGCGGCCTATGCAGCGCGCGCAGGAATTTCATGCGTCGTGATTTTGCCTGCGGGAAAAATTGCGACGGGAAAATTGCTGCAAGCGTTTGCTTACGGAGCGAAAATCGTCGCGATCGATGGCAATTTTGACGATGCACTGCGACTCGTGCGTGAGCTCGGCGAGGCCGGCGATTTTGCCATCGTGAATTCAATTAATCCCGATCGGATCGCTGGACAGAAGACCGCCGCGTTCGAAATTGTCGACGTCTTCGGCGACGCGCCTGATTTTCATCTGTTGCCCGTGGGCAATGCCGGAAACATCACTGCGTACTGGGCCGGCTATCGAGAATATCACGGGCTTGGACGGTCGACGAAATTGCCAGCGATGATTGGCTTTCAAGCCGCAGGCGCTGCCCCAATTTTTTACAATCGGGTCGTCGAAAAACCGGAGACTGTCGCGTCGGCGATTCGCATCGGCAATCCAGCAAGTTGGAAACAGGCTCAGGCCGCAATCACCGAATCGCGCGGCGCGATTGATGTTGTTAGTGACGAAGAGATTCTTGCGGCGCAGACCTGGCTGGCACAGCACGAGGGAATTTTTGTCGAACCGGCAAGTGCGGCCTCCATTGCCGGGCTTTTTAAATGCCGGGAATCAAAAGAGGCGGCGTATTCATTTCAGAAAATTCCGGAGGAGAGCCGAATTGTTTGCACCGTCACCGGACATGGATTGAAGGATCCCGAGGTAATCACTGCGCAGATAAAGGAATTAAGATCTGTTCCAGCGACTCTGAGCGCTGTGCAGCGCGCGATTGATCTATAGCCCTGGTGCTGTGTCGTAATGGCTGCGATGCGAGATGCCAGGTTTGCGTTGGAGTTCGCGTTCCTGTTTCATAATCTAATCCTGCGATGCGTCTGATCGTTCAAAAATATGGCGGCACTTCCGTCGCGACGCCGGAGCGAATTTGTAACGTGGCGCGCCGAATTATCGAGACGCAGCGTAAGGGCAGTCGGGTCGTAGCAGTCATCTCCGCGATGGCAGGAGTAACCGATCAGTTAATCAAGCTTGCAAAAGCTGTCTCGCCGAACCCGACAGAACGCGAGCTCGATATCTTGCTTGCCACTGGCGAAGGTGCTGCCAGCGCCTTGACTGCAATGGCCGTGAACGCTCTGGGTGGAACAGCTATCTCGCTGAGCGGCACTCAGGCAGGAATCTTGACCGACCATCATCATACCAAGGCGCGCATCGCGAACATCAGTCCAAAACAGATTCACGAGATGCTGTCGGAGGATTACATCGTAATCGTGGCCGGTTTTCAGGGTCAGACACCGGAAGGAGATACGACCACCCTGGGTCGCGGCGGCTCGGACTTAACCGCCATTGCGCTGGCGGGGGCATTGAACGCCGACGCCTGCCAGATTTTTACCGATGTCGATGGTGTGTTCACCTGCGATCCGCGCGTTGTCCTCGACGCGAAAAAAGTCAGCGAGATTGCGTACGACGAGATGCTCGAGATGGCGGGTAGCGGCGCCAAGGTGATGCAGTCTCGCGCGGTAGAGTTTGCTAAAAAATTCGGCGTCGAATTCGAAGTGCGGTCGAGCTTTACTAAGAGGCGAGGGACAATTGCCAAAGAAGAGACTCCCAGCATGGAAGACGTACTGGTTCGGGGAATCAGTCTCGATCGGCACCAGGCAAAACTCAGCATCGCCGGTGTGCGTGACGAACCGGGGATGGCTGCCCGAATTTTTTCGAATATCGCCGCAGCGCACATCATCGTCGACATGATCGTGCAAAACGCATCGATTGGCGGAACAACCGACGTTTCGTTTACGATTCATGAGGACGAACTGGAAAACGCCCGTACAATCCTGATGCCGGTGATTGGCCAGATTGGCGCGAAGCGGTTGAACACCGCAGCGGGCGTGGCAAAGCTGAGCGTGGTCGGAATCGGAATGCGGTCGCACTCGGGGGTAGCAGCGCGAATGTTCGAATGCCTGGGGAAAAGCGGGATCAACATCCAGCTGGTTTCCACTTCGGAAATCAAGATTGCAGTCATCATCGATGAGAAAGACGCGGAACGCGCTGCGCAATTGATCCATGCCGAGTTTGGTCTGGCGCGATTGCTGCCTGCTACCTCTGCGACGCGACCGCTCGCTTAATCAGTTAGGGGTCCGCGTATGAAACTCGCCTCGATTTGCGGAGTCAGGAGATATGCGAGTGGAAACGAATTCGTCCTAATGATGCCAGCACGCGTTGTTGTCGGGTCGAAACCTTGGGCTTCGACTATCGATCAAACAGCTTCTGAATTTCCTCGCGATTAGACGTCGTCTGAAGCGCAAGCATCAGTAGAATTCTGGCTTTCTGTGGTGAAAGGTTGTCGGCAAAGATTGCGCCCGCGTCCTTGAGCGTTTTGCCGCCACCCTTATATCCATGGCTGGGCAGCACTCGACCGTTTGGTACGCGCGTCGAAATGACGGTCACAATGCCGTTGTCGATCGCTTCCTTAATAGCGTCGAACATCGGAATGTTGACGTTGCCCAATCCGAACGCTTGGATCACAACGCCCTTTGCTCCTCCCGCCATAGCCGCACGGACCAGACTGCCGTCCGCGCCGGTGTACATGGAGATAATGTCAACACGGGGCAGCCGCTCATCGTTGAGCGTGATGTGCTGACGACGCGAAGGTGCGCGCGAGAAAATTACCCGATCTTGATCAACTGCGCCCAGGAAGCCGAAGTCCCCAGATTTGAACGTTTCAACGTCTGAAGCGTGCGTCTTGGTACCTTCTCGTGCAGCGTTGATTTGGTTGTTCAACACGATCATCGCTCCTTTGCCGCGCGCTTGAGGTGACACACAAACGCGACCTGCATTCAGAAGATTGCGAGGTCCATCGAAATCTTGTTCGGAAGCGTTCCGCAGTGCGCCAACCAACACAATTGGCTTCTCGCTTGAGACTGTCAGGTCTAAAAGGTAGGCCGTCTCCTCCAAGGTGTCCGTACCATGTGTCACAATCACTCCTGCAACCTCTGATCGAGCTAGTGCTTTGGTGACAGCCTTATATATGGAACCCCAGCGCTCTGGATCCATATGTGCGCCCGGTACGTTGAACAGATCTTCTACCTCGACTTTTGCCACCTTTCGTAGCGCGGGAATCGTGGCCACAAGATCCTCCCCAGATAGAGTGGGAACAGGCGCGTTCTTAACAGGATCGATCTTCATTGCGATCATGCCGCCGGTAGTGATTATGTGGCATACTGGTAGCTCCTGTTGTGCCGAGCTACTCGATACATAAAAGAACATGCAAATTAACCGGAGCCATACATCGGCAGCACCCGGCAAACGGTAGGGCGATTTCATGACTCCAACGGCGTGTTGCTGTACAAGGACGGTCTGCATAATTCAGCTGTGTCGACCTAGCCGTCAACAATGGCGCCGCCGCAGGTTGAGCCCGCGCCCGCGGTGCAACCAAAGCAATGATCGCCTGTCATGACCTCGCGACCCTCCAGCGAGTTCAGATCGATATTCCAGAGAAAGAGTGGCTTGCTCCCGCTATTGCTCGACCATTGCATTCCGAGCTGCTGATTGAAATCGCAATCATAAACTTCGCCGCGCCAGCCGACGCTGATGGTGTTGCGGCACATCAATCCGCTAATCGTTGCTGGATTAAACGCGTCAATAAGCAGTTGTATATATTCCTCCAGTTTACCGTTATGCCGGAGATAACTCGCAAAGCGGCCGATCGGCAGATTCGTAATCGTGTAGAGTTTATTGAAAACAATGCCGAAATGCGCGTCTAGCTCGCGCTTGAAATCGGCCTCCAATTCCTCCTGTGCCGGTGGCAGAAATGGGCCGACCGGATTGTAAACGAGATGCAACGGTAATTCCGGGTCGCATCCATAGCCTAGCGAATTCAAAAGTTGCAGCGCCTTGATGCTCCCTTCGAAAACGCCAGCTCCGCGTTGGGCATTCACATTTTCCGCCGAATAACACGGCATCGAAGCGATAATCTCAACCTTGTTCGTCGCTAGAAACTCGGCGAGACCTTTGTAGGCGAGCTCAAGCAAAATCGTCAGATTACAACGATCAATCAAATGCCGCGGCGGATGCAGCTCTTTCACTCGCTCAATGAAATAGCAAAAATCGGGAATCATCTCCGGCGCGCCGCCGGTGAAGTCGACGGTCGGAATATCCGTGTTGGCCAGCCATTCGACGATGTGATCAATGGTCTCACGGGTCATGATCTCCTTGCGCTTCGGCCCCGCGTTCACGTGACAGTGCATGCAGGTGAGATTGCAAAGCTTACCTGCGTTCACTTGAAGGATCTCAGGACGCGCGCGGCGAAGCGAGAGAGAATGCGCATCCAGTTTCTCAGCGAAGCGATTCATCAGTTATGCTGCCAACATAATCCATCAAAGGAATTCTTGGCATCGGATTGCTTCACTAGCCTTCTGGCCTTGTCGCTGAGACAGCAAGCAGGTTCGTACTTCTATTTGTTGCGAGAGGCATCACGCAGCCGTTTTATTCCTCGAGTTAATATCCGTGGCAACCGATTGGTGAAAAGTACTCAAACGAAGGTCTCGATTATTGTCCCGGTCTTTAATGAGGCGGTGCTCATACGACAATTTCTTCGACACCTGCGCGAGCAAGCACCTGGCGCTGAAATTATCGTCGCTGATGGTGGAAGTACCGACGGCACGGGGGATCTCGCGTGCGGTCTTTGTGATCAGTTTGTCGTAAGCAAGCGTAACCGCGCGATACAAATGAATGTCGGGTCACGTGCCGCACACGGCGACATCCTTTGGTTTGTCCATGTCGATGCCGAGGTTCCGTGGGGATGTTTGCACGAGATCGAGCAGATCATGAATGACCCGAAGGTCGCGGGAGGTTTTTTCCGAATTCGTCTGCCGCGAAGCTTCATTTACCGATTGACGGACGGCTTTGCGCATTATGCCGGGATCCTGCTGCGATTGCGGTGTGGCGACCATGGGCTGTTCTGTCGGCGCACGGCGTTCCTGGACGTTGGTGGTTTTCCGGAAGTGCCTCTGATGGAAGACGTGGAGTTTTTTCGCCTGCTTCGGCGGCGCGGTCGCGTGATGTGCAGCCAAAAACGGATCCTGGCGAGCCCGCGGCGCTATGAAACTGTTGGACGGATGCGTTTGACTTTGGCTTACGGATTCATCGCAACGCTTTACATCTTCGGTGTTCCATTAGCGAAACTCGCGTCGATTTATCGGCGCATTTGTTGCAAGCACTCTAGGCGGCCTTTAGCAGGATAGAGCGGTCCCTCCGGCGCGGCACGATGCACGCGCCGGAAGCGCTTCATCCGTTTTCTATGTACAGGGAAAACAAATGAAAAGGAGGCAGGCATGAAGATAACGACCCTTGTTATTACTTTGGTCGCGGCCACCGCGCTTGTTACGCTCGCGCAAGAAGGAGCAATAGAAGACGTAAAGCACGGAGCGAAAAAGGCAGAAGAGACGGTCAAGAACGGACTCGAAACCGCGGGCGAAAAAACCAAGGAAGCCGCTGAAACAGTTGGAGAAAAAACGAAGGAGACCGCCAAGACTGTCGGCAAAAAGACTAAGGAAACGGCCGAAACAGTAGGCAAGAAAACGAAGGAAACTGCCACGACGGTCCATCAAAAATCCAAAAAAGCGTTAAAGAAGCCGAAGTCAGAAACCAGCGAGCAACACTCAACAAATCAGACGCCTAATACGCCAAGCCCGAACGATCGCTGAAATTGAGTTCACATATTCGAGCTGCGCACTTGGCCACCTAAGTTCCACTGTGAATCGGTTCTGTCATGTTGAGCGAAAGCGAAACATCTCTGACCGGTGTTGTTTGCCGTCGTGGCGGAAACAGACTGAGATTCTTCGCTTCGCTCAGAATGACAGCGGCGGTTTACGATTTTGTTCGTTTCTGACTTGCTCACGTTGATTGAGTGAGTCCTATTTTGCCGCGATTAATCGAATTTTCCGGATCAAATGAGCGGTCTGCGCTTGGGCGTCAACATCGATCACGTAGCAACGCTGCGGCAGGCGCGGTATGCCACGATGCCGGAATCGAAGAACGCGGAGCCTGATCCGCTCGTCGCGGCGCGAATGTGTGAGCGAGCAGGAGCTGGTGGGATCGTGGCCCATTTGCGTGCCGATCGCCGCCATATTCAAGACCGGGATATCGAGCGGCTGCGCCAGAACATCATGACCAAACTGAATCTGGAGATGGGCAATACGGCGGAAATAATCGATATCGTGCTTCGCATCGTGCCCGATGAAGTCTGTCTTGTTCCAGAGAAACGTGAAGAAATTACCACCGAAGGAGGCCTGGATGTCATCGCACATCGAAAGACATTGGAACCGACGGTGAAACGTCTTCAAACGTCTGGCATTAAAGTCAGCTTGTTCATCGATCCGACGTTGGAGCAAGTCGATGCCACAGCGGAGCTGGGCGTAGAAATGGTTGAATTGCATACGGGCAGCTTGGCCAACGCGTTCACGGAAAAGATCCAAAAGGAAGAACTGGAACAATTGCGGGCCGCCGCGCGCGCCGCGGCGGAATCACATCTCCAGGTCAACGCCGGCCACGGCATCAACTACAAAAATATCGCGCTTATCAACCAGATTCCATGTTTGACCGAGCTCAACATTGGTCACTCCATCGTATCGCGCGCGGTCTGGGTTGGGCTTGAAACTGCGGTAAAAGAAATGCTCGCCGCGATGAAAAATTACCCCGGATGAGCGTTATCGGTACTGGCGTCGATCTTGTCGAGTGCGCGCGGATTCAGCGATCCATCGATCGATTTGGCGACCGTTTTCTCCAACGTGTTTTTACCGACGGCGAGATTAAATATTCGATTTCGATGAAATTTCCGGCGCGCCATCTGGCTGCGCGTTTCGCGGCAAAAGAGGCTGTTTCCAAGGCATTCGGCACCGGTATCGGCAAAGCGATGGGTTGGCGCAACATCGACATCCAGAAAAAGCAGAGCGGGGAACCATTCCTCGTTTTATCCGGTCCGGCGAAAGAACTCGCCACACAACGCGGAGTCACTGCCGCACTCGTCACGCTTAGCCATACCGAGCATCACGCAGTCGCTTGTGTCGTCCTGGAGGGTACACCTTCTTAGCCAGGACAGATGCTCTGAAAGCATTCTCAAGCTAGTGATCTAACGGCTGGTTGACAACGCTCTGACCCTTCGTTGAAGTCATCGGAAGGTTAATCGGCAATCACGAGCGGCATTAGCAGGGGAAGTCAATTTCTTGTGCAATCGCGACCGCCCTGTGAGCTGAAAGCGGCGCTTGTTCATCTCCTTCGCGCCATGGCGGAATGGCCATCACCGGAGAGCGCTTGATAGCCCAGACGAGTTCGGTCTGCTTGTCGACGTGTAGACCGTAGATGAAGACATCGGGATCATCCCAAGCGGCTCGCTTTCATCGACTGCGACTACTGCCGGAAGCTCAAGGCTCTGATTTCGCGAATAGTGCACAAGCCACTGATCGATTTTAGCGCGTAACGTATCGAGCCTTTTTCCAAGTTCGATCGTCTTCTCTTCTTCTTTTCCAGCGTCGTTAAAGGCGTGAATTGCATCATCCACCGATTTCACAGCAGCAATTACTTCATCAAACGATTTCACCGCAGCCGACCCCCAATACCTTCTTACCCAAGCGCGGTAAACATACTCCTTTGTAGTTAAGGTCGTAACGGCAGCGTTAATATTTCCGCCGATCGCATCCATGTCGTCGGGATTATCCGCCCAGTGTTTTTGATGCCGCTCATGATATATCTCGGACCAAAAAAGGTACGTGCTGAGATTTATAGCTAATTCCTCGAAGTATTTTGTTCTTAGATCAGCAACGTTCAATCGAAAGCGGATGCGCTCAAGAATCTTGTCCGAAAAAATGGTCAGGAGCGCGACAACGATCGTGGCCAACCATACCCCGAGTTTGTCTCTGATTATGTTCAAGCGAATGCTGACTCCTAACGAAAATTGTACAGAGAAAGTGCGTAAAATAAAGGCGCACGTCTGCGTCTATTTCCTGCCGTTGCGAGCGGAAAGCGATTAAAAGGCTGCATGGCGGAAATTGTGCCGAATCGTTCGGCATTTAGAAAGCGGAATCGGTCGTAGCGGTGTTTTGCGGGAGAATCCGTCGCGTGAAGTGCTGGGAAATCATCGCTGACAATTTCAGCAAAGCTGGTTGGAGTTGGGGCTGCGTCTCAGCGATTGGGCCGGGGGTAACCATGGAACTTTGGGACCCATTCTTCGGGGCCATGAAGTCTACGCAACTGCTTCTCACCCAGCTGCCCATGCCTTGGGAGGCAGACGTGGGTCTGCGCTCAAACACATGGGAAACGCTGTTAGGACTTGGCTGATGAGTGAATCCTAGCCTCCGCTCAGGCGCTGGTAAAACCGCACGCGGGCTCCCAAAAGCCCGGCAGAAAAAGGGCTCGTCGCCCGGCCACGGAGGCATATACTCGGCGAAAACAAACACCGCGCAAAACCAAGTCTCCGTGAACCGCACAGCGTCAAAAGCAAAAGAGGGAAATTCCTGTCAGTATCAGTATCCCTCTCGCACCAAGCAGGAGACCACATGCAGATTCCGATGAAGACCTGCCCCGTCCTCGCGCTGGCAGTCCTGCTGCTTGCGGCAGGGTGTGGCGACTCCGCAAGAAAGGATACGCTGACGCCGCCAAGCCGTACGCGGCGTTGGCTCTGGATCAGAAATGGAGCAAGGAGACCGCCGACCATTTTTGGTGGACATCACAAGGGTCGCAGATCGTGCCGTACGACTGGTTCCTGGCACTCGAAATGCCGAACAGCCAGGAGCTGTTCTCGGGCAACGCCCATTTCGAACGCCTTCGCTACATTACGGTGTCGGAAAAATCGGCCAAGAACCCGGGTGGCCTGCCGATCGGTTACGTAAAGAATCGCGAGCAGGTTGACGGCCTCGACATCCTGGGTCTCAGCTGCTCGGCGTGCCACACCGCGAAGTGGATGATCAACGGCGTGGCGGTGCAGGTAGAGGGCGGCCCCGCGATGGGAGATACGCAGACGTTCCTCGAAGAGTTGGTGGCGTCCATGACGCAGACGATCGACCAGCCGGACAAGTTCGACCGGTTCGCGAAGAAGGTCGGGACCGACGCCACCGCGCTGAAGGCCGGCATGGCGAAATGGAGGGACCGGCTGGAGGCGCGCCTCAAGCGGAATCCGCTTCCGGCGGATAACCGACCGGGGTTCGGGCGCGTGGATGCGCTGGGAAACATCATGAACGAGGTCACCGCCGGCGACTTGGGGATTGCGGAGAACGCGCGGCCCACGGACGCACCCGTCTCGTATCCGTATGTGTGGGACGCGCCGCAGCACAACGTCGTGCAGTGGAACGGCTCCATCCCGAATGCGGGAGCTGGCCCGGCGCTGCGCAACATCGGTGAGGTGCTCGGGGTATTCGGGACTGTCGCCATTGAGCCGCAGAAAGGGAAACTGCCGAAGTATCAAACGACGACGATCGAGACAAAGAATTTGAACGCCATTGAGCAGGACCTTTGGGCGCTCTCCTCGCCTCTGTGGCCGGAAAACCTGGTGCCGATCGACAAGGGTCTCGCCGCGGCGGGCAAACCTCTCTTCGAGCAACGCTGCGCGTCTTGCCACTTGCCAATCGACCGGACCTCACCCGCGCGGCGGATTGTGGCGCAGATGAGAAATGTGGGCACAGACGATACGCTGAACCGGAACGTCCTGCGGACGGTGAAGACGGGCGTCTTGAAGGAAACGCCGAAGATGCTGAATCCCGACACCGTATTCGGCGAGGAGGACTCCGCCGTCGAGGTGCTCATGAACGTGACCTTCGGGGCCTATCTCGCCCACGCGGGCGATTTCAAGGTTGTAGAACTGATCGGCATCAACACCATGAAGAAAACCGGACAGCTACTGCCGCTGGGCGACCTACTGGAGACGCTTCAAGCCGACACCAAGAAAGCCGTGGAGGACTACCAGGAAACGGCGGAGTTGGTGGAGCAAGCCTACAAGCTTTCCGGAAACCAGCCGACTTCCTTCTCGAACAAGTACAAGGCCCGTCCGCTCAACGGTATCTGGGCCACAGGACCTTTCCTGCACAACGGTTCGGTGCCGACGCTGGCGGAGATGCTGACTAAGGACACCGAGCGTGTGAAGGAGTTCTACGTGGGAAGCTGGACGTTCGATGCCAACAACGTGGGCATCACCAGCGTGCCGGAGGAGGGCGGCGTAAAGCACTTCCTGTTCAAGACCACGCTAAAGGGCAATTCCAACGCCGGTCATAACTTTGGGACGAATCTGACACCAGAGCAGAAGAAGCAGTTGATCGAGTATGTGAAGACGTTGTAGGCATTGCGCCTTTCAAGGCGTAACGTTGCGCTTCCAAAATGCCTAATGATGACAGACTGGACTGATCCCTCTGCACAATGGCGCTCTGACATCCTGGCCGTTCCTTGCCTGGATTATGTTCATATGAACAGATAAGCCGCTTTCGAGCAAAACTCAAAGTTTTTGATGTGGACAGTCATCGAAATCAGGCCATACCGAAATGGCTGGCAGGTCTACGAGTCGCCTAGCGTGCAGCCCGTGTTTCTGACTCAAGAGCAGGCGATTGACTATGCCACTTGCCGTGCGTGCTTTCGTACTGGCGAGATTCGCATTCTCAAATCAAACGGTGCGGTCGCAGCGCGTCATTCCGTTCGATGAAGCGGATGGAAAACTGTAACGCGAGATGCAGGCTTGATTTTGGCATGACTTTTCGCTTTGATTTATAACGTGCCTGCTGATGACCAGGGGACGCCACTGACTGGGTTTGGAACAAGAGCGCGGAACGAGCCCCACCGAGTTTGCAAAAGGTGCGGAGCGGAAATTGTCGATGGCACAACGCGAGAAGTCTGCCCAGCTTGTCTGCTCGAGACTGCCTTAGGCGGATCAACCACTACTGACGGCGATCGCTTCGGAGTTTATGAGATCGAGCGTCACCCCGATGGAGGCCTCTACGAGCTTGGTCGCGGAGCGATGGGTGTGACCTATCGCGCCATTGACACGTCGCTCCAACGCAAGGTTGCCTTAAAGATCATTAAAATCGACGTCGCTGAGCGCAGCGCGGACGCCCGGGAACGCTTTATGCGGGAAGCCCGCGCAGCCGCAGCGCTGCGACAAGAGAACATCGCGACCGTCTACCAATTCGGAATTCGCGAGGAGACAGGCCAATATTTTTACGCGATGGAACTGATCGAGGGCGAGACCCTTGAGCAACGCGTTCGCCGTGCGGGTCCGCTCGATGCGCGCACTACTATCAACATCGCACAGCAAGTCACTGCCGCATTAGCCACTGCGGAAAAGCACAAGTTAGTGCACCGGGATTTAAAGCCGGCAAACCTGATGCTCGTGTCGGACGAGGGTGAGATCGATAACAATGAGAAAGTGGTAGTCAAAATAATCGACTTCGGTCTGGCCAAGGCCCTCCGTGCACCGGTTTTTCCGATGTCGCTGACCCGAGGCGGATTTGTCGGCACACCAGCATTTGCCAGCCCGGAACAATTTGAACACGCTGCGCTGGACGTGCGCTCCGACATCTACTCGCTGGGCGAAACCCTTTGGTTCGCGCTCACAGGGAAAACGCCATTTCCCGGCCACAGTGCGGAGGAGATTCACGGCGCCCAACAAGCAAATGTGCTTCCTATCGAACAACTCAGAGCAGCGCACGTTCCGTCCCGCCTGAGGTCGCTGCTCGCATCGATGCTCGCACTCGAGCCGGCGTCACGGCCCGGCACCAGTGAATTGGCAGCGCGCCTGCAACATTGCTCTCCAGAAGCGCACAGTGCGCGACGCACGCGCGTCGCTCTCGCAGCCGCAGTTCTCCTACTTCTCGGTGTCTCCCTGTCCTTCATCTTCCTTTCGCTGCGCACCCAAAATTCACCTTCGAATTTGGGAATACCGGAAAAGAGCATCGCGGTACTTCCATTCGAGAATCTGAGCGAAGAAAAAGCGAACGCCTATTTCGCCGACGGCGTGCAGGACGAAATCCTCACGGACCTGGCGAAGATCGCCGACTTGAAAGTCATCAGTCGCACTTCCGTTTTGAACTATAAGAGCGGAGTTGCACGCAATCTGCGCGAGATCGCGCAGCAACTGGGAGTCGCGAATGTGGTAGAAGGAAGCGTTCAGCGCTCAGGCAATCGCGTGCGCGTCAACGCGCAGTTAGTCGATGCGCGCAATGACGCGCACCTGTGGGCGCAGACCTATGATCGCGACCTGGAGGATGTCTTCGCCATCCAAAGCGAGATCGCCAAAGCCATCGCCGACCAGTTGCAGGCCAAGCTCTCGCCGGCTGAGAAGAATGCGATTGAGCTACACCCCACCTATGATCTAACCGCCTTCGAGCAGTATAGCCGCGCCAAAACGCTCATACTGACGAACAGCCAAAGCATCTCGGCCAATAAGAATTTGCTCCAGGCAATTGAACTATTGAATGGTGCGGTAGCGCGGGATCCTTTCTTTTACGCTGCCTTTTGTCAGCTGGCCATTGCGCACGACCAGTTATACGCGAATTTCGGTGATCACACTCCAGCGCGTCTGGCAGCAGCCGACGCTGCTTTACAACGGGCAACACTGCTACGTCCCACTGCTGCCGAGACGCACCTGGCGCGCGGATCGCATTTGTATCGTGCGTTTCGCGACTACAAAGGGGCGCTTAGCGAATTGGAAGCAGCGCGTGCCGGGCTTCCCAATGATCCTCGCATCCTCGACATTGACTGGCTAAATCCTGCGTCGCCAGGGGAAGCATGAAGAAGGAATACGCGCTCTGGAACAGGCGGTGGCGCTCGATCCACGTAATACGTTACACTGCTTATACAGCTGTCGGTTAGCTACGACTACCTTCGACGTTACCCCGAAGAAAAGGCAACCCTCCAGCGGGTCCTTGAGATTAAACCGGGTGACGTTGTCGCAGCCTCTCTGCTCGCCTTTGTCGATCTATCGTGGCGCGCCGATACCGGTCCTATCCACCGGTTCATTGACCGGCTTCGCTCTGAGCGTCCAGAAGCCGTAGCTGACGCCGCGGATAACTGGTTTATGTGCGCGCTGGCGGAACGGGACTGGCCCGCGGCCGAGCAGGCACTAAGCGCGCTTGGCAGCAACCCCTGCTGGGCAGACCAACAGATACGGTTAAGCCGCCAGTTTGGCGAGGGCCTGCTCGCCCGTGCCATGCACGATGAAGCTCGCGCGCGCAAAGCATTTACCGCCGCACGGGTCGAGCAGGAGCAGCTGGTGCAACAACAGAAGGATTACGGACCGCCACTTTGTGTTCTCGGTCTGATTGATGCCGCTCTGGGTAACAAGGAAGCTGCCTTGCAAGAGGGCCGCCGCGCTATCGAGCTGACGCCGGTCGAACAAGATTCTGTTACCGGGCAAAACGTAATGGCCTACTTCGCTGTGATCGCTACCTGGGCTGGCGAAAAGGATTTGGCGTTGCAGCAGTTGGCCACCACAGCCCCGACAGCGGGTGCATCCCTAATCACAAGCTACGGCGTGCTCAAGCTGATGCCCTTTTGGGACCCGCTCCGCGGCGATCTGCGCTTTGAGCAAATCGTCGCCTCCTTCGCGCCAAAAAAGGCGAGCAAGTAAACGCCGCAAATGGATCCTAAGAAATTCTTCGCCGAGCTAACGCTGCGCAACGTTTACAAGATCGCGCGTGAAATCTTGGGAAATTATCGCTGACAATCTCAGCAAAGCCGGTTGGAGTTTGGGCTGCGTCTCAGCCATGGATTCCAACGGGCGAACGATCTGGATTGCAGACGCGCACCGAGACAATCGAAATCGTTTCGTTGCGCGCGCGGATGATAAGGTGACTGCGTTTCTGGAATTTGAATCAGCGATTCCGTTGCGGCGATTGGGCTTGACGAGCAGACCAGATTTTTCTACAGGAGGAGCCGAGGCGTGAAACAGATAATACTACTAATAATAGCCGGGCTTGTTGTGGCAGGCTGTTGTTCGACGGAGAATGAAATTCAACATTTATCCACGTCCGATCTGCAACTGCGACGCTACGAACTTATGTATTGCTTGAGCATGACGCGCATGAGTTGGCACAAGCGACCGTGGCAGAGCAACGCCTATGATGACGTCAAGGACGACCTCGAAGAAAAGGAAGCCATCGAGCGAGAAATTGCACGCCGTGGCGTGACGGATTATCACTGGCCACCTTGGGTGACATACCGATACGTACATGATCATGATCATTGTCACTGCCAACATTGGGTTGCTATCCTTCCGGAATGATCAGCGTTTCCAAAGACTCGTCGCCTCGCCCACGCCGAAAAAACCGTAAGGCTCAACCACGCTGTTCTACGGAAAGGAGCCCACGCTCGAAGTAACATGAAGTACTGGGAAATCATCGCTGGCAATCTCAAGAAAGCGGGTTGGAGTTTGGGCTATGTCTCAGCGATTGATTCCAACGGGCGAACAATCTGGATTGCTGACGCGCATCGCGACAACGGAAGCGTTTTGTTGTGCGAGCGGATGAAAAATTGACTGCTTTTGTGGAACTTGAAGCGGCGACTCGGTCTTGCCGCGAATTGTCTTGACCCACTGACGAGACTTTTTCAAACTCGACGTCGGTTAAGTGGATCTGAACCCAGGCGGAGGGCTCCTCACCCCGCTCGGTCCTTCGTCTCGTCCGGACCCGCAATTCCAGAAACCAAAACCAAGCGGGAAAAGGAAGGAAATAACAATGAATATACTGAATCAACTCAACAAGGCGGCTTTACTGTCTGTGCTCGCGCTTTCGCTGGCCACGGCCACCGCAGCGACGACGCACGTAATCTCTAGCTTTGAAGAGGATGAGGGCGAATACGCCGACACCGATTTGGAGACGGACAGCGCTGGTAATATTTATGGCACGACTGTGCTAGGCGGGGATTTTGGAGGTGGCACAGTTTTTCAGCTCAGTCGCACACCTAATGGCTGGGTGCACATGGTGCTCTATAGCTTCACGGGTGGCGCCGATGGAGGCGAGCCGTACAAAGGAGTCACAATCGATCGCGAAGGTAACCTATACGGCACGGCAGTTACGGGCGGGTCAGGTAGCTGTGAAGGCGGCTGCGGCGTGGCTTACAAGCTAACGAACTCCGGGGGAACCTGGACCCAGACAGTGATTCATGCTTTCACCGGCGCAGAGGATGGCTCTGGCCCCGGCGCAAGGGTGACAGTGGATCGGGCCGGCAATGTCTATGGAATGGCCCCGACCGGTGGCGCGTACGGCTTGGGGACGATTTACAAAATCCATCCGGGACCAAATGGGGCTTGGACCTTCACGGTCATTCACGCTTTTACGGGCGGCGTGGACGGATCCACAGGCTCGGCTGGAAGGATGATTGTCCGCGATGGCTACCTCTATGGTGCAGCCACCACCGGCGGCACTTACGGAAGCGGAGTTGTTTTCCAGCTCACGCCCAGGGCAGTCGGAGAATGGCTCTTCAGGACGATTTATTCCTTCAGGGGTCAACCGGATGGGAGTTTTCCCTATGGCGCGCTGCTTTTTGGTAGTTCAGGCAACATTTACGGAACGACTTATTATGGTGGAGCTAATGGTGTTGGTGCTGTTTACAAACTCTCCCGCCGGCCTGTCGGCGAATGGAACGAGAACGTACTCTATAGCTTCCGAGAGGGCAGCGACGGCAATAGCCCGATCAGCAATCTTGTTTTTGACAGGATCGGCAATCTCTATGGGACTACAAGCGAGGGTGGTTTGGGCCGTGGCACCATCTTTAAGCTACGGCCTCTGCCCGGCGGTCAGTGGGCCGAGAGAGTAGTTCATGCCTTCGAGGGTCCTCCGGATGGCGCCTTTTCCTACAATGGGATGGTTGTGGATGCATTTGGAAACTTTTACGGAGCCACGGTCCACGGAGGCAACAACGACGACGGGAGCGTCTACAAATTCACGCCTTGAGCGCGTGGTCCGGCAGTTAGGAATTGCATAATCGCAAACAATATCAGCAAAGCCGGTTGGAGTTGGGGCTGTGTCGCAGCGATTGAATTGCAACGGGCGAACGATCTGGATTGCAGACGCACACTGCGGCGACGGAAAGCGTTTCGTTATGCGGGCGGATGAAAAGCTGACTGCGTTTGTGGAACTCGAATCGGTAATTCGCACTTCCGGCGAGTTGAATTGACAAGCAGGCGAGATTTTTTTCAAACTTCACGCCTATGAAAACTACAGCGCTATCAATTTTTGTCGTACTACCACTCGTCTGCGTTGGACTTTTGCCAGAAGCACAAGCCGTCAATCCGCCGCCGGATGGAGGTTATCCGGGTGGCAACACAGCTGAAGGGCAAAACGCCCTTTTTACTCTCGATCTAACCTTAGGCACATACAATACGGCAGTTGGTTTCTCTTCGCTAAGAAACGATTTCTCAGGTCAGTTCAATACAGCCGTTGGCGCGGAGACCCTTCTCGCCAACACGGGATCCATAATTTCCCTGCAGGGAGTCAAAAATACAGCTGTTGGCGCCCGGCGCGCTTTTAGGTAACACTACTAGGAGTAACAACACGGCAAATGGAGCATTCGCCCTTTTTAACAACACCGTAGGCAACAGCAACACGGCCACCGGCACGTTCGCTCTCTTTAGCAACGCCGGCGACCTCTTTTTTGGCAGTGGCAACTCTAACACAGCTGACGGCGGTGGTGTACTTCTCAGCAACACGACCAGCAACTTCAACACGGCGATCGGTATTAGTGCACTCGCCAGCAACACCACCGGTGGCGGCAACATTGCCTTGGGTGCTTATGCTGGGCTCGGCGTCGGGACTGCCAGTAACGTTATCTGCATCGGCGCGAACGTCGCCCGGGCAGACGTAAGTAACAGCTGTTATATCGCCAGTATCTTTGGACAAACGTCCTCCTCGTATCTCCCCTCGCTTGGAACGAACGACCAGTGCCTCAGTTGATTTCGAGCTTCAAGCCGACCCGCTTCCACGATTTCGTCGATTGCCTTCCATTGGAATAGACCATAGTGGGAAACCTTTGGGTTGATGAGAAGTGAGGCATTGTGTTGCACAGCAACAGTGGAGCGCAGGCAATTCAGCATCGCGCTCCGACAAAGTATGTTGAAAATGCTAGGGAATGCGATGCGGCGCGAAAACGGATTGATCCTGTTGAGCAGAATTCGCCAAGGCGAACAATGCTCCCCCTGCACGTCGACAAGCCGCTGGTCGAAAAATGAACTGATATTCACCGCAAAGATATGGCCAATGCCAAAACGGCTCATAACGTCCACAGGCAAGTTGTTCAGAAGCCCTCCATCGTAGAAGAGTTGTCCCTGGTCGATTGTCGGGGGAGCTATCCCAGGGATTGCCATACTGGCTTTCAACCACTTCACAAGGGAGCCGCGTTGATGGACGGCAACATCTCCAGTGGAAAGGTTGGTCGATATGCAAAAATAGTTTCGGCGCAGATCCTCGATCGCAACCTCCGAGAAGATGGAGCTGAGGGATTTTGTGATCCGCTTCGCCGCGACAAGAGACACGAGAGGAAATGTAAAATCCCAGACTCCTCGTTCGATAAAGATGTATCTGCAGATCTCGGTCATCCTCGCCGGTGAGAAATCGAGAGCGCTCAATGCTCCCACGAGCGAGCCCATGCTTGTTCCCCCTATCACGTCGACCGGGATGCCTGCTTCGGACAGGGCCTGAATGACGCCAATGTGGGCGAAGGCTCGGGCGCCGCCACCGCTCAGAACAAGGCCAATGGCCTTCCCTGCGACGATGCGTGCCAGCCGACCATAATCATCATCGTCATCTTTCTCGATGTGGTGATGCATGTAGATCGGTCGCGTCGCAAGCCATTCCCGAGCGAATACTGTGCTTTGCCTGCTGTGAACGATCACCAAGTCCCGACGCGGCAATGTACGAGCACTTCTCAATCTCTCGAATTGAGACTCGATCGTATTCAATCCGGGCGTGGCATCGGCATCAGCGACGAAGATAACTCTATCGGCCTGGCGAATACAGCTGGCTGTCCAGTCGGTCACGGAGTTATCTGACTCATAGATGACAAATCGACTGGATTCCTCGCGAGCCTGAAGCCTGCCCTCCACAAAATCGTGCCCTAGCTTCGATTGGACCGATTTGTCTGCACTCCGTAGGTGAACGACGTCGCCGAGACGCGATAACGCGTGGCGGAAACGAATAGCAAAATCGTCGATCGCAAGATTCCCTCCAGCGGGCACGATCGCAATTGTCTCAGAGCGATTGAACGGCGAGCTCGTTGGACACTGGACGCGAAGCAACCGCTGGATTTGCGTACGTAAAAGCGAGAGGAGAAATTCGGGGGTTCTCTTCGTGAGCTCATTGAATGACTCCCTCGGTAAAACCAAAACTGAGCTGTCCCGAACGGCTACAACGGTGACCTGCCGGTTCTCCCCAGTAAGCAGCGCAATTTCACCGATGAACTCGCACGGCTCGACTTCATTCACAGCCGGACCATCCTCGTCAAGAAAGACCCTGAAGCGCCCAGAGGTCACGATGTAAAGGCAATTCCCAATGTCGCCGCGCTGACAAAGTGTTTCGCCTGCCTGAATCTGGAGTTGGCCAACCCTCGACGCAATCTCGCGGCACTGTTTCGCCGGGATTTCTCGGAATAGTGGTACGGTCGAAAGAAGCCCCCTTATTTCCTCGACACTAAGCCGTTTCATTGGATTTTGTCTTCTAGTGTGCTGTTGTGATGGCGAATGTAGTTGACGGCGAAGGGCCCTCGGGCTTGGTACCTGCAACCAACACCAAGTTCACGCAGGCGAAAAACTGCCCGGTCTTGTCAGCCTCTTCTACCCCGTCGCGGAACCTCTGTAGCTCCTCGGAAGTGACAATCCCTGCTGCCAGGGCTTCGGCTGCCGCGTCATCCAGCCGGCCCAGCAGCCTAGCCACCGAATACTGGGTCGCGACGTTCGGGAACAGATCAACCTCGATGTTCCGCAGGCCTTGCTGCTTGCAGAGGCGATAGAGTTGTCGTCCAACATAACCGTTGTTCAGCAACCTTTCAGCGAGTGTGCGGATGATGCGTCTCTCAACCTTGCTCTCCGAGGTATCAATCGAGCCAGTGCCCCAATCGGTATCGAGAATTACCACCGGCCTCCCCGGCTTCGTAACACGAGTCATTTCTGCCAGCGCCCGAGCGGGTTCCTTCAGGTGCTGAAATAATCGCTCGCTGCGGCAGGAATCGAAAGCAGCTGGCTCGAATGGCAGCGAGTAGGCATCGGCCTCGCGATGTTCTACCCAACCGCCGACACCTTCCATCTCCGCTCGCTGGTTGGCGACTGCCACCATCTGCGCATCGTAATCAACTCCTACTACCTTGCCGGCGCTACTGACGAGCGCCGCAAGCGGAATGGTATCTGTCGCGGGGCCACAGCCGACATCGAGAACGTGATGGCCGGGGCTGATGTCCATCCGTTCGTAGGTAATCTGTTTTAGTTGGGCCACGCGTTCTGCTGCTGCGCGCAGATAGGCAGGATCTACGTAGCCCTTTTGCATGCGGCATTGCTCCTCCAACGAGTGGTAGGTTGATGTCTCGATCATTGCACCGCCTTGATCATCGGGTCTATCTTTGACAACCAGTCGCCCGCCCGCTTGGCAGCAGTAAGCGCCAGTTTTTGTTCCACTTCTACCATGCGTCTGAGATACGTCTCGTATGTGTGCCGGCCAAGCTTTAGTAACTTCATCGGCGCGAGCGACACCACGTCGGCCGTTCGCCGGCCGCCCGTCACAAGACCGATCTCCCCGAAATACTCGCCCGGCCTAATCGTCGCCAGAGTTATTTGTTCCCCGGTCCTCGTTATACTTCGCACCTGCGCTTCTCCTTCTTCGATGAAATAGACGCAGTCGGCTTCATTGCCCTTATGAATTAGAGTTGTTCCTGCCTCTACCTCAATCTGCTCCATGAGCGACCGCAAGTTAGTTGCCTCTGCCAGCGACAGGCCGGTGAAAATGGAGAACTTTTGTAGCTCTTGCCCGCGGTCGAGCATCTGCTTCCTCACTTTCATGGTTAATTCCTTTTGGCGCACATCTGCATCTATAAGCGGACTAAGACCACCTTCTGGCTCCAGCCCACTTCTCTGGGTCCTCAGCTCACGTTTTGCTGAAATCAGCGCGGCGATACCTCGTTTACCAGGCAATGCCAGGGCTTGCTCAATTCTGGACAATCGCCCTCCCATTAACTGTTCCATGTCTGATACGAGAGCAGCAAACGGATAGACCGCGTTATCTGAGAACCTGGGTGTTAGGTAATCGCTTTCGGCGACGTACGGGAAGGTACCGTGCAACACAGCCATGGGAAGGTGAAAGAAGTCCAGGTTACGTTTTCCTTTAGCTTCCTCAAAGTCTCCGATGAACGCATCTATCTCCATCCGCAACACGCCCGTGAGCGTACGGGTAAGAGCCACTCCTATCTCCACGGGCGCACGGATCCCGAGTTCGTCGAAAGGAGCCAACCCTTGATTCTTCACAAAGCGACTCATTTCCCTGACTTTGTTAACGGGCAGATCGGGGAGCAATCGCAGTTGGTTGAATACTCCCCAGCCGAAGTCCTGCTCCACAGGGAAGAGTGGACGTTCTCGTATTCGCATTGTTACGCCTGGTGCGGCGATTACACTCCGCAGGGTCGCGTAACACAGGATCTGGCCGGTGGCCGACGAACCAGCTATATAGTGAAGATCCCTGGGCTGAACTAACGAAACCGGTTCGTGGTAAAGTCGCGCCTCGTAGACCTTCTGCGGATCGACGAACCCAACTGACAGATATTGCGCCAGTCTGTATTCGAGCAGCTTAGTTAGCTGCTCCTCACTGAACGCCGGAGTACGCAGCACTGCCACGCTCACGCCATTCCGGCCAGCCAGATAGGAAATCGCGTCCGGTGGTTTCTCGCTGAACAACTCCGGCATCCTGAGTTGCGCGACATCCTCCAACAGAGAGCGGGCGAACTCCATCGCCTCTTCGTCCGGTTGCGAGTTAGTGCTCATAGATAGCTATCAAGTTAGTTCCGAAGCTCTTTTTTGTAGCGGAAAGTCACTGAGCTTGCCGTTGGTCCCAACGATTACGATCAGCGACCCAGCATTAAAGTTAAAGATGCCGCCGCCATATTCGGCCAAGTTGCCGCTAAGGGTTCTGCTTACGATTGTTAGTGAGCCTTGATCATTATCGATCGCTCCACCGCCCAAGAGGCCAACTACGTTGTTACTGAGAGTGCTGTTGCTGATCGTTAGCGAGCCGCTACTCCAGATGTCGCCGCCCTGACCGTGGGTAACTGTTAGTCCAGAAATACTAACCTCGACGCCGGGAATGATGGAGAACGCGATGCTGGTGCCATTGCCATCCACGCTCAACAGGTTCGCGCTTGACCCAGCGATGTTGAGATCTTTGTCGATTAGTAGTTCGCCGCCGGTTAGACCAATTGTGCCAGTCACTGCGAAGCTAATCGTGTCGCCATCGTTTGCGTCAACCAGCGCCTGGCGCAGCGAGCCTGGCCCGCTGTCATTGGTGTTTGTAATTACGAGGACGTTAGCTGGCAATGCATTGCTAACTGGCATTAATCCCTTGGTTACCCTGCCGAAGTTGGCTACGCTTTGCCTGGTAGCGTTGCGCTGTGCCAACGCAAATGGAATCCTGCAAACGCCCAGCAGTAGAAGCACGTAAAATGCCCATAGGATGAGATGAGCTCTTATAGTGGAGTGATTTTGTTGTTTCATAACTCAAATTTTTTTTCATTGTTTCGGTCTATTGATTTGGATCTTCACTGATGTACTGCAGAAAATCCGGCGCGATGTTATGCGGAAAAATGTAGAAGCGCGCGTGACGACCTTTGGACGAAGGCCTTGCCGCTGATTCTGATTCTGATATTGATCCCCGGAGTCGAGGGACAGAAAGCCGGATCGAGTCGGAGCTGCTCAAGTGAGATTGATTCGACTGGCCTAGTGCTTTTCACGGCAGATGCATACGCTCGCGATGGTCGGCGGTTTACTGTGCTGGCAAACGAAAGATTCATCGCATTTTTGGAACTACAGGCGGCAATTCATCGTCAACTTGAACTCAGGTGAAGTACTGGGAAATAATCGCTGACAATCTCAAAAAGCGCGGTTGGAGTTGGGGCTATGTCTCAGCGATTGATTCCAACGGGCGAACGATCTGGATTGCTGACGCGCATCGCGACAACGGAAGCGTTTTGTTGTGCGAGCGGATGAAAAATTGACTGCTTTTGTGGAACTTGAAGCGGCGATCTGCGCTTGCGGCGAATTGGTTTGACAGGTTGGCGAGATTTTTGCCAAACTCGGTGTCGTTAAACGGATCTGGATCGGGCGAAGGACGCTTCTCCCGGTGGCGGTTTTCAACCCTTTCAGACCTGCAATCGCAGAGTTAACCAACCGGGAAAAAGAGAGAATCCATCCTATGAAAACGACAATTTTTTCGTTCGCAGTACTAGCCGCGATCATCGCGGGGACGATTCTACAGGCTTGCGCAGCCACGACAACGACCACGCAATGCGCGAAGCCCACGCTGACTCCCCCAGGCGCTAGCGGTACCGCGAGAAACGTCACGGTCACGATAAAGACAGCGACGGCGGGGGCTTATTTGCGCTACACGCTTGACGGTTCTACACCGACTGGCGGACCGTCAGGTCACGGCACGCGAATAGCAGCGGCAAGCGGGAAAATCTCGTTCTCGTTTGACGCCCGCGGAAGGACGTTAAAAGCGATTGCCTACAAAGCGGGATGGGCCGATTCGTTGATCGCAGTCGGAAATTACGTCTACGAGTCGCCGCACTAAGAATTGATAATCGAATTGAAAAAGACGCCACTCAAAATTCGATTATCAAGATCTGGATTGCTGACGCACAATGCGACAACGGAAAGCGGTTCGTTGCGCGAGCGGATGAAAAGTTGACTGCCTTTCTGGAATTGGAAGTGGCGATTCGAGCTTGCGGCAAATTGTCTTGACAAGCTGGCCAGATTTTTTGCAAACTCGACGTCGCTAAACGGATTTGAATCAGGCGGAGGACATTTCCCCCGCTAGGTTCTTCGCCGCCTTCCAGGCCCGCAACCGCCAATAGAATCAAAAAGTGAGCGCCCAGCTTGAAGCGGGCAAATCTGCGCCGCAAGTGGTCAACAACGATCAGTAAAGCCTCTAGCACGGCCAATTTTGTGAGAGGCCGCTCTACGGCGTTGCATCACTAGTCCGGCGAGGGTAGGTAGGCTTCGAAACTGGGTCGGGCGGAAAACAATCCTTATTTCGTGCCATGCGCGCGTGTGAAGACCATTCGGAAGGTGCCCCGGCTCTCCCACACGCGCACGCGCATAGATCATAAAAAGAACTTGCCGGAGATCGTCTGACAAGACTGGTCTCCCATTTTTTCTACGGAATCAGGTAGTTCGCGCTGGGCTTGCACAGAAAAGCGTCACCGCTCTTTGAATCTGCCGTGTGCTCGCGCGTTTCGATGCACGTTGCCCGCTTCATCGTAAACGCGGATAACAGCTGCGATGTGACCGGCTACGAAACTTCGCGTAGTCGACCGCGTTGCTGATTGCGTTTGGTTCGCCATACCAGAGCTGACCGAATTGGTAGCGCGTCGGAAATCAGATCGATAGTGTCCCAATTTCAATTGCGATTTCGCGTACCGAACGATGGTGCGACTTTATCCTTATTGGTGGCCGCCTGTGGTGCTCGTGGTGCCCATGCCGCCTGTGGTGGGTTTGGATTCGCCCGTAACACCGCCACCTTTGGCGTCTTTTACTGGCTTCAGGTCACGAATTATGGCGTCCTTTATGTCCTTTTTGACTCGCCGCCAAGCGGATCGAACCATATTGATGTTTGGGATTTGTGTCTTCATGTTCAAATGGCCTCCCCCAATTATTTCGTAGCAACGGTTTTAGCGACGAGTCCCCGGCGAGAGCAAGCCGAAAAGATGTTTGATGGCGTGCGTGACCTGATGCGAACAAACCGCTCGCCACTCTTTGAAGTCGCTCGTGTGCTCGTGCGTCTCGATCACATTGCCAGCCTCATCGTAAACGCGAATGACGGCGGCGTAAGGCCGCATCCTGCACATCATTCAGGCGTTGGATAATGTTTTTGCGTGGACACAGTCGAGGATTCTGGGTTGAAGTTCTTTTGGGCAGCGACTGCGAGCACTCTCCGGTTGGGGGGGAGGCGGTTATTGAGGTGGGCTGTGCTGAAGATGTGGATACCAGAAAGTCCCCGTGTGACCTTGGCCTCGCAGTTCGTTGCACTCTTTCTTCGTGACAAAGCGCCATCGCGACGACGGTTAGATATTCCGCGTGTATTGCTCGTAAGCGCTGTTTGGAATTTTCCCTTGGGCATACCGTGCTACGAGGCGCGGATAAACCTCCAGGACACGCCGCGTTGGCGAACAAATAGATCACATCATCAAGTCGCCGCCGTTGATGTCGAGAGACGCGCCGGTGATGTAGCCGGCGGCCTCGGAGGCGGCGAAGCAAATCAAATCGGCGACTTCGAGCGCGGTGCCGAGGCGCGGCACGGGATAGCTCGCTGCCAGGCGTTCGAGCAACTCGTCCGAGGCATGTTCGCGCGTCAGCTCGGTATCAATCATACCGGGGCAGATGGCGTTCACGGTGATGCCGAACTTGCCGAGCTCCTTCGCGGCTGCCCGCGTCAATCCGAGGAGTCCGGCCTTCGATGCCGTGTAGTGCGCACCGCCGAGCGTGCTCACCATCCGGCCGGCCGAGGACGAGATATTAATGATACGGCCGTAGTGCTGGGCGCGCATTGCTGGAAGAACGGCTTTCGTCATCAAGAACGGCGCGGTGAGGTTGACCTCGATCGCTGTGCGCCATTCATCGGCAGTGAGATCGGGGAAGCGTGTTGACAGCGGAAGCGCGGCGTTGTTGACCAGAATGTCGATTCGTCCGAAGCGCTCGAGCGTGCGGCGCGCGATCTTGTCGGGGACGCCTTCCGCCGCGACATCGCCCGGCACGGCGAAGGCGCGCTCGCCGATTTTCTTCGCCATCGCCTCGGCGCGCTCGCGGTTGCGGACGTTCACTGCGACTGAGGCGCCGCGCTCGTGCAGGCGCGCTGCAGCAGCCCGTCCCAGCCCGCGCCACGCACCTGTGACGACGGCGACGCGCCCCGCAAAATCAGCATTTTCCATCAGGAGAATTGTTTCACATTGCCTGAGTTCCGCGCACGTTGATATCACTTTGTCGTTGCCGCGTGGAGAGCAAAAGAGCAGAATCGCGCCCCCGGCGTGAAGTACTGGAAAACTGCACTATCAATTTGCACTGTCCGCGTCCCTCGCACTCGCCGAGGACTTCAAAACCATCAAAGGGAGCGAATACAAGAACGCCAAGGTAAGCCGTGTCGAACCAGATGGCATTGTGCTGATATACAAGTCCGGAGTCGCGAAAGTTTACTTCGCTGAGCTTCCCAAGGAGGTTCAAAAGCGATTCGGTTACGACACTGACAAAACTGAAGCCGAACAAGCCGCCGCAAGAGCTGCCCGAAGAGAAACGGGTTGAAGAGCAGAAAGCCGCACAGCGACAGCGCACGGAAAAGGAAAGGAAGACCGAGTCGAAGCTTGAATCGAAAGTTTCCGTCAAGCGCCAGATCGAGGTCACGGATGAATTGCTTTTTGCCATCACCACATGGTCGATGACGCTGAGTCCGCGAGACCTGTCCTTCATTTGGACCACAGCGTCCGCCGGTGTCGCCGACTCCGGCAAAATTATGAGCTTCTCCGATCCAGAGGACGCCGCTGACGCCCTCGCCAAATTTGTCGAATGGGATGAAACAGCGCGGCGGAATAATGCCGAGTCGTTCGGGAAGAAAATAAACGATAAATGCACGTTTGAATTCTCGCACGGCGCTTCGACGCTTGAATACTATTGGAAAACGCCGTCCGGGGCGTTCAGTGGCGAGTTCGTGGGGCCGACGTCGATAAGTTCAACGAGCTACTGAAGCAGCTACCAGAAGCAAAAGCAGAACTCGAGAGTAAATCGCCAAAGCGCAAAAAGAACAGGCGCTTTTTAAGTAGCCGAGAAAAGTATGTCAATTACTGACGAGTCTTACGAGATTCCGAGGCAAAATTCGGCCGCGTAAAGTATTGGGAAATCATCCCTGACAATCTCAGCAAGGCTGGATGATCTTTACTTAAGAACGTCTCTTTGCATCCCCCGCCTGTGCTGCCAGCCGCTTCAACGCCTCGGGTTTGAGGTCGCGCACCTTCCCCGCCTCCACCTCAGTGAGTAGCCGTCGCAACCAGCGGCGATCGAGCTGGCGTACTTCGATCAGGTGATCCAGCAGGTAACGGCCGCCGGTGCCTAGCACCGTTCTCAGATCATCTCTCATCGCGCGCGTCTTGGTGAGGTCCAAGTCGATTTGCTGCAAGCGCCGGCGCAGGAGCCCACTCACGGTTGGGAGGGGGGCGAGATGAAGAAACAGGAGAGCCGGGTAGATGGTCTGGGCCACACTTCCTTCCTGACGAAATCGTTCTAGCAGGAGTTGTTGAAAACGCTTTTTTCCTTTCGGAGTGATGCGATAAACGGTGCGCTCTCCGCCGCGCGCGACCTTCTCGCTACGTCTTGAAGCGATCTCGCCGGATTTGGCCAACTGACGCACGGCGTAATAAAGGGTGCCGACATCGACGTCGGTGTAGCACTTGACCAGGGCATTATGGAGACGGCGTTTGATTTCGTAGGGGTGAAGATCGCCTCGGTGAAGGGCGCCGAGGATAAAAACTTCCGCTTTCATGATCGAATTATAGTATTACAATTAAACTAATATGGAAAGCTCGCTTACGCCACGCCCAAGCAAATACCTCGCCCATGAAAACGGTCGCGGCCGTTATTGTCGGGCTTGTCACCTGGATCCTAGTTGCTACCCTTGTAAATTTTCCCCTCAGAGCATGGTGGCCGCACTATCATGAGGCAGAAACCGCTTTCAATTTTACCCTTGGGATGAAGCTGGTCCGGCTCGCCCTCGGGGCCCTGGCTTCTGTTTGCAGCGGGTTTGTCGCTGCGTGGATCGCGAACGGGCGCCGGACGGCGGCAATAGCTCTTGGAATCCTGTTGCTCGTGCTCTTCATCCCGAATCATTACCTGCTTTGGGAGAAGTTCCCGGTTTGGTATCACCTGACCTTCCTGGTCTCCTTGTTCCCGCTCACCCTGCTGGGGGCGATGTTGAAACTGCCCGGTGGAAGAGGGCGTCGCGTCACCCCGCTCCCGAACAGCGCCTAGTCTTCCTTGGGAGCGGTGCCAAAATTTCCCGGAACCGCATCTCGTTTGTCAAAACAAATTCGCCGCAAGCGCAGATCGCGGATTCAAGTTCCAGAAACGCAGTCAGCTTTTCATCGGCGTGCACAACGAAACGTTTTCCGTTGCGATGCGCATCTACAATCCAGATCGTTCGCCCGCTAAAACCCACGGCTGAGACGCAGCCCCACCTCCAACCGGCTTTGCAAGCCGTGTCTCAAAGTCAGTTTCCTGCGGCAGTGATCTCAGCAAAGCCGGTTGGAGTTGGGGCTGTTCTCGAGCGAGCAAACCTGCGCCGCAAGTGGTCAACAATCCCTAAATCTGCGACCCGCCCAATACAGCAGCATTCACAATCAGCCGTCACGCTTCACCGTGTGGCGCAGGCGCGGATCGTCACAAAGGCCGATCCGCGCAGCCCCCCTATGCTCAACTCAGCGCGCCGGCATTGCATCGCCCCACGCCGAGGGCGACGGGTTAAGTGGTGTGACCGGCGACGATGGGTTAAGTGGAGCGACACTGGCGTGCCAGTCGCACTTCCCGACGGATTGCCTGTGGCGCGAGCTATAAATCCGTGGGCAATGCCAGAAGCATCGACGTAACGACCACAGATATTTCCCTGCTCGCTGATTCCGTTTAGGGATGTAAAAGTTGATCCGGGATAATCGAAGGTGATAAATGTGCTTGGCGGGACAAAGAAGAGCCCATGAGTCACGCCTGCGCTGTCCGCATATCTGCCCACCACGTCGTTTTTATTGTCAACTCCAAACAGGACCGTCGCAACGGAGCCCGTAGGATCGATCGGGAAGTGAAGTGCCCCACTCTTGTCCCGGTACTGACCGTGAAGGACTCCTGAGGCGTCTATATAGTATCCTACCGTCAACTTTTTGTTATTATTCATCTCGTAAGCAAGGGTCCCGGCAGCACCAGGGACGCTATACGAGGTTATGGTTCCGCCACGGTCGATGAACGCCTGAAAGATCCCGCTGCCGTCGGGATCAAACGTGCCGGTAAGGATGCCGGAATTGCTTATCGAAAGCAGATTGGTTTGGACCGTGCCGGGAACATCGTATTCGGTGAAGGTGCCGCCCGACAATAAAAACGAGTGTACAAAACCATCGCTGCCGACGTAATCACCGTCTACCGTGCCTGGGTTATTGATGCCGCGTCCTTCGGTAAAACCGACGGTATCGTTAGGGTCGACGAGCGGCGCGCTAAAGCTACCATTGCTGAACCGGACAAAACCGCGCGTCACTGCGCTCGAATCGATGTACTCGCCGACGATGTCACCTCTTTCGCTAATCTTTTGCGGAAGGGTCGAATTTCCCGTCCCCGGAAAATCAAAAGTCGTGATCACTTGGATAGAGAATGCGTTCGATGCTTGCTGAGCGAACGTCCCCAACAATGGGAACACGAATAGAACTGCCAGAATGCTGTTAAATATTTGTTTTGGTTTCATGGTGTGTATTGCCTCCTTAGTTGAATTTCCCATTGCTAAAACGCAGATGTGGCAAAAGCACAATATCCAGTTGGCGAATTTCGATATGGCCAGTTTGCGCGTTATCTGCTTTCGTTGGGTCCCGTTTCGGGTTGCCGCCACATCGAAATTGAGTAGAGCCGAGAGCGCCAGATGCAACAGCCTGCTGATGTGGTCGTGCGTCGGGCTATAAAACACGTGCCCCGTTCTGTTGTTCGTGATGCGCACGAGCGGATAGTTCGCTGCGGCTTGGGGATCGTCCCCGTAAGCAGCGAGACCGAAGACAAATCTTGCCGGTTGGAGTTGGGGCTGTGTCTCAGCGATTGACTCTAGAGGGCAGACAATCTGGATTGTTGACGCGCATCGCGACGACGGAAACCGTTCCATTGTGCACGCGGAGGAATTGTTGATCTGAACGAGCTGCGCTCTCGCAAAGGTCTTACGCAGCGCAGAGAAGGGAAAGCACACACGCGGAGGGTCGTTGACAGCATGTTGACGTTATGAGCGTCTGAAATGGTCGTTTTGTGTCGCAGCCGTTCGCGGTCGTTGGGCGAATTAATGGTGTTGCGCCAACCAGGTTACTCGATGGCCGCGAACTCACCACTCATCGGCGTCACGCTAGGGAGGTCGCGGAGTAGCGGTAACTCTTGGAGTAGGTGTCGGACTGGGTCGCGGTGTTACCCTGGGTGTAGGGGTAACTATTGGAGTAGGTGTCGGACTAGGTGGGGGTGTTACGGTAGGAGTAGCGGTAACTATTGGAGTAGGTGTCGGACTACTCGTCGGAGTGGGCGTAACTGGAGGTGTGATAATTGGAGTGGCACTCGGCGTAGGAGTACCGGCCGGAGTAGGACTGCCAGTAACTATCAGATTTGTTTCGTCCCCTCCCTGATTTGGTTCTTTTTTATAAGTGATAAGCAGCGTGGCACCCGCTACCGGAGGGACCTTCGCTTCGGTCGGACCTGCAATGACCACTTGGTTAGCGATTTCCGGGAAATTTTGCGAATTAATGCCTGTGCTAGAATCAATTCGAGTCGCGGTAAGAACATTCGCGACCCCGCCAGCATTACCGTTCAGGGGCACACGGACGACGGCGTGGTCGGTGCCTCCTTCCTGGGTAAAATTCGTGATCTTAAGGAAGCGATCTTCAGGGACTGTGATTGTGAGCTGTGAAGTCGTAATGATCTTGCTCTTGAATCCTCCATTATTTGGTTCTTTTTTATAACTGATAAGAAGCGTGGCACCTGCTACCGGAGGGACCGTCACTTCAGCCGGGCCTGCAACGATCACTTGGTTACCGATTTCCGGGAAATTTTGCGAATTAATGCCCGTGCTAAAATCGATTCGAGTCGCGGTAAGAACATTCGCGGTCCCGCCGGCATCACCGCTCAGGGTGACACCGACGACGCCGCGGTCGGTACCTCCTTCCTGAGTAAAATTTGTGATCTTAAGGAAGCGATCTTCAGGGACTGTGATTGTGAGCGGTGAAGTCGTAATGATCTTGCTCTTGAATCCGCCCGCAAAAACAAAGCCAGCATGCAGGAGAAAGAAGGCAACCAACCACCGGCTGAGATGCATTTTGTTCGTCATATGCCCGGACACCGCATAAGCAAATTAGAATCGATCGGCGTCACGTCAACGATCGGCATTGATCGACGCCAATTTTGGCTCGGCGTAGCACTGACTGAATGGCAGCGCATCGGAAATCAGATTGACGCCGCGTCTGTCCTTGCGCGAGCATATTTCGTGTGTGCATTTTTTGCGTGGACAAAGTCGAGGATTCTGGGTTAAAACTCTTTGGCAACAAACTGCGAGCACTCACCGGTGCGCAGAGTGCGCGAATCGCGGCGACGGAAACGTTTCGTTGTGCGCGCGGATGAAATGCTGACGGCGCTTCTCGAACTTGAAAGCGTCCCCCGCGAATCATTTGCGCTTCCTAAATGCCGAATGACTTGGCACAATTCGCGCCGTGCAGCCTTTTGATCGCTCTTGCCCCGGGGAAGGGCAGCAAATAGATTGCAAGATGCAGTCTAATTCTCGTTAGATCGTCTCGCCCGCCCGATGGACAGCGGATCACAGCTTGCCAGGAGAAGGGGCTTATGAACATTGCCGGACTTCGTTCGATTGGCTCCGCGGTGCTGCTTGTTTTGCTCGCCGGAGCTGGCTGCAATCGGCCCAAACGGGCGTCGTCAGAGTCGAGCGCCGCGCCGACACCGCAGTGGGTTCGCGCCAGCATTACTGCGCACGCGCCAGATTTATTCTACGATCCGCCATCGGACCTGCCGCGCAAGCCTGGCGCATTACTGCGGAGCGAGCCGCTCAAAGACGTGATACTGCCAGCGGGCATCCGAGGCTGGCGCATCCTTTATGCAACCAGTGTGGACGACAGCACGCCAGCGACGGCGGTCGCGACAGTGTTCGCGCCGACCGATCCTCCCGCAGGCCCACGTCCTGTCATCACATGGGAGCACGGCACGACGGGCTTGCTGCAGAAATGCATGCCGTCGCTTTTGTCGGCGCCGACCAAGGGCATCCCCGAGCGCGACCGGATTGTGATGGCTGGCTGGGTCGTGGTCGCCACAGATTACTCCTTCGCAGAGAAGGGTGGCCCGCATCCGTATCTGATCGGCGAAGGCGAAGCGCGCGCGACGCTCGATTCGGTCCGTGCCGCGCGGCAGATGTCCGAGCTTACGCTCGACAAACGCATGGTGGTGTGGGGTTACTCGCAGGGGGGACACGCAGCGCTTTGGACCGGCATTGTCGGACCGCGCTACGCGCCGGACCTGGAAATCCTCGGCGTCGTGGCAATCGCACCGGCCGCGAACGTTAAGAACATTCTCGCGATGAACGTCGCGATGGACAAGCGGTTTGGACCGTATCTCGCGCTGTCGTACAGCCGGTTCTACCCTGACATAACATTCGAGCAAGCGCTTCGGCCCGAGGCACTCGATGCTGCGCGTCAGATAGTAAACTTATGCGACTTCGTCCCGCCGGAGGATCTGGAACGCATCGAGGCACTGGCGGCGACGTTCGACGGTCCAGCATTGGCGACGAGTTCGAACAAAGCGCTTCAAGCTCGGCTTGAGCAGAACACGGCGGACGGTCTGATAAAGGCTCCTGTCGTAATCGCACAAGGCCTCTCGGACATCGTCGTGCCGCAGTCTGCCACTGACGCGTATGTCGAAGAGCGCTGCGCTGCTGGTCAACCACTCGAGTATTGGACATTCGCGGGGCGCGACCACCTCACGATCATCCAGCCCGGTATCCCGCTCAGGGAGCTGCTCATCAAGTGGACGACTGCGCGCTTCGCAAATGAGCCGCAAGCGGCCGGCTGCGTCCGCAAGTCTTTCTGATTGTCGCGTGGGCTCGAAAGGGCCCGGCTGTTTTGCTCAATTCAATTTTCGTTAGCCAGTCAATTTCATCGGGCAGCTGTCGACGGCCAGTATGAACTCGTAGCAGGTGAGACAGGGTGGATTTGAAAGGATGAACCGTTTCCCGCGCCACGCTGCTTCAGTTGTTTAACCGCCGATGCAAGTTTTGCCAAACCCTGTTCAATTTGCGCTCGCGGCCAGGCCGCAAATCCAAAGACGAATGCCGGATCCAACTGAGCCTTGATGCAGAAGAAAGACAGAGGCCGGGGCCAAACGCCGGTTTGCTCACGAGCACGCATGAGAAACGGTAAATCTTCCCTGCGCCGCAGCCAGGCGACAAAGTGCAAACCGGCCGGTGTTACTTCCAGATCGAAATAATCGCCCAGCCATTTTTGGAATTGTTCGATAAAGAATACGCGCCGCTGGGCATAGAGTTCACGGACCCTTTTCACATGGCTGAGGAAAAATCCTTCGGTGATGAAACGCGCCAGGGTAGCTTGATCAATCGCCGGGGAGTGCTGGTCCATGACAGCGCGCACCTTGACGAGGGTGTCGACAAGTTGTGGCGGTGCGATCAGAAAACCGAGGCGCAGCGATGGATAAAGGATCTTGCTCATAGTGCCGGCATAAATCACCCTGCCGGCATTGTCCAAACCTTGGAGACATGGCAGCGGCGGCCCATCGAAGCGAAACTCGGAATCATAATCATCCTCCAGGATGTAGCCGTCGCGCGACTCCGCAAACTCGATAAGAGCTTTCCGCCGCTTCAGGCTCATTGTCACACCCAAGGGAAACTGATGCGACGGTGTGACGAGAATGAGTCTGGGAGAATTTTGCCGTGAGCACTTCCCGATTACCAGCCCCTCACGATCGATCGGCCGCGGGACGATTTTGGCCCCGACAAAAGCCAGGACATTACGTGCCTGAAGGAAGACGGGATCTTCGACCCATCCCACTTCACCCTCATTGATTAACGCCAGTGCGCACGCCAGCATCGCCTGCTGCATGCCGCCTACGACTACGACTTGGTCGGGTTGACAATTGGCGCCGCGGAAGTCGCACAAGTAAGTAGCGATTGCCTTCCGCAATTCGATCTCGCCACGGCTCGAGGCATAACGCAACAGGTGCGCTCCCTTCTTTGCCAAAACCTGCTCGCGCAAGCGTTCCCAAACAGCAATCGGGAATTCATCCACGGCCGGCAACCCCGCAAGCAAGGTGACGGTCGGCGGCCCGGCAATGCCGACATCGAGTTGTCGGCCGCTGCGAAAATCGGTCATTCTGGTCACCCGTCGGGCAACACGCGGGGAATGCTCGGTGCGCGCGGTCGTCGCCGGCCTGGCAGCCTTCAGAAAAGTTGCCGGTAAATGATCGGCGACAAAGATACCAGACCGTTTCCGGGCTTGAAGATAGCCCTCCTCAAGCAGCTTTGAGAACGCCTGGTTTACGGTCGGTCTCGAAATCCCGAGAGTTGCAGCGAGAACTCGTGAGGAAGGCACACGGGAAGCGCTTGAATCAAAACTGCCGCTCTCAAGTTCTTCTCGAATTTGACGATACAGTTGTTGGTAAAGAGGCTCGGACGACGCGCGATCCAGCCGCACCATTTCGAACAACATGACTGAACGACGCCGGCGCTGCTGTGGGACCGATGAAACTGTGCGCCCGTAGATCGCGTCATTCATTTTCACGATGCGACTTTCGCATCCAGAGAATGCTTTCTCAAGATGAGATACTGCACAATTCTCCGATGCTGCGCAGCTCAAAGGCCTTTGTTCCCGCGACGAGCGAAACTGGTCACCCTTTTTAGCGCGATCTGGTTATTGGTAGCCTCTTCCCAATGAATAGCATGACTAACTATGAAAAACACCCTGTCTAACAATAAAAGTCGGTTTCTCTCAATTCTGGTTGTCTTGGCCGCAATCCTGTCGCCAATCGCTGTTCACGCCGAAGATTTCCTAGACTTATTTGCTTCGGTTAATGGCGACACTCAAAATTCCGGCGGTGCAGTCTTTAAATATACGCTTTTCGGAAGGCAGAGCACGTTTGCCGATGGTCTCTCTCGCCCACGGGGTTTGGCGAAATATAGAGGCGATCTGTACGTCGCGACGAACACTTTAGATCCCGTGACGGGCAACCTTCAGCCGGGCATTGTGAAAATCAGTGCCAGCGGAGTGCAAACTCCCTTTGCCACTCTTAGCGTTGTTAACTTCTCAGCCGAAGCAGTCGCGATTGATAGAGCAGGCAACGTGTTTGTCGTGGCGTTTGATCAAACCAGTCCCACCGGTGCGAGCACCATTTTCAAATTTACTCCGGGCGGAGTCGAGAGCACGTTTGGTTCGCTTCCCGGGCAGAGTCTCGGCCTCGCGTTTGACGCCGCAGGCAATCTCTATGCCTCGGACGCCTTTGATCAAACCATCTTCAAGTTTACGCCGGCAGGCGCACGGAGTGTTTTTGTCGGTCCGGCAGCTTTCACAAGCGTCCAATTTCCGGTCGGTCTGGCTTTTGACCGGTTCGACAATATCTTTTTTGGCCGGTTCGGGCATCTCTACGTGTCTACAGAGGGAAATGAAGGTGGCGCGGGCGGTGACGCGATCCTGGTATTTGCCCCGGACGGAACTGAGAGCACGTTTGCTACTGACCTCGCTGACCCTCGGGGACTGGCTTTTGACCTTTTCGGCAATCTTTTTGTGGCCGAACTAAAGGCAGCAGCCCCAGGCGATATTCTGAAATTCTCAAGGAACGGCGGCCAAACGGTGTTCGCTTCTGGCATCGGGCGGCCCGAGGGTAATGGTGGTCCGGAGTTCCTAACGTTCCACCAGCTGCTAATCCCATAACAAGTTGCGTTACCCTGCCGCGGCTTATCTCTTTGACTCATGATCTTCCCAGCTCATTCGCCCTCGCGGGCTATCCCGTCCATCTCGCAGAGTCCCAATCTGCTCGATTCTCGTTAGGCCGCAGTTTGAATATGCAGCAAACGGGTCGATGAACTGGAATACCAACGGAGGAAGGGCCATTCGCATCGCAAGCGCGGGTCATGCAGCCTTTGCTGCGACCATGATCACCTTCGGAATCTTGGGTCTGATCAAACGCGATTTTGCCGCGTTATGGCAGCCGGTACCCAAAAGTGTGCCTGCACGCGAGGTACTGATCTATCTCTGCGCCCTCATTCCGCTGGCGTCCGGCATAGGCCTGCTTTGGCAACGCGCAGCCGCCGCTGCTGCCCGCGTGCTGCTCGCCTATCTCCTGCTGTGGTTGCTGGTATTGAGAGTGCCCCTCATTTTCATCTCGCCGACCGTGGGTGTCTGGTGGGCAAGCTGCCAGACCGGGATGATGACGGCAGCAGCCTGGGTGCTCTATGACTGGTTCGCTGCTGATTGGGACAGGCGGTACCTCGGCTTCGCCACCGGTGACAATGGCATACGTATCGCGAGGGTGCTCTACGGCTTGGCCTTGATCCCCATTGGCCTGGCTCATTTCATCTATCCCCAGGTGACCGCAGATTTGGTGCCTGCTTGGCTGCCAGCGCATATGGCCTGGGCGTATTTCACGGGCTATACCTTCATCGGGGCGGGCCTGGCGGTGCTTATCGGTGTCTATGCGCGACTGGCGGCCGCACTCTCGGCGCTGCAGATGGGTCTGTTCACGCTGCTGGTGTGGGTACCGATCGTGGCGGCAGGCGCCAACGCCTCACAGTGGGCTGAGTTTGTCGTCTCGTGCGCGCTGACAACCGGCGGCTGGGTGCTGGCGGATTCCTATGACGGCATGCCTTGGCTCGCGTTGGGCAAGCTAAGGGCACGACTTTGTCGAAATGAGAGCTAACCAATCGCTGGAGCTTCCATCTTCGATTTGCCGATCAAAAGACAACCGCTCGAACCGGGGCTGCTGTTTCAAGGTTTGAACGATTTCGATCAGAGCTAGTGCGACTTGCCTAACAGTTCTCCGAAAGCCTGTGCGGTTCTCGTCAGTTCATCCTTATTCATTTTGCTCTCCGACCTTCCTAATTACCGATTTAGTTTCGTGTAATCAGTCGCGGCATGGTGTTCGTGCAATGCGTTGTATCGGCAGCGCCACCAAAGGCGAGCGCAATTCCAGACCCCGGCGCATAATAGAACAGCATTGAAATCGGTGGATTCGTTGTGATTTTTGTTGTGACTAAGCCCCTTTTGAGACTTGAGTTTCGACACTTTTACCTATGAAAAGAGGCGGGGGCGGGAATCGAACCCGCGAATAGCGGTTTTGCAGACCGCGACCTTACCACTTGGCTACCCCGCCGATTTTGCCCCTAAAACCCCTGTTTTCATAGGGGGAATCCACCGTTTTTTGGCATGAACGCATATACCCCATTGTAGCCTAACAATCCCTCGTATTTCCTGAAAAAGCGTCCCACAAAACGCCCACAAGCTTGACCACAAAACGTCAACAGCCTAAACTGCCTACACAAATGAAACAACATGAACACCACGAAAACACGAAAACCTGTAGACAGCAACCCACTTGAACCGAAGATCGTCGTCCCACGTCGGCGGCGTAAAGTCAAAGTCCGGCCATACCACGACCCCGCCCGACCCAAGCTAAAGTTTGTCGTCAATCATCGGGAGGCGGGCAGACGGCGGCGATCATACTTCCCCACCAAGGAGGAGGCGCAATCATTCGCCACCTTCAAAAACGCGGAGTTGAAAACAGAAGGGTATCGAGCACGCCGAGTTTCCCACGGCGTTGCGCATCATGGCGCAAGAAGCGATGGAGGCAGTTGCAGCCGTTCGGCAAAACAATCAGGATGCCGTAAAGCATTACGTCGCGCATCTGAAAGCCAGCGAGCGGTCGTGCACGGCCGAGGAGCTTGCGAAACAACTTCTCAAAGCCAAGACCGCCGATGGGGCAGGGGAACGGCACATTGAGCGACCTTGAAAGTCGCCTGAGCTACTTCACTGCGAAGTTCAACGGCCAATTGCTCTCTACGATCACAACGAAAGACATCGAAGCGTATTTGCGCGAGCTACCCGTTGCGCCTGTCACACGAAATCATCATCGAAACGTTCTGGTGCAAGCGTTCAACTTTGCGATCAAGAATGGCTACGCGGTCGAGAATCCAGCGGCGGGCGCGGCCAAAGCGAAGGTGGTCGGCGGGCGACCGGGGATTCTCACAGTCGAACAGGCGAGCGCACTGCTCTGCAACGCCACAGCGGAAATCCTGCCCTTCTTCGCCATCGGTCTGTTTGGCGGACTGCGCCGCGCCGAACTTGAGCGACTGGATTGGAGCGAAGTCGATTTCGAGAGCAACCTGATTCAAGTCACCGCCGAGAAATCCAAGACAGCCACGCGCCGGTTTGTTACCCTGCAACCAAACCTGCGTGAATGGCTGCTGCCCTATCGCAAGCTCAAGGGCAACGTCACACCACGAGAAACTTTCCGGCAGTCATTCAATCAGGCGCGGTACGCCGCTGGCATTGTGGATTGGCCTGAGAACGCACTGCGACACAGCTTCGCAAGCTACCACCTAGCAGCCTTCAAGAACGCTGCGGCGACTGCGCTCGAATTAGGACACCACGACAGCAGAGTGACCTTTGCGCATTATCGTGAGCTTGTTAGGCCAAAGGAGGCGGCTCGTTACTGGAAGCTCAAGCCAGCGGGTCGCTCACGTAAGATCGTGCAGATGGAGGCGCGATGATCATGGCCGATTTCGTTAGTTACGCGCCATTGGTAATAGTTGTTTGGCCTTCTTTGACTTCTCGTCATTGAGAAACTCATTTCCGGCCGCTCCTTGACATACGCTGTATATACGTATATATGGCGTATGTCAAGCACAGATTTTATGATGACAAAACCCAAAAAGAACGAGAACAAACCGAAGCTCAATCTGACGGTGCGTCAGGAGCAACGGAACAAACTGGAACAAATGGCGTCTTTAGAGAACCGTTCCGTCTCCAATCTTATCGAGGTTATGGCCGATGAACGCTGGGAGCGATTGGCCGAGCAGCAGGCACGTTAAGCAACCCTCCGGCGAAAGTGCCGGGGGGTCTGGTCGTTAGGCGACAAACAACCCCCGTTGGAGTTGGGGCTGTATCTCAGCGATTGATTCCAACGGGCGACGATCTGGATTGCAGACGCGCATCGCGGCGAGCGACGACCTGGAAACTGTTGCGGCGAAAATGACGTCGCCCCAAGACGAAGTGCGCGAAAAATGCACAACAAACGAAAAGTGAGGTTGTAGTAAAGAAAGGAGAGGCCGCCAATGCGACGGCCTCTCCGATATTCTGCTAGATGCCTTGCCGGGCCAGGGATTGTCTGCTTAGAATCCGAATCGTACGATACGGCTTCCCCAGAGGAGACCACCGGCGTTGACTTTCTCATTCACAAGCCAGGCGTTGGCTGCATTTAGGGGATCCGTTGTCACCGCAGAGTAGTCACCCCATCGCTCCGGGTTGTCTGCGCTTGGGTGGTAGAACGTGGGGCTAGTGAAAGCACTCGGCCCCGCCGCGATTCCCGCGTCGGCACTCCTCTTGCCCGACAACCGGACCTGTGCCTGCCTGCTTGTATCGGTCGAAGTCCAGGTCACGAAACAATCGCCTGCGTCGTTTGCGGCGATGGATGCGTTGAAGTCATCCGACGTGGCGCTTGCGAAGTAAGAACCGCTCTGAGTGACTGTGTTAGCGGAAGTATTGAGCCGGTAGAACTTCGGTGCGGGGAAACTTCCAAGAGCGATTGTATGGGTCTGCCAAAGATCGTTGCCGCTCTGGGTGCTGGCATTCACAAATCTGGAGTCGCTTGAGTCCAGCAACTTGGTCGTTCCAGGTTGATGAGCACTCGGCGGAACCGAGTAGGAAGGTACAGTAATACTGACCGGTCCCGTGAGCGCAGTACCTTTGCTGGTGTTCGTTGCGGTGTATTTGCTAAGCGTGGTCCCCGATGGCGGCGCCGCGATTAGGAACGTCGAGGAGTTTTGGTCGCGCACGATTGGCGGTGCCAGAGTACCGACTAGGCCTGTAAAGACGGGCACTGAAAAGCCCAGACCGTTGTATAGCCGGGCTTTGGCTACGGCGAAGAAGTCAGCTCCGTGGAAATTAGGTCCGTTAAAGATATTCGCGGTGAAGAGGACTGCGTCCTGATCCATCCCCAGTTGCGGGAAATCGAAGAAATCGTTAACGAAGAAGGTTACATTGAGATTGTAAATGAAGAATGACCCTGTGGGGTCAGCGCTGGTCGATACCGCGATGAAGAACCGCTGGACGGTGGGAGATTCCGCGAAAGCATCAGCAGTGACGATCCACCGGTTCCAAGTGGAATCATAGACCACACGGGGATCAAATAGGGTTTCGGTAGTGTAACCGAAGAAGGTCGCGAGGGTCACGCTTTTCGCTAAAGGCAAGGTCTGGGTGTTCTGTCTTGTCCACATGTCGATATGGCTGTTGGTTATTTGGACGAAATGAGTGGTACCCACCGCGCCATGTGTGTCAGGCGGGCGGAGACCTTCTGTCGCGCTGTGCGCATTAAAATTGGTTAGCCTTATGACGGGAGTTGCCAGGGGAGCGAAAATCTCTGTGAACGGCTTCACTGCTCCGGGAGCGTAGGAGTTTGCCCGCGCCTTCGCAGCGTCGTAAGCAGCGCGGTCCATGGTTGGGCGGAATGGAATCGCTTGCGGAGGGAGGGGTTGCTCCATCACGTAATTGGGCTGCGCATCCACGACCGTGGCGGGAGCCACCTCAAGAGTCGCGGCAGGCGCGATCTCTTGTTGTGCCGATGCGGCACCCACTGACAACAACGCTGCGCAGCCAATCACGGCTGCCAGCGAAAAGTTTCTGATTCGGAAATCAAAATGCGTGACTGATTTCCTATTTTGTTTGTTTATTCGGTTCGTTTGGCATGACGCTAGCAGCGACTCAGCTGCTGGCCATTGTTTCTTACTCTTAACTAATTTAGTTTTCATAGGGGTTAGTTCCTTCCTTTGAATTTCTTTTTCTTGTTTGGCCTTTCGGCATCAGAATTGCCAAGAATAGGATGTGCCAGGCCCTTCGGTCTATATTAAACTTTAGTATAATACGGGAGGGCGGTGAACGTTGTCGCACGCCTCATTTGTGCCCGTTTCATATCATTTGTCACTGCCGTATGGAGATCAAAAACGGCATGATTCATCGCGTGAAGTAATGGGAGAGAATCGCCCACAATCTCAGCAAAGCCGGTTGGAGTTGGGCCTGCGTCTCAGCCATTGATTCCAACGGGCAAACGTTCCGTCTAATCCGGTCGCTTCCCTCGCAATCGCCCGATAAAAAGCGGAATCATTGGGAGAATTGTGCCGAATCAATTAGCGCACGAAGTTTCACGTGCATAACATGCACGGCTCGGCGAATTCGCCCGCGTGCTCGTGCGTTTCAATCACGTTGCCGGTTTCATCGTAAGCGCGAATCACAGCACGACAGTCGTTTTGCGCTTTTTTTTGAGGGCTGTGGGTCGAAAAGGGGTCGCAGGAAGGGGTCAGAATCGAACGACGTTGCCCTGTACGCGCTTTTCACGGCGAAAAAGGGTCAAGACAGGCTAAAGGGCAACAAAAGGTCAACAGGGAGATTTGCTAGGTGTAACGACGGTTTTTCAGACCGCGACCTTACCACTTGGCTACCCCGCCATTTGTGCGAGGAATGAGCGTAACGTGGGAGCACAATGTGTCAACGCGGCGAAGCGATTCGTACCAACGAATGTGATCGGTGATTGGTGATTAGTGAAATGATTAACGATTCAACGCCGAAAGCCGTCGCGAGCAAGCGATCTAACAGTTATCTTGCCCGGTGACATCTCGCTCTTCACGACTGTTTGCAGCAGCGCAGAAACATATTCCCGGCGGTGTCAACTCTCCCGTGCGCGCATTTCGCAACGTGGACAGCGCGCCGTTTTTTGTAACGCATGCGAAGGGCGCAAAGATTTGGGATGTCGATGGGAAGGAATACATCGACTACGTGGGAAGCTGGGGACCGGCGATCCTCGGTCACGCGCCGAAAGTCGTTGTGGACGCAGTGCGGGAGGCCGCAACGCGCGGCTTAAGTTTTGGAATTCCGAATCCGCTGGAGGTGGAGATGGCGGAATTGATCTGCGATTGGATGCCATCGATCGAAAAAGTGCGGATGGTAAACAGCGGCACGGAAGCGACCATGTCGTGCATTCGCCTCGCCCGTGCGTTCACCGGGCGCGACAGGATCATCAAGTTCGACGGTTGTTATCATGGGCATGTTGATGGGCTCCTGGTCAAAACAGGCAGTGGCGCACTCACTCACGGGCGCCCTGACAGCGCGGGCGTGCCGCAGGCATTTGCCGATCTCACCATTTCACTGCCGTTCAACAATGCCGAGCTTGTGCGGGAAGCATTTATCGAGAACAAGCGCGAGATCGCGGCAATAATTGTGGAGCCTGTTCCGGCGAACGCAGGTCTCTATCTTCCGAGCGACGACTTTTTGTCGATGCTGCGAAAGGAATGCACGGTCAACGATGCTCTTTTGATCTTTGATGAAGTAATTACCGGTTTCCGTCTGGCGCGCGGCGGCGCCCAAGAAATTTACGGAGTCAAACCCGATCTTACGGCGATGGGGAAAGTGATTGGCGGCGGACTACCAGTCGGCGCATTTGGCGGCCGGGCCGAAATCATGGACCAGCTTTCGCCAGATGGCCCCGTTTATCAGGCGGGGACATTATCTGGCAATCCTTTGGCCATGGCTGCGGGTCTCGCGCAACTTCGTGAACTCGAACGCATCAACGGATGGAAATTACTGGAAGAGTTTGGCGCGGAATTCGAACGGCTCACGCGGAGTGCCATCAATGATACGAAGACCGACGTCACATTTCACAGGGTCGCTTCGATGTTCTGTTTGTTCTTCGCCCCGGGACCGATTGTCGATCTCGCAAGCGCGCGGAGGAGCGATTTGAAAACGTTCACGAGATTTTTTCACGCTTGTTTAAAGCGCGGCATCTACTTCGCGCCATCGCAGTTTGAAACAGGTTTTATATCCACGGCGCACACATCAGATGATCTGGAGCGCACGGGCGCAGCAGTTCACGAAGTGCTGGCTACCCTGTAGAGGAAACAACTCGTGTTCCCAGAGAAAGCGCTTAGAATCGTCGACCGCGCCAGCGGTTCTCTTTTGTCATTCCGAGCGGAGTCGAGGAAGCTCTTGATTGAATCGCATTAAATATTGAGGGATGTCTCGACTTCGCTCGACATGACAACGGCGGCAAACCAACGAATTCGCCCGGCGGCGAAATTCTTTTTGGAAGGCGACAAAAAGTTTTTCGTCAAAGGCGTCACGTATGGTCCCTTCAGGCCGGACGCCGAAGGAAACTATCTCGGTCGGCCCGAGCAGGTAGATGTCGATCTCGCCCTCATGCGACAAGCCGGCCTGAATGTTGTGCGGATTTATCATTCGCCGCCGCCCTGGTTTCTAGACCGATGCACTAACGCAGGGATGCGCGTGTTGGTCACGCTTCCCTGGGAAAAACATATCGAGTTCCTGCGCGAAAGATCGATTCGCAAGCAAATTGCCGAAGCAGTCCGGACGACAGTCAGCAAATACGCCGGGCATCCGGCAATTCTCGGTTATCTTGTGGGTAACGAAATCTCCAGCACAATGGCCCGCTGGCTCGGCGCGCGTCGCGTGATTGAATTTGTGGAGGAACTGATTCGGATCGGTCGTGCCATCGATCCGGATGCCCTCTTTTCCTATGCCACGTACCCGCCGACGGAATATCTGCTGCCGCAGAATGCCGATTTTTGCTGTTTCAACGTTTACCTTCACAATCAGCGTGACTTCGAAGGTTACCTGTTGCGACTGCAAAATCTTACGGGCGAGCATCCGCTTATTCTGGGGGAATTCGGCATGGACACGATCCGGCATTCACAGGAAGAGCAGGCCGAGATGCTCGGGTGGCATGTCGACAGCGTCGTAAAATGTGGTCTTGCTGGGACCATTTTTTTTACCTGGACGGACGAATGGTTCACGGGCGGGCAGGAAATTACCGACTGGGCGTTTGGGATCGTTACGCGGGAACGCCGACCGAAGAAGGCGTTCTTCATGCTGGAAGAGAAACTGGGCCGAAACGATTCCACCTTGCCTCATCGTCCCTTGCCGAAGGCGCCGTTCGTTTCGGTGATTGTTTGTTCGTACAACGGCAGCCCGACTCTTGCGTCGTGCCTTGATTCGTTAGGTAAACTCAATTACCCCGAGTATGAGGTCATTCTGGTCGATGACGGATCGACCGACGATACATCTTACATCGCAGCGCAATTCCCATGGGTGCGCTACATTCCTCAAAGCAATCAAGGTTTGAGTCACGCCCGCAATACGGGCGCCGCCGCGGCCAAGGGTGAAGTATTCGCCTACACCGATTCTGACTGCATGGTTGATCCGGATTGGCTCTATTATCTCATTGGCACTCTTGTGAGCGGTGATTACGCCGGAGTAGGCGGACCGAATGTCACGCCCCCAGCCAAAAATTGGATTCAGGCCTGCGTTGCGGGGGCACCGGGCGGACCGAGCCACGTGTTACTTACAGATGTCGTCGCCGAGCATATTCCCGGTTGTAACATGGCGTTCTATCGCTGGGCGTTTGAAGGCGTGGGCGGCTTTGATACCGAATACCGCAAAGCAGGGGATGACGTCGATTTTTGCTGGCGAATTCAGCAGGCCGGCTGGGTCGTTGCTTTCAGTCCAACCGCGATCGTCTGGCACTACCGACGTTTTACTCTTCGCGCTTTTTTTAAGCAACAGAACGGCTATGGCGAAGCAGAGTCACTGCTACGGTTTAAGCATTTAATCTTTTTCGGACCAACGGGCACGGCGAAATGGCGCGGACAAATCTACGGCACGCCGCGGTTCAGCTGGTTCATTAACCGGCCGGTGATCTATCACGGAATGTTTGGTGAAGGTTTTTTCCAATCGATTTACCCGGCGCCTCAGTCAGATGTAGCCGCCTATCTAAGCAGCATTGAGTGGTTTGCCCTGACGATTTTCCTGTTCGGCCTGGGCATTTTTCTCCCGGCATTGCGCATAGTCCCTTACCTCATGCTTGGGGGCACGCTATGCGTTGCCCTTTCCTATATGGTGCGAGCTTCCATTGAACCGAAATTCGATACGGCGGGCGCGCGGCTGCTTGTCATGTTTCTAGCTTTTGTCCAACCGCTCGTGCGCGGATTCTCCCGTTACTTCACCTGGCTGCATTTCAAGCGCACACCTGCAAGCGTGATTCGGGCGCACGAACATTTGCCGGAGCGCAGCCGTTTTGCGGGCAGTCTAAGTCGCCGGGTTTTTTGGAGCGAACAGGGGAGGGACCGCCACTTTTTGCTCGGCGCTATCTTCGAACTGCTGGATGAAGAAGGCTGGCGTTATTCCACTGATAGTGGGTGGAATGAGTGGGACATTCAAATCTACGGGAATTTTTGGTGGAGCATCTCGCTTCAGACCGTCACTGAGTATCATGGCGGCGGTAAGTGTCTGACCCGTGTTCGACTTCGCAACCGGTTTGTCACGACGACTATTATTTTCAATCTGATCGCTTTAAGTTTGTTGATCTATCGTCAGCTCAATATCTCGCACGTAGATCTTTGGGTCCTTGTTCCCTACCTGCTCTTTCTGGTGTTTCTCTGGACGCGCGCGCGTTTGCTCAAGTCGCGGGTAGCAGAACTTGTCGATCTAGCTGCGCATCGCGCGGGTCTGCAGCGGGTGACGCGTCGAGGCAAACTCGCCGGAAGCGAGTCAACGCCGCAAGTTGAGATGCCAGCGAATACCGTGGACGAGGTCTCGGCGAATCTTCCAAAATAGGGGCGCCCCTCAAGGAGTGACGGCTTCCCCGGCCGTGATGTTTGAATTTGGACGGCTGCCCAAGTTCGCCACGGCGAATCCGTCCTGTGGCGGACCGTCGTTGCTTGTATAAGGATTGGCTCAGCTTTCGGTCAGAACTTCAAACGCACCCTGCCACTTCCGCGTGTGATTTGGCCGATTCGTTTTGCTTTTAAGACTGACATCGCGCGCCGTGCATCTCGCTCGGAAACCACAGCCACCATTCCGATACCCATGTTGAACACCTGATACATCTCATGAAGATCAATATTTCCGTTTTGCCGCAAGATCTGGAAGATGCGAGGCACGCGCCAGTTTTTCGTTTCGATTACTGCGTCACAATTTCCAGGCAAGGTTCGCGGCAGATTATCAATGAGCCCGCCGCCCGTGATGTGGGCAAGACCTTTAACCATACCGCTTGGAATTTTTGCCAGAAGCGGCCGATAATTCCTGTGCACGCGCAGTAACTCTTCGCCGAGCGTCTTCGTCGCACCAGGCAGACGCGAAGTAACTTTGAGTCGCATTTTGCGGAGCAGAATTTCTCGAGCCAGCGAGTAGCCGTTTGTATGCAAACCGTTTGATTCCAGTCCTAGAATTACGTCGCCCGGCCGGATTTTCTTGCCGTCGATGATATGGCCGCGGTCCACGACACCAATGATGCAGCCGGCGAGATCATATTCCCCCTTGCGATACATTCCTGGCATCTGCGCCGTCTCGCCGCCGAGAAGGGCACAACCCGCCGATCGGCAGGCGCGCGAAAAACCCCGTAGCAATTGTTCGAACACGCGGGGTTCGAGTTTTTCGCAGCCGATGTAATCCAGGAAGAAAAGGGGACGTGCACCCAGGACAGCGATGTCATTTACACAATGGTTAACCAGATCGGCGCCAACGGTATCATGCTTGTTTAGAGCAAACGCGATTTTTAATTTCGTCCCGACGCCGTCGATGCTTGCAACCAGAACCGGCTCGCGCATTCCCGGGAAGTTCGCTCGAAACAAACCCCCGAAACCGCCGATCTTACTCAACACTTGAGGCCCGTGTGTTTGCCTAACGAGTGACTGGATGCCGCGCTTGAGTTTATTGCCAAGATCGACATCAACGCCCGCGCGAGCGTAGGCCTTTTTCTTTTTTGTCATGTCGAGCGAAGTCGAGACATCTCTGTTTTTAATCTTAACGGCAAGAGATTTGATTCGCTCACTCCTTGTTCGCTCAGCCTCTGGCCTTCCCGTCCATGTCGCGGCTTCCCCAGCTGCTCCATTCTCGACTCCGCTTCGCTCCGCTCGAAATGACAAGCTACTATTTCAAATCTGCGAACAAGGTCGGATGCGCTTCCTGATCGGCGAGCGCTTTGGCGCGGTGCTCGCGTTTTTCCATGATAAATTTGTCCAGCGCAGGATCGACGGGCAGGGGATAATCTCCGTTGAAACAGGCGAGGCAAAAGCTATTCATCGGTTTTCCGGTCGCTCGTACCATGCCTTTCACATCGAGGTAACCGAGGCTGTCAACACCGAGGTATTGGCAGATGTCTTCCATCGACATCTGGTTCGCAATCAACTTTTCCGGATCGGGAAAGTCGATCCCATAGTGACAAGCAAACCGGTGTGGCGGACAGCTTACGCGCATGTGCACCTCTTTGGCGCCAGCTTCGCGCAAGTTCACTACGCGCGCTCGCGCGGTCGTCCCGCGCACGATCGAATCGTCCACAACGACAACCCGTTTCCCGGCCACCATCTCCTTGATCAAGTTCAACTTTACCCGCACATCGAAATCGCGGATGAGCTGGCTCGGCTGCAAAAATGTGCGGCCAATGTAGTGATTGCGGACGAAAGCATGCGCGTAGGGAATATTCAGTTCCTGGGAAAAACCCAGCGCGGCATAATTTCCCGAGTCAGGCACTGGCACGACGATGTCTGCATCGACCGGAAATTTTCTTGCCAGTTCGCGTCCCATTTCCATGCGCACTTTTCCAACGTTAACGCCGCCGATCATACTGTCCGGCCGCGCGAAATAGACGTATTCGAACATGCAGAACGCTGGCCGCTCATCTGGGAATGGCCTTTCCGAGCGCAATCCGTTTTCATCTATGATTAACACTTCGCCGGGCTCAATTTCGCGGACGAATTTCGCGTGAATCAGGTCAAAGGCACACGTCTCAGATGCCACGATATAAGCGTCATCGAGTTTGCCGAGGGAGAGTGGGCGCCAGCCAAACGGATCGCGAACCGCGATTAGTTCCCTTTCACTCATGATGATGAGCGAGAACGCCCCTTGAATCCGGCGCAACGCCGCGAGAACATTTCCGCCATTCTCCGACGGTTGCGCAAGGAGATGCAGAATGATTTCGCTGTCGGCGGTGGTTTGGAAAATGGAGCCTTTTCGCTCCAGCTCGTCGCGCAGAAGATCGGCATTAATCAAATTACCATTGTGCGCAATTGCCATTTGACCGCGAACGCAGTCGACCACGAAGGGTTGCGCGTTTTTGATCGTGCTGGTCCCAGTGGTTGAATAACGCGTGTGTCCAATGGCGCGTGTCCCTTTCAGTCTGGCCAGTTCATCCTGGCCAAACACCTGCGACACAAGACCCATGTCCTTGTGCTGGAGAAAAGTCGTTCCGGGCCCGTTGCTGGTGACAATTCCCGCGCTCTCCTGGCCGCGATGCTGCAAAGCGAACAGACCATAATAACTTAGGACCGCAGCGTTCGGATGACCGAATACGCCAAACAGCCCGCACTCATGCTGCGGCAGCACGGCGGTGTCGGGCGCCTGGTCTGGATCAATTTTGTCCCAGGGGGAGATCACACGAAATAATCCACCAAATTGTTTCACATTCAATCGCGGGATTAAGACTTCATCGCCTGCCAAACAATCGCACACATTGTGCTCTCAACCGGCGCATCGCCGAAACGTTCCGCAATCCGTTTTGCGACCGCGACGATCAGGTCCTCCGGATCGACACCACGCTCTGTTGCTTCAGCGCCGACCGGATTGCCGCGCACCAATCCAGTGGCGAATTCTCTCGCTGAGCTGCTTCGGCACGGCTTCGTTTCAGAGAAAGATTCAATTTTTTCAAAGCCAGCGTCTTGCAGCAGCTTGCGGATGATCGTCGAATCGTGAAAACCAAACGGGATCTTATAAAACCTGGGCGGATCGCGATCAAAGAACGAAGCGATCGTTGCATGCGCAATCTGGCCAAACGGATTCACTTCGAACGAATCCCATACATTAAACAGAAAAACGCCGCCGCTGCGAAGGACGCGATAAGACTCGCGCATGGCGGCCACTTTGTCTGGGACGAACATTACGCCGAACTGGCAAACGGCAGCGTCGAACGAACAATCGGGAAACGGAAGGGCGGATGCGTCTGCCTGTTGCCAAATAACGTTCTCGTGGTCTTCAAATTTCGGCTTTCGCAAATTCGAACATGTCAGAGTTCAAGTCAGTCGCGACAATTTCGATTGTCGCAGGCAAAGCGTCTCGCAATCGACGCGTCACGATTCCCGTGCCACAGGCAATTTCGAGGACGCGTTTATATTTCTTGTTTGCGAGTCGCGAGACCAAATCTTCAGCCCACGGGTCGAATATCACCGGCCCGAGGTAGCGGTCGTAATTTTCTGGGACCGCTCCCTGGAAAAGAACATTTCGATCGTGCTCCATTTACAAGCTTGGGATGCCTTCTGCGGCCGAATTACTTTCCACTGCGCGGCGAATGGCGTTCCACCAATCGTCATAAAGATCGCCAACTGCCCAGGAAAATTTTTCGTTGCCAAGTCGGATACGAAGTTGGTCGCCGCCAACTCTGCCAAGTTGTTGAAACGGAATCTGTCGCTCCTGCAAGATTGACATTGTCTTTTGCAGATTTTCGGGCGCGACCGAAATGACGATCCGGGATTGCGATTCGTTAAAAAGCGCTGTAGCGGCGGGCGTGTCGCCTGCTTTCAGATCGATCTCCACCCCGAAAAGTCTTTCTGGATTAAAACAACATTCAGCGAGCGTAACCGCGAGACCGCCTTCGCTGCAATCGTGGGCGCTTTTTAGCAGGCCTTCGCGAATCAAATCTCGCGCAGCGTTTTGGATTTTGATTTCGTACGCCAGATCGACATGTGGCGGCGGACCAAGTTTCAAACCGTGACAAACTTTGAGATAACGTGAGCCACCCAGGCTGCAGCCGAGGGCGTTGACCTCGGCTTCTCCGTTGTGGCCCGTCTTTGCCCCGCCGCGGTCAGCGCCCGCGGCTATAGTACCGGCGATTTCACCAACCAGGATAACCACGTCCCCATCGTTCTTGAACCATTGTGTCGTAATGTGCTCTTCCTTATCGATCAAACCGACCATGCCAATGGTCGGCGTTGGATCTACCACACCTGCAGGGCTCTCATTATATAAAGAAACATTTCCGCCGGTGACTGGCGTGCCAAACGCGCGACAGGCTTCGGCAATGCCTTCGACTGCTTCGCGCAATTGCCAAAAGTTCTCCGGCTTGTAGGGATTGCCGAAGTTTAAGTTATCAGTGACCGCAAGCGGACGGGCACCCGAGCAGGTAAGATTTCGCGCCGCTTCGGCCACGGCAATCTTTCCGCCCTCGCGCGGATCCAGTGCGCAATAGAGCGAATTGCAATCAGTAGTCGCAGCCAGGATTTTGTTTGCGTAACGCACAAAGAAAACGGCCGCGTCCGAACCCGGTTTTACGAGCGTGCCGGTGCGCACGGTGTGATCATACTGCCGATACACCCAGTTTTTCGATGCAATGGTGGGATCACACAATAGCTGGCGTAAGGCGTGGTGATTATCGATCTTTGGGAGGTTGTCGATTCGACGGCCATAGACCGCTGCAACCGGTTTCGCTTCCCGCGAATAAAGAGGCGCTTTGTCAGCCAGCGCCCTGGCTGGAATTTCTGCGGAAATCGCACCATTATTACGCACACGCATCATGCCGTCGTCGGCCACGCGGCCGATTTCGACGCACGGCACATCCCATTTCTCGAATATTGCGCGGACCACGTCTTCCTTGCCGCGCCTCGCGATGATCAGCATCCGCTCCTGCGATTCGCTTAACAAAATCTCGTAAGGCGTCATGCCGGCCTCGCGTTTTGGTACTTTCGCAAGGTCAATCTCGATACCGCTTCCAGCGCGGCTTGCGGTTTCACAAGTCGAACAAGTTAGCCCCGCTGCACCCATGTCCTGGATGCCAGCGACGGCATCATGACTAAGCAGCTCGAGGCACGCTTCGAGCAAAAGTTTCTCTTTGAACGGATCGCCGACTTGCACAGCCGGACGATCTTCGCGCGATTGCTCGGTCAATTCGCGCGAAGCGAACGCCGCCCCGGCCAGGCCATCACGCCCGTCTCCGCGCCGACATAAAAAACTGGATTACCAACGCCGGTTGCGGCGCCGCGCGCCAGTTGCTCGTGACGCAACACACCAAGACAAAAAACATTTACGAGAGGATTGCCCTCGAAACTCGCATCAAAATAGATTTCCCCACCAATCGTTGGGATCCCGACGCAATTTCCGTAGTGCGCGATCCCAGAGACGACGCCGGTGAACAACCGCCGATTAGCGGCCAGTTTCGAATTTGAAGTTTCAGATTTCAAATTCGGCGTGATCGGTCCAAACCGCAGAGAATTCAGACAAAATTCCGGGCGTGCCCCCATGGTAAAGATATCGCGGATAATCCCGCCGACACCGGTGGCTGCGCCTTGGAACGGTTCGATCGCGCTCGGATGATTGTGGCTCTCCATCTTGAACGCGATTGCCCAACCATCGCCGATATCGACAACCCCTGCGTTTTCTTCGCCGGCTCTTACCAAAATGCCCGGCCCTGTAGTTGGAAATTTCTTCAGTTCTTTCTTCGAGTTCTTATAGGAACAGTGCTCACTCCACATTACGGAGAAAATTCCCAGCTCGGTAAAATTTGGTTCGCGACCAAGGATTTTCTTAATTCGCTCGAATTCCTCCGGGGTGAGGCCGTGTTGTTTGATGAGTTCTGGGGTGACTGCTGGCTCGGCAGTCGGCATCTGGCTGATCATCGGCAGATTCACGTTAACGAATCCGCAAGTCCGCTCAATCACTCAAATAAGAATTTTCATCAAATCGCGACGCCTTAGCGTCCGGCAACTCATCGAACTACGAACCTTGAGTATCAAAAGAGGGAGGCATTATGGTAAGGAAAGCAATTGTTACTTTCGCTTGGGTGCTCATTGCATCGCTGGCGCTTGCGCAGACTACTACGAAGCGCACGGTGCATTATCGAACAACGACTGCAATAACTAGCGTTGAGGGAGTAATGGTAACAGCACCGATTATAGCGTCCGAGGGAGGGAGCGTTGCCAGTTACCAGCCTGCTGGAACCCTGGTCGTTCGCACGGACAGTGCGAATCCAGAGCGGTTTGATCTACCAGGTCCCGGGCTTGTCTATGATAAGTTTGGACGACCGGTAACGACTCCGGTCAAATCAGGCACGCGCGTCCGTGTTTTTTACGCGGACTTGGGCCCAGTACGGACGATCGATCACGTAGTCGTGTTAGACTGACGAGAAGGTGTGCCCTTCGAATAGGGGCGGCCCCCAATCGTCCAAGGGAAAAATGGACAGGCGTAATCTAGGGACGCTTGTCGAGTTGCCGAGCATGAAGCTCGGGAGAAACCATCAAATAAACAATGGAGGTATATATGAAGAGAACAATCATTGGTATCGCCTGCGCATTAGTCGCGCCACTGGCCTTTGCGCAGACGAGCACAACAACAACCGAAACGACAACAGAACCAGCAACGACAACGCAGACAACGAGTACAACCTACACGGCCGGTACCGTGACGACGTATGAGCCCAGTAAGACTGTCATAGTCAAGGGTGAGCAAGGACCAGTCAGTTTTGCTTTGGGCACGGCTGCGCGAATCGTCGACGGCGCGGGCAAAATCGTGACTGCGCCGCTGCGAGCCGGGCAGAAAGTGCGAGTTTACTACACCGGACCTGAAAGGGAGCGGGTGGTCGAGCGAGTGATCGTTGAAGACTGAGACTGACCACCTTAGCTACGACGTGGCAAGGATTGGTTGGTCAAGAATTCAAAAGCCGCAGGGTCGAAATGATCCTGCGGCTTTTCATTTTTTCCCACTGGCGCAGATTGTCGTCGTGGATTTGGGAACAATTGCAAATGTCGCAACGGCGCTGACCGTGCTGGTCGGCGTTGTGTTTGGTCTTGTCGAAATGCGCCGGTCGCGGCGCGATCGCGAAGAGCGCGCCGCTTTCGCCGCGGTGCAAGCGTTCATGACGCCGGAGTGGATGAGTTCGTCGATGATCGTGCATTCTATTCCGAAAGGCACAACCGCCGCGCAACTCGAGAACGATCCGCGCATGCTCGAAGCATGTTTAAAGATTGCAACCATCATGGAGGGAATCGGCTATTCGGTTTATGCGCGCATCGTGCCGCTCTCGGTCGCGGCCGATCTAATCGGTGGAACCGCGCGGATCGCGTGGCAAAATTTTCGCCCATTTGTCGAGTTGGAGCGCATGCGCGCCGGCACGCAAAAAAGTTGGGAGTGGTTCCAATGGCTGGTGGAACAACTCGAACGCCACAGTGTGACCAAGACAAATTTGAAGATGGGTGCACAAACCGTTTACCGCGACTGGCAGCCGTAATTTGCGTTTCGAGCGCAAATCGCAGAAAATCTCTGAATGGCATTTGATCTGAAGGAAATTATCGCAGCGCGGCTGGGTGAGAATTACCAGCTCCATGAGCACCACATAAACCCGACGCTGGTGCAGGCGCAGCGAGTGATCGGGTTCGACAAGGTCTATGCGCGAGCGGAAGGCGCGTACCTGTATGACATGGATAATCAGCCGTACCTGGATTTTCTGAGCGGCTATAGCGTTTTCAACATCGGGCGGAATCATCCGATAGTGAAACAAGCGATTCGGGATGTCCTCGATCTCGATCTGCCAAACATGGTGCAGATGGATTGCTCGCTTTTGAGCGGGTTACTCGCTGAGGCTTTGACGAAACGAACCCCACCACATCTGAATGCTGTGTTCTTCTGCAACTCAGGAACCGAAGCGATGGAAGGCGCGTTGAAGTTTGCGCGGGCTGCCACAGGGAGAAAACGGGCGGTTTCGCTTGCCAGCGCGTTTCACGGACTAAGCCTCGGTTCGCTATCGTTAATGGGGTGCGAAAGTTTCACCGAAGGCTTCGGACCGCTAATGGAAGGATTCGATGCGCGTGTGCCACTCGATGATATCGAGGCGCTGGATCGGCAATTGCGTTCGCGCGACGTGGCGGCTTTCGTAATTGAGACTGTTCAGGGAAAAGGCTGTCAAACGTCCAAGACTGATTTCTTTGTTCGCGCGCAGGAACTCTGCCGGAAGTACGGCACGCTGCTGATCTCCGACGAAGTGCAGACAGGGTTTGGTCGCACCGGAAAAATGTTTGGATTTCAGCATTGGAATCTGGAGCCGGATATCATCACGCTGGCAAAAACGCTAAGCGGCGGTTACGTGCCTTGCGGCGCGATCGTGACCCGGCGCGATGTTTACCAAAAAACTTTTTCGCGCATGGACCGTTGTGTCGTCCATTCGACGACATTCGGCCGCAACAATCTGGCGATGGCGTGCGGATTGGCAGCACTGGAAGTAACCGACAACGAAAAGTTAGTTGAGAATTCCGCGAAAATGGGCGCGTTGCTGACAGAAAAAGTGGATGCGCTGCGCGCGAAACACTCGTTCATCAAAGAAGTGCGCGGGAAAGGGCTCATGATCGGGATCGAGTTTCATGAACCACAGGAGTTCAAACTGAAGATGGCGTGGAAGCTGTTGCACAAGATCGACAAGGTGCTTTTCGCGCAAATGATCGTGACACAAATGTTGAGCAAACATCGCATCCTTACCCAAGTCGCAGGCCACGCGATGGACGTGATGAAGATTTTACCACCGTTGATCATTGGCGAAAAAGAAGTCGACATGTTCGTCAACGCGCTCGACGACGTTCTCACCGAATGCCGTAAGTTTCCGGGGCCGATGTGGGAGTTGGGAAATAATTTCGTTAAAGCCGCACTGGGCTCAAGACGCTCGGTCGAAGCCCGGCCTGCTGTTTCTGCGTAAAACATCGGGCGTGCGTTCGCGCTTGCGCCGGCGAAACGACAAACGGACCTGCGCGACCGAGACTTTATCATTTGTCGATTTTTTGTTCGGGCGTACGTTCTAACAAATGGAGGAAAACTTTATGAGCACTGCTGTTGCTGAAGAGAAAAAAACTGAAGCAAAACTAAATCAACTCGAACAACTCAAGAAATTTACCAAAGTCGTGGCCGATACGGCCGACTTCGAATCGATCAAGGATTTCAAGCCGCAGGACGCGACGACGAACCCGAGCCTCGTGTATGCCGCCACGCAAAAACCAGCGTACGCGCATCTGCTCGAGGAGGTACTGGCTGGTCGAAAGAAATCAGGTCTAAGCGGCCACGAGCAGATCGAAGACATCTGCGATCATCTGCTCGTCCAGTTCGGCTGCGACATTTTGGAGATTGTGCCGGGACGCGTTTCAACCGAGACCGATGCGCGATTGTCGTTCGATGTCGAAGGTTCGATCAAGAAGGCGAGGCGCCTGATCCAGCTTTACGAGGACCGCAAAATTCCACGTGAGCGCGTGTTGATTAAAATTGCTTCGACATGGGAAGGACTAAACGCCGCGGGACAACTGCAAAAGGAGGGGATCCGCTGTAATTTAACGCTGTTGTTTTCGTTGCCACAGGCGGTCCGTGCAGCGGAAGCGAAAGTGCAGCTCATCTCGCCGTTTGTCGGGCGGATTTACGATTGGTACAAAAAGGAAAACAAACGTGACTATGTCGGAGCAGAAGATCCAGGAGTTCAATCAGTTACGGAAATTTATACGTATTACAAGAAGTTCGATATCGGGACCGAAGTAATGGGTGCCAGTTTCCGTAACGCGGGACAAATCCGCGAGCTGGCCGGTTGCGACGCACTAACGATCAGTCCGGAACTGATGAAGGAACTTTCCGAATCAATCGAGCCGCTCGAACGCAAACTCGATCCCCAAAAAGCAAAGTCGGCTAGAGTCGACAAGCTTGAGTTGGACGAAAAGAAATTCCGCTGGCTGCTCAATGAGAACGCGATGGCGACAGAGAAAACAGCGGAAGGCATTCGCAAATTTGCCGCGGATGTTGTGAAACTCGAAAAATTTGTAGCGAGCAAACTGTAGACGCCATTCTCTTCTTCTACCTCTTCCGCTGCTTTTTACGCTTTGCGGTCGGAGCAAGACTAAGACGAAGCGGAAGAAGAAGTCTCGCGTGTTTAATGTTGTCCTGATCAGGCCGGAGATTCCACCAAACACAGGCAACATCGGCCGGCTTTGCTTGGCGACGGAATCGACTCTGCATTTGGTTAAGCCGCTTGGCTTTTCACTCGAAGATCGGCAATTGAAACGGGCAGGTCTCGATTATTGGAACGACGTAAGCCTGAAACTCTGGGATTCCTTTGACTCCCTGCAGCGGTCGCAGTCGCCGAATGCGAATTATTTTTTTTTGACGACAAAGAGCAAGCGCCCTTACTACGAAGCGAGATTTCAGCGCGGTGATTTTCTGGTGTTCGGCGCTGAAACAAAAGGGCTCCCGGAGAATTTGCTCACGGCCAACAAGGACCGCTGCGTTAGTATTCCAATGCATGGAACCCGCAGCCTGAATCTAGCCACTGCGGTCGGAATTGTATTGTTTGAGGCCGTGCGCCAACAGCAGCACTGATCAGAAACATCGCAACGCAGTGGCTGCTTGGGGAGTTAAATTAGCAAAAGGAATAACAAGGCAAGAACCATGCAACATATTGTGTTTTAACATGCATTGGAAGCCCTGCTCTAGCACTGACGGCATTGATAAACGGGAAAACTCTGCTGGCCAGATGTGACTGGCCATTGAATAAATCGCCAAATTAAAAGTCTAACACCTCGAACGGACAAAACCTATGAGAACGATCCTTATTTTAGTTTGCAGCCTTGCGCTTGTGTGTTCCGCAGGCGCTGCGCAAAATGATAATAAATCAAAGAAGCAAGCCCAGAAGAGTAAGCAGGCTCAATCGACGCAACACACAGCGACGGCGGGCGGACCCAAGAAGGCAACGCCCAAGCACTATCAGCCAGCCTCAACGGCAACATCGTATCACAAGCCAGAGGGGCACCAGGGCGTCAATAACCAGGTTTATCAGTCGAGGTCGAACGTGAAAACGGCGAAAAAGAGTTCTCAGCAAGTCGCTACACAGAATGTGCAACCTGAGCAATATGCGACCAAGAAGACGAAACAAGGGCAACAGGGCGTTAACAGGCAGGTTTCTCAATCCGGCTCAAACGTCAAAAAGGGCAAGAAGGCTTCGCAACAAATCGCCGCACAGAATACGCAGGCTGGACGATACGCGACCTCTGCAACTTATTCCAAGAAGACAAAACAATGGAACGGCAACTCAGCTTCTGCCGCCGCATTCCAATCGAACGCTAAGAAATACAAGGCACAGCGTTTCAATCTGGCGTCCAACACGCGTCCGACGAAATACACCGCTGTAAAGTTTCAGCAAAACCGGCAAATTCAGGGAAGCCATTACTGGCAGGGTAAAAATTATTGGGCTTTCCGGAACTACAGGCCCGCGTGGCACGACCGGGGTTGGTGGCACAGTCATTACAACCGCGTCGTTTTCGTATATGGTGGTTGGTATTACTGGAATTCGGGCTGGTGGTACCCGCGTGGGGCTACGCTCCCAATGCGTATTACGCTTACGATGGTCCGATCTATGCCTATAACAGCTTGCCACCCGATCAGGTTGTCGCCAATGTTCAGGCAGCACTGCAAGGGCAAGGCTATTATCAAGGTGAAGTCGACGGCCTTCTCGGGCCACTGACACGCGACGCGATTGCGGGTTACCAGCGCGATCACGGGCTATATACGACCGCAGCCATTGATCAGCCGACGCTGGAATCCTTGGGAATGACGTAGCAGAATTTGATTAACCGGGAAAGCCGCCGTCAACCTCGACGGCGGCTTTTTGGCGCACATACGAGCGAGGCGCTCTTGTGTTAGCATCGTGTTTGCGGCAGATAAGGGACAAGCCTTCGTCGATGGATACGACAACTCCGCAATTAGTGGCGCGCGATCTTTTCCAATCGTTCCGAATGGGGCCTCGCCGGATCGAGGTCTTGCGTGGTATCTCGATGGAGGTCAGGCGCAACGAAGCAGTCTTTCTTTCCGGCGCTTCAGGTGCAGGTAAGACAACGCTTCTCTACACGCTCGCGGGTTTGGAGCGGCCTCAATCGGGAACGGTCGAATTCGAGGGACGAAATCTCTACAACGGCACGTCTACCTCGCAGGCGCGATTTCGAAATCGGAAAATGGGTTTCATATTCCAGGGATATTTTCTCCTGCCGGAGCTGACTGCGCTGGAAAACGTCTCGCTGCCGGGGATGATCGGTGGCAAATCGACAAGCGAACGGGCCGAGGAAAGCTTAGCGGCCGTTGGTTTGGCGGAACGCATGCATCATCTGCCGGCAGAACTTTCAGGTGGCGAACAACAGCGGGTGGCGATCGCGCGAGCACTGACGAACAATCCCGAAATCATTTTCGCCGACGAGCCAACGGGAAATCTCGATTCAAAAACCGGCGACGCAATCATGGATCTGTTGTTGGATCTGACGCATTCGCGAAAAAAAACGCTGCTCGTGGTGACACACGATGCGCGCCTCGCAGCACGCGGTGACCGTCAACTGCACATCAAAGACGGCGTGTTGCAGTAGAGAATTTTGCAACTTGAATTGCCCGCTTAAGCATCGGAGATTTTATTGCGATTATGAAAACCACTGATGCGACGGTGTTAGACGAACCGAAAATTCACGAGCCCGGTGCCGAGGCAGTAATCGAACCCGCAGTCGAAAGTCGGCCGCGCCGGACAACCGGCGTCAAGGAAGCGAAGATTTACATCGACGGAAAGTTCTACTCGGAAGCCAACGCGAAGATTTCCGTGTTCGATCATGGTCTGCTTTATGGCGATGGAATCTTCGAAGGAATTCGCTTTTACAACGGGCGAGTCTTCCGACTCGAAGAACATCTTCACAGGCTGTGGGATTCAGCGCGTTCGATCTGTCTCGAAATTCCGATGACGATGCGGGACATGACCGAGGCAGTGCTCGAGACAATTCGGCAAAATCATTTGCGTGATGGCTATATCCGGCTGCTGGTTACGCGTGGGATTGGTAATTTGGGTCTGAACCCGACGCAATGTAAGTCCCCGAGCGTGATTATCATTGCGGCAACAATCGCCCTTTATCATGAGGACTTTTACCGGAAAGGATTAACGATTGTGACCTGCGCAACACGTCGCAGCAGCCCGGCGGCGCTTAATCCGGCAGTCAAATCGTTGAATTATTTAAACAACGTAATGGCGCGAGTTGAAGCAAATTTAGCTGGCGCGGATGAAGCCCTTATGTTGAACGATGCAGGAAACGTTGCCGAATGCACCGCTGACAATGTTTTCATCGTGAAACACGGCCAAATTTTCACGCCACCCGTCTCGGCTGGCGCGCTGCGAGGGATTACACGCTCGGTAGTATTTGAAATCGCGGCCGAACTTGGCGTCAAAGTTCGGGAAACTGACATCACGCGCCATGACGTTTTTGTTGCTGACGAATGCTTTCTCACGGGGACTGCTGCAGAGATTGTCCCGGTCGTAAAAGCGGATGGGCGACCGATTGGGAACGGAAAGCCTGGGCCCATCACCGCGCGCATCATTGCGCGATTCCGTCAGGTGACACGCGAAACTGGCACGCCAATTTCCGCCTAGAAATTGAGCAAAGCCGCTTGTGACGTAGAAACGTCATGGAAATATTGGGGGTTGAATGTTTCCAGAACAACAAGGTCTAATTAAGCGAGATGTTGTGTGACGTTTGCAAATGCAATGACGCGACGGTCTTCCTGACGCAAATCCTGGAAGGCAAAATGCAAAAGGTGAATCTCTGCGACGCATGCTCCAAAGAGAAGGGCGTGCAAGATCCAACCGGGTTCGCGCTAGCGGATTTGCTACTTGGCATCGGAGCGGCGGAAGAAATTGAAAAAGGAGCTCCGACCCAGAAGTGCCCAGTATGCGGGTTTAGTCAGGTTGACTTCAAGAAAACCGGTCGCCTCGGCTGCAGCGAGTGCTACGTCACCTTCGCGGATGGCCTGGGTTCGCTCTTAAAAGCAATGCACAAGGGCACCGAACACGTCGGAAAATTTCCGGAGCGGGCGCAGCGTACGGTGGCGCTGAACCACCGGATGCGTGCCTTGAATGAGCACCTGCAGAAGGCGGTGGCTGACGAGAATTACGAAACGGCCGCCTCGCTGCGCGATGAGATCAGGCAACTCGAAAACGAGCTCTCGAAATCGTCATGAAAATCTCCAACATGCTGGCCACTGCCGGAGAATGGTTGCGCGGTGAGGGGCCGCATCACCAAATCGTAATCAGCAGTCGTGTACGGCTCGCACGCAACTTGCGCAACCGTCCTTTTCCGGGTTGGGCGAAAAAGGCGGATCGCAGTTCCATCTTGGAATTGATCAGGTCGCGCGTGGCAGCGCTTCCGGAAATGCAGGAGGCATTTGCGGAAAGCTTGCAAGACCTGTCGGCGCTAGACAGGCAGGTCCTGGTGGAACGCCATCTGATCAGTCGCGAGCACGCCGCCAAGGGCGCCGGCAGCGCGGTCGTCGTAAATCGGCGCCAGACTCTTAGCATCATGATCAACGAAGAAGATCATTTGCGGATGCAATCGATTCGTTCCGGTCTGCAATTGAAACAGGCATTTAAACTAGTCGATAAAATTGATAGCGCGCTCGAAGGCAAACTGGACTTCGCCTTCGATCCGCGGCTTGGATATTTGACCGCATGCCCTACGAACGTCGGTACTGGAATGCGCGCTTCCGCGATGTTGCATTTGCCGGGGCTTGTCCTGAGTGAGTTGATTAATCAAGTCATTCAAGCCGTGAGCAAAATCGGACTCGCAGTCCGCGGTTTGTACGGCGAGGGCACGGAGGCAATGGGCAACCTTTTCCAGATTTCAAATCAGACCACTCTTGGCGAGAAGGAAGAAGAAATCATCAGTCGCCTGAGCAAAGTAATTGAAACAATTATCGAAAAGGAGCACAACGCGCGACAGGTGTTGCTCCAGAAAAAACCAAATACGCTTTTGGACCAGATCGGTCGCGCGTACGGCGTTTTGACCTATGCGCATGCCATGGCCTCTAAGGAAGCGCTCAACCTGCTCTCGGTCATGAAACTCGGGATGGATCTGGGCGCGTTTCCGGAAGATCAGCGTCTGCAAATCGATGAATTGTTCATCGAGACTCAGCCGGCGCATTTGCAGAAAAGTTCTCAACAAAAATTAAACGCGGAAGAACGCGACCACTTGCGCGCCCAAATTATTCGCGAGCGTTTGAAACTCTTTCCTAAACCTGATATTAGTAAGATGGCGAGGCAATCGGGCGGTGACTCGATTGTCGTGCCATCGAACGATGAATAATTTCACACCCCGGGCTCAACAGGTTCTGGCGCTTGCTCGCAAGGAAGCCGACCGGTTTAACCACAATTACGTCGGCACCGAGCATCTGCTCCTCGGGCTGATCAAGCTGGGCCAGGGAGTAGCTGTCAATGTTCTGCAGAAGATGGGTCTCGATCTTGAGACGGTGCGCATGGAGGTGGAGAAACAGGTCGGCTCAGGACCGGAAACCAAGATGGTCGGGAACGTTCCTTACACTCCTCGCGTCAAAAAAGTACCTGGCGCTCGCGGGCAAGGAAGCCAAGGCGCTCAATCATTCTTACGTCGGTACGGAACATATTTTGCTTGGACTTTTGCGAGAGGGCGAGGGAGTCGCTGCGAGAGTTTTGAAAAGTCTTGAACTCGACATCGAACGCACACGCAACGAGATCCTCAAAGAGCTCGATCCAAACTTCACCCCCTCTGAATCGGATCAGGAAGGCGGCGAGCCAGCGAAGAAAGACGTCAAGACACCGGCACTCCGCGCGTTTGGCCGTGATCTGACCGATTTGGCAAAGAAAGGCGAACTCGATCCGGTAATTGGCCGGCGCAATGAAATCGAGCGCGTCATTCAAGTGCTTTGCCGACGAACAAAGAACAATCCAGTCCTGATTGGGGAAGCAGGTGTCGGCAAGACGGCGATTGCTGAAGGTCTGGCCCAGGAGATTGCAAGCGGCAATGTGCCTGAGTTATTGCGAGACAGACGCGTTATCACGCTGGACCTCGCGTTAATGGTCGCGGGCACAAAATACCGGGGCCAGTTCGAGGAGCGCATCAAGGCGGTGATGGACGAGATTCGCCGTTCCAAGAATGTGATTCTTTTTATCGACGAGCTGCACACGATCGTTGGCGCTGGTTCTGCTGAAGGCGCGATGGACGCATCGAACATCATCAAGCCCGCATTGAGCCGCGGCGAATTGCAATGCGTCGGCGCCACTACGATGAACGAATACCGCAAGTATATCGAGAAAGACGCAGCGCTGGAACGGCGTTTCCAGACGATAAAAGTCGATGCGCCGACGGTCGATGAAGCCCTTCTAATACTAAAAGGTCTGCGTCCGAAGTACGAGGCACACCACAAAGCGAAACTCACGGATGAAGCGCTCGAGACAGCCGTTAGATTTTCCGATCGTTATATCACCGGACGATTTCTTCCCGACAAGGCGATCGACGTGATGGACGAAGCAGGCGCGCGTGCCCGCATCAATTCCATGACGCGGCCACCCGACGTGAAGGACATCGAGAAAGAGATCGAAGAGATTCGGGTGGAAAAGGAAGGGGCCATCAAAGCACAGGATTTTGAGAAAGCCGCCGCGCTTCGCGACAAGGAGAAGCAAACGAAAGAAAAGCTCGATGCCATTCTAAACAAATGGCGCGAGGAGCGAGAAGAGAAAGAGGTGGTGGTGACGGCGGATGACATGATGCACATCATCTCGAAAGTCACAGGCGTTCCTCTCCAGCGTATGGAACAGGAGGAAACACAAAAACTCCTCATGATGGAGTCGGAGATGAAGCAGCGCGTCATTGGCCAGGACGAAGCCGTTACTGCGATTAGTAAGGCTTTGCGTCGGTCGCGCGCCGATTTGAAAGACCCAAAGCGGCCGATCGGATCATTTGTCTTTCTCGGTCCTACAGGCGTGGGCAAGACGTATCTCGCCCGCACGCTTGCCGAATTCATGTTCGGCGACGCCGATGCACTGATTCAGATCGACATGTCGGAGTACATGGAAAAATTCACCGCTTCGCGTCTGATTGGTTCGCCGCCAGGCTATGTTGGTTATGAGGAGGGTGGCCAGCTGTCCGAGGCCGTGCGTCGCCGGCCATATTCGGTGGTGCTTTTCGACGAGATCGAAAAAGCGCACCCCGATGTGATGCATTTGCTTTTGCAGATTCTCGAAGACGGCAAAATCACGGACTCGTTAGGGCGCAAAATCGATTTCCGGAACACGATCATTATCATGACTTCCAATGTTGGCGCCGAATTGCTCAAGAAACAGACAGTGATGGGCTTCGGGGCACCGACGGAAGGGCATGATTACGATTCGATGCGCGACAAGATTCTCGATGAAACCAAACGCGTCTTTAAACCCGAGTTTCTTAACCGGCTCGACGAAATCATCGTGTTCCATTCACTTGGGAAACCGGAACTGTTGCGAATCGTCGAGCTGGAAGTGCACAAAGTACTGACCCGCATCAAAGCCAAGGATGTCCATATTGACTTGCAGCAGAGCGCGAAGGAATTCCTCATCGAGAAAGGATACGATCCTCAATATGGAGCACGGCCGATGCGTCGTGCCGTGGAACGTCATCTCGAAGACCCGCTTGCGGAGGAATTGCTCCGTGGCAACGTCAAGCCGGGCGACCACGTCGAGGTTATGGATACTGACGGGAAGCTCAGCTTTCACGTCGCCGAGCCGCAGGCACATGGTAACGCAGCGGCGCCCGCAGCGAGCTAGATTGAGCTAAACGTAGGAAGGACCGCTGCGTGTCCTGCGGTTGACACAAGCGCCACTACAATCACGCCCGCGGATGGGCATCCGTGTAGGCTTTTTTTAACCGTTCGACAGTGACGTGCGTATAGATTTGCGTCGTCGAAAGGCTGGCATGCCCGAGCAATGCCTGAACACTGCGCAGGTCGGCACCGCGGTCCAGCATGTGCGTCGCGAAACTGTGCCGCAGTTTATGCGGACTGATCGAAATCGGAATCGATGTGAACCGCAAATAACGTTTCAGAATGAGCCAGATGGAGCGCGTCGAAATTCGCGTGCGTGATTTGTTTATGAACAACGGCCCCGAATGCACGGTCGCCGCGGCGCGGTAACGTGAGATCGCCTCTAGCGCAGGCAAGCCCACGGGACACACCCGCTCCTTGCGACCTTTGCCGAATACACGGACAGATTCTGTGTAAAGATCGACGTCGGCCACGTCGAGCGCAGCCAGTTCGCTCAGTCGCAAGCCGCTGCTGTAGAATAATTCCATAATCGCGACATCGCGCAGAGGCATCCAAGCTGGCGCAGACCTGCTTTTGGTCTCGCGCGTTGGGGCCGCAAGAAGTTCTTCAACCTGCTGACGCGTGAGGACCAAGGGAAGCTTCTTCTCGATCTTGGGCAATTGCACCTCGCGCACAGGATTGCCGCGCAAACCTTTTCGAGCTGCCAGAAACTGATAAAACGTCCGTAACGCTGAGAATTGCAATCGCACGTAGGAACGCGCCTGCCCGCGCTTCGCAATGGCAAACAAGTAATTGCGAAAATCGTCCCCTCGGCATTTTTTCCACGGTGTTTGGTTTTCAGCACGAAAAGCAGTCAATGCCTGGAGATATGCCTTTAACGTGCGCGGCGAAGCATTGCGCTCGTTTGTGAGATAGCGCAGGAATTCCTCACTAAGAAGATCCTTTTTGCGGGAAGGGCGCGCGCCTTCTGTCATGTCTCAGAGTTGCAAGGTTACAAAAGTTACAACGGAGTCCACGTTAACGCTGGTAACTCTTTTGACTTTTTAACGCTTCAACAACTTAACTTGGCGAAGCCGTTTCATTCAGGCTTTTCTACGACGTAACGGAGATCTTCCGCGGTGGCGTGGCCACGGAATTGACTTTTGAAAATTGGCGGCGGGTTCATGGATATCAGTTGGTAGCCCTTCAAAACGAACTCAGGATAGATTCCATTGCTCGCAGGTTCATAAACCTTGTCGCCGCTAAAGTAACCGTAGAGTTTGTATTCGTAGTTGTTATCACTGCCGAAATCGAGACGCTCTCGGTCCGGGGCTAGCTTTTGTTTTTCATTCAACATCACCAATTCTGCCGTGCTCCAGGGTTGGCTAGGGCGCCGGACATAACCCCAGAACTTGTAATCGGGTTTGTAATAACGCCGTCCGATAAAGTAATCCCCAGCCGGTTCGGCTGCGATGTTCTGCGCCATCTCAAGCCTGGCCTGTTGAATCCCCTGTGGAACGGTTTCGCAGGCGCCGAAAAACGCCGCGCCCAGCAAGAGATTGCCGGCGAGCAAAAAGCGAGTGACGCGTCTCATTCCTTCAGGTGCACATCTTTTATCGCAGCTTTGCCCTCGGCGCAAACCAGCGAAGAGCTAAAGAATTGCGCTGATACGATCGGCTCGCTACGTTCCCGGCTATCATGATCGAACTGGAAGTGTATGCGCGAGGTTTGCGCGACCTAAACAAAATCCTGGAGTTGGATCTTCAACTTGAGCCAATTACAGGCATTCATTACAAGATCGATACAAACCACGATCTTGTATATTTCGAGTTCGACCGACCGACCCTGAGCGTGCGCGAGATTCGGGCGATTTTTCTCAAGCTCGGACTTGAACCTCTGTTCATCGGCGCGATTCCGCCGGAGCTTCGACCCAGAACAAAAACAGAGCCGCTTAGCGCATAACAAGTGAATAGCGATCGGTGACTGGTAAATAGAAAGAAAACGCTCGCTGCAAGACTTCGCCATTCACTAATCGCCGCTCAGTAATTACAAGGGACAATGGTTCGATTCTTCAACGCGCTTGGCACGCCGGTGCTCGCGTTTTTTCAATATTTAGGCGAGCTGGTGCTGCTCGCCGGCGACACGTTTCGTTGTATTTTCACGCACAAGCTTCGCTGGAAGTTGTTTCTCAACCAAATTGTCGAGATCGGATTGCTCTCACAACTTGTTGTTGTGATCACGGGCGCATTTACCGGTGCGGTGTTCGCGGCGCAAACGTTCTTTCAATTTAACAAGATCGGCATGGGATCAGCCACCGGTGCAGTGGTATCGGTCTCGATCTGTCGCGAGCTTGGCCCTGTGCTCACCGCATTGATGGTAGCGGGCCGCGTCGGCGCGGCCATGTCGGCCGAAATCGGCACAATGAAAGTGACTGAGCAGATCGATGCGTTGCGAGCACTCGCAGTTTATCCGACTGATTATCTGGTCGTGCCGCGAGCACTCGCCATGATGGTATCGATGCCGTTACTGGTGGCAGAATGTATCGCTGTCGGCATTGCTGCCGGCTATTTCATCGCAATTTTTCTGCTCGAGATCAACGGCACGTATTACATGGCGAACATGGTGCGTTGGACGCGTAATCGCGACATTATCATGGCCCTGTCGAAAGCGTTTTGTTTTGGGATTCTGATTGTATTCATCAGTTGCCAAAAGGGACTGAGCGCGCGCGAAGGCGCCGTCGGTGTCGGCCGCGCCACGACTGAAGCGGTAGTAAACTCCTCGCTTGCGGTTCTGATTTGCAATTTCTTTCTCACGATGTTGTTCAACATCATTTATCCGGCGGGATATCAGTGATATCGGGCAGTTGAGAGTTGAGAGTTGCGAGTAGAGAGTTGTCCGTTGCGATGATCGAAGCGCCGCTTTCTCAAGAGCCGTCCACTAAAACTCATCTGGTCCGCGGTAATTCGTCGCCGATGATCGCGGTGCGCTCGTTGGCGAAGAAAATTGGGCAACAAGAAATTTTGCGCGGCGTCGATCTTGAGGTCGCAACTGGTGAGACACTCGTGATTATTGGACGAAGCGGTGGCGGCAAAAGCGTTTTGCTTAAACATCTCGTGGGATTGATGACGCCGGACGCAGGAGAAATTTGGATCCAGGGGCAAAACATCATCGGAATGAACGAGCGGCAACTTGGCGAGATCCGCAAGAAGGTCGGCATTCTTTTCCAAAGCGGTGCGCTTTTTGATTCCATGACGGTGGAGGAAAACATTTCGTTTCCACTACGCGAAACTGGCGAACGCGACGCGAAAGTTTTGCACGAAAAAGTCGCGGAGATGCTTGAAGTAATGGAAATGGAGGGCCAGGAAGATAAGATGCCGGAGAGTTTGAGCGGCGGAATGAAGAAGCGTGTTGGCCTGGCGCGCTCCATCATTCGCCGGCCCTCGTGCGTGTTGTACGATGAGCCGACATCGGGCCTCGATCCAGTGGTCGCGGACAGTATCAATCGTCTGATTCGTAGATTACAACAACGGCTGGGAGTGACGAGCGTGGTGGTCACGCACGATATGAAAAGCGCATTTGACGTCGCGAATCACATTGCCTATTTGCACGAAGGTCGGATTTATTTCTACGGTACGCCCATCCAGCTTCAGCAAACGGCCGATCCGATTTTGCAGGATTTTCTGCTCGGCCGCTCTGACGGCAGAGGCGATTGACTCCGAAAGCTTTCGCAAGGTGGTCTCCATCGTTCGCAGCGCCGTGCTTTAACGTCCGCGATAGGCCGGTTTGGGTCGAGTGCCGCCCTACCTTGCGAAAATCAACGGCAAGATCGACAATTGGTGTTCAATGAATCGGCACGAACGAGGTCTGGAATTTAAAGTTGGCGCATTTGTCTTCGTCGGGTTGGCGATGTTAGGGGCGTTGGTCGTGCAATTCGGTCGGCTAGGGGAAGGCTTCAAGACTTATTATGCGCTCACCGTTCGCTTCAGTGACGCAAGCGGCCTCTTAAAAGGCTCCGATGTTTTGCTCGCGGGTGCCAAAATCGGAAAAGTCTCGGGTGGTCCCCGAATGGTCCGCGAAGGCCAGGGCGTGGATGTACCGCTGAAGATTTATGATTACATTAAAATTCCTGAAGGGAGCAAAATCACCGTCGGAAGTTCCGGTTTATTAGGCGATCGCTTTGTAAACGTGGTAATGCCCCCCGGGCAGGCTAAGGCTTTTCTCGCGCCAAATACCCACATCAGCGGCGCTCGAGAAACCGGTATTGACGACATCACGCGAGAGGGGGGTGCTCTTCTGGGCGATCTTCGAGGAACAGTGCAAAAATTGAATCAGGAAACTCTTTCCACCGAGAACATGCAAAACCTGAAGGCGAGCATGGAGCATTTAAACCAGGCTACGACTGCGTTGGCAGAATCCTCGAAGAAGTTGGATGGAGTCATCGACCAAGCGGATTCCACAATGACTTCCGCAAAAGAAGCAGCTGACAATTTGCAGAGCGCGATCGATGACACGCGCAAGATCCTTCGCACAGCTACACAAGGCAAAGGCTTGGTGGCGACTCTTCTGAACAATCAAGAGGTGGCCAATGACCTGCACGCGCTGATCAGCAATTTGAGAGCGCACGGCGTTTTATTTTACCGCGACAGCGCTGCAACGACTCAAACGAAACCCCAACAGCAAACCAAACCAGCTCGCCAAACACGAAGTCGCTGAGATTATCCGATATGGATTGGGCGATGCAGTCTGTTTCTGGTTAAATAGGATCGTATGATTTCACTGGAAAACTCGCGCTTGGCCTATTGGCTAGTGGCGGCTCAGGGTTCTGGAATTCAATCCTGGCCTACGTAACCAAGGCCAAAGATGTAAAAGCAGCCGAGGCTGAAACCAGACAGATCGAAGCGCGAGCAAAGCGAGCGACTCTGCCGAAGCACGGCCACTAGCGCAGACCCACCGCCTCGCGGACGCGTTTCATGACTTGCTCCGCGATTTCATTCGCGCGAGTCGCGCCTTTTTTGAGAACGTCGTCGATGTACAATTTGTCGGCTAGAATTTCTTCGCGGCGCTTGCGCATCGGTGCAAAATATTCCCAAAGTTTCTCGAAAAGCTGTTTCTTGAAATCGCCGTAACCGGTTCCGCCTTTCAGGAACTGTTCGCGCATCGCCGCGATTTCATTTTTGGACGCGACCAACGAGTAGAGCTTGAAGATTGTCGATTCCGCCGGGTCTTTCGGCGCTTCGACGGGCGCAGAATCGGTCACGATGCTCATTACCCGTTTACGCATTTCCTTTTCGTCGCCGAAGATGTCGATATTGTTACCGTAGCTTTTGCTCATTTTCTGGCCATCGATCCCGGGCACGGTTTCTGTCGCAGCTTTGATTCGCGCTTCGGGCAACTTGAAGATCCGCCCGTCCGGCTCGGACTGCCCGAAAGTTTCGTTCATTTTCACAGCAAGATCGCGCGTGATTTCGATGTGCTGTTTTTGATCTTTACCAACAGGCACAACGTCGCTGTCGTAAATCAAAATGTCCGCCGCCATAAGCACTGGGTAACTGAACAAGCCGACGGTGGCGGGCAATCCGCGGGCGAGCTTGTCTTTGTAAGAGTGGGCGCGCTCCAGCAAGCCCATCGGCGCCACGGTCGATAGGATCCAGGCCAGTTCGGTGACTTGTGGAACGTCCGAGTGGCGAAAAAGCGTGGCGCGGTTGGGATCGAGTCCGCACGCCAGAAAATCCAGCGCGACGCGACGGCTGTTTTCACGGAGCGCTTCCGGATCGCGCAGGCTGGTGAGCGCGTGATAATCGGCGATGAAATAGAGTGCTTCGCCTTCGGCTTGAAGCGCGACGGCCGGTTCCATCATGCCAAAATAATTACCGACGTGCAGAGCGCCACTGGGCTGAATTCCGGATAAAATTCGCATGAGCTGCAACGTTCAACGCTCGACGTTTAACTTTCAACGTCCAACTGAGAAAGTCTTCGGGCGGCCACTGTTACCAGACGATTTCGTCATTTGCCATGACTTCCTGCTGGTAAACTTGCAGCGCCGACATTAGATAAGGCGCGCTATGGCCGCAAAGAACGCTGTTTCCGTGGTGACCGGCGCTGCCGGTTTTCTTGGATCGCATTTGAGCGATCGACTGCTGGCGGAAGGTCATCGCGTCGTTGGCGTCGATAATTTAATCACCGGCAACACAGCGAACATCGGACACCTGGCCGGGAACGAGAATTTCCAATTTATCAAACATAACGTTTCGAATTTCATTTTTCTCCCGCAAGAGAAAATCGATTATGTTTTTCACTTCGCTTCGCCGGCCAGTCCGATCGACTACCTTGAGCTCCCGATCCCCACATTGAAAGTGGGCGCGCTGGGCACGCACAACACGCTGGGCCTGGCCAAGGTTAAAAAGGCCGCATTCATTCTTGCATCAACATCAGAGGTGTACGGCGATCCTCTCGAACATCCGCAAAAGGAGGATTACTGGGGCAACGTGAACCCCATCGGGCCACGCGGCGTGTACGATGAGGCGAAACGTTACGCCGAGGCGATGACGATGGCCTATCACCGTTATCATCGCGTTGACACCAGGATCGTGCGCATATTCAACACATACGGACCGCGAATGCGATTGCGTGACGGGCGCGTGGTGCCGGCGTTTATCGGGCAGGCATTAAATGGCCAGCCACTAACTGTTTTTGGCGACGGCTCACAAACGCGCTCGTTCTGTTATGTTTCCGATTTGATCGACGGAATTTTCAAGCTGGCCATGAGCGATTTCCACGAGCCGGTTAACCTGGGTAATCCGCGCGAAATGACGATCAAACAGTTTGCGAACGAAATCATTCGCATCACCGGAACAAAATCGGCAATTGAATATAAACCGTTGCCCATCGATGACCCGAGAGTGCGGCAACCGGATATCGCCCGCGCAAAAGAAGTCCTCGGCTGGGAACCACGCGTGGATTTCGAGGAAGGAATCAAGACGACGATCGAATATTTTAAAGAATCGTTAAAAGCTTGATCCACCTTCGCCAAGGTCTACGGCGTGACAGGAGTGCCATAAAAAATTTTACTGGCGTTCCTGATTATTTGGATGTGAATTGTGTCATGGTTCAGCGCGCGTTTTGCGTCGCTCTCGGTTTGTTCGGCGCGTTGTTGCCGGCTGTTGCGCAACAGACGCATCGTTCGATCAGTCGCGAACAATCACGGTCTAAGAGTGTATTAAATGCCCCTTTGTCGCTGAGTCTTTATCGACCGAAAATTTCGGGCGCGGCCGATAGTTCACTTCTGCTTCATAATGGCTCGGTGCCGCTTTGGTTGGACGGAACGCAAGTCAGTAACGGCATCGAAAACCCCGGCTACAGCCTCGCGAGCCAGTGGGTTCAGTTGGGATTCATGTCGCCGGATCTCTTACCACCTGCGTTATTGAGCGCTGCCCAGCCGTCGGCACAAAGACCGAGTGCTAGCCGGGTCCACGGTTCCGATGGCAAGGATATTGGAGCAGACGGAAAAGATTCGCCGGACGAGATGCTGAGCTCATCGTTGAATCCGATCTATTACGGCGGGGAAGTGGGTTTCTTATACGGCCGATGGAGCGGCAAAGGCGGCGGCGACATGTGGGAGAGTTATGTCGAAGGCACGGTCGGTAATGACAAGTTTCAGATCACAGCCGGCGCGTCATACGACGAATGGAATGGAAGTGGACGCGGCGTGCGGTTTCGCTCGTTTTCTGGTGGCAGGTAGGGATCGCTAGGAGGAAGGTGAGTGCTGGCGCAGTTCCAAGGCGTTAATACGCTACGACTCCGACCAGCTACGCGTTAATAATGCGAGAAAGGAAAACGGCTATGAAAAAGCATTCGAAAGTTACGATAGTCGGACTTGAAAATCATTTAGGCTACAGAAAGGCGGCGAGATACCTCTCGTCGGGCACACTGGCAGCGGGGATAACAATCCTCGGGTTCACGCTGGTCAACGCTGAGCCGGCCGCGGATCAGACTAATTTCTGTCACCAAACCGCACAAGCTGCATTGACCTCCTGTCGCGCGGCAGCCGAGAGCGACTATTGGGTCGCATTGGGGAAGTGCGATAATCTTGCAGATCCTGATGCACGGGCGAGTTGTCGGAACCAGGCCGCGGCGGATCGAAACGACGCGCGGCAGAGCTGTGACGAACAAAACGACGTGCGGTTGGCAGCGTGCGATCCGCTCGGCCCAGCGCCGTACGACCCTGTAATTGATCCCTCGAACTTTGTGGCGCAGGTCGATAATCCTTATTTCCCGTTAACACCGGGCACAACTTTCATCTATGAGGGTCAAACGCAGGAGGGTTTTGAACACGACGAGTTCGCTGTGACGCACCGTACCAGGGTGATCCTCGGCGTCAGGTGTGTCGAAGTCCACGATACGGTCAAGACAGACGGCGAATTAACCGAAGATACACTCGATTGGTTTGCTCAGGACAGAGATGGGAATGTCTGGTACTTCGGCGAAAACACACACGAACTTGAGGATGGCCTGATCACCACCATCGAGGGCACGTTCAGGGCCGGTGTCAACGGAGACAAACCGGGAATTGTCATGAAAGCCCATCCAGCCATCAGCGATTTTTACCGTCAGGAATTCTCTTTGAACAATGCCGAGGATTTCGCTGAAACCCGTAGTCTCACCCAAACGGTCCACGTACCTGCTGGGACGTTTCACAACTGCCTGAAATCGAAAGAAACTACACCTTTAGAACCCGATCTCCTGGAATTCAAATACTACGCGCCCGGCGTGGGAAATGTCCTGACGGTTGACGGAAGAACTGGCGATAGAGAGGAACTTGTGCGGATTAGGCGAGACTGAACGCAAGGAACTGACAGAGCAGGAGTCGATGAGTCGCGGGGAAGCGTTGCCCGCGCTTGGATCACTCAAACTGACTTGAGGGCGGGCAGAATTCAAACGCGATTTTTAGCGCGATACAGTTTTAAATAAGCGCCTCTTTAGCTGCGTTTCCGATGTCCGGCAATTCATCGGGCATATTAGAAGGAGCTCGTTCAACGACTGCCCGGGAGCCAGGAATTAAACGGGCACTTAACCCAGCCGGTGTATATGAATTAGCACGGCTACCAAGCAGGCACTTCGCCGCATCCTTGAGCCCGGCGCAGTCACTGGTCCCTGAGATTTCGTTTAAGAGAACGAACGGGGCCGTTGGGTGGGCCATAAAAATACGCGAGACGGCTACGTCGCAGAAGTCGCACGGCGTACGGCCGACGACAGCATGATCCTGGAAATGCCGCTGAAGATCAAGCTGATGCCGACGAGAGTTCCGATAACCCAGACCGAGCTCGAGGGCCAACGCCGCCAGATTAAGAATCCGAGAATCAGGGTAATGATACCGTCGAACAAAACCCAACCAGCGTTTGGGGCCCCGCGGATCTTGAAATAAAAGGCAATCTCCACGACTCCTTCGAACAGGAAAAACACGGCGAGAAGAAGCGTGAGAGAGATCACGCCTAAAACCGGATTCATCAACATGTAGAGACCCGCAACTCCATAGACGATCGCCAGCAGCAGTTTCCACAGAAATCCACCAATGCTGTGGGATTGGAAGGCGAAGATCAGATGGAGAATTCCTGCGAACAGAATTAGCCAGGCAAGCACAATGACAATTCCAATCGAGGACGCGAGGGGCAGACTAATGGCCAGTATTCCACAGACCAACATCAGGAAGCCCCATAGCATCGACCATCCGCTGGATTTTCTTGAAGCTTCAAGAAATGTTTCCGAATTCATAAGATTCTCCTTTTGTGAAGTTCGCAGCTACGTAATCAAAACGAGTGAGCGGTAGCAAGCTTCTAATGGATATTCGTGCTGCTGCAGCGCCAGTGAGGAGGGTGTCGTTATGCGTTGCGGACGAAAACTTAACTGCGTTTGTTGAATTCGAATCTGTGATCTTCCGTTGCAGCGATTTGATTGAGAAACTTGCGAAATTCTTTCCAAGCTTCTCGCCTATGAAAACATCAGCCATCGCTGAAAGCGCGCTCGCCTTCATTCGGAAGCGAACTAACTCGACAATCCCGCGGTGCTAACTTCGTCAATATTTTTGTCCTCGGATTGCACAGCGCAGGCGCTGGCCGATTTTGAAAAGCTTGTCATCGAAGGCGGCGCAGTTAATCCCCAAGGCTTGGCGCGACGGATCCGTAAAGCCTCTCGCCTGTTGTTTCTTCGGGCGTCAGATGATCAACTCGTCGGAGTAGGCGCGTTGAAACATCCCCGTGCGAGTTACCGAAACAAGGTGTTTGCCGATGCGCGAGCGACCGTCCCGGCAAACGAATACCCTGTTGAGTTGGGTTGGGTCGTTGTGACTAAATCGCACCAGGGGCGGCGACTCTCTACTCGCATTGTCGGCGAGTTACTTCCTTTCGCGAGGAAGGAGAATATTTTCGCGACGACCCGGGCCGATGAGCGCGTTATGAGTTTTGCCACTGACTATGGATTCAAACTCAACGGGAAAGCCTACCCGAGCGGACACGGCTACGATCTTGTTCTCTATCTTCGTAACGCTGCGCGATTTCCCGAGGCGATGTAACCCGACGCCTAGCGAGCGAAGCCCGCGTAAAATCCACAAGGCAGCCATCGCAAGCGTCGCTGCGCAATTGGACCAGCCACCCCGACTGAGCCAACAACGTGGGCACAGCCGGCCTGATCGAAGCTCGTCCGCCAGGATGCGATTGAGTCAGGGGACCCGCTTTCGCATTTTTCTCCCGGCGACAAGATCGAGAACTGCTCGGCGCAATTTCTCGCGGTCCGCTGGATTGTCCGCGTCGAGTTTAAGGTTCATCGCCTCCGCGACGGTTTTAGCGTAAGCAATACCCTGCTGCTCGACCAATCGCTCCCATCGTTCATCGGCCATGACCTCGATAAGATTGGAGACGGAACGGTTCTCTAAAGATGCCATCTGTTCCAGTTTGTTTCGTTGCTCCCCACGCACCGTCAGGTTGAGCTTCGATTTGTTCTTGTTCTTTTTGGATTTTGCCATTCGCACCTAAATCCCGCCTCCATCGCCGATCACGCAGGCTGAAAGTATAGTTCTATACGCTAAAAACGTCGTCGTAAAATCTGTGCTTGATATGCGCCATAGACGCATACCATGCTTCGCGTCGGAAATCCTTACGATTTCAGCAAACTGTGCTCTTTATAGCCGAATCATGCTGGCTGAAAGACATAGACGCTAAAAATGTCATCGTAAAATTTGTGCGTGATATGCGCAATAGATGCGCACACAAAGCGTCGGAGATCCTTACGATTTCCGGAAATCTTTACGGATTTCAGCAAACTGTGCGAATCGCTGAATAGCAGATCGCGAATCGCAATACGTTGAATACAAATGCGTTATAAACCGCCTGTTATTTGTGGCATCTAACCTGCTTAGGTATTCTGGTTCACAAACCAAAAATAATCCAACACACAATAGAAAAACTATGAAACTATCAAAAACAATCCTCGCGGTCGTAGCGACCGGCCTCCTGAGTTGCGGGCTTTTCAGTCAGCAAGCTCAGGCTAACCAGCTCACATTGAATTATGGGAGTCGTCATTCAGGCAATGGCGGCGAATTCAACGCCTCGTCAGCAAATTTCGCTCCCGGCGCGATGGGCTACAAGCCGACAACCTACAACGGAAACGGCTTCGAAACCTTCTGCCTGGAAACGAATGAGTATTTCAACCCCGGCTCGAGCTACTATTACGGAATCAGCCAGGGAGCCATCAATGGCGGTGCTTAGTGGTGGCAATCCTGATCGCATTTCCAGGGGAACGGCGTATCTCTACCTGAACTTCGCGCATGGCACACTTTTCGGATACAACTACTCCATTGGAGCACTTGGCGACGCCAGTGCGGGAGCCTTGCAGAATACGATTTGGTATTTGGAAGGTGAAGGCGTTAATCCTGACGCTGGTTTCCTCGCACTTGTCCAAAGTAATGTCTCGAACTACACGGCCGACAACAACGGCTTTTACGGTGTGAGCGTTCTCAATCTGTGGGGCGATATCAATCATACTCAGGTGGCTCAGGACCAGTTAATCCTCACTACGCCGGACGCGGGATCGACAGCTATGTTGCTCGGCGTTGCTCTCGGTGCGCTTGGTATGGCGCGGCGCTTCCTGAAGAGGCGAAGCAGTCTAAAACAGTTTTCCGACACAAGAGTGGCCGTTCCTTCGGGGGCGGCCACTTTTGCTTGTACGCCACGGCTGAGAGAGAGTGGGCGCGTGTCCGCTGTCTTTTACCAGTGGCTTTTGCAGCAGAAGCGAACCACGTCCGCTGCCCTGTGCGGACACCAGAGGGCTAATCAGGCGATGCAGTCAAGCCTTGGCCGGGCGCGATAAGTTGCTTTTTGATTTAACTTTCAGCGGCCTGAATCGTCGATTCGAGTTCCAGAAAAAGTCGTTAGCTTTTCCTCCGCACGCGCAACGAAACGCTTTCCATCATCGCGATGTGCATCAGCGATCCAGATCGTTCGCCCGTTGGAATCAATCGCTGAGACGCAGCCCCAACTCCAGCGGAACGCGCTGAGTCTGTCTGCGATTAGTTCCCGGTATCGCACGTTGATCGGATTGTGCCGTTTGTCGTCTCCTCACACCAATCACAAAAATGATATGAAGAGGCGCAATGATGCGGCGACGTTCACGGTCGCTGAAATAGTTTTTCTCTTCAGTCCGGCGGCAAATCAACGCGCACAACCCCGATGTCGCGTGTGAAGATTCACTATGGAACTACGGTGATGGCAGCGGAAAACTCCGAGGAACCGGAACCGCCTGTGCCTGTTCTCGTCGCTGTCGCCGTGACGACTGAGCCTGGGGTGAGCGAACCTGGAAAGTCCATGTTGAACGCCGCGTTGCCGGTGCTGTTAGTAGTGACGTTCACCGCGCCGATCCATGTCTGGCCCTCGCCGAAACCGGAAACGTCTGCAGCAGGACTGGAAAAGAAATCAATGCGATAAGGTTTGCTGGGCACGCTATTAAGGCTGCCCTGGATTACAGCTGCGCTGTTAGCAAAGGTAAGGACTGGATAATTCTGAAGCTGGTTCGGACCGGAGTCTCCATCCCCCAGATCGTTGGCGGTGACGCCGAATCCATTTTCAGTGCCGCCGTGGAGATCGATGCCGAGGCGGCTATTGGAGAAGATCGAGTTGGCGTCGAAGTCGTTTCCAGTGGTGGTGCTATCGTAAACATCGATCCCGGACCAGCCGCTGAAGGCAATCGCGTTTCCCGCTCCTAACGCAGAGTTGCCAATCGTGTTTTTCGTCGCGCCGTTGAAAAGGGCCACGCCCGAGAAAGCGTTTCCGATCCCAGCTGTGGCAGCGGCGTTAAGGCCGATGAGGTTGCCTCGCACAGTGTTCAGCGAGGTACCCGAGCTGCTAAGCGCGATACCGTAATTCCCATTGCCTGAGATCACGTTTCCTTTGCCGACAGCTCCGACGGTATTTGAAGCGGCTCCTGTGAAGATGTCGACGCCGCTCCACGAGTTCGGAATGGCAGCGGTGCCTCCGGCATTCAGACCAATGTAGTTGGACACAATTTGGTTCATCTTGGTTCCGCTGTCGCTGAGCGTAACACCCTGATTCAGGTTGCCTGAAATAACGTTACGCGATGCAGCAGTCGGACCGCCGATGATGTTGGATTGGGCGCCCAGGAAGATCGAGACACCAGCTGCGGTATTGGGCAAAGCAGCAGTGCCGAGATTGTTTATTCCAATGAAATTGCCAGCCACAGTGTTGGACTTCGTACCGGTGTCAGAAATGGCGACCCCCTGGTAATTATTACCCGAAATCACATTGCTCATTGAGGCAGAGGCGCCGCCAATCATGTTGCTAGTCGCACCACCAAAAATCTGAACTCCGGCGTTGTTTGGGAAGGCGGTTGTGCCGTTAAGATTTGTGCCGATGAGATTGTGTTGAACCTTGTTAGTTTTGGTGCCGGCGCCACTAATACTGATGCCGGAGCCGACGTTCCCGCTGATGATGTTGGGCGAGGCATTGGTCGTACCACCAATGATGTTGGAGCTCGCACTCCCAAATATGGCAATGCCCTCAAATTGATTGCCTATCGCGGCAGTCCCGGCGGGATTGAGGCCGATAATGTTCCCCGGCACCTTGTTGGAATTTGAGCCCGCGTCTGTGATGGCAATGCCTTGTGCGGAATTGCCCGAGATGATGTTACGGCCACCGGCATTGCTGCTACTACCGATCGTGTTATTGGTAGCGCCGCCGAAGATCTCGACACCAGCATAGGCGTTCGGAATGGCGGCGGTGCCAGTAGCGTTGAGTCCGATATAGTTGCCTTGCACCATGTTGGTGGTGGTGCCGCTGTCGTGAATCGAGACGCCTTGGGCGGAATTGCCTGAGATGAGATTGCGCGCGGCCGCCGTCGTTCCACCAATGGTGTTGCCGTGCGCTCCTCCGACAATTTCGACTCCTGGGAAAGTATTTGGCATCGCGGTTGTCCCGGTCGCGTTCGTCCCGATGTAACAACCGCTCACGATGTTGGCGGTAGCGCCGGTTCCCTCGATCAACACGCCCTGTGTGTTGAAGCCGCTGATCACCAGATTCTTCACCTTGCAATTTGCATCGCGCAGGTCGAATCCGGACGCGAATAGATTCTGCACCGCAATCTGCGAACCATCGAGAACCACTTCTGGGCCGCTCGGGTTCGTGTCACCGGTGAACGTAGTCTGAGTGGAGCCGTCAATCGTCGTGCCGGCGCCCGGTGCCACCATTAGATAAGTCGGCTTGATAGTGAAAACATTGTTGGCGAAACCAGGATCGCTGGTTGGAATATTGAATACCACAGTCGTCGGCACCGGCGGCTGGTTGGTCGATTTGTCGAACGCGTAATAAAGCGCCGCGCGCAAGCTTCCCGAGCCGCTGTCATGGGTGTTAATTACAACCGCGCTTGGAAGTGGCGATGGATTGCCGTAGACCAGTGCCATTCCCGCCCGATCGAGCTTGCTCAGCGTGCGGTAATAGACCTGCCCCATAATGTCCAGAAACTGGCTGTAAGCCGGCTGCGGTTCGATTGTATCAAGGTTCTGTGGATCGATCGAAAGCGCGTTTCGCGCATAATGCATGACCGAATAGAAATCGTACGCACCTTGCGCCACAGATCCGCCCGGTAATTTCGCGAAATTCGGCGCGGCGCCAGGGGTTATGTTCTGTGTGAGAATGACTACGTAAGTGTCGCGATCATCACGTTGCTGTTCGTGATAAAGGCCAATCGCGTGGCCGACTTCATGACAGACGGTGCCGCGATTCCACGAGTTAGGTCCGAATTGAACAAATTGCTCGCCTCCCGCCCTGCCGACGGATGATGAAAATCCGCCTTCGTTGCCGGCCATTTCCTGTACTGTCACAAAGTTTGCCGGTGGAGTTCCGGTGAATTCATTGAAATGTAAGTTTGCAAATGCGGCCCATTCCGCGACGCCATCACGAAACTGCTGCATCTTAGCAGCTGTGATCGTTCCGTTCGAAACCTGTGTTGGGTCAAACCGGTACGGGACAATTCCGGCGGGCCATTTAAATGCCGTTCCTGGTGGCGTGTCGGCAGTAGGTGAGGGGCCTTCAGTCCCTGATTGTCCGTCGACCAATCTCTGGCGAAACACTTGCAGCACCTCCGGTCTTATTCCGACATCGCCGAACGCGACGAACTTCTGACCCGGTTTCACAGTGGCCAGTGCCTGATCAATCACGGCAATGTCCCAGGCGTTCTTAGATACTGGTTCGCGCGATCCCGGGGACGTCGCTACTAAAGCGCGCGCGGGAATAGATAAGGCCAACAACAAGTACAGGACGGCCAACGGCCGTCCTGGCATTCTGCGGATTGCTGTCACGACAAGTGTATTCATAGAAGTAATCTCCGGTTTGCCATCGATGCGAGAGATTACTAAGCGGACGGCCCCGACTAACCGTTTGGAAGGGCCTAATAGCCAGCAGACATCGATTCAGATCGGATCGTCGGGAAACCGCGATTTTCATGCAAGCACAAAATTTGCAAATTTGCACAACAAGTTTCCACCATGCGGCGACAAGCTCCGGGCGTTCGTTTATTCCCCTGCGCTGCCATTGGGTCGCTTGTGGTACGGCGAGCCAGACGCAGTCGGCTAAGCCAAGTTTTACAGCGGCTCGCGTGATGGGTGATTCGCGTTTACGATCAGGCGGGCAACGTGATCGAAACGCACGAGCAGGTGGGCGATTTTAAAGAGTGGTGAATTATAGTTGCGCTGCGCGTCTGTTCGTGGTTGAGATTTCCCAATTAGCAAGAACATCGATCAGTGGGTGACTTTGTGCGGATTAGCCAACACGTTGAGAGTATTGGCCCGCTTGCTCGATCATTTCGGCATGAACATGCGATCGCTTTTTGTTTGCAGCGCCCTCCTTCTGTTCGCGAGCGTCGCTTACGGTGCCGGCTCTTATCAGCGCACGAGAGACAGAAAAACGCTCGTCTGGAATGATTCACCTAAACGCGGCGAGGAGGCAACGTGGTCTGGCAAGCGCGACAAGAATGGATTCGCCACTGGCTCTGGCACACTGACGTGGTATAAAGTTGAGCCAACAATCGTCACTGGCTCCAACATTCCGGATGCCAGAAGATACGAGGTCGTCATCAGCCGTTATTCAGGCAAAATGGTGCACGGCAAATTGAAGGGAGCTGTCACTTACGTCGATGCTAATGGAAAAAGATTGCAGGCGACCTTTGTTGATGGAGGTAAGAGGCCGGTGACACACCAAACGGCCACGCCGACTCCAGAGCGCGCCCCTGCACCAGCCAAACCGACCCCGACGCAAGTTCCAGAGCAGAGCCCTTTGCCAGTCGCACAAGAAACCCCGACTGCAGCCCCGCAACAGACGGCCACAGTGGCGTCGGAGCAGACGGCGACCCGAACGTCGGAGCAACAAACCAGGCAACCTGATGCCAAAAGCACAATCGCACCAATACCAACCCCGCCTGACGAATCTCCGCGGTCGCTCACCGCGTCGCCATTGGGTTTACCGAAGCCGCCGCCAACTGTGGACGCACAAACCGTGGCCGCGTTAGATAGTGTGTATCAAGCGGCAGTTAAGGCCAATGACATCACAATAATGGATCGGATTTTGGCCGATGACTTTGTTTTGGTAACAGACCGCGGTGTTTCTTTGACGAAAGCCGACTTGATCAAGGAAGCGCGAGAAAAACGGACGATCTACGAGCACCAGGAGGTGGAGGAAGGCACGCAGAAGGTGCGAGTATGGCGCGATACGGCTGTTGTTACTGCGCTGTTGAGGATCAAAGGCACGAGAGACCAAAACCCCTTCGATTACAAAGTCTGGTTCAGTGAGACTTATGTTCGGACGGCTACTGGTTGGCGTTACGTATTTGGGCAAGCTTCGATTCCGGACGCGAAATAGTTTTTCGATCACCTGATTGATCTTTCGTCAGCGGGAAGAATTCGGCCTTTGCTCTTTTACTTACGTCTAGTTTCCTTGATTTGAGAGGCGGGTTATACTTTCCAACTCAATAAACGCGGTCAGCTTTTCATCGGCACGCACACCGAACCGCTTTTCGTCGTCGCGATGCGCGTCTGCAATCCAGATCGTTCGCCCGTTGCAATCGAATCGCTGAGACACAGCCCCAACTCCAGTGCGCACGATAATCAGTATTCAATTTGCATCGGTCTGTGTCTAACGATACCCCGGATGTGAGTAATGCGAATGCCGGAATGCGTTTTATTCGCGGGACGGGCTCTTTAAGAGCTTCTATGTCGCCCTTTTTTCAATTCGCCGTTTGGTTGCGGCATGTTTGTTTCGTTAGGCTTCTCGTAGAAATAAGCGATAAGATCGAATGAGCAGCGCGGAGAAGAAAAAGGCTGGATCGTCCGGCTGGATCGTACTCCAGGTTTTCCTAACTGGGGTCGCCTATTATCTGGCGACAAAGATTGCGTGGGCTCTTTGCTTTCCCAATAGTAAAGTTTCTCTTCTTTTTCCGCCGCACGCTGTTCTGGTCGTTATTCTGTTGTTGGTGCCGGTGCGGCACTGGTGGGCGTACACTCTCGCCACAGTCTTGGCTCATTTCGTCGCCACGCAACAGGCGCACTGGCCGGTGCTTTACGCTTTGCACTGCGAGGCTTTCGATGCCGCGCAAAACGTGTTGGTCGCGGCCGGGATTCGCCTTTTCATCAAGTCGCCTTTGACGGGGATTACGCTGCGCGACGCCATGGTTTTCGTTTTGATTGCCGTGATCATCGTTCCCTTCGGCACGGCGTTCTGGGGCGCGGCCTTTACCATCTCCAACGGTTTCGGAACTCGTTACTGGATTGAATGGCGTAACCTGGGAATTTCCAACGGAGTCACCGCGGTCGTGTTAGTCCCGGCACTTTTGCTGGCCGTCAACCGTTTGTCGGATCGCGGAAGCAGAGTGACGCCGGCACGCATGATCGAAGGAAGTTTGCTGGCGTTGGGGATTGTGATGGTCGGCGCGTTTGTTTTTGCCATTGTGCCGGCCGGACCGGGGACCTCGCCGGCTTTACTCTACGCGCCGATCCCGCTGCTCATCTGGGCGGCATTGCGTTTCGGACTGAGCGGAATCAGTGCGGCCATGCTGGTGGTCACATTTCAAGCGATTTGGGGGGCGATGCACGGACATGGTCCGTTTCTACTCCAGAGTCCGGCGGAAAATGCGCTCGCCTTACAGATGTTTCTCATCGTCACAGGCATTCCGCTCATGTTGCTAAGCGTGCTGCTGGAGGACGATAGACGGTCACAGCAAGCGCTGCACGAAGTGGAAGACGACGCACGCCGTAATCGTGAACAAATTAACCTGCTCAGCCGGGTTAGCTTACTCGGTGAGATGACTGCTTCGCTCGCGCATGAGCTTGGCCAGCCGCTTTCCGCCATCATTACCAATGCCAATGCCGGCAGGCGTCTAATCGACAAGGGCAAGGAAGATCCTGAGACCTTGCGCGACATCCTCGTGAACGTGGCGTCAGACGGGCATCGCGCCCACGAGATCATCCAGAACGTGCGCAACACAATTAAGAAAGGCGATGCTATCCGGCACCCGATCAATCTGAATGAGCTGGTCACTAAAGTAGCGCATGTCGTCAGGCCGGATGCAGTGGCCTATTCCTGCGAACTAGAAACGTCGCTGGCGAAGGACCTGCCATTGATCGAGGGAGATCCGGTCCAGATTCAACAGGTCCTGGTTAACCTGGTCAGTAATGCTTTTGATGCCATGCGGCAGACACCACCCAGCCAGCGCAAGGTGGAGATTAGCACAGCTGGTGGTGGCGACGGCAAAGTGCGCTTGAGCGTGCGCGATCATGGCACAGGCATTCGGAGTGAGGTGCACGAACAATTGTTCGACCAGTTTTTCACCACCAAGGAGCACGGGTTGGGAATGGGATTGGCGATTGTGCGCTCTATCGTAGAAGCTCATGGCGGTAAAATCCACGCGGAGAATGTGGCCGATGGCGGCGCGTGCTTCTATTTTACTTTGCCGGTAACGAAGAAAACATGATGGCGCCAGATCCGTTTAAAACGACGCCGAGGTTTGAAAAAATCGCGTTCAGTTGTCAAGACGATCCGCTACCAACGCGAATCGCAAATTCGAGTTCGACAAAGGTAGTCAACTTTTCATCCGCACGCACAACGAAACATTTTCCGTTGTGCCGATGTGCGTCAGCAATCCAGATCGTGGCCCTGGAATCAATCGCCGAGACACAGCCCCAACTCCAACCCGCTTTCTTGAGATTGTCAGCGATGATCTCCCAGTACTTCACGCGCAATTCACAGCCTTCGATCCTTCTCGTTAAACACGATGGCGCGTTCGACCCTTGCCGGTCGAGTCGAGAATACGAATTTCACCGGAACGGAAACTCGCACGACACTGAGCGTAATCGATTGCCTGGCGCTTCTCTAGAAACACCGGCTCAACGCCTGGCCCTTCGAAAACTTTTCAGCCCCAACGGTGCGGCTTGACTTCAATCAGCGTCATCGCGGGTGCCTCGTTCGAGTTCCATAAACGCGCTGGGTCTGTCTTCTGACAACACAATGAACCGGAGACCGTCTCTGGAGTATGCGTCTGCCGTGTAAAGCACGCGGCCACTCGAATCAGTCTCCGATGAGCAGCCCCAACTGAAACCGGCTTGGCCGAGGTTCTCAGCGATGGCTTCCCAATATTTCATCTCACGTCGAGCGTGGCCCGTCTTGCTAGAACAAGTGGGCTGAGCCTTATCATTTTTCCGGCGCAAGGGAAGTAACGATTTTCTCAAAGCGCGGGTCGCCACGCAGCGAGTCCCAGTAAGGATGAAGTTTAAGAAGGCCATAGCCGAGAGTGCTCGGCGCGCGCTCCACCGTCGCGATCTGTTCGATGGCGCGATCTTTCTCACCAGTCCAGGCGTAGATTTGCGCCAGATTAATGGCTATGTCCGCGCCGTCGATAGCATCTTTTGAGACGGGCAGCAATTCGCTGGCGCGGCGGCCTTCCTGTATTGCCTGTTCTTTTCGCTCGAGGCCGGCGTCGATCATGCCTAACAGGCTGAGAGCGGCAGCGAAGTCGGGCTGCCTTTCCACTATCTTTTCGACTTCTCTGCGCGCGGCGGTAAACGCGGCTTGCGTTTTGGCTGAATCACCCTGGCAACGAGCAATGACGCCATCCCAATAGTCGCGGGGATTGTTGACTCCGTTTCTTACCACGCCCTCGTGTGGATAGTTTGTCAGCGCCCGGGTTGCGGCGGTCGCAGGCCGCTCGCAAAGCGCAGAGTCAAGAGCATCTAAATCGAGCGGCAGGCCGGGGTTTTCAGCGATCAAAGTGGCTAGCGTGGCCTGAAAAGGTTTGATGTCCGCCCGCCAATCCAACGCAACCAGTGACCGGTTTATGCGAGTTGTCGGGTCGCCCGGCATGATCGCCAGTGCTCGATCATAGGTTCGGACTTCGTCGGCGTAGCGATGCTGCCACCCGTAAGCCAAAGCGAGTTGCTGGAGAGTGAAAAAGTTGCGCGGGTCTAGCTCAAGGGCACGCTCCAGGTTGCGCGTGGCCTCGTCCCAGTGGCCTTCGCGGCGGTCGATCATGCCGGTGTACCGGAATACATCAGCGTTGTTGGGCAGCGCACGCCGGGCGATAACGAGCTCACTGCGAGCCCGTCCGTAATCGCGGAATCCGTTGTAGTAATAAATGGCCAGGGCGAGGTGGGCTTCGCCCGCATCCGGCTGAAGGCGCAGAGCGGTTTGCACGGCCGAATTAGCCAGACCGAGACGGGCAGGGGTGTGGTCGTGGCCCCTAAAGTAGGCAGCGCCATGTACTCGGGACAGCAGACTCCAAGCCTGTATGAAGTCCGGATCGCGTCCGACAGCTTCATCGAGCAGTTTGGCCGCTTGAGGCAGCTTCTCCCTGGCATGGATTGGGTCCGTTGTGTCGGCGAAGAGTTCTTGGGCGTGCAGGTAAAGGTCATACGCATCAAGATTTGTTGTCCGCGCTTTTTCGATTGCCACCTTTTCAGTCGGGGAAATTTTAGCCTGAAGCTGGTCGGCGATCTTCCTCGCAATTTCGCTTTGAATGGCGAAGACATCTGCTAAATCGCGGTCGTAACCCTCCCCCAAAGATGCGTGTCGGTTCTGCCATCAATGAGCTGTGCAGTTACACGCACACGGTTTCCCGCTCGTTGCACACTCCCTTCCAAGATGTGCGCCACGCCAAGTTGCTTTGCGATCTCAGGTAGGTTTTCTGGTGCGCTTTTGTAATGCTGCGTGGAAGTGCGCGAGATCACCTTCAAATCCGCAATCTTGGATAAGCGGGTCAGAATCTCGTCCTGGATTCCGTCGGCAAAGTAGGCGTTGTCGGGATCGCGGCTCAGATTTTCAAATGGAAGCACGGCGATACTTTTTTCCACAATCGCCAAGGCCGAGCGCGCCGGTCTCCGCAGAAGCAAGACGAAGCCAGCAATAATCGCCGCAAGCACGAGCAGCACAACAGCCACTTCCGCCCGGCGCACGCGGGCCCGGCGTTTCTGGACGGTCTCGAATTTGCGCGGCAGCTTCGCATTGCCGAATTGATTGTCGTAGAGGTTCACGACCGAGACGCGCACGCCATGTTTCGCTTCGAATGTGCCGATGTCATGCAGGCACGGTCGCCACTTCTCGTATTCTTCGAGATCTTCGGCGACATGCCTGGAAAGGAGAATGTGCCCGGCGTCGCCGCAATCCATCACCCGTTTTGCCATGTTGAGCCCAGCGCCCGCGAGATTGGCCCTTTCGTTTACGTCGACAACCCCGCTAACCGGCCCGCTGTGGATTCCCATCCGAACTTGGAGGCGAGGATCTTCCTTGAGCGCGCAGCTGATCTCCACCGCGCACTGCGCAGGCGCTTCCGGATTGGTGTAAAAGACCAGCACCATCCCGTCGCCAGTTGGGATTTTAAGCAAACGGTTCGCGGCTTCGGCTCGTTGAAACTGTTCAGAGGCGCGAACAATCCGGTTCAGTTCCTCAACCGTCGCGTGCTGGTCGTTAATCGAAAGCTTCGAGTAGCCAACTATGTCGATGAACAAGACGTGGGCGATCTCGAGCTGGATCTCTTTCTTAACCTCAATGGGCATCTTTGTCGGACGGCGCCCGGTTCGTGACCGTCGAGGGTGGCACACCAATCCAGCCCGCGCACCGGGTTCAACTGCATGCGCCTTTTGCGCGGCCAATGCGCCAGGACTGAGGCGACCATTGCCACCGGGTTCATCTCCTTCTCCGGAAACGATGAGACAGAGTTCTCGAAAAAGTTAGTTTTTCGTGAAACCGCCGATTCGTGGCGAATCGCACACCGCGCTACCCACTCATTGTGCCATTAGCCATTCACGCCCTCAGCTATCTGGGTTCGCTTCGACTATGCGTGCCGGCTCTTTCACGACGGCGCCGCTTCGGCTGTTCCTAGACAAAGTTCGCGAGTTTTCACCTTCGATTAGAGAAAGCGCACTGGTTTTCCAAGGCGTAGGTAAATCGGACTACAAGTGCTTGCCAGAAAGAGAACGAGAGAATTCAACCATGCCGTTTTTGCTTTGGCATTTTTCTCTTGGCGATAAGATCGAGAACCGCCCGGCGCAATTTCTCGCGGTCTGCTGGATTGTCCATGTCGAGTTTAAGGTTCATCGCCTCCGCGACGGTTTTAGCGTAAGCAATGCCCCGCTGCTCAGCCAATCGCTCCCAGCGCTCATCGGCCATGATCTCAATAAGATTGGAGACGGAACGGTTCTCCAAAGATGCCATTTGTTCCAGTTTGTTTCGTTGCTCCTCACGCACCGTCAGGTTGAGCTTCGGTTTGTTCTTGTTCTTTTTGGATTTTGCCATTCGCAGTTTTTTACACCTCGTTCATAGGCGATCACACAGGCTGAAAGCGATAATCTTATACGCAAAAAAAGTCGTCGTAAAATTGGTGCTTGACATGCGCCATAGCTGCGTATAAAAGGAGCATATACTACTTTGCCGGAAATGAGTTGTCAATGATGAGAAATCACGGAAGACGAACCGAAATGAACCGACCGAAGACACGCACCACCCGCGCCCGTTTTTGCATCATTCGCGCAAACGGGAAGGTCGAACAACATATTTTGATCTTCGATCCGGCAGAATTGCACTCACTTCAAGTTAACGTTTTTGTTGAATTGCATCCAGGCGACCGGCTCGAACGCGATGATTTCAATCTACGCGACCTGACGGAGCGCACATGAGAGTCGTTTTCCGCCTCTTAATTCTTACTTAGCCGATGAACGAACCGCCGCCTCTTCTAGAAAACCGCTCGATTACGAGACCCTTTCAATCCGCAAATCAAAATAACACCGCTATTGTGACTGCGTCGGAAGCACAATACTGGCTTGCTCGCGATGGCGCTGTGCACGGCCCGTACAGCTTCGACATCCTTGTCGCGATGTGGGAGCGCAAGGAGCTTCGTCTCACGGACCAAATCTGCACGGAGCGTGGCGAGAACTGGATCGTTGCACGAGTGATGAACTCACTCGAGCGAGCCGCGAACGCCCGATCGAGGCAAAAGGCAGAGGCGGTCCGAGGGGGCGGCAGGCGCGACGGGCAAGCGCGTAGCGGCCCAGCTAGAGCAGGTTGGATCCTGCTGTTTGTGACGTGTGGTATCTCAGTCGTGCCTTTTGTCGGTTTTGGTGCATGGATTATCGCTGTGCCTGTCCTGCTCACCACATTCATCCTCTCCATCATTGTTCTATCGCGTGGGGGCACCGCACAAGGGTTGCTGCTACCCGTCATGACCATCATTGGCGCGCCCCTTTTCATCAGCATCGCGCCTTTGATCTCCACGCTAGCCGGTCTTGGGTCAGCTTCATCACATACATATCCGACATCACCTACACCGATACGGTCCAGCACATCTACGCAGCCGCCTTTGGCTACACCGGCACCGCCACCAGCGACGTCGGGAGACGATTCTTGGAACAATCTCATAAGAGAGCCCAAAGACCGAAAGAGACAAGGCAATCCGGAGAAGCCGGACCAAACGCCAAACATTAGAAAGGCGAAGCCCGTTTCATCAGCATCTCCATAAGAGACGGCGCTGATATAAAGGCGCATGCACTAAGCGGCCGGAAATGAGTTGTCAATGACGAGGAGTCACAGGACCCCCAGGGTCGCCGTGGGCAAACTAGAATCGGAAAAATAAACATGAAACTTCAAAACTTAATTCACATTGTAATCGGGATTGTCTGCATTGGGCTTTTACCCGGAGCGAAAGCGCTCAGTCCGGCCCCGGATGGAGGCTATCCGGGTGGCAACACGGCCGTCGTCGCCAGCGACATCAGTTTTTCAGGGCAAAATCGTGTTCCAACCCCATCCCCGTTTGCAGTGGGAGCCGCAACACACGAGACGTGGGCGGATTCGCAAGCCGCGCTCCAGTTTCCAGATGCAAGCGAAGTTGCCGCTAAAATTGAAACTGTGTCGCCGGCGCCGGCAACGCGCAGCAGCTTTATGGCGAGTTGGGAGACCGTGACCGGTGCCACCGGCTACCTACTGGATGTTTCCACGAACGATTCGTTCAGCGACTACGTGGAGGGCTACCACGACTTGGATGTTGGCAACGTGACAGGGCGAGTTGTCACCGGACTGAATCAAGGTACCACCTACTACTGCCGAGTGCGCCCTTATACCGCCACTGGGCGGGGTAGTTACTCGCAAGCAATGGTGGCTGGCACGGTGCCTACGACGGGGCTGATCATTCACGCGACATTCGACAGCTCCATTACCGGGAACCCAAACGCGGCGGCGATCGAGGCGATGATTAATCGAGCGATCTCAATTTACGAATCGCTGTTCAGCGATCCGATCACGATCGAGATTCTTTTCCGCTACGCAACGACTGGGCCAGACGGCACTCCTCTGCCCGCAGGTCGCATTTCGCAAAGTAACTATGCTTACTACACGATTCCGTGGAACACTGCCGTCGATCTTCTGAGAGCTGATGCAAGAACCGGCAACGACAGTGTCGCGATCGCGAGCCTGCCAGGTAGTGCATTATCCGCGAACGTTAAGCCGGCGAGTGCCAATGGGCGGGCAGTGGGTGGGAACACGCCACCGGCGATGTTCGCAAACGGCACAGTCGGCAATGGCGGGCCGTACGACGGAATCGTTACGCTTAATTCTGCAGTGCCGTATCAGTTCACCCGCCCTCCCAGTGCGAGCAATTTTGACGCGCAGCGTTCAACTGAGCATGAAATTGACGAGGTCATGGGCCTTGGATCGCGCCTCAATTTGAATCCCCCGGGCACAGATCTTCGGCCCCAGGATGTGTTCAGCTGGTCGTCAGCTGGCGTGAGAAACATCAGTTCCTCCGGTACGCGCTATTTCTCAATCAATGGCGGGCTCACCAACATCGTCAGTTTCAATCAGAGTCCGAGCCTGGATTTCGGTGATTGGCTGAGCACCGCATGTCCGCAGGCGAATCCGTATGCGCAAAATGCGTTTGTTTGCACCGGACAGTCTTTCGACATCACGGCGATATCGCCGGAAGGTATCAACCTCGACGTAATCGGTTACGACTTGGCGATCGCGGCCAGGGCTACAGTAGCTGACTTTAACAACGACGGTCACCCGGACTATGTGCTTCGGAACGCCAGCACTCGCCAAACAGCGATATGGTATCTAAACAACAACATTTATCAGGGTGGCGCTTTCGGTCCAAGCATCACAGTTGGCTGGATCCTGGAGGGTGTGGCGGATTTCAATCGCGACGTGCATCCAGATTACGCACTGTTTAATCCCGGTACCGATCAAACAGGGATTTGGTATATGTCAGGGCCAACACGCATCGGAGCCGCGTACGGGCCAACGCTTCCCGGTGGCTGGGAATTGACTGAGACAGCCGACTTTAACGGCGACGGTTTCCCGGATTATGTGCTGTTCAATGCGACTACTCATCAAACGGCGATATGGTATCTCAACAACAACGTTTACGTCGGCGGCGGTTACGGACCAACACTTCCGGTCAGCTGGAGCTTGGTCGGGGTAGCAGATTTTGATCGCGACGGTCGTCAAGATTATTTGTTGTTCAATTCCAGTAATCACCAAACAGCGATCTGGTATCTATCAGGGCGAACATTTCTTAGAGGAGCTTATGGGCCGACCATTCCCAGTGGGTGGGCGTTAGTGGCTACGGCCGACTTTAACAATGACGGGCATCCGGATTATCTGGTTTACAATCCGGCCAGTCGGCAGACAGCGATCTGGTATCTCAACAACAACGCTTACACTCGCTCCGCGTACGGCCCAAGTCTCCCCGCTGGTTGGAGCTTGGTCGCGCCCTAAACTTATCCAACAAGTGATTGACTTATTGCACGACGAAATCGTGAGCAAGGTCAGGGGCAAATAACAACAACAAACAGAAAGGAAACAACAGCACATGATAACATTCATCGCAACATTCCTAGCAATACTCGCAGCCGCAGCGGTCATCCTCGGAGGATGGCTCGTAGGAGGATTTGTGCAGCATCAACTACGTGAGGCATCAAGGGTGGATGGAAGCCGTCAACTATCCCTGAAACCAACAACAGAAAGGAACCAAACCCGTTCCGTCGCGTAGGCCTGATGTGGATTGAGCGGCCAACGCACGCGGGCAAGGAAGAAGCAACGCACTGGCACGCGGTTGAAGGTCAGTCACTAACACACCAATAAACAAGAAAAGAAACCAATAACAATGAAGACAGCAAATAACAACCAAAGGCCAGCAGCGACTAATGCCCGATACAGGACTATTGTGCGCGAGTTTGAACACGCTGAGCGTGTGATGGAGAAAGAGCGTCGCGTCGAAGTCTTGCGGACGTTGCTGGAAATGCACCAACAACAGCACGAACCGGACGAATACATCAAGGGCCTGCGCCAACGGTTGAAGAGGACGCAGACACAACTTGTGGATGCGCGCTCGATGTTTTGGAGTAACTCAGGGAGATTAACCAACAACAATAAGAAAGAAAACAAACAAACATGAGACTAATCACAATCGCACTGCTGCTCCTTCTGACGCTCGAGCTGGCGCAGGCTGAGCCGCGTCACTCAAAAGAGCGCAACCACAATTACATCCTGCGTCGTCAGGAGGCAGGGCTAGTGTCAGGCGTGCCAACGACGCGCCGGATCATCGGGAAACGCGAGATCGACATCTATCGCAACGGGCTGATGTTCGAGGGCGATCATGTCGTCGGCGTGAGAGCAAACACTCGATGAACCTGTCATGAAGATTTACCGCCTCAATATAGCCGGTTTATGAATTGCTTTCCCGTGGGGCCTAACCCCTATGTAAGATGTCAAATGTGGTAGTTGATTAGGTCATAAGGTTTGTTGATGGACGGTTGAAGGTTTTTTTGGAGCGCTTCCTCTTCCTTTTGGGCTCGTTGGTTTTGTTTTCAGCTGCTCTTACTCCTATCCGTACTGCGACCACAGTCGCAGCAGCAATTTGATCAATCGATCAGGAGGAAGAGGAACTCTTTACATGGTCATCTACGCGCTGCAGCGAACGCACGTTTACGAAGACCGCCCCCGCAAAGATCATCGCGGAGTCGATCTAATTTCCGATGCGCTGCCTATTTGGTCGCCTTTGGTACGGTGAGCCAAACGCAACCAGCAACGCAGCCGGATACGGGAAGTTTCGCAGCCCCTCGTGTAATGCCGTGATCCGCGTTTACGATGCGGCTGGCAGTGTGATCGAAACACACGAGCACGCGGGCGATTTTAAACAGTGGTGAGCGGTTTGTTCGCATCAGGTCACGCACGCTATCAAACACCTTTTTGGCTTGCTCCCGCCGGGACTCGTGGCTAAAACGCTGGCACGAAATAATTGCGGGAGGCCATTTGAACATGAAGACACAAATCGCAAACATCAATATCGTTCGATCCGCTTGGCGCCGAGTCAAAAAGGGCATAAAGGACGCCATAATTCGTGACCTAATGCCAGTAAAAGACGTCAAAGGTGGCGGTGTTACGGGCGAATCCAAACCCACGACAGGCATGGGGACACCACAGCCGACCACTAATAAGGATAAAGTCGCACCATCGTTCGGTACGCGAAAATCGTAATTCAAATTAGACACTACCGATCTAATTTCCGATACGCTGCCATTCGGTCCGTCGGTGGTACGGCCAGCCAAAACGCAATTAGCAACGCAAAATTTCGGAGTTGATCACATCGGGCCGTAATTCGCGTTTACGATGAGACTGGCAACGTGGTTGCGACGCACGAGCAAGCGGCGATTTCAAGGAACCGTAACGCGTGAAACAAAAAGCCGCCACGCGCTGAAGCGTGACGGCTGATTGTGAAGTGCTGCTGCTTTGTTGGAGCGGGGCGGCTCTAGGGATTATTGACCACTTGCGGCGCAGGTTTGCTCGCTTCAACCTGCGCGCTCACTTTCTGTAAGCCCGCAGTAAGCGCTTCAATTTGCTTTTGCTGGCGTGCGATGGTGGCTTCCTGTTGCTCGTTCTTGCGGTGCTCTTTGAGGAACTCGTTAAGCAACATCGCGTTCACCGCTTCATACCGAACGGTGTAGGGCTTTCCATCGGCGTCGCGAGCTATTAAATTGGGATTAACCTTCTCTACTTGCTCAGCCACGAGCCCGAACTGCGGGATGCCATCTGGATCGACCTCTTTCTTATAATGGAACGTGACTGGCTTTAACGCTAGGATCGCTTCGCTCGCCTTGTCCATCGGCTTGATCTGTTCCTTAAAACGCGCAGAGGAAACGACCACACCTAGCTTGCCCATCGCGTTAACTACCACCTGGCTTCCACTCACCGCGACGCCAGAGATGCCTGCGATAAAAGTGCCGTTTTGCATGCCTTGCCTACCGATGCGGATCTTGTTCGCTTCGCCCGCCATGCCCAGTGCGCTGATGTCAATATTGTTGCTGCCATTCGTCAGGTTCGAGCCCGCACTTACCCCAAGTGCAATGTTGTTTGAACCGGTGTTATTGTTTATGAGTGCATTCAGACCGACGGCCGTGTTGTCGTGGCCGGTTGTATTGAAAAAGAGCGCATTAGCACCGTTGGCCGTGTTGTTGTCGTTAGTGTTGCTCAACAGCGCCAGACGGCCGGTGGCCGTGTTTGCAGTGCCGCCGATGTTTTCTTGGAGCGCTCCAACGCCGTTGGCCGTATTGAATTGGCCGGTCGTGTTCTTAAAAAGCGCAAATGGACCGGTAGCCGTGTTTTGAACGCCGGTGCTGTTGTGATAGAGCGCTTCAAATCCGCAAGCTACATTGTCGTAGCCGGTTGTGTTGACAACAAGCGTGTTAGCACCGATGGCTGTGTTCTCGCGGCCGGTCGTGTTGCTAAAGAGCGCTCGAAAACCGACGGCCGTGTTGGAGTCGCCGGTAGTGAGGTTGAAGAGCGCAGCATCGCCTTCAGCGGTGTTGGCGCCTGGGTAGCCGCCGTCCGGTGGCGGTGGCGGTAGCAGTGCGTGCGCCATCGGCAAAAGCACGAAACAGGCCAGCACGACGAGAATTGCAGGAGTTGTTCTTTGTAGCTGAATCAATGGATTCATGAGTCTTCCTTTCTTTTCCTTTTGTTTTTACGTTGTGACTTTGTCCGGCGCATCTTTTTTGCGCGGGCATAAATGTGTTTCTATCTCCTAAAGCGGAAAGTGCGGCCCAAAGCCACCATCGCGGCGGGGAAATTTTTTGCGCACGCAATGCAACGACTAGCAAGAAGCCGCCGAAAGCGTTAAAATAATGCGTTCTCGAACGGCACGCGCCGAAGGAAAACTAGCTCTTCACATCAGCCATCCGCTGGCAGGCGCGATGCAAAAGACCAAATGCCATTTCACAAGGTTCGATCCGTCTCATTAAATGGAATGATGCGCTCGACCACACCGTTTGATTTGAGAATCCGGATCTCGCCGGAGCGAAAGCACGCGCGGCAAGTAGCGTAGTCAATCGCCTGCTCTCGATTCAGAAACACGGGCTCCACG
>CAVWVV010000034.1:0-23146 GCA_963758425.1 uncultured Verrucomicrobiae bacterium
GAACGCACGCGTTAAACAACGTTCGCGTCGGTCGTTTTTGCCTGGCCAGTGCGCAGTAAAACTTTGCCGGTGGGACATAATCGGAAAACCTCGCATCGGCTGCAATCCGGCTTGCGCGCATAAGCAACGGCGGCGGCCGTGCCAGATGAGCCAGTGACTCCAGTCTGTCCAATGCTTGCGCGGCACCAGCTTCATCAAGTCGTGTTCGATCTTTTCCGCGTCCTTGTGTTTCGTCAGGCCAAGCCGCTGCGAAACCGGATCACATGCGTGTCCACCACGATCCCTTCATTCTTGTCGAAACGCATTGCCCAGAACCACGTTCGCCGTCTTGCGGCCAACACCCGGCAACGCGTTGAATTCCTCCATTGTGTCTGGAACTTTTCCGCCGTGTTCTTCTGCGATTGCGCGCATCGCCCCGCGAATACTTTTGGTTTTATTGCGAAAAAAACCGGTGGATTTGATTGCGTTTTCGAACTCGGCCTGCGGCGCGTCCGCATAATCTTTGGCGGTGCGATATTTCTTGAACAACGCCGGTGTGACCATGTTCACCCGTTTGTCGGTGCATTGCGCTGAGAGGATCGTTGCCACGAGTAGTTGGAGCGGGTTCCGAAAATTCAATTCGGTATGCGCGTCCGGGTAAACTTTCGGCCAAATCTTAATCAATTGTTTCGCCCGCTCACGCGCAGTCATGTGCTTAGCACTATCAGCATTCTTCGCGTTGTCATCCTGAACGAAGTGAAGGACCTCTCACAACTGGTAATCGATCACGCAAGGAAATTTGTGCATTCAAAACTTCGATTGTGCGGTCCCTCGCTCTGCTCGGGATGACGGCGGGACTGCAGCGGCGACGCACAGCTGCAGGAGCACATGCTGTGAGGACCAAAGTCATTTTATTCTGCCCATTGCTGTGACGACCTGCTATCGGTTGCCAGCAACTGTGATGCAGGAAGCACCCAGCAAAGCCATTGACCGCCGCCCAATCGCAACGCGCAATCGGAAATGGGCGCAGGACGCGACGGCCTGGCTCGCTTCACGGAATGTTTCGCCGAATGCAATTTCAATGGCAGGCATGTGCGCTTGTATCGTTGCAGGCATTGCGCTCGGCATGACTTCAATTGCCGATTACCGAATCCTGTGGCTCATCGCCGCGCTTGGGGCGCAATTACGGCTCACTGCGAACATGCTCGATGGGATGGTTGCCATCGCTTCCAGTCGCACGTCGAGAACCGGTGAGCTTTACAACGAAGTTCCCGACCGCATTTCCGACGCTGCAGTTTTTATCGGAGCCGGCTTCGCATGGGGCGGAAATACTACACTCGGTTACATCGCGACCATTCTGGCCATCTTCACCGCTTACGTTCGCGCAGCAGGAAAAATTGCCGGCGCGCCTAACGAGTTCTGCGGGCCGATGGCGAAACAGCATCGCATGCTCGTCGTCACCCTTATCTGTGTTTACTCAGTAATCACGCCGCGGTCCTGGCAAATGATTGCATTTAACGATTCGCAGATTGGCCTGATGACTTTGGGGCTTGGCGTGATCGTCGCGGGCTGTGTTATCACGGTTATTCGCCGCGTAGCACGAATCGCACACGCGCTAGGAGCCTGATGAATTACTCAACCATGCCGCGGGAAAACCCGGAGGGCGAGGACGCTTTGGGCTGTCTGGCGGCGTTGCTCGCTCATTACAGGTCGCTGCGGACATGCTCATCGCTCCGGCCTTGCCATCCAACCCAAAGCGTTCTCGCGCGACATGGCTGCGTACTTCAACAGGCTCCTAAAATGAGCCCGGTCACCCGCGAACGTCTCTTCGGATTCCGTCACGCTTTTGACGACCGCGTGACCGTTGTTCTCACGCTGACGGTCCTGGTTCTGTTCCTGTTAGCACCAGTGCTGATTCTTGTCGTGACCCAGGGAGCGAACAGCACCGCCGACAAGAGAAAGGAACTCTGGGATCGTTATCGGTCCTGGATCTGGCTGGCGCTGTTCATCCTGGTTCCGATTCTGGCTGGCGCTTTTTGGACGATCCTCGCGGTGGCAACGCTAAGTTTTCTTTGCTATCGCGAATATGCCCGCATTACCGGGTTGTTTCGGGAACGAACCATCAGTTTCATCGTCGTTATCGGCATCGCCTTACTCACGTTCGCCGAGCTGGACAATTGGTACCGGCTTTATGTTGCCTTGTTTCCGCTAACAGTCGCGCTGATTGCCATCGGTGGATTGATTCCCGACCAGCCGAAAGGCTACATCCAGCGCGTCGGCCTGGGTGTGCTGGGCTTTGCTCTTTTTGGAAGCGCGCTCGGCAATCTTGGCAATATCGCGAACGATTGGAATTATCGCCCCATCCTTTTGCTGATCATCTTCGCGGTGGAGCTCAATGACATCTTTGCCTACATCTGTGGCCATTTATTTGGTCGTCGAAAATTTGTTCCCAACACGAGTCCGAACAAAACAGTAGGAGGCGCACTCGGTGCGATCGCCCTGACGACTCCGCTCTTCGCCATCGGCGCACATTTCGTCTGGTTCGGCACGGCTTTAGACACCCCGGTGCGCCTGCTGGGGCTCGGCATTATTGTCAGCATTGTAGGGCAATTCGGCGATCTGATGCTTTCCTCAATCAAACGTGATCTCGGCCTGAAGGACACCTCGAAACTCATTCCTGGTCATGGCGGGATTCTCGACCGATTCGATAGCCTGATCCTTGTTGCGCCTGCCGTGTTCCACTACGTCAATTACTTTGTCGGCTTCGCTGTCGGGCAACAGCAACAAATTTTCAGCGGCTGGCAAATCTGATGGAACCCTGGAACCTCCAGCCAGCCCACGACACGGGCCTGACTCCAAGCGAACGGTTTCGCAGCGTGCGACGCGAAAGCGGACTTCTCGAAAGCCTTGCGCACCATGCTTGTTTTTCGTTGCTGCGAAGTTATTTCGCGATCGCACACCGCCTGACGATCGTCGGCCGCGAGAAGTTGCCGGCGCACGGGCCGTTTGTGCTCGCGGCGAATCATTGCAGTCATCTCGACGCACTGGCTCTTGGAGCGGCACTCACTCCCCGCCATCGCGAACGCGCCTTCCCAATCGCCGCGGGCGACGTCTTCTTCCAAACGAAAATGATCAGCACGTTTTCGGCAATCATGCTCAACGCATTGCCGATGTGGCGAAAGAATTGCGGCCCGCACGCCCTTGCGGATTTGCGCGGAAAATTACAAGAAGAAAAAGCGATCTTCATCATCTTCCCGGAGGGCGGGCGCAGCCGCACTGGCTCGATGATGCCGTTCAAGCACGGACTAGGAATGCTGGTGGCAGAAACCAATGTGCCAGTCGTGCCGTGCGGTCTTGTTGGAACTTTTGACGCTCTGCCGGCAGACGGGCGTTTTCCGCGACCTGCCGCGATCAAGTTGGCTATTGGTAATCCGCTCCAGTTTGAATCAACAGCCAATGACCGCTCGGGCTGGTCGCAAATTGCGAAGAGCGTTGAGTCTCGTGTCCGCGATCTGATTGGTCAGTCCCGTACTGCGTAGTCAGCGAGTTTCTGTTCCAAATGCGGCGGAACGTGAGCGACAATCACCGCATCGTTGTCCTCATAGCGCAGCTCGAGCACGTGGCCGACTCGATGGATCTCGGCGATTAACGCGGATTCATTCGATGGAATACGAAACCGCGAGCGCAACCGCCACGAGCTGAGCGCGCCTTCCAACGCGTGTACCAGTTTGTTAACGCCTTCTCCCGTTCGCGCAGAGATCGCGACGCTCCCGGGAAAGCGTTTCAAGTAGGAATCGGACAGCTCGCGATCGGGCAGGTTATCGATCTTGTTAAACACGATCAGAGTTTGCTTGCCGTAGGCATCCAATTCTTTGATCACGCCATCGACTGCTTCCATCTGCTCGTCCACCCGGGGATGACTAAGATCGACAATATGAATGAGCAGGTCGGCTTCGCTCACTTCTTCGAGCGTGGCCTTGAATGACTCGATCAACGTGTGCGGAAGTTTTCGCAAGAACCCGACGGTATCGGTGAGAAGGACCCGCTGTTTGTTAGGCAAAACGAAGCTGCGTGTGGTCGGATCAAGCGTCGCAAAAAGTTTGTCCTCAGCAACAACATCCGCGCCAGTGAGCAAATTCAGCAGCGTGGACTTGCCAGCGTTCGTATAACCCACCACTGCGGCGACAGGCCATTGATGGCGTTTGCGGCCTTCACGCTGTATTGCACGTGTTTTGCGTACGGCTTCGAGCTCTCGCTCGAGCCGCGCAATTCGTTCCTGCACGCGGCGGCGATCAACTTCCAATTGTGTTTCGCCTGGCCCACGCGTGCCAATCCCACCCGTCTGTCGTGACAAGTGATGCCACATCCGAGTGAGTCGCGGCAAAAGGTACTGCAGCTGAGCCAGCTCAATTTGCAATCGACCTTCCCGGCTGCGCGCGCGCTGCGCGAAGATATCGAGAATCAACTGCGTTCGATCCAGGACCTTGCGCGCGAATAAATTTTCCAGATTGCGACCCTGCGCGGGCGAAAGTTCATCGTTAAAAATGACCGACGTCACTTGTTGATCCTGACAGGAATCCTTGATCGATTCCGCCTTTCCGCGACCGATGTAATATGGCGCAGTCGGTCTCGGCAACTTTTGCGTGACTGTATCGACGACTTTTGCGCCAGCGGAACTGGCCAGTTCGCGCAGTTCATCAAGCGAATCCTGCAAGTCCCATTTCGAGACCCCCTGCTTTTCCAGGCCAATCAGGAGCGCGCGCTCCTGTGTTTTTTTTGAATGCGTTTCAATCATTCCTAAATGCAAGTTGCTGCGACTTGGGATTGCGGCTAGGGACCACGAGGTTGTAGCCGCGGGCGCTGACCGCGGTCGCGCTGATTCGGCAAGCTCCAAGATTGCCGGGGTCAGCGCCCCCGGCTACAGCATTTTTCGGGCGCGTTTCAATCATCCCTTTGCGCGAACCCCTGAGACCTTTCGGCGCTCCGAAAGTGTTCGGAGCAGAATCATTGCTTCGTTGTGAGTAAGAAGCGACAAGTTCAGCGGTGAAAAATTAGTTTGTCGCCGAAACCAGGTCAACTGTCTTTTGGCGTATCGGCGGGTTGCCTGCTGAATCGCGGCGATACATTGCGAGATCGACATTTTGCCATCGAGCAATTCATGAATTTCGCGAAAACCGATCATCTGCGATGCGGTCGAACTCACCTTCCCGGCGGCCTGTACTTCTTCGATGACGCCGTTCTCAAACATTGCTTCTACTCGCTGATTGATGCGGGCATAAAGCTCTTCCCGATCGCGGAAGACGAAAACACCTGTAGCCGGGATCGTTGATCCCGGCTGGCCGGAGTCATCCGCCTTCGCCAAGGCTACGGCGGACAAGCCGCCCGCGGCTAGAACTTCCGAAGCGGGCTTGCCGGTGAGCAGACAAATCTCCAGAGCGCGCACGAGACGGCGGCGATTCTTCAGATCGATCTTTTGAGCTGCTCCGGGATCGAGTTCAATAAGTTGGGTGTGCAATTCATCCAGGCTCAGCGCGTTCAATTTTTCGCGCAGCTTTGGATCCGATCCGGGCACGGCGGCTAGTCCGTGGGTAAGCGCTTTGACATAGAGCCCGCTGCCCCCGACAACGATTGCGAGCTTGCCGCGCGACCGAATTTCATCGATGGCATGCGACGCAGCGCGTCGGTATTTTTCGGCGTTCATCTCTTCGTGAAGAGGCGTGCTGCCGATTAAATGATGCGGAGCTTTGGCAAGTGTTGAAACATCCGGTTTCGCCGTCAGCAAATCGAGCCCACGGTAAATTTGAAATGCGTCCGCGCTCACGATTTCCGCGCCGATATCGCACGCGACATCAGTCGCCAATTCGGATTTCCCCGTCGCAGTTGGTCCGACGATAAAAAACGTGCGGTTCATCGAGTCAAACCGGAATTTAACTGCCCGACATTCTCCTAAAAATGAAATCGGCAGAGTCCGGCCGCCTGACCGTCCCTTTCTCTGCGAGCCATTTGCAGGCTTGATTTCGGAGCAAGTTTTTACTTGAATCGCAGCATGAGCCCTCCTCACCACTCCGAAAGCTCACGACAGGGCGAATCCGTGTCGCCGCGGCGACCGAACTTTCGCGAGTTGACTGCAATTGCCTCGACACCTGGCACACAGAGGGGCGCGGCCCAGTTTACTAGCACGCATTGGAGCATCGTAGTAGAAGCGCAAGGTGAATCGTCTGCGGCACAAGAGGCATTGGAAAAACTCTGCCGCATTTATTGGCCACCCATTTATAGTTTTGTCCAGCGACAGGGTATTGGCCAAGCTGAAGGAGAAGACCTCACCCAGGCTTTTTTTGCAGATTTATTGGAGCACAAAAGCCTTACTGCCGTCCGCAAAGAAAAGGGCCGCTTTCGTTCTTTTCTGCTTGGGGCGTTGAAACATTTTTTGACCGACGAGCGGCGTCGCGCGATGGCGATCAAGCGTGGAAAAGGGCAACGGCTTATCCCACTCGAAGAACTAAGCGCCGACGAACGAACCGAGATGGAACCTGCAGACCCAGTAACTGCAGAGCAAATTTACGAACGTCGCTGGGCTTCTACGGTGTTAGACCGCGTGCTTGGTCTTTTGAAGAATGAGTACGTTGCAGCAGGCAATACCCTGTTGTTTGATTCCTTGAAGCAACTGTTGCCGGACGAGCCGGGCGCCCCCTCGCAAGCTTACATCGCCGGGCGCCTGGGCATGACCAACAACGCGGTCAGGCAGGCGTTTCACCGATTTCGGCAGCGCTATCAATTGCTATTGCGAGAGGAAATTGCTCACACGGTCGCTACACCCGGCGACGTTGAAGACGAGCTACGGCATCTAATTGCTGTGGTTCGGACGTAACGCCTGATGTTCCGCCAAACATGGCGACTGTAATTAGAGTTTGTCGAAAATGCGGCGCGAAAATTCTTTCCAACGCACCGGAAGGACTTTGCACGGGCTGCGTGCTCGAAGCGGCGCTGGAGATTTTCCCGAACGCTGTAGCCGCTGGCGATGACCGCGGCTCTGCGAAAGACGTCGAAGCGAAAGAAGCAATCCAAAGTAAAGCAACAACGCGCGCCGCAAAGATGCTGGGAGAGTTGGGCGATTACGAATTGCTGGAGGAAGTCGGCCGCGGCGGTCAGGGCGTCGTATTTCGCGCGCGCCAAAGAAGCCTCAACCGCATAGTCGCATTAAAAGTCATCGGCCTTGGGCAGTGGGCCACCAAAGCACACCTAAAGCGTTTCCGTTTGGAAGCTGAAGCCGCTGCCAGCCTCGATCACCCATGCATCGTTCCTATTTATGAAGTCGGCGAGCGCGACGGCCAGTGCTACTTCAGCATGAAGTTCATCGAAGGTGGCCAGCTTGACGAAGTAGTTAAACATACGCCGATCTCAATCCGGCAGGCGGTGGAACTCATCGCAAAGGTGGCGCGCACCGTTCAGTATGCACATGAACACGGTATTCTCCATCGGGATATCAAGCCGGGAAACATCCTAGTTGATGCGAAAGGTGAACCGAATCTGACCGATTTTGGACTTGCGCGATTGGTCGAATCTGAGAGCACGGTTACCCGCACCGTGGAGGTGCTAGGCACACCGAGTTACATGGCGCCGGAACAAGCAGCCGGGAATAACACTAAACCAACCAACGCAACAGACGTCTATGGGCTTGGCGCAGTGCTTTACCAGCTTCTAACCGGCCATCCACCTTTTGCAGGAGGAACAACCTACGAGACGATCAAGTTACTACTTGAAACCGAGCCGCGAGCACCACGCCTGTGGAATTCAAAAGTAGATCGCGATCTTTCCACGATTTGCCTGAAATGCCTTGAGAAAAACCCACAACGCCGCTACTCGTCGGCCCCGGTGCTAGCTGAAGACCTGGAGCGGTGGCTAAGGCACGAACCAATCCTGGCGAGGCGCACCGGAATTGTTCACCGAGGAAAAAAGTGGCTGCAACGAAATCCAACTGCGGCGGGAATAGCCGTGTTGTCACTCGCGCTGGTAGCAGCAGTCGGTGTCATCGTTTGGAAAACTGACCTATTCCGCCGTCCGGCAGCAGCTGGAATTGCAGTGCTGCCATTTGAAAACCTGAGTAATGATAGAGAGGACGCTTCTTTTGCGGATGGTGTACAGGATGATCTTCTGACCAAGCTAGCTACAATCGCGGATCTCAAGGTGATCAGCCGGACGAGTGTGATGGGATATCAGGGCAAACAGAACACACGCCAGATCGGTAATGAGCTAGGCGTATCCCACGTGCTCGAAGGCAGCGTTCGTAAGACAGGTGCCTGGCTACACATAAACGTCCAGTTGGTCGACACGCATACCGATTCGCACGTCTGGGCGGAAGAGTACGATCGCGACCTGAAAGACATGTTCGCTGTCCAGAGCGAGATCGCACAAAAAGTCGCCAATCAGCTTCACGCCAAAATCTCTTCTGCTGAGAAACTGGCTATCGAACGTCCGCCAACTGCCGATATCACCGCCTACGATCTTTACAGTCGCGCCAAAAATCTTGTGGTGACATCAAGCTCCATCAGTAGCGCGAAAGCGAAGCTATTAGAGGCAGTCGACATCCTAAATCAAGCTGTCGCACATGATCCATCTTTTTTCCAGGCATACTGCCAACTTGCCTCTGCCCATAACCAACTCTATTTCTTTGGGGACGACCACACAACTGAGCGCTTGACGCTGGCACAATCGGCCATCAAGGCGGCTTTTCGTCTCCGTTTCGATGCGGCTGAAGCACATCTCGCGCGTGCGGAAAATCTTTATTATGGATACCTTGATTATGATGGCGCTCTTGCGGAGCTGGAAATTGCTCGGCAGACGCTGTCGAATGAACCCCGGTTATTCGAACTGCAGGGCTACATCGAGAGGCGTCGAGGCCGTTGGGAAGAGTGCACACGGAATTTCGAGCGCGCGATTGATCTGGACCCCCGCAATGTTGATCTCCTGCAGCAGACCGCACTGAGTTATGGTCACCTCGGCAGGTATTCCGAAGAAAAATCGGTGTTCGATCGCGTGTCGGCGATCGAGCCGGACGACATCGAAACAAAGGTAGAAAGCGCACTCGTGGAACTGGATTGGAAAGCTGATACTCGACCCTTGCATCGAATCATCAATTCAATCCGCGCCACGAATCCCAACGCCATGCCCAGCATCGCCGTTGGTTGGCTTATTTGCGCACTCGCCGAACGCGACGCTGCTTCTATAAAGGATGCCCTGGCAGCGTCAAGCGAGTTTCCACTAGGCTCTGACGCTGTTCAATTCAGTCGTTCATTTCTAGAAGGCTTCATGGCTCGCATAACAAAGGACGATGCAAAAGCTCGGTCCGCGTTTGTCGCCGCGCGCGTCGAGCAGGAGAAAATCCTCGAGGAGCAACCAAACTATGGCCCGCCATTCTGTGTACTGGGTCTAATCGACGCCGCTCTCGGGCAAAAAGAGGACGCGCTACGCGAGGGCAGGCGCGCAGTTGAACTGCTGCCAGTAGAAAAAGATGCGATCAATGGTCCCGGGATGATTCAGTATTTCGCTATGATCGCTGCATGGGTCGGCGACCAAGATCTCGCCTGTGAACAACTTGCGACCGCCATCGGCCGCCCCGGCGCCCCGAGTTATGGCCAATTGAAACTGCTTCCGTTTTGGGACCCGCTGCGTGGCGATCCTTGTTTCGAGAAAATCGTTGCGTCACTTGCCCCGAAGTAATTTTGCAGGCATGGCGGCCCTGGCGATCCCAAGGGCACCGCATTCGGATTGCGAAGGTGGATCGGCTTCTCCGAAGCCGATGCCCGATCAATCGCTTCATAGCAATAGCACCGGCAACTACAACACGGCCACCGGTCTTAGTGTGCTCAGACAAAACACAGAAGACAGCAGCAACACGGCCAACGGCATCAACACGCTCTATAGCAACACGACCGGCTACGACAACACGGCATGGGTGCTAATGCGCTCCTGTTGAACACCACCGGTTTTTACAACACGGCCACCGGTGCTTCTGCGCTTTATAGCGACACAACTGGCTTCGACAACACGGCCACGGGTGTTAACGCGCTTCTTTTCAACACAACCGGCAACAACAACACAGCCACCGGCCTTAGCGCGATCGCATCTAACAGAACCGGACACGACAACACTGCGGAGGGTTACTGGGCGCTTTCAAACAACACTACCGGCTCATCCAACATTGCCTTAGGTGCAAATGCCGGGCTCAACCTTACCACCGGCAGTAACAATATCGATATCGGAGCTAACGTGCTGGGCAATGCAGCTGATGCGAATACCATTCGCATCGGCAAGCCTGGAACACAGCAAAAGACCTTTATCGCTGGTATCTACGGCAAGACGGTGAATGGCGGGGTAGGCGTTTTCATCAATTCCAATGGCCAGCTCGGCACGGTCCAGTCCTCGGCCAGATACAAACAGGATATCAAACCGATGGACAAAGCCAGCGAAGCGATCTTCGCACTCAAACCAGTCACGTTCCGCTACAAGAAGGAAATCGATCCCGAGGGCACACCGCAATTTGGCCTGGTGGCTGAGGACGTGGAAAAGGTTAACCCTGACCTAGTGGTGCGCGACACCATCGGCAAGCCGGACACAGTCCGCTATGACACCGTGAATGCGATGTTGCTGAATGAGTTTCTTAAAGAACATCGCAAGGTCCAGCAACTGGAAGACGCCGTTGCGCAACAACGGAACGACTTTGAGACGAGGATTGCTGAGCTGAAGAAGGAGATGGAGAACGTCGTCGCTGTTTCTAAAGAGCAGGACGCAAGAATCCAGAAAGTGAGCACGGAGGTTGAGCTGCACTGTGGTGCAGTCCGTGCGGTTGCGAATAAGTAACAAGCTCGGAAACGCGCTTGAGAGCCTCGACGCAGCGAGGCGGCTACAACAACGCTAAAGCGCTCTCAATCGCAAGCCGAGATCACCGAATCTCGGCTACAGCTGGTTTCGCGAGATCCTGGGCACGGCCCCCATTCGACTTCGCTCAGGGCAAGCTTGATCACGCCCTACCTGTCGCGTGCCGCCTTGACGATCTGAACGAAGCTGCGCGGGTCGAGGCTGGCCCCTCCGACGAGGGCGCCGTCGATGTCGGGCTGGCTCATTAGCTCGTGCGCGTTCTCCGGCTTCACACTACCGCCGTACTGAATGCGGACGCGTTCAGCGGTCGTATCATCGGCCATTTTGTGCAAAGTGTGGCGAATGAACGCGTGGGCTTCCTGCGCTTGAGCGGGCGTCGCGTTGCGGCCGGTGCCGATGGCCCAGACCGGCTCATACGCAATCACCGTCTCCTGCAATTCCTTTGGAGTGAGGCCAGCGAGACTGCCACGCAATTGGATCGATAATATCTTGTCCACATTGCCTCTATCCCGCTGCTCGAGCGTTTCCCCAATACAAACAATGGGGCGCAGCGTTGCCTCATGCGCGGCGCGCACCTTGCGATTCACGATTTCGTCCGTCTCACCAAATAAAGTGCGGCGTTCGCTATGCCCGAGCACGACGTAATGCACAAACAAGTCGCGTAGCAGCGCAGCGCTGATTTCGCCGGTAAATGCGCCCCGTTTCTCCCAATACATATTTTGCGCGCCCACTTTTATGTTTTGCGCTTTGCCGAGTGCTTCCATCACTTTTGCAATCGCTGTGAAAGGCGGCACGATCACGACTTCCACATCGGTGATGTCTCCCAGATCCAGCAGCATCGACTCGACAAATCGCGCCGACTCGGCCTGCGTCATGTTCATCTTCCAATTAGCGGCAACGATTTTCTTTCTCATGTGATTCATTGTCATTCCTGGCGACGGAACCTCCCAACTTTTCGAGGGCGTGGCAAATCTTTCGTCACTTGTGAGATCCCTCGTTAACTCGGGATGACAAAACGGCATGACGATTTTTCTCTCATATTTAAGTTTGGTTAACAGCTCAGAACTGAAAATAAATGAAGGGTGTGTAGTGCGGCGGAACAAATAAGAGGACGACTGCAAAAGTGCAACCATAAGCCGCCGCGAAGACTGGGGCGGGCCATTGTCGCCATAATTCTGCAAACCATCGGCGAGAATTGAGCCAATGGATGAAGGCCAGTGCGCCAATCAGCAAAAGGAACCAGCGGTGGAAATGTTCGTTACCACCGCCGCGAAACAGGACGAACTGCTTTAGGGTTGTTCCCGCACGATCGAGATCATGCGCGCGGAAAAAGATCCAGGCAACGCATATCGCATAGATCGTAATCGGCCACGCGAGCCAGCGCATCGCCCGCGCGGCCCACTTAAGACCGTCGGTAAGGCGGATCCACTCGCGATGGATGAGGAGCGCGAGCCCATGTAATGCGCCCCAGATAACGAACGTCCATGCAGCTCCGTGCCATAGGCCGCCGAGCAGCATCGTGATCATGACATTACGGTAGGCAAACCCGCGCGAGCCGCGATTACCGCCAATTGGAATGTAGAGATAATCGCGCAGCCAACTTGAGAGACTAATGTGCCAGCGCCGCCAGAAATCAGAGACGTTCCGGGCAAAGTATGGAAACTGGAAGTTGTTCGGTAATTGGTATCCAAGTAGCCGGGCGGCCGCGATGGCCATGTCTGTGTATCCGGAAAAATCGCAATAAATCTGGATTGCGTAAAAGAGCACGCCAATCCACGCGCTGGTCGGGGTGAAGTTCGCTGGATGAGCGAAGTAGCGATCGACGGTCGGCGCGACTCCATCTGCGATGCAGGCCTTTTTAATGAATCCCGCCAGGAATAACATCACCGCGCCTCGCACATCGACATTGGAGAATTTGCGGGGCGAAACCAGCTGCGGCAGAAAGTACAAAGCACGCACAATCGGCCCCGCTACCAATGGCGGGAAAAAACTGACGAACAACGAAAGATCGACAAAATTCGAAATGGGGCGCTGTTTTCCACGGTACACGTCGATGGTGTAGCTCATCGAGTGAAACGTGTAGAAGCTGATCCCGACCGGCAGAATAATGTTGAGCGTGTTCACGCTCGCCGGTAAGCCAAGCCACGCCAGAAACTCGGACGCCGAAGAGATAAAAAAGTTAAAGTATTTGAAAAAAACCAGGACGCCGAGATTGACGCACACGCTCGTGGCAATCCAGAGGCGCCGTGACGTCGGGCTTTTGGAGCGCCCGAGCATGAGGCCAACGATGTAATCCACCGCCGTCGACCCCAGAACTAAGAATGTAAATTTCCAATTCCAAGCCGCGTAAAAAACGTAACTGCAGAGGAGAAGCCACACCTTACGCGCGGTGTTACCGTGCATCGTCCAGTAGACGATGAACACAAAGAGAAAAAACCAGAGGAAGCGAAATTCAACGAAAGACATTCGAACTGAGAATGGGATACGAACTTAAACCGTCAGCCATTGGTTTTTGATCACTTGATGACGCCTGCTCGCGCAAGCTCGACGAAATTCGCCGCCACAATACGCGTGAATTCTTCTGCTCCCGGTTTAGTCAGATGTTGCCCGTCGCGACGTACGCTGCTGAGAAAAAGGCCCGGATAAGCTTGAGGATTATTAAACGCCATCACAACGCTTGCCAGCGCGGTACTTTCGGCGGTCATGTTAATTTGCGTCGTGTTTGGCGTGATCAAAAAGATTGGAGCGGCTCCAATATTCCTGACTTCTCGCGCGCACTGCCGGTAGGCTTCGACCGCATAAGGTGAAAGCGGACGTGTGCCGGCTTGTGCCATCGCAGCCGCCAGCCCACGCTCATACTCTGCGGCCTGGCCGGGAGACATTCGATTCGGTCTGATCACGTAACCATCGCTGGCTGCGCCGAGGTAGCTTGCGCGACGTCCCTTTGTGTCGCGATTCAAGAAAGAGTCTGGAACATCAGCTGCTCTTGCGACGTTAGTATAGTTTTTTTCAAACTGCCCCGCATAAAATGTCAGCAGGCTACGCGTGTTTTTCTCGTCTTTTTGACGCAGCATAATGTCGCGAAGCTTTGCGGGATTTGGCAGCCAAAGCGGAGCCGTGCCGGCGTCGCTAAGTTTTCGCAAAAGGAGCGATACCCTCTTCCAGTCGGCCCAATAAAGCGCGCGACGGCTGGTCTGGTTTTCGGGGGACCACCTCGTTTGGAGTTCATCGTACTCAATGAAAACCCATCTCAAGTTGCGCGGTTTCAAGTTTAAAATCTGTTCAAGCAGATAGGCGGATTCCGGCAAATACATGCCGCCAATACCGAAGTTGAAGCTGCGCGTCGGCAACCCGCTCTCGCGTGTGACGCGATCAAAAACAGCGGGTGAGATCTGAAAGTAGATCCGGCTCGATCCAATAAAGAGAGTGTCGAATTCGTCCTTATGCGCGGCGAAAAATCGGAATTTCTGCGAGACCCCACCGTCGATTTCTGGAAATGGGAGGACCGCGTGCAGACCAACGCAGGTGATAAGGAATGCAACTGCACAAATGGCCGAATTAGTCAGCCCCCAGATGACAGTCTTGCGGCCGGTGGATTTGCGCGGCTCTGGAGGTTCAATATGAACCTTCGAAACGGGCTCGCGAACTGGCACGGCTTACTTCCTGTCGCTTAACGCCGCCACACCGGGCAATTCCTTGCCTTCAAGCAATTCAAGCGACGCGCCACCGCCGGTAGAGATGAACGTCATCTTGCCGGCGAGCCCGGCCTGTTTCACCGCAGTCACAGAATCGCCGCCACCGATGATCGTCGTCGCGCCCGATTGCGCAAGCGCTTCCGCGATCGCAATCGTCCCCTCGCCAAACTCCGGAACTTCGAAAACGCCCAGTGGCCCGTTCCACAGAATCGTTTCCGCCTTGGCAATTTCCTCCTGGTAAAGCGCAATCGTCGCCGCGCCGATATCGACTGCCTGCCATCCATCACTAATCCCATGCTGTGGCGACAGCCGACTTGTGTTTCGCATGTTTGCGCCGGCGCGAATTTCGTCTGCTTCTACGGCATCAATCGGCAGCAAGAATTTCACGCCGCGTTTCTTCGCCAACTCGAGAAGCTCGCGCGCAAGATCGAGTTTGTCCGATTCGACCTTGCTTGCGCCGACCGGAATGCCCTCCGCCTTTAGAAACGTGTTTGCCATCGCGCCGCCAATCAGAATCATGTCCGCTTTTTCCATTAGCGCCTTCAAAACGCCGATTTTATCGGAGACCTTGGCGCCGCCTAAAATGACAACGAAGGGCTTGGCCGGATTCTCAAGGCCGTCACGCAAGTGTTTCAACTCTTTTTCCATCAGAAAACCCATCGCCGATTGGCTCACGAATTTTGTGATCCCCACTGTGGACGCGTGCGCGCGATGGGCGGCGCCAAACGCATCGTTGACATACAGATCGCCGAGACTGGCGAGCGCTTTGGCAAAATTGGGATCGTTCGCCTCTTCACCGGGCTGGAATCTCAAGTTCTCGAGGAGCGCAACGTCGCCGGTCTGCATATGCTCAATGATTTTTTCCGGTACTTCGCCAATCGTGTCGTGACTGAAAATGACAGGCTGATGAATCAGCGTATGCAAATAATCGCCGATCGTACGAAGCGAATATTTTTCAACTGGCTTCCCTTTGGGCCTGCCAAAATGGGACATCAAAATCGTTTTCGCGCCGTGCTCTCGCAGATAGTTGATCGTGGGCAGACTTTCGCGAATCCGCGTATCGTCGGTGATACGGACTTTCTGGCCGCGCACTTCTGTCGGCACGTTGAAATCCACTCGGACCAACACGCGTTTTCCGCGCACATCAAGATCACGAAGTGAAAGCTTAGACATTTCCTACTCGTGCTCCTTGCTCGTGCTCGTAATCAGGCTCAGGCTCCTGCTCATGCTCATGCTCATGCTCATGATCGGCTCTGACAGCATATCTTCCTTCATCCTCTCGCAAGAAGTCCGCGCGTCCCGAAAATCTTTTCAGCATTCCCATGAGCATGTTAACGATGCGCACGAGTTGCTCTTTCGCAGCAATAATTCGGTCTGTAGCGACGAGCCTTCGCACTGCGAGCACATCAAGGCATGCTGCGCACTCCAGGGCCGAACCACGAGCGATTTCTAAGAACCTGGATCGATCAGCGTCCGAGAACTTCCCATTTCCCTCCGCGATGTTCAGTGGCAGGCTAGTCGAAGCGCGATCGAGTTGATCTTTTGCCGCAGCTTTACCAGCAATGTCGCTCAGCAAGTCGCCGACCCAACCGCAGAACGCTATCGCCTCCTGGTATACATCGAGTCTTTCGTGATCAAAGTAAGTTTTCATGCTTCGATCATGATCAGGAGCATGAGCATGAGCATGCGGGACTAATCCGCCAGCATTTCCATCAGTTCCACGCAGCGGTTGCTGTAGCCCCATTCGTTGTCGTACCAGCCGACCACCTTTACGAACCGGTTGCCAAGCGTCAGCGTCAATTGGCTGTCAAAAATACAGGAGTGCGGATTCCCAACGATATCCCCCGAAACCAGCGGCTCATCGCTATATTCGAGCACGCCCTTGTAGCCTTTGTCCGATGCAGCTTCCTTGAACGCGGCGTTGATCACATCCACGGTCGCGTCCTTCTCCAGCACGGCGGTGAAATCCGTGACTGACCCGTCCGGAGTCGGCACTCGAAACGCGCCGCCATTCAGTTTCCCCTTTAATTCCGGGATGACTTCGCCGATCGCTTTGGCCGCGCCTGTGGTAGAAGGAATGATGTTAATCGCCGCCGCTCGCGCGCGTCTCAAATCATCATGTGGAAAATCGAGAATCCGCTGGTCATTCGTGTAACTATGGATGGTGCTCATGAATCCGTGTGCGATGCCGAATTTGTCCTGCAAGACCTTTGCCATCGGCGCGAGGCAATTCGTGGTGCAGCTCGCATTGGAAATAATTTTATCCTTCGCGGGGTCGTAGATGCCGTCGTTCACGCCGATACAAATCGTTACATCGGGGTTTTTTGCTGGCGCGCTGATCAGCACTCGTTTGGCGCCTGCTTTTAAATGCAGTTCGGCTTTGTCGCGGCTGGTGAAGAACCCGGTCGACTCGAGCACAACATCAATGTCCAGTTTTTTCCAAGGCAGGTTCGCCGGATCGCGGTCCTTCAGGATTCTAATTTTGTGCCCGCGTACGATGATGTTTTGGTCATCGTAACCGATTTCGCCGTCGAATTTGCCGTGCACTGAGTCCCATTTGAGCAAATGCGCGAGGGTGTGCGTATCGGTCAGATCGTTGATGGCTAGGACTTGCTGGACTTGTTTTTGCGTCATGGCGCGAAGGACGTTGCGTCCGATGCGCCCGAAACCGTTGATTGCGTAGTTGGCCATAGAAATAGTTAAAGGGTTAAAGGGTTGAAGAGTTAAACCGTTACGCGGAAAAGCTTCAACGTCCAACTCCGAAGCGGTGGGATCGGCATCTTGCCGATGCCGCCGCCGGAGTTGAGAGGTGGACCTTGAGCGTTCAGCTTTTCATTGTGAGAGTCTGCATCGCACTACTTATTGCCTGGTCAGTCTTTTCCCATCAGATCGTTCACGCCAGCCCGACGAAAACGATTCTCGTCCTGGGTGATAGTCTTTCTCAGGGTTTCGGACTCGCGCCGAGTGAAGCCTACCCGATGTTGCTCGCAAAGAAATTGCACGCGGCCAGGCTGAATTTTCAGGTAACCAACGCCAGCGCGGCCGGCGGCACCACGGAAGGCGGCCTGGAACGGCTCCCGGCTCACCTGAAACGCAAGATCGATATCTTCATTCTGGAGCTCGGAATCAACGATGCCTTTCGAGCACTGCCGGTCGATCAAATCCAAGACAATCTTCAACAAATCATCGATAAGGTGAAAACGCGAAATCCACGGGTTCACATTGTGATCGCGGGGATGCAACTACCCAATTATACGACCGACGATTATGTCTCCGCGTTTGGCAAAATGTTTGCCGATCTCGCTGCCAAAAATGGCGCCGCGCTGATACCATATCTCCTGCAGAGCGTGGCAGGCGATCCATCACTGAATTTGTCCGATGGAATTCATCCAAACGCAGCTGGCCAGAAGGTTCTTGCCGAAACCGTCTGGAACGTACTCGAACCCGTAGCGCGCGAAGTGGCGTCGCACCAACACTTGGAATCTCAGTAACACCGCCGTTCAGACCGGTACCGATTGACGCATGAAGAGCAGCCGCGTAGCCTGTCATTCTGAGCAAAGCGAAGAATCTCGGATCATTTCTTTCTACGCACTCACAACGCCAATAATCAGAGATGTTTCGCTCCGCTCAACATGACAAAGCGCGCAAGTCGACCGTTGCGCGGGTGTCACACGTTAGTTAGATAAAAGGTCAAAACACGATGGACCCTGCACGACCAAACGATCCTGACCCGGCAGATCCGTTTTTCCCGGAACGCGCCGATCACGCCATCCTGGAAACCATCGAGATCGCGACCGAAGGCGAAGATTGCGATGAATGCGTGCGCAAGCTTGGACCCGTGCTGAAGAAAATTGCTGGAGTGAAAGACGTAAGGGCCGATCTCGAGCATCAGCGCGTCGTCATCACGTTTGACGCGCGCAAAACGCACCCGCCCGATCTTCACGATGCAATTTTAAGCAGCGGTTACAAACCGGGGCCAACGGCTGATTGACGAACGCAGGAGCGGCCTCAACGCCGCGATAGTTGGGACGCTAAGATCCTTCCCGCACTGCTGGTTGTTGCTGGGTAAGACAATGAAATGCGCCGAGTCCCCAAATTAGCTCGCGGCAATCAATCCCGATCATGCGGCGATTTGGAAAACATTCGCGCAGAACCGACAACGCGGCTTCGTCAGCGGGATCGGCAAACGTTGGCACCAGCACGCAAGTGTTTGCGATGTAGAAGTTCGCATACGTAGCCGGCATCCGTAGTCCTTCGCGCATGATCTTCTTCGGCATCGGAAGCGTGATGATCTCAGTCGCGCCACCGCTAATTTTCATTGCATGCAGGCGCGCGAGATTTTCCTGGAGCGGCTCGTAATTTTCGTCGTCCCGATTTTCTTCGACCACGGTTATGACTGTTTTTTCTGAGACAAACCGTGCGAGATCGTCGATGTGACCATCCGTGTCGTCGCCAGCGATGCCGTCGCCGAGCCAGAGAATCTCGCGAACCCCAAGGTAATCCCGCAGGCGTTGTTCGATTTCGTCGCGCGATAGACTCGGATTTCGATTCTTGTTGAGCAAACATGACTCGGTGGTAAGCAGCGCGCCCGAGCCATTCACATCAATCGCGCCGCCTTCCAAAATGATGCCCGGATAAAACACCGGAACATCGAGAATTTCTGCGACGCGCGTTGGCGCCACTTCGTCCAAATCGAATGGCGGATATTTGTTGCCCCAGGCGTTGTAATCCCAATCCACAACCGCAAGTGGAGCCGGCGCGCCCGCGTGCCGCGCAGTGTGCCCAGGCTCGGGGGCGAGCCGACTCCAACGCTCATCGCGCGTCAAAAAAATCGGTCCGTGATCACGGCACCAGGGTTCGTTTGTGGGGACAAGATGAAACGAGATTTGCTCCATTGGTAACCCGCGTAACACTTCGCGCGCTTCAGCTTCGTGTACGCCGTTGCAGATATTGATACAAACTTGTTCCGATTCGATCAGGGCCTCGACCATTGCCCGCAACGCCGGCGTGACGCGATCGAATGAATCCGGGAAACTAATTCCTTCGCGCCGCGGCCATGAGAGCCAGGTCGCGGCGTGCGGTTCCCATTCCGCTGGCATGCGGTAGCCGAGAGCAGCAGGCGTCTGCGAGGACATGAGCGAACATTCTACGCTGAATCCGCCTTCGCAAGGCTACGGCGTGACGGGCTGCTCAACGTCTACTGCCGAGTTTTACGAGCTGCTAAGCGATTGATTCGGTTTGTAAATCGCACCAACGATTACGCCCGGCACGATCATTTCGATAAGCCGCCGATGCTTATCAGCACGGGGAGTTTTGCGGGAAAGGGTTGCGTCGCGTAAATCATGCAGAGGGCGCCGATCGCCAGAACTTCCGACATGATTCCAAGGCGTACACCCGCCGCGATTCCGCCGTGGGCGAATCCGTTGGCGTAAATCATGACAAAAGCGAGCGCCAAACCTGCTTGGCCAATAACGATCCAATGAAACAGGCCCATCATCTCTTCACGCGGCCGGAAGAACCTTTGCGCTTCAGCGAAGACGCCTTTCAGCAGGACGCCATTGTAGAGCCATCCCAAAAAGAAAATAAAGATGAACGCGAGGATGAATCACTTCATAGTTGGGATGGATTAAGACCTAAGGGGTCATTCGCGAACCGGGCTTGTAGATCGCGCCGATGATTGCGCCTGCAATCGAGAATTGGATCAAGTCGCCAACAATCCAGCCGCAGAGGATCTTGGTCGTCAGCGGCTGTACCGCGAAAGTAATCAGGTAGGCGCCGGCATATATCAGCGCTACCAGAATCGCGAGCGTCGCGCACGCGCCTGGGCCACCCCCGGGGACAAAACGTGCACAAAGTAGCGTGAGGAAAAATGCCATCACAATGTGCCCAAAAATGAGCGTCGAGAAGTGATTACCAAAATCGGCTTCGGTTCGCCAAAGTGCTGGCACTTCCTGATGTGCACCATGCATCAGCTTACCGTACCAGAGAAAGCCAAACAGGAAGATGAAACCAAACGCTGCTACGAATGCGATGAAGAATTTTTTCCAGTCCATAATTTCTTTCTGTTGAGGTTCTTGTTAGCTCCCATCGACCCCGGAGGCGTTCATCGCAAAATGTGGGAACGATGTCGATTCTAAATTGCTGCAGGCGCTGAACACGCGCTCGCGCCGGGCAGGATTAGAGTGGCAGGCGGAAATCGAAGGCCGAAACGACGAAGCTTGTCTTGTTCCGTCATTCGGATTTCGTCATTAGACATTCGTCATTGAATTCGTTTGAACGTGCAAACCCAGCTGGCGCAAAAGGACTACGTCTACGTCAGCAGCGGGATTCTTCGCGGTTAGAAGCTTGTCGCCGTAAAAAATCGAATTCGCGCCTGAAAAAAAACAGAGTGCCTGACCCTCGAGTGAAAGCCGGGTGCGCCCAGCTACCAGGCGAACTCGCGCCTTGGGCAATGCGATTCGTGTTACTGCAATCAGACGAACCAGCTCGAAAATGTCGACTGGCGGTTGATCGGCCAGCGGCGTTCCCGGCATCGGCATTAAACAATTGATCGGCACGCTTTCCGGGGCGGGATCGAGGTTGCTCAAGACTTCCAGCATTCGCAATCGGTCGGTCTCTGTTTCCCCCATACCGATGATCCCGCCGCAACAAACGGACATCCCGCTTTCCTGTACGGCGGCTATGGTTTCGAGGCGATCCTGAAATGTATGCGTGCTCACAATTTCCGGATAAAACTTGGGAGAAGTGTCGAGGTTATGATTGTAGGCCGTGACTCCAGCGGCTTTAAGTTTGCGTGCTTCTACGGAGCCGATCTCACCGAGAGTGACGCATACCTCCATCCCCAGCTGGCTTACTTCCCGGACGATCTCCAGCAGGCGCTCAAACTTTTCAGAGCCATCGCGTACGCCGCGCCAGGCCGCCCCCATGCAAAACCTGGTCGCGCCTTGTGAGCGCGCCCGGTGTGCAGCAGTCATCACCTCTTCCAGCGATAACAATTCTTCGCGCTCTACGCCGGTGGAATAATGAGCGGACTGCGCACAATAAGCGCAGTCTTCGCTGCAACCGCCGGTCTTGATGCTAAGCAGACTGCACCGCTGCACTTCTTCCCCACGCCAATGCTGAAGATGAACAGCCCGGCTTTGGGAAATCAGGTCGAATAAGGGCTGATAATAGAGTTTTTCGAGTTCCTCGAAATTCATCGCGTGCCCGCGATGTTAAATCCGAAATCCGAAATCCGAAATTTAGTTCACCCACTTGCCGCCGTCGGAAATGAGGATTGGCAATTCTTCCATCATGAACTGAGTCTTTCCGACTGCGCCAATCATGTGCACACCCATGGCGGCGTACCATTTCTTCGACATTTCCTCACCGGTATGACAGCCCCAGCTCTTCACGTAGGCGTTGCGAGCAAAAACGTGCCGATTGATTTTCGTAAGATCGCTTTCGTGCAGCCACGATTTACAAGCGCTATCTATGTTGTTGCTGTAATCGAACATGAAACACGCCCGGTTTGAGTGGCCGAAATATTCAAAGCCGATGATCTTCACCTGGTCTCGCGGCTCGCCGTTGTTTAGATAGTTAATGACCGCGGAACCCGGGCCAAACCAAACGAGATTGAGATTAAGCTTATCGCGCACGGAACCGATCAGGCTAATCAGGTCCTGGTGTTCTTGTTTGGCGCGATCTTCATAACCCTGTCGGTAAACGAGCCATGTGATCTTTGCGTCCGGCCCGAGCTCGGCGCGTAACTGATCGGTGCGCAGGCGCGCCGCGCGAACAAAGTTCGCCCACCAATGGTCATGCGGATAAGTCTTGTACTTTTCCCACTGATACATGGATGGTCCCCCGACGAGAATGATGTATTCACCCGACGCTGGGGCCGCCGCTTGTGAGCTAAGCGCAAACATCGACAAAAACGAAACGAGCAAAAGGCGTTTTATCATGACAGGCAGGGACTATTTATGCTGAATGCGAAGTTCTGCAAGTGGTAGGGCGCGATCGCCGAGCGCGCCGGGGACCGGCATTCATTCGCGGATGGCCCTGCGGGTTGTCTCTACCCGTCGGGATCGATCTCACCGCGCACCAAATCTTCCCAAGTTTGCCGTTTTCGAATCAGCGCGATCTGGTCGCCACGAACCAGCGCTTCCTTGGGCAACGGGCGCGAATTGTAATTTGAAGCCATCACAAAGCCGTACGCGCCGGCGCTCATGATGGCGAGCAGATCGCCTTCATGGAGCTCCGGCATCTCCCGATCCAGGGCAAAGAAATCGCCTGACTCGCATACCGGCCCGACAATGTCGATCTTTTCCATCGTACTCGTAATCTTGCTCTTGCTCTCAATTCGACCCTCACCTGGCGCTTCGCGTCCTCCTCTCCCTGCGAGGGAGAGGATTGGGGTGAGGGTGCGCGGCTCTGTGACCGGGACAATCTCGTGATAACCATGATAGAGCGCAGGCCGAATTAGGTCGTTCATCCCGGCATCGACAATCGCAAACTTCTTCGCGCCCGATTTTTTGATGAAACGCACGCGGGTCAGCAACACACCGGCGTTGCCCACAAGAAAACGACCGGGCTCTACCAGAACGCGAAGGTGTAAC